>JAGTQC010000009.1 GCA_018396535.1 Candidatus Bathyarchaeota archaeon | reverse complement strand
CTCATCCATATAATGCGTTGAGATTATTATCGCCCTATCTGAATCCTTAATCTCACTCAGCAGCTGCCAGACCTCCCTCCTCATTTGCGGGTCCATGCCCGTTGTCGGCTCATCTAATATGAGTAATCTTGGCTCATTCATTAATGCAGCGGCAAGATTCAACCTCTTCTTCATCCCGCCAGAATAGATTTTCACTGGCTTATTCGCATACCCCTCCAACCCAACTCTCTTTATTAGCTCCCTAGCCTTCTCCAGCGCCCTCCTCCCAGTTATCCCATATAGGCTAGAATAAAATATTAAATTCTCTAAACCAGTTAAATCGTCATATAGGGCGGGGTTCTGAGGGCAATAATTAATCTTAGCCCTAATCTCCGAATCCCTCACTTCGCCACCAAGCACCTCAATAGTTCCTTCATCAGGCTCGATCACACCAGCAATCATCGAGATTAGGGTTGATTTTCCAGCACCATTCGGTCCGAGAATCCCATAAACCTCACCAAACCCAACATTAAAACTAACTTTGTCTACTGCGGTTTTATCGCCAAACCTCTTTGTGAGCCCATTTACTTTAACAGCTACCCTCATTACACTTTCCTCCAAGCTTAACGTTAATGTCCGACTACAAGAATAAGCCTTTTCCTAAAGTTCGTCTTTGCGCTCTTTATTCTAGCCTTCTGGTTAGCGGTTTATATTCTGGGTAGGATTTTGTCCTTAAAAGATATGGGGTGGAGGTTAATAGCATCCTTTATAAGTTTTCCAGCCGGTGGAGGGGGGTGTGGATATTTCTCTCTCATATAAGCATTTTATTGGGTTTCTGGCTGATACCCTTCACCATAATATTTCTCTCGGATAACTTTATTACCCTCCAGAGGCTCACCCTTACTGAATTATCGGCGTAGACTTCTCGGCAAGGATCCTCTCAGTCTCTCAAGGCTTCTGATATGGCCTGCTCCCTAGGCTTGGATGGGTCGATCCAGGTGATAATATAGCCCTCCCTAAAAGGCGTCTTGCACCCCTCACTCCTATAACCCCTAACATAGACTAGGCCTTTACGCTCAAGCCTCCTAACGTTAGACATGACGCCCAGCGGCCTAATCCCCCTATCAGCGAGAAGATATGCAATCTCACGTACAAAGGAGGCCTTATCACGATCCTCCTCAATAAACCTATAAATTATCTGTGCCTTACTCTCAGTCTACCCTTAAACACCCGTTCAGGCCTTTCCTATGAAAGCCTATATAAGGGTCCTCAACAGTAATGCATTCCGGAATATTTAAAGTGTGGGTTCAAACCGAGAAGAAAAAATAGAAATCCAGGCAAAAACAAAGCAAGAATTAAGCTCACTTCCTACTCAAAAACAGCTGAAAACAAGCCTAAAATGATTGGTGCGGGGGGTGGGATTTGAACCCACGTAGGGCCTACGCCCACGGGATAACCCACTCTTTATAGTCTTGAGTCCCGCGCATTTAGCCTGGCTCTGCTACCCCCGCTTCATCTTATCTAAGTTCTGTATCTGGAATTAAGGTTTTCTCTACTCATTTATGAGTAAGTATTCATAAATGAGTAGAGTTAAATAGGAGTGTAGAATCTACCATAATAAGAGTTGGTATAGTATGATAGCTACTAGTAGAAGTTATAGAGTAGCTGTGGTGATAGTATTCGCTGCTTTAACATTAATTCTAAATTTTTCTCCATTAAAGTTTCCAGCACCCTATGCGCCGTTCCTATACTACCAATTCTGGGAGGTTCCGATAGTAGCTGCATTCGTTCTATATGGGTTTAAGATAGGGTTCTCTATAGCTTTGATAAATACGATAGCTCTCCTAGCGTTTTTTCCAGGTATGCTTCCTACTGGTCCGCTATATAATCTAGCAGCCGTAACTAGTATGCTTATAGGTTTATGGGTTATTAGGAGGGGTTTAAAGAGGAATCCAGGTATTAAATGGGGTTTCTCCATCCTAATTATGACTATAGCTGGTATAGCTTTTAGGGTTGCTATAATGAGTGTAGTAAACTATATGTGTCTCCAGCAGCCTCCACCGATAGGGTATGCTCTACCTATTCATGTAGTATTAGCGTATTTACCGCTTATAGCTGTATTCAATTCATCGCTAGCTGCTTATACGATACCGCTTGGATACATTCTTGCCTCCTCAGCTCGTCGTATCGGTAGGTATAAAGGTTAGGATTGCTTCAGTTCTACTAGGACTTCCTCGGTCGATTCTATTAGATACTTTATATCACCGTCACTATGAGCGTAGGATATAGCTCCTGTATGTTCTGGTAGGAAGAATATACTCTTCAACATCAATGCCTTGTAGAATCTCGATGTAGATGCATGATCTATATGCTTGAAGTCCTCGTATCTCCTAATCTCTATATCTTCACTAGTAATAAACATGTTTAGGAGGGAACCTAACCCTACGACTGAGTGTTTGATACCGTGATCTCTAAATAGCTTGTCTATCTGTTTGCGGGCTTCATCTCCTAATCTACCTATCTTACCGTATACCCTCTCCTTATTCTCTTCTAGGAATCTTATAGTAGCTAGACCCGCTGTCATCGTGAGTGGGTTAGCTGAAAAGGTTCCTCCCCCTATCCAGCATAACTCTCCCTTACCATACTTTCTAGGATTAGCTCTCTCCATTATATCTGATACACCTGCTACAGCACCGATAGGTAATCCCCCACCGAGTATCTTACCCATAGTAACCATATCTGCTTCTACATTATAATACTCCTCAGCCCCTCCTAGGCTTAACCTAAAGCCTGTTATAACCTCATCGAATATCAATACTACATCGTTTCTAGACGATTCTTCTCTAAGACCCTTCAAATATTCTCTATCTGCTGGTATGCATCCTTTAAGCATAGGCTCCATTATTATACATGCTATCTCCCCCCTCTTATCGGATAATATTCTTCTAAATGCTTCTAGATCGTTGAATGGTATAGCATCTACATACATCTGCTCCTCTGGAGCTATACCAGTAGATTCAGGCTTATCCAATGGTAGAGATACACATTTATTCAGTAGAGTATTTCCTCCATGCCATCCACCCGTTATCTTTACGATACGTTTACGTCCTGTATATGCTCTAGCTAACCTCACAGCATACATAGTTGCCTCTGTTCCACTATTACAGAAGCGTACCATCTCAGCGCATGGAACGATTTCTATAACTTTCTCCGCTAACTCCAATTCTAACTTATTCGCTGTACCAAAGTGTGTACCATACTCTATCTGCTTCATCAGAGCGTCCACGACTACATCTGGTGAATGCCCTAGTATCAATCCTGTATGACCCATCCAGTAGTCGCAATACCTATTACCATCTACATCCCATATGTATGCACCCTTAGCTTTAACGGTATAGAATGGGTATGGATCGAAGAATCTTATATTATGGGATACACCCCCGGGGATAACCTTCACAGCTCTCTCGTATAGTAGACGAGATCCAGGTGTTCGCTCCATATATCTCGATGTTACATCTCCTAGATTCATAGCCTTAGATGGAGATATACGAGATAGATTTATATCTTTATCTCTTCATCCCCTTTGTCTCTGATGCAGAATCTGGAAGGGTGTAGCTAGGGTTTGAAAATAAATGTGGATTCTATCGAAGATAAGTGGATTAGGAAGTGGAGGGAGTCTAAGATATTTGAAGCTGATCCTAAACCTGGTAAGCCTAAATTTTTCATAACCGTAGCCTACCCATACCCTAATAGCCCGCAGCATATAGGTCATGGAAGGACGTATACGATAGCAGACGTATATGCTAGGTACAAGCGTATGTGCGGGTTCAATGTACTATTCCCTATGGGGTTCCATTATACAGGGACACCTATAGTAGCTATGGTTAAGAGACTTAAGGGAGGGGATAGAGAGCTTAGAAAACTCTTCGTAGAAGTCTACGGTATTCCTGAATCCGTAGTAGATGGATTCGATGAACCTGTAAAGGTAGCTAGATACTTCCATGAGGAGATTAAACGCGGCATGGAGGAGATGGGGTATTCGATAGATTGGAGGAGAGAGTTTACGACTATAGATCCTCAATATAGCCGGTTTATAGAATGGCAATTCTTAAAGCTGAGGGAGAGAGGGTATGTTAAGCAGGGTAGTCATCCAGTAGGGTGGTGTCCAAGCTGCTCTGGACCTGTAGGTCAGCATGATACGCAGGGTGATGTGGAGCCGGAGATAGGTACCTTCACACTACTATACTTTAAGCTTAGCGATGGGACGATACTACCTGCAGCTACTCTTAGACCTGAAACAGTATTCGGAGCTGTTAATCTATGGGTGAATTCTAGTGGAGAGTATGTTAAGGCTAAAGTTGACGGGGAATACTGGATAGTTAGCGTTAAAGCTCTAGAGAAGCTTAGATTGCAGAATAGGAGTGTAGAAGCTTGTGAGGTACTTAGAGGATCGGATATAGTAGGATTAACTGCTCTAAATCCTGCTACGGGTATGGCTATACCTATACTACCAGCAGACTTCGTCGATCCTACTCATGGTACAGGTATAGTTATGTCCGTACCAGCTCATGCGCCATACGACTATGTAGCCTTAATGGAGGTTAAAGCTAAGGGTGTAGATGGGGTGGAGCAGAGGGTAATCGATGCTATCGATATAAAACCTGTTATACGTGTGGAAGGCTACTCTGATATACCTGCTAGGGATGTGGTAGAGAAGTATCGTGTAATGGATCAGAGAGATCCGAAGCTTGAAGATGCTACGCAGGATGTTTACAGAGCTGAGTATCATAGAGGGTTCATGAGGGATGATATACCGATATATGGTGGTCTACCAGTATCTGAAGCTAGGGTTAGGATATCTGATGATCTTAGATCTAGGGGGTTAGCATCGTACATCTACGATATAATGAATCATCCAGTATACTGTAGGTGTGGAGCTTTATGCATGGTTAAGATACTCGAGGATCAATGGTTTATAGACTACGGTGATCCAGAGTGGAAGAGGGTTGTTCATAAACTCATAGATAGTATGAGTATAAAACCAGAGGTACTAAAGGCGGAGTTTCATAACGTCGTAGATTGGCTTAGGGAGAAGGCGTGTGCGAGGAGGATTGGGCTAGGTACTAGACTTCCATGGAATCCTGATTGGATTATAGAATCCTTATCGGATAGTACGATCTACATGGTATACTACCTCATATCTAAGTATGTGAATCTATATGGTATTAAACCAGATTGTATGAAGCCAGAGTTCTTCGACTACGTAATCCTAGGGAGAGGGGATGTAGATAGTGTATCAAAATCTACCGGTATACCTAGAGATATCTTGGAATCTATAAGAATAGAGATCGAATACTTCTATCCACTCGATAGTAGGCATTCAGGTAGAGACCTAGTGAGTAACCATCTAGCATTCTTCCTATTCAACCATGTAGCGATATTCGATGAGAGGATGTGGCCTAGACAGATCGTTGTTAACGGAAGCGTTATGATGGAGGGGAAGAAGATGTCTAAAAGCCTGGGTAATATAATACCGTTGAGGAGCGCTATAAAGGAGTATGGAGCGGATGCTCTAAGACTATCGCTCCTATCCGCTGCAAGCCTACTACAAGATGTAGATTTTAAGCATAGTATCGCTCTATCGTTTAAAGCTTGGCTAGAGAGGTTTATCAAGGATGCAGAGGAGCTTAAGAGTGCAGCTGAGTTGGACTCTGTGATGGATAGGCTTAGGGTAATAGATAGGTGGATATTAAGTAGGCTTCAAGCGAGGATAGATGAAGCTAGGAGGGCTCTCGAGGAATTAGAGGTTAGGGATGCTGTTCAAAGCGTAATCTATGGGTTGGATGACGATATATCTTGGTATAAGCTTAGGGTTAGTGTAGATGGGGGTCTAGATGATGTAGCTAAAGCTGTCTTGAAGAGTTTATGGAAGGTTAGAGCTCTACTCCTAGCTCCACTAGCTCCGTTTACAGCTGAGGAGGTTTGGAGCATATTAGGAGGAGGCGGGATGGCGTCTACCCAAATCTATCCATCACCATCACCAAGTCTTAGGGATATAGTGGTAGAAGCATGTGAAGATATGCTTAGAAGTCTTCTATCAGATAGTAGAGAGATCTTGAAGCTTATGAAGAAGCCTGCTTCGAGGATATGCTACTATCTATCCTCACCCTATAAGTGGAGGGTTGCATCCTACGCTGCAGAAATGTTTAAACTAGGCTCCATAGATGTGAGGGGGCTTATCGATAAGTGTAGGGTTGATCCAGAGCTTAAAGGATATATGGATAGGATTAGTAGACTAGCTTCAGAGATTGTTAGAGAAGCTATGAGACTTGGTAGAGTTAAAGTCGAATTGTATTCTAGGATAAACCTAGATGTATTGAGGAGGTATCTGGAGGATGCTAAACCATTCCTAGAGAGGGAGTTGAAATGCAGGGTTGAAATATACGTAGAGGGGGAGGGGGATGTTTATGATCCAACAGGGAGAGCATCTAGATCTATTCCATGGAGGCCGGCTATCTACGTAGAGTAGAATACCTATAGAATTTTTAACTAGTTGATGCTAGCTAGATGTGCTAGGTGTCCTGATTTGGAAGATAAACTAGAGGCTATAGTAGATGAGGCACGTAGACTTGGAGCATCATACTCTGAGGCACGTATTCAGAGGAATATAGTGGTATCGATATCATCTAGGAATGGCATACCTATTAAGGTAGATGAGAGGATAGATGAGGGGCTAGCTATAAGAGTATTAGTAGATGGAGCCTTGGGCTTTTCATCGACTAATAGTATGGATGATGAATCTATCTCTAAATGTATAGATTATGCCTTGAGTACAGCTAGAGCTTCGAGTAAGTATATGCGGAGACCTATATGCTTCTCTAAAGCTAGACTTGGATCTGTTAGATATGAGGTGAAAGAGAAGGAGTCTTTCGATGCACACGATATATCGGATAAGTTTTCACTTCATAAATCAATATACTCTATGTTAAGGGATACTGTGAAGAATGTAGAGTTAGAGATATTCTCAGCAGAGTATATGGAGATGATCGAGGAGAAGCTTATAGTAAATAGTGATGGAGGGTTTGTTAGTAGTAGGATTCCACGGCTATCACTACGGTATAACATCATCCTACGTGATCCTATCAAGGGATCTATACAGAGGATTAATGAATATGGTTTTTCAGGTGGTTTAGAGAAGTTTAGAGAACAGCATATAGATGAGAATATTATCGAAGAATCTCGTAGACTTGAAAAAGTTCTACTCGAAAGTGTTAAGCCTCCTAGTGGGATCGTAGATGTAGTGGTTGGAAGTGAGGTGGCGAGTTTAATTGTCCACGAAAGCTGCGGCCACCCATGTGAGGCAGATAGGATTTTAGGTAGAGAGGCTGCTCAAGCTGGGTTAAGCTTTATAAAACCTTCGATGAAAGGTGCTAGAATCGGCTCTATACATGCTACCGTAGTGGATGATCCTACTATACCTGGAAGCTTCGGCTTCTATCTATACGATGATGAATGCGTAGCTGCTGGAGAGAAATACCTCTATCGTGAAGGTGTGATAGAAGGTTTTCTACACAATAGGTGGACGGCATACGTCTTCGGAGTAGAAAGTAACGGATCTGCTAGAGCTTTAAATTATCGTAGCGAACCTATAGTTAGGATGAGTAACACGTATCTAACCCCCGGCGATTATAGTTTAGAGGAGTTAATAGAAGGTATACGTGATGGCGTATATATATCATCGTATATGGAGTGGAATATAGATGATGAGAGGTGGAATCAGAGATATGTCGGGCTTGAAGCTTATAGAATAATAGGTGGAGAATTAAGGGAGCCTGTTAGAAATCCTATCCTAGAGATAACGACTAGCGATTTCTATTCTAAGATCGATGCTAAGGGCTGTGATTTAAGATTTGAAGCTGGATTATGTGGTAAAGGTGAACCTATGCAGGGTATACCCGTATGGTTTGGTAGCCCTGATGTCAGGCTTAGGCATGTTAAACTGGGGGTGCATACTCTATGAGTATATTAGAAACTTCTAAATCCTTGGTGAGGGAAGGGTTAAGGATAGGATTCGATGAAACCGCTTGTAAACTAGTATATGATAGGATGGTTATGGTAAAGTTTTCAGGGGAGCCTACGGTTACACAATCATGGGCTGATGTATGCGTACACATGTATCTAGCTAAGAATGGGAGAATAATCCTATGCGATTATAGAACGTTAGACGTAGAGAGGGTGAAGCATAGGCTAATCGATCTATATAGATCTGCTAGCTCTATTGAAGCCTCATCTATATATGCCCCTCTACCCGAACCACGTAGGATTAACCCTCTACATTTGGTAGATGAGAGGATCGTAGATCTAGTGGAGGGGAGACGTAACCCTATCGATTATGCTTGGATAATGATCGAAGAAGCTGTGGATGAGGGTGCGGATAATTATGCTGGTATACTCTTAGCTAAATCTTCATCTAAAGCTCTAGCTACTAGCGAGGGGGTAGAGCTTCAAGAGGATTCTACAGAGTTTGAATGCTATCTTAGAGCATTCTCTAGGGATGGGGTTGGTCAATGGTCTTATGGAGGAAGGATGCTAGACGAATGTAATGTAAGGGAGGTTGGTAGGAGAGCTGGGGTTTACGCTTATCTATCGAGGAATCCTGAACCTATAGAACCTGGTGTATACGATGTAGCTCTATCACCTATGGTAGTCGGGAACATAGTCAATGTAATAGGTGAGATGGCTTCAGCCCTCCAGGTCTACCTTGGCTTATCCTTCCTCTCAAGGTTTAAACCTGGTGATAGAGTAGCTTCTGAGATTGTTAGCATAGAGGATGATGGGATGACTAACAGTCTACCTAGATCTACTAGCTTCGATGATGAAGGTATGCCTACGAGGATAACTACTATAATATCTGGGGGTGTCTTCGAGAGTTTACTACATAATTCTAAAACTGCATCTAAGTTTAATACCGAGAGTACTGGTAATGCTGGATGGGTTAGACCAGAGCCTTGGAATCTCAAATTTAAACCCGGTGATCTAGGGGAGGATGAGCTACCATCTACACTTAGTGATGGATTAATCTTAACGAATAACTGGTATACGAGGCTTCAAAGCTATGTCGATGGATTATTCTCCACCGTTACTAGGGATGCTGCATTTAGGGTTAGGGATGGGAAGATAGAGAAGGCTATTAAAGGGTTGAGGATAACTGGGAAGCTTCATGAATTCTTATCCTCGATAGAACATGCTACGGATAGATGCTATCAGATTAAGTGGTGGGAGGTTGAGACCCCTGTACTAGCTCCCTATATAGTCGCTAGGGGTATACATGTATCGAAGCCTATGTAGTGTATGCTTAATATATTCTTTATAATCTACTTCTCCCTACATCTGGGATGATGATTACATGGTGGATCTCAATAGATTTACAGTATGGTTTAAGGGTTGGGGTAGGAATGCGAAGATTCTCGTAGCTACTGAGCCATTTTGGAGTATACCTATGAGCTGGGTATTCTTCTACAGATCTATATTCCTAAGGAAGGCTATAGGATTAACTGAGGTGGAGATAGGTACACTATCATCCATATACACAGCTATAATGATTTTCTTCCCGATAATCGGTGGATATGTCGCTGATAGGTTTGGCAGGAAGAAGAGTTTTATGATTCTGGATAGTTTGACATGGCTCTTAGCGCTTACTGTATGGCTTCTATCTAGGGATATAATCCATGCTCTAATCGCATATATTATCGAGGGTTGTACATCGATAGTATACCCTATATGGGAGTGCCTACTAGTAGAGGATACGGAGCCTAGGTATAGATCTGGTATTTATGCCTATGTATCGATTGCTTATACTACAGGTATGATGATGACGCCGATAGCTGGGTATATAATAGCATTATATGATATAGATCTAGGCTGTAGGATTCTATTCACTATAGCTATAGCATCTCTAAGCTTCATGTACATTGTTAGATGGATATACTTGAGGGAGCCTGAAGTGAGTTTTAGAGTTAGGAGGGAGAGGGTTCTATCGGGTTTTAAAGGATATGTAGAAGTTCTTAGGGTTATAATTCGTGAACGTGTACTCCTAATCCTAATACTACTATCTATAATGATTACGACATACTATTCTTCAACCCTCTATACACCCCTATACTTAGTCGATAAGATGGGGGTAGGTTTAACAGCTGGGGAGGCTTCGCTTCTACCATTCTCATCCTCGATTACATCCCTTCCACTACTACTAATCATAATACCTAGGATATCATCTAAGACTGGCTATGTTAAAGCTCTATCGGTAGGATATCTATCTGGTTTTATCGCTACTCTAACTCTTCTATCCTCTAGGAGTATATACGGAGTTTTAGCTACTGGTATACTATTCGGCTTATACTCGGCTGTAAGCTACTCCATATCAAGAACATTCTTAACGAATGAAGTAGAGTATATCGATGATAGGTATAGGGCTAAGGTATTATCCATAACGACTACCTTATCATCGATCGTGAACATAGCTACACCAGTAGTTATGGGATACATATACTCGATTCATCCTAAACTATTCGTCGTAACCTTATCCATAGTGATGTCTATATGTTTTATTCTATCCATGGTTTTGAAGATACATGTAGATAGGGCCAGCTAGTTCTCAATACAACTTTATATCTAGTAAATTATGCGATAGTATCGTGTGGTATAGGAGTGTGCCTACTCAAGATTTACGTCGAGGATGGTGATGGGAGGAGACTTATAGCTAGGGATGTAGCCTTCGTAGAGATAAGCGGCGGGAATATAGATCTAAGGGATATGGGGTCTAGGAGATTAGCGTGTATAGAGGGTTTTAGATCTATAGAGATAGATGCGTTAGCTTCAAGATTAGTAGTTAAGCTTACCTAGTCATCTAGACCATCCAGGTCCATCGAATCTGTTTAACCTAACGATATCAGTGAGCGATTTACGACTCTCTACAGATACATCTACGAAAGCATCACCCTTAGGATAGCCTAGGGGAACTACCGCTACCACGTTTACATCTTCAGGTATTCCTAGAAGCTTCTTTATACAATTGTTATCGAATGCACCTATCCAGCATGAGCCTACCCCCTCAGCTCTAGCTGCTAGTATTAGATGAGTCGTAGCTATAGAGCAGTCTACTAGCATACTTAGATCGCCCATGTAGCCTCCCCTATTATAGTGTATATTGAAGCCGCAGACTACGACTACTACAGGGGCTTCAGCTATAAACATCTGTCTACTACAGCATTCAGCGAGTTTACGTTTAGTATCTGGGTCATCGACTAGTATGAATAACCATGGTTGACGATTAGATCCAGATGGCGATATACGCGCAGCATCCAGTATTCTCTCTAATATATCGGGTGGTATGGGATCTGGCTTGAATGAACGAATACTACGTCTAGTTCGGATAACCTTATAGAAATCCATAGGCTATCTTATCTCTAGGCTATAAAGAGGTTATGTTTATAAGGTTTTCCCTAAATCCTAAACCCGACTCTGGGTAATATTTCTTTGGATCGTATAAGGTTATGCATAATATAGTGAAGCTTATGGATGGAAAGCTACTTAATCGATAACCTTATGTAAACCTATAGTGGCTTCAATATCTAGACGCGTATAAAATATTCTTCATAACTCTAGCTATAATGGTATTCTAAGAGTGTAGATGGGTATCTATGATTGTGATTGTTTTTCCCCCTCCTTCTCTATCTTCTTCAATTCCTCCTCTATCTCCTTCTCTATATCCTCTATAGGTTTAGGTGGAGGCGTTGTAGCTAAGGTATAGCCTATCCATGCTAGTATTGCTAAAACACCTGCAACCGCTATGAAGCCTGTTACTTGTAGGGTTAGAAAAGCCCATTGTGAAGCGAATACCAGCCATCCATAGATTAGTATACCTAGGATGCATCCGACTAAGAGTATGGCTCCTATAATTTGATCTCTACTCAATATACAAACCCCCTAGAGCTATAAGCATATTTGATTCGTAGCGTTTTAGGTTATAAAATTTATCCTAAATAAATTATCGTCTTGTATGGTGAGCTTCCTTTACACTACTCAAATAGGTATTTGAATAGCTCATCTACCAATTTCACATCCAGCTTTTCATACCTCTCTGTGGAGCCTACATCATACCAGAATCTATCGGTTAGATAAGCGTATACAGGTATATTCATCGATATAAGCATAGGTATTAAATGGCTCATTATATCCATCTCTCTACCCCTATGCCTTTCAGATAATTTTCTTAGATAGTCTAGAGTATCTATCTTCATAGCTATGACTCCTATCGATACTGGTAGGTTTAGGATAGGCTTCTCCTCCATCTTTAGAATTCTATCTCCATCTATGTGCACAACCCCTACCGGTATCCTATACCCTTTAGCTACTGCGAGAGTTATGATTGCTCTACGCTCTAGATGGAATCGTATGAAATCGGATACATCTATATTCGATAGTATATCCCCATAGTATACCAGTATATCATCATACCCTTCTAGTAAACCTGATTCGTAAGCATTGAGTAAAGCCCACCCGGTACCGCTGAACCCGGGTTTATCTAGCGAGTATCTTATGTTAACGTAGAATCTAGATCCATCACCGAAGTAATTCTCTATTTGTTCATGCTTATATCCTGCAAGCAGAATTATATCTCTCAAATTATGTTTTCTCAAAAGTAGTATTATATATTCTAGGAGTGGTTTCTGCCTAGATCCGATAGGGATCATAGCTTTCTGAAAATAGTATGTTAAAGGTCTGAGCCTACTACCGGGACCGCCGCATAGTATCGTAGCGACGATACGATTAGCCATACAGAAACCCACCTGAGACGATAAATCTGTATTCAGACGTAGATTAGCTTCGTAGGAGGAAAGCTTAAATCTTTAACGTAAGTATACCCTGCGATGTTATAATGAGTAGTATTAGGGTTAGGTATGGTTGTATACGTGATCTAGATGATATACGTGAAGTAGAGACGCTCTCCTTCGGGGATGAATCCTATCCTAGAGATCTATTATCATACCTTCTTATGGAGGGAAACACGTTGATCGTAGAGTATAACGGTAGGGTTGTTGGATATATATCCTATATATGTCTAGGATCTAAGGCGCATATACTATCTATAGCTATTCATCCAGGTTATAGGAGGATGGGGTTAGGTGGTACACTTCTTAGAGAAGCTATAGATGATATGAAGCGTCTAGGTATACGTAAGGTACTGCTAGAGGTTAGGGTGGATAATGACGCTGCTATAAGATTGTACAGTAAAGCTGGGTTTAAAATACATTCCATACTGAAGGGCTACTATAACGGGAGGGATGGATACCTAATGGTTATGGATATACGTTGATATTCTAGAAGCTATTCTATACCATATCTAGCTATCTTAGCCGTGAATAATCTATACTTAACGTTAGGATCGCTTATCTCCTCTATTATACGTTTAGCTATTAATCTAGCTGGGTCCGGTATACCTGTCCTTTGCTGTATATCGGTAAACGATTTAAATGGGGTATTCTCCCTCTCCCTAAGTATCACTGACATATACTTCTTACCGATACCAGGTATAAGTTCGAGAGCATGCATTCTAGGAGATATAGGAGTCGATGAGTTGAAGAATTCTACAAACCGCTTCTCATTCACCCTTACTATGTTCTCTACTACATGTTCGAGTTCGGATCTAGCTATATCGGTAAGATCTTGATACTCTATCAATCCTAGCACGTAGAGTATCTTATCACGACTATCCCTACCTATGAAAACCCTTTCACCTATATCTAGAGATACCCCTGGCCTAACCACAGCTTCTAGAAGTAGGAAGAATCTCTCACCGACTAACTGAGCAATCTCTCCTAGAGCAGGTTTTCTAGCTACACGTCTATGTACAGGGTAGTCTAGGATGTATCCGTAATCCTCGTAAATCTTCTGTTTTCTACTAAGAAACATCTGCATATATTACCCCCATTATCCTAGTGTATGCTTATACCGTATACTATACCCTATTTAGATAGTCTGAAGCTATCTAGAACTTCGAGTATCTTCAAGAAGATTTCGGTCGATGCGAGGCGCCATCTACCAGTTCTAAGTATAGTTCTAATCTCTTCTACGCTTCGAGGCATTATATCGACTAATTGTACAGCTAACTCTGGTTCTACACCAAAATCTGAAGTTAGTATAGAGATTAGTTTAGGAGCATCATCTGGTTTCACTTTCGAGAACTTTGAGGCATAGTCTAAAACCCTCTGCTGTATAGATGTAAGGTTACCTTCACCTATACTGAAAAGTATCTTAAGAACTTCAGGTATAGATATAGGGTACTTCTCATTAATCTTACTAGACAATTCTGATACCCTTAGAAAACTAGGTAGCTAACTATATTTTAAGTTTTAAGCTGTAGATGATTGAATCCAGGGACGTATATGCTCTGGTCTAGCTATAATCTGCTTAACCTTCCCCCCAACCTTAACTTCGAGTATATACGCTCTACCCCTCATACCGGATATAACCGCAACCCTACCTTGATACCTACGATGAGGCATACCTTCATGAATCGATGGATCTATATCTATGACGACCTTATCCCCAGGCTTATAGTTATACAGTAGAGGCGTAACCTTTAAGCTAAGATACTTCTCATCAACACGCTTCCTCAAGATCTTCCTAGTTCTAGATCTATATCCTTTAGAGTTAGGCATAGCTTACATCACCTACATAGACTATGGTCTCTACTAGCATCCAGGATACACCTGTAATATCTGTAACGGTAGGCTTTGTATCTCTCCCACCTTCTATAAAGCTTTTCGTATGGAGAGGCTCGGATGATGTAAACTTAAGCTCAACTAGACCATCTTGTCTAACTTCAACAGATACCTTGGAGATGGATTTCACCCTAACCTTAAACCCAGGATACTTCTGCTTAATCTTCAACCCCTCCAAATTCCTAAAATACTCCACGACTTTAGGAGATACACTCGTAGACTCTAAGGGTTTGAGTAGGAGAATGTAGCTTTCTGGTTCGAGGATAGTTTTCATCCTACGTATGAATCCTCTATCTACATAGGATAGATTATCTACGTCGATTAAACCTTCAGATATGGAGTCTAACCTCTCCTTGAATATGTCGAGATTTATAGATCGTCGTCTAGGTTTACGAATCTCTAATACAAATATTCTACCCGATCCTAAGACTACTCTATCTCTACCATCATTTAGGGGTATATGTAGCTTAACAGATTCGCATTCGTAAAGCTCGATGGATATCCTCCTAAGTATATGCTCTACGGAGACCTCCTCAGCGCCGAGACTCCTACAGAGATCGCATCCTCTACCCATACAAGCTCTACACATCCTTGATCTAATAGGTAACTCGCTCTTAAGCTTCCTAAACCTCCCAGCTAGGTATAAAGGTGTGGGTGATGCATCGATCGATAGGGAGAATGGATCTACAACTATATTAATATCCGGCCTAACAGGATCGAATCTCACTCCAAGGATAGAGGATAGTAGCTTACCTAGTTCACGACTAAACTCTGATTTTAAACTTTCACAATACATCGAATTGGAGATAGACCTAACCATATCCTCACGTTCAGAAATCCAGCCAGGTATATTAATTCCTAGGACGAACGAGTAGAATTCGTAGCTGGAGACGGCATCTACAATCCTAGAAGCTATATCCTTAAGTTTATCTGAAACCCCTCCACATATAAAGCATACCTGCGGCTCAGGGGGAGCTATCTTCCTCCTCTGTAGTGATGCTGAAGCTTCTGGAAGCATACCCATAGATGATAATACACGTATGGTTTCTATATCCTCGGAGGCTTCAGCATCCATTAATAAGACTATCTTTATAGATCTACCCCTCTCCCTATTAGTAAGGCGGTATCCTAGTGTAGCGAATTGTCTACCTAAACAGGAATCGCATAGAGCATATCTATGAAGAAGTCTTGAAGCTATAGCTAGGATCGAGCTATCGATCTCCAAGTCTCGCTATATAAGCATAATATTCTCTACGATTTAAGTAAGCGCTCCATTATAATTCGAGAACTATCTCCATAGGAGTATCTTCCTATTGTAGAATATCTCTGGCATAACGAGGAATCCTGAAAGTGATATTGGTATTACGAGAAGCCAATCCTGAAGATCGAGTGGTACTGTCTTGAAGAGTTGTATACCGAATATCTGTCCAGAGTATGGTATTAGAGCTGTTATGAAAGCTGAGAATAAGACGGCTACTAATAGATACTTGTTATTAGTGAAGCCTACCTTAAACGCATTCCTCGTATCAGAACGGCAGTTCCAAACTAGTACGAGTTCTTGAAGCGTTATCTGCATAAAAGCTAGCGTTCTAGCTTCACTCAACGATTTACCCCATACATAGTATGCTATGTAGAATAGAATAGCTGTCCCAGCGAATTGTGTGATCATGGAAGCTAGTATAGATGCAGCCTTCCCTTGCAGTATACCTTCTTCAGGATTTCTCGGAGGCCTAGACATGACATCTTCGATTGGCGGATCTTTACTTAAAGCTAGAGCTGGGGCGCCGTCTGTTACTAAATTTATCCATAAAATCATGCCGGCTGTTAACGGGATCTCTAGGTTTAGTAGAGCGAAGGAGCCTACGATAAGTATCTCGCTAAGATTACATCTTAAGAGGTAGAAGATGAACTTCCTGATATTATCGTATATTATCCTTCCATATTCTACTGCTTTAACTATCGTAGCGAAGTTATCGTCAGCTAGAATCATATCAGCAGCTTCCTTAGTAACATCGGTCCCTGTTATACCCATAGCTATACCTATATCTGCCTGCTTAAGCGCAGGTGCATCGTTAACTCCGTCACCAGTCATAGCGACTATATGTCCATTCTTTTTTAAAGCTCTAACTATACGAAGCTTATGCTCAGGTGAGACACGAGCATAGACTTTAACCTTCTCCACTATCCTCTCAAATTCATCGTCACTCATCCTATCTAGTTCTCCACCTGTTAACGCTATATCACCCTCCTCTATGATACCTAACTCCTTAGCTACAGCTACAGCCGTTAGCTTATGATCCCCTGTTATCATAACAACCTTTATCCCAGCTTTCCTACATAGCTGAATGGCTATCTTAGCCTCCTCCCTAGGCGGATCTATCATACCTACTAAACCTAGGAAAACCATATTATCCTCCAAGCCTTCTACAACCTTCTCTCTACCTACCAGATCATCTAGATCATTAGAAGCTAGCTCTTTGTAGGCTATGCCTAGGATTCTCAACGCATCGCTAGCCATCCTTTCATTTACCGAGAGTATCACCTTCCTATCCTCATCGTTAAGCTTTTTAAGCTCACCATCCTTAAGGATGTGGGTGCAACGTTCTAAAACCATTTCTGGAGCTCCCTTCATAAACACTAGTAGTCTTCCATCGATGGATTTATGGATCGTAGTCATCCTCTTCCTCTCAGAGGTAAACGGGATTTCATAGATGCGTGGATACATATCCTCCAATTTATCCTTCCATAAACCTGCTTTAGCCGCTGCGACGATTAAAGCACCCTCGGTTGAATCACCGATTATACTCTTACCATCATACTGAGCGTTCGTACATAAGGCTGCACCGGTTAATAGTATAGCTAGACCCGTATCATTCCCGATATCAACCCGCTCCCCTCCATATAGGAATTCACCCCTAGCTTCGTAGCCGACACCGGTGACATCGATGATCCTCCCGTTTAGATAGATCTTCCGTACAGTCATCTCACCTTTAGTTAAAGTACCGGTCTTATCGGAGCATATCACGGTTACAGATCCTAGAGTCTCGGTTGAGGATAGCCTTCTGATTATAGCGTTACGTTTAGCAAGCTCTCTCGCACCTAGAGCTAGGGTAACTGTTACGACTGCGACTAAGCCTTCAGGAACTGCTGCAACCGCTAATGCTACAGATGTGATGAACGCATCTAGGAAGCTCTCTATCTCTATAGATCCACGGGTATAGATATGTGTCGATTCTATTATGAAGACGAGAGCACATATCAAAACGATTAACAGACTAAGTTTCTTAGCAAATCTTTCAAGCTTAACCTTAAGCGGGGTCTCCTCCTCCTCCACCTCCTGTACGAGTTTAGCTATCTTCCCAAATTCGGTATACATACCGGTAGATGTGACTACAGCCCTTCCACGACCATAGATAATATGCGTAGCCATAAACACCATATTACGCCTATCCCCTACGGGTGTATTCTCAGGAAGTATACCTGTATACTTCTCAACCGGGGTAGATTCACCGGTTAAGATTGCTTCATCAGCCTTCAACTCTATAGCCTCTATTACACGTGCATCAGCTACTATGCGATCCCCGGTTTCGAGTATGAGTATATCCCCTGGGACAACCTCCTCAGCCGGTATGACGATGCTCCTCCCATCCCTGATAACCTTAGCTTTCGGCGCTGTTAATCTACGCATAGCTTCGATAGCCTTCTCAGAGCGATACTCTTGTATGAAGCCTATGATAGCATTCAACATTATTATAGCTCCTATTGTTAGAGCTTCGATATAATCCTCCATCGTCGGAGGCTCTGGCTTTATTAAAACCGTAACCATGGATATTATTATCGCTGCGATAAGTATTAGAACGAAGATATCCTTAAACTGGTTAAGGAATACTCTTATGGGATTTACACCACCCTTAGTTACAATCTTATTCAGCCCATACTCTGATAGCCTCCTCCTAGCTTCTTCACTACTAAGCCCATTACGCGATGTTTTAAGAATCGCTAATACCTCCTCCTCAGTCATCGCATGCCATGCCTTCTCCAAGATTCTACACCTCAGCGACTACGTAGAGATATTATAGGATAATATCAATTTTTCTTTTCCTTCCATCAGATGCAGAAGTATCTTGAATGTAAGCTCGATAACTATAATAGTCTGAATCGCTGTCATACTAGTTTTAGGTGTTATTCCATGACTTTTATGAGTTCTAGAGAACGTTTCGCAAGGTATATGAGATTTAAAGATGTTGATAGACCTCCATACTATGAGTTTCTAGGTTTCTGGGTTGAGACGGTAAATAGATGGAGGGGTGAGGGTCTTCCAGCCGGTGTCGATGTATACGATTACTTCGGATTCGATAAACGTGAATCATTCCCCATGGATTATGGACCTATACCGAGGTTTATACCTAGAGTTCTCGAGGAGAATGATAGGTATAGGATTGAAGTTAATGATATGGGTATAACTATGAGGGTGCTTAAAACATCCACCTCTATGCCTACATTCATAAATTTCCCTGTGAAGAATTGGTCTGACTGGATTAGGATTAGGGGGAGGTTTGATCCAAGAGATATTAGGAGATATCCTAAGACATGGAGCCCCGAGCTTATAGACTACTATAGGGCTACAGATAGGGTAGTAGGCCTCTCTATGCCCGGGTTTTTCGGTCAAGCTAGATACCTCATGGGTTTAGAAAGGCTTCTCATATCATTCTACAGGGATCCAGGTTTGATCCACGATATCATGGATTTCTGGGCTGATTTCCTAATAGAAGCTAGTAGGGATATAGTAGAGAATGTTAAGCTAGATTATGTAAGTATATGGGAGGATATGTGTTATAATAGAGGCCCGCATATATCGCCTAAACTCTTCGAAGAATTCATGCTTCCATGCTATAAGAAGCTTACAGGATTCCTTAGGAGTAGGGGTATAGATATAATAATGGTGGATACTGATGGGAATCACGAAGTTTTAAACGATCTATTCATAGAGGGGGGTGTGAACTGTATATATCCGCTTGAAGCTGCCGCCGGTATGGATGCTGTTAGGCTTAGAGAAAGGTATGGAGAGAAGTTACTAATGATAGGAAACATAGATAAGCGTGTATTAGCAACGGGTGGATCAGCTCTTAGAAGGGAAGTTGAGAGGAAGATTAAGCTTACAGAGGAGGGTGGGTATATAGTGAGTGTGGATCACGCCGTATCTGCTGATATATCCTTCCGTAACTACGTAGAATACATAACTATCGTTAGGGAGCGATTTAAGATTGGGAAATAGCTAATCTATTTTGGTGTATAGGTTATGGTCGATATAGTAGATGCTCCTCAGATTACGGATAACTTCATCTTAAAACTCTATAAGAGGATTAAACCATCTATGTCCTTCCAAGCTAGGAGTAGAGAGGAATTTGAGGAGTGGAAAGCTAAGCTTAAAGCTAAGATACTGGAACTTTTGGGGGAATTCCCTAAGCCGGCGCCGCTGGATCCTCAACTATTATCCTCAGAGGAGACTGAGTATTATGTAAGGGAGAAGTGGCTGATACAATCTGAGGAGGATTGCTATGTACCATTATATCTACTGATACCTAAGAATGGGGGTGGTAGGAAGCCTGCTATACTCTGTGCTCATGGACATGGACCATATGGTAAGGATCCTGTTGCAGGAGTACATTTCAACGATCCGAATAGGAAGGCGAATATAGCTATGCATAACTATAACTATGGCGAGCAGATGGCTATAGCAGGGTTTGTAACGATAGTACCTGATTGGAGAAGCTTCGGTGAACGTATAGCCTATCGTAACCCATATCCTGGTAGGGATATATGTAACGTACACTTCCTACAACACTTGATACTGGGTAGAACCCTACTAGGCTCTAATATATTCGATGGTATGAGAGTTATAGACTTCCTAACTACTAGGAGGGAGGTTGATCCTGATAGGATAGGATGTATGGGTTTATCCTTCGGAGGAACTATGACTACATACCTAGCTCTACTAGATGATAGGATAAAAGCTGCGGATATAATATGCTATGCTACTACGACTGAGCACTATGCTATATCTAGACCGAATTTCTGCGGATCTCAGATAGTACCATACCTATACAAGTATGCGGATGTACCTGATGTTATAGCTGCGATAGCTCCTAAACCTCTACTTATAGAAAGCGGTGCATCGGATACATGCTTCTGGATACATTCAGCTTTAAAAGCTCATGAAACTATTAGGAGAGCATACGAGGTGAGCGGCTACCCTGAGAATCTATGGATAGAGGTGTTTCCTGGAGAGCATAGCTGGTCTGGAAGGAAATCTATACAGTTCTTCAGGAAATTCCTTATGCATAGAGATTAGCTTAGCTAGTCTAGAATCTATCTCGATACATAGGATTTCTTTAAAGATACTATTACATCTGGTTTATTCGTCGTTATAGCATCTGCACCCATTTCTATAACTCGGATAGCTGTCTCCGGATCGTCTATAGTCCATGGGTTAACTTTAAGCCTAAGCCTATGAGCTGAAGCTATGGATTCTACTGATAGAAGCCTATAATGCGGAGCTACAGCTATACAGCCTAAATCCCTAGCTTCGAATAGCTGTCTACCAGGTTTAGAGTATATGAGGCATAGGTATGCGCTTCTACTAGAATCAGCTATGATCCTTAGAGCATCTAGATGGAATGATGCGAATAGAACCTGCTTCATCATACCCATCTCCTCGACTAATTCTAGGGATGGTATCGATGCTTCAACTTCTTTAACCTCTAGTATGAAGCCGATCCTATCCTTAACGAGTTCTAAAACTTCGGAGAGTAGAGGTATTCTCTCACCTAGACCTGCGTTAAGCTTTCTAAGCTCATCTATAGTATAATCTCTAACTAATCCGCTTACACCTGTAGTCCTATCAAGACTCTCATCATGTATAACTACTGTTACACCATCCTTCGAAAGCCTTACATCGGCTTCGATCATATCAGCCTCCATATCTATAGCTCTCCTAAAGGCTCTAAGAGTATTTTCAGGCTCGTAGCTACTTGCACCTCTATGAGCAACGACTGCGAAGGGTTTCCTCGAGAGGATAGCTGCTACATCGAGCATGTAAACCACCTATCTATACATAGCTTCGAATAGGTTTCCTAATCGGTATCTCCCCATACTTGTATACGGTCTCCACTAGTATCCCCAACCCCTTCTTAAGATGATCTGGATGTATATCCTCTGTTATACTCAGTATGAAGCCTGATCCTGGAGCTATCTCCTCTAGTAGATTCAACGTGTATGCTTCTATATCCTCAGGGCTTCTTAGAAAGATCGCTTCTGGAAAATTCATCCATATAATCTTACCGCTCCACGCTGCTCTAGCTTCGCTTACCGATAGATCCCCACCTGGTGGAGGTGTGAAAGCTTCTATAGCATCTAGCTCAGTCTTAGCTATAAGGTTTTTCAAAGTTTTAAGTCTACCATCCATATGGGATATAACCTTCTTACCCTTAGCTTTAAGAATCCTAGAATACCTATTATAGTATGGTAGGCAGTACTTCTCGAATAGTTTAGGAGATATAATCCTACCATCTATATTATCACCTATCCTAACTATCTCAGCTGGAGAATCGGCTATAACCCTATACATCTCCTCATATTTTTCATCGATTTCCCGTACTAGATCATCGATAATATTCGGTTTCTTCATGAGTATTAGAGCGAAATTCCTAAACCCCATATACCTTACGATAAGCTTCATTAAAGGTGTGTAATCGGCTCCTACTGTAACAATCCCATCCCCTTCTAGATCCTTCTTAAGCTGTAGATACTCATCATAGCTAGGCTCATAGACGGTATCCCTAATCATATACTTTAAAGCTTCGATATCCTCTACACTCTTAACTGGATGCTCAGCTACCCAGCTTCCACCTGGAAGCTGGAATCTTAATCCAACTCTAGTAGTCATCGAGAGGCAGCCCTTAGGTGTATGGTAGATTGTATAGACGTAGTCTCCAGATCTCCTCTCCTCAACTCTAACGTTAGGCATGTAAGCTTTGTAAACGCTACACCTAACATCTAATCCTAAACCCATATTCCTAACTTCACGCTCAAACCTACCTCTAGGTAGATGGTTTGAATATATTAGCATAGGTATACGATCAGGTATACCTCCATTCAGAACGCACATAACCCTACTATATACATCCATACCCCAACTCTATCGAAGCTTAGGATAGTAGATAAAGATTGCTATATATCACTTAGAGTTAACCGTATAATGCTTGACTACGTAATCCTAGGTTAGTTTTATTATACCTGAAAGGTAAACGTTATCCTATGCTTTCGTATGAGAATAGTGAGCTAGATATATCTAGGGTTAAACCAGCTATAGCTGTACAACCTATAGGCTCTATGGAGCAGCATGGTCTACACCTACCGGTATCTACTGACACAATTATAGCCTACGAGGTTGGTAGAGCTTTAACTAGTAGGATAGGGGGGCTCCTACTACCACCCATACCCTACAGTTGCTCTATAGAGCATAGCAATTATACATCTACTATATGGCTTAAGCCTTCTACATTATACTTCCTACTAAGGGATATAGCTCTATCGCTTAGGGCTCATGGATTCAAAGCTTTAGTAATAGTTAATGGGCATGGAGGAAACTATAATCTTAAAAGTATAGTTAGAGAGATGAATCATAGATTTGGTAGAAAACCTTTAGCAGTACTTGTAGATTTAGGTGGTATGTACTTCGGTTCTAGATATGCCGAGGATATACATGCAGGTTTTCATGAAACATCCTTAATGCTATACTTGAAGCCGGATCTAGTCGGCGGGCTGCAGGGGGATTATAAACCTAGAGCTACTAGGGATTTCCTAGATTACATGCCTATGGATGAATTAACGCCTACAGGTGTATGGGGGGAGCCTAGTAGAGCATCTAGAGAGGATGGGGAGGATCTATTCAAGAGGATCGTAGATGAAGCTGAGAAGTATGTAGTAGATGTACTGAGGAGGATGGGGATCGTATACTAGCTATCTTTAATAGATCGTAGAATATAGTTTAGAAGATGATATGAAGGTATCCCTCCACTCTGTAAGCTATTCAGGATTCTTCTATATAGGTAAGCCTCTAAGTATCGAGGAGGTTATAGCTAGAGTCGCTAAGTATGGGTATGATGGAGTAGAGCTTATGGCTAAGAGACCTCATGCATCTCCTATAGATCTAGATTCGAAAACTAGGCGTAGGATAGTGGAGGAGGCTTCATCATATAACGTGGAGATACCGGTCCTAGCATCCTACACCGATTTCTCGGGGCCAGACGAGTTTAGAAGGGAGCTTAACATATTATACGCTAAGGAAGTTATTAAACTTGCATCGGATTTAGATGTAAAAACGGTTAGAGTTTTCGCAGCGGGGATGAGAGATGTAGATCCGAGTATACCATACTGGAGGCAGTGGGAGCTATGTAGGGATGGATTGAAGGAGGCTTCTAGATTCGCAGAGGAGTATGATGTAATCCTAGCTCTACAAAATCATCCACCTATAATAGAATCCTACGAGGATGTATTATCCATGATAGATGAGGTTGGATCATCAAACCTTAAGGCATGTATAGATCCAGAACTACTCTTATGGACTGGCGATGTAGATCCATACTCTGATAACATCGAAGAAGATTTACGAAGGATTTATCATAGGGTTAGGGATATACTTGTACATGTACATGTAGGAGATTCGATCGAGAGGAGTGGAAAATTCATATGGATACAAGGTGGTGGAGGATCGGCTATAAGAGCTACAAGGCTAGAAAGAGTACCGCTAGGTACAGGGTTATTCGGTAGGATAGCGAAACCATTCATAAATACGCTTAGAGATATAGGTTATGATAGATATGTATCATACGAGATATGTTCACCTAGATATGTTAAACATAAACTTGTCTCGTTTGAAGACGTTGATAAGGAAGTTAGGGATGGAGTAGAATATATTAGAAGTATTATATCTAGTTAGTAGTACGGTGTGGAAGGCTGATGCTAGGCAGCTATTGTTGATAATAGGTATGCCGGTTATCGTAATCCATCTTCTATATATATCCATAGTTGATCATCCTATAAGCGAGGTGGAGGTATAGCTTTGTGCGATAGGGTTAGAGTAGGGTTTATAGGTGCTGGTCGGCATGCGACTAGGGTACATTACCCTTCTCTCGCCAGCTTTCCTGATGTAGAGTTGAAAGCTATATGCGATCTCAATGAGGAGAGGCTTAGATCTATAGGGGACCTGTACGGTATAGAATATAGGTTTAAACGTTATAGGGATATGCTAGATACAGTATCTCTAGATGCTGTCTACGTTGTTATGTCTCCGATACCTGTAGGCTTCTACGCCGATGCTGAACCTATGACCTCCATAGTTATCGAATGTCTTAAACGTGGGTTAAGTGTATTCATAGAGAAGCCTCCTGGAGTTTCATCATCTGAAACCAGGATGATGGCTAAAGCAGCTAGGAAGTATGGGTGTAAAGGTATGGTTGGATTTAATAGGAGGTTTATACCAGTATTTAGGAAGGCTAAGAGTATAGTAGAGGAGTATGGGAAGATAACGCATTGTCTAGCAGTCTTCCATAAGAATGCCCTAAACGAGCCTCAGCCTTGGGGTTCTGTAAGCTATCTAGTTGCAGATGTTATTCATGCTGTAGATGCGTTGAGGTTTATGGGAGGTGAACCTGTAAAGGTTTCTAGCTATGTATCGAAGTTCTATGTTGATTATCCGAATAGCTTTAACGCTCTAATAGTGTTTGATAGTGGATGTGTAGGTCATCTATACTCAAACTACTCATCTGGAGGTAGGATCCACTATTTCGAGATGCATTCTAAAGGTATATGGGCTATGGTTGACCTACCATTAGATCCTCCTGAGAAGCAGGTAGCATACATTCTTAGAGAAGATAAACCTTATGGAGAAATCGAGATTCTAAGAAACCTAGATTTAGTCGGCGGTATCAGAGATTTCCATATAACATATGGATTCCTTCAGGAAAATAGATATTTCATAGATTGTATAAAGAATGACGTGGAGCCTGAGACTAGCTTCGATGATGCTGTTAAGACTATGGAGTTTGTAGAGCTTATAGCTTCCTCAACTATAGGATAGGCTTAGAGGTGTATTACTATGAAGATTATACTATTCTCTAAGATGTTCCAATCCATGCCTATGGAGGGGTTTGCAGATCTAGCTGTCAGTATGGGGTTTGAAGGGATAGATTTAACGGTCAGACCTGGAGGATATATAGAACCTAGTAGTGTCTCAGAGAAGCTTGTAGAAGCTGTAGATATATTTAGGAGTAGAGGGTTGACGGTTCCTATGATAACGACGTCTATAACATCTTCTGACGAACCCTATGCTAAGGAAGTATTCTCGATAGCATCTAGGCTTGGAGTAGAGTATGTTAAGCTAGGTTACTGGAGGTATATGGGGTTTGGATATCTTAGAAAGCAGATTGAGGATATACGGAGAAGTCTGAAAGGTATAGAGAAGCTTTGCAGAGAGTATAGCATAACCGCTGGGTTACATACGCATTCAGGTATGTACATGACAGCTGAGCCTGCGATACTAGGATCCATACTAGAGGGGTTTGATCCAGAATATATCGGTGCATATATAGATCCTGGTCATATGGCTGTGGAGGGGGGGCTTGCAGGATGGCTTATGGGTATGGATATGCTTAGTGATAGAATCGTTATGGTTGCGGTTAAGGATTTCGGATGGTTTAAAACAGAGCGGGGATGGGTTGCTCATACTGTTCCACTAGGTGAAGGGTTGGTTCCATGGGGTAAGGTTTTCGAAATACTTAGAAGCATAGGCTTCGAAGGCCCTGTATCCCTTCATAGCGAATACGATGAAAGCATAGATAAGATTATCGATATTACTAGGAGAGATATAGCGTATATAAGGAAGATAATATGTAGCTTATAGTATCTGTGGAGGTGCTTCTTTGAACCGTAATGTAAAGGTTTTAGTTACTATACCGAGGGGGTTGTATAGAAGGGTTTCTAGAGTTGATGATGAGGAGAAACTCCGCTGTTTCGCAGACGTAATGTTTAACCCGTACGATAGGAATCTAACAGAGGATGAGCTTGCAGAGCTTATAAGAGGGGTGGATGGTTGTATAACAAGCTGGGGTTCACCTAGGTTTACTGAGAAGGTGTTAGCTAACGCTGATAGGCTTAAGATTATAGGTCATGCTGCTGGAAGCGTTAAGCCATACGTTACAGATGAGGTTTTTAAAAGAGGTATAGTTGTAGTGAACGCTGCTTCAGCTATAGGTGTCGGTGTAGCAGAGTTCACCCTAGCTATGATACTGAATTGCCTGAGAGCTATACCACAGCATATAGAGGCTATGCGTAGGAGGGATTGGAGGTATAGGGAGGAGAGGACTGTGCATACATATGATCTTAGAGGGAAAACTATAGGTTTAGTAGGATTCGGGTTTGTAGCTCGTGAACTCGTTAAGCTTCTTAAACCATTCAATGTGAGGATCCTGGTATACGATCCTTACGTAAGTATAGATGAAGTAGAGAGTTATGGAGTAGAGAAGACGGATTTAGATAAGCTACTATCTATGTCGGATATAGTAAGCTTACATGCTGCTTCGACATCTGAAACATATCATATGATAGGTGAAAGGGAGTTCAACCTTATGAAACCTAACGCTATACTAATCAATACTGCTAGAGGAGCCTTGGTAGATGAGGAGGCTTTGATTAAAGCTTTGAGGGGTAGGAGGATCGCGTGGGCTGCGTTAGATGTATTCGAAAAGGAGCCTCTACCAGAGGATAGCCCTCTCTATGATTTGGATAACGTATTTCTCACACCCCATATAGCGGGTTTATCAGATGAAAGGATAAGTATGCTATTCGGGGTGGTAGTAGAGGATTTCAGAAGGTTCTTCTCAGGTGAGAAACCTCTGAATATAGTGGATTATAGCAAGCTTAAATTCCTAGCTTAAGCTATAAACTCCATATCTTCTATAGGCATCAATAGATGCGGTGCGAATATATCTACGGCTATACCTATCTCTACCAACGCTGCTGAAGGTATGAGTCCGCCTACCATAGATAAACCAAACCTATCCATGGATACTGGTATACCTAGGATAGGCTCATTAGGCTTACCTAACATAACTATCCCTCTCCAACCCTTATCATGTAATGTATCTATGATATCTTTAACCTCGTTATATGCTTCCATAGGGATTTCTCTAAGATTTGCAGGTATTAATCCTGATCCAGAACTTATATAACGCATTATAGATGTCATTCTTCTATATATAAAAACTTCTAGTGGAGGAATGGTGGTACCTTCGTAAGCTATAAGTTCTGTAAACCTTAATGGCTTATAATCTATGAATTGTACGAGACCGCCATACCTAAGGATTAACGGTACACCTGAATGTATTAGTATACCATCTATCGTAAGGTTACATACAGTAAAAACTATTATCCTACCCTCAGGAGCGTATACACCTCTATACTCTTCTTCTCCATCTATGATCTTATAGTATGGTGCTGGTAATAGATCCCTATCTTTTAAAAGCTTTAGGATATTCATCACATACTCTCTATAATCCTTATCTACCACCATAACGTTCGCTACAACATCTCCTCTTTCATCATCTAAGCTGTATGTAACTCTATAAGCTAGCGATAGATACCTAGTTAGTATAGAACCGATCCTCTCATACGCTAACGATCTCCTAAGCTCATCCAAACCTTTATCCGTGATAATCCTACCTTCAACTCCAACCCCTTTAACTAATCCTCGCTCCTCCAATATCTTAAGATGGTATCTTACAGCTCTATCGCTTAGAAGGAAACCCCTCTTAGAAAGCTCATTCCTTATGATCGTAGATCCTACAGGTTCTCGATGTTCACTAAGTATCCTAAGTATCTCTATCTCCTTCCTATTAGTATCATCCCTAACTGAGTGCATTTAGATCGCCGCCAAGATTAAATCTAAAATGTATGAGAGTTAAATCTATCGGGTGGAATATATGCGTAGTATAATCCCTATACATGTAGATACGGATATAGGCGATGATATCGACGATGCTTTAGCACTACTATTCGCATCGAAGCTTAGCGAAGCCGAACTTAGATCTGTAACTGTAGTATATGGCGATATATTTTCTAGAGGAAGACTTGCATCTAAGCTTCTCTCAAGCCTAGGTCTAAAGAAGCTTGTAGCTTTAGGCTCGATGTATACACTCTTAGGGTTTAAACCCTCTAGTATCCCATGCCAAGCATCCATCCTCGATAATCATATAGAAGAAAAGCAGAATATATCAACTATAGATGCCTACAGTATTATAGCCCACGAAGCTGAAGCTGGGACAACCATCGTATCCATAGGACCGATGACCAACATAGCTTTAGCTTTCCTACTATACCCTGATAAACTATCCAAATGCAAGTTAGTATCGATGGGCGGCTATCTTTATGGAGGTAGAGCTGAGTACAATATTAGATGCGATCCTGAAGCCGCATATAACGTTCTGCACAATCTTAAACCTATACTAGTAACTTTAGATACAACTCTTAGATGTATCATGCCTACGAGTCTTATCGAAAAGATTAAATCAAGCGTTAAAACTGAGCATAAGCTTATATACAATATGATGAGGGCATGGATGGAGCATACTGGTAGAGTTAACCCTATACTTCATGACCCGCTTACAATCGCTCTAGCTGTAAAGCCAAACTTAGCTAGATATAGAGAGGTTGAAGTTAAAGTTGAGCTCTCAGAGGGGCCTACCAGAGGCTGTACTATAGAATATAGCGGTGGATCAAGGATTAGGATACCGGTAGAGGTGGATACCGATAGCTTCATCGAACTATTCTCTGAGACCATCCTCTAACAGTATATCCTGAGCTTAACGCCATATACTCCAAATGGTTTAAGCATATATTCATCCGTCCAGTTAGCTGGATCTCTGAAACTTTCCGGACTAACCCAGTCTGGATCACCTAGCTTATGATGTAGAGGACCTAGAGCATTCCTAAGGGTACCTACCAATACCACCTTTACGGTATTTACCCCTTTCCTAACATAATTAGTAACATCTACTTCATATGGCGGTAATATGAGTTTAGCTACCTCGGTATCGTTTAGGTATACTAGTGCAAGAGCCGCATCTAACCTATCGAATTTAACATGAATACTGCATCCATCTACATGATCTAACTCGAATTCCCTTGTTAACTCTAGCTCTCCTACGTAGAAGGGGTAGCCTTTACGCGTCATATCGCCTAGCTCGACTTCATGCGGCTCCTCTATTATCTTTGAACCTCCTTTAGCAGATACCTCTATACCAAAATCCCCGAGTACGTATATATTTTCAAGCTCAGGTTCCAAGCCTACCACACCCTCCAGCTCTATCGTATTAATACCCCTACCTACTAATCTAGATATATCAGCCATCAGAAAGCTTGAATCTATCCAATATCCTGCAGACCAATCTTCTATAGGTATACCGTTAACTTCTATCCTAAATTCATTACCTTTTTCAACTACTAGATATGCTTTACGATCTATGAAATCTACTTCAGATTGAAATTCAAATCTAAGTTTAAACTTTGACCCTAAACCAGATTGAGCTATGGCTTCCTGTACTCTACACAAGGGCATTAAATCGCTCCAAGCACCTCCGACGCTATATCTACAATAATCTAGAACAAGTACGTTTAGATTCCTCCTCCTAACGCTCCAGACACCACCAATAGGAATTTCTGAAACAAGTTTACATCTACGCATAGTATTGATAGATCCGGTAGATCCAGGCTTAAGAACGAATAACGCAGATCCTATAGGCGGTAGATTAAGCTTAAACAGCGTCTTCCCTTCTACATACTCTACAGGATAGGCTTCTATGGATCCTGTAAATGGATCCCATAACTCTACAGTATACAATCCATCAACTCTAATCTTCAGATCGTACTCTCTAACCCTACTACTGTTAGCTATGAAAAGTATATGGCTATCTCCATCTATCCTTAGATGCGATAATACATCTCCATATGGATCACCTTCAATTACCACATTCCTCAGATCTTTAAGCGAATCTTCAAGTAGATTTCTATCTATCCTATCTAGAACCTTAGCCCTACTGATTAACTTACCGATAGCCTCACTGGGTTTTCCATCGACCATGTAGGGGGTTGGGGATACAGCTAATACTAGACCACCAGATTCTACGAACTCCTCCAAGAGTCTAACTATAGAACTTGAAAGCGATGGGGATGGAGGAATTAGTACAGCTTCATACCCTACCATACCTACATAGAATCTTCCATCAGCTACTCTACCATATTTCTCTATGAGAATTTCGTCGCCGAGATCGAAGTCCATATGTATGGATAGAAGCATTCTTAGAAGCCTCTCGAATACTTTATCCAGCTCTACTACCTTAGAACTATTCAATGGACTATAGAGCGACCATGCACCACCTATAGGATGGATTACTAATAATTTAGTAGGCCTATAACCCCTAGATAGAATGTAACTTAGCCTAGCATAATAATCCTCTATAACCCTATTATACCTCCACCACGGTTGACTCCAATGTATATTTAGACCATAATCCCTCTTTCTCCTTCCCCTCATAGAGTATGGTACTAAGTGATGATTCAGAAGGTTTACACCCATAGCGTAGAGCCAGTCGCCTATCCATTTTCTATCAGCAAACGATGGGTAATTACCTAGACATCCATAAGCTTCGCAAAGTACCCTATTCTTACCTAGCTGGTTAGCTACGCTGGCTACCTGTTTAGCTGTTAGGAGGCTTCTCCATATCTGCATACCTAGATGATCTATCCCCGGTGTATGCTGGTATTCGTAATGAGGCATAGCAGCTCCTATAGATGTTATCTGAGATAGAAGAGTATCTTCAGCTAGATAGTGCCCAGTGAATTTCAGATTATGCTTTTCACACCATTCATACAATTGTTTAGAGAATGATTCTACGAATAACGAAGTAACAAGCTTCCAGAAGTGATACCTAGTCTCCGTATAGTTTCCTATATCCAGAAACAATTCTGGAAGCCTATCTAGTATATCATAGCCATACTTCTCCTTAAATATAACGGGAAGCTTATCTGTCCACGGTAAAGCTACGACAGGAAACCTAGGACCTCTAGGAGGAATAACAGCAGGTAAACGAACCCTAGGAGGCCTACTAGCAGAGAAATTAGGTTCATCCGTAAATATGCCAGGTATCACTCCACCGAAATTCTTCGAATACCTATAGGCGTAAGGCTCGTAGGCTATTTCGATAAACTTCTTTACAACATTAGGATCTAGGAGATCTACATAGCTGAAGCCGCAGAACCATGTTTCACCGGTAGAAGCCGTATATCTGACAAAGGTAAGGTACACATAATCTCCAGACTCCTCCCCCGGTTCTACACGCTCATATTCTATAGGTAAACCACCCCTAACTCTACATCTGAAAGTAGCTATTACATCGCTACCATCATAAGCTCTCTCTCCAGGTATCATAAGAATAGCCTTAGCTCTATACCCTGGATCTATAGCTGGAACCATACCTCCAGCAAAGCCTGAAGGCCACCAAAGCTCATCGTATATCCAGATATACATGCCTTTAGACTCTGCTTCCTCGATAGCTGCTTCAAAAGCATCAAACCATTCCCGACCTAAGAACGGGGTGGCTAACCCCTCTCTTGCATGAAAGAATGCGCCACCATACCCGGCATCCCACAATAGATCTATCTGGCGCTTAATCTCAACGGGATATAGCCTATCGTTTAGAGACCAAAACGGTACTCCTCTGAATTCTGATGGTGGGTTTTTGAAAACATCTTTATCAAGCAATATACATCCCCTATTAGGAATCGAACTGTAGCTAGGTCTATATATAAGGTTACATCGTATAGTTATTATAGTATCGATCGATGCATAAGCCTATTCCAGCTTCGGTAAATACTTGGATTGGGCTTCAAACATCTCTTCTGTAAGTCTTCTTATCTCATCTATAGTAAGTAAGCTACTCGTAAGAGGATCTACTAGTAACGCTTGAAACACTCTTTCTCTACTACGCTCGATTATTGCTCTAGCAGCTAGTTCTTGTACGTTTATATTCATCCGATTTAAAGCTGCACATTGAGACGGTATGCTACCGATGTAGCATGGATGTATACCTCCACCATCAACTACACATGGTACTTCTACTATGCATCCGTAAGGTAGGTTTGTTATCAACCCAGTATTTTCTACATTCCCGTAAATCTTTGTAGGAGTATTCGTTTCAATAGCGTATACTATCTGAGCACAGTATTCTCCACTCCTACGTAGAGGGAGCTGTTCACCCTCCTGAAGTATTTTAAGGAGTTTTTCATCACGCATCCTTCTACTTTTCTCCTGCACTTCCAACCTCCTAGATGAGCTTAGCACTCTATATCTTTCTATAAGTTTCAGATTCTTCCTAAAGTACGGAAGATATTCTGATAGATGATTACTAGATTCGCTTACATAATATCCTAGAGCTTTGAATATTTCTATCCTAACAAGGTCATAGTATGCTGGGTGATTTGGATTATCGTATATCGATGGATCTGAAAATTTTTCCCTCAGTATAGGGTATGCATTCACTCCACGCCATCTAAAGTCTATAAACCAAGCCATATGATTTATACCTGCTGCTAGATAGGATATTTCATTAAGCTGCGCACCTATATAGCTAGCGAGTAGATGAGCCGTATTAGGTACACTGTGGCATAGACCTATAAATTTCACTTTAGTTAGTTCTTTGATAACCCAGCATAGAATCGCCATAGGGTTAGTGTAATTTAGAAGCCATGCATCAGGACAGAGATCCTCCATATCCTTACATATTTCCAGTAGAGCGAAGCCATTTCTTAAGCCATAGAATACACCTCCAGGACCGATTGTATCTCCAACCCCTTGTTCTATTCCGTATTTTGCTGGTATTTCGAGATCTAGACGGGTAGCCTCCATACCTCCAGCTCTTATCGATGTAACAACATAATCTGCATCCTTAAGTGCTTCACGTCTATCTGTCGTAGAATGTATACCAACCTCAGCTTTACTCTGTTCTGCGGCTATCTTAACGAGTTTAGTCGTAAACTCTAATCTGTCTCTATCTATATCCATAAGACTTAATACTAATCCCTTAAGCTCTGGATAAGATATTAAATCTACAGCTAATCTTAGACCGAAGACGTAACTACCTGCACCTATTAATGCAACTTTAATTCTACTCATCTCAGAACCCACTTTAAAGTCTATAATAGATACTAGACTAGAAAGTTAACTTTGAAGATGAAGCTCCGAAGCTTTAGTAGCTGCTCTAGATATAGCGTGTATGAAAGCTGATTTAACAGCGTTTTCCTCCAATACAAGGAGACCTTCAACAGTAGTCCCACCTGGGGTAGCTACCATATCCCTTAGTATAGCTGGATGGATTCTTTTATCAAGTATAAGCTTAGATGCCCCTAGTACAGTCTGTGCAGCCATAGTTATAGCGAGATCTTTAGGTATACCAAGCCTTACCCCTGCATCCGCTAAAGCCTCGATCACAAACGCTACGTACGCAGGTCCACTTCCAACTAGAGCCGTAACTACATCCATATATTGTTCATCAATCTTTACAACTCTCCCTAAAAGCGATAGCATGTCTACAATATTCCTCTCTATATCTGGATCGATAGCATACTCTGCAGAGTATGCTATCATACCTTCACGGATCATGCATGCTAAATTCGGCATAATCCTAACGATAGGTATAGGTTTAGGTATATACTTTCTTAGATAACTCAATGATACACCAGCTGCTACAGATATTAATACAGACGATCTATCCAAGTATGGTACTATGTCAGATAATACTATAGGTACGTCTTTAGGCTTAACCGATATGAATACCATATCGACGTTCTTTAAGTCTTCAGATGGCTTATCGAAACATTTCACACCATATATCTTACGCATGTATTCTCTTCTTTCAGCTGATATATCATAGCATACAATATATTCACTCATACATCTATTTGAAGCGATTAATCCAGCTACTATAGCCTCGCCCATTTTACCTACGCCTATTATAGCTACTCTAAGTTGTTTATACATAACCGACACCCAAAAACCAAATGTAGTATTGAAGACAACCTTTATAAATGGATCGGTATGAGTAAACTTCCTTTCGTTGAACATGAACGGATGGATGGGGTATATACTTAGAGTCGATTTAACCAGAGGAAAGACTATTACCGATGATTATAGTGATTCTTTGAAAACAATGTTCATAGGCGGTAGAGGGTTTGCAGCTAAGATTCTATGGGATTACCTACCTATCGGTATTGATCCTTTATCAAGCGAAAATAAACTTGTTATAGCTGGAGGCCCACTTACAGGATTGCCTATTCCTAGTAGCGGTAAAATTGTCCTAGCTTCTAAGAGCCCGTTAACATACGGATATGGGGATGGCAATATAGGAGGGTTAGCAGCAGTATATATGAGGAAAGCAGGGTATGATGTAGTATTAATAGAAGGTAGAGCTGAGAAGCTTTCGATCTTAGTGATCGATAATCATAAAGTGGAGATACAGGTAAGAGAAGATCTTAGGGGATTATCAACAAGCGAAACAGAAGCTGAGCTTATAAAGGAGTATGGTAGGGATACAGGAGTATTATCTATAGGAGTCGCAGGTGAAAATCTAGTTAGATATGCCAACGTAATTTCTCAATCAGGTAGAGCGGGAGGTAGAACTGGAATTGGAGCAGTTATGGGTTCTAAGAATCTTAAAGCTATAGTATTTAAAGGTGAGAGGGATATACCTGTAGCTAACCTTAGAAACTTAGAGAAACTTGCTTATGAATCCTATCATACAATAATAAATCTTCCAAACTACAGTTTCTGGATTAGACAAGGAACTATGTCTACTGTAGAGTGGAGTCAAGAGAATGCCGTTCTCCCATGTATGAACTTCCGTGAAGGAGTATTCGAGTATGCTGAAAATATAGGAGGATATATGATGGAAAGGATGAAAATTGGACGTAGGGGATGCCCGTATTGTAACGCTAAATGCGGAAATATCGTCGAGGATAACTATGGATTCCAATCAGAGTTAGACTACGAAAACGTAGCCATGCTTGGAGCGAATATAGGCCTATATGATTTGAGAAAGATAGCAGCTTTAACTCGGTTCGCAGATGAAGCTGGGGTAGATACTATATCGCTAGGAAATATCCTAGGATTCGCATTCGAAGCATCTGAGAAGAAACTTATCAGCGAACGATATGAGTGGGGGGTTTTTGATGATGCATTAGCTTTAGCTGAGGATATAGTGAATAGGCGAGGAATAGGTGATCTATTAGCTGATGGTGTTTGTAAAGCTTCATCGAAGATTTCAGGCTCAGCAGAATGGGCTATGCATGTCAAAGGATTGGAGATATCTGGCTATAACTGTCACTCAGCTCCTGGTATGGCGCTAGCCTATGGTACATCACCTATAGGAGCACATCACAAGGATGCATGGATAATATCATGGGAGGTAAAAAATGATAGGCTTGGCTACACTGCTGCTAAAGTTGATAAGCTTATAGAATTTCAGAGGATAAGAGGAGGTATATTTGAATCCCTGACTGTGTGTAGGCTGCCCTGGGTTGAACTCGGATTCGAATTAAAATGGTATATCGATTTCTTCGAAGCTGCTACAGGATTGAAACTAAGTTTAGATGAATTCTTTAAGGTGGCAGATAGAATATACACGTTGATAAGAGCTTTCTGGATAAGAGAGAGGTGTGAGTGGAGCCCGCTACTGGATTATCCTCCGGCTAGATGGTTTAAAGATCCACCTACTAAGGGACCATTTAAAGGTAAAACCCTAGATTTAGATGGTTATAGATGGATGCTTCACCTATACTATGATAAGAGGGGATGGAGCAATATAGGTATACCAAGGAGGTCTACTATGGTTGAACTAGGGCTTTCATCTGAGGCTAGTGTTATTAGTAAAATCGTTAGTATTGAAAATTGAACAATTACATAGATCTGGTTTTACCCGGTTTCCTCTAGAAGCTTATATAACTCTTTCGGAGGCTCCGGGAGTATAGTTCTAATTCGTTCCTCTACCGCGGCTTTAGCTTCCTCTAATATCCTTTCTGTTTCGCTTTTATCGATCGCATTCGTAGTTATGTTTAGGAGAGGCTCTATATCCGATAACATTTTATCTATTCTCTTAGATGCTTCTGGAATAACGCCTGAGATAATCGCACCAGCATACTTTAAGGCTTCACTGATAGGAGATAGGAGCGATAATATCTTACCTGCCTCTTTTAAGGTTTCAAGCCTAATTAATACCCGCTCTATGATAAGCTGAACATGTAGTAACTGTCTTACTAGTTCCTCAACCTTAACGCTTTCATCGGCATACATTTTTGCTCTTAAAGGTTGACCAAACTTAAAAGCAGATTCGCATTTATCGTAGAGCTCACGAAGATAAACTTTCATCTCGTTGATAGTCTGTTCCAATCTAATCTGTTCAACCTTAAGTCTATGCGATAATCTGAATATACTGCGTCTGAACTTCTCGTAGTTGAATTCTCCGTGGTCAAGCATGTCTTTGTTTTAGGAATACCTTTTCCAGAGATTTCTACTAGATTATCTAGTATGAAGTTAAAATGGTATAATACCCTTATGGTATATTTATACTAAGTGTATGATTTTGAAGTTAAGCCTAAATTTCCTAGAGCTACCTATGAATATATCCAAGTAATATTGCCTAGGATTTGGAAATTATATAAGCATTTCACACTATGCAATATGTAATAGATTGGCGAGCCATCTTAGAACACGGTGTAGGTATCCATATACATATCTAGGTTTTTTGAAACTTAGTATAATAAGTAAGATTGATAATATAAGAAAGAATATAGTAGACATTATCATATGTAATGAGCCTCTGTAACCGGTATCTACAAGCGCCATATATGGATCACCATAAGCTACAAGCCGAGATGTTGTTATAGGATCTATACCAGATTTAGATAACGCTACAAATATGGTATCTCCTCTAGCTAAATACCCGAAGAACTCTGCATCAATTTTAGCACCCATAGCTACGCCTACAGACCCACTCCAACCTATATAACATCCTGCCCCTACATCTATAAATGCTGAAGCCATCGTAGGATTGTATGCTGAAAAGCAGGCATCTATGAATACCAATGGTTTTCCGGCCATATCACCATAGTATCTGATAAACTCTGGGAGCACGACGATGTATATTTCATTCATACCTTCTTCGAGTGGAAGATGAAGGATACCTTTATCATCCGATATAGATTCTTCATCTACTAATTCTCCCAAATATACATATACATATCCATCCTCATTGACATAGCCATGAGTATTAAGGTAAACAACACCGTAATTACCAGAGCATATATCTTTCCATAGATCGAGTGAAACTTCGCTATCCTTGTAATATTCTACTGTGTAGTTTGCTAATCTAAGATATTCGATTATAGCGTTTATACTAGTTTGATATCCATCTATACTCTTGAACTGCCTATTAAACGGATCTAAAACTACCGCTCTATTAGATGAAGGTAATCCAGAAAACCTTACGATATACCCGTAGGATACCATATTGGTAAGGAAAATGGAAATAGATAGCAAAGCTAAAATGAATAATATCGAATTTAACCCTAGATCGCACCTATACTTCAAGGTATAGCCTAGATAATCGATAACATACAATCCTTTTAAACTTTACTATGGGGGTTAATACTCCGATGTTGGTAACAATTCTTAATATATTAAAGTAAAAAAGATGTTATACAAATAATTTATTTTAAATAATTTATTAAAATATAAAAATTAATATTTCGAAATTTTATTTATTCTAAACAACAGTCTATATGATAGATTCTAGAATCTTTATAAGATTACGCATACATATATCGGACGCTTCTTCCCCTGCTTCAGAAAAACTGGCTCCGCCAGGTCTGACTATTTGTTCTTCTGTAAGTTTTTTCCCAGGCCTCCAGTGTGTCTCGAGTGATAGATAACCTCTATATCCGTCATTCATTAAAGCTTTGAACTGCTCTACAAAGTCTACATCCCCCTCCCCTATAGGTACTGGTATAACTTCTCCATCAACTTTCTTTGCATCTTTAATGTGAACATGGATTACGTGCTTCTTTATATAATTGTATCCATCTGGGTATGGTATCTCTCCATATGGATCACTTATATCGTTACCAGGATCCCATACAGCTTTCACATATTTGGAACATAATTTCTCTATTATCATCGATACTAACCTACCATTCGTAGTGAAAGTCGCAGGTTCATTCTCTATGGCTAAGACAATTCCTTCATCTTCGATTATTTCTAAAGGCTTCTGGAATAATTCAATTATCTTAGATTCGTAATCCTCGTATTTTCCTTTTCTCCAAAAGGTAAATCCTCTAACTATATTTGCATCGAGCCTTTTAGCAAGTTCACAGCATTTACGCAGTATGTCTAGATGTAATAGATACTCATCCTTGCTATCTATATTACACTTAAAGAATGGAGAAGCTATGCTACACACTCTAAGACCATAACGTGCTAATATACCAGTTATCTCATCTACATGGTCGAGTAGCTGATGAGGGGGCTTATTCCATATAGTCCGTATCTCTATAGCGTCAAGTTCAAATTTTTTAGCAAATTCTGCAACCCTTACTAGATCCTGAGAGACTTCATCTGATATGACGGATAGCTTAAATGGTCTCGAAGACATCCCCCTACACATCCGGAGAATAAATCTAGTATGGCTACTTAAATGTTTACGCTTATTAAGACTTATGAGAAGATAATATCTATATAGGGTGGGATGAAGACTACTCTCGGCTAAGATTGATGATTGAATATCATCAATCAGACCACCCTACAGCATAATGGGGCAACTTACCTAGATCCTAATTATATATATAACATTTAAATATCGCTAAGGAACACATTTCAACATGATATGGCTTCAGCTTATAGCAGTCCTATAGATCCTATAGAAAAAGGAAAAGAACTTCTGGCAAAATTCACTAATATATGCGAAAATATAAAGGGTATAGTTCTAAGATTAAGAAAACTTGACGAACTTAGTTCTCATAGAGAGATATCTAAATCTGTCTTCCAATCTCTACGTGAAGAATATATGTCTCAATTATTAAAAGTCGTGGAAGAATATTTTGAAACTAGATTTAAATTAGAGGATCTTAAAATAAATGTTCTTACAGAACTTGAAAAAATAAGATTAGAAATAGAATCTACTCCGGAAATTAAGCCATATGAATATACTTCAAGTAGATATTCTCCTGAAACAATACAGTTACAATCAAAAATTAGAAATCTGAAACAAAAACAGAATGAATTAAATGACACCCTAGTTAAAATTAATCAAAGCCTATCTGAGGATCTAAATGTAGATACAAAAATCTTCATAGCTTCATGCTATATAGAAGAAAACATTAAAAATAAAAATAATGTTAAAAATAAGGATTTTATAAAGCATTTTCTAAGCTCAATAACTGAAAATTGGTTTAATCAAAAAGATGGTCTTCTTAGAGAAATGTCTGAATTAGAAAGAGAAGCTTCTGAACTAGAAGAGCGACTAAAAGAATTATGGGCAAGATTTATGGTAGGAGAATACGATCATAACTACTATACGAAGCAAAGAGTAGATGTAGAGAGAAAGCTCATGGAAGTGCAAGGAAAAATAAACCAATTAAAAACAAAGATTGAAGAAACAGATATAAAAATTATAGAACTTAGTAATGCAATAGAAAACTGGTGAACATCTATGAAACGAAAATATATATTCATAATAAACTTTATAATTTTAATGCTAACATTTATAACTCCTTTATTCGCTGAATACTATTACCCATATACACAGATTAATCCTCCGCCTCCACCTATAGATATAAAGAAGGTATATACTGGATATGAATCAAGGGAGATTATTATAAATAATACCTTACCAATCGATCTAAGTTACGAACCTATTTTTATAGATGTAGAATTTTCTTATGGAGAAGCGATAAATGGAAGTATATCTTTGAAAAACAGTGAAGGTTTACCTGTACCATTTCAAATTTTAAATGAAGAATTTTATAAAGGAACACCTTACTATAAAACATTACGTCTAACATTTTTAGCTAGTGTTGCTAAAAATGAGCTAGAGAAATTTATACTTGAATATTCTGCTACAAATAAATATGTATATACATACAATATTAAATCAGATTTAATAGTTAAAGATAAGAATATAAGTATTAATATAGAAAATAGTTTCTATAATATCGAAATTCAAAAAAATTCTACTCGAGGTATAAAATGGTTATCTATAAAAGATATTGAGGGAAACAGCATCATAGATCCTATAGTAAGTTTTCCAGGAGTATATCTACACTCAGAAGATCTAGGTGTTATAACGAATGATAGATTTATTTATCCAAAATTACGGATAACGTTGAACGGTACACTAGTGAGTGAAGTACAATATAATGGTACATATGATTTTGTACGAATAGAAGGCTCTTTCAAATTCTTCGCATATAATCCTACGATTGTATACGAAGGTATGCTGTATAGCGATGCTTTCTCTAAATTCAAGTTCATATATCCATTATACTTCGCAATACCTAAAGGAGTATTCACAAAATTGTATTTATATAATTCGAATATAGAATTAGATTTAACATCAATAAAAGGTAGAATTTCTTATAGCTCTTCAAATCTTATATATTTATACAATGATGAATATGGATTTATAATCTATTTTCAACCTATAAATTTTACCACATCTAGATTGATAATACAATCAGAAGCCGTAGATTATATAATATTAGCTTTACAAGCAAATAATACAACATTACCAAAATCAGGATATATAATGTATAAATCAATATTTAGAGTGACAAAGAATAAGTTAAGTAAGGAATACTTAGATGCTCTTCTATTACTTTTTAAACAAGGATTAAAAATTGATTTGAAAAAGCCTTTCGCTAAAATAGAAGCTGAAGCTCCATTATCTATCATAATTGATACTAATATAGATTTAAAAACTAAAGTAATATGTTATGAAAGAATGCGCAATCTATGGTTAAATGTTACATGTTATCGTTTAGAAGATGATCTAAAGCCATATTTAAATTTAACTGCAACATATATAGGAGAATTAAAGAAGGGGGATATAAAGAGATACTCTTGGAATATAAAATTTAATAAAGAAGGATCGTATTTAGTAACTATATTATTATATAATCAAGTTAATGTATCATATGCATTTATACAATTAAACGTAACTTTACCGTCTATTATGCCATATGTAGATTTAAACATTCAACTTCTAGATTTTGATGGGGAAGATAAAATAGATAATAGTTTGAATGTAATTTCGATAAAACTTGAAGGGTTAACTTCTAAATATCTATATATTTCCTCGGTTAACAGTTCAGGTTTTAAATATATCCAAGTATATCCAGATATATATAAGTTAACAATATTGTTTGAAAATATAAGTATAATAGGAGAAGAAATTATACCTATATATAGACCTACATTCGTTAATATTAAATGCTTTTTATATGATTTTAAGATAAAAATATTAGGATGGAACAAAACCCCATTATCAGATTGTAAAGTGATTTTAAATTTATTAGGAAACTTCTCTAAGTCGATAATATATAGAAATATAACTGATGCAACCGGTACTGCCATTTTCAAAAATATATTTAACGGTACGTATAGAGTAGATGTTATCAGTAAAACTGGATCGAAACTAGCATCTTTCCATATAGATGTTATTAAGGATGATATGATTTATGAATTGTTAGTTGAAAAAGTAATAGAAGAGGAGAATTATTTAGAGATATATATAAATAATACTTTGCCGGTAGATTATCATAGAGAGTACGTAGAAATAAGTGCTTTGTTCTCTTTTGGTATAGCAATAAATGGCAGTCTTAAATTGATTGATAATAACATGTTTACAATACCTTTCCAGATAATCGAAGCAGAATATTATCCTGATACAAGCTATTATAAATATGTAAAAATGATATTTCCTATAGATATAAGCAGATATGAAAATAAGACTTATAGGCTATATTATTCATTATCTAAACCTAGAGAGACATACAATGTAACTACCGATCTTAAGGTATCAAATATTATCAACGAAAAATATGTAGTTATAGAGAATAGCTTCTATAAAGCATATGTTAATGTGAATTCAAGTGTAGGTATATCTAGGTTAATTGATAGTATTGAAGGAGTTGATTTAATAGATCCTTCATGGGGATTTCCCAATATTAGACTTATACTTACTAACGGATCGACCATAGATTCCATAAGCTTAGATAGAGTGGATGAATGGAAGCTAATCAAAGGACCACTTATGGCGGAAGTTAGATACAGTACAAGCTATGGTAAACTAGAATTTAACGTCTTAATAAGGTTTTATGCTTACGCACCATACATAGATTCAGAAATCTACGTGAAATGTATGGAAACAGGTACAATGATACCTATTCATATCCTTCTACCGAAGAATTTATTCCATAAATGCTATGTTTATAATACAACAGAGGAACTATATATACCGAGAGCAGGGTTAGGAGTGTCCATCCCTACATCAGATCTAATATATCTATCATCACAAGATGGTAAGGAAGGACTTATAATCTATCTAAAGCCTAGTGAATTGATTTCACGTATAATTCTTAAATCAGATATACCTAGTTACGATTTAATAGCATTTCAAAGAATACCTATATCCACTTCTTTAATAGAGAAATATAGCTGCAGACTCCAAATAGTTAATACACCTATTACTAGGATGAATCTTACGAACTATTTAACTAACATGAAATATAGACCCATAGTATATATTAAGAATCCACCTATCCTGATATCAATTATATCACCATCTACGATAGAAGTAGATAGAGAATTTGAATTTAAAATAAATCTGATACCTCTAGTAGATATAGATAACGTAACAATTTCAATAGAATCTCATACAAGACATATGGAGAGTTTAGAAGAAACTACGAGAATTCTGTATAATCTTAGATATGAATCAACTTACGATTTAATATGGCATTTAAAGTTCACTAGAGAAGGGAATTATCTATTGACAGTTTTCATAAATTCATCTGTAGGTAATAGCTATGCGTATTTTCCGATAACCACAAGATTACCATACCTATTGCCATTCGTAGATATCACATTCAGAGCGGTCGATTATGATGGAAACTCTACTATACCAACTAGGTATCCCATATCTATGATCATTGAATCCATGGAGTATAAGAGGGAAATCTATACGTTAACTCTAAACCAAACTGGCTACTGCAAAGCAAAACTAGATCCAGGACTATATTGCGTTAGGATTTTAGCAGATTCTAAGCTTATAGGCTATTGGGAGGGGTTAATAGAGAGTAGCACCGTAATACCAATACGCACATGGGCATATGATGTAGGGGTTAAGATAACGGATTCACTCGGTAAACCTCTACCTAACCTATTGGTGGTCTTAGTATCTAACGATAACCAACATATAACTTATGCTAATACAACTGGAATAGATGGATGGGCGAAGATAGATGATGTATTTAACGGCACATATACTATTTACGTCGTGGGAGGATTAGGTGAAATCTTCCTTAAACAATGTATAAACATACAAATGGATGGTGAAGCTTTCAATCTATCCCTGGTAACCCTTAACGTAAAGGTTAAGGTTGTAGATCTAGAGAATGATCCATTATATAACGCGACAGTATATATTATAGAACCTGAGAAGGGCGTAATGCGCATAGGATATACTGATATCCATGGGTATACAACCTTTAACTATATACCCTCTGGGATATACTCTATAAGAGTAGAATATCTTGGTGAACTAGTATATTCGCAAGATTCTATAGAGATAACGCAAGATATCGAGGAGGTTAACGTTGTAGCAAAAGTAGTATCCTTAACTATTATACCCTTAGATTTATGGTTGAATACGTTAAGAGATAGTATAGTAGAGGTTACTCATGTGAGAATCGTGACAACACCAATGTATAGACTTGAGGAGAAAGTATTTACGTTGAGGTTCGAGCAAAGAGGGATTGATGTTGTAAGAGTTAAGCTTCCGTTAAACCGTATATATGAAGTACATGTACTCAGTGGCCTTTATGAGTATAGAGATAGAGTAGAGCTTACAGATACGACTATTCTCTCAGCTAGATGCGGATTCATAGTAAACCTATACGGGTATATGGGTGTATTCACAGGGATATGGGTCGCCTTAGCGTTTATATGGAGACATAGAACTAGAGAGGTTTCAGCAGAATACTCTAAGTTGAAGAGTATGCTCAGTAAGCTTGAAAGACTTTATGCTAACGGAGAAATAGAAGAGAAAATATATAGGAAGTTGAAGGCAGAGTATACTGAAAAGCTTAGAAGGATAGCTAAGGAGGGGTGAGGTGATGCGTAAAAAGAGGATTATTTTACCTATCCTGATGATGATCATTATTCAGCTTCTATTAAACTTAAACTTCGCTGCTTACGCCTCTGATAGTGCGAAAACCGTAGAATATGTCATCAGGGTATTAGCTATCAATGCTGTAAAGGGTGCCCCAATACCATATTTACGCTTAAAATTGGAGTTTTCAACTTTAACGATAGATGATTTAACTAATGGATCTGGATATATAGAGTATAAGTTCATCATCAACGGATCGATAAATCCCCCATCGCTTAGGGGTCTAACGGTATACGGGGATTACATAGTTACAGGTATACAAAAATTTAGGATAGAGAATGTTAGACATTCAGCTATCAGAACAGGAGAGGAGACGAGATATACGGGATTAAGTATCGATCCCGAAGTATTGATGGAATACAGTAATAGAACTGTGTATAGGTTCATAGTAACGTTAGCTAAAGCTAAGCTTGTAAACATAAGTTGCGCAGATCCATTTTCGAATTATAACAATCCTATTAAACTTGACCTAATAGTAGAGCCGAGTGCTATACCTATAGGAGTAACAGCGAGTAACCCAGCGTACGAAGGCGTCTACTTTGTACCATTAGATTACCCTATAAGGTTAGCTATCTCAAGGACTATGGGGAGAGTTGTCTATAGAGGATACACGACAACTATAACTGTAGGAGAAACTGATAATCTTGTAAATTGGATGAAGATTTACACATTCGATAGCCTTAACGAGTGGATAAAAAGAACACTCGATAAAGTGGAATGGTATTCTAGGATAGGATTAGATTTATACGAAGAAGAAAGGGAAGCTGAATCTATAAGATCGTACCTATCATATCTAGATACATTATTTGATAAGAGACTGTATCGTGAAGCTATGTTCACAATAAGCATTCTACAAACTAAGCTTCTAAATCTGGATAGTAAGCTCGGTAATCAAGATAGGACAGTAGTTATAGGAGTGTTTGTAGCCTTAGCCTTTTCGTATGGATTTTCAGCATTGATACTAAATCTAACCATTAGAAAGGAGAGAATAAAGTTTCCAATCCATATAGCCCTATTCTTCATATTAGCGAGCGTGTTCTTCTATACATTACCTGAGCTTAGAGCAGGGTTTATAATGTTCACATCAGCACTTCTCGGTACGAAGATATCAAGTATAGAACCCGTTTCTTCTGCTATAGCATGTTTTTCAGCCGGAACTATATCATTCATATTCCTATATCTATTGGCTTTGATAACATCATCCAAGGTAGAGCTACCTATAAACCTAGCAATAAGAAATCTTCAAAGTAGAATTCATCGTACACTGATGATAGTTTTAAGTATAGCCATTGTGGTAGGAGCGTGTATATCCTTCGTTCGAGTAATAGGTATGCATGGTATCATGGAGACCGAGAGAAAGCCTTTCGAAGCTTCCTACGGTAGATTTATAGCTTTATACACGGATATATACGAGAAACGATTTATAACCCAGGATACAATAGTATGGCTGAGTACGCAGAAATGGATCGCTAATATATCATACTGTATGGCTAATATAGATTTCTCGTTTGAAAGAGTTGCAAGCGCTGAAGCTGAGATAATCTACAGAGATATGAGTTGGAGTATGATGAAGGTCTATAGTATAGATCCAGAGATTTTTGCAAAACTATATAAGCTAGATACCTACGTACTGGGTGGATATCTAGTATCCAATGAGACTGCCGCACTCATACCTTCAACTCTTGGTATACCGATAGGAGAAGTTATACAGGTCAACTTGATTCTATGGACTCCAGATGGTGACATACATATACCAGTAGGTAGAGTGAAGGTCAAAGGTTTGTTTAATCCAGGTGCTTTAACCGAAGTTAGAAGGCCAGATGGGGAGCCTATGTTCAAAAATCCGGATCATACAATTATAGTTACCATGAACAGTTTACCCATGACGGTGGCAGGTATAAAGGTTTTCGATATACCCTGGCTTTTCATAATACCTACGGATGAAGATATAGATTTAGTACGTAAGGCAGAGGAACTTGTCTACCTCTTTGGCTGTGATGTCCGTGTACCCGTGGATGGATATTTGATATCCTACGAAGAGGTTCATATGTATAGAGTGCTAGGTTTAAGTGGTATTGTCGTACCTATAATCATAATATGCATGATAGTCTATCTCACCATGTATTCGACCATATACGAGAGGAATAGAGATCTTAGAATACTAGCAGTGCTAGGGGGTACTCCTAGATCTATAATCAATATGCTTCTGACTGAGGGAATGATACTCGGCTTATTCTCCAGCTTCATAGGGTACTTCGGAACATATATACTATACCTAGTAGTAGATAGGATATCGATGCTATTACCGTTTATCAGAGGATTGGTAAGCTTAGAATCTATACCATGGGGGACTCATACAATCCTACTATCGCTACTTATAGGTACATTGATACCTCTGTTATCGGTATATTTATCGGCTATTAAAGCTAAAACATTAGCTTTAGTAAGTAGAGAAGCTAGAAGGAGCGTAGAAAGAGATCTCAGAATAATCGGTGAGAGAGGAGAGTTTCCATTACCTATAAGAACTACGATGTTCGAAGGGGATCTTCTCTACGCATACTTCGATGAACTATTTTCAACCAAACTTAGATCTACGAAATCTACGGGACAGCTATTCCAAGATGGGACTTTCGAATTCAGATTTCCTATATTATCTGAGAATCAACTTATGATAAACTGTAGGCTTATAGGTGTTAGAAGGGATGAGACTATATATCCGATAGTAGAGTTTCCAGCAGAATTTAAGGGATCAAAATCTCTACATGAATTTCTATATAGACTCGAAAAGCTTAGCTTAGGTTATACAGTTTGGAAAGAATCTAAGCTGAAGATAAAGATAGTAAGAACCGCTCCTACAAGAAGGGAGAGAACGCCAGAGGATATATTAGCTGAAGTTAAACTTATACAGGATGAAATTAAACTTGCAAAGAGTAAATTAGAGAAGCTAGAATCTATGAGACCTAAAGTTTCGTCAGCTATATACGAAGAATATCGTGGAAAATATACAGCTCAAATAGAGGAGCTTATGCGGAAGCTTAGACCTCTAGCTTTAGAGCTTGAACCATATTACGATATACTTATAGATGAGGTTAAGCGTATAAGTTCAGAATTAGAGAAACTCGAAGTAGCGAAAAACTTGGGAGAGCTCAGTGAAGAAGAGTATATAGAAAAAGTTTCACCATTAGAAGAACAGATGAAAAGTATTAATGTAAAGATAGTAGAGCTTGATAACCTATTTAAAGAATTGAGACTACCGAGAGGTATGAGAACCCTAACCAGTAAACGTAGTGGGGAAACATAAAGGTTTAATTATATCGTGTTATATTATTAGCTATAACCTACCAAACTCTGAAAGCATGGATTTAAAGGCAGTTGTTAAACTTCTCTGATCGCTCATCAATGCTATGAATCTAAATCCTTCATTCGCATATTTCTTAGCCTGCTCTATACTAAATGTATGTATACCTGGTGTTACACCATATTCTTCGCATACTTTCAGTACCCTATCTAGAGCCTCTCTGAATTTCGGATGATCGAACATCGTAGGTATACCTAGATTAACCGATAGATCCATGGGGCCTACATAAGCTACATCTATACCTTCAACCGAAAGTATACCTTCGAGGTTCTCTATAGCTTTAGCCGTCTCTACTTGTATTATTAATACGAGTTCTTCATCTTCAAATCTTTTATAGTAGTCTAGGAAGGGTCTCTCCCCATACCTTATACACCTTCTAGGACCAACACCTCTAACTCCTCTAGGAGGATACCTTACATATCTTACAGCAGCTTCGGCTTCCTCACGTGAATTAACCCATGGAATAAGTACACCTTCAGCTCCTACATCTAGAACCCTCTTTATGATTACCATATCATTCCACGGGACCCTTACTATAGGCGTTATCTCTGTACCTTTTAAAGGCATCATAAGGATTTCTACATCGCTTACTTCAAGTGGAGAATGTTCCATATCGAATACGAACCAATCAAACGGTAAAGTAGAAAGTATATCAACTACATCTGGATGATTTATAGTTATCCATGTTCCTAAAGCAATCTTACCATCTTTGAGTATCCCTTTCAATCTACCCATAATACACCACGATGAAGAATAGGCTCCGCATATAGTAGATAAGTCTTCTGTTCATATGACATGAATATAGTTAAAATAACATCCACCCCCTCACTATCAAATTTAAGCGAAGAATGTATAATTGTATGGAGGGGGTCAACCCAAACTATAGAAAGATGCCTAGCTATATAATCGGCATAAAACTTCTATATAGCTTAACCCCGATAGATTCAATGTGGGGTCGTATGGTATTAACCGAGTATGAATCTAAACTATTAATGACTTTATCTATCTTAGATAAACCTCAAATGATAAGTCAGCTTGTTAGAAGGAATTTGATGAGTCCTATCACACTATATAGAGCGGTCGAAGGATTATTGAAAAAAGGTCTTATAACAGAGGATAGAGGAGGGGGTGTGAGAATTATAAGACTTACAGAAAGAGGTAAACGGGTAGCTAGACTTCTAGAAGAAGTGGAGAGGGTTCTCCATGAATGATTGATATCGTAACCTTTACATATACGAAGCTTGCATATATAATATGCTACTGATTAAAAATAAATGGTGATGAAAACTTATGTGCTTAGCAGTACCTGGCCTACTCATAGAGGTAAATGGCATAATTGGTAAAGTGGATTTTGGCGATGGAACTATAAGAAAGGTTAACTTAGCTTTACTTGAAAAAGCGAAACCGGGAGACTATGTTCTTGTACATGCAGGCTATGCTATTCAAGTTGTACCTGAAGAATATGTCCGTGAAACCATAGAGTTATGGAGGAAGGTGATATCTTTAGAAGATTTTGCTAAATGAAGGGGGGTAATATTGAGTAAAATTATCGTAACGGAAGATGAGGGGGAAAGACTAGATATAGAGTTGGAGGAAAGTATAATCAGACGTAATATGTTATTAGCCGAAGAGAATCGCAGAATTCTAGATAATTATGGTATAAAAGCTATAGATGTTATGGGTGCTACAGGATCAGGAAAAACTACTCTAATAATACAAATTTGTAAAAGACTTAAAGACAGGTATCGTATAGCCGTTATAAAGGGGGACTTAACTTCCAGTATAGATTCAGATATGATTCTCAAGGAGGGAGTAAAATCAGTGCAGGTTAATACAGGTAGGGAATGCCACCTTGATGCGAGTCAGATAAGGAAAGCTTTAGAAAAACTTGAATTGTCCAGTTTAGATCTCATATTCATAGAGAACGTAGGTAACCTTATATGTCCGGCTGAGTTTCCATTGGGAAGTCATAAACGTATAGTCGTAATAAGTATAACAGAGGGACCATACACTGTTATTAAACATCCATTTATGTTTATGGATGCGGATATAGTTGTCATAAATAAGATGGATCTAGCTGAAGCTATGAAGGTAGATTCAGATAAACTTGTTCAAGATATAAGGAGCATAAACCCCAGGGCTAATGTCGTTAAAGCTATATGCAGGGATGGTATTGGTATAGATGACATTATACATGCTTTAAACTTATGAATTAATTCAGTCTTACTTTACTAGTGATATAATCTATGCATGAATTTTCGATCGCATCCCAGATAATAAGTATAGCCTTAGCGGAGGCTAAAAGGAGGTATGCAAAGAGGGTACTAGAGATTAAGATAAGAATAGGTAAATTCTCGTTCATAAACCCAGACCAGCTTAAGTTCTCTCTAGAGGCTATAGCTAGTATGGAGCCTAGTTTAAATGGAGTAGTATTTTCCGTATCAGAAGAGGATGCCGTAGCTAAATGTATAGAGTGTAATTACCAATGGATAGTCGAGTGTAAGGATAACCCGTTATACCATTATTCACCTCCGATCGTTCGATGCCCTCGATGTAATAATATATCGAAGCTTGTTAAGGGTAGAGATTGTGTTATTGAAGGTATATGTATCGAAGTCTAGCTATGTTTAGGTTTAGGGATAAATCCACGGCTAATAAGATCCTTGAAAAGATTAAGGATCTCAACATTAAGGCTAAGTTTATGAATGTATGCGGTACACATCAAGATACCATAGTAAGGTATAGTCTGGATACGTTGCTTGAGCCATATGGTATAGAGCTTGTAGCAGGTCCAGGATGCCCGATATGTGTTACAACATCTAGAGAATATATGGAAGCTATGGTGTTAGCAGCGAGGGGGAAGATCATAACTACATATGGCGATGCAGCTAGGGTTAGAATTAGGGGAAGGAGCTTACTTACGCTTAGAGGAGATGGGGCGGATATACGTATAGTTTATAGTATTGATGATGCAGTCGAGATAGCTAAAATGAATCCTAATAGGGATGTAGTATTCTTAGCGGTAGGTTTTGAAACAACTGCTCCATCTACAGCATATACGATATTATCTGATCCGCCTAGAAATTTCTATATCTTAAACTGTCATAGACGTATACCTCCAGCTATCGAAGCGTTACTCTCTCTAGGTGAAGTTAAGATAGATGGATTTATAGATCCTGGACATGTGAGCACGATAATAGGTTTAGAACCATATGAGAGAATTGTATCTAGATTCCCGATTCCGCACGTAATATCGGGGTTCGAGCCCTTGGATGTATTAGTATCCGTATATATGCTTGCTAGACAAGTTAAAAGAGGAGAGGCAAAAGTTGAGAATGAATATAGTAGAGCTGTAAGGAGGGAGGGAAACCCTAGAGCTTTAAAGCTTATCGAAGAAGTTTTTGAATATACCGATCTTGAATGGAGAGGATTATCTAGAGTAGAGAATTCAGGTATGCGTCTTAAACGAAAATATGAAGATCGGGATGCTAGATTAGTCTTCCAAGATGAATTAAAACTACTCGAAGAATATAGCGAACCCAAGGGTTGTCGATGTTCGGAGGTTCTTAGAGGTCTAGCGAAACCTAGGGAATGCCCGTTATTCTCTATTACCTGTACACCATTAAACCCTATAGGTCCATGTATGGTATCAGTAGAAGGGGCATGTTATATAGAGTATAAGCATAGAAGGGTATAGGTACTGAGATGATAAAATGTTAAATCATAGAGAGTAGGGAGTCTGAATAGTAATTTGGAGTGAACCTGTATGAAATCTATAAGGGTTAGAGCCCCGGCATCATCAGCTAACCTTGGAGCGGGATTCGACTGCTTCGGTCTAGCTCTAGAAGATCCATATGATATAGTAGAAGTTTCAATAGAAGCTAAGACTAAGAGTGAGGTAGAAATATCTGTTGATGGCTATCGAGTACCTCTGGATCCTAGGGAAAATACGGGTGGATATGTTGCTTTGAAGATGATGGAAGATTTTGAAATAAAAGAAGCTATTAGAATAAGGATAGTGAAAGGTATACCTCCAAGATCAGGTTTAGGCTCATCTGCTGCTACGGCTGCAGCCGTAGCTTATGCAATAGATAAGCTATATTCTCTCGATTTACCTAGGGATGAGCTTATAAGGTATGCTTCTTTAGGTGAAATAGTATCTGCCGGAGTACCACATCTAGATAACGTCGCACCTGCTATATGCGGAGGATTCACTATAGTAACTGGTAATCCTCCGAAGATCTACTCATTCCAACCTAGTGATAAACTAGGCGTAGCGATCGTACTACCTAATAGTATAAGCAAGGCATCTACATATGAAGCACGAAAGATTTTACCACCTACTATAGATCTAACATCTGCATATCGTAACGTAGGATATGGAAGTCTAACAGCATTAGGCTTAGTTTTAGGACGTATAGATCTACTTAAGGATGGAATGAGGGATGAGTGCGTCGAGCGTATCAGAGCTTTGCATGGATTTACAAAACTTTATGATGAAGTTCGTACATTAGCTGATAAGCTTGGAATAGGCGTAGCCTTAAGTGGAGCAGGACCAGCATATATAGTTATAACATATCTAGAAGATTTAAAAACTATAGCTGATTCCTTCAAGAAGATTTTTGAAGAGAAAGGTATAGACTGTAAATTGTATACTACAAAAGTAGGTAGAGGCGTTCATGAGGTTAAATGAACTATTCAGCATTAGATGTATAGATTGCGGTCAGATATATGGTATAAATGAGATCGTGTATATATGTAATAGGTGTAGCGGGTTACTTGAAGTATACTTAGATGTAAATGAGTTGAACAGTATAGTAAACCTAGATTTATGGCGTAAGCGTCCTCTGAATGTCTGGCGTTACAGGGAGCTTATACCCATATTCGATGATAAGAAGATAGTAAGCATGAATGAAGGCGGTACAAGATTGCTGAGATGTTACAGATTAGCTGAGACTATAGGGGTTAAGAATCTTTACGTCAAATGCGAAGGCGATAATCCTACAGGAAGTTTCAAAGATCGAGGCATGACTGTAGGTGTTTCGAAAGCTTTAGAGCTTGATTTTAAAGCGACATTATGTGCTTCAACTGGAAATACTGCTGCGAGTCTATCTGCATATTCAGCTAGAGCTGGTTTGATCTGCTATGTATTGATACCTGCTGGTAAAGTTGCATTAGGTAAACTATCACAAGCTATGATCTATGGAGCTAAAGTTTTAGCTGTAAAGAGTAATTTTGATTTAGCTTTAAAAACAGCTATACAACTCTGCTTAGAGGAGAGAAGGATATACCTTCTCAATAGCATAAATCCCTTTAGGGTAGAAGGGCAGAAGACAGCTGCTTTAGAATTGCATGATCAACTAGGCTTAAACCCAGATAACGTAGTTATACCGGTGGGTAACGCAGGAAATATATCAGCCTATTGGAAAGGATTTAGCGAATTAAGAATATTGGGATTAGCTGAAAAGATGCCTAGAATGCATGGAGTGCAAGCTAAGAATGCTAATCCACTTGTGAAGGCATATAGATCTGATAGACAAGATTTAGAGCCTATCGAAAACCCTGAGACGATAGCTACTGCTATAAGGATAGGGAATCCTATTAGTTGGAAGAAGGCGCTTAAAGCCGTATCTGAATCTAAAGGTTCTATGATCGATGTATCTGATGAAGAGATACTTGATGCTCAAAAGCTTATCGCTAGAAGAGAGGGGATATTCGTAGAGCCTGCTAGTGCAGCTTCTATAGCTGGTTTAAGGAGGTTAGTTGATGATGGTGTTATAGATAGAGATGAGTTAACGGTATGTATAGCTACCGGTCACGGATTGAAGGATCCGGAAATCGTTCTAAAACTCTGCGAAATGCCTATAGAAGTAGATCCAGATCTAGAGAGTTTAAGGAGGATACTAGTTTCATGAAGATAGTTCTATTTGGTTATGGTAATGTAGGTAGAGCTGTGGCTAGACTCATAGAGGTTAGGAGATCTTATCTAGAGAGGATTGGATTATATCCAAAGCTTGTCGCTGTCGCAGATAGTAGTGGTGTAGCTATAAATCCTAGGGGATTGGATTACTCTAAATTAGAGGAGGTTAAGCAGAAAAAGGGGAGTGTAGGATTCTACCCTGATTGCGGTAAGATAGGTGTTAAAGCTATAGAGATTATATCAGATAGACTCGCTGATGCTGATATATTGATAGAAGTTACACCTACGAATATAGTTGACGGAGAACCAGGTTTGACTCATATAAGAGAAGCTTTGAAAGCTGGTTTACACGTAATTACGGCTAATAAGGGTCCATTAGCTTTAGCTATGCCTAGCTTACTGGAGCTAGCACGCTATACAGGAAGGGAGATAATGTTTAGTGGAACAGTAGGTGGAGGTACACCTTTCATAAGATTCGCTGAGAAGTGTTTAATTGGTGATCTTATCTTAGGTTTAGAAGGGGTGCTAAATGGCACATGCAACTATATACTATCCTCGATGGAGGGGGGGTTATCCTTCGAGGAAGCTTTAAAGAAGGCGCAAAGACTCGGTTATGCTGAAGCAGATCCATCTATGGATATAGATGGGTGGGATACAGCTTGTAAGATAGTTATACTAGCCGTGCATATACTAGGTATTAGGATAACGTTAAGGGATGTATATGTTAGGGGTATAAGAGATGTGACAGAGAAAGATCTAGCTGAAGCTCTTAGAAGAGGGTCTACGATTAAACTTATAGGATCTGTAGATAGCATGGGTAAAGCTACCGTGATTCCTATCGAAATTCCTAGGAGTAGCCCGTTAGCCGTCCCCGGTAATCTTAATGCGTTAACCTTTCATGTAGAAGATCTAGGAAGTATAACAGTCGTCGGTAAGGGAGCGGGTGGGGTCGAAACAGCTCATGCTATACTAAAGGATCTTATAGAGCTTAAAGCTAGGCTTAGATCTAGAAGCATGGCTACCTAGCTTCTGACTCTACTAGGAAAAATTAAAATTGTAGCTCCTAGTTTTATTTAAACCAAATGGAAGAGCTATTCAGAAAATATATGGAGATTAAGGCTAGGAAGTATAAGGGGTTTATACAACCAGTCTCTATGGAAGCTGAAAGAATATCGCTCCCAGAATTCTATATGGGTAGGTCTTACAATAGGTTTCTGATATCATCTTCTGAAGCCTACATGCTGAGAAGGGAGATAGAATTATTAACATCCACGGTAGATAGGCTTAGATTCTATATCAAACTACTGATGGTGATCGTAGCTATACTGTCAGGGTTATTCCTAACTAAACTTTTAGGGTTGTGGTAGTATGAGTGACCTGAAAGTAAAAGTTAGAACGCTTATATCAGAGATAAAAGCTAGGTTTATAGGTAACGAGAAGGCTGTAGAAGTCGCTGTACTCAATCAACTACATCGTAGAAGTGCTACCCTCATAAGAGCTCCTAGAGGAGCGGGGAAATCGACGTTAATGCTGCTACTTCTTAGAGGCTTATGTGGAGATGATTTCATAGTTGTATCAGGTGCATCTGAGGTTAGGAGAGGAGAGGTTATAGGTAGACTTCACATACCTTCGCTCGAGAGGGAGGGAGTTGAGAGGATCGTATGGTCTGAATTCGTGAAAAGTAGAGGTAAAGGTTTAGATGAGGTTAATAGATTAAACCCCTATACTACAGCTGGAATATATCACCTCATGCAGTTTGGTGAAGTATGGTCTTACGGTAAGAGACTAAGGGTAGGCGACTATATACTTATAGCTAACGAAAATCCGAATGATGTAGGTACATTCATTCATCCACCACCATTCTATGACAGGTTCGATATATGTATATTACTAAGAACTTTAAGCTTAAGTGAGAAGTTTAAGCTAGAAGAAGCTTTGAAGAAGTTTAAAGGCAGTTTAGTAGAGAGTATGCCTCAGATACTGGATGTAAACGAGTTAGATGAGATACGTAGAGAAGTTTCCGAAATAGAGCTTGACATAGAGACTTTAGGTATGATAAACATGATTGTGAGAGATCTCCAAGCATGTATAAGGGATAAGGAATTCACAGATGTTAAGCCTCCAGCTTTATGTAGCGGATGCCACTTTGTTAAAGAAACTTGTAGTAAAATAAAGGAGCCGCCAAGCGAGAGGAGCGTGATATCTCTTACAGAGCTAGCTAAAGCTAAGTTATGGCTTGATGGAGAGTTAACAGATGATTCGCTATGGGAGCTTGTACCATGGACCTTAATTCATAGAGCTTCACTAACAGATTCTAGAAATATACTTGGTAGCTGGGCTGAGATCCTTTCTAAGGAAAGGGAGAAGGTTAAGGATAGAGAAGCTAGAGGACACTGGTTGATACTACTTAAGTTATCAGAGAAATTCGATCAGAAACTTTACAGTTATGCTAAGGAACTATCTCTAGAGGATCCTGTGTTCGCAGAAGAGCTTAGGAGGCTGGAAGAGAAATGGGGCATGGAGGGCATACTGAAGGATACAAGGTAGAGAAGCTAGAAGGTCTACTTAAAGATGCTATCGATGCTTATACGCAAGCTTTTCAAGAATTATTCAAGCCTCCATGCAGCTTTCTAAGAACTGTTAGTAGAAGCTGGATGGGTGGGTTTAATTCTATAAAAGGGTTTATAGGTATACCTGTAGATCATGCTCTTAAAGCTGATAATCCTCAACTCTACCTTCTCTGGTACTATAGACATACACTTTCTCATGCACATTATTGTCCATACGATATAGCTACTGCTAATCTATTATATAGATCAGCTTTCGAAGTAGTTCCTGACCGAATAATAGCAAAGCTAGCATTAACATTATTCTGTGATGCACAAGTAGATTGTATATATCTTCCTGCTAGGTTTGGAGAAGAGCCCTATCACGTATTGGTAGATTTATCGGCTGATAATCTTAAACCCCCTCTAGACATATACTATTCGGTATACAGATTCTTCCATCCAAAGATTAGAGGAAGGAAGATGTCGAAGGACTTAGAAGTATATGGAGGAATGATAGCTGGTATAATAGTCCAACCTAAAACTTGGATAGCGAAAGTTAGGGATATAGCGGCGATACTGTATAGGCTTGGATGGTATAGAGGAGGAGCATATAGTAAAAGGGTTGTTAAGAAGATGAAGCAGATGCCGCTTATGTTGAGAGAGGATTTAGGAGATAGAGGAGTGGATAGAATAGCCGAGGAGACTTTAGGTAAAGCTAGAGATAGGGTTGAGGCTAAAGCTTTGTATGAAGAATGGATAAAACCTAGGTTAACTGGCAATGAGAAACAGGTGGATGTATTTAGTAAACGATTAGAACAGGATATGAAGAGGGTTGGTATGGTGAGTAGAGGTAGAGAACCAAGGATACCGACTAGGTATAGTAAGCTTTCGAAGAAATTTAAGAAGGATAAGTTTGAGGAGGCATTATGGCTTAGATACTGGTATAAAGCTAGAGCGTTAGCATCTATATTAGAGTATTCGATGCATATGGGTGAGAGAGGTATGAGTATTAGAGATGATACATACCCCATAGAGTGGTCTATAGAAGATGAAATAGAGGATTTAGATATCGAAGCTAGTGTAGAGGAGGGTAAGCTTAGATTAGAGGTAAATACTACTAAATGGGTTCAGACAGAGCTGCGATGTGGAGCTATACCTAAGGAGGGTATCTCGCCCTATGTGATTATAGTATTGGATACGAGTAGTAGTATGATGTCAGCTTATGATCCGGCTTCGATAGCTGGTTTCATAGCTTACGTTAATGCTGTTAGAATGGGAGGGAAAGTTTCTGTAGTGAACTTCTCATCTAGATATTTCGAAGCAGGTTGGAACGACGAAGAGGAGTTGAAGGAGATCCTACTATCTTATCATCAAGGGGAATTGACTATACTACCCACACATAGTATCAGAAGATTCACAGATGAAGCGAGGAATAGATGTTTTATTATCATAGTAACTGATGGTGGATTCCAGAACATAGATGAAGCGTATAGAGATCTTGAAAGGATAGCTGAGTATGAGCATCAGATAGCAATATTCCATATCCAGCAAGGTGGATATTACCCTGACAATATAAGGAGGTTATCTAGGATAAACAGGGTGATCATGCATAAAGTTTACGATCCGAATAGCGATCTATCTAAGATGGTCTTAAGATATACATTTCATCCGCAGTACGTATACTAGGTGTACTCTCTCCATACATAGCCGCATCTAACGCATCTAAAAAATTTAGTTGCATCCCTATCTATATCTTCTGTTTGGGATATCCAGCAATAGGCCCTCATATAACCGCATTTAGGACATTCGATGATAGTTGTAGGCAGCGGCTTATATGTATCCACGCTACTCTCAACTATAGATATGGCTTCTCTCTCCTTAACTTGAATACGGTTTTCGCTTCTAACAGTATCTCCGCTACCTACATATGTATGACCACATTTGAGGCAGATGAATATCGTGGAGGAACCCTTTTTCTCACTCTTAACTCTCGACCCGCAGATAGGACAGAACCTCATGTCGACATGTAAGCAAAACATGCTTATTCATAACGATATAAACTTTCCTATACAAGATAATACGAGTATGAGAAGCTGTGAATACCATAGGTTAAGGCTAAAATTCAACTAGCTATTTCTTAAAGGGAAGACTATCGTTCAAAGACTTTCTGAATAGAAGTAGAGTCTAACGTTTTTATTTAAAACTGTATATAGCTATGGATAGCGAGAAGTGTAACCTATAGGTTTCTATAGTCTCTAGCTAACGATGTAATAAACGTCGGTATATTCGCTAGTAATACATCCATAGAGGGGAGTACATGTACTTCGATCATAATTAGGTCGTGAGGAAAGATGTTTAGCGTTATCACTCAGCTATTTTCGAGTATCAGTTATTTAAATTATAGTTAAGCACCCAGCTTTTGTGAGTCTCTATGGAGAGATGGATCGAGCTTAGTAGGATGAATAGGTCTGGTAGGGTAAACGTAGAGGAGCTTGAGGAAATATATTCAAGGATGGTTTTCTGTATGCATACATACTCTGAGATTAATATGCGTGTAATATCACGCAACAATATAACAGGGTTAATGCTGATTGAGAGAAGATATAAGTGTGAGAAGTGTGGTGGAGAGATAACGATGACTACGTGGGAGGAGTTATCTAACGTTTAATTATAGGAGCATTACTTATATAACTAGCTGAATAGGATTTGAATGAGAAGCTAAGTGAAGCTAGAGAAGAGTTAGGAAGAATTTTAAATGAGAAGAAAAGACTAGAACAGATATTCTATGAATTAAGAGATAAGATAAGAGATCTAAATGAAAAATGTAGATTGCTAGTAGAGGAAATAAATAATTTAAAATTAGAATATAATAGAATTAGAGATGATATAAAAAAAGCTAATGAAAAATTAAGTAGTATAAGAAATAATATAAAGGAGAATATGGTGATTGGCGAATGTTGGGAACCCCAAACTAGCAGATGTCCACTCGCTAGAGAGCCG
>JAGTQC010000008.1 GCA_018396535.1 Candidatus Bathyarchaeota archaeon | reverse complement strand
GTTCTGCCATGGGAGAAGGTTAACGTCATCAAGAGGCTGCAGGGTGAGGGCAAGGTGGTTGCCATGGTCGGCGATGGAGTTAATGATGCGCCGGCGCTCGCCCAAGCTGACATTGGCATAGCGATAGGAAGTGGAACAGATATCGCTAAGGAGGCTGGCGGAATAATTCTTGTAAAAGATGACTTGAGAGATGTTGTAAAAGCGATAAAGCTCAGTAAAATAACTATGAGGAAGATTAAGCAGAATCTTTTCTGGGCCTTCATCTATAATGCGCTCTCAATCCCGGTGGCTGCAGCCGGACTATTGACCCCGCTGATAGCTGCTGGGGCAATGGCTTTCAGCTCGCTTTTCGTCACCATTAATTCGGCAACAATAAAACTACAAAAATTATAGCGAAATAAAATTTTTAGGGGGTGAAACCTAATGGTTAAGGACCCGGTTTGCGGCATGAATGTTAATGAGAAACCGCCAAGCTCAAATCAGAGTATATGGGTAAAATATACTATTTCTGCAGCAAACCATGTAAGGAAGCTTTCGATAAAAACCCAGCTAGATATGTGGGCAAATAGGTTTTGGGCGCTCCGCTATCTAAGTTTAGGTTGAATGAAACGCTGTGGGGGTGGAGGAGAAGGACAGTTTTCTTCACCAGTATGTAGATTATTAGCGAGCTTATGATGAATTCTATGGCTAAATAGCTCCCATTGTAGATCGCTGAGTACAATGCGGGGTTCATTCCTTCTGGAGCATATATCACGAAGAACGCTACGCCAGATATGAAGTGGCGGATGAACCTGCCTAGGATGCCGGCGCCAACACCGACTAACGGATGTTTCCTGAATAATCCAGATAGCCCAAGCATTGCGTATACGAGAGGATAGTCAAGTATCGCTTGAACTGGGTTAATTATGTATCCACCCAAAGCCATATGATAAGCCCATACACTAAACCGATCTCAAATCCAGCACGTAAACCATGCTTAAGAGAGTCAGAATAATGGAGCCATGCCGGCCGCGCTAACGAAGCCGCCCTGCGGCAACCTAAATATGGGCGGGAGAATACCCCTTAAAAGTACTGATAATGCTATTACGATCGCACCCTCAGCAATAACTTTCGTCTTAGCCTTAGCCTCTTCCAGCTTCATCATCCATAACACCTAATAATTAAGTGGAGCCGCAGAAATAAATATAACTGGGTTATAATCAGTACATTAAACATTCACTCTGAAATTAACGCAAGCGTATTAGAATCGTCAAACCCGCTCCAATTTTATCCTCTCTATAAGCTCTAACACCTTCTTTTTTATAGCATCCCTTACCTTTCTAGCTTCTTCAAGTGGCATCCTTGCTGGGTCCGGCATGTTCCACTCTTCAACGCGTTCAGTATATAATATTGGGCATAGTGCTCCGCTGCAGACTATCACCGCTATGTCCGCTGCCTCCTGCATCTCCCTCGTCAATAGCTGCGGCTTCTTATGGCTTATATCTATCCCCTCCTCAAGCATAAGTCTAACAGCGTTCGGATGAACCCTCTCAGCCGGCGTTAAGCCGGCGCTAACAGCCCTCCAGCCCTCAGGAGCAAACCTATTAAAATATGCCTCAGCAATCTGACTCCTAAAGCTATTCTCAACGCAAACAAACAAGACCGTACCCATCGGAGAGGACCTCATTTAGCATTTAGGGAATAGCCGATAAAAATTTTTCTCACTACGCCTGCCATATGCAAGCTTCAGATGCGTATATGCATCAGTTGTTTCTGTAGGCTTCCAATCATGATCACATTATTTATTATTCCTTTAATTACCCTTCTTCCTTACTACCTTAACGCTCATAAAGACACCTATGCCTTTTATAACAAAGTTATGTATAAGTTTTCCTTCAAACTTAAAACGAGCTATTCCACATTTATTAATGCAATATACATCACGATGTGAGCATTATTCAAAGTATACAATCAAAAAAGACAATAATTATAGTAAAAATAGATCTAAAAGGAAGAATCTACCGATAGGTATAAAGACAGGGGTTACCTCAGAAAACTTACTTTTATCAGTAAATTTAAGTTTAAGGCCAACCACTGTTCTAAACTTACCAATTTCATCGATCATTATAATTAAATTATAACTTTCATTACATCATATTCTTCTCTGAAAGTAGCGGAAGTGATGAATTGTTTGGTAGAGGATCTTACAGCTACTCTAGATTAAGGTCTTCTGATAGTCCAGCATGATATAAGTAGGAGGCAGTATTTAGGTTAATTAGAGAGGTTTACTAAATATCTATTTAATTAGTATGAAAACGTTAGAAATAAAGTTAGCCTATAGGATTATTCTCGTTCTAGTAGCGATACTAGCTATACTCTCTATCATTAGAGGTTTAATTATTGAAGTGGAGATTAAAGAGTTATATAACCAGGTTTCAGAACTTAGGAGACATATCATGGTGGTTAGAATGGCGGTGCCTTCATTAAGAAATCTAGCTGAGAAATGTGGGATTTACATTGGGGTTGCTGTAGAACGTAGTCTTCTTGATATTTCAGATTACGCTTATACAGTTAAGCAGGAGTTTAATATCCTGACGACTGAGAATGCTTTAAAGTTTGGGCTAGTTCATCCAGAATTAGATGTATATTCCTTCGATGATGCAGATCATATAGTTAGCTTTGCCGAATCTAATGGGATGAAGGTACGCGGCCATACTCTTGTTTGGCATCAGCAACTTCCTACATGGATTACACAGGGGAGATATACACGTGAGGAATTAATGAATATTCTACGTGAACATATCATGACAGTTGTAGGACGCTATAGAGGGAGGATTTACGCATGGGATGTAGTTAACGAAGCTATAAACGATGACGGAACTTTAAGAGATACCATCTGGTTGAGGACTATTGGTCCAGAGTATATCGAGTTAGCATTTAGATGGGCTCATGAAGCTGATCCACAAGCTTTACTCTTCTATAATGATTACGGTGCTGAGGGTTTGAATACGAAGTCTAATGCCGTATACAATCTTGTTAAGAGCCTTATAGAGAAGGGTGTACCGATACATGGTGTTGGATTGCAAATGCATATAAGCCTAGAAAATCCACCTAATCCTCAGGAGGTGGCAGCTAATATCAGACGTTTAAACGAGCTAGGATTAGAAGTTCATATAACTGAGATGGATGTTCGGATTAGAATGCCTGCTAGATGGGATGATCTCATCAGACAAGCAGAGATATACCGTGAAATCATTAAGGTATGTCTATCGGCGAAGAATTGTAAAGCATTTGTGATGTGGGGTTTCACGGATAGGTATTCATGGATACCTAGCCACTTCAGCGGTTATGGCGCAGCTTTAATCTTCGATGAATCGTATAGACCTAAACCAGCATACTACTACATCGCAGCAGCCTTTATCGAGCATCTAACTAAAGATAATAAAGATTGAAAAAACTTGTCAGACATATTCCAGAATAGCTGCAACCCAACCATCGATATCCTCTTTATCTACGTGGTGATATCGTTTACATTTTCATCTTCTGATGGAGATTAACCATTATACTAGCATAGCTATACCCTTAGAGAAACTTATCATCATGGTAGAATACATCTATACCTCAACGAGTTAATGGGTAGGAATCATACATGATACTTAGTATTTCCCCTTCTTAAAACCGAGTAGTTAATTCACTATGTAAAGAAAGGTTGATATGGAGGAAGAGACATTAACTATAATGTGTTTAAAGTGAAGAGAAGACTCTTAATACTCACCATAGTTATATTGGTAGGGTTGATATCATATTTTCTTATCCAAAATATAGGTGAAAAATCTATAGAGGTTGACGGAGCGAGAAAGTATCAAAGGATCGATGGATTTGGCGGTTCAGGCGCATACTATGAGTGGCTTCTAAAGAATCTTAGAGAGCCATATAGGACAGAAGTTGCAGATCTACTCTTCTCTGATCTCGGGATATGCATCTACAGACTGAGAGCTTGGACTAAAATCGAAAGTATAAACGATGATGATGATCCAAATAGATTTAACTGGGAGGCATACGATTTCACAGTGGATCAGGATCAAGTGTGGAATGCTATAGAAGCTATGAAGAGGGGTGTTACGAAGTTTATGGCTTCCGTTTGGAGCCCCCCAGCATGGATGAAGAGTAATCTACGAGAAACAGATGACGGTTATCTCCTACCAGAGATGTATGAAGAGTATGCGGAGTGGATATCTGCGTATATTCTAGGGTATAAGAAGCATCATGGTATAGATATAGGCTGGATAGGTATACAGAATGAGCCTGACTATACTGCTACATGGGAAACTTGTGTTTACACACCTGAACAGTTGAGAGATTTAATTAAGGTTGTTGGTAAAAAATTTGAAAGGGAGGGCATAACAGCGAAAATAGTTATCCCAGAAACATCAGGTATCCAAAAAGCGCTTAGGTATATAGAAGTGGTAATGTCTGATCCGGATGCGGCTCGATACGTCGATGTCTTCGCTATACACCTATATGATATACCCTTTACTAATCCTGATGAAGGAGTATCATGGCTTAAAGCGATAGCTAGCTATTGTACTAGATATGGTAAACCATTATGGATGACAGAGTATAGCTATCTAGACTTCCCCTACGCAGGGACATACGAGGAGGCACTGTATACAGTTCAACACATCCATAATACATTAGTATATGGTAATGCTTCAGCATACCTAGTATGGGAGCTTTTCTGGTATAGGGAAACCGGGTTGATCAGCATAAGTAGAGCGGGCGATCACTATAATGTTACACCTAAATACTACGCAGTTAAACAGTTTTTTAAATTCATAAGCCCAGGTTCTATAAGAATAGATGCGAAGAGTATCGATTCTCAACTATTAGTTTCAGCATACTTAGATGAGAAAAATAATGATATTACGATTGTCGTGATAAATAGAGGTAAATCTGATATAACCACTAAAATAATATTAAAGAATATTACTTCAATATCACTCTTCAAGCAATATCGTACATCAAGAACTGAATACTGCAAATATATTGGAGATGTAGTTGCTAAAGATATGACATTAGAGTTAACATTTCCATCAGAAAGTATAACAACGCTGACTACGCGTCAACAATGATAGTCATTTTATATTACTATTTATAGTATGAAATAATAAACTATTATTTCATAACATAACTTATTTTTAACAAAAATGCTTCCTCTTGTTAAAGATTTTTAATCAATACATAAAGACTAACTATAGTAATAATGAATTAAGATATTTTCATATAATCCGGGTACTGTATTGAAAAGCTGCGAGATACCTAAAAGTAGAATACTTACCCAGATACTAAAGTCACTTCAAAGCAGCTATCTTGGAATATATGAGAAAATATTACTTTAATCCGCTTCTCTAAGAAAAATTCTTGTTTGGTAAGACAAGAATAATGGAGTCGGGAAAGAAGATTATGGATACGAACAGTATGAAAATGGAACTATGATTGATTAAAAGGATATCCCATATGAATAATCGTTATTATTAAGGGCTCTAATCATACTAGATTTTAGTGTAATAGGATGGGTGAGCAGGTTGATGGATATATGTATGGAGATACAATTTAAATATGCAACAATTTTCTAATCTTAATAGCTTTAAACTACTTCGAATAATCCCTTAGGGTTTATAAGTGTAAGGAGGGTTCTTTTGAAATGGCTTTATCTGAGACTATAGTACCATACAATAGTGTTATTCTAGATGACCCAGCTACTCTATACAATGATCCTGGAATCCAATGGGTAGAAGAGATTAAGATTGACTGTTTGAAGAAGGTATTAAATACCTGTTTTCACCTCATGGTTACATAATAGGAATAACACTATCTATGTTTAGATTAAGATCATGTAACGGGGTGAGGTAATGCAGCGTACTACTGAAATGGAAAACAATGAATTAATGGAAGAGGTCTTAGAAGATGCTATAAGACGTTTATTAGATATAAGAGGGGGTTAATCCCTATCTTACAATCAATTCAAGCAAAGTTAGGATATCCTTCGAAAACGAGCCTAGAATATATCTCCAATCATTTAGGGGTACCTTTGAGTACTATCTATGGAGTCGCTACCTCCTACCACCAATTCATCTTAGAGCCTCCAGGCACATATGTAGTGCAGATATGTATGAGTACAGCATGCTATATTAGAGGCAATTCTGAAAACTACAAGTTTCTCTTAAACCTCCTTGGTATAAAGCCTAATGGAAGAACATTTACGGATGGATTATTTATAGTCTTGAAGGTTAGGTGTCTAGGATGCTGCAGCTTAGCACCTGTAATTAAGGTGAACGACGAAGTATATGGCAAAGTCGGCTTTAATGAAATACGTACATCTTACAGATCTAGAGCTAAAGTTGATAATCCTAAATCTAGATGAAAGCGGTATGATGCGATGGAATCTAATGGATAGATGTTGCAGTATATGTAGACATTCAGTAGAAACTCCTTGTAGAAAGTAGTACATAGATTGTAGGATTAACGGCCCCCTATGCCATGATGAAGTAGATTGTAGGGAGAAGATAAAGTTCAGGATATCTGAGATTAAGAGTGGGAAGTGGATTAAAGATTTCTATCGGTATGGGTGGTTGTGGGCTAGCAGTCGGAGCTAGGGATGTGTATCATTTAGTTTTAAAAGAAGTCGAGAAAAGAAGGGTGGAGGCTTCTGTTATACCAGTTGGATGTATGGGGTTATGTTATATGGAGCCTATAGTAGAGATCCATAGAAATGGAATGCCTTCTGCAATCTATGGTAGGGTGAGACCTGAATCTGTAGGCGAAATTCTAGATGCATATCTAGGAGGTGATGTTAGCGAAGCATTCGCTCTTAGAAATAGAGTTGGATCGGCTAGAGGTGAATCTGAAGTACCTTTACTAGATGAGATAGATTTCTTCAAACATCAGGTAAGATGGGTTACTAGAAATTGTGGAATAGTCGATTCTGAATCTATAGAGGATTATATAGTTTATGGAGGATACCGTGGACTAGCTAGGGCTTTAGAATCTAGACCTAAAGATGTTATTGAAGTTATTAAGAAGTCTGGTTTAAGAGGAAGAGGTAAGGCAGACTTTCCTACATGGCTGAAGTGGAGCATTTGTAGAGAAGCTAAAGGGCAACAACCTAAATATGTTGTGTACAACGCTGATAAGGGGGCCCGGGAGCTTTCATGAATAGGATGTTAGCAGAGGCTGATCTTCATAGAGTTCTTGAAGGATTGATAACCGCGGCTTACGCTATGAAGGCTGTAAAGGATGCTAGATGCTACGGTCTCCTAGGCCGTAACATATCATACTCAGACTTCGATGTAGAGGTTGCCCGTAGTGCTGGAGCATTTGTATGTGGTAAAGAAACTGCTATGCTAGCCGCTATTGAGGGGGGAAGAGCTATGCCTAGACAACGCCCACCCTATCCAGCTACATACGGGTTATTTGATAAACCTACTGTGATAAATAATGTGGAACTCTTGCTCATGTAGCTACTATAATGATGGATGGGAAAATTTGCCTCATATGGTACGGATAGAAGCAAAGGTACAAAGGTTTTCTGTATAACTGGATCCGCTGCGAGAACTGCTGTTGTAGAGGTTCCGATAGATATAACTGTGAAGGATTTGATATTTAAGCTAGCTGGAGGCGTTAGAGAGGAGAAAATTTAAAGCGGTTCAAATAGGTGGACCTTCATGTGGATGTCTCCTAGAGAGTATGCTAGATCTACCTATGGACTATGAGAGTTTAACATCGGCAGGTGCTATAATGGGTTCAGGAGGATTGATAGTTATAGATTGTGGAAATTGTATAGTCGATATAGCTAGATTCTTCACATCGTTTACCATGGCTGAGTCATGCGGTAAGTGTATCCCTTGTAGAGTTGGATCTAAGATACTATACGATACGTTAACAAGAATCATCGAAGGGGAGGGATCTGAGAATAATCTCGAGATACTCGAGGAGGTAGGGATGTTTATGAAGAATGCGAGTCTATGCGCTCTAGGTCAAACAGCGCCAAACCCTATTCCATCTACGTTAAAATACTTTAGAAATGAAGTATGAAATACATATAAAAGCGAAAAATGTCCTGCAAAGGTTTGTAGTAGGCTTGTAGATTATATGATTGATGAAAAATACCTGCGTAGGATGCGGCTTATGCGCTAAACAATGCCCAGTATAAGCTATAGCTAGAAGCGATAATGGATCGTATAAGATAGATTCTAGTATAATGTATTATATGCGGACAATTGAAGCTACATGTAGAGTATGTATAGTCGAATTATCATGAACAGGCAGATTTGTACCTTCACACATTTCCTGTATCCGATAAACTATCTATAGAAACAGATAATACTAGGGTTAGGGGAAGCGCGTAGAATAGCTCTAGAAGCAATACTCGCAACCCATAAGGTAGCATGCCATTCATACCCTAGGAAAGGATTATGTAAACTTTTAGAGTTGTGTAAAGAGTATGGGGTTGAGGGTATACTTGTATGTGCTGAATGCCCCTTGCATGGGGATAATTGTCTACTAGCTAGAGGGGAAGCATACCTTGGACCTATAACGAGTGCAGGTTGCAAAGGAGTGCGCCCACGCAAAGGGAAGATTTACGAAGGACACCGTGGACCTATAACATCTACTGATATTATACGTGAGGCAGCTAAGCTTTACGCTAAATATGGTATAAACTTGGATACGGTGTTAGACAAGTTTTCAATATATGGTTCAAGTTATCCAGGCTATAATACGATAGTTAAGCTTCTACTTAATCCATTTGAGGAGAGTGAATATAGATAGGGGCTTAAGACTATATATGAAGATACGTATCTACCAGCTGGGAAGCTGCTCAGACTGTATTAACGAACTGCTACGTATCGGTGAAACCCTTCTAGAAATGATATTAGAGGAGGGTATGGAAACCATCAGCCCTATGATGACGCAGATAAATACTGAGATTGAATCATGCGATGCAGCTTTAGTCGAAGGAGCTATGGTATCAAATGAGGATGAAGAAAAATTGAAAGCAATCAGAGGTAAGTCTAAGATATTAGTGGCTTTAGGGACGTGCGCCCTACTTGGAGGTATCCCGGCTTAAGGAGATTTATCAAAACGATATTGAGGTAGATACCCATGAGATAGCACATAATCTACCTCTAAAGGGGAATCCTATATGTAAATGTAGAATATAGATTACTATATTAGAGGATGCCCATAGACTGCTATGAATTTCTAGATTTGATAAAGAGGATTCTAAGAAGGTAAGTGAATTAAACAATGTGAAAAACGATTTCCATTAGTTAAGGAGAAGCTATTCAATGTAGAAGGCTCTATCTTATGCTTAGATGGGGGAAATGTATTGTATGCGGACGCTGTATTACTGTATGCCGTAATGTGATGACTGTTTTGGATTATGCTTACAGGAGTATAAATACGATCGTCACCACACTATTCGGTATTAAACTAGATGAGGCATCATGTATAGCATGTGGTCAATGTGCTGTGTACTACCCAGTAGGAGTTATAATCGAGGCAGACTCTACTAGGTATATATAGGTATTATGCTTAGTAGAGGGGCGGCTCCCGATATATATAGAGCATGAAGCGGTTGCAGGTCTATGTGAAGCGTTAAATATAGGTGGAGATCTCTATGGTAAGATAGTAGAGGCTTTAAGAAGGGTTGGGGTTGGTAGAGTCGTTTTATGGAAACCTAAACTTACGGTAACTACTTCTAAAAACGAAGTAAAGCTTATCCTATCCTATATATTGAAGCTGAAGATCAGGTATATACATATATGTCATCCAAGCTTATCAGAGTATGTGGTTAAACCACCCATGCTAGATCGTAGAGATTCTATATGGATTACTCCATACCTAGCTAGAAAGATTGGAAGAAAATTAACGTTAACTACCAGGGAGACTACAAGATTACTAGCTAAGGTAGATGTAGATTCACTACCAGAATCTAATTTCGATAGGATAGAATTAGATGAGGATGAATCGGGTGGATAGCTAGCTAAAGCCATAGGTATAGAGCAGATAGAGAGGGTTGTCGAAAACTTAAGATAAGGGAACTAAATGAGAGTACCGCTCTATATATGCCTAGATGGTTGTCTCTATGGAGGGGGACAACCATATATGGAACCATATGCAAGAGATAAGCGAGAGATAAGTGTAGGGAGATATTAGTTCAACTTCAAAAAGCAGTTAGATAATAAGGGTATCTTTGATACATATAAGAAAATGATATATTTATACATAGATATATGACGGTTATACAGATTTTAGAAACTTTAAGAAAATATATTTCATAATCGCAATTCGTGATTTAGATTCACATATCGTGACTCTTTTATAATATTTAGTGAACTTATTAGCAATAAAAACATTCCCTAAGACTTTATAATCACCTTAGATAAAATTTAAAGTAATCTATAAGCAACTAATAACGCTTATAGCTAAAGCTATCACCGTTACAGATACCATCCAATGTTGTAATAATCACATTATCGAAACATTCTGCTATTTCACTAAGGAAAATACGATGGGAGTCTAGATGGATGGAGGGGTTGTATGTTGATATAGATGTCTTTTTAGGATGTTCATAAGTTGAAACCTAAAGCTCTATAGATCCAATATCCCTTTCCTCCTTTTAATTATGTTGTATAATAACTCTAAATTCACTTCCAATGCGGCTACAGGATTTTCTAATCCTAGATTCTCGAGTATTTCGGGATGTATTTCCCCTAGGAAACCTATTTCCTCCCCATCAACTTCTATCGCTGCTGCTCTACCATCTATAAATGATGGATGAATTAAGGGTTTATAGGATGCTTGAAGCCCTAAACATCTCATCAACGCTTCTGCTATAGCTTTTGCTTCTGCAAAATCTGCTTCAGCATGAGCTGAAGCCGCCGCCATCTTTCTTAGATTTCTAGCCCCAGTCTCTGAGGATTGGTCTAATACTACTACATCATCCGCTTCGAATATCTTCTGAGGATATGGGTTATGCTTATTCGAGGCGAGGACATTCATCAGACATGGAAGGAGCCATAGTCTACACATGGTGAACTCTAAAGTCTTAGGGTTCTCTATCTCTACATATGGAGATCTATCAACCCTCATGAGATCGAATTGATCTATAGGGTTTGTAAGTATGTATGTCATAACTTCTTGGAAACCTAAACCAACCATTATCTCTCGGATTTTCCTAGTAAATAGTTCTATTGGACTTTCGCCACCTATAGTGGCTATAGCAGGTATAACTGGCTCAACTTTATTGTAGCCAAATGCTATTAGTAGATCTTCAGCTAGATCAACCCAATGCATAATATCCACTCTATACGGCGGTATGTATACTTCTATAGTTTTTTCATCGACAACCTTAGCGTCATATCTCATGCGTTTAAGAAGTTTTAGAGCTTCTTCTATGCTTATATCTACACCTATGAGTCTACAGGCTCTACTTAGATCGAGTTTCATCGTATATGGTTCTAGAATCGGGGCTTTAACACGCATACCCAGCGGTGTATCATACTCGTAGATAGCTTCGCCTCTATAGATCACACCGCCTCTTTCACATATATTGCATACAAGGATCTTCATAACCGAAGAAACTATATCCATATCTAAGCCAGTAACATCTAGTAAGAGCCGCTTAGTTGACGTAGTAACTCTCGTAAACTCTCCGTTTATTATCGGAGGCATGCTTAGAACCCTACCCCTAGCATCCATGAGTATAGGATATAACCCGTAGCCACGTATTAGATGCCCATACGCTATACCCTTAGGATGCTTCTCTATTATCTCTCTAGGAGTTAATTCCTCATCAAAATCTAGAGGCTTGAACCTAAGCTCGTCCCCACCTACGGCTTTGTATATTAGAGGATACTCTAGTCTACTTGCATCATGTATACCTATCGAAGCTTTACGTCTATCTCTACAGTACGATAAGTGAAGCTTTTCTTGAAGCTGTATTATCGATTCTAAGGAGTATTCAGATATGTCTACACCATCTATAAGAGCTACGAGTATATAAGGTCTGATAGATGCCATACTCCTATCTACGTATACTATAGGTCCATTCTCTCTAACATTATAACTTCGCAAACCATTACTCACACCTATGAATCCTGCATAAGCTCTTGCAAGACCTTCTACAGAGAACATATCCGGTCTATTAGGAAATACCTCTACATCGAATCCATCTTCATAATCCCTTTCCCAAGCTATACCCATCATAGGCATTTTATCTCTTAGATCATCTATACTTAGATCCAATCCTAGAAGGCTACAGAAATCTCTAAGCTTAACCGATACAACAGGCATACCTTATACACCTATCCAATCAGGTAACTCACGTAGCTGTCTAAGATCATTCGCATGAAGCTCCCTTATATCCTTGATACCATAGTTCATCATAACTATACGATTTAATCCTGGACCCCATGCTAATACTGGTATATCCATACCTAAAAGGGTTTCTACGACTTCAGGCCTGAATACACCTGCGCCACCAAGCTCAAGCCACTGCTTATAAACCGGGTGATAGACCTCTATCTCCACAGAGGGCTCAGTATAGGGGAAGTATGCTGGACGAAACCTTATATCTCTGAAGCCTAACATAGTGAAGTATCTCTTTAAGTATCCTAGGAGATGGGCAAACGTAGCTTTCTCATCAACTACGATACCATCTGTTTGATAAAATTCGCATAAACTCTTCCAGCTTAAGGTTTCATTCCTGAAAACCCTACCTATAGAGAAGAATTTAGCTGGTAGATCACATTTCTTAAGCGTAGCGATAGTTCTAGCAGAAAGGCATGTTGTATGAGTTCTTAGTAAGCACCTTCTAGCTTCCTCATCACTCCACATATACCGCCAACCCCTAGATCCTGTACTTCCTCCATATTCATGAGCTGCCCTAACTTTTTCGACTAAACTACGATCTGGTAGACTACCATATCTAGGATTCTTAAGATAGAATGTGTCTTGCATATCTCTAGCTGGATGATCTTGCGGTACATATAAAGCATCGAAATCCCAGAATGCAGTCTCCACTATCGGTCCCTCCATCTCCTTGAACCCCATCTCAACCCATATACGCCTCATATAATCTAGAACTTGTCTGAGGAAATGTCTTCTACCTGGGTAGAGCTGGTATACTGGTAACGTTACATCATAGGGTTTGAATACAACATTGCGCCATCCACCACTCACAAGTAGACTACTTGTAACCCTCGTAACTTCCTCCAGAACTTGCACCTCACCTCTGGCAACTTTTAAGCCGTAATCTGTTAGCCTAACGATAACCCTATGTCTAACATCCTTCTCTACAAGCTTCCTTTTCTCCAATACGGCTAGAGCTTCTATCAGATCTCTAGGAGCATTAATAGGAATAGAATATTCCAGACCTATAGACTCTAGAAGTTTTTCATCAGCTGTAAGTTCAGGTTCACATTCAACTATAGGTTTCAGTACCTTAATACCGCCGATATCTTCTATCTTAGCCCAACCCCTCTTTATAAGCCATATGCTAGCTATCCTAGCCTCCGCATCCGTCAATCCAACCTCTTCCAAAAGCCTAGTTATAGGTATAGAGCCAAGCTCTAGAAGCTTACGTATAGAACGCCTTTCAGGAAGACCTAATCTACGGTAAGATTCACCTTCACTAGTAACCCTAATAGAGAGATAATCCTCTTTAATACACTCTATGAGGCCCTTGGATCTGAGATCCTCTATTATCGAAGCAACCTGGCTTACGGATAGATCTAGCATAGATGCAAGTCTATCCATATAGATAGGTGATCCTATACTACCCATTAACTCTATTATCCTACGCCCAATGTTTGATAGGTTAATCCTATCCTTCATAATCTCACCTCTAATCTCTGAGGATGAAATCTTCTAGAATATTTCTAGCTTCCATGCGTCGCTTCTGATGATCCTTAAGGAAGGATGATACACGTTTAGCTAGGTTCTCCTTACAGTCTCCACAGAGTAGTGAGCCGCTGCGACAATTTAGATATCTTTCCTTTAGTTTACTATCATCTTCTTCGAAGAGGAATAGGTAGTAGTGGTATATCGGACATATGTCAGGATTACCTCCTTTAGCCTTTTGCTCCCTAACTGTAGGCTGACCACCTGTGTATGCGTTCATAATCTTAACTTCAGCTACTTCAGGTTTATCTGTTGTGAATATAGCGGTCTCAGGTTGACTGGCACTCATTTTACCACCTCTACCTAATCCGGGTAGGAATTTACAGTGTATCTGTGCAGGCTTATAGAATCCAAGCTTAGGAGCTACTGCTCTAGCTACACCACGCCAGTATGGGTCCTGATCTATCGCAGCGGGTATTAGACATGGAATATTACGTCCCCTCACTACTGACGGAAGGAAGCAGGGTGCAGCCTGTATAGCTGGAAAGAATATCATACCTATGTTAGTAGAGCTTGTGAAACCGAAGACAGCTTTAACGGTAGAGAATGTTGTATGTTTAGCTATCCTTAAAGCTATACTGTACAATGTTTTGATATACTCTGTATCTAGGAAGAGCCATGTTTTACCCTTCTCAAATCCACATGCTATAACATCTAAGGCGTTATCATATGCATAGCTAATCGTATCCTCCAATCTTAGATCTGGTTTAACTAAGAACTTTTCATCATCTGTAAGCTGGAAGTATACTTCTACATCGAAACACTTCTGTAGATCCTTAGTGAATATCCAAGGTATTATATGGCCTATATGTGTATGCCCGGATGGCCCTCTACCAGTGTATAGGAAGAATCGCTCTCCGGAATCATAGGAGTCCAATATCCAATCGAAGTCTCTATGCGAGAAGAATATTCTTCTCCTAATTTGTAGATGAAGTTTTCCTCCAGTATACCTCTTGAATCTCTCCTCTAGTTCTTCGCTTATCGGTTGTACACCGAATTCTTCTATCAGCTTATCGTAGTCTACCTCCCCTCTAACCTCCCAAGGTGTAACTACGAACCTCCTATCAGACATTCAGATTCTCCCATCCATACAGCGTAGATCCTGTAAACCTAGTCTAAGACGATCTTATAGAAAAGCGTTAACTTGAAAACTACATGAAGTCTGGATGATGAGCCCATAAATCCCTATCGGTTAAACCTTCTATACGAGCTATAGACTGTATAAGCGTCTCTAACAATATTATTGTCCTAAGCTCGAATATAGACTGTTTTGGATCCATGGGTAGATAGCTACCTCTGAGTCCATCTATATATTGTAGTACTCGTCCAGGTACATAGACTACTACATCTGATAGCTTAGCTAGCTCAGAATCCAGGTATGATGTTATCGATGCAACTTTAGAATTCTTCATTCTAGCTATTCTAGCCATAACCGCTGGTATACCTTCACCAGAGCCAGATACTATGAGTGTAAGATCTCCCGGCTTTAAAGCTACGCTGCCCCTATCACGCCAATAGAAGCATACCCTTTCCTCATCCGGGTGAGCACAATGCCTTAGCCGCGTTATAAAGAATCTAGCAACTATACCTGAAAGACCTTCACCTACAGCGACAGTCTTACCTGATAAAGGGTTTTTTAAGCTTCTAGGTTTAGGTATAAGAGTATACAGTGACTTAACTTGATCATAATTAGGCTTGAAGGATGCGCAGAGCGAGACCATATCCATGAAAACGCTATACGGGTTTAAACCTAGAGCCATATAGCCTATGAATGAAAGTATAACTAGGAGTGTTCTGAGCTCGAATAAAGTACCTCCCAACATTAGTAGCGGTGTAGAGTATATGCCTGACAGCGATATGACCTCATATCTTAAGGGTTTACGTTTAGGTGCACCTGGTATATGAAATACTAGGTCTAGGAATTTAACCAGTGGGGAATCCAAGTTGGATGTAAACCCTACTATATGCGCGCTTATGCTTTTAGCAATCCTAACTATTTCAAGCGTATACGGAGTTGAACCACTACCAGATATTGCTATGACTAGATCATTCTTACCAAACATATATGGCAGCTCCTCTGGTCCGTAACTATGGAAACCAAGATTACGTAGAAACTTAGATAGTATATCAGCTACGTCACCAGATCTACCTGTACCTATGCATAATATTCTATGTGATTCTTCAACCATAGATTTAAGTTTATCAAATAGCATGCTCTCTGGTAGCTCGAATGATCTGAGTAGATCGCATAACTTAAGATAGTTATCTGGGAAAATTTGGAAAATATCATCTATACTATATGAATTCATCCATGACCCCCCTCAGCTGCTTAGCTGATTCCTCTGGATTACTTGATCTTGAAACATAGGATCCAACTATTAATATATCGTCACCACGTAGCAAGGGTAGTAAATTCGATATTTTCTCAGGTGATAGGCCTCCTCCTACTGCTAGACGTCTATCACCATATACGCTTCTAAATATCTTCACTACAGATACTATATCCCCTCCAACCCTCCTCTCATCTACTCCCAAATGTATAGCTACATAGTCTACCGGTACATCTATTTCACCAATCCTATTGATGTTACACCTTATAGTATCCATAACTGAGTATACGCCTTTAGATTTACATACATTATGGAAATCCCTTATCGTAGACTCATCGGACAGGGCCAATACCGTAGCGTATCTGACTGGGTCTGCCGATAGGAGAGCCTCCAATCCCCCTACATCGACTGTTTTAAGGTCTAGGTATATGGGTAAATTGAATTTTCTTAACGCATCTATACAGCGCTTAGAACCTTCAGCTTTAATGAGCGGTGTACCAGCTTCTAATATATCGAAGAATCTGTAGCATTTCTCGGCTATCTTCAGAGCATCGTTTAGATCTATGAAATCTAGAGCTAGCGATACATATACCAAAGCTTTATCGACTTTTATTATAACGTAACGCGTTCTTAAAGATTATAGGATCGAGTCTATAGATATACGAATGAAGAGGGTCGAGTAGGGGGTATTATGGACCTAAGCAATAGTATATTGGAGCTAGTAGATAAGGTAGCATCTGAGGAGGGGGCTGAATCTGTTAGAGCTGTGATACTGTATGGATCTAGAGTTTCAGGTTATGCTAGGGAAGATAGCGATTATGACGTGATAGCCGTGATGGATGGGCTGTCTGCGAGGATACAGTATCATTATAAACCATTTGGTAGGGTTAAGTTAGCTATCCTAGCTGTGGATAGAGAGATATTCGAAGCAGATATAAGAGATTCGATCCTAGGCGATTTCGTATCTGGTAGACTTTTCACACCATTCATACCGTTATCGAATAGAGAGTACGTGAGGATGTGGGAGATATCTATGAAAAGAAGAGTAGCTTTGGAAGAGCTATTGGAGCTTGCATACACGTATAAAACCGTAATAGAATATCTTCTAATAGATCCTACCTACATACCTCTATGCTATCTAAGTAGAAGAGCTAAGACGTACCCACCAGTAGGTTATAGCTACAAGCTTATGCTATCAGGCGATAGAGGGGAAAAGAATCTTAGGATTATTATGGATGGATTATACGAAGCCTTAAAATCTATAGAATCTGATGGATATATTAAGCTCCAGGATGGATTCATACAATTAGATAGATCTATACTATCGCTTATAGATGGTAAGAGATACATTATCAAGAGGATTAGCGGGAAGATGGTTAGAGTAGTTAAATCTTATACAGTACATACCTATGCTGGTAGAGATGTTTTCCTTAAAGTATTCCTAGAGGAGTTTATATCTAAACTCCTGAGATCATATAGAGCTTCAGATTTTAAGCTTGACATACGTGGGCATATCTATCTACCTACGCATAGAGGTATACAGGTTGCTGATCGTGGTGAAGCTCTATCAACTATACTGAAAGAGCTTGGATTCGAGAAACCTAAAGTTAGAAGGATAGGGCATCCATTTAGCTTAACGTACCTGGTCGATGGCGATGGTAAAAGAATACTTGTCAAAATGTATGGAAGATTTGATTTAGCTAAATGGATACCAGTATCCTTATGGTCACAGCTAGCTGTAGATTTTGAAGTTAAACCTAAGAATAGGCTACTCAACGAGTATCTAGGACTTATGAAATTTAGCGAGGAAGGGCTACCATATACGCCGATAATATGTATAGATCTTAGAAAATTGTATATGGTTAGAGAATACGTGTATGGGGAGAGCCTCAAATCTATGCTTAAAAGATGTAGTGAAAAAATACGTGAAATCTATGGACTCCTCGGTAGCCTGATAGGTAGAATACATAATCTAGGCTATCGTTTAGGTGATGTTAAGCCTAGCCATATATTATTCGGATCAGATGGGAGACTATACATACTGGATCTAGAGCAATTTAAAGAATCTAATCAGAGCCTAGGATGGGATATAGCTGAGCTATTATATCTTACGAGTATAGAAATTCCAAATGGTGATCTAAAGCTACTCAAGGATATCATAGATTCCTTCGTAGATGGATACATAGCTGGGGGAGGAACTACGGAAACCCTGGAGGATGCATCCAGCTTCAGATACTATAGCGTCTTCACACCTCTAGTACCCATAGAATCTGGTTTTATTTTTAAGAAACTTAAAGAGAGAATCTACTCATAGTATAATAGCTGCTTCTGTTCGAGCTCATCCCTAAGCCTATATACTGCCTCCTTTACTTCAGATTCTTTCTTAGCACCAGTACATACTAGTTTCCCGCTTGCGAATAGGAGCATAACAACCTTAGGTTCATCCATACGATAGATTAAACCTGGAAACTGCTCAGGCTCATACATTGTACGTCCTAAAGCGAATACAGCTTTTTCGAGATCTATCCTAGCATGTATATCTGCGGAAGCTACTATATTCTGTATCTTAATTTCAGGACGTGATACTATTAGTATACCGTTATCCTTGAGGTACTTTAGAACCTTCCTAACAGCTCTCTTAGCTAACGCTTCAGATTTAGCTCCTGTACATACCATTTTACCCGATGCAAATATAAGGGTAGCTGTCTTAGGTTTCTTTAATCTAAAAACGAGGCCTGGAAACTGTTCAGGTTTATACTCCACCATATCCGGTACAGCCTTCATAACAGATAATAGGTCTATAGGTTGATCAAGCGTTACGGAAGATACGACATTCTCAATCCTTATGGTAGGCTCCCTAAGTTTAGACTCCTTACTCATAACAAGCTCTTTTATAAACTTTAAAAACCTCCTATATTAAATTTGTAACCCAGCATTCTCGCATACGTCCTCTGCTTCTTTAGATCTCTCAGTCTTTCTATGAGCAACTATATCTTGAATTATATAGACTAGTGATAGTAATATTATCAATATGAAACCCAGCTTAACTTCGCCTATACCAGGTATAGCGACCACTGGTGCTTGAATAAAGTAGAGCATCCACCCGATATAAGGTACTCTATATACAACCTTACCTATAACATAACTTACAGGAAAGCGTATCTCATCCGGTAGTGATACGCGATTATTATCACCTTTAGTGGTTATATATATGTTACCACCTATCTTTTCTACAGCTATAACCCTATGGATTATAGGTTCAGAACGATAGGGGGGTTGAAAAACTATAATATCACCTACAACTATATCCTCAGCTTCAACCCCTACAATGATAACTAAATCACCGGGTTGAAGAGTCGGAAGCATACTTGTACCTACTACATAGCCAATAGGATGCCTTGTTTTAAATGCATATACTAATGAAGCATATACACCGTAAGCGAGAGCTAAAGCTAGAATTATTAGAATTATAGAGATTAGTATGGGCGGTATTCTAGGCTTACTCATTTCTCCTACCTTCTATAAGCCATTTTAAAGGTATATCTTGAAAACTTCCATCAGGAAGCTTTCTCCTTATGGTTATGGGTAACACACCTTTCTCGAGTTCGTAAAGCGCTATAGAGAAAGGCGATTTATCAGTATTTGGTGGAAGCTTAATTAGGATCGGGGCACCCATAGCTATTTGCAAAGCACGTACACCTACTATACGAGCTTTCTCATATTTCGTTAAACGAGGAGGCCCGATAATCTTACCACTATTCTCAGAATCTCCTCTATCAGTATCCTGCGGCTCAGATACATCACCTGAATCAGTTCCTTCGTAAATCTCGTAGCTAGTATAAGTAATTTGTGGAGGCATGAGAGCTTGATAAACTATTAACTCTAATAATATAAAAGTTTCGATCCAAAGATAGCTTTAGATGGTATGATGCTATATTACGGTCTTGCATGACCGAATACTGTCTGAACTATGATATATATTCCAATCCTACATCTACATTATTAATTACATGCTTAACTTTCAGCATTTCTCAACAACTCGATCTACATACATCTTTTCTATGGAAAACTGGGAAGCAGTATAGAACGCATATGAATATCAAAATCTATAGATGCTAATGTAAAGCATATCTAGGTAAGTTACTATACGCTTATAAAAGCTCTGTTATACGGTATACTGCACCTACCTACGTATACTTCACCCTTATACCTTACCATACACTTAACGATACCCAACCGGTCTTTAGTTGATGAGCTCAACTAACTTTCTATAGTTTATACCGTTATATTCATGAAAGTTTACGTACTAAGACCTTTAGGTACAACTCCTACATCATTAACCCTAGTTTCCACTAAATCACTTTATGTGGTCAGAGGTTAGTATAGTACCATTACTATCCAGGTGTAATCTAGCTTCGCTAACGCTATTCAATCTCCTAAGTTTTTCAAATATTCTATAAGCCAGCGGCTATTGGGGGCTCTCCATCGCTTATAGCTATACCGTTAACTCTATGAAACCTGCGATAATATGTTACAAGAAGAGTAGCTTCATATGGAGTATATGAGGTTGATGAATTATTTTATGTTATAATTCTGGTAACTTCTACATCTAAAATTAAAATCCGATAGCCCATATAGCTACTTCTGTAAATCCACCCGGCTCTCTAACTTCAAACCATGGCGTCGCTTTACCTCCAACAGTAGAGGGGATGGCTCATCCATAATTCTAAGTGGCGGTACATTACTTAATCAGTCTTGATCCTATTCCATCTCTAACACTGGTTATACATGATCTAATAAGCTCCTCCATCAACTAGAATACCACAAGGAGAATATGGCCGACCCTAGTTGGAAACGTGTCGAAGCTATAACCGCATAGCTTTAGAGCCTATCCCAAGGTTAAGCCTTCAGGTACACTATACCCCACGCAATCTATAGATATCTTAACTATACTTCTCATACGGTTATTCTCGATAATCCTCCAAGCTTTATAAAGGTATACGTAATAACATGCAAGATAACTAAAGTTAACGTAATGAAAGAACAGTTCTACAAAAATCACATTTTCCACACATAGAATTATCTACTAACACTCTAAACTGCATGGTGCCTTCTCTAAGAGTATTAAAAGTATTATGAACCGATAGTTTAGGATTATTATTTTACTTGACTCAGATATATAGATCTAATTCTAATGAATTTAAAGGCGACTATATAGAAGGCCATAGCTAAAATACACGTGAATCTAACTAAGCTAGTATGATAAGTAAGACTTTAGTTACTACAATATCTAAAATGCAGACGATTATTAGATTCCACGAAGCATCCAGAGAGCTAAATTATGTGTAAGTTAAGTATAGGTGTAGATGGATGAAGTTTACGAATATGGGTAGTAATATGTAAACTAATCTTGTAGATTCTTTAGAATTATATGTAAATAGCAGAGCAGCACGTACGCTTCAAAATTTAATAGATATTAATCGAAGATTCATTTTACTATTGATAAGCTTGAAATAATTGTTTCTTAAACTTAAATCTTCTTTGAAATTAAGTAGAGTATTTATAGTTAAAAGTGTAAGATGCATGAATATTACAGTAAGATAGATGTTGTACGAGATTTAAGGCTTCATAATTATATAACTTGATAGCTTCTGAGGTATAATCATCTAAGAAGCTTTAATTTAAAGTATGTATATGAAGATGTGATTATCATGTGATAACTCAAATTCAGCATAGCATATAGCATGAGGAACTATGGCGTATGTTATGAGATACTATACCTAAGTCTACCAACAATCATAACTAGTTCTTTACGAAATTACTAAGCTCTCTATCTTCGAGTATAATGCTTTTGAATACACGATTCTGATATTTGGTTAAGATTAGGAATAGTATTAGCGAATTAGGTGAAGGCTTACACCACCCTATATAGATACGACACATTTATAATATTGCATCACAATATTCTACTAAAGTCATACAGGCTGGTGTGCAGGATGAAGTATAGAAGGTTTGGTAAGACTGATTGGATGTCTTCGATCCTAGGATTTGGGGCTATGAGACTTCCAGTAGTCGGAGATATGAGACAGATAGATGAGCCTGAAGCTATGAGAATGATGAAGTATGCTATTGATCATGGTGTAAACTATATAGATACAGCTTATATGTATCATGGAGGGAATAGTGAGATTCTGATAGGTAAACTTTTGAGTGAAGGATATCATGGCAAGGTTAAGGTAGCTACTAAAATGCCTATAGGCATGATTAGATCTAGGGATGAGCTTGATAAGATTTTCGATGAACAAAGGAGAAGACTTAAAGTTGATAGTATAGACTTATATCTTATGCACGGGCTAGACAGAGATAGATGGCGTAAGGTACTAGAACTTAACGTACTGGATTGGGCTGAAAGGAAGATCCATGATGGTAAGATAGGATATTTAGGGTTTAGCTTCCACGATGAATTCGGGATATTCAAAGAAGTGATAGACGGTTATAGTGGATGGACATTTTGTCAGATACAGTATAACTATTTAGATGTAGAGAGTAGTAGGAGAACCCCTGGAACTATGGGTCTCAGATATGCTGCTTCTAAGGGATTAGCCGTGGTAGTTATGGAGCCTATAAGAGGTGGATTATTAGCGATACCACCTCCACCTGAAGTCCAAGCAGTATTTGATGAAATAGGCTTTAAGAGAACACCTGCACAATGGGCGTTACTATGGGTTTGGAACCATCCAGAGGTAACTGTAGCATTAAGCGGTATGAGCAAGTTTGAGCAAGTCGTAGAGAATATAGCTACAGCTAATATAGCTGAACCAGGTATTCTAAGCAAAGATGAACTGCATATAATAGAAAGGGTTAGGCGTATGTATCTTAAATACGGCTTTATAGGTTGTACAGGATGCCGGTATTGTATACCGTGCTTGAGAGGTATCGAAATACCCACTATAATTAGTTACATGAATAGAATACTAATGACAGAAAGAGAGGAAGAGAAAAGAATTATAGTTGAAGAGTATCTGAAGGAAGTTCCGGAAGATAGAAGTGCTAGTAGATGTATTGGGTGTGGCGAATGTGAAAAGAGGTGTCCTCAAAAACTACCGATACGAGAACTAATGAGAAGATCAAACTTTATACTCAGACCTCTACAACCAGTATCCACTTAGAAACCGATAGATGATAAGACATATATACCTGGAATATTATCCATATATGGTGAATGAGAAGAAGCTTAAAGCTAGCATTAATAGCGTCGCTGACATCTCTATCGGTAGCTAGCCGTATAGCTTTAGCAGCATTCCCCAACGTTAAGCTAGTTGCTTTTATAACAATAATAGGTGGGGTACTCCTAGATGGTAAAATGGGATTCCTCATAGGTTTCCTATCTATGTTTATATCAGATTCTGTATTCTTCGGTTTAGGCTACTGGACCGCAGCTACAGCCCCATGTATGGGTTTTGTAGGATTGCTAGCAGGTTCCATATTAAAGGATGCTAAAAGCATGTCTAGGATGGATTTATTTTTAGCTGGGTTTATCTTAACTTTAATCTACGATGTAATAACATCTATAGCACTTGCAATACCATTTTATGGGACCATAGAAAGAGCTTTAATCGTAGCTATACTAGGATTGTTTCTACCTACACCATACCCTATGGGTCCCATACACGAGATATCAACAGGATTAGCGTTAAGTATGCTTACCCATCCGATAGTCTCATACTTAGAGAGGTTAGGTATAAGGTAAAAGTTTATATTTTCCATATGTGGAAATAATTCCATATATGGAAAAACGCTCATCTAAATTAAGAAGCTACGCGGTAGTTATACTACTCATATGGGCTCTTCTCTCATCCATAGCAGCCAGCTGGTTATATATGGATAATGAAAGGCTTAGAAACGATATAAGATCTCTTAGTGATGAAAACGATAGGCTTAAAAAAGATGTAGGATCGTATGTAGCTAGGTTATCTAAAATTAACTTTGTAGATGTAGTTATAGACTATGGTAATGGTACGGTTAGAGTGTATAGAGAAGTACCTGTACCTAGAAGTAGGAGTACTGTTTTTCAAGCTCTATTATCTGTAGCATCTGTTAGGTATATCGAGTATCCATTCGGTATATGGGTAGATTCTATAGATGGCATAGCTAACGATCCTATGACAAATATGTACTGGATATACTATGTACGTGTAAAGGATACTAAAGATTATGTTATGGGTGAGGTAGCTGCTAATCTTAAGCTTGTAAGTGATGGGGACGAGATACTGTGGAGGTATACTAAGTTTTAGGCTAGAGATATCTAGTACTTAGCGAAGAATCCATCTAAGCCTCTACTCTTCTTTTCGGCTCTAACCTCTATTATTACTATTCTCTTTCTAGCGGGCAGGCTTACATTGTATACTGGTATACCGTTTATCTTTATCGATTCTATCATACCCTTATGCGCATGCCCATGTATCCATATATTCGTGTAGGCTATAGTAGGCTCCATAGCCTTGCATCCTAGATACACCCATATATTAGGATCTTCGCCTCTCAAGGTCTTATAGGTAGGCGAATAGTGTGTTAGGACTATCTTTAGATCGACGTTAAGTGATGATAGCAGCTTAACCATAAGCGAAGGTTTATTAGCGTAAATAGATTTTATATCCGGTCTAAACTTCCTCTGCCAATTTGTAGGGGAGTCTAGAGCACCTCTTGACCCTACTATTCCGATCCTTAATCCATTTAAGCTTATTGTGGAGGATTCGTCATCAAGCCATACTATCTTACCTAATCTGCGATACTCTGTTTCATATCCATGATACTCTTCGTTTCCGAAACATGCATAGATTGGCCCATCGTAGAATTCCGTTATCTTACTGATAACTCCATCCATTTGTCTATAATCGTTGTGAAGGACTATGTCACCTGCAAGTAGTAGTATATCTACATCGCTTAAATCTGTATTCGATAAGCTATATTCAAAAAGCTTCGTATACCTAGGTGCATGTATATCTGCCGTAGCTGCAAGCTTTATAATAGACATAGCTACTCGAGGTATACTGTCTGCTAATTATTGACAGACTAGACTGGTAGAGTTAAAGTTTAAACGAATCTAAGTGTATATCTTAACCATATAGTCCACGGTCGTTTAATCGTGAGGAGCTTAGATATGGGTGAGGAAATACTTAAACCTAAGATAGCGGAGAGTCGATGGAGGCCTGAACTCGAAGTTAATCTCATAGATCTATGGGAGAGGGAGGAAATATACAAGTTCGACCCTAACTCTGATAAGCCTAGTATAGCTATAGATACCCCTCCACCTTATGCTTCTGCCAGATGGCATGTTGGCGGTGCTGCGCACTATGCACAAATAGATATGGTCGCTAGATACTTTAGAATGAAGGGGTATAACGTTCTATTCCCGTTTGGCGTGGATAGAAACGGTCTTCCAGTTGAGGTGCAAGTGGAGAGAACATATGGTATAAGCTGCCATAACGTTAGTAGAGAGGATTTCGAGAGAATTTGTAAAGAGTATCTAGATGATATAGAGAAACAGCTTATATGGGTTGTTAGACGGCTTGGGATGAGCTGCGATCTGAAAGAATACTACAGGACTGATAGCCCTGAGTATAGGAGTCTAACTCAGGAGACGTTCATAGAGCTCTGGCATAAGGGTATGATCTATGAAGCTGAATATCCAGTGAACTGGTGTCCTGTATGTCATACGACTATAGCTGATGCTGAGGTCGAGTATAGCGATGAGAAGGATACAGACCTAGTATACATTAGATTCGAAATCGAAGGCGGCGGCTACATAGTAGTAGCTTCTACGAGACCTGAACTGCTATGTAGTTGTGCGGCAATAATATTCAATCCTAACGATGATAGGTACAGGGGTTTAGAAGGGGCTAGAGCTATAGTACCAATATATAGGCATACCGTACCTATAATCCCCCACCCAGCTGCAAAACCTGAATTCGGTACAGGCTTAGTTATGGTGTGCTCCTACGGGGATCAAGTAGATATAAGATTATTCAGGGAGCTTGGATTGAAGCCTATGGTAGCTATAGATCCTGATGGATGTATGAATGCTAACGCTGGGATATATGCTGGTCTTACGGTAGAGAAAGCTAGAAGTAGGATAATAGAGGATCTTAAAGCAATGGGGGTTATCGAGAAGATCGATAGGATTAAGCATAGAGTCCCGATTTGCTGGAGGTCTAAGAACCCTATAGAGTTCATACATATGAGGGAGTTCTATCTTAAACAAGTAGATTTCCTAGATGATATAATAAAGATATTAGACAATATGAAATTCTACCCTGAATCAGCTAAACAGAGACTTATAGATTGGATCGAAGGTATAAAGACGGATTGGCCCATTTCTAGAAGGAGATTCTATGGTACAGAGATACCTATATGGTACTGTAAAAGGTGTGGTAGGGTGAACTTACCTGAACCTGGAAGGTACTATAAGCCGTGGAAGGAGCAACCTCCTATGGGTAGATGCTTATACTGCGGTTCTGCGGAGCTTATAGGCGAGGAGAGGACCCTAGATACTTGGATGGATTCTAGTATAAGCCCACTATATATAACAGGATATAGACGTAATCCTAAGCTCTATGAGAAACTATCCGGTAACGTGCTAAGGCCTCAAGGCTATGATATAATCAGAACGTGGCTATACTATACCATTTTAAGAGTGTATGAACTTACGGGTAGACCAGCCTTCAAATATATAAGGATTTCAGGTATGGGTTTGGATGAGAAGGGTGAAGCTATGCATAAATCTAAAGGTAATGTCGTATACCCTGAACCCATTCTAGATAAGTATGGCGCCGACGCTTTCAGATTCTGGGCTGCATCAGAGGCTAAACTCGGATCAGATTACAGATTCTCAGAGTCTAAGTTAAGCTCTGCTAGATTATTCTTAACTAAGCTTTGGAATATAGCTAGGTTTATCTCCCAATTCCCAATCGTAGATAAACCCGATAGACTTAAACCTATAGATGAATGGGTAATAGCTGAAGCCAACAGACTTGTAGAAGTGTGTGTAGAAGATTATGAGAAGCTAGATTTCTTCGAAGCAAGTAATAACATAAGATACTTTGTATGGAACATATTCGCAGATCACTATATCGAAGCTGTTAAGCCTAGGGCATACAATAGTGATAGAACTTTCAGTAAAGAAGAACAGCTATCTGCATGGTATACACTACACTATGTGTTGCGGGTTATCCTTAGATTACTAGCACCTATATGCCCATTCATAACGGATGCTATATGGAGAAGCATCTATGGAGGGACTGTACATAAGGAGAGAATACCTGAAATTGTGCCTGTGAATGAGAAGCTTAGAGAATATACCGAGTATATAATAGAATTCAATAGTGGTATATGGAGGATTAAGAAGAAGATTGGAATACCGTTGAATAACCCTCTAAAGGGTATTATTTATGCATCTGATAGGATTAAACTATTTATGGATGATCTTAAACGGATGCATAGATTAGAGGCTGTATCTTTCGATAAACCTCCGAAAGAAGCTGAGAAGATAACGAATAGCCTATACTATCTTAGTATTAGCTGATACTCTACTATACTCTGAGATTAGTTTATTGAACGTTCCTATGAAATCCTCCTCTCTACCCTTTAAGATGATGCCGGATGCAGCGGATATATGCCCGTCGCCGAAGCCTCCATGAGCTTCGCACGCTATGGGGATTATAGTCGAGAGCGGTGGTTTTAACCCATTTCTAACATCGCTCTCAAGCTTGTCTGGAAGTCTACCTGAAATCTTACTATAGTCGCTTCTTAGAGGGTTGAATCCAGGTATCTCCCTAGACATGTTCATGAAACCTATGATGTATAAATCCTGCCTAACTATACTCCTTTGATATTTTAGGTATGAGCAGAAGCTTCCGATAACTTTAACACCCATACTTGAAAACGTGTTCCCAGCATGGAACCATTGTGTATAACCATCTATATTCAATCCACTCTTATACAATTTCGATAGGAGTTTACGGTTAGCTTCCTTTCTCTCCTCTTCAAGCTTAGATGCGAAGCTTTCGATCTGATCGGTTAATCCTTCAAGACATGCTTTCAATCCGAGTATAGGTCCACCTCTATAGTAGCCTACGGATCCCAATATGGATAGGATTGTGGATAACCTCTTATATGATAAAGGTTTACCCATAGCTTTGATTCTATAATCATTTCTACCAGATGGTTCTGCAGCCCCTATACGTATAGCGTCCATAGCGGCTTCCAGATCTAAGCCTTTAAGCGGCCCAGGTATCTCTGCTGAACCTATCAACGCTAAATACGAGAGATCCTCTAACTTAGGATGTATAGTTTTAGCGAATATGTATGTTACAGTCGAAGCAGATACTTCATCTCCATCTATGCCGTATAGGTCCGGTGAGAGATTGAAGACGGAGGGGTTAGATGATTTTTCAGGTTTATGATGATCGAGTATTATGGTTGGTATGTTATCTACGTTTAACTTGGATATATAGCCTGCATGAGCACTACCGATATCTGTAAATACTATGATATCGTATGCTGATTTACTGTATATCTCCTCTAGAACCTCTCTATAGAGCTTTTCGAGGCATACTGATTTAACCGTAAAACCTATACTTTCCAAAGCTTTTAAAGCTATAGCCGCGGAACATATACCATCAGCTTCATCATGATGGATTAATAGAGTGGAGCCCCCTCGTCTACCTATAGGCTTGATAGATTCTATAGTATCCTTAATGGCTTTAAAGAATTCTTCCCGACCCAACCCTATAAAGATATGGTGCTTATTAAGCGTATAAACGTTACAGTTAGCAATACGGTATGATAAGCATTGACTAGGAGGTTAAGTTTATTCGAATATAGGATTATAGAAAAGTTTTATCGCTAGATGGTATATTTTTCTTGGTTAGAGTATGGCTTTAAACAAGGGCTACAAATTTACTGAGAGGGATTTAGCTAAATATCCCTTTCTAAGGGAGGCGGCTGAGTATCTAGAAGAGATGGGGGTTACAACTAAGGATTTCGATGCAGACTATTTTCAACCGGTAATCGATAGAGCATATCTACGTGTAGTCGAAGCTATAGAGAGGGGTATCGTTTCGTTAAACCTTGATGATCCTAGACTAGAGATAGCATCATTCCCTGTAGCTATTCTTCTGGTTAAGTTTGCAGGTGATGAATTTCTTAAAAGGAGGTATGCGTTAGCAGAATCTTTAAGAGCGAGGGAGCTTTTAGAAGGAGAACCAAGCTTCCTGATAGCGACATTAGCTTCACGTTTAGGTTTCAGAGTGGATGTGAAGGGGGTCTACGCGAAGCTCTACGTCATAGATTACATTAGGTACGCTTCAAGATTCCATGATCCTAGATGGAAGCTTGTTAACAGGATCCTAGATGAAGGATGGGTTTTACTTTCTAGGAGGGAACTTATAAGACTTCTATCAGAAGCTATCCAAGATAATCTTCTAAATATTTTAGCTAAACCTTTGCTCAGTGATGCTAAACCTCCGCGTAGATTGGAGGCTAAGCTTGTAGCTATCATAGGTATGCTTTCTGATAGAAGAGCAAAGTATGGCGAATGGACTGGAGCCGAGGTAGGATTCGTAGAGGATGCTCTCCCACCATGCATAAAAGCTATGTATACAACTTTGAAGGAGGGAAAACATCTACCTCACATAGCTAGGTTTACTCTTGCAAGCTTTTTACTCAATATAGGCTTAACAGTAGATGATGTAGTTAAGATGTTTATATCTATACCGGATGCTAATGAAAGGATAACCAGGTACCAGGTTGAGCATATAGCGGGTATGAGGGGATCTATGACTAAGTATACATCTCCAAGCTGCTCGACGTTGAAGACGCATGGTTTATGCTTAGAAGATGAAAGATGTAGAGGGGTCAAACATCCACTTATACGTTATAGAAGGGGTATACGTAGGGTTATAAGGATAAAGGAGGGTGATACTGTTGGGGGAGAGCGGGGAGAAGCTTAAACAGGATACGAAGAGGTTTGTGAAGAGTATATTCTCAAGGTATTATTCAAAAATAGCTAGAAAGTTTATCGAAGAGCCCACAAGGATAGCTAGCAGAGAGTTCGGTTTCAACTTATTCGATAAAGGCATAGTAAGACATTTATCGTTTAGAACTAAAGATGAGCTTATAGAATACCTTAGGAGGAATAATCCTTCAGATTGCTACTACTCCTCGGCTTTGTATATAAATCCTACTGCATCTATGGATGCAAAAGGATGGATGGGGGCTGAGCTTATTTTCGATATAGATGCAGATCATATACCTACTAACTGTAAAGTTGAGCATGACCGGTGGTTATGCTTATCATGTGGATGTGAAGGGGTTGGTGAAGCACCTGATAAGTGTCCTAACTGCGGCGGGGATAAGCTTGAGCAGAGAGTATGGTTCTGTGAAGGATGTTTGATAGCGGCTAAACGTGAAGCTATGAAGCTTTTAGATATTCTATCCTCGGATTTTGGTATAAGGGAGGATACTGTGAATATATACTTCTCTGGACATAGAGGTTTCCATATACACGTATCTGGAGAGGTTGAGGGGCTCGACCAGAATGCTAGAAGGGAGATAGCAGATTATCTGCTATGTGTAGGCTTAGATCCTACTATATACCTTGATCGGATGATCATATCGAAAGGTGTGAATGGAGCTAAGCTTAGGATGATTAGAGCGTTATATGATTTTATATCTTCAACATCTATCGAGGGGTTTAGCGCTATAGGTTTAGGAAGGAGGGGGGTTGAAGCTATAGTTAATAGTAGGGATAGAATTCTGGAGAAGGTATTGGAGGGGGAGTTTGATGGGATAGCTAGAGAGATAGGGGTAGCGAATCTTAGAAAGCTTATAGCTAAAGTCGTAGAGTACCTAGCGGTTAGGATAGATCCAGTAGTTACGCTCGATACACATAGGCTAATACGTCTACCAGGTTCTCTTCACGGTAAAACTGGATTCATTAAAGCTAGGGTTGGATCCAGTATGGAATCTCTAGAAGATTATGATCCACTATCTGAAGCTATGCCGTTTAGGAATTCTGATGAGCAGGTTAAACTCTACGTACATCTATCACCTAGGTTTAGAGTGGGTGAGGAATATTTTGGACCGTTTAAAGATGAGTATGTATACTTACCACTACAACCAGCACTCTTATTGTTATGCAAGGGTGTAGCATACATATCTAGCTAGGAGGTAAAGGTGTGTACGAAGAGCTTCTAGATGCTTGGAAGAAAGAGGCGTTCAGTTTAGAGCTGCAATCTCTACCTGTGGATTTCTATAGGAGACTTAACGATTTTATAAAGAGACTTAGGGAGGAAGGAAGGCTTGCAGATAGAGAGAGTATACAAGGAAAACTTCTAGCTAAGGTTTTAGATATTAGTGTTAAACTTATCGAGGATTTATGTTACCTGAGACTTAGCAAGATTATATATGCATCTAAGAGGGGGGGCATAGAGTGGGAGAAGCTGACAGATGATGAAAAACCTTACGCTAGGGAGATATCGAGAATAATAGATGAATATAACCGTATGGTTAGACGTATAGTTGAAGGGAGGTATATACCTTCAGAGACTATTTCCAGTGTTGAGAGACTGAAGCTTGTAAGATTTAAGAGTGCCACTTCATCGTTCGTAGGGGTAGACCTCAAGGTTTACGGTCCCTTTAAAGCTGAAGATGTAGCTTACATACCGGAGGAAAATGCTATCCAGCTTATAAAGCAAGGTATAGCTGTGGATGTAGAGGTTACGGAGTAGTATTAATGGTGGAAGGGTAATTAACCTTGTAAATTAGAACTCCACCACACCACCCTGAGTATGATGGGTCTTCAGCCTTTCTAAGACTGCTAGATATGAATACTGGTTCTAGGTATTTTGATCGATAGAAGCCTTTGAAGAAGTATAGGTTTAACCCCGTCTGTGTATCCCTAGTATAGAATTGGAATGGTATGATTCTGCCTAATACTGATTCGTAGAATCTTGAAGTCGGAGCACCTACGTTTACATCGATGTAATTTGTCTCGTTGAATTCTCCGAATTCATCGTTAGCTATTCTTATCATCCATATAAATTTACCCTCTTCACCAGTGCCATCAGGTATGAATATACCTGTACCTTGACCTATAGCAGTCCAGCTTGTGAAGACGACTATATGTGTAACGTTATATCTTTCCATGAGGGGGATGGAAGTATTTTCCGGGGATATGAAGATCTTAGCTATGATAGCGATCTGGGTAGAGTTTATGGTAGCGTTATCTGCTAGAGTAGTACAGTTACCTAGAACGGTTATCCAGTATCCGTAATCCCACCATGATAATACTACGGATCTACCCCCTAGATTCTCCTTCATCCAGGCTAAAGCCTCTACCCAATCGGTGTATGGTCTATTATAACGTGCTGATAATTCTAGTATACTAGGTAGGGTGCCGTAATAGAAGTACGTTATATACACCACGTATGCTATCGGAAGTATAGCTAGTAACGTTATCATAACTATAGATGCTATAGCTAGATCCCTACGCATACCGTATAGTATTCTACGATTGCGGCGAACTTTACTCACAGATACGGTATAGGATGCTAACGGTTTAGCTATCTCATATAGACTGTAAGCCGCTACGATTGATATAGCTGGGGCTAACAGTAGCTCTAAACGTGCGAATGAAGCTGTAAAGTACAGAGATGTGATGACCCATACGGATACCAATATATGCTCGAAACTACGCTTTCTAAAAGCTTGAATGATGTAGAACGGTATGAAAAGACTTAGGAAGCCTGTAGACATGAATAACTGAGCCCATGTAGTAGATTGATGCTCACCAACAGATCTTATTAAAGCAACCTCCCTCTTATAGATCGGGTTTATCACTGCCAGATATTTACCACCAGGTAAGCGTATTATACCCATAGCGATCGATACTATACTAGATAGCGCGGATAAACCTAGGATAGCTAGGAAGATCCTACCACTCTTATCTCCACAGAACTTCCTTAGACACAACTTCAATAGTAGTAGGACTACTATACCGTAGCTTAGTAGAACTGTAGAATCATAGAGGAAGCTATACCCTATTCTAGGTATCTGCATAGCTATGAGAACAGACACAGCTACGATAGGTATGTATGCTACTACCAGATTCCTATCGAAGGATACCAACATAGCTATAAACGTAGATAGAGCTATGAGAGCTAGTACGTAGAAGCTACTACCCCATGAAGCTATTAAATAGCCTAACGATAAACCTGCTATAAGACTATAGGCTAGACTAATGTGTAGATTCCTATTCTTAACGGCTTTCACGTAGAATAGGATTGTTAATATGAATGTGAGTATACCTATAGATTCATCGTCGTACCATCCTGCGAACGTCCTACTTATGTTAGCAGGAGCTATGGCTAGAAGTAGGGATGATAGTAAGCCTACTATACTACCCCCCATCTCCCGACCTAGGAAGAATATCGATATACACATGAAGATAGCCATTATAGGTGGGAATAATACTAGAGCTCCTATTAGAGGGATATCTATACCTAGCAGTTCTATGATACGGTAGAAAACAGCTCCAGCTAACGGTAAACCTATGTAGCTGGATTTAGCTATATCCCTGCCGTATGGATACCAACTTCTAGTATCATACCAGCTATACCATGAGGATAAACCTTCATGTAGTATACGCTCAGTTACCCTATACTGAAAGTATGTATCATATTCGTGTAGATAGAAGCCTAGATCCCAAACATTTAGTAGGGGTTGTATCCTTATATAGAATGCTAGCATACATATAATAGCTAGGGTTATAGGGATCCAAAACGTTTTAAGCCACGATAGTATACTCCTTGCTAGATTCTCTACCGATATGTAAGTTGGTATACCTAGTTTAAACTTCAAGTAGCCTCTAACCTCATGGGGTTAAATGATGATGGGCTTGAATTATATAACCTTTTATGATATTCGATGCTTCTGAGCGGGCTTTAACTCTATCCTAGCATCATCTGCATTGAATAATATTTTAGATCTACATGATGGACATACCCCGCCATAACTATTTATGACTTCTCCAGGGTATACGAATTCAACACTCTCATAGAGAATATGCCCACATGATTTACATATAATTCTCTGAGGCATAATCTTAGATTAGTAAGATCATCAGCTATAAACGTTTTCAAAGAACTATTTGTTAACGGTGATCCTTCAGTTATAAGAGACTAGGAATATTTAAGTAGATGTTTAGCTATTACCCAATCCACTAGTAATAAGGTGGCTATAGGTTGAAGATTAAACTCGGTGAATACTGGATTTATATACTCGCTATAGCTATAACTGTATTCCTTCTATCAGGATCCGTATACGTTATCGTGGAGGGGGTGCAGCCATACATTATCTATACAGATGCATCTGGGAGTAGAAGGATAGCTATAGTTAATCCTACGATACGAGACCAAGTCGTTACTGAGACTCTAACGATAGCTGGATTATATACCTTAGGCTTTCTAGGTTTAATCATGGTAGCTATAAGCTATAGGTATTCCTATGATCCTAGGACTAGCAATATGCTTCTAATAGTGGGGATGGCGATGCTGCTAGTATCATCTATAGTATTATACATACTCTTTGATGCTAAATTATGGCGTAAACTAATATAAGCGTATCTAGATGGATACTAAGCCTTGATCTGATATATGAGCGTAGAACTTTCCTGGGACCCCTCCCTTCTTAACTTCGCATAAGATGATACCAGGTCTAGTAGTCTTTGAAAGGGTTATTACGATATCAGGCCAGTATAGCATAATCCTACGAGATACTGGTTCGATACCTCCAGTTTCTAAGACGCTTCTAACTTGGCTTATAGCCAATACCGCTATATTTTTCGTTATAGCTGATTCTTTAAGTAATGCTATCTGACGATTAAACTCCCAATTCACTGTGAAAGGTTCTTCTAGAGATATAGCTTCACGATATAGGTTCGTAATGCTATCCACGACTACAAGACCTACATCCCTGGATATTATCCTAGGTAGTGATCCTATTATCAAGCTTTGTTCTATGAAGCTTTCGGGTCTAGATACTATTATCCGTTTGGATAGATTATCGAAATCCTCCTTGGTAATAGCTCTAAGTCTTTCGATACGGAGACTATTATCGCAATCCATGTATAGAACCTTCAAACCTATCCTAGCGGCTGAAACTGATACTTGTAGAGCTATAGTAGTTTTACCACTACTAGCTTCACCATATATAAGTGTGAGCCTACCTATCGGGATACCTCCACCTAATAGTTCATCTAGCTTAGAGCATCCGGTAGGTATGAATTGTAGGGTCAAATACCTGGTTAAAACTAATATGCAGAACCTATGTTTAAATTCTATGTAGCCTAAACCTTCGATTGGGAAACGGTGTGGAAATATGACTAGAATTGAGGCGGGTTACTCGATAATAGTTGATGGCCCTGCATGTATTAGGCTATTATCAGGAGCTTTAAGAGTACTGGGTGTAGAGTATAGGGGTAGGGGGAAGATTATAGTTCGAGAGGGTAGAAGTATACCTCTAGAGTTTCTAGAGGATAGCGAAATCGAGGTAGTGTCGGCTTCGAATCCACCTTTTGAAAGGGTTAAAGGAGAGGTTTTCCCAAGAGAGTGGATTGAAACTATAGAAGATATAGCTAGGCTGGATCGAATAGATGCATTAGTACTTGGCGGTGTGGATGTAGGTAAATCTACTTTCACTCTAATGCTTGCGAACTATATTTTGAATATGGGTGTAAAGCCTGTAGCTGTTATCGATGGAGATCTAGGTCAGACGGATATAGGTCCACCTGGAGCTTTAAGCTATGTAATGCTAGATAAACCTACCGTAGATTTATTTAATCTCAAGTTTGAAGAGGCTGTATTCATAGGATCGCTTACCCCATATAACTCTATAGATGAGGTTGTAAGATCGCTGGTATATCTTAAATCTAAAGCTTCATCAAGTTCTAGAGCTACGGTGACCAATACTGATGGATGGTTCACCACCGAGGCTATACCATATAAGGCTAGGATTATAGAAGAGTTGAAGCCTAGGGTTGTAGTTGTTATAGACGGGGATATAGATCTAGGTTTAATCGAGGATAAAGCGAAGATCATAGGATCAGCTATCATCAAGCTACCACCACCGAAGTGTATAAGAGGGAAGAGTAGATCGGATAGGAAGAGTAGGAGGGAGCTATGCTATAGGAAGTACTTCATCGATTCAGCTGTTAGGAAGATACCTATTTCATGGATTAGATTCCTAAATCTACCTATAGGCTTAGGAGCTATACTACAAGCAGATAGGCTAAAGGAGATATCAACAATTCTAGGTTTCGACTGTATCTATGGCGAGCATACTGGTTCTATACTCTACGTTATAGCTAGGATCGATTCTGATAAACCTATAGAGACGGAGTATAGCGGTGTCAGATGTATCGTCATACCCTATAAGCTTATCGAGGGTCTACTCGTAGGTATATACGATCATACAGAGGTATTCAGAGGCTTAGGTATGGTGAGATCTATATTCCTTGATGGGGATAGGGGTATCGTAGAGCTTATAACACCATATAGAGGCTCTATAAGCTGTTTGAAAGCTGGGTTTGTAAGGCTGGATGAGAATTTTAGAGAGATAGCTAAGCTTAAATATAGTATTCCAACACGTTAGATTCCTTAGCTTGATACCTGTGAAAGCTGGGATACCTAGAAGAACGCCTATAGTAACTTGGATCCTAATAGGTTTAAACGTAGCTATATGGGTGTATATGGCTTATACGGGGGGAAGATTCTATGAATATATTATAGAAAGGTATGGATTAACACCTGCATACATAGTAGAGGGTAAAGCTCTGTATACCATAGTAACATCGATGTTTATTCATGGAGATATAATGCATCTAATAGGTAACATGCTATACTTAGGAGTATTCGGTGGACCTATAGAGTCTAGGATAGGGCATCGCCGATTCTTCATACTATACATGGCTTCAGGGATGATTGCATCTATAGCTCATACACTCGTAGAGGTGTACCTAGCAGAGCCTATAATCCTCTACGGATGGACCGGTATGAAGATTATAGATCCCAAGTATATACCATCTGTAGGAGCATCCGGAGCTATATCTGGTATACTCGGAGCTTATCTAGTCCTACTACCAGCATCATCGGTTAGGATAGTAACTATGATAGGATGGATACCTATTGTTATAAGCATACCCGCAGCATTATTCATATTAGGATGGTTCTTATACCAGCTATATGCAGGAATACTCTCTGTAACAATACCTCAGCTATACTTCTCAGGGGTAGCATTCTGGGCTCATATAGGAGGATTCATAGCAGGTTTAGCAATAGGGTTAGCTCTTAGACCTAGAAGAATACCTGTCATAATTTTCGATTACCATAGGTAAATTCATTCTAGCTAGAGCTTCTGATAACGGTATCGATAGTATGAGACCTACCAGCATCTGACCTATATTGATAGGTACTTCAACTAAAGCATAGACGTCTAACACTATCTGTTCATATAGATAGTAGGATAGAACCATAACCGATCCACCGTATAGTATCGCGATGATTTTAACCATATTCTCGTAGCTTACTCTAGATACGTATACGGTTAATAGTATGAATAGAGCTATCGACGCCATCATCCATAGGGTTAGAGGTATCTCAGCTTCTAAAGGATAGTATATTAAAGTAATCTCAGCTAAACCTGTATACATCTGGGATGAGATAGACCAGAAGGCTAACGTTAGTATTAAAGGTATAGCTATCGATAGGATCCTATGGGATATACGCGATATACACAGTTTAAACCTAGATATACGACCTACTATATATCCTTCCAATCCTTTAGCTACAAGCGTAGCCGGAGCGTAGAAGCTATAGCCTGAAGCTATATCTGCTAGAGCAGAACCTAGACCCCCAGCTAACCCTCCAACCCTAGGTCCGAATATTAGAGATACCGTATAAACCATAACCTCACCCATATTGAAGTATCCACGGGTAGTAGGTATGGATACTTGTATAGCTAAAGTAGCTAAAGCTACTAATGCTGTAGATATGGATGACACCGCTACGAAGTATACTCTTCTAGAATTCACGGATAGATAGATTGGAATCCACCGATATATTAAACTTTAATTCTTTAATATCTTAAACGGTTATATCTACCATAACTTCTACCTATCTCTAGCATAGCTAGATAATTCTCGATCTTTACATAGTTAGCTATAGTATTCCCACATCCGATAGCGTATCCCCCGCCTGGAGCGCATTCATCTATAATGGATTTAACATATGATTTGAAATCTTCTAGAGGCATCCTAGATAGTTTATCCATATCTATACCCCCGAGTATAGCTATTCTATCACCGTATAGCTTCTTATACTTCGTTACAGGATATGAGGAGTCTTCATAGGAATGTTTAGCATCTATGCCTACGTAGTCTATGAGATCCTCCATAACGATATCTATCCTTCCACAGCTATGTAGTATGAATGGTTTACCTGATCTATGAGCTTCATCTACGCATAGTTTATGCCATGGGAATACATATCGTCTTAGATGGCTAGGTGATATCATAGGACCACTTTTATAACCCATATCATCACCCATAGATATAGCTCCAACCATAGATTGCTCAGACATTAGACGGCATATAAAAGATAGGATCCTACCTATCTTATCGAACATATCCCTAACTAGCGTTATATCTGTATAGATGGCTTTCGAGAATGGTACGGTACCCATAAGCCACATAACATTCTCTAATACACCACCTGGGGTTAAAGGTATCACCATCATACCTTCTGGTAGGATCTTCTCGAGTATACGGTATAAGGCTATGTATGAATCCTGTATATCCGATTCTATAGGCCAATCATATCTTTCGAAATCTTCTCTAGATTCTATAGTACCTCTATATTCATCCTGCCAGATTCTTAAACCTCGAGATAAAGCTGCGGTATCCCTACAAGGTTTAACGTTAAACCTAGGGAATGGTGATGGGAGGGTTAAAGGTATATAATCGTATCCGAGTGTATAATAGAATCTAAAGATAACTTCGTAATCGAGTCTAAGCCTATCCTCACATCCATCATCCAGTATACGTTTAATCCTACCGATCGTAAGATCCCTAACTAACGAGAGTTTGCAACCTGTTAAAGCTTCTATAACCTCTAGATCTGCGAATAGATCGTAGAATGGTATCCTATCAGGAGGATCTTCGAGTAGGAGTATAGATAGAAGTCTATCGAAGCATACATCCATATCAGACTATTGGTGAACAGATTAGGTATAGATAAACCTTAACCTAGCGTTAGCTTCGTTAACGTTTATCAGCTTAAAGGATTTGATAGAGATATGAATCTATGAATCCTATAAGAGAAGCTCTATGCTCTAGATGCGGTAGACCAGCTGATACGTATCTAAGGTATGCTAAGCTAAACCTATGTAAAGAACATTTCCTAGATTACATCCTAGCTAGGGTTGAGGATACCGTTAAGAGGTATAGGATGATCAAGCCTAAAGCTAGGATTCTAGCCGCGGTTTCCGGTGGTAAGGATAGCTCTACGATGCTTCTAACATTATCGAAGCTTACAGGTAAATTCGATTTCGAACTTACAGCGTTACATATAGATCTAGGGATAGATGAGTATTCCACAGAGGCTAGGATGATCGTAGAGAAGGTTTGTAGGATAGCTGGTATACGTTATGCAATAATAGGGTTAGAGGATCTATTAGGCTTAAGCATTCCTAAACTTGCTAGGAGGATATATAGACCTCCATGTAGTATATGCGGAGCTGTTAAAAGATATCTATTGAATCTAGCAGGTGTAGAAGCTGGTGTCGATATGGTGGCGTTAGGCCACCACTTAGATGATCTAGCAGTATACATACTTAAGAATTTCCTCTTACAGAATCTTGAGGATATACGTAAGCTTGGACCTAAGACGGAGGGGTATGATGGATTTCTAGTAGGTAGGATAAGACCGTTATACGAGGTTTATGAGAGGGATACAGCTCTCTACGTAAGCTTCGCAGGTATCCCCTATCAGAGTTTAGAATGCCCCTTTCACAGTGTAGGTATGGAGGATAGGATAAGAGCGTTTCTCGACGGTATGGAGGAGGATTCTCCAGGGTTTAAGATAGCTTTCGCTAGATCTATCGCTAGGAGTTTATCGAAGTATCCGCAGCCAAGATACGAGGTTAGACGATGCGGTTTATGCGGTATGCCTTCTCAAAGCGATGTATGCTCATTCTGTAGGATGATGATGAAGGTGTTGGGGAAGCCTCTAGGCTTAGAGTTGAGGGATAGGGTTAGGGAGATCGTATCGAAGCTATAGAGCTGGAAGACTTACCCCTATGGATCGTATCGTTAGGGATCCCTATGCCTACGATACGTTTAGATAAACCTTATGATCTCGATATGAGCTTATACCCATCGTTCACCTATCCTTTATACTCTATAATCGATGGATGGTATGTTAAGATAGTGGGTGCGTATAGTGGTTTAAGGTTTAAGCTTTATGAACCTAAGATACTGAGGTTTGAGGGGGTATCAGCCTTATCTGAGGATATAGTTTCAGAGCTTACTGGTTTATGGTTTGATCCATACGAGTATGTATCTAAGCTATCTTCGAGTAGAGCTAGCCGTGTATGGCTTCTATTAGAAGCTTATGAGGGGGTAGGGTTAGCTATAGATCCGTATAGTAGGTTATGGCTATTCGTATCTGTAGCTTTATCTAGGCATACAGATTTCCATCTGAATACTGTGAGATGGGTTAGGATGATATCTGAGAGTATAGGTGATCCAAGATATGCTAGGATAGAGCAGCTTAGTATGATATCTAGAAGCTTCCATCTAGCTCAGCTACCTCTACAGATACAGTTCTATATCGAGAAGATAGAATATTTGGAGGATAGGATAGATCCATCCATACTCAGGGTTAAGCTACAGGAGGGGCCGTGGATAGGTCCTAAAACTGCTACATCCTACCTACTATTCAGTCGTAGAGATGCGACGTATATGGCTTCATCAGATATACATTTCCAGAGGATATCTAGGAGGCTTGGATTGATAGATTGGAGTATCTCATGGAATCCATACATGTGTAGGAGGTATCTATGCGTAGACTGCCCTATACACGGTGGATGCCTACACTGGTTAGCTAGGAGGGATTACGGATTGTTAGCTGGATGGATACAGACTGTAGCATACATACAGGATAAACTCCTATGTAGGAGTAGGTTATGCAGTAGGTGTAGGGTTAGATCTATATGTAGCGAAACCTAGATTAGATCCTCAGGTATAGCATCGGGTTTAAACGCTATCCTAGGTTTCAAACCGTATTCTCTAAGCTTATACTCTACATGCGGATATAGGAATACATACTCCTCCTCCAATTCTTCTACAAGCTTCTCATCTATACTTCTAAGCCTATCTACTAGTTTAGCTTTAGATTCTGGATCGCTGAAGCTTAGCATAACAGCTGGATGGCATGATACACCTTCATCGATAAGATTCTTCAAAGCTTCTATCTGAAGATCGAATCCTCTAGGATCTGCTAGGGTTAGTTTAGAGAATTCTCTAGGATCGCATCCTTTAATAGATACTCTAACATGCAGCTTCTTAAATCTAGAGAGTCTCTCAGCATACTCTCTATACGCGCCTATCAGTATACCGTTAGTTTCTAGTATGAATAGGTATCGATTACTAGATTCTGATAAGCTTATAAGCTCTTCTAGATGATCGAAGGCTATAGTAGGTTCGCATCCGCTAACCCTAACCTGGCTATAACCTCTACGCATACATATATCTCTCAGCCTAACCCATACATCTCTAGCAGAGTAGAATCTACCAGTATAGGGGTTATCCCTAACTCTCCAACTCCAGCAGAATACACATCTAAGATAGCATCCTACAGCATCCGCTGTAGCTATACCCCCATACCATCTCCCACCTCTAAAACGCCAGTAGCGTCTATCCAAGCCTCCATCGATACGCTTCCTAGCTACGATAGATTCTATAATCTTGGATAGGTTTAGAGGATCTACTAGCCTACCATCTAGCAAAACCTATACAAGATCATATGTAGAGGATAGATATAAGTTTAGGTAGACCCCCCCGTTTTTACCATAACTTCCGCTATGGATCCCCACCATACCCAATCCATAGATATGAGTAAGTGTATGGAGGGAATATACAGGAAAGCCATCCATACAAAGTTTACAGAAACGGCTGAAAAAGTTTAAAACCCCCTTTACTTATAGTAGAGGTTTTAAAGCTTAACCTACCCCTGGGGGTAGGGTATGGAGAAGAGGATAATTACACTAACACTAACCCTACTAGTAGCAGCCTTCGCAACAGCTAGCGTATTCACCTACTACCCATTCAAGCTATTAGTAAAGCCTGTAAGCCCACCGATAATATTCGAGCCTGGTAGTAATGCAAATCAACCTGATCTAGAATCAGACAATACCATCAAGGTAGACCTCGGTGGAAGTAAGGCTAGCGTAGAAATAACTATCCATCCAACATACCGTACAACATACTATAAAAACGTAATACTCATACATAATGTAGATGGAAGAGCATATAATGTTTGGCTAATCCTCGCCGATAGAACAAGCAACCTTCCAAGCGGATCCAAAGTCTGGCTAATAATCTTCGAAAAAGATGCATCTAGAGATTTACAAGGCTACCCAGATCCCGAACCACCAAGCGGTACTGTTAATACCATAGAGCTTACAGAAATAAGCACAAATGACCCTCAACAGATAGGTACACTCGATAGCGGGGGTATTTGGGAGATAGACTTCATGGTATACATACCAGAAGGTACCACTATAACCGGTGTAGTAGGAACCTTTAGTATACATATAGTCTATACACCATCAGGTGAGACGCCGCCGTAGTGGTGGGGATCATTGACTAAGCTTAACCATAAAAACCTCCCTCCCTTTTTTCAAAAAGTTCCCATATAGATCTGTTATCCCAGCCTTATCTAGGATTCTACCTACAGCTATCCTAGCCTTCTTCACAGCTATCTTCCTATCCACCCTCCTCTCCCGTCTAGGCGCTCCAAGCTTCCTCGGCGGGGTTATAGTCTACTCAAGTAGTATGGAGCCGTCTATAAGGAGGTGGGATCTAGCATTATTCATTAACGTAGAACCATCTAGAGGTGATGTTATCATCTACTCGTTAACCCCAAGCTTCTATATAGCTCACAGGTATATCTGCGATTATCCCGGTATGGATGGGTATATAGTTACGAAGGGTGATGCAAATCCTACACCAGATCCATTCCCAGTATCGAAGGGGATGGTGAAGGGTGTAGTCTTCCTAATCTTATGGAGGGAGGTATGGATACCATTATTCACATACGCTGCTATATCAGCTTTAATAGAAACTTCTAGAACTAGAATCGTAGGATTATCATCGACTATGACCTCAGCATCCATAATAATATTCATAATAGTCGTCTACGGTTTTACACAACCTATACCCGAAGCTGCTAAACTAGAGCTCCCCCTAATCCATCTATCTAGGATCGAGCTTGATACTAGAACATGCACATTGATAGCTAGCTACGTAGGCAATCTCCAACTATCCTATACCGAGTTATACATCGACGGAGTACGTATCCCAGCATCGTTCAATACAACACATATAGTAGCCGTTATCCCTAAGGATATAGCTTATAGGATAGGATCGAGAGGCTGGACCTATGTACAAGTATACGCTTCCCTAAACCATATAGGAAAACTCGTCGGAAACTATACTGTTAAAGTATATCCTAAACCTTTAAGGATAAGCATCGTCAACGATTCCCTACTCATCGATAACCCTAACGGCTTCCCAGTAGCTGTAAACATAACCTTCAAGTATGCATACGATGTCAGAGATCTATGGAGGTATAGCTCTATAGAAGTAATCGTAGAAGGATGTAGCGTAGCCTTCATAGACCCACCCGAGGGATGCCGCTACGCATATGCAGAAGTTGAATACGTACTAGCAGGTTATGGAAGACGGATCCAAATCCTAGTAAAACACTAGGAGGTGCTAGACAGAAGCTATGACTATACCTAGAATATTCAGGATACTACTATTAGCTAGTAGTATACCATCCATAACCCTCTCCATAATATACATAGTAATCCTCCTATACCCGCAGATATTCCTTACAGGATACGTATACGGGTACATATCCCTCATAAACTACGAGATACGCTACGATACAAACGGGAAGCTTATCAAACTCCCCAACCTAGATACGGTACAAATAGTCTCGCTTACGATGGCCATCCACACAGCCGTAATCCTCTCATCGATAATCATCGGACTCCTAATGATTAAGAGAAAGCCGATAACATCTGCCTCCACCATATACGGTGCTTCACTATCCCTCATAATAGCTTCCGGAATCCTAAGATATCTGATACAAGCTTTCACAGTAGATGTAGGAGTATTGATGCAGTATGCGAATAAAGGCCCATTCAGATTCAAGACGCTTGCAGGATCTATAGAATACCCCGGTATCTATGCTGAGAGAACGATAGCCAACACCCTGATATCGATCTACCCATGGCTAATCGAGCTACTACTCTACACCTCATCAACCCTATCTATAGCAGCTATGATATGGGCTGCTTGGAGTTACGGTAGCAGAACGCTGCAGAGCATAGAGGATAACAGGTATACAGCCATACATAGGCTATCCAGATATAAACCCCACCATATACAAGCTCTCTCATCTATAACCCTAGCAGCCATCATACTATACACCGGTGCATCCATATTCACATACCATCCACTCTCAGCTTCCATACACCCAACCCCACCACCTATAACCCTAGACTACCCACCCTACACATACACCCTAAATAGGATAGGTAGGGTAGCCGTCGCATACACGGATTTCGAAACATACCCTGTACCCGGATGGGCATCCTACGGAGGCATATGGGGTACAGATATAATCCAAGATGGGAAGGGTAGAGTACTATGGGGGAACGATAATAATAGAGGGCTAGGCGGAACTTCACAATACTACTATAACGTAAGCCTTTCAAGCTATACAAGCCTCTGGATAGCTGCGAAGGTAAGATACAGGACTGGCCCTGGATATTATGGAGTATCTATGATGGATGATGGTAGATCTAGAATGTACACCGTAGAGGTATCTAGAGATGGCTATATAGCTATACGTAGCTATAACGTCGAAGCTACCGGAGGATGGCGGATACTCGTATCGAAAACTATCCCAGGCTACTCTCCTACATCATGGTATATCATCATAGTAAACTATACGGTTACAAGTATATCCGTGAATATCACAGCTAGAATATACGATACCATAGGTAGCCTCATAGCTAGTACATCCACTTCCTCAACCCATACTAGTAGATTCACCCCTGCATACATAGGTGTTCAGGTAGATCTAACCCAAGCATACTTCGACGATTTCCTAATAGCAACATCAGATCCGAGATACCTATACTTCTCAGGGTTGGATACAGGTATGTCCGTAGAGGTATGGGATAACCTTGGAAACCTAGTTTCATCCACGATAGCGGTAGGGGATCCAACGTTAGCGAATATAGTATATGATACTGTTATAGGTACCGGATCGGATGGTAGGATAGTAGTTAAACTACCCGATGGCTCTATATGCATAGACTACCATACCCCATCCACAGATGCTATACTCGGCGGGGATACCTATAGGATAGATAAAACCCCTACGATAATCAAGGTTACACTCGGAGCTAATAGAACATCCGCTACCATATCAGCAAATATATCAGCTAACCCATACAAACCTACGATCACATACTTCATAAGAATAGTAAACACGGATACCAAGATATACTATACACGCCTAATCCTCAACCCCTCAAGCAGCATAGATCAGCTAACAGCGAATATCAGTTTAACCAGCGGTACGATAGCTACAGCTAAGAATATAACGATAGTAAACGGGGTAGTTATCTCAGATACAACCGATCGGATAGCCGTAGAGCCAGGCATAGATGTATATGCAGCTCTATCAGCCTACATACCAGATATAGGTAGAACAGCGATACTATACATACTGCTAGAATACTCCACACCCCTATACGAGCAGAGCGTACACGTCTACTACCCTATAGAGCTTAAGCTAAAAACATAATCGAAGAAGCTCTTAAACCATACATAAGCTATTCGAGAAGCTTTAGAATACTTAAACATCGCTCATATAGGATACCGTGAGGAAAGCTCATCTAGTAGGATAAAGATAGCGTTTAAAATAGGTATCCTAAACTCAGCATACTCGAACTCTATGGCTCACCAGTTAGCCTCCTATACTCCTGCATTATAAGGTATCTAACGACTTCAGCATCACTCTCTAATCCAAGCCTACTCTTAATATACCGGAAATTCTTGAGTACATCACCTCTAAGAAGAACTTTAACATAGATCCTCTCCTCAGACACCTAGAGTTCACCAGAGTACCTTAATGATGCTCTAAGCCTATATAAGATTTTATCCTAGATCGAAAGATTTATATAGGACTTTATGAAACTTAGAGGAACTCAGAGCAACCTGAAGACCGCCGCCACCCTCGAATCAGAGAATGATAATGTATGAAGATTCGAAGGGTTGAGTGGCGCTAGGAGATGAGCTATATGCCCCACCACCGTTCTAGATCATCATCGATCAAGCGTAGATTAAGGTATAGGATCATAGAGGAGGTTAGACGTAGATCGATCTACGATAGAGAAGTATGCGAGAGGATAGTAGTAGAGCCTATAGTATACTTCGATAAAGGTGAGATACTATACGGAGTACGATACCTAAACCCGGTATACGAGAGGATTATCAGAGGAGATCTATACAAGGCTGGATAGAATCTTAGAGTATCCCAGATGATGGGGATCGTTATGGAGAAGCTTAAAGCATTAAGTCTATCAGAATTGATAGATGTAAGAAGATTCGTAGAGGTATGGGATGAGAAGCTATGTAGAATAGCTGAAAAGCTAAGGTGTAGAAGAGAGATAGATACTGTTAAAGCAGTATACAGATTCAACATAGATAAGCTTAGATACCCATTCACAGCCGATGGAAAGCCATCTACAGGATTCAAGATAGAGGTATTCCCATGGCTTAGATTCGGATCCATATTCAAGATATACTTGAGAAGCTGGGAGGAGGATTACGCATGGCTAAAACCATCACGTCTAATAGAGGTAGGCTACGGTATATGCGTAGATACATCCAACCTATGCACAACACTACTTAGAATACTAGGATTCGATGCCTATACATCGATAGGAGTGGTTAAGCCAAGAACAGGATCAGATAGATACTACGGACACGCATGGACTAGGGTAAGGATAGATAGCCTATGGTATATCATAGAGACGACCATCCACGGAGTTAGGAAGCTCCCACCCCTAATACCATATAGTAACGGTGGAGAGTTAGCGATAGAGTATATAGAAGCAGCATACTTCGATGAAAGGAAGGTACATGTAGATTCAGAGCTATGGCGTAGATACAGTCTAACACTCGATAGGATAGCCTACCTAGATCAGGGGGTGGGAAACACTGAGTGAGGAAGAGAAGATCGAGCTAATATACACAATCTACGGCTACGATAATACACTCATAAAAGCTAGGAGGAGTATAAGGCATACAGTATACGAAGCAGAAGCTAGGATAGTATCAGATATACTCAATAGTAGCATAGGTATTAAACTCCTAGATGAAATTCGTAGAATAGTAAGAGAGGAGATGCGTAGAGCTGGAAAGGGGCGGTCATCATCCAAAAGCTATAACGATACAGTTCTAGATGTGTATGGGGATGGGAAAGGTTGAAAATCCTAATCAAAATCAAACCCCTTATGATAAAGATACCGAGTGAGAGAGAAGAGATATACCGTAGATTAAAAACAGGCTTCGAGAAAGCTGAAAGGATAGCTAACGATAATAGAGTACGTGTAAAAATCAGGCTCGAAGCATTAAGGCTCGCAGCCTATATAGCTCAAGTTATGCTCGGAGCTCTAAAGGATACCGAGATAGAGGAGATAGAACGTGAGATTGAAAAACTTGAAGAAGAAGTTAAAAACACTAAGAGATAGAATCGAAAAGGATTCGAGAATCGATAAGCTGGTAGACGATAGCATCCCTACAGACCCCGTCGAATTCGCTACCAAACTATTCAGCTTCAAACCCACACCATACCAGGAGAGGCTTCTACGCGATAAATCTAAACGTATAGCAGTTAGATTTTCTAGACAGAGCGGGAAGACTACTGTAATAGCTTTAAGAGCTATATGGTATGCATCGATACATCCTAAAACCCTTACCCTAATAGTCTCACCATCAATGAGGCAATCGATGATAATGATGGATCGTATACAAAACTTCCTACTAAACCTACCAGATAGCTTGAGAGAAAGGATCGTATCGAAAACCGGGGTTAGGAGAACTACTATAAGATTCAGGAATGGAAGCCAGATAGTAGCACTACCATGCAGCATCCACTTACTGAGAGGCTATACAGCTCACCAGGTGCTCGTAGACGAGGCTGCATTCATAAAGGATGACGAAACCCTGATCTACAGCGTCATATACCCTATGCTAGCTACAACCGATGGTATACTCGTACTCTCATCAACCCCATGGAGTAAGAATAGCGTATTCTACAAAGCCTGTAGCGATCCAAGCTATAGTAAGCATATAGCTACATGGAGGGATGTAGTAGAGGCAGGACTGGTTAAACAGGAGTTTATAGAGGAGATGCGTAGAGTAATACCGCCGGAACGTTTTAAAAGAGAATTCGAAACAGAATTCATAGAGGATGAGGATAGCTATCTTCCACAAAACCTAATCGCTAAATGCATAGATCCAGAACTCGAATACTACGATCCCCAATCAAAACCGAGAGGCATATTCTATAGCGGATTAGATCTAGGTAAACACCGCGATCACAGCGTCATAGCTATAGTAGAGAAGGTTGAAGAACATCTAAAACTCGTACACTGCCACCGTTTCCCGCTGGAGACAAGCTATACGACGATTATCGGTTATATGAGAAACCTATGCAACCTATGGAGCGATATTATAGCAGTCTACGTAGATCAGACAGGTGTAGGAGAGTATATCGTAGAGGATATGCGTAGCATAGGTATACCAGTCGAAGGGGTTACACTCACTATACAGAGGAAGGAGGAGATACTTGGATATCTAAAACAAGCTATGATAGAGGGTAGGCTATCCATACCATATGATCCAGATCTCATAGTAGAGATGAACTCTGAGAAATTTAGTTTAACAAAGGATGGACACATACTATTCACACATAGCAGCGGTAGCCATGACGATATGCTATGGGCTCTAGCTCTAGCAGTATACGCATCCAAAGAGGGTATACCAAGCATATCGAAGAGTAGACGAGTATTATACAATCTTAGGAGGATGTTTAGATGAGTATACTGAGAAGGGTAGCCGAAGCTGCTAAAGCTGCTAGAAGGAAGGGGCTAGTAGATACATCACCATCGATATTTAGGTATGAAGCTAGATTCGAAACAAGCCTAGAAGAATTAGAGAGATACTATAGAGAGGATCCTATAGCTCACGCTGCTATCGATACATACGTCGAGCTAATAGTAGGTGTAGGATACTATACAGTAGCCGACGATACAAGAGCTAAGGAGGTAGTGGATAGATTCGCTGAGAGGATAGATATGGATAATCTTCTACGAGAATCGGTTAGATCTATGCTAATATACGGCGACGCTTTCATAGAGAAAATCTATCAAGGTAGATGTCTAACCGATCTAAAACTACTACCATCGAAAACCATGAGGGTTAAGCGTAACGAGTACGGGGAGGTGGAAGCCTATATACAGGAAGCTAAGGGTAGACGAATAGAGTTTAAACCAGAAGAGATAATACATCTAAAGTATAATCCTGTAGGAACCTCAGCATACGGGCTAAGCCTCCTCCATCCAGTCCTAGATCTATTGAAAGCTAAACGTAAAGCTATAGATGATATGGCTAAAATCCTATCCAGGTATGCAGCTCCGAAGATCATATGGAAGGTTGATAACGAGAATTCTTTAAAACGTCTACAAGCAGTCCTAGAAAACCTACAGCCAGATGAAGATATAATCCTAGCTGGTAGCATAGACTACAAGCTCCTCACCGTAGATCCACGTGCTAGATTCGAATTCTACTACGAATACCTAGATAAACAGATATTCGAAGGTCTACAAGCTCCGCTACTATCATGGCTTCGAAACGCTACCGAAGCTTCAGCTAGAACAATGCTTGACACGGTCGATAGACGAGTAGCAGGTATACAGAGGTATCTTAAACGTAGGATAGAAGCAGAGGTATTCAAACCTCTAATCGAAGCTGAAGGGTTAAGCGAAACTCCTAGACTCTACTGGGGTCTACCTCGTACAAAACTTGACGAGTTGACGTTAAGCGATATTGCTAACCTTGTAAAAAGCTTCGTACTAGATCCGAGCGAAGCTAGAAGGTGGCTCGCAAAGATGGGGTTCCCTATAGAAGCTATAGAGGAATCCAGGTTTAAACCACTATTCAAGCCTAGATGGGTGGAGGATATAGATGAAGTATACCTACTCCTACTAGATCCCGAGGATGCGGATCAACCCTCTATCCGCTATACGACGATAGATGCGGATAGAGGCATATACATAGTCGTAGCTAGATCCAAGTCGACGGGGGTGCGTATGGTGTATAAGATCGGGTTTAAGAAAGCATACAACTGGACGATAGATAAAGCGAGAGATTGGTATAACTCAAACTTCCCGAGGATATACGAGGTGCTGAATAATGAAGCGTATACTTAATACGATAATAGAATTCAGGCATGGAGTTATATTCCATATACTATTCGGATTCATAGGTGCAGTATTAGGCTATCCATGGCTCTTCTCCCTCATCTTCATATTCAAGCAGATCCTAGATCTGATAGATGGAGATCCCCCAGCTAGGATTTCAGGAGAAGTAGCCGAATACACGCTCGGATTAATCCTAGGTCTACTAGTAGATGCATTCATAATCTAGGAGGGCTAGACTATGCATAGATCATGGATAACATCAGTCGAAGCATTACTAGCTAAGCCTCTAAGAGTTAGAGGATACGCTATACATGCCGGTACCACGAGGAATCTAAACCGTTATCTAGAGGATGAGCTTAGAAAAGCAGCCTCAACCCTAAAAGGTGTACCAGTATACCTTGAGCATATATCCGCTATGAATGCTGTTGGAAAAGTTGTAGATGCGTGGTACGATGAGGATGAGAAAGCCGTAGTCTTCGAAGCTGAGATATACGATGAAGAGGTTGCTGAGAAGATTCGTAGAGGATTGATCAAGCATGTATCGATAGGTGCGGATTATGAGATACTCGACGTCGAGGATGGTGTACGTATACCTCACGATCTAGCTTTCCGTGAGCTAAGCCTCGTCGCTGTGCCAGGTGATAGAGAGGCGAACATCATGGTAGTTGAAAATCTAGTAGGGGAGAGGGCTGTCAGGTATGAGAGGGAGCCTCTAGCAGATATGGATCGTGAGTGGGATGCGGATGCTGCGGAGATGCGTATAAGGAAATGGGCTTCAAGCGATGGATCTGGTGATAAAGACAAGATAGATTGGAGTAAGTATAGGAGGGCATTCGCATGGTACGATCATGAAAACCCTGAAAATTTTGGCTCATACAAGCTCCCCCACCATGATGTGGTTGATGGTAGGCTTGTAACGGTTTGGCGTGGAGTCGTAGCAGCTATGGCTGCGTTGATGGGTGCTAGAGGAGGAGTAGATATACCGGATGAGGATCGTAGAGCTGTCTATAATCATCTAAGAGCACACTACGAAGACTTTGATCGTGAACCTCCAGAATTCCGTGAAGCTCATCGAGATGAAGCCTCAACCGAAGGGGCAGATTCCAAAACTCACGAAGCTATGAAGCCTCAACCCCAGCCTGGGGCAGAGCTTGAAAGTGCTGGGGGTTCGACAAATAGGGGTGATATCGGAGAGATGTCTCAGAAAGGCGTGGTCGTAGAAGATGCCGATCTGATGATGGATGGTAGGAGGCGTTTCATAGATGCTTTGAGAAACGGTAGCCTTCGCGAACAGTGGACCCCACCCTTCACCCTACCAGAAGTAAGTGCAGCTAGGATAGCTACCTTTGTTAAGAGGAGTGATATACTAGCTGGTAAGCCTGGAGATATAGTGAATATACCTTATGTCAGGGATTTCGATATGGATGTACTAGCATCTGTAGGCGATACACTTACAGCTAAGACGAATCTATACGGTGTAGTACAAGCTACACTAAAGGAGGCTGCCGCATGTACTATGATACCGTATGCTGATATAGAGAAGCTTACACCAGATCTCCTATCAGAGCTTGAAGGTAGGTTTAGCGAAGCAGCTCTCAGAGCAGTCGATAGATACATATTCGATACCCTTATATCAGATCCAAGCATACCTGAAATCGATAAGAGCAGTTCTACCGTCAACTTCGATGCTGATTGGATAGTCGAAGCTCTAAGTAAGCTACTATCAAGTTTTAAATCAGCCGATCCTGGAGATTGCCTCCTAACCCTATCACCTGGGATGTACGAATCGTTGATGAAGGATATCGTAGGAAGCCAAGCTATAGTATACGCTAGACCTGATCTAGTACGCGAAGGTAGGATTACAGAACTCTTCGGAGTAAAGATAGCAGTATGCCACAACCTACCTGAGCACGATACCATAAACCATAGGCTTTCAGCATACCTCATCCATAGGGATAGTATGATATTCGCACCGAAAAGGGAGCTACTCATAGAGACTGAGAGGGATACCGTTAACAGAAGGATAAAGTTAACCGGAAGCATAACGTTCGCGATAGGGGTAATCGATAAAAACGGTATAATCGAGATAAAGACACCTGCAACATACTAGAACCCCCTTCCCTAACAATCCATCCTATAGGAGGGCTACGGCTTGAGTAGTAATGAGATTAGAGCGATATACGAGGAGGGTGTAAAGGTTTCAGGTAGATACCTATTCCGCGACGATTTCGATAATCTAGATAATTGGAATATAGTTACTGGATCACCATCGGTTTCAGCTAGTATCCTAACACTCCCGGCTGGCGGTGAAGTAAGGACTAAGCGTAGATGGATCTACGGCTATCTAGTCGCCGTAGCTAGAAGCACAGCTACATCAAGCCTTCAGATAGGATTCTACGATGGCGGTAGCGATTACGTTATCTGGAGTAGCGGTGCGTTAAGGTATAGGAGCACGGTGGATCCAGTAGAAGGATCGACGACAGCGAGCGTTACGGAGACGAGCTGGAATGTATTCGTAATATTATGGGAATCCGATATGCTAATGCTATGGGTCAACGGATCACCCTATGGACCTTACCTAGCATCTAAGATACCTAACAAGCCGCTACCTATATCGATAAGGAATATCGGTACAGGTGATGTACAGGTAGACTTAGTCGTATTGTATGCTGAACCTATCAGCTCATGGATCGTATCTAGTACAGGCTCAACTTCAGGAAACATCTCCCTACCCGTTAACATCACCTCTATACAAACAGGGTCTAATAGGATAGGCATAGTCCTACCGACCGCCCGCCTCCTAGCTACACCTTACACCGATTCGACGACACCTCTCGGAGCAAACTCATCCTTCATAGGTACATCGAGAGATACACAGATAAACTCATCATCCCCCTACGACCACCATGCCTTCATAAACGCTCACGCAGTCTCAGATCAACCTGGTATACTGATTATTCAGGAAAGCCCAAACAATACCGATTGGGTAACCGTGAAGAATACGCAGACGGAGCAGTTGGTGAATCCGGATGGCACGGCGATATACGTCGCACGCATAGAGAGACATCCCGTAACGCTTAGATATGTTAGAGTCGCATATAGGAATGGGCCTAATACACAATCTATGTTCAGACTTTCGAGTAGAGTCTACAGTATCTAGGATGAGTGAATCTTGATGAGATTGTATTAGCTAGTAACGTAGTGGATAGATGCGTTAAGCGTAGGAGGGGTATAGAGATTACTATTCAGAGGGTAGGATATGAGTTACGCAGATATATCAAAGGTTAGGGATAGGATAGGGGGGTTAGACTACAATAGCTTCGGCTTCGATAATGAGGAGGGGTTCGAAGCATATATCGGAAGACTTATAGATACGGCATCTAGACTTGTAGATAGGTATTGTAGTGTACCTAACGGGTTTTTCAAAGGTGGAGTAGATATAACAGTAGTCTATCGTGGTAGGGATATAAGAGTGGAAGATGGTGGCGGATCGTATATTATACCACCATACACCCCTATCATACAGGTTATAAGCGTCGAGAAGAATATAGGGGATGATAGGGGTCCAGTATGGTCTCCGATAGGCTTTACTAGAGTAGACGATAGGATCTACCTCCTCGATCAGCCAAACCTAAACCTTAAGCAGAGTATACGATTATCTATGAGATCAGGCTTTATAGAAGTAGACCCTGTTATCGAATCTATAGTTATAGAATCTGTAGCTTCATTCCTACTCGAATTCATACGCTTCCTACGAAATGAGAGGAGGGATACACCTATCCTCGAATTAAGGAATACCGAGCTACTAGATCGATTCAAGCAAACGGTTATAGCGGTTGGGTAAGCTTGAAGGTGGAAATCGTAGCTTCGAATATCGAGATTATAGCAAGGCTCAGGGATAGGGTTGGGATAATACTGAGAGAAGCTAGTGAAGCTTGGGCTTCTAGAATCGAGCAAATCCTACGGATGCATACACCCTTACAGGATGGTAGACTTCGAAACGAACTATACATCGAACTACGTAGGGATGGGATAGCTGTGGTAGGCCCGGAATACCTGTTATACCTTATACTTGGTACTAGACCCCACGAGATCCTACCTCATAGAGCGAGAGCTCTCCGCTTCGATATCGAAGGAAGAGTTATCTTCGCTAAGCGTGTATACCATCCGGGCTTCCCACCTCAACCATTCTTTAGAGAATTCTTGAGGAAGGCTTTCGAAATCCTACCTGAAATACTAGCTGAGGTATTGAGGAATGCTTAAGGAGATATCAGATACGATTATAAGCCTTCTACGATCGGATCCCATGCTTCAGAGTAGGGTTAAGGCATGGTTTAGAGGTTATCCTAGAGTATTCGAGAAATACCCCTACATAGCTGTTATCTGGATCGGCGGCGATATCACCTATACAGGTGGTATATTCGAGTATCGTAACGATTACGAAGTTTTGATAGTTGATCTAAAACCTAATCCAGAAGAGGTTGAGGATAGCGTTATGGAGCTTAGTGAAAGAGTATATGATATCCTATCGAGTAGACAGGATCTTAACGGTATAGTCGACGATTCTAAGCTCATACGCTGGGATTCAGAATGTATGAAGATAGGGGAAGGATTCATAAAGGGTGTAAGAATGGTTTTGAGGATAAGGATGATTCTCCATAAACCGTAGATCTAGCCCCCGACAGATCCTAGACTATCCATATCAGAATGGTTCTAGCTAGGATCTGCGGGATAGGCGTAGAAACGCCTTAGGAGGTGGTTGAGGATGGGTAGGAAGAGCGTATTATTCCGTGTAGCTAAGGGCTTCATCTACGGTAGTGGCGTAGGCATATTCTTCGCTACAGCGATCTATCTACTAGCTAGCGCTGTCGCTAGCCTAGGATTTCTAACAGTAGATCCAGCAGTATTAGCTGGTATAGTATTCGCTGCTGGCGTAGTTAGCGGTATAGCTCACGAGTATAGTGTATGGCTTGATGAAGAATAGGGGTGTGGATGGTATATGTCTACGCCTATCATAGGTAGGAGAGCAATCGTAAAGAAGGGTACATCTACCATAGGGTATGCTACAGATGTATCTGTATCGATAGATGCTGAGCTGATTAAGATATACGCGATCGGTGATGATAAGCCTGTGATACTAGATAGCGGTAATAAGAGTTTCAAAATATCGATAGAGAAGATGTATATCGATAATACCTATGCCCAAGATATACTTGATGGATCTAAGATTACGATAGAAATCCTACCTGATGGTGTAGGTATAGGTAAGCCTAGGATAGCGTTGAATAACGTTATCCTAACTAGCTGGGAGTTAACGATAGAGCAGGATGGCGTGATAATGGAGAGTATAGAAGGGGAGGCTTCAGCTATAACGTTTAGTACTCAATCATAACGCGAAACCGATAGCCGTATAGGTGTAGATCTATGAGTATGGAGGATAAGGTAGAAGGATATAGGCGTAAGCTAGAGAAGTATGAGAAGGTAAGGGAAGCTGAAGCTAGACAGATCTCGATTAAAGATATTCTCTCTAAGAAGATCCTCGATGTATATCTACCAGATTATGGAGGCTATATCAGAGTCGCTAAACTTACATATACAGAGCTATTGGATCTAAGGAATCAGGCTAAATCAAATGATGAACTCAACTATCTAATCGTATGGAAGGCTATAAATAAAGTAGATCCATCCATCACTATAGATGATGTAAGGGAGATGCCTGTCGATGCATTTACAGCGATACTTATGCGTATAGTAACCCCTTTCCAGCGGTTAGGAGCTTTGTTAGAAGAAGCAGGGAAGCTCAACTCCTAGGCTTGATAGCCTACGAGTATGGCTATACACTCGAATACATAGGATCGCTAACAGTCGATCAGGTATACTTTCTTACCGCATGGCTGGAGTGGTATTACGAAAGGCAGAGGAGTATCAAAACGAGAAAACCGAAAAACTGGTGAACAGCTATGGTTTACCCACTCTTCCCCGTATTGGAGATTTCTGTAGAGTTTAAGCCTGTATCGAGATCCACATCTAGACGTGTAATCGATATCGTTAGAGCCTTCGGTCTAGGTGAGAGGGATGAATACTATACGGTGTTCAAGGATTTCAGGCTTGAATGGGATGATCCATCTGTGATATTCGTTACAGGCGAATCGGGTGGGGGTAAGACCACTCTTCTGAAAGCCTTCAAGAGCTTGTATGGATCTAAAGCTGTCGATATGGATGATGTAGCTGTAACAGATGATGAGGTTCTATGCGAATCCATCGGTAGAGATACGAGGGAGGCATTATATTTCCTGAGTATGGCTGGCTTAGGTGAAGCTATGCTATTCGTAAGAAGCTATAGCGAGCTTTCAGCTGGACAAAAGTATCGTTATAGACTTGCTAAAACATTCTATAAAGCTGTATCCGAGAATTACGAAGCAATAATAGTGGATGAATTTTGTAGTTTACTCGATAGACTTACAGCTAGAGTCGTAGCCTACACAGCTCAGAAGATCGCTAGAAAATACGGTAAGACATTCATATCTGCTTCAAGCCATAACGATATAATCGAAGATCTCAACCCAGACATAATAATAGTAAAACCCTTCCTCAAGCCTCCAAAAGTCGAGAAACGTAGATTCGAATCGAAACCCTTCAGCCTACTAAAGGATGTAGAGATAGTTGAAGGTAGGAAGAAGGATTATATGAAGCTTGAGATATTCCACTATAAGGGGTTTACACCCGTCTACGTAGCTAACGTGTATAAAGCTGTATACCACGATGATATCGTAGGTGTTATCGTATATTCCTATGCATCCCTCTCGAATCGTATGCGTAGAAGAGTATTCGGTTCGGATCTACGAGATCTAGCTAAATCGAAGAAGCTTCTCGCTATAAGCCGTGTAGTCGTACATCCATCGTGGAGGGGTGTAGGATTAGGAGCTAGGCTAGTAGCCGATACTCTTACACGTACAGATGCAGATATCGTAGAAGCTATGGCTGCTATGGCTATATACAACCCGTTCTTCGAGAAGGCTGGTATGAAGCTTGGCGGGATACGGAGGGTGGAGTATGATCGCGATATGAAGATATTCGAGGATACACTATCTAGCTACGGTTTTAAACCTGAGAATAGGGTTTCATGGCGTCTAGTATACGATTGGCTTAGAAGCCTACCTGAAGATAAATTGATAGAGCTACAGAAGAGGTTGAGTAGGGTTAGAGTATATAGATGCTTTGGTAGAACGCTCTATTATAAGCGGTGTTTAGCTAAGGGTATTCTACCACTCCATACACTTGCATCATACATTCACAGCTATCCGTTACCAGGTATGGAGTATGCATATTATTATTGGGTTAGACCGGGTGTGGAAATATGGCTGAGAGGGTTCAGGTAGATATACTGCTTAGAGCGGTGGATGAGGCTAGTGGTACGCTTCGAGATGTAGCGGATAGTGTTGAGGATAATGTGTCGCGTTTCGATAGTTTGAAGAATGTTGTATCGAAGGTGTGGGATAATTTCAATACTCTTGTGAATGTAGGTTTAACTGTATACAATTTTATGCAGAGTCTTGAGAATGCGAATCTACGTGTTGAGATAGCTATGAATCGTGTTGAGGATCAGCAGAGACGTGTAGCTAATCTACAGAGGGAATTAGCATCATTAACTGAAACTCTAACTAACGCTCAAGCGAGATTGGCTGAGCTGGAGAATCGTAGAGCTGAGTTATTGAATAGGCTTAGAGAGGTTCAAGAACTTGTAAACCAAAAACAGATAGAGTATCAGCAGGCTTTGGAAGAGGTTAGATGGGCTCAGGAATTCGTGAAGCAAGCTGAGGAAGAGCTGAGAATTGCTAAAAAACTGCATAAAGATGATACAGAATTAATACAAGAAAAGGAGATACAGCTTATGGAGGCTAGACTTACATTACAGAAGGCTACAGAGAATTTGAAGCTTAAAACTGATGAATTAAAGAATGCTCAGGCAACGCTCAGGGATACAGAGAAGGAGGTTGATAGTGTTACAAAAATGCTTGAATCTACACATAAATTAATATCAGATACCGAGGAGAAGCGTAGATCAACAGAGGAAAGATTACAAGCGGCACAAGAGGATCTAAGGCTTGCGGTAGAACGTCTACAACAGGTACAGAATAATGTAAACGATATATACTTGAAGTTTGCTTTAACAACTATTCCATCCGTCATAGGTCAGGTTATGAGCTTATCATCATCAGTAGCAGGTGCTGGAGGCTTGATATCCGCATTCTCATCTCTAGGTACATTGATATCTACATCTATCATACCTCTCTTAGCGAATCCGCTTACGCTTGCTATCATGGGTATAGTAGCGGCTGTAGGCTTCCTATTCATGGCTTGGCGTGAGAACTGGTTTGGTATAAGGGATATACTCGAGAATGTTATTGATAGAATAGTATCGGTGATAGATGGTTTCGTAGGCTGGTTTAGAAATGTGTGGAGCTGGCTTGTAGATAGTGTAAGAGGAGCTTTCGAATGGCTTTGGAAGGTTTTGACTGGCGGATCTATATGGACTGATATGTGGCGTGATATAGTAGATACAGCTGAGAGGGGGATGAGGGAGGTTGATCGTATAGTATCGTCAGGTATAGGAGGTATAGTATACGAGTTTTCAGGTATACCAGCTGGAGGTGGAAATATAGTTACGGTTACAGGTCCTCTTGTAGCTGTATACGGTAGCGTAGATGAGGAGAAATTAGCTAGGCTTGTAGAGGAGAAGCTTAAAACAGTGTTGATAGAGCCTACATCCCGCTATGCTCCTACAAAGAGGATAGTTATATCGAGGGTGATGTAGAAATGATTTTAAGTGAAAGAGTATGGAGAATACTCGATGAACAGATACTCGTTTCAGATTCAAGTAGTTATAATGTTGCGAATGCTGTACGAGACTACGATTCAAACACATACAGTACTAGTAGTACAAGCTATGTTTTAGTGAAAACCGTAACTTTTAATCCAGAATCAGGCGGTCATATAGGCGTATACAAGATATCCTATCAGACTAACCAGAGTAGTGGTGTACTTTTTGGCGTTAGGGTTACAGCCCAGGAGACTGGTGGAAGTGAGGAGCAGATACATCTTGATGAGCATCTTGGCTCAGCTACATGGGTTTCGAGAAGCTTTGTGATCAATAGATGCTTCGGTAAAGATAAAAGCGTAACAATACGAGTATACATCAGATCTGGTAGTAGCAGTTATTCTGGATCGATAAGATACATCGAGATAATATATCACAAGAAGAGCTACGATACAGTAGTATCTAAATCGTTTAATCTTTCAAGCGATTCAACACTTCTCTTAACATTCACAGCTTCAGCTGGTGGAGCATGCTATATAGGCGTCATGATCGATAACATGTATCTAAATGGTGAATATCACTCCTCATCAATATCTAACGCCAAGAAATATGCGATATTCGGGCTTACACCAGGCCAACATACGCTTAGTATTATAGCGTTAAGCCTCGATAACATCACCGTTACTATTTCAAACATTATTTTAAAAACTATATCTTTCTCAGATATGAACAAAAGAAATTTCGATGTATACTCGAGTAGTTTTCAACTTAATACATCTTCAAGAATGACTGCGATAGGCTCGTTTAGGAAGACGCATCTAATGATCGATCTATCAGCATACACCGATGATGCAGAGACAAACATAGGCTCTGGAACAAACTATGTGAAGCTGAAGATAAACAATGAAGAAAAAACATTTAATATTTATAGCTACAACGGTAAGAGAAACCATCCAGCACATGGACGCTTAAGCCTCGAGGTTGATGTGAATACAAGCTATATGATCGAGGTTGAAAAAGCTAACACGAATACTATCGTATACATCTCAGCATGGATCTGCCCCTGGATAATAACATACAATGGGAATTATGCACCACTCCTATTCCGCTTTCCGCCTGGAAGCACAGCATACATTCTCTTTGATCCATTGTTTGATGATCCGGTGAAGATCATACGTCTCGACGTGGATGTGACGCAGGGGTCTGGAAGCCTCCTATGGAGCTATACGTTCGATATACAAGAGCCCGAGCAGTCAGCGCTCATCATAAGCGGTTATGGTGCATGTATAAGTCTTGTAGCTGTGGATGTGAGAGTATGATAAGGATAGTTCAAGTGGATGCGAAAGCTGGTAGGATAATCCTACGAATCCAAGCGGATTTCCCTGATCAGACTACTAGGATTATCGAGGTAGATTATGGGGATGTAGAGGATAGGCTTCGAAGGATTCGAGAACTAATCGGTAGGGAACCTACAGAACAGGATTTCGTAGATGTTGTTAAAGCATTAGTGAATGAGGTACGTACAGCTAGGAAGCCTATTAGGAAACAGTTCTCTCTAGATAAATTCATAGATATCGATCTAGAATGCGAGGAGATGTAATGTTCACGATAGATAACTATACGATCGATGTAATCGATTTCTCAGAGAGAAGCGAGCCTCTAGGATCTGAGTGGATGTCATGGATGGATGAGAAGGTTACGGTGAAACGATTCACATATGGTATGAAACGTGTATGGCGTCTATCATGCGTGGAGAAGGATGTAGCGTGGACTAATAGCGTAGTGAAATATCTACAGGAGAAGATGATGTCTGGGGAGACTGTATCCTTCACGGTATATGATGGTGATAGATACAATCTTCAAACAACGGATGTATACGTAGTATCACTTGAATTAGAGATACCTGTAGTAGGGCAGAGGAATATAAGAAGGTATACTGTTATACTGAGGGAGAGATAGTATGGATCATAGATATCCATCAGGGTTTCACCAGATCTAACATATCCTCCCCCAGGCTTCGCTTCCAATCTATCTACTATGTGAATTCTATAACTCCCGAATCATGGAGAGTATACTAGCTAGTATAGATGCTAAACTAGAGATTACTTTCGCAAGAAGTATAGCTGTAAAAAATTGTGAATTATATTTTCATATTTATAAAGTTGATGTATAGATATCAAATCTTTATGGACTACTATTCCAGGTATACTACTTATTATTAAAGCTAGCACATACCCCTTTTTATATAGATCCTAGATTAGATATAGCTAACCTGCTAGAAGATATCTTAGCATACCGCTAGCTCAGATTTTTACTAGTTATCAGCCTAATCATATTTGAGATATACCAACTCCTAATGGATAGTTAACTATGAGTATAGCGAATACTTTCGCTACCTACTATGGATCTTATATGTCGGAATATTTTCAGCTACCCCTTCCTCCCCCTCCATCATATACTTATTCAATGTTTTTATCCATATATATCACAGTATTATCGTAAAGATCATGAACGATTATACTAAAGGTGCTTTAGAAGCTATTACATGGGCTATCCTAGTATTAAAGGATTCGAAGGATATACGTGAAGCTATAGCTGAACTAGAATCAGCTAGGGATTCCATACTTAGAGGGATAGCTGTAGATTTCCGTGAGAAGATAAAATTCTATTATTCAAGCAATACGGTTTATAGAAGGAGAGGATAAGGATCGATTAATATAAAAATGGTAAGGTATAGATAGAATAGGGATAGAAGCTTAAGGATAAGTATCAGGATACATAGCTTAACGATAATCCATGAATTTACAAGGATAACGAGATCCTTAAGGCGGGAGGAGCATATTAGATCTAGACTGTATCGAGGACTAGATAACCTCCTACCTAACCCCCGCCATATCTGTTTAGATAAGCTAGTTTAAGCCTTATTCTAAAAGAAAGCTATTATACGAGGCTTCTCCAATTCGATTATTCAAAGGGAAACATGGATTTCAGCATTACTTAAGATGGATAATTTCTGCTTTAATAACCTCCCCTTTATCCTCTAGATTAGTTGTTGTATTGCTCTCTTTTTTGTCGCTAGTCTTACCGTATTCATGCTTACCGCTCTAAAGCTTGACCTTTATCGCTACCATCTTTCAACTCCTTTAAGTTGAGTAATTCTCTCTTTCTCCGATACGACTGCTATAATCATCCTTAGGCTTGGGATAAAAGTCGACCCGATGACGGGTAGAATAGAGTACACTAGACCCTATGGACTTACGATACTCTATTCGTGGTAGAAGCTTAACATGAGCATTATATTACGCTTTCAAGCAAATTATGGTAAAGAGGCGTATCAGATACCGCTCCATCTTCGAGAGCTTTGTATACCTCCCTAGCTCCATCAGCTGGCTTAGGTTTATAGGCTTGAGCGGGTTCGGCAGTATATTGAAACTTCGAGCTAGAGGCTCTGGACTCTTCGGCTAGCTCGAAAACATCTAGTGTTGATGCTTATGACGCTGGGGTAAGTACTTTTGGATTCCGTAAACTCATGTGTTTAAGTGTTACTGCGTATTTTATGGGATGATGTTTATTCCTAGCTTTCTTGCTACTTCCCTTTGTTTTTGGTCGAGGGTTAGTAGTGGTTTACCGTGTTGTAGTGCTTGTGCTACGTATAGAGCATCGTAGACCGTGATGTTGTAGTCTAAGGCTATTTTGAAAGCTTTATCCAGGTACTTTATCTCTGACTCGATCAACATGTTCTTCTCTATGTAGGATCGAAGGAGATTTAGTATTTTTGCGACGTCGTCTAAGCTTATGTGTTTTCTTATTTTAACGCTCTTCCAGAGAGCATTATAGAACTCTTTTAATGCTAGATCGATCGAAATAGTCTGGATCATGTACTTAGCTATGCTCCTCCAACCCTCCTCTCGAAGGAAAAAGGCTATCAGCGCCGAGGAATCAACCACTATCACGGTCCTCCCTCACGGACCTGGTGGAGAAGCCTGCTGGCACACCCCACTCGGCAGCTTCAAGATGCTCTAATAATGCGTTAAAGTTACTTTCAGCATCCAGCCTCCTGAGAGTCTCCTCGATAAACCGCCTAACCTCATCAGCCCAGTTGATCCTATCTTTAAACTTATCCATCCTCTCCTTTACTTCCTTCCTAATCTTCACACTAAACACTATGCTCAAGTATTACCACTAGTAGTACTAAAAGGTCTACTAGTTAATAAACCTTCCTCAATAGGCGTTTGAAGTGTAGTTTCACGTTTGAAACTTGTAGGCTTATAACCTGAGTTAAATATCTCCGTCAGCAGAGAAGTTTTAGGAATGCTATTTATAGGAAAAGCCTGAAAATTATGAGGATTGGGGCTGAATGGACAATTATTGCCTTAATTATGAGACTCCTCAGATAAGTCCAAACCTATAAAAAAGTTATGTGTGAGCGTGAATAACATCTGAAAGAGGATTAGGAGTGATGCCATGGTTATAATGCTAGTAGTACTTCAACCTTTCTAAGCTGCTTCGTTATGGGATCAACCTCAAGCCTTAAACCTTCGAGGGCGTCAACACCTAGAACTTCGGCATCACTCTTTTCTGCAAAGACGACGATTCTGGTAGCCCTCTCATCTAGGCATTCGATTACTGCTTCACCGATCCCTCGCTCAATTATTCTTCCTTCAATGGTTTTAAACCTCCACTTTGTCATGGGTTTTATGCCTAGACTCTCAAGCCTTCCGCGTTTAATCCAGCTGTAAGCGCTATCTCTATTAACAAGCAGTTTCAGTTTTAAGGACTTGGAGGGATCATTAGGGTTGTAAAGTTTAACCTCAGCTAATGTATGGCCCATAGTTCCACACCCTAAAGGATGCGAATACACGCTTTAAGTCTTTTCCAAACATTTCGCTCATGCTTATTGTTCTAAAGTCTATGTCTTTTACGGATTTACTCACGGAAGTTCCCACAGCTTATATGAGGTTAAGCTTTACTAGCGTTTCTTCTGCTTACCTAATCGATCTTCAGATCTGTTGTTACCGTTTCCATGCTTTAAGCTCGCTGACTGATGCTTTAGCTAACATACCTTTCCTCCAGACGTTATTATCGCTATTTCACTATCCTTGAACATTAATACGCTTTTCTTTTAATTCTCTGGACTAGTTGTTGCATAGCTCTCTTTCTAGCTATAAGTTTCAGCAAGTTTATCGATGTTGCTCTGAAATCCGGGTCTTTAATGATCTTCCTCGTCAAGATCCCCCCTACCTGCACTGGACTGAGCTTTACTGGTGTCTCTACCTGGCCCCTCTCTATCTGCTTGTTAAGTCTTAGGGCTATCTCTACTGCTTTCTCTGCTTTAAGCTCTTCAGCCAAGCCCAGCGCTTTTCTACTGAGCCATTCCTTCGTTACGTAATAGTCCGATAGGAGGTAGATGTGTTCCTTATATATCGCGTGTGCCGCTGTAACTATTGTCTCAGCATCCTTAGTTAATGCCTTTGCCTCTACGCCCGTGATGTTTATATCTATGGTTTCTGTTTCCTCTAGTAGGCGTCTGCCGTCCAGGTATATGATCCATGCGAATGAGGGGTGCGTGTACAAGTCTACTATGGTTCCACCCCTAACCATCGTTATAGTGTAGGGTTCTGAAACCTCTACCCTAAAGCCCTTACTAGCCAATGCTTTTACGGCTTTCGGTAGATGCTCGTAGCGCATCAGGATGTCTATGTCTACTGAAACGTGCTCTATAGGCTTCCTAAACTTATAGAATGCGTAGTCTAAGCCCCTCAGAGCTTCAGATACCTTAGAGGCCTCAACCAT
>JAGTQC010000007.1 GCA_018396535.1 Candidatus Bathyarchaeota archaeon | reverse complement strand
CACCGGCGACTGTATGGGTCACAGATCTTCACCTACATGCATCTAAAAAGAGAATTGAAAGGCAGCATCCGCACGAGCCTGAGCCTGCCACAGTTACTATACATGCATCTAAAAAGAGAATTGAAAGTGTAGCCATGCGCCTCGCTATGCCTTCTATCCACCTGGTATCATGCATCTAAAAAGAGAATTGAAAGAGAAGGAGGTTATGGAATGGAGGTAGATAGATACAAGATATACATGCATCTAAAAAGAGAATTGAAAGTTGACGAAAAATATAGCTATGATGGGGACGTCGTATATCTTCCTCATGCATCTAAAAAGAGAATTGAAAGACAGCTTCCTCAATGGCAGCTTCTACCTCTTTCTCACTACATGCATCTAAAAAGAGAATTGAAAGATACAGGAATCTGCCTACATCTATATCGCCCGAATTGCCCATGCATCTAAAAAGAGAATTGAAAGCCTTCCAGGACATAATATCACCATTATGTAACTATGTAGTCATGCATCTAAAAAGAGAATTGAAAGATCCCTGAAGAGGTTTTTGTGATGCAGATTATAAACTTGTACATGCATCTAAAAAGAGAATTGAAAGACTGGCTTACTATCTTCAACCCTGACAACCTTAACCTCAACATGCATCTAAAAAGAGAATTGAAAGATCTGAAGACGCGTAGCGTTGGGCTGAGCATACTCGCGGGGATAGTCCATGCATCTAAAAAGAGAATTGAAAGTTTAGAAACTCCACGACGTCAGTAATTTTTAATTTATCAACATGCATCTAAAAAGAGAATTGAAAGGGCAGGCTTAGCTAAGCAGTCACAGCTACCATCATCCCTAACATGCATCTAAAAAGAGAATTGAAAGGCAGGCTAGTCACGGCTCGCATTTAATTTTGGTTCCCATCCCATGCATCTAAAAAGAGAATTGAAAGACGACATCGCTAATACTCAACCTGTCAATACCACCCTTACGCATGCATCTAAAAAGAGAATTGAAAGAGGGCTACCTCCCTAACATCGGTGAACCTTGTACCCATGCATCTAAAAAGAGAATTGAAAGACCTCCTTAGGCCTCTCATATCCTTGTGCTATTATATACTCACATGCATCTAAAAAGAGAATTGAAAGGGAGGTGAGCGTGAATGGATAACCCAACCAGGATCATACATGCATCTAAAAAGAGAATTGAAAGATCACGGGCATGACGAATATAGCGATATTCATAGCCCTCCATGCATCTAAAAAGAGAATTGAAAGGCAAACTTCACTTTCATGAAAGCATCTCTAGCTGATATTAAGCATGCATCTAAAAAGAGAATTGAAAGTTTTGGTATACTTGTATAGGCTTATTGGATTGTGTGGATGGCGATTTCTGTATTAGAGTATAATTCTTAGTCTGTAGAGGTGTAGCATATCGTATAGTTATGTTTAAGTAATTCGTAGTAGAGCTTGATGGGTGTGTTCCTCGACTATTATGCTAGGGTTGATGCTGAGGGGGGCTGTGAGATGTGCGGGTGGTATAATCGAGTATATCAGTTAGGTAAGTTTATTCAAGCTAGACTATGGAGCTGTAATGGAGGGGTTTGGAAAGTATGCTGAAGATGTTGTTAGAAGGGTGGAAGGGTAGAGGGGTGGGATTAGCATCTTCATCCTAATGATGTATCGATGCTGGGTGGAGGTATTCTTTCGATAGTTTTTAGATATTCTACGAAGATATTTATGATAATCTTCATCGAATAGTTAACGTTTAGTATGGAATATATGGATTTATAATCGAAGGTCTATATGGGTGTGCTTGATAAATCATCTTTATAACTATACTTATTGTATAGTGGGTAGGTTGGATATGATTGGTTGGAGGATTAAGAGGATTTATGAAGTATTATATAGGATAGCTTCAACCATATATTGAAAAGATCTATCTTTGAATAGAAGGTTTAAAATACCTGGTTAAACATATCATCATACGATATCGTTATGAATAGGTTTGGTTTAAGCAAGGTTACGCTCATATTGATAACACTACTTATCGCTTCTAATCTATCGATATACCTTACGCTATATAGCGAGAATCGACGGCTTAGGAGCGAGCTGGAGCTTGTACGTCTACGTCTAGAGGAGGGGGAGGGGTATATAAAGTGGTTGGAGATGGAGGTTGAGAAGCTTAACGCTAGCTATCGTAGGGTTCTAGAAGCTAACAGGAAGCTCGAGGAGGCTCTAAGGTATCTACATGGCAAGCTCATACTCCCATACAATTTCACATTGATAACGCTAAGTGAATTCTATGATAAGGTTACATTCAAGTACACGGATGAGATGATAGAGTTCGTATCGAATGCTACAGGCTGGTGGGATGGAAGCTGGGAGGATCTACTATCAGATCTATATAGGATATATAGATCATGGAGGGATTACTATATAATCGATGGGAACTTCACCATGCCGGATGAACGGCTACCGTTTATAAATATAGGTGGATGGAACTACTACGATACATACCTCGATGATAGGTATCTAGGTGAAGTACTATTCTACGAGGATAACCCTATCATGGTACCTATAGACTATGTAGCTCGATATTTCAAATACCATAGAGGTACATGCGGAGGCTACGCCTACGTCCTAACTACACTATACTATATATACGCAGATATAACCGGTGTAAATATCTCAGCAGCATACCTTTCGATAACTATAGGTGGGGAAGCTAGCCATGCATGCGTACTACTCAAGAATAGGGATGGGGTTGTAGCTATAGTAGACTGGGAGCCGATTACAGCTGAAAACGGTATGATAAAGCTCCTACCAATAGATACTGTTAAAGCCCTACATAGCAGATACTGGTTTGGACTGGAGATAGAATATAACGGTGTATGGATGAGACCGAATAATAGTAGGAGATTCAGTTCATACGAGGAATTCAAGGAGTGGGTGATAGGAGAATTCATGTAGAGGAGCCTAGGATCTGATCGTATCAGCTAGAAAGAGGTAGACTAGGATAGGGGGATAGGCTTCTATTCGGGTTTTCTATAGCAGAACCACCAGTCGAAGCATCTTATCTCTCCAGCAGCTTCCTGCTCTCTCCTCTTCCTAATCATATCTACGCTTCTCGCTGGTGGAACTATAACGTTATCACCGATTAACTCGTTATTAGGCCAGTTAGCTGGTATAGCATAGCCTTTATCAGAGATTTGGAGAGCTTTCACTATTCTGAGAATCTCATCCATATTCCTTCCCAGCTCCATAGGGTAGTAGAGTATTACTCTAATAACGCCTTTAGGATCGACTATGAATACTGCTCTAACAGTTTGTGTTCCAGCAGCCTGCTTATGACGCATACCAAGCTTAGCAGCTATATCACCGGTATTATCAGCGATTATCGGGAACTGTATCTCTACGCCGAGCTTCTCTCTAATCCACTCCTCCCATTTTAGATGTGCGAAAACCTGATCCATACTCAACCCTATAAGCTCGCAATTCAGCTTCCTAAACTCATCATACCTCTTCTGGAATGCGACGAATTCTGTCGTACATACCGGTGTGAAATCTGCTGGATGACTGAATAGTATAAACCACTTTCCAGCATAGTAGTCTGGTAGCTTGATAACACCTATAGTAGTCTGAACCTCTATCTCAGGGAATCTATCACCTATTAACAGCATCCTACACCCCTCCGGTAGAATTATACCAGCTATAATTGTATATATACTTAATTAACGTTGTATCTCCTTCATATCTTCTATAATCCTTCCGATTCTACCTCTAACCGACTCCATCTTCCTACGATAATCCCTCTCAGATCTCTCTAACGCTGCTCTACCTATACTTCTACTCATATACCTCCTTCTAGCTATCTCAAGCTGTTCTTTAGCTAAATCTGCTTCCGATAATACCTCCCTTATCTTAGATATCATAGATCTAGCTTTCGGGTTTGATCTAGCTATCTCTTCTTCGATCCTAGCTATCCTCCTCCATAAACCTTCCATATCCCTAGAATACCTAGATCTAATATCCCTAACCTCGCTGTACGATCCTCTTCGTAGAGCATCGTATATCATAGAATCTACCCTATCTTCTAGAGAGAATAGATCCTCGTATGCTTTAGAAAGCTCATCTAATAGTTTAACTATAGCTGGTTTAGCTATAGCCTCCCTACTAGTTTTAAGCCTAGCTCTAACAGATCTTAACGGTATTAACGCTATCAATGCTATAGCTATCGCTATACCTGTATACCTACCGATCACGGTGAATGGTGTATAGTTGAACGAGATTGTTAGGAATCCTCTACTCGATAGCTTCTCAGAATCTATTTCTAACGATAGCTTATCCCCACCCCTATCTATTATAGATGCGTTCAACCCATCCATATACACATCTACGATACTAGCAGTCCATGGTAGGTGAACGTTAATCCTATACCTACCTATATACGAAGGATACTCTAGGTATACCGGTATCCTAACCCTCTGATTGATCGATAGGAAGCTGAAATCTACATAATCTCTAGAAGCTTCGTAGGATATTGTGAAGGATGTATGCTCACCATAGCCTAACGGATATCTTAGATTAACCTCGGCTATAGAGTATGCCCTCTTATAGCTTATAGGTCTGAGATTACCGAGGAAATCGTATGCATCTATTCTCGTAGCATTCTCTATTAATGGTAAATCTATAGTCTGTATGGATGTATTCGATAAGCTCTTCAATCTATAGGTGGATTCGATACGTAACGCTCCATCCCAACCTACGTATACATCCTTCGTAAACGATAAGATCTCAGCTGATATAAAGTTCCCTTTGAAAGTTATATTGAAGAATCTAGGTATACTCGATACGTTGGTAGTTTGGTAGGATAGGAATCCCTCACCATACCCTGTCCATAAGTAGTTTTCATAGGTAGCTGATGTCCATGAGAAGCTTTTCAAAGTCTCTACTCTAAAATCGAAGATTGTAGTATTCATGTATAGAGGTATTATCGATGGTATAATAACAGTTACCTCTAACGGTTCCCCCCTTCTAGTTTTGAAATCGAATAAACCTCTATACACGATAGATACGTATATGGTATCCTCCTCCCCCTCATCGAGTGGTTTACCGAAAGATATTGTTAGAGATCCGTTGGATAGGTTATAACCCGATATCCTACCAAGCTTATCGTATACATCGATCTTAAATATACCGTTGTAAGGGTATCCTTGAAGAGATATGTTAGCTGTAAGCGTATAGGGTTTGAACTCTATCTCATCATAAATATGTATAAATCCACCCTGAAATATCTCTACACGTCTACTGATAGAAGCAGATCCATGGACTCCATGATCGTAGGCTTCTATAGATATACTAGTATAGGCTAGTATAGCTATAATCATGACTACTAGGCTAAGCTTCGAATATCTATACATCTAGATCACCTAGAGTATGTTGCTTAAAGCATTTAAACTCTACACCCTAATATCTATTTCCACCCAGCATCTTAGCTAAGCTCTATATCTGCTAAACCTACATAGGGTTATACTAGAAACCTTTTATCGATGTTATCTCGCTCTAGATGGCTAGATTTAAACCTTGATGGAGTCTACGATCTCGATAAAGTTGAAGCCTAATAGCGTAATCGATAGGCTAAGGAGGTCTCCGCTAATAACGTTTACCGGTAGGTATATATGGCCTAGATCTAAGCTGGTTTTAACTATAGTATCGGCTCTATGGATAATTCAATCACTGATATTCTCTTACCAGGGGTTGATACTCAAGTATCTTATAGATGATGTAGCATCATACAATACTACTAGCCTACTATACTATCTAGCTATGCTAGCTGGAACCGCTACCGGTATAATAGCGATAGACTACTATTCAAACCTAGCTCTATGGGTTAGGATAAACTATATGGTTGCATCGATTAGATCCCGTATGCTTGGTAAGCTACTATTCTCTGATAAGGGTAGGAGTATACCTCCAGGAACTGCTATAGCTAGGATACTATCGGATGTAGAATTCCTGATCGGAAACCTTATGTCTATATATCCATCGATAGCTCTCCATCTATCTGGTCTAGTATCTGTTCTAGCTACGCTAGTATTCGTAAGCCCTAGGCTACTACTGGTAGTCTCATGCTTCCTACCATTCAATCTAGCTGCATACATCTACTATATAAGAAGGGTACCTAAGGCTAGGAGGGTGGAGAGGGAGCTGTATGGAGCTGTAACAGAGTCTGCGAGGAGTACGATAGAGAATCTAGATGTTATAGGTAGCTTCCACGTCGAGAAGCTATACTATGCATCGTTTAGACGCTTAGTATCTAGATGGAGGGGGCCTGTGGTAGCTATGATAAAATCTGAGAGGATATACTGGATACTTAACAGGATAGCTATACACTTCGGACCTATAGCAGGTGTAGGTATAGGTGCTATACTAGCTTTTAGAGGTGAGGAGAGTGTTGGGAGTATAGCTTCCGTAGCTTCTCTATCACCATCGCTATACTGGTCTACTACATGGCTCCTATGGTGTCTAAGTGTAGCTAGTCAGCTTTCACCAGTTGCTGTAAGGGTGAACGAAGTTTTAGAATCTGAGGTATGTATAGAGGCTAGGGAGTCTATACGTATAGATGAGGTTAAGCTTGAAGAGGTGTCGTACTCTGTTGATGGTAGGGTTGTCCTACAGCCTCTAACGATCAGCTTGAAGAGGGGGGAGAGGATAGCTGTCATCGGTCCTGCTGAATCTGGTAAATCGACTCTAGCTAGGATAATCGCTGGTATAATAGAGCCTAGTAGTGGTAGGATAGTTGTTAACGGTTCGCTAGATACACCTAGACATATACTTAGGAGTAGGGTTACACTAGTATCTGAAGGTGATAGGCTTATCCCAGGGACTATACGAGAGAATATAACTCTTAGAAGGAGTATACCTAGCGAGGAGTTGGAGAGAGTTCTGAATATAGTCGAGTTAAGGTATGATAAGTATCAGTCTAGACTAGATACAAGGGTAGGTGAGCAGAATTTCAGTATACCTGAGACTGATAGGTGTAAGATTATAGTAGCTAGAGGCTTGATAAGTAGACCAGATATACTCGTTATACATAACCTCTTTACAAACTTCGATTCAGAGACTGAGACTAGGATTGTATCTAAGATAGCCGATTACCTTAAGGATTCGACTATAATCGTAGTGAACGCTAAGCCTACAACCCTGAGATACGTAGATAGAGTGATAGTACTGGATCACGGTAGGGTAATAGGTGATGGACGATTCGATGATATCTATAGATTACAAGATATACGTGAAACTATCGATAAACTATACGGGTTATACACTTTGAAACAGTATGCATCCATCGCTACCCGTTAGATACTATCATAGCCTCCCATAGGCTACCATCATATCCTACCTAGGTATTTCTAAAACTCCTACTAGAAGGTTTAAGTCTATATGCTAGTTAGCATCGTATATGTATGGCTAGATATACGTATTCGCTAGATGGGGTATGGTTACTTAAAGGGTTTCCTAAACTTAACGGTGAGGAGGAGGGTGCGTATAACCCAGATTACCCGATAGATGGATGGATTCAAGCAGAGGTGCCTGGGGTAGTCTATATAGATTTGATTAGAAACGGTTTAATACCTGATCCATTCTATGGTTTGAACGAGGATGCTGTTAGATGGGTTGAGGATGTTGAGTGGTGGTATAGGAGGGATTTCGAAGCTCCTAGCGAGCTTTTAGAGAGGGATTGTGTAGAGCTTATCTTCGAAGGCCTCGATACGATAGCTACCATATGGGTTAACGGTGTTAGGATTGGTGAAGCATACAATATGTTTACACCATGGATATTCGATGTGAAGAATATACTTAGAGCTGGTAGGAATACTATAGTCGTTAGGTTTAAGCCTCCAGGTAGGTATGCTGATGAGTTATCGGATAGATATCGTCAGAAGTATGGGGTTCTGAATAGCGCATTCCATAGATCTAGACCGTATATAAGGAAGGCTCAATACTCCTTCGGATGGGATTGGGGTCCTAGACTCCCAGCTATAGGTATATGGCGTAGTGTAAAGCTGATCGGATACGATAAGGGTAGGCTAGGCTATGTAGCAGCTCTACCGTTGGAAGTATCTAGGGATAAAGCTATCTTGAAGCTTACTGCTGAGGTCTATGCTTATCGTAGATTTAAAGCTGGGGTTAGATTCGTAGTAGAGGGTTATGGTAGTAGGGTTGAAGCATATACTGAGGATTACGTCGAACATGGTAGGAGCGATTTATCATGTATAATCGAGCTTGATAAGCCTAGGCTATGGTGGCCTAACGGTTATGGAGAACAGAACCTATACGATCTAAGAGTAGAACTGTATGATAGCGGATCTATGGTAGATGAAGCATATACGAGGATAGGTGTTAGGAAGGTGGAGCTTATACAGGAGCTTGATGAGAAGGGTAGAAGCTTCCTATTCAAGATAAACGATCTACCAGTATTCTGTAAAGGTGCTAACTGGATTCCTGCAGATTCATTTCTACCTAGGGTTTCTAGGGAACGTTACTGTCGTCTACTAGAGATGGCTAGGGAGTCTAGTATGAATATGCTTAGAGTTTGGGGTGGAGGCGTATATGAGGATGACTACTTCTACGATCTATGTGATGAGCTTGGCATCATGGTGTGGCAGGATTTCATGTATGCATGCGCAGAGTATCCTGAGGAGGATTGGTTTCTAAGAGAGGCTGAGAGGGAGGCTGAGGAGGTTGTTAGAAGGCTTAGAAGGCATCCATGCATAGTCTTATGGTGTGGTAATAACGAGAATCAATGGATATACCATATGGCTTGGCGTAGTAGGGGTAGGCTACTAGGTGCTCCTATATACGATGAGATACTTCCAAAAGTGTGTAGTAGGTTAGATCCTACTAGACCATACTGGCCTAGCAGCCCCTATGGAGGTGATGATCCTAACAGTCCATACGAGGGTGATAGACATAACTGGGATGTATGGAGCAGATGGTATAGCTATGAGAGATATCTTGATGATGAGGGTAGGTTTATAAGCGAGTTTGGATGGCAGGCTCCGCCAAGCTTGAAGGTTATACAGAGGTATATAGGATTGGATGCTAAACCGTATAGTAGGGTTGTGGAAGCGCATGAGAAGCAGGTTGAGGGTTTGGAGAGATTGTATAGATTCCTATCCGCATACTACCCTGTCCCAGATGATATGAGGCTATTCACACTATACTGTCAGCTGAATCAGGGTGAGGCTTTGAGAGAGGGGGTTGAGCATTGGAGGAGTTTAATGTATAAGACTAGCGGATGCTTGATATGGCAGTTGAACGATTGCTGGCCTGTACTAAGCTGGAGCTTGATAGATTATGATCTAAATCCTAAACCATCATACTACTATGTTAAGAGATCTTTCAAACCTAGGATAGCTTTTACGAAGATTAGGGATGGTAGGATAGCCGTTTACATAGTTAACGAAACTCCTGGATATCTTAAAGCTACGCTGGTATTCTACGTTATGGATTTCTACGGATCGATCTACTACTCAGAGTGTATAGATGTAGGAGTAGCTAGCTACAGCTCTACTAAGGTTATCGAGAGATCTATCGATAAACTACCGGTAGCGGATGATAGGATATACGTCGTTAAGCTTATAGCTGATGGTAGGATTGTATACGAGGATGTTAGGATGGCTTCTAAACCGAAATACGTACATCTACCGAAACCTAGGATAAACGTATACGTAGATCGTAGCGGAGGTGGGTCGTATACCCTATCGGTAGAATCCGATGTATATGTTAAAGGCTTAGCTATAAGCTTGGAGGGTGTGGAAGCATTCCTCGAAGATAACTATGTAGATCTGATACCTAAATCGATGAAAACTATACGTATAAGCTTAGATAGGGATATAGGTGTAGGAGAGTTTATCGAGAGATTGAGGATCGAGGCATACCCGTACGTAGAGTCGCCTAGTATAAATATTCTTCGCTAATAGGAGGGGATCGACGGGATATATGCTAGAAGCTTCTCGATAATACTATAGTTTTCACTTCGAATGGCTTAAACCTTAGGTTTACAGTATCCTTATTCGTAGCTATCCTCTCCACTATATCCTCTAGTATATTCGATTCGTATATATCGAAGTATCCGGGTAATTTTAGATCGAAGCTCTTCCCACTACCATCTACTTCGTATAATCTAACTACGATACCCCTCCTATCCTCGCTAAGTTTAATACACTCTATTACAACACCATTCGGAACCTCTATGAAGCTACCTGTAGGTGGTAGGAATCCTCCAATACTATCCTTAGTAACCCATCTAGCTCCACTCCAAACCTCGTATGCTCTCTTATAAACCTCCCCAACTCTATAATCACCTTGATGCGGGTATACATAGTATGTAGCTTTTATGAATCCTAGATCAGACCATGGGTTAGGCATGGATGGTGATTTAACTAGGCTTAAACCTATCCTACCATCTCTAACAGTATATCCATGCCTATCCGGGGATATTATAGCTAAACCTTTACATCCATCTGATATATCCATCCATCTAAGCGCAGGTACTTCGAACATAGCTTCATCACGAGAATCTCTTATTATAGCAGATCTCTCGACTACGCCGAATGGTATCTCGAAGTATGCATGATCAGTTTTCACATCTGGTTTAAACCATACTTTAACTAGACGATTCTTCTCACACCAATCCATCTCCACATCCACTCTTATAAGTCTAGAACCCTTATACATCGTTATATACTGATCTATGGTGGAGCTTCTATACCTATACCGGCTCCTAACCCTAGCAGCTATCGGACCCTTCATAACTATACTAGCACCCTCCACCACCTCTGGTTTTACACCATGAGCTTCTACAGCTGTCTTCTCTATATCCCATGCATCGAAGCGTCCAGGCTTATCTACATGAATCTCGATAACGTTACTTATATCTGAGAGAAACTCTTCTCTAAGCTCCTTATCGTATATACTCTCGATATATCCTTCACGATCTATCTTAACCTTTAGGTAATCGTTCTCTAGGATAACGCCGTCGGATACCTCCTCTACTATAACACCGCTAGCCGTAGAGCCTTTCTCTACAGGTATTAGGGTAGTATATCCTAGCGGCGGTATATCTACTAGGATTATAGAATAGTTATCCATTAACTGCGTATCCACAGGCTTACCATCGTAGGTTTCGTAGAAGGATTTAGGAAGCTCTAGGATAGCTTTAACCATCCATGGTAGACGATTGAAAACTATTATACAGCCAGTTCTAGCATCTATAGAATTAGCTATACTCATAAGCGAGGATTCTGTTATCCTAGATAGATTCTCTAAAGCTCTACCTAGATCATCGTAGGCTTCTTCGTAAACTTCCCTATTCGATGAGCCTGGGAGTACATCGTGGAATTGGCATCTAAGTATCCTCTCCCATGCATCCTTAACCTCTATGTATGGGTATACTGCTACCCCTAGTATATCAGCTATGGTAGATACTGTTTCAGCCCATATAGCTTCGCATTCAGCTCTACTCATAAGCTGTTTAATACGTATATTCGTAGTATAGACTCCTCTATGATACTCGTTGTATATCTCACCCCTCCATACAGGTAGGGATTCTCCAACCCTTCTTAAAGCTTCTATATACTCATCCTCACTCGGGGAATCGATAAGTCTAGGTAGGAATCTCAACTTCTTCAATATCTTCAACCTCTCTAGCATAGTGAAGGTCGGTCCGCCACCACCATCACCATAGCCATAGGAGTATACTGCAGGTGCTATACCCTTCTGCTTATACCTACTCCACATATTGTAGAGCTCTGAAGCCGTTACGATACCGTTATATGATGATACTATTATATGACCTAATACTCTACTCCCATCAAGACCCTCCCATATGAATGCATGATAGGGGAATTCATTAGTATCGTTCCACATAACCTTATGTGTAACGAATATCTCGATACCACTCTTACGCATAACCTGAGGTAGCTGAGCTGAGAATCCGAAGCTATCTGGAAGCCATCCTATCCTACACCTTCTACCAAACTTCTCTTCGAAATACCTCTGCCCGTATAGGAATTGTCTAGCTAGGGATTCACCTGAGATTAGCTGTGTATCTGATTCAACCCACATACCGCCTACAGGAAGCCATAAACCATCCTCCACCATCCTCTTCACCGTATCGAATAGAGCTTCATCATCCTCTATCCATCGATAGTTTTGAGCCCCGCTCTGAACATATGTGAACCTATAGCCTAGGCTAGCTAATCTAGCTATGGTTGAGAATGTTCTCTTAATCTTCCTCTTAGTCTCGCTGAATGGCCAGAGCCAAGCTGTATCTATATGGCTATGACCGAATAGGTAGATAGCTCCATCCCTATCATCATCTACGAGTATATCGTTTAAAGCTTCTAATACACTCCTCCCAGTTTCACGTACCTCGTCGATACTAGGCTTTGGTATATCCTCTAGCGTTCCATCGATAACCTTTTCACCATATACTGATGCTATATAGCCTACATCCCATCTTAACGCGCTATACTCTGGTGATCCTTCTATGAATAGGAATCCGTAGAGTGTTCTAGCTAGAGCGTATAACTGCGATACGCTAGGTGCTAGATCTATGTAGGATGCGGCTTTGGATAGGTATGGCGTTATATCTCTACAACTCTGGGAGAGGGATAGTAGATCTATGAGGGTTAGAGCTAGTGAGAATTCATCCCATAGTACGGCGGATGTATTCGAAGCTATGAATGAGAACATCCATGGATTCTCACCGAATAACCTACGCGATGATGATTCTAGAGCTATATGTCTAATACCAGGCTCTAGTATAGCTATACGATGATAGTTATCTATACCCTGGTAGGGTTTGCCATCCACTATTAGTAGACCATTACCGGTTATATCTATGCGTAGAAGCCATCTAGCTCCACCTATACTATCTAGATTCAACGTATTCTCGAATCTAAGTATATCATCCGGTGAGACTCGTAGGAAGTATGGGAGGGTTATCCTCGAGCCGTTATGTATCCAAGAATCTATCGATCTGAAATCTATAAACGATGATGCTAGAAAATCTATGAGCCTCCTCTCTATCTCTCTTATAGATAGCATGCTTATCCACGGATAATCGATAACACTTGATTAAAAGCCTAAAAATATTTCCTTCATAAATATCTAGCTTAAACTTGGCTATCGTATGGTAAACTCTTATCTCTAAGATCCTGTGATGATAATATCACGGTATGGAGGTTAAGGTTAGACTATTCGCTAGGCTTAGGGAGATAGCTGGTTCTAGGGAGGTATCTATAGAGGTAGGTGATGGATCTACTGTAGAGGATGTTGTAGAGAAGCTTAGCGAGAGGTTTGGCGGAGAATTTCGTAGATATCTAGAGGAGAATCTTAGGGAGGAGAGGCTATACCTAGTCTTAAACGGTGTAGGTATAGATAGATCTAGGGCTTCGACTACCAGTGTTAGGGATGGGGATATACTAGCTATCATACCGCCTATAGGTGGGGGTTGATTATAGGATAGCTATGGTTAACGTCTATTTCGAGGTTTATGGGTGTAGTTCGAGTATAGCTGAAGCAGAGATTATGCAAGGTCTACTATCTAGAGCTGGTTATCGTATAGTATCTAGTAGTAGGGGATCTGATGTTAACGTGATAGTTACGTGTATAGTTAAGAATCCTACCGAGCATAGGATGATCTACAGGATCTCTAAGCTTACGGAGGAGGGTAAACCACTAGTGGTAGCTGGATGTATGCCAGTCGTGGAGAGGAGTGTTATAGAGAGGTTGAATCCTAGAGCTTCGCTTATAGGTCCATCATCTATATCTAGGATAGTCGATGCTGTAAGGATAGCTTTAGAAGGTGGGAGGGCTGTATTCCTAGAGCGTGAAGGCTATAATATATGTCTACCTAGGGTTAGACGTAATCCTATCGTAGGTATAGTAGAGGTGGCTCAGGGATGCTTAAGTGCATGCAGCTTCTGCCAGGTAAAGCTAGCTAGAGGTAGACTCGTAAGCTATCCCCCCGATATGATAGTCGAGGAGGCTAGGAGAGCTATAGCAGATGGTTGTAGAGAGATATGGATTACGAGTCAAGATAACGCATGCTACGGATTAGATATAGGATTGAAGCTTACAGATCTACTGAAGCGTATACTATCGCTTGAAGGAGATTTCTACGTGAGGATAGGTATGATGAACCCATACTATGTGAAGCCTATGATCGAGGATCTTATAGAATGCTTAACCAGCGATAAATGCTTTAAATTCATACATCTACCAGTACAATCTGGTAGTAATAGGATTTTGAAGCTTATGCGTAGAATGTATACGGTAGAGGAGTACTTGGAGATAGTGGATAGGTTTAGGAGTGGTGTAGATAAGCTATCCATAGCTACTGATATAATAGTTGGATTCCCATCGGAGAGTGAGGAAGACTTCCAATCTACTATAGATCTTATAAGGATGGTTGAATTCGATTCAGTTAATATATCCAAATTCGGAGCTAGACCGATGACTGAAGCTGCTAGGATGAAGCCTCTTCCATCGAAGGTTATAGATGAGCGTAGCCGTATAGCTTCAGATATAGCGAGGGAGGTAGCTCTATCTAGGAATAGACGTCTATGGATGGGGTGGAGTGGAGAGGTAATAGTAGATGAGGAGGGTTTAAAACCTGGAAGTATGATAGCTAGGAACGCCTGGTATAAACCTATAGTACTTAAAGATGATAGTATTAAGCTAGGGGATAGAGTAAGGGTTAGGGTAGTCGAAGCTTATCCCTACCACCTTCTAGGAGAGGTTTTATCCTAGATAGATGAAAAGAGGGTGGGTATACGATTATCGATTGGATACTAGGATAGTATAAGCTACCTCTATACAGGTATACCTACGCTTTTTAAAACCTATGTTTAGACGGTAATACGGGGTAACTACCAACATTTTTCAGTAGAATAAACCTACTAGAAATGTAACCGGATAACCGAGGTGCTGCTATATGAAGCTTGTCAGTATATACATACCTGAAGCATACATTAAAGCTTTAGATAGACTAGTGGAATTGAAGCTATACCCTAATAGAGCTGAAGCGATAAGATTCGCTATAAGAGATCTAATACTAAGAGAGCTACCTTTAGAAGCTAGATTTGAAGAAGAGATTCTATGGTAGTATCGAAAACCTAGGCTATCAAAACTTTAATAGAGAGAGAAGCATCTACTCCTAATACGGTGGGGCCGTAGTCCAGCCTTAACCCTACCACTAGTACTAGTGGTAGGGTTACTGGAGAGGCAGGACGGCAGGGTTCCAGGTGTATGCCGGAACCCCGTTAAGGGCTCCAGGGTGCTAGATAGGCGGGTTTGCAGACCATAAGGGATGAAGATGAAGCTGGAGCACGGGTAAACCCGCAGGTCGCCGGTTCGAATCCGGTCGGCCCCACCATCCTGTATACTCTAGAACTGTGCTAGTAGTGTTTCGGAAGTATATCTCCATGTTCATCGAATACCATATCCTCAGGCTCTTTCAAAACCTCTATCCTACCCTTAAACATCGGATCCTTTACGACTAGATCGTATAGGCTTTCAGATATCCATATCCTCTCGAGTTCTAAGGTATTCTTTATCCTTACAACCCTAGCTTCCCTAGGATCGATGGGTCTACATAGGTATAACGCTGCCGCTACCGCATCTCGATCTGTCGGTAGGAATATAGGTATCTTAGCTGTTATAGTATGACCGCTGGTAAGAGAGTTTATGAATGTGGATCGATAATCTATCTTTCTAACAAGCTTCTCCGTAGTTATATCCGCTAATCCTATACCTACAGCATTTCCATGACTCTTCTCTGTTAGATCTAGGACGACTATAACCTTTATGCTAGGTGTACGCGGATCGCTTTCACCTGGAAGCCAGAATCTCCCTACCACGTTAGTATCCATACCTGCACCGCTTATATCCTTACCTATCTCATCGACTATCAGTACATCGATATCTTTGAATGGTATCCTAGCGAGGAGCTCCTTAGCCTTCTCTAGAAGCTTAGCTTCCTCCTCCTCTATATCCTTAGGCTCTATAGCTTTCACTATAGCTATCTCGTGGAAGGCATTCTCGACTATAGCTAAACCGAATAGTATCGGTAGCTTCTCCATGATTAACCTAGCTGCTAAGGGTATTAGCCTATGGTAGCCTTCAGATTTATACATATGTATAGTTTCAGCACCCTTATGCTTTCCAAGACCTATAGCCATCATCTTCATCAACCCACTCTCTATCCTATCCTTGAAATCTGTATGAGGTTTAACACGTCCGACAACTATTATACCATCAGCTTTGACAGCATACTTATCGACATATACAGGTATACCTCCATCTATCCTACCTACCTCCTCAACCTCCATAGTAGCGAGTATGGGTGCACCAACCCTATCAGGGGTTATACCCAGCTCTCTTAAAACTTCTAATTGACCTTCAACAGTAGCTCCACCATGACTACCCATAGCAGGGATTAGGAAGGGGATGCCACCAGCCTTCCTCACCTCATCCACTATCGTAGCTAGAATCTCGGGGTAATGCGCTATTCCACGACTACCAGCTGTAATAGCTATTCTCATACCAGGCTTAACCATACTCCTCAATCCTATCCTACCTAGTTCACGTCTTATCTCTGATACGAAATCATCGAGTTTAGGAGAATCGATAATCTGACGTATCAAAGCCATTCTAGGAAACTTTATCTCTGGAAACCATACAGTCAAACTGTATCTACCCTCGCTAATAATCTACTCAATCTATCGACGATAGATCAATCGAATAAAGATAAAGCTAACTTATAACTAGTTAATCGAGGGATACCTCGACCTAGATGGGAGGATCTCTATAGCACCCCTCTAAAATATACTTTCAAAGATTTTTATGAAGCATCCTGGATAGGAGCCTAGCACCCTTAGATATCTTATAACTTCTTCAACAAACTCTATCTATCGATCGTAAAACATAAATCGTTTAGTAGATGGTTAATCATCTGAGGCTATCTGGTATGCTTAGGACTAATCTAGATAAGCTTGTTAAGGTATCGGTCTTAGGTGAGGTTTCAAACCCTATCTTCCGTAGAACCCCATATAGGATAACATCTGATGGTAAACCTGTAGTACTTCCAGGTGTCGGCGGGATAACGTATAATGTTAGGGTTGGCGATCCAGCTATCGGCTGGGCTGCAGATCATGTAGAGCCTGGTGTAAGTATTAGGAATAGGGAGAGTGATGAAGCTAATATGGCTTTAAACATTCTAGCATGCATAGGTAACGAAGCTATAGTAGCTTCTGGTGATGCTAAGGGGTCTAGGGGTGTGGTGGTAGGGAAGCATGGGGGTATAGAGCATGTACTCGTAGATTTTCCAGAGGATGTTTTAGAGAAGCTGGTTATCGGTGATAAAATCCTCGTAAAAGCTTTCGGTGTAGGTTTAGAATTAATCGATTACCCTGATATAAAGGTTATGAATATGGATCCGAAGCTTTTAGAAGCATTGGATCCTAAGCCTATAGGTGATAGGATAGAGCTTCCTGTAACACATATAGTACCAGCATCTATAATGGGTTCAGGTCTCGGTGTAGATCAAGCATATTCCGGGGACTACGATATCCAGCTATTCGATGAATCGGTAGTTAGAGAGTATGGGCTTGAGGATTTAAGATTGGGGGATTTAGTAGCGATAGTGGATGCTGATAGTAGCTACGGCCACATATATCTTAGAGGAGCTGTTACCATAGGGGTAATCGTGCATACAGACTGCGTTATATCAGGGCATGGACCGGGTGTAACTACTCTACTAACATCTAGGAGTGGTAAGATAATACCTAGGATAGATCCTAATGCTAATATAGCTAGGATACTGAAATTGAGGTAAACTTAGAAGAATCTATACACCGTAAAATTTTTAAATAAATATCCTGTACGGTTAAGCTAGGATGGGAGGATGTCCTTTGAAGAAGATCTTCCAGAATGGTTTAGAAGGAGGCATCGATTCTTCGAAGATATAGATAGGATATTCGCTGAGATAGAGAGGATGATGAAGGAGGAGTTCGAAGCCTTCCTCTCCCAAACCTCAGAAGGAGGTGGAGAAGAGCGTAAGCTAGTAGGTGATATATCAGATGATGGGAAGCCATCCATCTATAGTTATCGTATAGAGGTTAAGCCGGATGGTAGGGTAGAAGTCTACGAGTCTAGGGATATTAAGCCGACCGATATTAAACCAGTTGTAGAAGATGATCAGGAGCCTTTCGTAGATATAATCGAAACAAATGATGAAATCTACGTCATAGCTGAATTACCGGGTGTAGAAGAGGAGGGTATAGAAGTCTATGAGGAGGGGGAAACTCTGATTATAAGCGCTGATACCTTGGATGGGAGATATCGTAGAGAGGTTAAGCTTCCGGTAAAGGCTGATATAGATAGAGCGAAAACCCGGTATAAAAACGGGGTTATAGAGATAAGAATACCTAAATCGATTAGAGAAAAGTGAAGGATATAGTTGTTTTAGAATCCACTACCCTATGAAGCCCTCATCCTAGGATTTCATAACCTCCTACTTCGATTAGCCTCGATATAACTAGATATAGTGCAGCCCTTTCTCCTTTGCTTTAACTTCGAGATAGGATACTACGATTTTAGCTATCAAACTGAGTAAGGCTAGCTGTATTAGGAGTATAATCCATTCGTTTATAGGATCGAATATAGTAAGTGTACCCATTACATAGTGTCTTAGCAAATCCATTCCGAAGGTTACTGGAATACTGAACCCTATGATTTGTAGTAGAGCTGGGAGTATTTGTATCGGGATGAACATCCCTGAGAGCATCTGTATGATGAAGTTGAAGAAGCTGAATACTGCTGTTACCTGTCTATATCTAAGTGTAAGCGCAGCGAAGATTACTCCAAACTGAACCAGCGCTGCTACAGAGAGTATTACTGAGAGTAAACCTAAGAGGAGGCCGTGAAATGTTAACGTCGTAATCGCTAGCCATAGACCTACGCAGAATGTTGGTAGGAAGAATATAGAGTCTTGAATTGCTAGAGCAGCTACGTTACTCACTATATATCGGTAACGTGAGAATGGACATGTGAAGGTATAGTCTATCTGTCCAGTGCTAAGCTCGCTTTGAAGCATGCTTGATGCACCCCAAAGCGCTGTTCCCTGCCAGCTTTGGAAACTTACTCCGAAGACTATGAATGCAACATAGTTTGTAGTCCCAACTGTTCTCCCAAGTATCGAAGAATCGAATGCTAGCGAGAAGAGTAGCATACCTGAAGCCCATAAGGCGCTCGTTATAATCGAGAATAGAAGGTTTACTTTATACCGTGTTAAAGTTATAAGGTTGCGCCAGACAGCCATGTAGAAGATCCTAGATATACTAGTTACACTCTCCATCACTCCCTCCCTCCGTTAACGAAGAATGCGAATGCATCCTCGAGTGAAGGCTCGGCAATCCTTACCGGAGCTTTAAACCCAGCTTCCTTCATAACTCTTAGAATTTCTGGAAGTATATTGAATGCATCCTCACAATACAATCTAGTGACGTTGTTATGGTAAACTATATTCGATACCCCATGAACTTTGAGAAGCCTATACTCTACGCTATCCTCGAGTCTACTAGTACTTATCTCTATAATCTCCTTCATAACCGCCTGTTTCTTAAACTCGATAGGGGTTCCTGTAAAAGCGAGCTTACCACGATTTATGAAAGCTATCCTATCGCATACCTCCTCTACTTCAAGCATATTATGCGTTGTTAAACAGATAGTAATACCATTCTCTCTAGCATAATCTTTTAAGAAGCTTCTAACTCTACGCGCGGTTACCGGATCCAAGCTTTTCGATGGCTCATCTAAGAAGCATACTTCTGGATTATGGATTATAGCTCTTATAACTATCACCGTCTGCTTCTCTCCTCCTGATAAAGCTATGAAATGCCTATCTAGCTTACTATCGAATCCTATAGCTGATGCTATATACTCTATCCTCTCCTTCGCTATACCTCTCGGAATACCCCTAAGTGCGTGAGCGAAGTAGAGGAGATTCTCCCTAACAGTAAGTCTAAAATAGGCTGAACGCTCAGAATCCTGCCCAGCGTAGCCTATTATCTCACGAACCTTCTCCTCCTCCCTATCCACATCGTATCCACCGATCCAAGCATACCCACTGGAAGCCTTTAAAAGAGTAACTAGAATCCTTACGAGAGTAGTCTTACCAGCACCATTCGGACCGAGGAACCCGAAGAATTCACCCTTCGAAACACTAAGGCTTACACTATCTAGAGCTCTAATAGTATTCTTACCCTTATAATCCTTGGATAATCTATCGCAAACAATCTCCTTCATATAATTCTCACCTCACTACAATCACGGTATGGCTATTTGAAATAAACATTCTGAGTAAAAATGATCAGAAAATCGATCACGATATAAAAGACTGCTCGAATAGATCAGCACAATAAATTCTACGATATCCATGCTAATACCGATAATATTCCTCTACCTTAGGTGTAAACACCCAGCGATCGCATATAGATAATCGATATTAAAGCGAGACTTGATGATAGCCCGGGGGAGATTCGAACTCCCGTCGGAGGCTCCAAAGGCCTCCATGCTTACCAGGCTGCACCACCGGGCTTTCCTAAGCTTACCTATATATTATCTAGGATTCTAAGCTAAAACTTTTACTTCTTTAGAGGGTATGGCTTTCCCTCTTCGAGTATTTCTCTAGGTATCCTATCCTTCCATTTCTCTAGGAATGCCGTATCCTCCCTCCTATCTCTAAGCTGATCTGGAAGCATTTCTGGTATTCCATCCTTAACCGGGTAGTACCTCCTACACTTCCAGCATATTATGATAGCTTCCTTTATCTCTTCTCCATCCTCTTCGAATACTATCAAGTCTAGTGGGTGGTGTTTATCTATTGGGCATGCTAGGTATTCCATAAGCCTCCTCTTCAAATATATTCACCCTTCGAATCTTATAGGCTTCCGCATCCTACTAGATTCTAGTATAGCTTCGCAGATCTTTAAAGCTTCTAACCCATCGTATCCTGTTACCTCTAGCTTACATTTACCTAGCGATGCTTCTATGAAATGTCTAAGCTCTATCTTTAGGGGTTCATCCCATCTAGCTATAGGTGTAACTATGGAGTCTCTATTCTCGTATACTATCTCTTGTGTTAGATAGTCTAGAGAGACTATAGCATTACTACCTGTTATAGTTAGATTTCTAACTTTTCTAGGTGTCATCCAGTTAGCTTCTATAAAGCCTATTATCGATTCCCCATATCTTAGGATTACTCCTACATAATCCTCGAATCTATGCATAAGTCTACCTGCTAAAGCGTAGACTTCATATGGATTCTCCGATAATAGGTATCTAAATACGTATACATCATGTATCACTGTATCCATAACTATCCCTACATCCCCTACCCTTTCAGGCCAGTATGAAACTCTCTTAGCTGTAATCATGAGTATATCACCTAGCCTCCCCTCATCTATCATCGATTTAATCCTTCTAACTCCAGGGTTAAAGCACTCTATATGTCCAGGCATCAATACCACACCCATACGTTCAGCTTCTGATACAAGTTTTAAAGCATCGCCTACGGATGTACACATAGGCTTTTCGACTAACGTATCTATACCCTTCCTAACTATATCATACGCTATCTCGAAATGTGTAGATGAAGGTGTGCATATACTTACAGCTTCAGGTCTGCATTCACTTATAAGCTCCTTATAATCCGTATAAGCTTTACAACCATATTTTCTAGCTATCCTCTCAGCCCTAATCTTATCTATATCGCATACGGCTGTAAGCTCGCATAAATCATCGAGTTCAAAGTATACTCTAGCATGATTACTACCCCAAGATCCACATCCTATGAGAGCAACCTTCAACCTATCTCCCAAGATGGAGCACCATCTAATCCCAGATATATGAAGCCTAGTTTAGATGCTTCGATTCTATCTATAACCCCAGCTAGATCTATTATAACCGGGGTTGTCTGAGTTAAAGCTTTAGCTATACCAAGCTTCCTCGTGATAGCTGTTTTCATAGATCTAGATTCAGGTAGTATAAGTATTATATCGGTATCCTCTAAACACTCCTCTATCCTCCTAGATACCTTGACTCCGAGTTTATCAAGCCCCCCTCCAGATCCATATGGATCGAAAATCTTTACTGAAACACCCATCCTCCTAAGTCTTGAAGCTAGGATAGTAAGTAGAGGATTATCTACACTATATCCTATACATGCTTTACCAGGTAATCCTATCAACGAAACTCTACATCTCCTAAGAGGTTTATCTATACGTTTAGCAGCTTCCCTAATCATAGATATGTATATCCCAGGGATATCCTCACCTACTTTTAAAGCTGCGTATAGTATCCTAGGTTTAAGCTTATAGGTTTCACATAGATCCATAAGAAGCTTCGCGTTATCTGAGAAATGCATCCAAACAGGTAGAAGCTGATATAGGTATGGATATATACTCTCCATAGTATAGTTTAGAGAACTACGATCTAAACCAATCTTATCACAGACTCTTAGAAGCTCGTATGTAAAAGCGTAGAGTATGTATTTCGAAGCTATATCGAACAGCTTTATAGCTTCGGCGCATCTTATACCATCTACTTTCAGAATTCTACAACCGTATACTGTGTCTACTATAGCTTCAGCGATATCTAGACTCCTTTTATCCGTAGCTGCTAGAATCTTAATAGTAGAATCACTCTTCTCCACCTGTAGGGGTTCGTAGGGGCTATAAGCTAGACCGAAGTTATAGCCAGCCTTTAATCCTGAAGATTTCTCGAGTACATCTGCTATAACATCCTCTGTTATACCTGGAGGTGTAATCGTACTAGAGATAACTAGCTTCCCCTCGCTAAGCCCTCTACCAACCTCCTCAGATAGCCTATGGAGTATAGAGTAATCTGGCCTACCTAATCCAGAGAGCGCTACTGGTGCGAATATATCTATTATATCCGCTTCAGCTATAGCTTCGATTCTATTAGAAGCTATACGTAATCCTCCGCTCCTCACTAGTCTAGAAATAGCTAGGGCATACCTACTTCCAGCTATCATCTTGATGAACATTTCGGTAGAGCATACGTCTATATCGACTATAGATACGTGAGCACCTATCCTACCATAAGCATATGCTAACGGGGTCTCTGAACCCCCATACCCGACTACAGCTATCTTAAAGCCTCCAGATCTTAAGCGTTCAGGTATATCCTTAGGGTGATGAGTAAGTATTCCTGACAAAACTATAACACGTAGTAGGAGTGTAAAGCCTTATAAATTATTAAGCTAGCCCTAAATAAACGATCTACCTAGATATCATGATGATTAGTGGATGATCGAAGGAGGGGGTATGGAATCATAGAGGTTTCGAGAAGACCGTGGAAGCTATTCGAAGATGAATGTAGATACCTAGTATACCAGTCACTATCAGGTTTCGATATAAAGCCTACTGATATAGTATTCGAATCCCCACCATCCCACATATACGGTGAGTTATCCACTCCTATATGTATGATGCTAGCTAGAAAAACCGGCTTAAACCCACAAGATCTAGCTTTAGAAGTGAAATCTAGAATAGATACAGCTGATAGAAGGTTTATCGCTAAAGTAGATGTAGCTAGCCCAGGCTACCTCAACTTCTACCTAGATAAACCTAGCTTCTTCAAACTCCTCATATCATCTATACAAGCTCTAGGTGTGGAGTGGGGTCGATTAGAATCGGATAGGAGGCTAAGAGTTATAGTAGAGCATACGAGTGTGAATCCTATACACCCCATAGGTATAGGTCATGCTAGGAATAGCTTCCTAGGTGATTCTATCGCAGCACTACTAGAGGCTAGAGGTTATGATGTCCATAGACACTTCTACATAGATGATGTAGGTAGGCAGGTATCGATACTAGCCTACGGCTACAATCTTCTAGGTAAACCTAGATTCGAAGAGAAGCCTGATAGCTTCTTAGGCTACATATATGCTTCGATATCATGTATACTAGAGATTAGACGTCTTAAATCTGAGCTAGAGTCGTGTAGATCTAAGCAATCCGAAGATGAGTATATGAAGATCTCATCGCGATTAGATGAATGGGTAGCTATAGCAGCGGAGCTTAGGAGTAGAAATGAGAAGCTCTTTGATAGACTTCTAGAATCTATCGAGTCGGATAAAGATCCGGAGGGGAGGATAGCTGAGATAAACAGGTTATACGAGAAGCGTTTAGATGAGGATATAGTTGGAATCGTTAGGGAGGTTGTAACACTATGTTTAGAAGGGTTTAAAGAGACTTTATCGCGTGTAGATGTGGATTTTGATTCATGGGATTGGGAGAGTGATATTGTATGGAGCGGTGAAGTGGATAGGATACTATCGATGTTGAAATCTACGTCATACTGTAGGTTAGAGGAGGGGGCTTTAATATTCGATGTAGCTGAAGCAGCTAGGGATCTAGGATTAGAGGAACGTATAGATATAGGATTAGAGTTACCTTCACTAACCCTTACAAGAGCTGATGGTACGACACTATACACTACGAGAGATATAGCTTATGCCTTCCGTAAGCTTAAGCAGTACGATTTATCGATAACCGTAATAGGTATGGATCAGAAGCTACCTCAAATACAGCTTATGATAACTCTCTCAGCTCTAGGCGTAGATAGGGTTTTAGATAGGTATAAACCTCTATTCTACGGTCTCGTAAAGCTTCCAGGTTATAGAATGTCTAGTAGGAGGGGACGTATAGTAACGTTAGATGATGTCTTGGATGAAGCTAGAGTTAGAGCTTTAACAGAGGTTAGGAAACGTTCGCCTAATATCGATCCTAGGGAGGCTGAGAGGATAGCTGAAGCTATAGCTGTAGGAGCTGTTAAGTATGCATTAATTAGCGTATCACCTGAAAGGGATATAGTGTTTAGTTGGGATAAGGTTTTAAACTTCGAGATGAATAGCGGTCCATTCCTACAGTATGCATACGCTAGATCATCTAGTATATTATCTAAGGCTGATGTAGATTATATCTATGCAGATTTCGATCCAACCATACTAAACGATAGGTTAGAGGAGGATCTACTAATACATATCTCTAAGTATCCTGAGATCATATGGTACTCTTCAGAAAACCTAGCCGTACATATAGTTGCAGAGTATGCTAATGAGTTAGCTATGAAATTTAACTCATTCTACGATAAGCTTCCAGTACTTAAAGCTGAACCTCTAGAATTGAAGATAGCTAGGTTAAAACTTGTATACGCGTTTAAATCTACATTAGGTTCTGCACTCAGGATACTAGGCATAAGACCGTTAGAGAGGATGTAGATTTTTCTAGCTAGTCTTGCTTGCTAATAACTCTTCAACTCTCCTAAGCCCTGATACCGTGATCGCATACCTACCCTTCTCCGTCCTCTTAGCTAGCCCTCTATCTAAGAGCTTCGGTAAGATATTCCTAATAGTCTTCTCAGATTTATTCGTGAATACCGATAATTCTCTAGCATCCATACTCTCATCCTCAGATAAACCTATATGAGATGCCAGATACTTAGCTGCTAAGCCTACTAGGATTAAGTCGTATGTCGCGAAGTTTGTTTGAGAGCATAGTATCGGTACTTCATCGCTTATCTTAACGATGCCCTTAAGAGCTTCAGCTAGCTCTCCTAAACTAGGCTTATAGATAAGCTCCTCTACTATCTTCAAGCTAGGCAGAATCTTCGATAGGAACTTTACTATAGATCTCAATACTTCATCAGCTGACCCTATGAAATCAGCTTTTAGATCCCCATACTCTATATGTACGTATAGCTTATCCTCACTCAACACCTATCTTACCTTTAATCTCAGGTATTATATCTTCGATAAGTCTTTTTACTCCTAGAGATGTAAGCTTGTAAACTCCTCTCCTAGGCTTATCGAGATATCCTTGACTCGATAACTCGCTTAAACGAGCTGATATCGTACCTGGCTTAATCCCCGTCTCCCTCTGTATATCTCTACTCGTTACAGTATAATCTTCAGTTAAGCCTATATGATATGCTATCCAAGCCTTAGCTAGAGATAACCATATCAACTCCACATCTGTCAGCTTACCCCTATCGACTACTATCATAGGTCCTTCCGGGCCTACAGCTATCACACCTGATGCTTTCTCGAATACCTCTACTAAATCTAGCTTTAACGCTAGCTTCGAAGCTAAAAACCAAGTGGGATGTATCTCACTTATGAATTTAAGGAGACTCCTGATGACGCTATCTGTAGATCCTCTAAATTCGATATGTAGATCACCCTTCCTAACTATAACCTCTATCTCATCGCTGTATTCTGATTCATACTCGTACTGCGGCATAGATATAACCCCTTAATTGACTATAATATTATGATCCCTTTTAAGATTAGCGAGAAACCGTATAGCATCGCGTTACTCTCTATCACGAAACGTTTACATGTAACTAACCCTTCTTCTAGATTATGGGTTGATGCAAGAGCTTAAATTACCACGTAGATTAAGCTGGGAGAAGCTTTGCCAAATACTTGTAAGCTACCTAAACGCTGGAGCTGATAAAGACTATATCTCTGTTAAAGATGTAGCGGAGAAAGCTGATGTAGATGAGAAAAATATAAGTCGTAATAATGCATTCTTCAAGTCATGGGGTTTTCTAGAAGAATCTAAAGATACACCAAAGAAGTATAAGCTAGCAGAAGATGCTATCAAGTTTGTAGCAGCCTATAGGATAGACCCAAACTCTGATATAGCTAGGAAAGCTCTCCAAGACTTACTTATCAAGAACGAAGTCATTAAGGATATAGCTATGAAGATTGAAACAGAAGGGTTTGATCGACGTAAATTGATGACCGAAATACCCTTGATGGTTGGAGATGCTAAAGTCGATTTAGTAGGCGTACAAAGTTTCCTAGATATGCTCAGCTATGCATTCGAGTGGGAGAAGACTGAGGAGAGGCCTAGATCTGTAGAGCAGGTTAAGGAGGTTAGGAGATCGAGAAGGGAATACACCATGAAGGAGCCGTCGACGAGAATCGGTATTAACCTACAGTTACAACTGGTATTTACTATAGATGAAAATACGGATGTAGAGAAGCTATCCCTACTCTTCGATAAGATAGCACATATACTAGGATTATCCAAAGTAGAGGATTAGCGTTATAGGGGTGAGTAAGATACTAGATAGGCGGTCTCTTCTGTAGGTATCTATAACTGCCCTTCCTACCTTCTCTAGCTAGGATTCCCTCCCTAACTAGATCTGCTAAACTATGAGCTATAGCACTCCTATTGTAGTGATATCCCATCCTAGACATCTCCTCATCTACTTCTGAGAGACTCCTACCTACTGAAAACCATCCGTTCCTCCATAGATTCAATATAACGTCACGACAAGTTTTAGGTTCACCTCCAATATAGCTGACTCTAGCTGCTGTCGTAGAAGGTATGGTAGGTATACCCTTCTCTCTTAGACTTGATAAAAATGTATCTATAACATCTTTGAGTTGTTCTTGTCTACATTCAACATCAACCTCAAGATCCCCAAATTTCAAACGAATATGTACCCTCTCATCCTTTTTATATCCATCCCTCACCTCGTTTTTTGATTGTTGAGCATTCAACAACATTTATAAGTCTCCTCTAACCTATATCTAATATAGATAAGTGTATTTGGTGTTTAAAAATGTTAACCAACAATAACCTACGTATAAGATCCATCTATAATATGGATCATGAACTAGTCTACTCTGAACTATACCAGGATATGATAGAAAAGGGTACCGATCTTCTCATAGAAAGGTTTAGAGGATATGTAAAGGAGTGTAGGCATGTAGCTGAGAGTTTGAAGAACTTTATAAGAATTAAGAATTGCCTAGTGGATAAAGGTCTTCTAGCTTCTAAACGTATAGTCGGAGTCGATGCTGGACATAACGGTGTACATTTCAGATTCGCATACGTACCAATATACAATGCTGTAGCCGTATTATTCGAGGGTATGGAGCTTAAAGGCGAGCCTCTCTGTATAGCAGGCCCACCAGATATATGGGCTGTCGATGATGAACCTGAGAGGAGAGAGAATCTCCTCCATATGGCTTTAGAGTATTATGCAGCAAGAAGAGCTGTAGAACTCTGGAGACCGAATTACTTAATAATAGATGGAGGTATAGTATTGAATCCTAGACTTCATCCCAACAATTCCGATTCTAGCGATTACAGATACGATTTCACATATACTGTTATGCAAGCTTTAGAATTACTCAGAGTATGTATGGAGAACGATATCCTAGTTTTAGGTTTTGTTAAACGTAGCTGTATGAATTATTATGGTAGTCTTCTAGGCTATGATAAGTTTAGAGATGTAACTTTCCTAAGCCTGATAATGAATGAAGGCGATTATACCGAGCCGTTCCCTATAAGAAATAAAGTCTCAGAATCGTATGCTAGAATAGCTAGAGATCTTAGTATAGATGTATGTATGGCGGAGATCTATAGTAGTTATGTTAAAACTTGGATAATACCCTTCAGGATAGAGATTCCAAGCTTCAACCTAGATAGATTCGAGGAAGCTATCTCGCTTATAATAGCATCTGCAAACGTTATGGGTATACCATACCCTATACATGAAGCTGATAGGTATACGAGGATAAGTAAACCATTCTCTAACATCCATACTCTAAATTTCTTCGCTAAAGCTGTAGAACTAGTTAAGAGGGGGGAGCTTACATCTGAAGAATTAAACTTCCTCCTACTTCAGCATGGAGAATATTGGGCTTTAACAGATAATGGAGGCTTAAAGCCTTGATCGAAATTGGCTATGTACTATCTGGATGCGATCAGAAGGTAATACCGTTCGTAGTTAGAGAAGGGTATAAAGTCGTAGTTAACGGATATTACTTTATTAAACATCCATTAAGCGGTGACACATTCACGCCCGTTCTTCTTAGGGTATTCAAAGTAACCCCATATAATCCTGAGATGGGGTTAGGCGGATTTGGACCTATAGCTGGTAAGAAGGGGGAGAAGGCTCAGTATGGTAAAGGATTAGAGTATGATGTAGCCTTCGCAGAAGCGTTAGGCTATATACGTAGTGATGGGAAGTGGGTTAGGTTAGAATGTGCACCTGGAACATGGGATCCAGTATACCAGCCTGAACCATATGAACTACAAGAATTCTATATGGAAATAACGAAGAGCGGTAGAAGGGATTGCTTCCCGATACGCATAGGTAAGTTGAAGGGGTCTGATGTTCCGATATATCTCGACCTCAATTCTATAGCTAAAGGGCATATGTTCGTGGCTGGTATGAGTGTAGCGTACTGGGAGCCTATCGTATACATGCTTAGAGGGGAGGTTAGAGTAGAGGAGATAGGGTGCTTTGTAGATAGATTCTTTAATAACGATTCTGAAGGTGAGATAGAGTTGAATGAGGAAGTTTATGTCCCAGCGTTTAATCCAGAAACTCTTAGGTTAGAATGGCGCCCTGTGAGAAGCGTTGTAAGGCATAGGTATAGCGGACCTATGATTAGGATACAACTTGAGGATGGACGTGTAGTAACGGTTACACCTTCCCACTCTGTCTTTACTATGAGGGATTCGAGGATAGAGGCTATAGAAGCTTATAATCTAAAGCCGGGTGATCCTATACTGGTACCTCTATTCATACCTAGACCAGCATCGTATATAGAGTCTTTAGATTTAGCTTATACGTATAGCGAAGATAGATGTATACAGCTTAAGATAGCTTTAAACGAAGATATCGCTAGAATGATAGCATACTATATCGTATTCGGGTATAGTACTCTAGATGAGGTTATCTTCAGAATACCGAGACATGTATACGATGATGTAATATCGATAGTATCTAACATTAGATCGATTATACCTATCTATGATTTCTCTATCGATTATTTACGTGAATACATAGAGGTCAAGTTGAAGAATAGGGCGTTAAGTTCATTCTTTAATAGTATAAAACCTTCAGATGACAGTCCACATATACCTACACTACTCTTCAACGTTAAACCTCCTATCCTCAGATCACTTCTCGAAACTCTAACCCAACTTCTAAGCTTAGGTTTAATACGTAGCGAAAAGCTAGTATCGGAGATATCCTATCTTAAGCTTATAACTAACGGATACGATCGTGAACCCTTTCAAAGCGATCTAGCTCTAGTTAGGATATCGAAGATAGATTTAGTAGACTACGACTACGAATTTGTATATGATCTATCCATTCCTAGCTATGAAAATTTCGTGGCAGGTTTAGGTGGGGTTTTCTGTCATAATACTCGTAGTGGTAAATCTAGCTTCGTAGTTAGTCTTATAGCTAAGGCTTCTAAGATGGAGCCTCAGCCTAGATTTATAATTCTAGACCGTAGATGCGAGTATACAGCTCTAACTAAGTTTGGTGGGAAAATCTATCCATACAGATTATTCCTACCTAAATCAGCTATGCTAAAGGGTAAGCTTATAGCATCTAGATTAAACCTAGATCCATCATCCTCTGCAGGCCGCTTAATAACTGAAGCTATAGAATCGCTGAAAGCTAGGGGTGAAGATGTTAATAGATCATCTCTACTCAGAGAGGTTAATCGTATAGCTCCGATGATTAGTAGTCGTAGTAATAGTTATAATTTGAATCTTATACGCTGGGCTCTAGAGAGGAGGGGTGATTTCCTTGATGAGGGATACGAGTATATAGATATAGTGGATGTATGTAGAGCAACACCGATCGTCATAGTAGATCTATCTATAGATACGGATATAGATGCTCAGCATATAACTGTACGCCATATAGTATCCAGGGTTGTAGACTATGCTCTAAGTAGAAGGGATGAAGGGGATTTCGCCGTCATATTCGTTATAGAGGAGGCACAATACTTCACACCGGAGAAAGGATTGAAGATAGAGGTAGGTAATCCTGAAAAGATCGGTGTGGATAAGGAATTGATAGAAGCTGTAAGTCAAGCTGGAGGGTATAATGTAGGATTCATATTTATAACACAGAGGCCAGCGTATATATCTAAGTCGATAATATCGCAGTGTAATACGATAGCATGTTTTAGACTTATGAGTGGAAACGATCAAGAAGCGATACTCAAATATACAGAATATAGTAATGAGAGATTGTCAGACTATCTACCAGGATTAGCTGATCATGAAGCATTATTCTGGGGTCTAGGTTCACTGATACCATTCCCGGTCGCAGTAGAGGTGGAGGTAGAGGAATATCCTAGGAAAGCAAAGATTACAGCTAAAGATGCATGGATCAACATGAATAAACCAGCTATCGAAGTATTGGATAGATAAGTATTAAGGGTGCTTAATCCTCTACCACCATATAGGGTATACTCTAATCGAGGATGCTAGCTTTCCAGCTGTAAAAGCGTTCTAATCCTCTTAACTATATTGGGGTGAGTTGAGAATAATTCTAGGAATCTATCGACCCATGTAATCTCTCTTGAAGCTATCGATTCAGCTAAGCTTCTACCATACCTTAACTCTTCAGCATCACTCTGAGCTCTACTCGGATCTGTTATGAATAATGCACGGAAGCTTAGGAAGCCCTCCATCTTTTCACGAGGTATCCTACTCGTATACGTTACGAGTTTAGCTAAGGCTGATGCCAATTTAGATGCTCCATGATCCACTATCGAAGCACTATGCCTATCTGCATAGTATTCTCTCAAACGGCTTAAACCCAATACTAGTAGGGATAGTATGTAGTATATGAATATGGATAGTATACCTATGAGGGCTATCAACCCATTACCTCCACGTTCCCTTCCGTAAGATCCTCTATAGTAGTATGATAGCATGAAGCTATAGCCTATATAGTAGAATATAGCTGGAAGTACGGAAGCTATCATCATAACCTGTACATCCCTATGCTTAAGATGACCTAGCTCATGCCCTATAACCGCCTCAACCTCCTCTGGTTCTAGTATTTCTAGAAGCTTACTTGTCACCGCGACACGGATTCCGGCTATCGGTGAACCATAGGCGAAGGCGTTAGGTATAGGTATCTGAGCTATCATAACCTTTGGTTTCTTTATACCGCTAGCTATGCTAAGCTTCTCGACAGATCTATGAAGCCATGGAAGCTCTGATTCAGGTAATTCTCTAACTCTATAGAGAGTATCGATTAGATATGGTGCTATAAGCCATTGTACTATATTAAACGCTATAACGAATATCGGTAGTAGAAGTATATCTACACCAGCTAGGGATAGTATTAGAGCTAGGAATAACGTTGATAAACCTATTATCACAGCTATAGTACCTAACATCGATAACTTTAATTTAATTAGATCCATAGATCGACACCCTTAAATTTCAATAATCTATAATCCTAAATGGGTTCTTATTAAGGTTTTGCACCCATAGAGTAGGATAACGTTTATATACATTTAAACATGCCTTCTAGATAGGTTTGATCTGGTTATGAGGATAGCAGATGTTAAACAGGGTATGAGAAGGGTTACAGTCGAAGGTCTTATAACAAGTATAACGGAACCTAAAACCGTTAATACAAGATATGGTGTAACTTCTGTAGCTACAGCAGAGCTTAAGGATGATTCAGGCTCTATACAGCTTGTATTATGGGGAGATAATATCGATATGGTTAGCGTCGGGGATAGGATTAGAGTAGAGAATGGTTATACAAACTATTTTAGAGGACAACTTCAACTTAACGTAGGCAGATACGGGAAGCTTACAGTTATAAAGTAGTTAAATCATTCTAGTATCGATCGAAGCTAGGTGTTTATATTTAGCTAGCTTAGATATCGTTATCCCTTCCTCTTAAGGTGAAGGGTGATGAAGAGGCCTATAGTTAAGAGTCCTGGTAGAAAGACCTTTAGAATCGGTAGAGGATTCAGTCTGGGAGAGTTAGCTGAAGTAGGGTTAAGTATAGATAAAGCCAGACGTTTAGGGATAGCAGTAGATAGGAGACGAAAAACTGTGAGAAGGGAGAATATAGAAGCTCTTAGAACGTATATCGAGAGTATGGATAGATTACCGGTAGAGGATTCTAAAAAGGCTTAATATCTTTAGGAGATAATGGTTTTATCATGGTTAAGTGGGAGGATTTAACTTCTAAAGATCTAGCTGATATGGATAGAAGCATACCTGTAGTTATACCTATAGGTAGTATAGAGGTACATGGACCGCACCTACCTCTTGGTACCGATATACTCTCGATATACTGGATCGCTGTTAAAGCTTCAGAATTAGAAGATGCTATAATCCTACCACCCATAGCCTATGGTTATGCACCCGAAAGTAAGCATTTCCCAGGCACTATCTCCATATCTGCTGACACCATCTTAAGCCTATTGAGAGAGGTATGTATGGAGGTTTATAGGAATGGGTTTAGGAAGATAGTAGTATTGAATGGTCATGGTGGTAATACTAGGATTCTCCGACTCTTATCTAGGGATATACTGGATAAGTGTATGGATATATGCTTGTACATAGTGGTAGATCCATGGTCGCCTATTAGGAAGGAGATAGAAGAGTTAAGGGAAACAGAGCTTATAGGGCATGCATGTGAGATAGAGACTAGCATCATACTGTATATAGCTCCACAACTAGTTAAGCTAGATTATGTAGAGAGGGAGGCTAGGATAGGCGTATCTACACCAATTCAGAATGTAGAGACGAATGTAGATTGGGTTGGATATGCTTTAGAAGCATATCTCGGAGATCCTAGAAGAGCTTCCAGAGATAAGGGGGAGATTTTAGTTGAGCAATGGATTAAGAGGATAGCTGGGATCTATAGGATGGTTAGGGAGGATCGTTTTGTACAAGATGTATTGGAGAAGTATCGTAGAAGGGTTTCAGAAGGTTATTCTACCTGGTCTCCTCTCGAATGATTATACTAACCTATAATATACCGAATGGATAGCTCTGCCCTCCAGGTTTATATCCGCCGACTATAGCTATTTTACAACCGCACTCTGGACATATATTACCTTCCTTAAGCTTCCAACTCACTATATCGAAGCCAAACCTATCTATAACCTTCAAACCGCATCTAGGACAGTATGTATCCTCATATGGATGCCCAGGTACATTACCTAGATATACATAGTTTAACCCTTCATCTCTAGCTACCCTATAGGCTTCCTCCATAGATCTTATAGGTGTAGATGGAACATCCAGCATCTCATAATCTGGATGGAATCTAAGTATATGGAATACTGTATCCCTACCTAGATTCTCGCTTACCCATTCAGCTAGCCTTCTAATATCATCAAGATTATCACCGTATTTTGTAACCATAAGATTTGTTATCTCTATATGTATACCATGCTTCTTCATAGCTTCGAGTGCTTCATATATAGGATCTACCGATGGGACTAACATGTACTTTTTATAGAATTCAGGATTCCCCCCGCCTTTGAAATCTACTGTAGCTGCGTTCAGGTATGGAGCTATACATTCGATAGCCTCTCTAGTCATATACCCGTTTGTTACGTAAGTATTGAATAATCCCTTATCCCTAGCTATCCTAGCTGTATCGTATGTTAATTCAAAGAATATTGTCGGCTCTGTATAGGTATAGCTTATACCTTCGCAAGCATATTCTAAAGCTATATCGACTATACGCTCTGGCGTAATTTCTCTACCTTTTATATCCTTCTCCTGACTTATAACCCAGTTATCGCAGAATCTACATCTAAAATTACATCCGACTGTAGCTAGACTTAAGACAGAGGAGCCGGGGTAGAAATGGTATAGTGGTTTCTTCATTATCGGATCCACAGCTATACTACAAACCTTACCGTATACTAGACTATACAATTTTCCATCTATATTCTTCCTAACTCGACAAAAGCCTACAGAGCCTAAGGGGATAGTACATCTACGAGAGCATAAGTTGCACCTAGTACTACCATCGCTTAGCGATTCATAGAGCATAGCCTCCTTCAATCTACCACCGAGAATATACGATGCTTCTCTAAAATTAAACGTTTGCGTAGCGTATATCGATGAATGAATCTAGCTTAAATCTAGATAGGAATTGATATACTATCAGAGGTGGGGATATATGCCTATAACATACCTATCTAGTGAGGATGTACGTGCTCCTACTCGTAATCCTCGTAGAATCCCTGGAAGAATGACGGAGGATGAGCTTGAAGTCTTAAAGCTATATAGGAGTGGAGTTGAGCAAAAAGTGGAAAGGTATATAGTAGAGGTGCATGAGTATTGGGCTCCGTTCAACTATCCAAACGTTATAGTCGAGCTTGGAAGGGAGGGTTCTGGAGCTGAAGTTAATACAGATGGAGTAGAACTCGATATACCACCATTTGGAGCTATAACTATAATCGAGGATGAACCGATAGTTAACGTAACGGTTATCGGGAGTGCATGCGTAGCTCCAGGCTATATACTACTCTATGCGGAGCCAATAGAGTGGAAGTATCCTAGGACTGGTGTTAAGATGAGGATAGATGGATTATGGGGCGAGCATATACTCGGAGATCTATGGAGAGCTGGAGTCGATGAAGGCTTCCGTAGAGCAGGATTAAGTTCTGCTCACTTCGAGATACCTCCATCAAAGAAGATTACCATAATGGCTGGATCCAGTATGGAGGTTGATTGGAATCCAGATCCTATAGGCCATCCTCAGAATCCTAAGGTTTCGCATAGAAACCTCTGGAATGATCCACACTACTGTATAAGGATAATAAGGGTTGGTGTAAAGAAGAGTATACCTTGATGAATGATCGATTCCTATAGACCTAGGATCTGAGCTGCTGTCTCTCCGAATATCATATCCCTAGTCTTCTGATCTATCCCCATCTCATAGAATAATGTATCCCATGTATGTATTAGTCTCAAATACTGTGAGGAGGGTTCATCTAATCCGAAGACAAGTTTCTCAGGCCTTAATCTTATCCATAAATGCTCTCTGATAGCTTTAGCCTTTAACCATATACCTTTACCAGATATATCGAGCCAGAGTAGAGGATTCTTCTGAGAAGTATTGAAGGCTTCTCCAAACCATGGATCACCCATATGTGCTGCTACGATCTTAAGCCTAGGATACAATCTAGCGATTCTATCAAGGTATACAGGACGCATATAAGCTGAACTTACATCTTCACTCTCATTAATCGATCTACGTGCGACTACACCCGTATGGAATAATACAGGCATACCATACTTCTCAGCTCTTTCATAGTAAGCGAGGAAATCATCGTGGTCATACCTACGAGTAGGTCTAATGAATTTCAATCCTTTAAATCCTCTAGAATAGTATTGATCTACAAGTTCGAAGTTATTACTAGATCTACCAGGTGTAATCGTACCGAAGCCTATTATTCTATCCTCGTAATCTCTGAATATCCTCCCCCAATCCCTATCCTCCATATCGCTATAATTCTGTGGAGGAGATGAGAATAGACATACTTTATGTACACCCGCTTCATCCATATCCTTTAAGAGTGTTTCTACGAAACCCTTCTGCGGACGATAATGGTGATGAATATCTATGATGAGCTTATGCTTCTCAGGGTATACATCGTAGTATGCTATATCTCCTTGAGAGCCTCGACGTATCTCAAGTGGAGTATATGTAGACAAATCTCTACGAACATATATATCGTAAGCTATTTTAAGCTATCGGAGGGTGAAGCTATATATTTACGTAATCCTAGGAATATACCATGCTTAATAGGTATGAGGGTATCTGAAGTCGCTATAATCAAGTCTGACGATCCTATCGAAGCTACGATAGAGGCTTTAGAAGCTATAGATGCTTCTAAAGCATTTAAGCTTGGTGAGAAGATACTTATCAAACCTAACTATATAGATTCGAGCCATCCAAGTTTAGGCGTTACCACGGATGCTAGGATCGTAGAAGGTATAGTACGTTATCTTAAGAATACCGGGTTTAACCGTATAATCATAGGGGAGGGGAGCGGGTTTGCAGATACTATGGAAGCTTTTAGAGTAGCTGGGATAGATAAGATTGCTGAAAGGTATGGAGTCGATATAATCGATCTAAATATGGATGAGTATGTAGAAGTGGATGTACATGGTGGTAAAGCTTTGAAGAAGGTTAGGATAGCTAAGACAGCTCTAGAATCGGCTATAGTTAGCGTACCGAAGCTTAAAGTTCACAGGCTAGCTGTCGTTACTCTAAGTCTTAAGAATCTTATGGGTGTCGTATCGCCTAAGGGAGCTATGCATGGTAGGCTTAATACGAAGATAGTGGATCTGGCTATGCTACTTAAACCTAGGCTAGCAGTAGTGGATGGTATAATCGGAGGGGAGGTTCATGAAACAGCTCATCAACCTGTGAAGGTGGGTGTAGTTATAGCTGGTTTAGATCCGGTAGCTGTCGATTCTGTAGCGTCTATGGTTATGGGTATAGATCCGATGGATGTACCTCATTTAAGAGAAGCTGAGAATAGAGGATTAGGTGTATGCGATCCTAGGAGTATAAGAGTGATAGGAGCAAGGATAGAGGATGTTAAGGTGAAATTTAAGAGAAGTTATATAAGCTTCATAAGTTTCTTCGAGAGATAGTTAATCTAGATGATCGCACCTCTTCTTTAAAGCTTCAGCGATATAGCAGCAGGCATACCTATGCCTCCTATTCATTATAAAGCCAGCTATTAAGAAGGATATGGAGAAGATCGTAGCGAAGATAGGTGTGAAGAAGGATAGGATACTCGGTATATTATTCATCTCAGGTAGGAGTATCTTGATGAACGCTACATCTATATTAGCACCTAGCTGCGGTAATAGCATCCTTAATATCGAGAGTATCGTTAACATAATCGATATTGAAGCATACATTACTATCCATAGTATGAGAAAGGTGTATATCACCCATTTGAAACTAGATCGCTTCACCATCGGATATAGACCTAGAATTTCATCTAGTATAAGTTTTTCGATCAAATCCTCATCTTTATCAGTCTCCCTAATCCTAGTTTGAAAATTGATGGATGAATAGAAGGATCCTGATTAGAGTTTCGGGGTGGCATCCTTCACTACCTAAAGCTGAGGTTAAAGCTGTACTAGAAGCTGAAGGGTTAGCATACGATGTAATCCTAGATTCTAGAATGCTACTGTTAGTAGAGGCAGATGAATCATCCATCGAAGCCTTGAAGAGGAGATGTAGCTATGTAAGAAGAATTGCCCTATGGATAGCTTCATGTAGAGCAGATCCAGATTCTATCATAGATGCTCTATCGAGAATAGATTTCCCCAGCTTTATGGAGGAGGGTAGAAGTTTCAAAATTGATACAGAGAGGCTAGATCCATCTATGCGTGGTTTATCTAGACGTTTAGAAGAGGCGGCTGGCGATGCTATCGGACGAAGAGGTTTCAGAGTCGACTTAGAGAAGCCAGATTACATAGTGGTATGCTTCCTAGATTCTGGGTTGGCTCATATAGGCATCCAGGTATCTAGGCTTAAGTTTACAGAATTATTTATGAATAGAATTCCTATACGTAGACCAGCTCTCCATCCATCCACCCTACAGCCAGATATAGCTAGGTGTCTCGTTAATCTATCTAGAGCTAAAGCTGGGGATTTCCTCCTAGACGTATTCTGCGGTGTCGGTGGTATATTGATAGAGGCTGCTTTAATAGGCTGTAGGATTGCAGGTATCGATATGGATATGGATATGATTCGTAAAGCTGAGAGTAATTTGAGGGGTTATGGATTGGTTTTCGATGGGCTTATAAGAGGTGATGCACGTAGAATCCCATTTTCAAACGTCGATAGGATAGTTACAGATCCTCCCTATGGGAGAGCTTCATCCACTAAAGGTGTAAATCCTGTTAAGCTTATAGATGACTTCCTCCGTGAAGCATACGATACTATTAGACGAGGTGGCTACCTATGCTTTATGTCTCCGATAGAATTCGAAGCATCAAGACTAGTAGAAGATGCTGGATTCGTGATAATAGAGAAGTATATTCAGAGGGTTCATGGAAACTTAACTAGAGAGATCCTCGTCTGTAAGAGGTAGGATCGCTATGCCGTATCGTATATTATTCCTAGGTACATCAGCAGGTATGCCTACTCTAAATCGTAATCTACCAGGTATACTTATCGAATGGGATTCAGATCTTATACTATTCGATTGCGGTGAGGGTATACAACTCCGATTCATAGAGTATAGGATAGGTATGGGTAGACCTCTAAGGGTATTTATATCACATATGCATGGAGATCATATCCTAGGCTTACCAGGTCTACTCCAAACATTCTCCCTTCTAGATAGGAAGACTCCTGTAGAGGTTTACGGTCCATCTAGACTTGGAGAGTATATACATTGTTTAAGAGATACTATCGGTTTAAATACAACGTACGATCTCAAAATCTTCAAAGTCGAGGATAACGTATACTACGATTTCGGAGCTTATAGGATTCTATGTCGTAGAGTTCAACATGGAGGTGAATCCTACGGATATAGATTCGAGGAGAAGGATAGACCTGGCTTATTCTACCCAGATAAAGCTATAGCTCTAGGTATACCTAAAGGGCCGCTATGGAAGAAGCTACAACTTGGAGAATCTATAAAACTAAATGATGGAAGGATTATCAAGCCTAGCGATGTCTTAGGCCCTCCACGTAGAGGGTTTAAGCTAGCCTACACAGGCGATACCGTACCATGTAGAGCTATCGAGGAGCTTGCGGAGGGTGTAGATATACTCATACATGAAGCAACGTTCACAGAGGATCTAGCAGATAAGGCTATGGCTGAGAGGCATAGCACTGCAGCTCAAGCTGCATATATAGCTTTGAGAAGCTCTGTGAAGCTTCTAGTATTGACGCATATATCAGCTAGATATGTTACATCGGATATACTACTAGATGAGGCTAGAAGAATACATCCAAATGTGGTAGTGGCTGAGGATGGATTGACCATAGAGATTTCGAGAACTGAAGAGGATTATGAATACCGGGTTATACCTAGAATGCATATAGATACATGACTTCCCTTCAAAAGTGAAAGACTTAGATTTATATCGTTATATACCATGCTTAACGGTAGGAGGTTGATGTACTACGCATCATAACCCGAATATAGTATTCATACTATGTGATAGCATGGATGGAAGGATTATGGGATGCATGGATCATCCAGCTATGTGGAGAGCAACACCAAATCTAGATAGGCTTGCAGATAGAGGAGTACTATTCATAAATACGTATGCCAACAGCCCTCTCTGCGTACCATCTAGAGCTAGCATATGGAGCGGCATGTATGTGTATAAGTGTAAGGCTTGGAATAACTTTAAAGGTCTCGAGGAAGGTACTCCTACATTCGAAGATCATCTAAGAGATGCAGGATATATTCTCAGAGTTATCGGGAAGACAGATTACCTCTCAGGCCACCATACCGAGAGGGCTAGAGTTAGTGCATGGACTAGGACACCTAATAGAATACTACTTCGCCCTACTCATACAGTTGAAGCTCCGAGGATTATACCTGAAAGGATCGAGAGGGTTCATAAGGGGGATTGGATTAATATAGACGAGGCTGTTAGATGGTTAAGAGAGGATGCATCATCCATAGATAAACCATTTATGCTTTACATAGGTTTAAGCGCACCGCATCCACCATATAGAACCTCTGAGGAGTATCTTAGATTTATAGATGATGATGGAGTCGAAATTCCTCCACCAGATAGAAGCGTACACCCGGCTATAGAGTATTTCAAGAGGGTATGGGTTACACGTTTCAATCTATCTAGCGAGAGTATAAAGCTTGTTAGAAAGACATATTTCGCTATGATATCCGAAGTTGATCGTATGGTTGGTAGAATCCTAGACTGTTTAGAAGACTCAGGTCTCATGGAATCTACATATATCGTATTCTCCAGTGATCATGGTGATCATGCTATGGAGCATGGATTAACCCATAAGCATACGATGTACGAACCCTCCGTCAGGGTACCACTCATAATCTCAGGTCCAGGTATAATGAGAGGATTTAGAGTAGAGGATTTAGTCTCACTAGTAGATCTATATCCTACCTTCATGGATATAGCTGGTATAGGTTATCCAAATGATTTAGATGGCTATAGTCTATCACCATTCCTCAAAGGTGATAAACCTAGCAGGCCTGATTGGGTTTTCAGCGAGTATCATGGTGAATCATCTGCTACAAGTATATTCATGGTGAGAAGAGGTGTATGGAAATATATAGCTTATGCAGGTATGCCTCCACAATTATTCAACCTAGAGGATGATCCATGGGAGGTAAACGATCTAGCAGGTGAGTATAAGTGGAAGGTTGAGGAGATGGATAACCTCCTTAAAAGTATAGTAGACTATATGGATGTCTATAGGGAAGTTGAGGAATATAATAAGGATTCGTTCAGGAAGTGGAGAATTATGCATAAGGAGAAGAGTGATTATGAGAAACTTATGTCGAAGATATTCTCAGGCTGGGAAGTCGAGGAAGAGAATGTGAAACCTTGGACTGATAGAGATGAGGAAGTTATACTAAGATGGCTAGAGGAGGGATAATAATGATTATTCCTCTTCTTCGAATCTATCTGGAGGTACATAGTCGCCATACCGCTCTCTATACTCGATCAAACGTTTAGCCTGTTCATCCAGTATACGAAGTAGTTCGAGAGGTGTATTTAGGACTTTAGTCTTCCAGAATTCTAGTACACGCTCGATTTTGCGCAGATTTTCAGGTATACGAATCGTAAACTGTCTCTCATAATCGTTGTAATCATAACTCTTACCTAACACTCGCTTGAATAATATAACAAGATCTTCGTATCTAGGTATTAGACCTGTAGGAGTCTTCAAAGCTTTAACATCTCTATGTACGCGTAGTTCAATCCATTTTATCCATACATGCTTATCCCTCCGATCGTTTAGAAATTCACCTGTCCTAAGATCCCTTAGGAAATAGTTCACTCCGAAAATCAATGGTTTCTTCACAAGTTTCCTACCGAAATCTATGTAATTCCTTATATACTGATCTAACGGTATGGATAGAAAATCCTGTATACTCATAACATTTATCTCGTATCTACCCTTCTCCTCGACTAAAGCGAATGTTGTCTCTGTTTCTAAGGAAGCCCCGTAAGCTACTACACCATGCTCCCAACTAAAAGCTTGCTGTACTGGTACATAAGCTCTATAATCCCTACCTCCATAGATTATAGCTCCAAGCTCAACACCTAGCGGGTTATCCAATTCAGGATCACAATTAGGTAGCATCTTTAAAGATATAGTATAACGAGCATTCTCACTTGCCGGAGGCACCTCTTTACCATCCGGGCCTATCTTACCTTTAAACCATCTACCACTATAATTTTCACCTTCATCCGGTACATCACACCCCATACCTAGCCACCAAGGCTTACCATCCTTAACCAAGACGTTAGAGAATATTATCTCACCTGGACTCGTAAGAACTTTGTATAGGAGTGGATCATCTACCGGATTAATATCCTTGAGTATACCGAATATACCGATTTCGGCATTGACAGCTCGGCATACCCCATCGATGTTACGTACGTAAGCTATATCATCAGCTAGTATAGTTTCTCCTGGAAGCATAGCGGTAGATGTTTTACCACACGCGCTGGGAAAAGCCCCTGCTATGTACGTTTTACGACCACCAGGTCCATGCACACCCATTATCATAAAATGTTCAGCAAGCCATCCTTCACTGTGAGCTTTACGTATAGCTAAACGAAGAGCAAGCTTCTTAAAACCTATAGAATTACCTGCATACTGAGTATTAACGCTGTAAACGGTATTAGTGATATAATCTATGTATATACGCTTCTTACTATAATTAACGCTTACCATCCTCTCATCTAGCTCACCTGCAGAATGTAGTGTTTTAAAGAACTCTGTACTAGGCTTCATACGAGTGAACGTTCTATATCCGCTACGGTATAGGAGACTTACAGAGTGAGCTACATACCATGAATCTGTACACTCCATACAGGGTATCGTAAATATGGAATCCTCAGGACCTAGGATCAGGAATCTAACTATCATAGTACGCCCCCTCATAGATCCTCTAAGAAGATCGAAGATTTCCCTTAACCCCTCATCCCTATCTATCTGGTTTAAAGCAGGACTTAGGAAATCACCCTTAGGTACGAGAAACTTCGTTACTTCACGATCCCTACCTTGATCATAGTACCCATCGAAATGATAAGTATGACCAGGAGTAGCTAGAGGATGCTCCTCACGGCTAACTATAGCCATACGTCTAATATACTCAAGCTCATCAGCTGTATCACTACAGATGAATACATCCCTAGGATCGCAGAGCTCGATAGCCTCAGCTATGAACCTATAAACATCAGGATTACTTATCCTAGAAAGCTTACAGAAATCCTCTTCATCCATCCTCCCTCTTAGAATATCGATATACTCATCTACCTTCTCCATTTTACTCAAACTTCGTCCAATACATTGTGAGGAATCCATAAAGCTACCCGTCATTCCTATAATCTCTACTCGACCAAAACATGCGTACCAAACATATAAACCTTACTGAGAATATTTACAAAGTTAAAAACACCTACAAAGCCTAGATGGGTCAACTACTTAAATCACTAAACGGAACGGATTGAAGCTTACAGATAGAGAAGCTAACTCAATCACTCATAGGTAAAATTCAAACATTATGATAATAAAATAAACTTTTAAGTTTAATATTATATTACTGATAAAGTTATTGATATTTAATATAGAAATTTTAACATTATTACTATCTTATTATTACATTACTCTAGTAATCTTCGTATTAGTGATCCCATTTACTATAATCAATTTATTATATTACATTATTTTCTATTGATATACTGATTAAATAGAAGAGTTTAAATATTTATATATCGGAGTGGGTTGTATGAAGAGGTTGGTATGAAGCCAATAGTTAGGTATGAGGGGGATGTAGCTTTTAGTGAAGGTACACCGTTTTTAACAAAAATCCTTTTGTCTAGAAGTGATACACCTACTGCTAGTGTTAGGTTGAGTATAATCGATAGTGCTGAGATGATGAGTATACATGTACATGGTGATAGCGATCAGATAGAGTATTGTATCAGGGGGAAGGCTACAATATTTATCGAGGGACTAGGAGAAAAGGAGTTATTCGAAGGAGTTTTCATCTATATCCCTAAGGGTGTGAGACACGGTCTAGTTAAGGTTATCGAGCCATTAATGGTTTTATCAGTTTTCGTACCGCCGATATTTTAGCGGAGTAATGATAGTGAATAATAGATGAGGTTCGTACAGAGTCATCGGCTATTATGTATACTATACATGATCGGGTTTATGTTAGATGGAGCTAAGCTTTAAGTTTAAAGAATAGCCATCCATCTTTGAACTTTATGAGCTTATATCTTCCTCTAAGCTTGCTTCCATGGAGTTCTAAAGTTATAGAGTTATCTGTCATTTTGACTAGATCGTATAAGCCTTGATCCCATATCCTCATAACACCCGCCCCATATCCATTATCTATCTCCCCCTCGAAATTCAGCCAATATATATCATGATCTGGTTGAGCTACACCAAACCTTTTCACACCTATCTCTTCTGGCGGAGGCTTCCTAAAAGCCCAATCTTTTAGAATTCCATTTACTTCTATCCTTAGATCGTAGTGTAAACCGGCTTTCCTAGCGATATGCTCGTGAACAACAAACCTAGGCATGGCACTACTATACTTAAGCTATCATAGCTAAATTAGAATTAACCTCGAATGCAGATTCCACTAGCTATTCGATACTATAATCTTCTCGAGAAAAACTCTACCCGATACCTAACTCTCTACCAACCGCCGACAGATATCTTGAGAAGCTATTTAGGATGTTTAGAATTTTGTAGATAGGGTGAATCTTTAAATCGATTCGATATGAAGGCTATGGTTAGAGACCGAAATACTCATTGATGGATTTCTGATAGGCTTCGATCCTACCCTCTAAAACATCTCTATAGTTCACTGGTTGACCTAGGTAAGCGGATTCGTATATAGCTTCGCATATAGCTTTAGCTTTAAGCCCTTCTTCGCCATCGACTTCAGGCTTCCTCCCCTTCTCGATAGCTTCTAAGAAATCGTAGCATTCTATGAAAACCCCGTTCGTAATGCCGTAGGGGAAAAGCCTCTTCCTCCTTTCATCATCTAGAGAGTTTAGATAATCCTTCTCGAGTACTTTCATAGGGTAGACGATCTTCTTAGATCCATCTTGTATTATGACTTCAGCATTATCGAATGGCCCGTGGAAAACATCACCGTGATCTAGTAGGCATCCTCTACTACCATAATGTACAACGTTTGTGTGACTATACCCTGGAGCTGCTATAGTCCAGCTCCATGTACATATCAAACCATTCTCGAAGTTTATTATAGCTATCCAGCTATCCTCTCGTTCATCATAAACTATCTTATCCCCCTTCCTATGCGGCCATTTTTCAAACTGTGTAACCCTAGCATATATCATTTCAGGATCCCCATATAGGTATCTTAGCATATCGGCGAAGTGAGCTCCACTATCCATAACCATCCCCCCTCCACTCAGCATCCTATCGATTCTCCAATGCCAAATCCTCTCCTCCATAGGATCTTGCCAGCTAGCATGCTGAGCGAAGAATAACCTAGGTTCACCAAGCATTTTAAGCTCGTTTATAATCCAATACGCTGTTCTCTGACTTAAACCTCGCCTAATATTTTCAGCTACAGCAACAATCTTATTGTTTCTCTTAGCGGCTTCTATTATAGCTTTACTAGCCTTAACCGTTACTCCAAAAGGCTTCTCAACCATAACGTTAGCTCCAGCATTTAAACATGCTATAGCAGCTCTATGATGCTCCGAATGGGGTGTACAAATATCTACAGCATCAAGCTCCTCTCTAGAAAGCATATAATCTAAGCTAGAGTATACCCTAGGTTTAAAAGTCTGACTTTGAGCAGCGGTATTAGCAAACCTTTCGGCTGAAGCTAATACTGGATCACACATAGCTACAAACTCAAACTTCTCAGGCTCCATCTGCTTAATAGTAATGTAAGCTCTCAGATGGGTCTCAGCCATACCTCCACATCCAACAATAGCAAGCTTCAAAACCATAAACAACACCTACGATAAACCTTTCACCTTTATGTATCGCCAAAAGCTTTTGGTATATAACTTTTTACAAGCTGCCTCCTTATTTAATCCCACTATAATGATAGCTGATACTTTCAACCTGTAGGAGATACCTCTAGGGTACCATCAATAGGAAGGATAAACTTTGGAATCTATACCTTTATCTTCAGGGTTAGAGGTCCGGGCGGGATTTGAACCCGCGACCCCCAGCTTACCAAGCTGGTGCTCCAGCCAGGCTGAGCTACCGGACCTTTCTATTTACGATACTATCATCTAATACTGAAGATTAAAACGTTTCTATCCTAGCTGAGGTGTACCTAATACGTGTCCTATTCTATGATTACTGCTGTTACCGTTCTCTCCACACCTTTTGTACCTTGTATCCTATCCACTATCTTCTCCCCTAGCTCTTTTAGATCTGCCGCTTCTACTAATGCTATTATATCGTATATTCCTGTAACCGTATGAGCATCCTTCACTCCCTCGATCTTCTTAACCGCTTCAAGAACTTTGAAGGCTCTCCCCGCCTCTACGTTTATGAATACATATGCTAATACGGGCATATCTATCAAGTAATTTTCCTTACTAAGGTATTAAAATTTTTCAGGGTCTACTTTTACATAGTCTCGTATAGGCCTTGTAAGCCTTTAACTATCCAAGGCTTCTCTACCCTATGGAAGTATAATCCATAGTATGATGCAAGCTTTAATGCTACATCCTTTCTCTCATCTATAACATTCCTCTTTTCCTTAGGATCATCGATTAGATTATATAATTCGTCTGGCTGTCCTTCAGGTCTCTTTACATAGCTCCATTCTCTATTTCTTATACATCGATCTACTGCCTCATGGTATCCCGATATAACGTAGTTTCTATGATCGGTTTTCAATCCTTCGATTACATCTACGAAGCTTAATCCTTGCATACATCTAGCTTCAGATCCTAGTCCTAGTAGCTCTAGGACTGTGGGTAGGATATCTGGGAATTGTATGAGTGCATCTATATCTCTATGCTTGCAGCCTGGTATACGCATGATGAACGGCACCTTTAGTAGTTCGCTATACATTCTATCTGGTCCTTTAAGGAATTTTCCATGATCAGCAAGCGGATGGCCATGATCAGCCGTAACTACTATGATGGAGTCTTCGTAATATCCCAGATCCTTCAACTCCTCTAAGAATCTTCCGAAACAATAGTCTACGAAGGATGCTTCACCAGCATACAAGCCTCTGATATAATCTATCTGCTCCTTCGTAGCCCATCTATCCGCGTATCCACCCATAGGTAGTATTAGCCTAGGGCCGCTATATGATGGGTCAGTATACTTATCGAATCTCTCAGGTGGATCCCATGGCTCATGCGGATCGAAACAGTCCACCCATAGAAATATATGCTTATGTATACGGTTATCTTTAAGCCATCTTACAGCTTCATAGAATACTCTAGCAGGGAAGTAATCCTCCTCTGATCTGAATTCATCTGTATTCGCTAAGTATCTAGCTACAAGTCTCTTCCACTCCTCTGGATAATTCTCGTTTACATAATCCTCAACTTTACGTTTAGGTGGAGAGGATGTATATGCATCGTACTCCTGCCCTCTAATCCATCTAAAGCATTGGAAGCTTCTATGGAAGTTCATATCAGGCTTGAATAGATGGTATGTATCCGTTATTAAACCGCATATATATCCATGTCTACTAAGTATATCTGAAGCAGTTATATCCTTAGGATATGGTAGGAGTGGCTGCCAAGGCCTATAGGGTAGAGAGAACATACCCGTTAGTAGTTCGTATCTAACCGGTATGGTAGGTAAGCCGGATGGATATACGTTATGGAATACTATATTCTCCTCTGCGAATTTATCGATATAAGGCGTACTGCATGGAGGTATATTCTCGAAGACTCTCCTACCTCTATTATAGTAGCTTATATGATCCTGCCTGAAGCTATCTAAGACTACAAGTATGAAGTTTCTTATGTCAGATCTGGTTTGATCCATAGCGTAGACACCTTAGATGTAGGATAGTTGCTAACGGTGAATATTTAAGTTCGCTTATACAGTTTTTACGCTGGGGTATATGGGTATGGAGGATATACTTAGGAGGGGGCGCTTCAAGAAGGCTAGGCCTAGGGAAGTAGCTGAGTTTACATCATCTATTAAAGCAGATAGGAGAATATTTAGAGCTGATATAATGGTGGATTATGCTCACGTCGTTATGCTAGCTGAGAAGGGTATAATACCCTTAGATAATGCTTCTAGGATATTATCAGCTTTGAAGGATATAGAGGGGAGGGGATACGAGAGTATAGCTGAGGATATGAGTATGGAGGATATACATGTAGCTATAGAGACGGCTGTGATAAAGGCTACAGGTGAAGAGGTCGGTGGTAGGATGCATACAGGTAGATCTAGGAATGATGAAGTCGCTACTTGTATACGTATAGTTCTAAGGGAGGATATACTCAGAGTAGCTTCATCTCTAGTAGATCTTATGAGGATAATCCTATCCATAGCTGATGCGAACATCTACTCTCTATCCCCAGGTTACACGCATACACAGCATGCTCAACCAGTAACTTTAGCACATCACCTACTAGCATACTTCGATGCATTTTATAGGGATCTAGAACGTCTATTATCGACGTATAAGCGGGTTAATATGTCTCCTCTAGGAGCTGCAGCCTTAGCTGGATCAGGCTTTCCGTTAGACAGATGGAGGACTGCTGAACTTCTAGGATTCGACGGATTAGTGGAGAATAGTATGGATGCAGTAGCTTCTAGAGATTTCGCTATTGAAACTATCGCAGATCTAGCTATACTCGCATGCAACCTTAGCCGTCTAGCTGAGGAGATTATTCTATGGTCTACATCAGAGTTCGGCTATATAGACTTAGATGAAGCGTATGCATCGACTAGTAGTATTATGCCTCAAAAGAAGAATCCTGATAGCATAGAGCTTGTTAGGAGCAAGACTGGTAGAGTATACGGTAACCTGATAGCAGCTCTCACCATAGTTAAAGCTCTCCCATACAGCTATAATAGAGATTTCCAAGATCTAACACCTCATATATGGGATTCGATAGACATCGTAGATTCATCCATACATATAATCTCCGGGGCTTTAGCTACAGCTAGGTTTAACCTTGATAGACTCAGGAGGAGTGTATACGATTTTTCGACTGCTACAGAATTAGCTGATACACTTGTAAGGATTGCGAATCTACCATTCAGGACGGCGCATACTATAACGGCAGCCCTAGTAGCTGAAGCTATATCTAAAGGATTGGATCCATCATCGATAGATTCCAGGATTCTCGATGAAGTATCTATGAGGGTATATGGTAAGCCGCTCAGTATACCTGATGAGATAGTTAGATCAGCTCTAGATCCTGTTAGAGTAGTGGAAGCTAGATGTACCATCGGTAGCCCAAGCCCTATGGAGGTTAAACGTATGATCTCCGATAGATATACGAAGATATCTGAAGCTTATCGAATAATTGAGAAGTTTAAATCGAGACTTGAAGAAGCTGAGCATAGACTTAGGGAAATCGTAGATTCTATGATATCTAGCGTATAGGTATCCTAATCGTAGGATCCATATCTTAGAGCATACTCTATAACCTTCCTATAGTTATCGAAGCTTACGTTCTTAGGTATAGAATGGTCTGAATGGTATATATAACCTCCACCCTGCTTAGCTACCGTTATCTTACGTTTCATCTCTTCCTCTAGCGGTTTAAGATCATCTAGAGCCATGAGTCTAACATCTATACCACCCATGAAGGCTATCCTATCACCATACTTCTCCTTAAGCTCCACTAAATCCATACCCGCTTTAACCTCCAAAGGTTGAAGAACATCTATACCCTCCTCTATGAAGTATGGTATTAAATCCTTAACTCTACCACAGGAATGAAGGAATACATACATACCCCTAGACTTGAAGAAGCTGCAAAGCTCCTTGAATACTGGGTGAAGCTGATCCTCATAGTATCTAGGTGAGAAGAATAATCCAATCCTATACCCTAGATCACAGTATAGGAATGCTCCATCAAACTTGAAGCCACCCCTCATCATTATATCACACATATCCATGACGAGCTTAGCGTTTACCCTATAAATATCCACAACCCAGTCCGGCTCCTTTATGATAGCCTTCAACAAGTGATCAGTTCTAACATAGTGTTGCGCTTCATCAAACCCTACAGATGCACCATACATTACGAATCTTCCACGACTCACAGCTCTATGATACTCACGTAGAGCTGTAACCCAGTCAACCCTTCTCTCACTAGGCTTCAACATAACCTTAAGCTTCTCCCAGTCATCCCTAGATTTACAAGGCCAATCTATAAGCTCTGGTGTCGTACTATAATCCCTATGATTCCTACGTATAGCTCCGTATGGATCTCTCTCGATGATATACTCTTCATCCTCGTATATCACTTCTATAGGAAGCTGTGGGCTTAGATCTGGGCTGAATATAGCTATATGATATCCGAAGTAATCTGCTGGAGATATCCATGATGGCATCCCCTCCCTTCTCCATCTATCTACGGTAGCATTCCAAGGGCTATCATGTATAGGTATATGATCGAGTTTATCCTCTCTACGCTCCAGAGCATACAGAACTCTATCTCTAAATTTCACCTTTAGACACCTTCCACCAATATTCCATCTAAATATCGATAAATTAAGTCTTTCCAAGAATATCTAGGATTAAAATAATAGAGCGGTAACGATATATCCCCCTAACGTTAATGCTAGTAGTCTGAGAACTCTAAATCAGGAGTATACAAGCTTAGTAATATCCCTCGATAGTAGGTGGAGCTTCATGGTTAAGCTATCCGTCGTAATACCGACGTATATGGAGGCGGAGAATATAGGTCTACTCCTCGTAAGGCTTAGAGATACACTTGAATCCATAGATCATGAAGTTATAGTAGTTGATGATGACAGCCCTGATGGGACAGCTGATATAGCTGAAGAGTATGGTAGATGGTATAGGAATGTAAGAGTTATTAGGAGAACCGGTGTTAGAGGGCTAGCTTCAGCTATAATCGAAGGCATATCTAAAGCTTATGGAAGCTATATAGTCGTCATGGATGCAGATATGCAGCATCCACCAGAGCTTATACCTACTATGCTAGCTAAAGCTGAGGATGGATACGATGTAGTCGTAGCTAGTAGATATGTTAGAGGAGGGGGTGTATCTAGGTGGAGTATAGGTAGAAGGATTGTATCAAGGTTAGCAACTCTAATAGCTAGGATAGCTATACCTAGAGTAAGAGTTCTCAGAGATCCACTCTCAGGGTTCTTCTTATTCAGGAAGGGGATACTAGAGGGGGTGAGTATCGATCCGGAAAGCTGTAAGATACTAGTCGAGATAGTAGCTAAAGCTAGGGATGTGAGGATATACGAGCTTCCATACAGGTTTCAACCAAGGTATAGGGGGAGGAGTAAGTTAGGATTGATGGAGTGGATTAGATATGTCAAACATATCCTGAGATTATCAGAGTATAGGATTCTTAAATTCGCAATTATAGGTGTTACCGGCATCATAGTTAACCTTTCGATCCTAGCATTACTCATAAACTATCTACCAGTATGGATTTCAGGATTGATAGCTATAGAGACCTCCATACTATCTAATTTCATAGCTAACGATCTATGGACGTTTAGTTCTAGAAGGTCGAAGCATAGTATGGCTAGAAGGATGATCGAATACCATGGAGCGGTAGCTATCGGTGCTGTAATAAACTACTCGGTACTGGTAGGGCTTACATATCTAGGAATTAATCCTATAATAGCGAACATGGTAGGTATACTCCTAGGGTTTATAGCTAACTATGTTTTAAGCGAAATCGTAGTCTGGGGTTAATCCTTCCTCAAATATATACGTCTACCGCTATCATATACTCCTATGAGTTGATAATTTGCTTCAACATACTCTACGAAGCGTTTAAGCTGTATAAGTCTACCTGTCCAGAATACCACTACCCTAACTCTATAAGCTTCAGCTAACTCTATAACCTCCTCATCTACAAGGTATCCGCTAGATATACGCATGAAAGATGTATCGCAAAGCTCTGGAGGTACATTCCTACCTGCTACGAATACCATAGCTTGATCGTCAGAGATTATCCACTCATTTGGAGATGTTATATTACGTATTAATCCCGCGACCTTAAACTCAAGCTCCCCACCACCCTTAAATACTATATTCAATATAGCGGGGACGGATAGAGCTACTGATGCAGCGTATAGAGATAGTGTAGAAACTATCGTGAAAGCTAGTAGGGATATAGCTGCATACCTAGATGCACTTTTACCTTTAGATATTCGAGAGTATAGTTTTACGAGTATCTTCGTAGAATATCCTATCGCTAAACCTGATAGAAGTGATAATTGAGGCGATAAAACTGCTACATGATGATACCATAGAGGTTGCGGTAGGAGTACTAGCATAGATACGGATGTTAAGAAGCTTAGGGATGCTACTAGAAAACCGATATCGAGAGAGGTAAATGCTACGATTAATCCTATCGATCCAAGGATTAAAGCTACAGGGTTCTCAGATAGGTATCCGTAAAGCTGTATGATCTTCTCTATAGTAGTACCTCCGAGAGGTTTACTTCTATGATACATATACAACTGATCGTATAAGTATGTAAAATCGTATAATAGAAGTATGGATATTGGTATAAATACACCTATCATGAAGATTATGAGACCCTTCAATCTACGAGTAGACTCTCCTTTGCTACTTCTAAGATTTGTAGACCCGGTTTTAGTGAAGAATACTGGTAGTATAGCTGGGATTATAGGTGCTGCCAGAAATTTTGAAAGTACTGCGATAGATGATGATAAACCCGATAAGAAGCAGTAAATCAGTTTATCTCTACGGATGTATTCAACGATAAATAAATATGCTAGCATAGCGAAAGCTATGCATGGAATCTCGCCTTCGACAGCTCTAGAGTAGTGTAGGAAAACCCTATCGATCGCTAATACAGATAGGCCGATTATGCCAGCTATCGGATTACATAACCTTCTAGCAGCGAAGTATAGTGATAGACCAGCTAAGATAGATGTTAGAGCTACTGGTAATCTACAAGCATATAAGTTTTCACCTAAGATTCTCATAGATGCAGCTACAAGATACACCATGATTGGAGGCTGCGATAGGAATATCTGCTCATAAAGCTTATAGCCGTTTAACATCTGCTTAGCAGTTTGTATATATACGCCTTCATCATAATCGTAGGAATATCTAACCCCTAAGTTATGTAATCTAGTGTAGATGTATATTCCTATGATTATACTTACTATGATTAATTCTAAAGCTTTGTACAATCTATCTAGCTTCTTTCTAACTTCTATTTCTTTACCTTCCCTAGAATCTACCTGCTTCAACTCTAGAAACTACCCTATTGAATGTATCTAGGAGTGTTAAATAAAAATTAGTTGCATATAAGAGGTGTTAACGAGATATATGAGTAGCGTAAGCCTTATATTCCAATTAAATTCTTTATATTTTCAGGGTGTAGAAAGGTTTGAGGAGTGGTAGGAAAGCTATAGGTAAGGGTGCTATAATAGCTCTTGTCGATCTCGTACTCTTCGTAGCTTTAATGTCCTGGGTTGTATTCTCGAAGATACCTATCGGAGCACCAGCAGGTAGAGCAAGCGCAACTGTAACAAGCGCAGGTGTAGTTGGAGGAAACATAATAAGGTTAACGGTAGCAAATGATGGAGAGGTCAGAATCCGTGTGAGGGAGATAAGGATAACTGATACAGGTATAGAAGGGTCGGCTGCGGTAGGTGCATTACTAGATCCAGGTGCATCTAGACAGCTCGATGTAAGCCTTAGCAGAGGTAGTATAGCATCAGGTCAATCCGTTACTTTGAGAATAAGGTTGATCACTGATAAAGGAGAATTCACTGCTACGGTTACTGTTACAGGTTAAAAGATTAATAGGTATATAACGCTACTTCCACTATTTTTCCCTTTTCCTTCATCCTAGAGGTGGTTACCTCTGTTGCCTCCTCAAGATGATGTAGTTAAGGCTAGACTAAAAGCTTTAGAGGAAGTTTTAAAAATTGTAGAATATGAGAAGCCTAAGATCATAGGGTTAGGTTCTGGCTCTACCATATCACTCCTTATAGATCGTATCGCAAACCTAGGCTTAAATAATTTATCGTTTGTATGCTCATCCATAGGTAGTTCACTCAGATTATCCAGTTACGGATTTAAGGTTTTATCACTTGAATCCGTAGATCAGGTGGATCTGTACGTAGATAGTGCTGACGAAGTTGATCCGAATCTAGATATGGTGAAGGGTGGGGGTGGCTGTCTTACACTTGAGAAGATTTTAGCATATAACTCTTCTATGCGTATATTCGTGGTTGATTATGGTAAGCTAGTGGATAGACTCTGTTTAAGAAGACCGATACCATTGGATGTTATTCCTCAAGCTATATCTATGGTTTGTAGGAAGCTTAGATCTGTAGGTTTTAGACCCGAGGTACGTTTAACAGATAGGGGTAAGTTTGGTCCTCTAATATCGGATATTGGTGGAGTACTTGTAGATCTCTATATCGATGGAGGGGTGGATAATCCTGGGAAGCTTGACATGATGCTCAAATCTATACCTGGGATAGTGGAGACAGGGTTATTCATAGGTTACGCTGATCTATTGGTGGTAGGATACCCTGATAAAGTTATCTTTAAAAGAGGTAAAACCTAAACTCTAGATTCTGGTATAGCTAGGGATTATTAGAGCATAGATCCAGGTATTAATTCCGAAATTATATCTGGGAGAGGTGGTTGAATGTAATCTTCAACACCGGATACTAAGCGTCTAGTAGGGATATACTCGAATTTATATCGCGAGTGAGATAAATAGTAAAGATACGATACACAACCTAGCAAACTTTAGGTATGTATATAGGTAGGATGGAGGGACATGGCGTATTACTGAAGCCTGTAGCTAAGAGGATAGTTGGATTATGGGATACTACTATGAGGGAGGGGGAGAAGGCGACTCTACATACACATGAATCATACGAGGAGTTATACTATATAGTCGAGGGGGAAGCTAAGGTTAGGATAGGAGATGAAGAGTTAACTGTATCTAGGGGTGACATAGTATATATACCACCCGGGGTTACACATAACGTGGAGGCTATATCAAGCTTAAGGATAATATCGTTTAAAGTCTATACAGGCGGCTATAACTCAGATCTAAATAGACTCTACATATCTTAGAATCTCATCGATAGGTTTCCATCCACTTTTTAACCTATTCTCAGCTTCCCTAGCTTTAGCTAGAGCGAATTCATATAGATCCCTACCTACTACGCCTTCGCTTAGAAACTTTTCAAGTTCATCTAGATCTAATACCCTAATATCGCCATCTGGGGTTTTCACGACATCCACGGCTAGATCAAGATATCTAACGATACCTGGGAAGATTTCAGGTGGAGTATTCACGTTAACGTATTCTCCCTTTAACTCACCCTGGGAGAGGTATATGTGTCTTATGAACCATGACCCATCCTCGATCACCGTATAACATACATCCCCAGAGGATATCGGAATATTAAGCCCATCGTATACTCCTTTACCTGTAAATACACGTCTAACTATCATCGATCTACCATCGAAGAATTTCACCGTACCTGGCCTAAGCTTTAAAACCTTACCTGTAAGGGTTACATGCATGAAATCCATCTTAGATCCTAACCCTATCGATCGATAAATATACCCCTTTACCATATCGCTTAACATCTTCCTATCGAATCCTCTAGCGATTAGATACTCTGTGAAATCTACTATCCTCCCCAAATCCTCGTAGCATTTAAAGCTATGATGCCCCTCGATAGTAGGAGTCGTAGAACTACGTATCTCATCAAGCTTAACTTTAGATACACTCGTAAACTCTACTAGGAAAGCTTTAATACCATGCTCTATAATACGGGGTGCATCACCTTCGCTTGGCTCTCTACATATACGTAGATATTTTGATGCAAGATCTGAAAGATCCATAGCTATATCTGCTATCGATCTACCCATAGAGTAGGCTGAGAAATATACTTTAAACCCTTTTAATCCGATCCTCTCTATAAGTCTGACCAGATCCTTCTTCACTTCTTCACTTTTTATTCTAGGATCAAACTCTATACCGAACCCCTGCGATATTCTTGTAAACTTTCCTCTAAGTACTATATTATCCGAGAGCTTAGGTATACCACCCCAGCATGGAGATTGAATCTGAACGAGTACCTTCTCACCTACGGAGTAGTTTCTGCTAGCCCCTACGAGAAGACCATATACTCCGCCTATATCGACTAGTATACCTTCATCTATCCCAGCTACAACCTTAGCTAGATATATTGAGTATGGGTTAAATTTAGATTCGAAGACAGCTATACACGGTATCTCCCGTCTCAGAGTATCTATCAGAGCCCTGCAAGCTTCTCCATCACCTTCGACTAGTATCCTACTAGGATCCTTATCATCCTGCATGATGTATGCATCAGGCTCCTCGTATATAGCGTACTCTAGGTTTAGCCTCTTCTTAACTTCTAAACTCGGATCTACTATACCGAAGCCTGCATCTAGCAATAGCTTAGTTAACGCTGTAGCGTATATACCTCTAACTTTAATTTTAAAGCACATCAGTCTCTGATCCCTTCTAGGTAAGATATTATTTGCCAGAGCTTTGTTCTAGCGTATAGAGGCATATTCGGATCTTGCATAATCTCATCTAGAGATTCTATAACCTGCACAGCTCTAGCTGCTAAGCTTAGCTTCTCAGATTTAAGCAGTTCTATACCTTCGCTTACAACCCTTCTTATATTCCTAGGCGTTAAACGATCGTTAACTATAGTCTCCATTAATTGTATAGCTTGAGCAACCCTAGCCTTATACTCCTCCGGCGTAGGCTTCTTCTTACTAGACAAATGGTGTCACCCCCGTCTAGCCGGGGCACCTACTATAGTATGCCCCAATCCTATATTTTCGATAGCATTAAATAACGGTTATCAAACCTTTAAACTTAACTTTCTATCGAGATTAATCCTTAAAGAGGGGGAGCTAACCGATAGATTATAGGGGTTAGCTATATGGCTATAAGGGATGCGGATTTCAAACGTATGGCTGAACTCCTAAAGTTAGGGGCATCTATGCTAAGCGAAAGCTGTCCAGAATGCAAAGTCCCGTTATTCAAGCTTAAGAATGATGTCTTCTGCCCTCTCTGTAATCGTAAATTCATACTCGTTAAAAGTGATGAAGAGCTTAGTAGAGCTGCAACAGATCTATCGCTTAGAAGCTTAGAGAAGATAGCTGTATCTAAGCTTGAAGAGCTTGGAGATCTAGTATCAGCTACGACTAACCCTGATAAACAATTTGAGCTTGTAAGCTTAATATCCATGTGGCTCGATGTTCTAGGTAAACTTAGAAATTTAACATCGAAGAAGGAGTAGGGATCTGCCTTCACACTTCAACAAGATCCTGTAGAACTGGCTAAAGCTGTGATAGCTCTTTTCGCGGTACTCGATCCTATAGGCAACGTACCTATCTTCATAGGTTTAACATCCGATTTATCCGAGGAAAAGCGTAGAAGCGTATTCAACGCTACAGGTATAACAGCTTTCATACTTCTACTAGCTTTCACACTTCTAGGACAGTATATACTAGAGCTATTCGCTATATCGGTCGATAGCTTTATGGTAGCTGGGGGGATACTACTCCTAGTGATCTCGGTTAGGATACTACTCGAAGGTTGGCGTAGCCCTTCGAAAACTAGGATAGGTGTCGTACCATTAGCCTGCCCCCTCCTGGTAGGTCCTGGAGCTATAACTACAAGCCTTATATTGGTAAGGACGGTAGGTTTCATAGTGACCCTTATAGCCGTAGTTGTGAATATAGTTATCGTATGGGTTACACTAAGGTTCATCGGTAGAATCTACAAGCTTCTAGGAGAAACCGGCTCGGAGATAATAGCTAGCATAACAGCTATAATAGTTGCGGCTATAGCTGTGGAGTATATAGCTAGAGGTGTTAGGAACTTACTGTAATCTATGCTATAGTATTACCAAGCTATATCACAACCCACGTATTAACGGTAAGTTTCTCTTCGATTCCGATATATCTGTTAGTAAGATAAATTTGAGAAAATCCTTCAGCGTTCACGTGATGTATGCATCGACCGCATAATAAAATTAAACCCATATCATTGGTCAACTTGGTTTAAACCTAATTTCTATAACGAAGTATCAGTATGTGTACACCAGTTAGAAACGCAGATCTAAGATTAACTCTATAGCTAAAACAACATATTACTAGGGTTGTGGTTAATCTATAATGGTGTAGGAGTTTGGGGGTACTATTCGTAGGAGGTTTTGACAGCTTATGCCTATGCCACGTTTCAGAGAGTATGGTAGGGTAGCTAAATCATATAAAACCTGGTATACGAAGATAGCTATACTATATCCCTCAACCTATGAGGTTGCATTGGCTAGTCTAGCTCATCAATCCCTATACTACATATGCAATTCTTATGATGGTGTGATAGCGGATCGTATAGTATTCGAGCCTGATTCCGATAGTATACCTCGAAGTATAGAGTATGGTATGACTCTAAGAGATTTCGATACCATACTTGTATCGCTACATTTTGAACCAGATATAGTTAAGTTAGCTTCTATGCTTATACGTAGTGGTATCGATCCTATACCTAGTAAGCGTATGGATCCACCCATAATTCTAATAGGTGGACCTGTAGCTACGGCTAACCCGTTATTAACCCTCTGTGTAGCCGATGCAGCTTTCATAGGCGAATTTGAGCCATCTATAGATAAGATTCTCGGTATCATAGTGGGGTATAGAGGGGATAGGAAATCTATGCTTGAAGAATTAGCCGATATCGATGGCGTTTATGTATATAGCGTATCTGGAACCCCTGTTAAAAAGGTCTATCAGAAAGACTTAGATGATGCATACCATCCTGTACTACAGCTGCAACCATTAGATAGGGAGCCTATATGGGGTAGGAGTATGATATTGGAAGCATCTAGGGGGTGCCTACATAGATGCCTATTCTGTCTGGAGGGAGGTATATTCAAGCCTAAGAGAGATAGGAGTTTTACGAAGATTAAGCTTCTAATAGAGGAGGGGGTTGAAGTAAATAAGGTTAGAAGGGTTACATTCTATGCACCCTCATTCTTTGATCATAAGGATTCGGATAAGATTCTAGAGTGGCTTGTAAGTGTAGGGTTGGATGCATCTATCCCAAGCCTTAGATTAGATACGATCAGTAGGGATAGGCTTGAAGCTATAGCTAGGGTTGGTCAGAGGATGCTTACGCTAGCTCCTGAAACTGGTTTCTGTCCTCTAGCATCCATCCTAGGTAAACCGTATAGTAGGGAGGGTTTATCATCGATATTCGATGAAGCCTATAAGCTTGGATTTAGAGAGCTTAAGCTCTACTTCCTCGTAGGATTCTTCGAAGGAGAGGAGAGGTATATACTGGATATCCTACGTAATGCTATGGAAGCTGGGTTTAGATATCCAAGCTCTATAAAGCTATCCATAAACCCTGTGATACCGAAACCTCATACACCATTCCAGTGGAGGGGTTTAAAGCCTATAGAATTCTATCGTAGGATTAGACGGAGACTTGAAGAATATATCGATAGGTATATAGTTGATGTAGATTTCTACGATGAGAGATGGGCTCAGATACAGACTGTGTTATCGCTTGGAGGATTAGAGTTAGCGGAGCTTATAGCTAGATGGGCCTCATATGGTGGAGGATTATCTGGCTGGCGTAGAGCTTTAGAAGAGGTGGGTATAGATATCGGTAAGTATCTATCAGAGAAGGATAGCGGGTATATGTTTCCCTGGGATGGGGTGGTAGATATAGGTATCGATAGAAGGGTGCTGGAAGAGTTGTATACATCGTTTAGAATGTTTGAGGATAAGCTTACTAAGTTAGCCTGATCTATCCAAATAGCATTCCACCATTCTACCTGCTATTCTTCTCATACAATCTAAAGGTTTATCTATCTTAAGGATCCTCCTTATAGACTCCCAATCCATACCCATGAATAGCTTAGCTATCATCAATTTCTCTTCGTAATCTTCGAATTTAACCCTTTCATCGGGTTTAGATAGGAAGTGTATCCTAGCTAGAGCTTTCACAGAATCGCATGAAGCTTCATAGCTCAACATACCTCTGCTATACTCTCTTACTCTATCCTCCTGGCTTCTTGTAAGTTCTATACGCATACCTCCAAGACCTACCGATAGTAGGAGTCTAGCTATATCGAGCTTAAGCTTCGAGTATACATCGTATAGGCTTTCGAGCAAACGCACCCTGAATTCGACGTTAGCTTGAGCTACATACTCATAAGCTTCCTCTGTTAACGGTTTAATCACTATCAAACTATACTCTCCTGAAACAGGGTTTATAGAAGGGCTTAGATGCACTGGGATATACCCATTCCTAGTCCAGAATTTTACAAGCTCTTCGGATGCGCCGAAGCTAGCTCCAATCCAATGATATATACCTGAAGATTCGGATTCAAGCATACTTAGAGCTTTAGATCCGAAACCTCTACCAGTGAAGTTTGGATGCGTAGCTATACGTACGATTCGTAAACCCTTCAATTTGAAGAAATCTAGAACACTACAATGTAGAGCGACACGGCTAGGTATAACGTGACCTGAAGCTTCAGCTTCTCTAAGCATATCATCTCTCGATGCGAATGTTAAACCGCCCTCTTCTGCAACCCATAAACTTACGATAACCTTTCCATTATATATCAACGCTCTAGCTGAATGATGAGGCGCATCCAATAGTATAGCTAGATCGTTAGGTCTATTCCTGTAGTGCGCTAACACGTATATACCATATAGGCTTCTGAGGATGCTTTCATCCCTGAATAGATCATCCTTATCTATACGTTTATAGCTCACTAGATCTAATGAGGGTTCACCTTCAATTTTATCAGGCTCAGCGTCGAGGAGGAGCATGTCATAGAGCCATCTTTCTATAGGATCATCCTTAGGATACCTTATCGGGGTTTCTAACTTTACATACTCTACGTTAAGTCTAGGATCTTCTTTAAGAGCTTTCATAAACCTAACCGAGAAACCTCTACCAGCTCCTTCGTAGCCGTGTATCGTCGAAGAGAAAATGGATATCTTAGAATTTTTGAGTATACCTAAGAGTAAAGGTATAGGTATACCTGCAGCCTCATCTACTACTTTGACAGCGACTTTACTCTTAGCCGCTGTGACTGGCTGCGTATAGGCTACTTCTACACCATCTACTTCAACCTTACGTATAACTCCACCAACCTCTCTCACATTATATCTGATATTTAGAATCTCAAGCCCTCTAACTAGGAAGTCTACTAGAGTTCTGATATTACTAGGTTCAGGTGCGGTGAGTATGATAAACCTAGATCTACCCTCATCTATAAGCTTCTTTGCATACCAAGCTAACCCTAAACCTATAGCTGCAGATTTACCTCTACCCCTATCGGCTATTACTAGTAGACAGCTCTTACCCTTAGTCTCTACGAGCTTCTGGAAAACCTCTATAGCTTTGAGCTGATCCTCGGTTAAAGGTATACCATAGAGGTTTACGGTAAATCTTGCAGGAGCAGAACTTATAGTCTTAGTCTCTCTTCCATATACTTCCCCCTTCTCTAGATCTATAAGCCATACTCCCGGATGCTCTAAAGCTTTCGATACAAACCTCCTCTTGAATAAATGCTTAATATCATACTCAGTATATGGTTTAGAAATAAGCTTCCTCTCGAACGGTGTTAGCGTAGAGAACCATTCATCTAATGGTGGTATACAGAATAATAGGAGGCCTCCACCCCTAACAGTTTCGGTTAGTCTACCTAGATCGTTTGCTCTAAACTGTTTAGAGAAGTCTACTAGAAGTAGATCCCATGTACCACCTAAAGCTAGATCACTCTCATCTAAGCTTAAAGCATCTAGGGAAGCTACTCCCTTCAACTCATCCTTAACATTATCTAGCCCTATTAGAGCACCAGTCTGATCAGTATCGGCACTGTAGAGTAGCGATACCTTCTTCTTAACTAGCTTACAGTATGCACGTACCGCGAGACATCCATACCTTAGGCTTTCTCTACCAGCTAGAACTATAAGCCTCCTTTCACCTGAAGATATAGCTTCAGATGCTATCTTCCTAACGAGAGCTCTAAATTTAGCTATACTAAGTTTGCTCATATATGCAATGAGAAAGAATGTAGGGACTAGTTATTAACGATTTTTCAGCCACCTAACGATTTCAGGATATATTTGACTCTATCTACATTGGATAAAAGCTTCTCAACTTCCGTGGGGTTAAGCTTACCACCCTGGCCTAGCCTAGCCTTCCCACCGCCCACCCCACCCATAGCTTTAGCTATCATAGATGCTATTCTACCTGCATCAAACCCTTTAGCTATAGCATCGTCTCCAGCCATGACTACCAATCTATATATTTCTCCAGGTATGAAGAATATCGTGATAAGTGATGGATCTCTATCAACCATCTTCTCGCAGACTTTGATAATAGTCTCAGGATCACCTTCCATAGATGCTATACTAATTCTAACACCTCCTTCAAGCTCTATACTTCTATAGCCAGCGGCTATAGATCCAGCTATCCTTTCTCTAAGCCTTCTAACTTCCTTACGTAGACTCTTAACTTCCTCTAGTAGGTTACCGACTGTGAGCACTAGTTTATCAACGGGGGCTGAGAGCATATTGGATAGATCCCTAATGGTATCCTCTATACTCCATAGATATCTAAGTGAAGCTTCACCAGCTGCGAAGTGTATCCTCTCAACACCATCTTGTATACGCTCAGCTCCTATTATCTTTATGAATCCGACTTCGGATGTATTATCGCAATGTATCCCTCCACACGCCTCTACATCCCACCCTTCTATCTCTACAACTCTCAGAATCTTACCTGGGAAAACACCTCCCTGATATAGTGTAAATCCATACATGGATTCAGCCTTATCCCTAGGTATCCAGTATACGTTAACACGTCTAGCCTCTCTAACGATTTCGTTAGCCATCCTCTCTAAGGATCGAAGTTCATCTAACGATAACCTCTTGTAATGTGATATATCTAGTCTAGCATAATCTACGGATTTCAACGACCCCATCTGCCATACATGAGTACCTAGAAGTCTCCTAGCAGCTCCTATAAGTATATGTGTAGCAGTATGATGCCTCCTAACCTGCTCCCTACGCTCCCTATCTATGTATCCCTCTACCTCTACACCTATAGGCGGTAGGAGCCCCTCTACAGTATGAACTATTATATCGCCTATCTTCTCCACGTTTACTACACGAGCTTCACCCCCCTCCCATCTCATAACACCTATATCTGATATAGCTCCACCACCTTCTGGATAGAAGCATGTAGAATCGAGTATAACATATCGATCCACGGCTTTTAGAACCCTCGCTTTAAACGTAAGCATAGCTGGATACTCATAGTATAGCATACGTGTAGCTGGTAGATCCTTTACGAGTTTTGAAATAGGTTTCTCCTCAACCTTAACCTCCTCAGGTTTACTATGCTTAGAAGCTAGTAGAGCGTAGAAATCACCCTTCTCAACTTCTATACCTAGCTTAGATAAGTATTCTTCAGAGACTTCAGGAGGTATACCGTAGGAATCGTATAGTTCTACTAAGTCGTTCAGCGTGAGTTTATCCCTCCTCCTCGCTACTATACGTTCTATAATCTTAGGTGCTTCGCTTATAGTTCTACGATATCTTTCACACTCTACATCAACTATATCCAATACGCTACTTCTAGAATCCATGACTTCAGGGTAGCTTCTAGCTATACGTGATATTTGTAGATCCACAAGATTTGATAACGGTATCTCTAATCCAAGCTCCCTAAGAAATCTTAGACTCCTCCTAATTAGAAGTCTAGCTAAATACCCTGCACCTGTATTAGAAGGTACTATTCCATCACATAGCATCCAAGCTATAGTATATGTATGATCGGAAAGAGCGTATATGGCATTGTATGGCTTCATAATTCGTCGAAGCTCATCTACGGATAGCCCAACTCTACTCGCAACTTGATATTCTAAATCAGCTATACTCTCCATTCTACCCGAAGCTTTCGATACTTCTACAAGTATATCTTCATCTATCCTAGGTATACCTGCTTCCATTATGATCTTATTTATGAACTCTCTATGTACTGCATCGTATATGGTAGGAGTGCCTAAACATATCCATAAATTCCTCTCTAAACCGTAGCCTGTATCTACAACTTTCACAGGCATCTCATCTAAAACACCATCTCTATCTCTATAATGCATAAATACTAGGGTGGCGACTTCAGCTCCACCTATAACCACTTCAAAATCTTCACCAGCATTACCCCCACCAGACCACCAATCTTCTATGAAGGTTATATGTTCAACCGGTATCTTTAATACATCCCTATAGAATCTGTAACAGTAATCTACAGTTTCATCATTCCAGTATACAATCTCATCCCTCGTATTGAACGCATGATGCGCCATCATCTCGAAGCTAGTTAGATGCCTACCTGTACGTCCAACCTTTGGTAGATCTGTTAGCCTTATACATGGTTGACTTATAGTTAGAGGATTCTCAGGTGGTGGAGCTATGCCTTCAGTAACCCATGGCTGGAACGCATATATCGATGCTCCAACTAGGTATACATCCTCCCTCCACCTAGCTACGACAGGATACCTCTTAACCCTTTTATGACCATTCCTTTCAAAGAACGATAGGAATGCTTCACGTAGATCCTCAAGCCTATACCTAACACTAGTCACAGGGTTTCCTATAAAGCTATATTCTACGCAAGGTTGATCACCGCAGTACACCTGTTCTTCATCTAGACTCCAAAAGAATCTACCACATGAAGGGCATCTCCTACGTCTAAACCCTTCTTCCTTGAATAATCTGACTTCATAGATGCTATTCATAATGCATCATCCCTTGATACTCTATACTCGATCACATCATTTCCTGTATAGCTAGAATTACAGAATGGGATTCATGTAATTAAGAATTTCCCTACCTAGATAGTCTAAATCGAACTATTTATAACTCTCCTCAGAATCTAGGTTTACCGATCATAAGGTGATATACCTTGAGGATAAGGAGCCCTATAGTCGTCGTACTAGGTCATGTAGATCATGGGAAGACGACTCTACTAGATAAGATCAGAGGTACTGCTATAGCTATGAGGGAAGCTGGGGGGATGAGACCTTATAGAAGGGTCTCCTAAACCCAGCATATAGGCGCAAGCTTCTTCCCAGCCGATACTATTAGAGCTGTATGTAAACCTCTATTAGAAGCATATAAATGGAGAATAGATGTTCCAGGTTTACTTATCATAGATACACCTGGTCATCATTCTTTCGCTAACCTTAGACGGAGGGGTGGCTCGATAGCCGATATAGCTATACTTGTTATAGATGTCATGAAGGGGGTGGAGCCTCAAACAGTTGAATCTATAGATCTTCTAAAATCTAGGAGAGTCCCGTTTCTAGTAGCTGCTAATAAGATAGATCTAATAGATGGTTGGAGGCCCAGCCCTAATACTACATTCATGGAATCTATAAGGAAGCAGGATCCATATGTGGTAGCTGAGCTTGAAGTTAAGTTATCGAGTATTATATCTAGTCTTGCATCCTACGGTTTTAACTCTAATAGATTCGATAGGGTGAGGGATTTCAGGAGGGAGGTCGCTATAGTACCAGTATCTGCTAAAACAGGTGAAGGTATACCTGAGCTTCTAGCGGTTCTAGTTGGTATAACCCAACAGTATATGCGTAGTAGGCTTACCGTAGCATCTGGAGCTGCTAGAGGTAGTATAATCGAAGTTTTAGAAGAGCCTGGATTAGGACATACGGTCAACGCTATAATATATGATGGGGTTCTTAGGAGAGGTGATCTAATAGTTACTATGGGTAGATCAGCACCCATATCGACTAGGATTAGAGCACTATTCCAACCTAAGCCTTTACAAGAGATAAGGATGCCTACAGGAGGTTTCGAGCAGGTTGAAGAGGTTGCAGCTGCGGCAGGTGTGAAAATAGTTGCACCTGGGTTGGAGGAGGCTATCCCAGGTGCACCGTTATATGCCGTCGAACCTGGTAGATCTATCGATGAATACGTGCAGCTCGTCACGGAGGAGGTAAAGGATCTACTAGTTAGGACTGATCGGATAGGCGTAGTCGTTAAGGCTGATACTCTAGGATCACTTGAAGCTTTGATATCAGAACTTAGACGTAATAATATACCAGTGAGGATAGCTGATATAGGTCCTGTAACTAGGAGAGATGTTATCGAAGCTGAGGCTAGTAGAGCTAGTGATCCGCTCTATGGAGTTGTGCTAGCCTTCAATGTTAGGATTCTACCTGAAGCTGAGGAGGAGGCTATGGGTTTAATCCCCATATTCTTCAATGACATCATATATCGCTTGATAGAAGATTACTTGAATTGGGCTTCATCTGAGAAGGATAGGTTATCTAAGCTTACGTTAAAGGATCTAGTTATGCCAGGTAAGGTGAGAGTATTGCAGGGTTATGTTTTCAGGAGAAGTAAACCAGCTATAGTAGGTGTAGAAGTGCTAGCTGGCAGGATAAGGGCTGGCGCTCCTCTTATGCGTAGTGATGGTAGATTATTAGGAAGGATAGAGCAGATACAAGATAGGGGGAAGCCCATACCTGAAGCTACTGTAGGTATGAAAGTTGCTATATCTATAGATAAACCTACGGTAGGTAGACATTTCGACGAAGGGGATATCCTATACGTATATCTAAGTGAGAGGGATGAGCTATTATTGTACGAGAAGCTAGGTGAAAATCTTACAGCTGAAGATAAGGAGCTTATAACCGAGATTACAAGAATTAGAAGGGGAAAAGTTTAAACATAGGCGTCGAGACTTAGATGGTTAGCCAGTTGAAGGGGAGGATTAATGCCTAACATCAAGCTTGTAGTATCAGATCCTGAAAATGGTACGGCTAAAACCGTAGAGGTAGATGAAGCAAAGGCTAGGCTACTCTACGGTTTAAAAATAGGGGATGTATTCGATGGAAGTATAATAGGTTTAAGTGGATACAGGCTTATGATAACGGGTGGATCAGATAGGGATGGATTCCCTATGAGACCAGATGTATATGGCCCAGGTAGGAAGAAGCTTCTACTAAGTGGAGGAGTGGGATTTAGACCTAGGAGAAGGGGGGAGAGGAGGAGGGTATATGTGAGAGGTAATACTATAAGCGCGGATATAGTGCAGGTTAACGTGAAGATTGTCGAGAAACCCTCACCCCAGCGTACATAGCACGTCTTACTATTAACGATTAGATGGGTTAAGGTATATCTTTACCCTTGATAATTCTAGATTGAAGATGATAGGTTATGCAGATAGATCCTCGATTAATACCTGAATGTAATATCGGTACTGCTGGACATGTAGATCATGGTAAGACAACACTAGTAGAAGCACTTACAGGTATATGGACTGCTAGGCATAGCGAAGAGCTTAGGAGAGGTATTACGATAAGATTAGGGTATGCTGATATGGTAATATATAGGTGCAGTAACTGTGATCCACCATACAGGTATACGAATAAGCCTATATGCGATCGATGCGACTCCAAAGTTGAGCCTGTGAGGACTGTAAGCTTCGTAGATGCTCCAGGACATGAAATACTTATGGCTACTATGCTAGCTGGTGCGGCCGTTATGGATGGGGCTCTTTTAGTGATAGCTGCAGATGAGAAATGTCCTCAGCCTCAAACTAGGGAGCATCTTATGGCTCTAAAAATAGTAGGCGTTGAGAATATAGTAGTCGTACAGAATAAGATAGATTTAGTGGATAGGAGTAGAGCTTTACAAAGCTATAAGGAGATAAGGGAGTTTCTAAATGAGTATGGTGTAAGAGATGCTCCTATAATACCTGTCTCAGCTCAGCATAAGGTTAACATAGGCTATCTTCTCGAAGCTATAGAGAATTATATACCTACACCTAAGAGGGATCCAAATAAACCTCCATTAATGCTAGTCGTAAGATCGTTCGATGTGAATAAACCTGGTACACCAGTACAGGAGCTTAAAGGTGGAGTGATAGGGGGATCTATAGTTCAAGGTAGACTCAGAGTGGGGGATGAGGTAGAGATTAGACCTGGAATTAGGATGCCGGATGGAAGCTATAGGAGTCTAATCACCGAGGTCGTAAGCTTGAGGTATGGATCCATAGAAGTAGATGAGGCTAGATGTGGAGGTTTAGTCGGTATTGCTACTAAACTCGATCCTTATCTAACTAAAGCTGATGGTATGGTTGGAAATATAGTAGGGTATCCTGATCATATGCCGCCAGTATGGAACAACTTCACTATGGAGTATAGATTATTTGAGTATGTGGTAGGTTTAGTAGAGCCTACCCGTGTATCATCTATATCCAGGGGGGAGACTCTACTGCTTAACGTAGGTACATCGTTAACTGTGGGTGTAGTAGACGATGTGAAATCAGATGAACTACATATTAATTTAAGGAGGCCTGTATGTGCTCCTATAGGTCAAAGGATAGCTGTAAGTAGACGTATAGCTGATAGGTGGAGGCTTATCGGTTACGGAGTAATCAAAACGTAGAGAGGATATGCCCATTAAGGTTATACTAGATTCAAATTTCCTTCTACTTCCATTCCAGTTTGGTATAGATCCATTCGAAGCAGTAAAGGATTTACTCGATAGGAATGTAGAGTTTATAGTCTTACCTCAAATAGTCGAGGAAGTTAGACATATAGCTGATGGGATGGGGGATAATTCTCGTGGAGCTAGGCTAGCTTTAAAGTTGATAGAGGAGAAGTGTATAATCATGGATTTAGATGAAGTAAGGGGATTAAATACTGATGAATCCATATTGAAAGCAGCTATTAAGCTGGAAGCAGTCGTAGCTACTAATGATAGAGAGCTTAGGAAGAAGCTTAGATCTAAAGGTATACCTACCATATTTCTTAGAGAATATTCGCATCTAGAAATAGATGGATACGTACGCTAGCAAGGAAAAATACTTATAGGATACTATTTGATTCTATCCCCGTAGCTTGTCGAGCAGATATAGTAGAGGTTATAAGGCTATAATTCTCCTAGGGTTTGTAAGTCTAATGGGTGATATAGTCTATGAAGGAGCTAGGGGGTTGATACCAAGCTTTCTAAAGTATCTAGGAGCATCCGCTTCTATAACTGGTTTAGCTGCAGGTTTAGGAGATTCTATAGGTTTAGGTCTAAGATTGATATCAGGTCTAATAGCCGATGTAACCGGTAGGTATTGGAGCCTAACTTTCGTAGGATATGGTTTGATAGCATCTATACCGTTATTATCGATAGCATGGAGTTGGCCTATAGCAGTAATACTAACTATAACTGAGAGAGTAGGTAAAGCTTTGAGAACGCCTAGTAGAGATACGATAATATCTATGGTATCTAAGGATGTAGGTGCGGGTAAAGCATTCGGTATGCATGAATTTCTCGATCAAGTGGGAGCCATATTAGGCCCCCTAATTGTATCCATCGTTATGTTCTACACTAGAGGTGTGTATGAGTATGCATTTATAGTTTTAGCAATACCATATACGGCTTTGATAGCTACGTTAACCTATGCATATAAGAATATAGGACCTATAGAATCTACCAGGAAGATTAAGTATGGGTCGTTTAAGCCTTCTAGTCTAAACATAAAATTCTGGTTATACTCTTCTGCAATTTTGGTTAACACCTTAGGACTCATCCCAGCTAGCCTAATACTCTATAAAGCGTCAAGCATATTTCTAGATGAATGGATTATACCTCTAATATACCTGGTTATACAAGCTGTAGATGCACCATCAGCTATCGTATCAGGCGTACTATATGATAAAATCGGTCTCAGAATACTATACCTACCGTTGATAACTTCTACTATACCTTCTATCCTAGTATTTATCGGGGCGGCTCACCCGATTATACTTGCATCGGTAATCTATGGAGTTATATATGGGATGCAAGAATCTGTCTATCGTGCAGTTATAGCTACGATAACATCAACAGAATATAGGGGGACTGGATACGGGATATTCAATACTCTATACGGAGCTGGATTTTTGATTTCAGGTTTAGTATACGGATTTATGCTAGATTACAGTATACCACTACTCATAGTAATAGCCTACACGGTATCTCTCCAAACAGTAGCATCGATACTACTCTCATATAGTATCAGTATTAGAAGCTAGTTCAAGCTAAATCCTCTCCATCCTCTATAAACTTCAACAGTAGCCTATATGCTTCTTCATCGCTTTCTATCTGAACTGGCGGATGCTTAAAGAAGTATGCAGATGCACTCTTTACGACACCTCTAAACCCTCTATCCATAGCAAGCTTAGCAACCCTTATAGCATCGACCAATATGCCCGCTATCATAGATTTATCATCGACTTTAAGTTTCACTTCGATTTCGATAGGAAAATCGGCGTAGCCCCTACCCTTAACGTATATGTAGCATATCTTAGTATTACCAAGAAAAGGTATATAATCGCTAGGTCCTATTCTAACCTTACCTTCAGATTCAAGCCTATCCCCGTATGGCAATATGCTAGTTACCGCCTTAGTCTTACTTACACGTTTATCATATAGTCTATTCTCCGCAAGCATGTTCATAAAATCAGTGTTGCCACCTATATTCAACTGATATGTCTCCTCCACTTCTACACCCCTCATATGGAGTAGATGAATGATTAAACGATGGAGTATAGTTGCTCCTACCTGGCCCTTGACATCGTCGCCTAGAAGCGGTATACCAGCTAGACTGAATTTCTCATTCCATAGAGGATCACTAGCTATGAATACAGGTATAGCGTTCACAAAAGCTACACCAGCTTTAACGCATGCCTCTGCATAGAATAGGGATGCACACCTACTTCCAACTGGGAGAAGGTTAATCAATACTTCGGTA
>JAGTQC010000006.1 GCA_018396535.1 Candidatus Bathyarchaeota archaeon | reverse complement strand
TATTTAATATGCTGAGGTGAATGAAGTTTACTCTGTAATTTATTTATAATCTTATATACTATTTTTAGTATTTTATATTAATCTAGTATTCTAATGTAATTTCACAATTCACATTCTATATGCTTATAGATTGATGAAAAAGTAGTATCTATAACTATCTTGTTTAAAACCTATTTATATATTTTTATATCCTCTTGAGTAGCAGTTATGATTTATGAAATCTGGGGGTAGGTTTGTATTAGCTGTGGATCAGGGTACGACTGGTACTAGGGCTATGCTTTTTGATGATAGTGGTTTTCCCGTTCGCGGTGGTTGGGCTTATATGGAGCATAGGCAGATTTATCCTAGGCCTGGGTGGGTTGAGCATGATCCTATTGAGATATGGGAGAATACTAAGGCTGTTTTTAGGGCTGTTATCGAGGGGGCTGGTATCGATATTCACGATTTAGTTGGGATCGGTGTTACTAATCAGAGGGAGACCGTGGTTGTATGGGATGTTAGGAGTGGTCTACCTTTGTATAATGCTATCGTATGGCAGTGTAGGAGGACTTCTAGCTTAGTGGATTATTTGAGAGCGAATTATATGGATCTTATAGTTAATAGGACTGGGTTGATTCCCGATCCATACTTCTCTGCTACTAAGATATGGTGGCTTCTAGATAATATACCTGATCTTAGAGTTAAGGTGGAGAAGGGTGAAGCCGTATTCGGTACTATCGATACGTGGATTATATGGAATATGACCCGTGGATCTAGGGATTGCTTAACTCCTGATATGGGTGGAGCATACATAACCGATTACTCTAATGCTTCTAGGACTATGTTATTCGATATACATAGATTGGATTGGGATATGGATCTACTAGAGATTATGGGTAGTATACCTGTACATGCTCTACCTACTCCTAGACCCTCATGTGACCGTGAATTCTACGGTTATACCAGCTCTGAATTCAGTAGGATTCTAGGTGGAGTTGAGATACCTGTAGCCGGGGATGCAGGTGATCAGCAAGCTGCTCTATTCGGTCAGGTAGGATTTGAGGTGGGCGATATCAAGTGTACCTATGGAACGGGGAATTTCATTTTGATGAATACAGGTTCTAGACCTATAAAATCTAAGCATGGATTGATATCCACGATCTTCCATAGCCTCGAAAAGGGTAGGGCTACGTACGCATGTGAAGGTAGTATATTCGTAACAGGTGCAGCTATACAATGGCTTAGGGATGGGTTGAAGATGATAGAATCCCCATCCGAAGCTAGCATCCTAGCCGAATCCGTCGACGATACCGGCGGGGTATACTTCGTACCTGCTTTCGTCGGATTAGGTGCCCCATACTGGGATATGTATGCCAGAGGTTTGATTATAGGTTTAACCCGTGGTACGGATAGAAGGCATATAGCTAGAGCTATACTAGAATCCATAGCGTATCTTACGAGGGATGTTATCGAAGCTATACATAACGATACAGGTATAGATATACGTATACTTAGGGTTGACGGCGGGGTTTCTAGAAGCGATTTCCTTATGCAGTTCCAAGCAGATATACTAGGTATAGATGTCGTGAGACCTATAGTATCTGAAACTACATCGCTTGGAGCAGCCTATCTAGCAGGGTTAGCAGTAGGCTTATGGAGAGATCTTGATGATGTTAAATCTAATTGGAGAATCGAGAAGGTGTTTAAGCCTAGGATGGATGAAGATTATAGAGAAAAGCTTTATAGAGGATGGAGATCCGCTGTTAGAAGAGCTTTAGATTGGGCTAGAGAGATTCCATGGGTTTACGAACTAGGAGGATAGCGGTAACCTATGAGGCTTCTGATAGTAGGCTCAGGTATAATCGGTGCATCTATAGCTCGTATAGCTAGCATGTATAAAGATTTAGATGTATATCTTGTAGATAGGGAGGCTGATGTAGGTTGGGGTGCTAGTAAAGCTAATACTGGTATAATTCATCCTGGACATGAAGAGGATCCGAACCTATACCCGCTTAGAGCTAGGCTATGCGTAGAGGGTAATAGACTTTGGAGGAATTGGGCTAGAGAACTAGATATACCCATAAGGTTTCCAGGAGAGCTTATGCTTGTATTCGAAGGATTCGAAGGGGAGGCTAAGAGGTATGTAGATCTAGCTAGGATTAACGGTGTACCTGGCGTTAGACTACTATATCGTGATGAAGCTGAGAGAATCGAGCCATACATAAGTGGTGAAGCTATAGCAGCAGTATGGGCTCCCACCGCAGGGGTTATATCCCCTATAGATGCTGTCATAGCTCTAGTAGAGAACGCTGTATCCAACAATGTTAAATTATTGACGGAGACAGAGGTTAGGAGGGTTATAGTATCGGATGGTAGAGTTAAAGGTGTTGAAACGAATAGGGGGTTCATAGAAGCTGATATAGTAGTTAACGCTGCAGGTATATATGCAGATGAGGTAGCCGGAACAGTAGGTTTGGATTATAAGCTGAAGCCTAGGAGGGGTGAATATATACTATTCGATAGCTTCGTAGATGTTAAGCCTAAGCATATAATCCATTCCGTACCTACACCTATGAGTAAAGGGGTATACGTTGTAGAGACGATAGAAAGAAATCTTCTTATAGGGCCTACAGCCGAGGATCTACCAAACGATTCTAAGAATGATACATCCACATCGATAGAAGGATTATCTAAGATTCTAAACGAAGCTTCTAGACTTCTAAAGAAGCTCCCACCTAGAGATAGGATAATCAAATTCTTCGCAGGGATAAGACCTGAACCTCCAAACGGGGATTGGATTATAGAAGCCTATACAGATCCATGGGGCTTCATAGATGTAGCAGGTATAAGATCACCAGGATTAACAGCTGCTCCAGCTATAGCTATACATGTATTCAACCTTCTACGCGATAAGTATGATTTAAAGCTTGAACCTAAGGATTCATGGAACCCGTATAGGAGGGGTATAGCTAGAATTAAGGATAAACCTAAACGTATTATTAAGAAGTTCATAGAGAAGGATCCAAGGTATGGTAGTATAATATGCTGGTGCAATATGGTTTCAGAAGCTGAGATCCTGGAAGCTATAGATAGGATGAAGTATATAGGTTTGAAAACTATAACCCTAGATGGAGTTAAATTCAGGTCTAAAGCTATGTACGGATTCTGTCAGGGAAGCTTCTGCAGATGTAGGATAGCCTACCTTATTTCTAGAATCGAAGGCATTCCTCTATGGAGTGTTAAGATGAACTCAGATAAATCTATACTTGGGGTTGGAGATGTAAAATCTATTCTTAGAGGCGAACCCCATGACTAGGTATGACGCGGTTATAATTGGTGGTGGGCCAGCAGGCTTATCAGCTGCTCTCAAGCTTAGAGAAAAAGGGTTTAACCCGTTAGTGATAGAAAGTGGGGATAGGATAGGTGGTATACCATTCCAATGTATACATCCAGGCTTCGGATTACACTATCTAGGTGAAGATCTAACAGGAACAGAATTCATACAGAGGATTATAGATAAGGTTGAGGATCAAGGTATAGAGTATAGGATTAGATCGCATGTAGTTAAGATCATATATTCTAAAAATAGATATCCATACAAAATGATAGAAGCCATCTCACCTCACGGATTTCTAGAAGTAGAAGCTCCAATCATAATCTATACAGCTGGTGCTAGAGAGAGGACGTTATTCGAGATAGGAGTAACTGGTAGGAGGCTTTCAGGAGTATTCACAGCTGGTGAAGCCCAAGCATACATGGATGTTTACGGTATCCTGCCTGGCAGTAGGATAGTAATCATAGGATCTGGTGATGTAGGTCTTATAATGGCTAGGAGATTCGCTTTAGAAGGTGCTAAAGTCGAAGCTGTAATAGAAATGATGCCGTGGCCTGGAGGCTTAACTAGGAATATAGTTCAATGCCTAATGGACTATGATATACCACTACTATTAGGTAGGATGGCTATCAGGTTAGAGGGTAAACGTAGAGTTGAAGGCGTCATCACGATCAGGGTTGATGAAGATTTAAAACCTATACCTGGAAGCGAAGAGTATATAGAATGTGATACAGTAGTAGTATCAGCTGGTTTAATACCTAACGTAAGGCTTTTAGAGGAGATGGGCTTAGCTATGGACCCATCGACTAGGGGTCCTATAGTCGATGATTATCTAGAATCCATAACGCATCACGGGATATTCATAGCTGGCAACTCTCTAGTAGTAAACGATCTAGTGGATTATGTAGTAGAACAAGGCGAATCTGCTGCAGAAAGTGCATCGATATTATTATCCGAGGGGGTTAAGCCTAGAAGCTATGTACGTATAGCTAGGGGACGTAACATCAGGTTCGCTATACCTCAATATATAAGTTGCGAAAGGGATGTAGTCCTATATATGAGAGTGCAGAAGCCTGAATACGATGTCAGGATATGTTTCGAAGAGATATCTAAAGAGTTTAGATATCCTGTAGTGAGACCTGGAGAGATGATTAGACTAATTCTCAGAAAGGATGATCTAACATTTCTTAAAGGATTGGATAGATTAAGCGTAGAGGTTAGACGTATATGAGTATGAATATAGTTGAACATAGGCTTACATGTATAGTATGCCCTATAGGATGCATCATAACTGTAAGGATGCTTGGAGATGGATTAGAAGCTTCTGGTTACCGCTGTAGTAGAGGTTTAGATTATGTTAGACAGGAAATTCTAGATCCTAGGAGGATAGCTATAACCGTCGTAAAGGTTAGATATGGAGATACACCGGTAGTACCTGTTAAGACCGATAAACCGATACCTAAGAAGTTTGTTAGAGAGGTAGCTAGATTAGCAGCGTATATGGAGATCGAAGCACCGGTAGAACTAGGGCAGATACTATTAGAGAATATCCTAGGAACTGGAGCAAACCTAATAGCTACAAGATCTGTCAGAAGAATAGAATGATTATCCCATTATGTATTCAGCATAATCAAAGATTTCTACATTGTTCTCAGATTCAATACAGTACTTCCTCTCGACATACTTATTTATGAATGCTCTTCGATTGGAACAATCCATGATAAATGAGTATATAATCCCTATAATAATTGTATAGAAGAGAATCGGGTCTAAACTTAACGGTGAGGTTTGAATCTGTGAAGGATAGCTCTATCAGAGATGAAAGGAAATTTGGATTAGATGATATTAAAGATTTGATAAACCTCTACGTTAGTATGCTTAAAGAGCATTATGATAGTAAGCTTGGTGAGGTGATAAGGATCTGATAAATATCGGAACGGCTAAAGACTATGCCTTTAAAGCAAGAAGATGTCTTAAAGAGGCTGGGTTAAATCTCGATGAGAAGGATTTGCTTCGACTATTAGAAGATCGCAGGAAGCTCTAGAGCTTATAGTTAAAGCTCTCCTAGGCTCATAGGTATAAAGTATCCTAGATCCCACGATGTAAGTGATGTACTGTTAGAGTGGGGGAGATAAACTACCTAGCGAGCTTAAAGATAAGGTTGAAGATCTAGCAAGATTAATTTCAGAACCAGCATTTATTAGAGGCCCTGCACTCTATGGATATGAGATGGAAGATATACCTATAAGTCAAGCATTCAGCTTAGAATGCGCAAAGGAGGTTTTCGATAATTTCGATAAAGTTGAAGGATCATGTTTCATCCATCGGAATTATAGTAGATAGATGCATAATAATGCGAAGTGCTTGAATCTATTACTAGGTTATGATAGAAGTACTAGAATAAACTTTAAACATCCTCTACCCAAGATTAAATCCGTAATGTCTATTCTAGATTTCATCAGACCAACCATAGCTTTAACCGAGGGTTTAGATAGAATATTCTACTGCTGGATTCGTAGACTCGCTACCGAAGGGTATGCTGAAGAATTCGAATCCGTAGATCCTAGCAAATACTTCTTAATCGACTGGAGGGAATCGAGGTATACCGTATTTACATCAGCTAGATACGTGAAACCTAAGGGTATACAAACTGTATCTCTTAGATCGAAGAAATGCTTCAACTACGGTATATTCGAGATCGAAACTAGACTTAAACCTATGGATAATGGTCCGATGTTATGGTTTGGGTTCGAAGTCGACGATCTATTCAGAGGCGGTGTCGCACACTTTATGTTCGATACAAATAGGAGAACCCTATACGGGTATAGTGGTAGAAGGTGGACTATATCCTTTCAAATACCACTACCAGATAGGTATGGTGAGGAGAGGCATAGCTATATAGTAGCTGTTAAGAGAGGGTTGATCGCTCATATCGTAGATGGATCTATTAGAGGTCTAACGATATCCAGCTGGATTGATGGATGTAAATCTCACACAGTATATGGTGGACCGCCGTATACTCTATGTATATCCCCAGCTCCTCCACCCCCATCCATGCCTATATTGATAGATATAGATGGAGCTGGGGACCTAGAGTATGTATGGGAAGATATACATCCATGGCTTATAAGAGTTACAGACGGAGATCCTGATACACCTATAAGACTCAACCTATATTCATGGGGGTCTGGATCGATATGGGTGGATAGACCCATAGATAGGCATGAAATATCAACACCGATACCTGGGTTACAGAAGAAGGTTATCACAGTATTATCGGTAGATAAACCTGGATGGGTTAGAGTTGAAGCTCTAGCAGAGCCTAGATATGAATGGTGCACGTATAACAGCTATAGGGTTAAACCATCAGAAGTGAACCGTATGGAACTCGATTATGGATTATACACTTACCGACTCATATACGAGCCAGATACAAACCCAGCTAAAATATTGTACGGATATACTATAATAGTGTAGTTATGAAGCTTCTTGTTCGCTTTTCATAATCATATACCGTATCCTTCCATGATATTTCACCAATAACATAGCTACGATGATGGTAAAAGCTACTAAAGCTATATACGGTGAATAAATGTAGAGCATATATCTAAACTCCCTACTCTCATAGAACATCAATTTTCTACCTCTAAGATTTTCATCCATAAAATCTAGTATACGTACAGCTACAAGCTCCATAGGTAGATTATGCCCTGCATCATACCAGTAGACCTTCTTAGGCTCTCCTGCACGTATATAGAGCTGTCTTCCAGCCTCAGCTGGTACTATACGATCATACCTACCTAGATGGAATACGATCGGTCTAGGTGAAAATCTAGCTATGAAGTTTAGAGGATCTATAGGATCGAGCATACTTTGAAGCTCCTCGTAGCTTATACCCTGCTCCTCTAAATACCTCCTTATAGGAGGTATAGCTGGATGCTCACTCTCCCTAACCATAAGACTCATATTACCTCCAGCTACTATGAGAGCTGCAGCCTTTACCCTAGGTTCCACACCTATGAATATCGCTCCTATTATACCACCCATACTACCACCTATATACCCAATCCTCTCCCTATCTATCTCAGATCTTGTTTCAAGATAATCTATGGCTCTCCTAAGATCTAACACTGTTTGAATAAATCCCCTGATAGTATCGTTTATATCGGTAGAGTATAGCGCTCTCCCTTCAACTCTCCTCTCACCATGATATACAGCATCTATAGAGATAAAGGCGTAACCCTCAGCAGCTGCTATATCGATGACAGCTAGAGCATCCTCCTTAGATCCTCCATAACCATGTAGGAAGACTATACATGGAGCTTTACCCACGGTTTTAGGTATCATAAAAAGTGCTGGAACCCTTACATAATTAACAGAATCGAAGTACACCTTATAGAGTCTGTATATATCAGTATCAGCTACCAATCTCTCATCGATGTTAAGCGGTATACTCTTATCGTAATCGTATAGAGCTAAATAATCTTCAGAGTAGCTATTATACGATACATAGAATCCAGTTAGGTATAGGTATACGATAATCGATACTGCTACAATAAGGATTAAGGATAATCTTCGCATTCCCATATAGATCTGAATCATATAGTTACGATAGTATTTAATAAAGATGGAGCCTAGGCTAAGTATCTAAGGTTTCAAGGTATTCATAGAGTTATGCTAAAAATTTAATAGCTTCATAAATAAGTTCTTGATAGCATCGTACCGGGTTATGCTTAGAGTGTATAGAGTTGCAGTAGATTTCATTAAGGGTTTGGATAGAAGGTTTAAGCTTATGGTAGCAGCTATGAGTGTACATCAGCTAGCTTTCAATCTACCCGCAAACTATAACCAATTATACATAGTTGGTCTCGGAGCTAACCCGGTAGAACTAGGATTCTTAAGCAGTTTAGGCGGGTTTATCTCTTCTATAATATCAGCTCCGATTGGATTGATGATAGATAGGTATGGCGTTAAGAGGATGGTAATATATGGCCTACTCATATCGATGCTAGTTGCTATGATATATTATACGGCTTCAGATTGGCTTATGCTCATACCTGCTATCATGTTAGCTGAACTCGGCTTTAGGATGATAATACCGTTAGCAGACCTGATATTTATGGATATAGTAGAATCCACAAGCAGAGCTCAAGCTATAGCTCTATCCAGGACTGTATGGGCTGTACCTTCGATCATATCTCCCATAATAGCAGCTATGATAGTAGCGAGTTTTGGAGGTATACGCGTAGAGGGTATAAGACCATTATACCTAACGCAAGCGGTTATCTTAGCATCGGTAGCTTTCCTAATCTATTTGAAGCTTGAAGAAACTCATGTAGCTAAAGGGAGAAGCGATGTAAAGTCTACAGGTATATTCGACGGGTTTGGAGAGATAATTCGTATGGGTAGGAGAGTTACCTTATGGCTTATAGCTATGGGTCTATGGAGATTCTCCAGCGGTATATCGATGCCGTATATACCTCTCTGGCTAGTTCAGGTTAAAGGTGCAGACCCATACATAATAGGTGCTATAGGAACTATAGGCTTAGCCTCATCAGCTCTGCTACAGATGCCTGTAGGTGTATTAGCCGATAAGATTGGACGTAAGAAAGTCTTCCTCACTATAAGACCTATAGTCTACCTAGGTACTATACTATTAGTTTCAGCTTCATCACCATATATGTTGGTAGCTGTAGGATTCCTAGGAGCTATAGGTCTTATGGGTGGTTTCTCCGTTATAAGCTTCACACCCTTTATAACTATGCATTGGGAGATGGTTCCAGCTAGCATGAGGGGTAGATGGTTTGGTTTATCAAGCTTATTCGAATCCATGGCTATAGTAGGCTACATACTAGGAGGATATCTATGGAACTACGGATATATGGAGCTAGTACTATTACTCCCATTAGCTATCGAGTTACTATGCATAATACCCATAGTGTATATTACCCCAGAGCCATCGATATATAGATCAAAGTAGATCTTCCCTCTAAAATCCTTAATATCGGTATATATATCTGAATGACTAACACTCGATTGTTTGGTATGATACTTCTATCGATGTAAGGTTCTAGATGAATGATGTGAGTAACCGTCTATTACGGATTTTCATACAATTAGCCATGATAAACTCTAAATACGTTTACTTAGCATTCTAATCTTCGATATATCGCTATGGATTACAAAGAGTATTTATCTCTACTACCAGGACCCGTATCGGTTCCACGTAGAGTTATGAACGCTATGTTGAAGCCGATCATAGGTCATAGAAGCCGTGAATTTAAGGAACTATATACTAGACTACAAGAGGGGTTAAAATATCTATTCAAAACTAGGAACTTTATAGCAATACTCTCAGCTTCCGGTACTGCTGCTGTCGAATTTGCTATAGCCAATACTATATCAAATGGAGATAAAGTCCTGTTGATAGATACAGGCTTCTTCTCTGGTACCAGAGCTTCTAAAACGATAGAAGCCTATGGCGGTATACCTATACATCTAAAGGCTCCTCTAGGATATGCACCAACATATGACGATGTTATGAAGGCTTTAGATAATCATAGAGATCTTAAAGCTATACTAGTAGTATATAGTGAAACATCCACAGGTGTACTCGTAAAAGATCTAAAAGATATATGTATCGAAGCTAATAATAGAGGTTTGATAACGATAGTAGACGCTGTATCCGCTGCAGGTGGCGTAGAACTTATGGTCGATGACTGGTGTATAGATCTATGCGCATCCGCTAGCCAGAAATGTCTTGCAGCACCGCCAGGAATATCTTTCGTATCTATTAGTGAGAAGATTGTAGAAGAGGTCTATAGATGTAAACCTAGAAGCTTATACCTAAGTCTTAGAGAGTATCTAGAGTATAGCTCTAGTAGCGAAGTACCATTTACACCATCTATTCCTCTCTTCTACGCTCTAAGCGAAGCCCTCGATATGCTAGTAGAGGAGGGGCTTGAGAATCGCATAGCTAGGCATAGAATTATATCTAAAGCCTTCTATAATGGTTTAGAAGTTTTAGGATTCAAACCCCTACCTAGACTAGAGTATAGATCCCCAACCATAGTAGCCGTAGAACCGCCTGAAAATATATCTGTAGATAAGGTGGTATCGATGCTTAGAGATAGGTATGGAATACTAGTAGCACGCGGTATGGGTGAGCTCCGGGATAGGATAATACGCATAGGTTGTATGGGTATGATATCCTCTATGGAGGTCTTCTATACTCTTCAATCGATCGAAAATACGTTGATAGAGTTCGGATGTAAAATCGAACCTGGATCATCTGTACTAGAAGCTTCTAAGACGTTAGCAGGTAGTTTATGTATATAAGTGTACGTTAAAGCTTTTAAGTATGCTTTAGATATGTAATGTGTACAATCCGGGGGCGTCGAAACTGAGTAAGATTCCTAAAATCATCGTAGGAGATCCTATAGATGAAGAATTCTTTAAGATTGTAGAAGGTAGAGCTGAGGTTATTAGAGCATATGACGTAGACGATGAGGATTTTGCTTCACTCTTAAAAGGAGCCGATATAGTTATCGTTAGGAGTAGACGTAGAATAACTCGTGCATTAATAGATTGTGCTGATTGTCTTAAAGTTATAGCTAGAGCTGGCATAGGCTTAGATAATATAGATGTAGACTACGCTAGATCTAAAGGTATAATAGTCGTACCGGTAGCTGAAGCATCGATAGAAGCTGTAGCAGAGTTAACAATAGGCTTCATGATAGCTTTATCGCGTAAGATACCGCAGCTAGATTCTAAAGTGAAGAAAGGATTATGGTGTAAGAGTGAGGGAGTAGGCTTAGAGCTCAAGGGTAAAACATTAGGGATAATAGGATTAGGTCGTATAGGCTCTAGAGTTGCAGAGTTAGCTAAAGCCTTTGGTATGAGGGTTATAGCATATGATCCATACGTAGATCGTATGGCAGCTTCAAAGATAGGCGTAGAGCTTATAGATAAGCTAAGCGATCTACTCAAGATATCAGACTATGTATCCATACATACCCCTCTAACAGAGGAAACCTACCATATGATAGGTGAAAGAGAGTTAAAGCTTATGAAACCTACAGCCTTTCTAATAAACACGGCTAGAGGATCTATAGTAGATGAGAAAGCCTTAATCAAAGCTTTAAAGGAGGGGTGGATAGCAGGTGCAGCTCTAGATGTATTCGAAGATGAACCTTTAGAGGATAGCGATCTAGTAAAGTTTGATAACGTAATATTGACGCCGCATATAGGTGGAAGTACTATAGAAGCACAGAAGTCTATAGCAAGAATACTAGCAGAGAAGATTATGGAGTACATAGAATCCATATGTAAAGATAATGGGAATTTAAAATAGAGGGGATGATATACTCCTTCGAAAATAATAGTTAAGAAGTTGTTTGAAGAAATATATTCTCAGCAGTTATGTCTGCCCATACAGTCTGGATACTGTTAACACCTATCCTCATCCTATCGACTATAATATCGTCTCCTCCTATGATTAATCAGATAAGCAGTGCTTCTACATCAGGTTTATCAGATCTACTATACGACCGTATAGGCTTTGGTGGTGATACGATCGGCGGGCTGCATGGTGATGTATACTATGTAACTACGCTTGCAGATAGTGGCCCTGGTAGTTTAAGATACGCTGCCGAAAGACCTGAACCGCTATGGATAATATTCAAGGTTTCAGGTATTATAAAGCTTAGGAGTCCTATAAGAGTCGCATCATATAAAACTATAGATGGAAGGAATGCGTCTATCACGATAAGTGGTAACGGTCTAATATTGGATGGTGTTTCGCATGTCATCATAGCCTACATAAGATTTGATAGCGGTGATGGAGATGCTATTCAGATAATTAATAGCGCTCATAATATATGGATCCATCACTGTGACTTCGTAAACTGGGGTGATGGATTGATAGATATAACCCGTGGAGCTACTAACATTACTGTTTCATGGTGTAGATTCTGGAGTCATAACAAAGTTATGCTTATAGGAGCAGACCCAGCAGACATTATGGATGAAGCCATACAGGTGACGCTACACCATAACTTCTTCTACGAAACAATACAAAGACATCCAAGGCTTAGATTCGGTAAGGTCGACGTCTACAACAACTACTATTATCGCTGTCAAAGCTACTGTATAGGTTCGACTATGCATGGTAGAGTTTTAGCTGAAGCAAACATATTCGAAGAATGTACAACCATATTCCAGAGTAGTCTCGGCGGGGATCCTGAAAACGGTTATATAAAGCTCATAGGAAACCTATTCCTATCTAGCGGGTTATGCGAATCTGTGAATCCTGAGAAGGTTTTCATACGTGAAGACTATTATAAAGCACCGGTAGAGCCTGCTACCGAAGAGCTCAAATCTAAAATTATAGCTTATGCTGGATGCCCATACCCAGCTAATCCTAGGATTATGCGTAGGATACCTGACGGTGAAAAAAGTGGTCATCCGATGTACGTTACAGATTTCGCTATACCTATAGGCGAATCTATAACCTTATACGCAGATATACCTCCCCCTCGTAGCATCTCTGAATGGGTTGAATCTATAGAATGGGATTTTGGTGATGGAAGTAAGGGGGTAGGTAAGACTGTAGAGCATAGTTATAGCATACCTGGAAGCTATACGGTAAGGGTATATATCAAGTATAGGAGTGGCGGATCTATCACGTTAACAACAACCTTAAACGTATACGTTAGGTTGGAGCTTATCGCGTGTCTGATTCTAGCATGTACCATAGCTGTATCATCCGTGATGATATTGTTGAAACATAGAAGAATCAAGGCTATTAAGTCAGCTTAATATACCTAGATAGATATTTCGGTCTATCTGGATCCAATCCACGAGATAAGGCTACTCTATATGCTATCCTCTGTATAGGTATGACGGCTAACGCTGCTAATAACTCAGCAGGTTTATCAGAGTATACCTTATAGGCTATTGTATGCTCCATACAGTATTCATCAGAATTCGTTACCAATATAAGCTTCGACGCTACAGACCCTATATCAGCAATAAGCTTCTCGATATACTTCCATGATGAATCCTTTAACGCTATGGTAATTATAGGTTTCTCATCCGCTATCGATATAGGTCCATGCCTAAACTCCATAGCATGGAAATATGAGGCTAGAATCCTAGAGGTTTCTATAAGCTTTATAGCTGATTCACGTGCAGATCCATAGCATACCCCTTCACCTATACAGTATACTGAAGATTCACCTAGTAACATAGATGTAGATCTATCCTCGAGATTCCTAGACTCCTCGAGTATACTCGAAGCTATCTTATCGAGATTCTTAAACTCATCGATTAACTGTTCTCTCCTAGATATCCTTGCACCCATATATAATCCTGATAAAGAGAGGTTTACGAAGGTCTTAGTCATAACAACCGATTTCTCCTCACCAGCGTATACAGGTATAGCTACATCGGCTATTCTAGCCATACTACTATCTAGATTATTAGTGAATGCGACTGTTACGCATCCTCTAGACTTTGCTTTTTCTAAAGCCCATACAGTCTCGGATGTCTCACCGCTACGAGAGAAGCCTATGACGCAATCGGTACTAGATAGGCCATCAGTATATAACGCGAAGGATGAAGATGTTTCGCTATAAACTTCGAACAGCCTTCTATCAAACCCGTATGATGCTATATACGCTGAATTAAAGGATGACCCACACCCAACTAGGAATACCCTCCTAACCCTTCTAGCCTCGAATACCCTAGCAAATTCTACGAAGTATTCATCTATCCGCCGGGTTAGTTCGCTTATAGCTCTAGGTATATCTTCTATTTCATCTAGCATAAATCCTTTATGAAGCATATCGACTACACCTAGATATACGTAATAAGATTAAAGCTTTATATTGGGTAGGATATTTAAGGATGGAGTCTGTACTATATAAGGTGTAGAATATGTGGAGATTATCGTGTAAACAGAAGATATTCGATATATATGGTGTAAAAGTTGGGGGAGAACCTGGGCTTAGACCCGTAGTCCTTATAGGATCCATATTCTACCATAAACATTCGATCGTGTTAGATGAGTCTAGGGGATTATTCAAGGAGGATGAGGCTAAGCGTCTCTTAGATAATCAGCTAGAACTCTCTCAGAGAACAGGCAACCCATGTATGGTAGATGTCGTAGCATCCACACCGGAAGCTATGCGTAGATATCTAGAGTATGTATCTGATAATACGAGTATACCTATACTGCTGGGAGGTATAACAGATAAGGTTAGGATAGCTGGCTTAGATTATGTCCGTGAAGCAGGTATAGCAGATAGAATAATATATAATTCCGTAAATCCTCATAGTAAAGATGATGAGTTGGAAGCTATAAATAAGGCAGATGTATCAGCAACCATTCTCCTCACATTCGGTCCAGGTATAATCGGTTGGAGACATAGAGTCGAAGCAGCTGATAAATTTGTAGAGAAGCTTAAAGGTTATGGTATCGATAAGATCCTCATAGATACAGGAGTCCTCGATGTTCCTTCGCTAGGATCCGCATCAATGGCTATATGGTCTATCAAAGATAGAATAGGATACCCATCCGGCTGTGGCGCTCATAACGCCGTCGCTTCTTGGAAGAGTCTACGTAGAAGCATGGGTCGGGAGGTTAGAGATCTATGCGGTGTTTCAGCTTCTATCCTAGCTATAGCAGCTGGAGCTGATTTCATACTATATGGGCCTATAGAATACTCTACGCTAGTATTCCCCGCTGTAGCTATGGTCGATGCAGCTTTAAGCCAGGTTAAACTAGAAGATGGATCCAGAGTTGATCGAACGCATCCTAGGTATAGGATAGGTAGAATCTAGTATGAGGCTACTCTACATATGGTGCTAGATAGTACTCAACTTTTCCATTTATCAAATTAAACGTTAGTTTTAAAGGCATATTAGACGCATACTCTAGATCTACTATATCAGCAATCTTGTAGCCTGAATCTACCATTTCGGATAGGAATTCGACATTGTATGATGCTTCAGCTTCCTCTCTTGCATCTAACTCTAATAGTGCTTCACTACCAACGGTATACTCTATATCTAGAGCACTAACTTCACCCTTAGCCGAAACCATAAGCTTATCTTTAGTAGCTCTAAACCTAATCGTTTCAGCTATTGTTTCAGCCTCCTTAACAGTAGATCTTAAACTCCTAGATACAAGTCTAGCTCTAACGGTAAAATCTACTTTAAGTGTAGGTATCTCTTCGACAGCTAGATCGAGTGATGGGAGTCTAATAGTACGCTTATACTCACCTACAAATTCTATTCTTAAACGTTTTCCATCTTCAAGCAAGGCGGTCATGGATTCACCGCTTTTAACATTCTTCATGAGTTTAAGCATCTCTGGTAGGCTTAAACCGATGCTAGTCTCCTCATCACACTCATAGTCTGTGAAAGCCTCTGGTCTAAGCTCAAGATTTATAAGAGCTACATGACTAGGATCTAGAGCCTTTATCTTTAATCCGTCAGGTCCAGCTCTTACCGATACCTCATCCACTAATGCTGATACAGCATCTAATACATATCTCCAAAGTTTAGCATCTGGAAGACTAAATCGGAGCATATCCCATCTTCAAAATATCTTAGAGGGTTTATACACCTTAAATAGTTTAATACCTAGATTCTATGCATACTCCCTCCATACATACCCACATTTTACACATCTGAAGAATCTAGTAGGAGCTTCATCCGCACTCCTAGTTTGAACCATCCACCAATATGCTTTATCATAACCGCATCTAGGACATTCAGCCGTTGTAGTAGGTAGAGCTCTAATATTCTCAGTATTCCCGCTTACTATTGTTACCGCTTCAAACCTACTAGTAGTTACTTCTGATACTTCTCTCACATTCTCATCTACTACAGCATTGTAACCACATCTATGGCATTCTAGTAGTAGCAAGTTATCTCTCCTCTTTAATATGACTCTAGCTCCGCATTTAGGACAAAAGCGCATGGATTACACCTTGAAATACCTTACTGAATACTCTGCGATTTAAACGTTAATAGTTCAAGGAGCCTATCCGCTATCATAGAAGCAACTCTTAAAGCTTCCACCTTACCATCTAATCCAGCTACCCTCATAAAATCATCCACGTTATCTAAACCTACGGCTACTATAACTTTACCATCATCCAATACAACTACTGGAAGATTAAAAGTACTGTGGATCTTTTCAACACCAAGTAGATCGATAGCAGAATATAACAGGTTATCTAAAACTATTACCCTGACCTGCCCTCTATGTGGTGATTCACTGAACATATCTATAAGCTCATCTAGAATACCACGTCTACAATCAAATCTACGGTAGAGAATACCGTCAAGCCATAGTTTCCCACGGAAAACCACACCTAGGATAAACCTATGATCATCATAAGAACGATAAGTTAAACCTAACACCCTAACCTCACGTTTAAACATGCTACGCTCCCTTACTAGCTTCTAGGAATAACTTATGGATCATATCCGTATCTTCGATTAACTTCTTTGCAGCTCTCTCTAAAGCTACAATCGGATCGCCTTCCTTCACCCTTATTACTATTATTCCCCTTCTTTCGAGTGGATACGGAATATGATAGCCTACATACTCGACGTTTTCATCTCTAAGAGCTTCATCCTGTAGGGCATGGAGCAATGTATGATCCTCCCCTTTAACCTCTATCTTAGCGTATTTATCCCCTCTTTCTACTATCTTGATTTCCATTCTGATCAACCTCGATTAAACAATCTTAAAGTTGCCGTAATATTTACTTATCTTCCTCTGCTCTACTATATTACATTTACTGCATACAAGATTCTGATCCTTCTTCTCTAACAATAAGCCACAGTATGGGCATCTAGCTAGTATAACACCGAACTCTGGTCCAGAAATCGTAAGGTGATATACGTTGTTACGGCGCGATATTATCGATGCATATAGATGATCCCCGAGCTTAACTATCTCTCTAATACTATTCACTTTAGCCTTTTTCAATCTAGATATATGTATAACACCTGTAAAGGGGGGTTGGAAAACTTTAGGTCTACCTATAACCTTGATTATATGTGCGAAAGCTATTTTATCACTTACCTCATATGCGATACAATACACGTCATCACCAGGTCTAGGTATAGAGTTTTTAGATAAAGTCTTCTCGATGTAGACTATACGTTTATCCATATCGAATATAGGGTACCCTACGATCGATGCTCTTACAACACCTAGATCTTCGTAGAATCCGTATTTAGGCTCGAATTCCTCTATTACAGCTACTTTATCTCCAGGTACTACTAGCTCCCCCCTCTTCAGTACACCACTACCCATCTCGAGATACCACCCTATACACATTTATCTTAACGCTATGTCTAGGTTTCCTATGAAAGCTAAATAGGTATGGTATCTCTATCTCAGCTATGTATATAGCCTCTATCTTACCTCCATATCTTTCAATATAGTTCTTTATAAACTCATCGGTTTCACTCTTATGCATGCTATACACTATACGGCCGATTTCTAGAGCTTTAGATAGAAATACCCTATCAGCTCCTCTACGCTGAACACCGAATGGTGGATTCTGTATAACAGTATCACATTTACCTTTTAGATTGAAGTTAGCTACATCTGCTTGAACCCAATCTATTATATCTGATACATTTAGCATCTTCGCATTCATCGAAGCAGCTTCTAAAGCTGATCTATCTATATCGATACCGATAACATACTCTGCTCCTAATAGAGCTGCACCTATAGATAGTATACCTGTACCGCATCCTAGATCGAGCACTATTTTACCATATAGATCCCTCCTAAAGTATGCTAACCTTAAAACCTTTACAGCTAGATCGACTGGTGTAGAATACTGTTCTAAACTAGGTTTAGGTTTAGGATAACCTATAAGCTTAGATAGCTTAATCTCGATCTCTCTCCAATCAGGTATCTCTAAAGAGTTCATCCCACTTCTTAACTCCTAAAGCGACTAAAACTTCGTTAGGATTCAATACGGGTCTATCTATCCTGAAGCTATCCTCTAAAGCTAGTCTAGGACAAGCTGTGTTGACGAATACATCTATACTCCTGAAACTTGAAAGTATATCTGGGTCAAATATATGTATCGGTAGAATGTAGACAGTCTTACCATATCTTCTAAGAATAGATTCGATCTCTTCAACTATATCTAGAAACATCTGACCAGGTTGTAGACCAAGTATTATACCGAAAACCTTAGCATCCATAGCTTTAACTATCGATGCATATCTTCTAGCAAGGAACCTTCTCTTCACATTTCCTAGATCAGTTACTTGAAGAGTGAATGGATCAACTGCGAATGTAGGTTTACCAGTTGCTAGAGCTACACCTAGAGGATGGAATAAGCCACCACCTATATAGAGGAATGCATCGACATTACCCGCTATATCCTCAGCTGCAGTTGTATCGCATCCAAGTATCTGTCCATCGTAGATAGCTCTAAGCCTAGGCTTACCTATGTATACAATTTTCCCATATTCTTCCAACACTTCTTTAGCTTCGTACAGCCTATCGATATGCTGAACTATCGTTACAAGCCCTATTCTACGATAACCCTCTAGGATGTCTATAACCTTTGCTACAGCCTTCTTTAAATCTACATCCGACCTCATCTCTATGTATAGAACTCTATTCGAGTTCATATTTGGTATAACTGCATGACCCATATGTATTATTAGGTCGATCGATAACTTCCTAGCTGCATCATATGGTAGCATACAAGCCCCGAAGCATGGATCTGCCGATACATAAACTCTACAATCGAAATTATCCCTAATTAGATCTGCAAGTTTGAGAGCGTAGTCAGAAAACCCCTCTGGAGCTTGGATTAAGATACGCCTAGGGTTATAGCTTCTAATCCTAGATAGAACCTCTTCGTAATCTAATGTGAACACTTAAACTCCCGTTAAAACTATAATTTCACTCGACACTAAAATAAAAGTTAACTCTTCCTAGAGACTATGATAGTCGTCTCTACAGGTATCTTGTATGCTGCTCTTTTAAGTGCTTCGCATGCCTTCTCTACACCATCCTCGTTAACCTCCACGAAAGCTATGATTTGACCTGGGGAAATCCTCGCAGCAGTACCTATAGGTCTACCGAAAGCTCTACGCATACCCTGAGATAGCCTATCTGCACCTGCACCCGTCTGCATCTTATGCTCCCTTAACACTATATGCGGATACACGTTAATTCTGAAGTGGTAGCTATCTGGGCTTAGATTTGTCTCTAGGTACTTATTAGCAGCTAGTCTAGCTGATTCGAGAGCATTATCCCTTATCTGCCCCCCCTCTTTAGCTATAAGCTCGACCCTACATGGAAACTCCGCTTTAGTATTCCCCATATCCAGTCTAACTATCTTGGGTTGTGGTATACCATCTATATACTCACGTCTAGTGTAGGGTGGGGTTGATGGTATACGGTAGTTTCTACCTTTAACCATAGCCTTATCAACCTTCATCGATTGAATTCTCAAATTTAAATCTTTAGTGATATACATAGCTAGTGGAGTTCAATGTTGAAGATCATCCCGATAAGCTTCGACTCTATGGGTACCAGAAGTATGTGTATCTACGTAGAGACAAAGGATGTGAGGATCATAGTGGATCCAGGAGTATCGCTTGCACCTATAAGATACGGTCTACCCCCTCATAGTTTAGAGATTGATAAGATGGAGGAGGATTGGAGGAAGATAATCGAATATGGATGTAAAGCTGATATAATCGTAGTTACGCATTACCACTATGATCATCATAACCCAGATGAAGGTTTGGAGATATACGATGGAAAGATAGTCTTTATAAAGAATCCTAGAGATAACATAAACTTCAGTCAGAAGCGTAGAGCATCATACTTCCTAGAAAGGATACGAGATGTTCCGGATAAGCTAGAGGAAGCTGATTGTAAGGAGTACGTATTCGGGTCTACTAAGATTAGATTTTCTAAACCAGTATTCCACGGAGTTAATAGTAGGCTTGGATATGTCATAGAAGTTTTTATAGATGATGGAGTAGATAGGCTAGTCTACACGAGTGATGTAGAAGGGCCGTCGTTGGATGATCAAGTAGAATTCCTTACTGAATGTAAGCCTACGATAGCATTTATAGATGGACCTATGACTTATATGCTCGGCTATAGATACCCTAGGCATAGTCTAGATAGATCTATAGAGAACATATCTAGAGTCATCGAGGCGGGGTTCGTTAAAACGATCATACTAGATCATCATCTACTCAGGGATATAACCTGGATGGATAAAATGAAGCCTCTAATGGATAGAGTAGGTGGATCAAACGTGAAAATTATGACTGCAGCCGAGTTTATAGGTAAAGAGCCTTTAATGCTAGAAGCTCGAAGGAAGGAGCTTTACGAACTATATCCTGAGAAGCCGTCTAAGAGATTTAACATCCGTGAAGAGGGGTGAAGCATCCTATTTTAAACCTAATCTATCCATATACCTGGATAGCGTCTTAATAGCTTCAAACCTAGCTTTATCGCCAAGCTTACATCTATCGTATGCTTCGTTTAAGATCGATATAACCTCATCATAGACTCTACGAAGTATAGGGAATGGAATACCATCTTTCCCTCCAAATGCAAAACAGTATTTAACTGGATCCCTCCAGCTAGGTGGTTCACCATAGATTATATCAGATACTAGAGCTAAGCTCCTAACGGTAGCAGGCCCTATACCCTTTAAAGCTAATAATTCTTCGTAGCTAGATGGTTTGACTTCATAAACTTTTTTCAAAGCATCCCAATTGATGGATTCAGGGTTAAGTTTAAGCTTCATCCAAGGCTTACTGTAGACTCTACTAGATCCCATAATCTCCTCTATAGTCTTCTGTCTTCTATCTAAGCTCAACTCAGAGAGAAGCCTCCTTATCTTAGATGGCTCTTCACATATCAGATCTACTGAAGCCTTCCTACAACCTTCAGATTCGTATGCAACCATATTCAGGACGTAGCTATGCTTGCCATCACCGACTATAGCTTCATGAGGCTCTACTACGAAACTACTAACCTTACTCGATAACCAATGATATCTCCTAGCCCATCCTATCTCTTCATTCATACCCTGTTGTACGATAGCCCAGCTTCCATCATCACATATGAACATAGTATGATGATATATCTGATATCCATCCTGAATAGCAGCGTTATCCACTTTAGCAGCAAGTCTACTAGCATACCTAAGCCTATGTATCTCTTCTTCAGATAAACGGTAGATCCTACCTACCTCTACAATCTCATCCTGAGCTCTTCTACTTTCAGAACCCTTACCACCTACAGCTCTAATACCTACATCAACTTCAGATGATAGTACGGTCTTAAGGATCCCACATAGAACTGTAGTCGTACCACTACTATCCCAGTCGTAGCCTAAGACGCATGCTAGACTCTGGAACCAAAACGGGTTGGATAATCTTACAAGTATACCTTTAGATCCATACTCATCATACATTATCCTCAATATTATGGAGCTTAAACTCTTCATACGTCTAATAAGCCATCCAGGAGCTTTACCTCCATGTAGAGGTAGATCCGTTACACCGAGCTTCTCCAATTCTACATATAGTCTAGGTTAGGTTGAAAGATAAGGTTTATGAGTCTATTAATTTAATAATGGTTATCGAGTCGATATGGCGAGAGTCCTTGTAACATACTATTCTAGAACTGGTAATACACGAAGGTTAGCTGAGTTATTCGCAGAAACTTTAAAGGAGGAGGGTGTAGAGGTTGATCTTAAACCTGTTTCAGAAGTTAAACCTGAAGATTTAGAAAAATATGATGGTATAGCTATAGGCTCCCCAACATATTATGGACTTATGGCTTCAGAAGTTAAGAAGCTAATAGACGATTCTGTTAAGATACATGGAAGATTGGATGGTAAGGTTGGAGCTGCATTTACCTCAGCTGGAGGATACTCTACCGGTGCTGAAACAACTATCCTATCAATAATATCATCCATGCTCGTACATGGTATGATCGTCCAAGGAGATCCTGATGATTATCATTATGGAGTAGCTGTTAAAGGTAAAGGAAATAGGTCAGATATAGAGGCAGTAAGAAGAAAGGCTAAAAGGATGGCGCATCTACTTAAAAAACTTACGAGCGGCTCATAGAATCTGCATGCGAACTATACCCTAGTATACCCCACCCTCACTATATTTATAACAGAACACCTTTATACGTTAGGATACCGAGAATAGTCTAGATAGTGGATGAGGGTTGTCTTCTAAAAGGAATGAGAAATCTGGTAGGATTATTCCGCATAAGCATTGCCCGGTTTGCGGTGCAGCTATACCCCCAGATAAAGAGTATTGCTCTAGCGAATGTGCTGAAACCGATATGAAACAGAAGAAGCAGCTGGATCGGATGAGGAAACTTGTATATATAATGATCGCTGTCATGATAGCTTTAACGATACTTATGATGTCTCTAGGAAAATAGCGGGGTGTCGCTTAGAGTTGAGCGTAGAGGTAAAGAAGCCTAAGATAGTTAGGATTCTCGGAGAGCTCGTAGAATCCTATGCTGTAAGTGGTAAATACATCTATCTTAAGATTAAAAATTCGAGCTACGATTACATCATATATAGTAAAGGCTCAGCTGGATTATACAGTATATCATCCTTCCTAGCTGTATACACAGCACGTAGCGAAGATGAAATGGATGAAAGATTCGACCCCGTCTACAGGAGACTTAAATCTATGGAGTGCGTATGGGATAATCGTAAGCGTACGTTCAAAGCTAATCCTATACTAGAAGAGCTTAAAGCGTATATACCAGATCTAGAGATTTCCACAGAACTTGCAGATGTACTTAACCAGGATAAATCTTTGATGGAGTCTATCCTTAGATTAAAACCTTCGTATTTATCGATAACGCTATTCTCTATACCTCCCGAATATCAGCCATTCACTATCTTTAAAGAAGCTTTAATTAAGGGTATGGCTGAATACTATAAGCTCCCATTAGCCATACGCTGGCATGTTTCGCTCGTAAAATCTCATCCACCATTCTCTAAACCCCCGGTGCGTATCATCGTAAACCTACTAGAATCCATTCTATCCCATATTAAATCCGAAATTGATAAATCTATAGCTACCTACAGCGTAGATACAGGTTGATTAAAAACTATGACATGTATAGATAAACCTATAATCGCAGTAGACATAGGCGCTACCAATATAAGGGTAGCTTTAACAGATGGATTAAAACTAATCGATAAGATCACAGAACGCACCGTTAAGCTCAAGGATAGCCTAGATTTAGCCCTCCAAGTCATCAAGTTATCTAGAATCATTATGAGCAGATACGGGGTGAAAGACCTATCAGCTATAGGTATAGCTACGATAGGGCCTATGGATATGAGGAAGGGTGAATTATTCAACGTAGCTAATCTAGCTATGGAAAAACGCATCGAAAGAATACCTTTAAAGAAGCCTATAGAAGATGAATTCGATACACCTGTATTCATACTTAATGATGCTAGCGCAGCTGTTCTAGCTGAATATACATTCGGTCTCGGTGTAGGTGTAGGAAACCTTGTATACGTAACTATTAGTACTGGTATAGGTGGAGGAGCCATAGTAGATGGAAACCTATTAAAAGGAAAGGATGGAAATGCTCATGAGATAGGCCATATAGTCGTCGATATAGATGGAAGACTTATCTGTGGATGTGGAGGTAGAGGTCACTGGGAGGCATACTGTTCTGGTTCAGGTATACCGAAGTATGCGAAGCTCCTAGCTGAGAATCGAAGAGAATTATGGAGTTCAAGTCTACTCTTTAGAGAGACTAACGGTTGTATCGATCATATTACATCTAAGCTTGTATACGATCTAGCTAGAAGTAAGGATAGATTCTCCAGTATGATAGTAGAAGAAGTAGGTAAGATAAACGCTATGGGTTTCGCATCTATAGTTAACGTCTACGATCCTGAGCTTATAACGATAGGAGGATCTATAGCTCTCTATAACTCTGACCTAGTTCTACCCTACATAGAGAGATGGATTGGTATGTATACAGTTAATAGGATTCCACGCATAGCTATAACACCTTTAGGTGCAGATATAGGCTTATACGGCGGTATGGCTACAGCTGTCAGAGGGTTGAAGGGGGAGATATAGTGTCTAGATGGACTGGGTTAACCGTATGTATAATAGGTTATGGTAAGGGGTCTGGTAAGACGAAGGTTATAGAGGAACTTACAAAGATACTGGTTTCTAGAGGCTATAGTGTAGCTACGGTTAAGCATTGCTCCCATCCTATAGATGTTATAGGTAAAGATACCTATAGGCATAGAGCTGCAGGTGCTAGAGCATCTCTAGCTATATCTAGAGGTGAGGTGGCACTTTTCTTACCAAATACTGGAGACAGTGTAGAAGAATACATGGATCTACTACCTTCCACATCGTTTACGCTAATAGAAGGATTCAAAGAAGCTAATTACCCTAAGATACTCTGTATTCCAGATGGCTATACCAGCTGCAATACCGTTTTCAAGGATCTATTAGCTGTGGTAGTATGTAAGAAAGGGGTGGATATACATGGAATAAACGTGGATAAACCTGTATTCTCTATAGATGATCTTAATCTTTTAGCGAAAATGTTGGTGGATGAAGCCTTGGATAGAATTACACGTATCCTTGGAGGATCCGATTGCGGTAGATGTGGTTTTACCGATTGTAGAAGTTTCGCTTTAGCTATACTCAGAGGGGAAGTGGAGCCGTACATATGTACATTAAGTAGGGGCTCTAGGGTAGAGGTATTCTTCGATGGGAAGCCTATTCAATTGAATAGGTTTACTGAGAATATCGTATCGTCAACGCTTAAAGGTATGCTTTCATGCCTTAAGGGATTAGAAGAGCTAACCAGATCGAATGTTAGATTTAAAATAGAAATTTCATCGATGCAATATCATCAGTAGATGCAAGATTGCCACCATATACGTATAATCCTAGACTTTATATAAGCAATATTTACATTTATGTATGCCTATATAGTCACCATCAGTAATTGAAATCTGAAGATGTAAAATCTACACCGATCCAATTCGTAGATGAATTAGCAAAGCTATTCAACATTGCTAGAAGTAAGTATGAAGAATCCATGAAGATGTACATTAATTATTTTCCCCCTATCATATCTTCTCTTCTTCTAGGCAGGAATATATCTAGTCTAGAAGATCTCAAGGAGGTAATAGATGAGTTAGCCGAATTATTAATGAGCAGCGATCCATCGATTAAGAGTTTAGCTACCCTATCTATATACGAGTTGAGAATCCTATTAAACTCTATATTATCTAAGCCGTCTCTAAATCCCATGAATATTAACGAAGCTAAAACCTATGCGTTAAAGCTTATCTCAGGTATATCACCAGGGTTAATCGTAGTTGTAGGGGATGATCCGTTAACCTTAGAGAAACTTTTATCTAAAGCTCAACGTCTAGGTTTCGTGATATTCGTCGTATCCAATCGTTTTCAAGAAATATTCGAGGGAGGACTTGTAATAGACGGTAGAAGGGGGCTGATAAAGCACATATCTACTGATCCTGTCGATGGGCTAGTATACTCTATAGGTTTAGCTATAAGACTTCTATCGACCTCAGGTCATCCGATTGAGCGTAAAGAGATACATGAGTATCTAGGTAAAAGGATACGTATGGGGGTAGCTCTGCTTACCATATCAAAGCATATCGAATCTATGCTTCTTGACGCAATCTCAGATCTAGGTGTATGTATTGTTACATCGGTTGGACTAGGCTATGGCACTAGTGTTATCCATGTCGATAGAATCGAGGATGTGTTATCAACGATATGTAGTAGGCTAGGTATATTAGAGATCCTAGAGAAGGAGCTTCCGATAGGTTTCAGTAGCGTGTATGAAGGGAAGAGTGTTAGGGATAGGGATGTCTATGTAGAGTTTGGAAATATAAAGCCATACTTTGAGCTTGTAGTATCCCGTAAGCTGGAGGATGTTATGGATGGAAGTGTAGAAGTTGTAGGATCTGATATAGATTCCATGACTGAAGGATCTATTCAACCTATTGGTATACTAGTAGAAGTCGCGGGAGCTAGGATGAAGAAGGAGTATGAACCCATAATAGAGAGAAGTATACATAGAGTGATAAATTACGGTGAAGAAACTTGGCATGTAGGGCAGAGATATTCTGGTTGGATAAGGATAACTAGAAGAGGTGTGGAGAAAGGTTTTAGGCTTAGACATCTAGGTTTGATGCTTTATGTAGGTTTAAAGAGACTGTACGGTGATATAATAGATAGGTTACAGGTTAAGATATATACTGATGAAGCTTTAGTTACTCAGCTTCTAGAGATAGCTAAGACGATATACGATGAGAGAGATCGCAGATTGGTAGGCTTAACAGATGAAGATGTAGGGAGATACTATGCATGTACTATATGTCAAAGCTTCCTATCCAATCATGTATGCGTAATCACACCTGAAAGACCAGGCCTTTGCGGTACGGTAACTTATATCGATGCAGAGATTGCCTACGAACTTAGAGGCGAAGCCTCAGGTATCAGACCTATAGACAGGGGTAAGCCTATAGATGTATTTAGAGGTGAGTGGGATGGTGTTAATAAAGTTATATCACAGCTTACCCATGGAGCTATCAATAGAACATCGTTATACAGCCTAGTTTCTAGCCCTACCACATCCACGCTTAGCTTTGAATGTATATCAGTCTTCATACCTGAGTGTAACGGTATAATGGTAGTAGACTATAGTTATAGAGGCGAAACACCTATAGGTCTATCCTTCTCCACACTCGCAGGTATGATTAGTGGTTTACAGATGCCTGGATTCCTAGGGCATTCACGTAGATGGATTCTAAGTCGTAAATACTTCAGAGCTGAGGATGGAGTGAAACGTATAGTTTGGATGCCTAGTTCTCTCAAAGAGACTCTAGGTAAAGAGTTTAGGAATAGATGTGCTGAAGAAGGCGTCCCAGATCTACCTGAGAAGATAGCTGATGAGAATACTGCTAGAACGTTAAACGAGCTTCTAGAATGGCTTATCAAGGTTAAGCATCCAGTCCTAGAGCTTCCACCAGTATTGATGTTCTAGGTGTATGAGAAGTATGATCCTCAGATCGATGCGCTCCTATATGATTGAGGTTAAGGCTAATAAGCTCTCACTAGATATGTCAGATTGGAATCCTCCATTACTAGCCTTAGCGATACCGTTAGATATAGATGATATACATAGAAGTATATACATAGCTAGAGGTTTAAAAATAGATAGAGTTGATGAGTTAGCAATAGATATCTCTACCAAGTTTAACCCTGATCTAATATGCATCATCATTCCTGAAGGTGTAGAATCTGGTAGCTTTGACCGCTACGTGGATTTATCCCTATCGATCCTAGATGGGGTGGGAAAGCCTTCGATAATCCTAGCTGCAGACTCGGCTTCAAGCCGCTCAATTCTTGAAGGTATAGTCGAGAAGGCTGGAGAGTATGAGCTTATAATCGGTCCAGCGGATATGGGTAACTATAGGACATATACAGCTTTAGCATCGATCTATACACAGAACCTCCTAGCTAGATCTACTACGGATATAAATCAAGCTAAGCAACTCATACAACTCATAGTAGATACAGGCTTCCCGATCGAACGTATCACTCTAGATATCGCATCTACAGGTCTAGGCCTAGGGCTTGAAGATACATATAATCTGATAGAACAAGCTAAGCTACTATATGGTAGGGGGGATCCAATCCTATCTATACCTATAGTTGCTTTCACATGGGAGGCTTGGGATTCATTTGAAGTATACCTAGACGACCTATCAATATCTAGGGGTATGGTCTGGGAGATGATAACGGCTTCAGCTTACATCCTATCTTCGGTTGATATAATCGTTCTCCTAGATCCAGAGGTTCTGCTATACGCTAGGAGGTTGATAGGTGAATTATCTAGAAGGGAGGTATAATCTATGTCCAGGAAAGTTCAGCCTCTACAGATATACATGCTTCTACCTAGAAGGAACTGCGGTAGATGCGGTGTAACTACTTGTCTAGCCTTTGCAGCTAAGCTTACTAGTGGTGAAGCAACACCAGATTTATGTCCATTCCTTACACCTCAATCTAAAGCTAAAATATCCGCGTTAATTATGCCCCCCGTGAGACCCATACCCATATCTTCGCTTTCTTCTACGATAGAGGTAGGAGGGGAGGAGGGGTTATTCAGGCATGATGGAGGGTTTAGAAGGGAGGCTAGGTTAGCATATACCATAGATTTATTGTCGAATATGTATGAAGTTAGAAGTGTAGTTTCACGTATAGATTCGATTGTAATGGAACGTATGGGTTTGAAGTTATCTATAGATCTATACCTCGTAGATATGAGCGGTGTAACCCAGGAATCTATGGAGGATAGGTTACGTATCTTTCGTAAATATACATGTAAACCTCTAATATTGAAAGCTGATAACTTTGATGCGTATCTATCGGCTTTAAGGTTGTTGGAGGGCGAGAAGCCTGCTATCATGATAGATACATCGCTGATATCCTTGGAGAAGTTTATGGATGTAGTATCTGTGAAGGATTATCCCATCGTACTTTTAGCAAAAGATATCGATACACTAGGTGAACTTACAGCTAGGATTGAGGATGCAGGTATAGAGAAGATTATCCTAGGTATACGCTACCATGGCATTGGTAAACTTATAAGGTATACTTTAGGTATAAGGAAGAGGGCTTTAGAAGGTGATAAAAGATTTAGTTATCCTATACTAGTCGATCTAAAGGATATTTCCGATAGTTATGAAGGTTTAGCTGCATCGATCGCATCGCTTCTTAGATACTCGTCGATAGTTATCTTGCCCAGGTCGATGAGTAGGGTGTTCATCGAGGGCCTACTGATCTTTAAACAATCTATCTATACCGATCCTAGGAGACCTAGGATAGTGAATCCAGGGATATATAGTATCGGATCGATTTCACGATCAGCACCTATAGTTGTCACATCCAATTATGCTTTAACCTTCGATATAGTTAGGAGAATACTCGAAGCTTCAGGTATAGGGTGCTGGATTCTAGTAATCGATACTGGCGGATTATCTGTAGCTTCAGCTATAGGTGGTGGTAAGTTTACAGCTAGACAGATAGCCGAAGCTCTCCAAGCTTATAGAGATAGAGTAGATATAGATAGAGTACCTATAATCATCCCAGGTTTAGCTTCGAGTATAAAACCTGAATTAGAAACCCTGGGGTTTAACATTATAGTAGGACCTGTTAAAGCTAAAGATCTTCCAATATTAATCAAATCCCTAAAGTATGGATAACCTTCTAGCTATAGATTTAACAGCTAGGAGAGAGGGGCTATTGTTTGGTAGCTTAAGTATAGGTATACCCTTCATATTATATAGGGATACATTCTCATCGTACGGTATGTATCCGCCATACTCTAAGCCTATGCTATTCGCGTAATCTCTAATTATATGTTCATCCTCCTCCTCTAGTAGGTTACCTATGAGTACCATACGTTTAATATCTACGTGAACCTCCTCAGCTACTTCCTTTATCCTAGCAGCCGTCTTCAAACCCATACGTGATCTATCAGTAACTATGAGCATCAAATCCACATCGCTATCAACTCTCCTACTTATATGCTCCAACCCTGCCTCCATATCCATTATCGTTACATCGTAGTTAGCTATGAGGTTAGTTAGTATTAGTGTAAGCATATAGTTAACGCTACAGTAGCAGCCCTCACCTTCACCTCTACCCATAGCTAGCAGATCGAATCTAGGATTCTCCACTAGTATCTCATATATCCATCCCTCCAGCATCTCTCTCTTACTAGCATCGTAGCTTATCCTACCCATCTGTATATCATCTTTGAGTTTAGCAGCTATATATGCTACAGTACCCTTAATCTCTACTCCTAATACTTCAGGTAGATTAGTAGCTGGATCACCGTCAACCATGAGTATAGTCTTATCTGTTTCATCTAGATATGTTCTAAGGAGTAGGGCTGATAGGAGTGTTTTACCTACGCCACCCTTACCTGATACAGATATGACGAATCCTTTACGCTTCAAGCTCGTATCCTCCGAATATGCTCATACGATATTCTGTAGAAGCTATACTATTAACATTACGTAATGAACTCTTAACTCATAACAATCTGTATAGAATATCATCTAGATGAAAAAGTTATGTCTAGAAGGGATTTTAATCTTAGAATTAAGAAGCTGGTATCAGATATATTTCAAGCTGAAGGGCTTGAAATATCTTTCGGAAGGATACTAGAGGAGTGGGAGGAGCCTCTTGGACCTACACCCTTCCCATCGATAACCGATCTAAGACGGTGGGATCATATACTATTAGAGAGGTATAAGCCATTCTATATGCCATTCTGCGATCTATGCTGCCTATGCACGATGGGTAAATGTGATCTAACATCAGGTAAGAGGGGAGCATGCGGTATAGATATGCCTGCACAGCAATCCCGTATAGTCCTACTAGCAGCTTGTATAGGCGCAGCGACTCATGCAGCTCACGCTAGACACCTACTCGAATACCTTGTATCAAAGTATGGTAGGGATCATCCTATAGATCTAGGCGGTAACATATATGTGGAGGCGCCTATAATCAGGCTTGTATGCGGTATAAAACCTAGGATCTTAGGTGATCTTGAGGATGCTTTAAGCTATGTAGAGGAACAGATAATCTCTCTACTAGCTGCTACGCATACTGGTCAAGAAGATAGCTGGATCGATTTTGAATCTAAAGTATTCCATGCTGGTATGCTGGATCATGTAGCTTTAGAGATAGCAGATCTAGCTCAGATAGTAGCTTTAGGATACCCGAAGGGTGATCCTGAAGCCCCTCTTGTAGAGATAGGTCTAGCTGCTATAGATCAGAGTAAACCTGTTATACTCGTCGTAGGTCATAACGTTCCATCGGCTGCATCTATAGTAGACTATCTAGTTAGGAATAGGATGTATGGAGCCGTAGAGGTTGCGGGTATATGTTGTACAGCACATGATGTATCCAGATATAATCCTATGGCTAAGATAGTAGGACCCTTATCGTGGCAGCTTAGATTCGTTAGAAGTGGTCTACCAGATGTAGTAGTAGTCGATGAGCAGTGTATAAGAGCAGATATACTACTAGAAGCTGCTAGAGTAAAGGCTCCTGTTATCGCTACTTCTATAGAGAAGTGTATGGGTCTACCAGATGCTACTAGTGAACCTATAGATTCTATAGTAGAGAAGCTTGTAAGCGGGTCTATGCCGGGTATACTATTCCTAGATCCTGATAGAGTGGGTGAGCTAGCTGTTAAGACTGCTTTGAAGATATTCCCGTATAGACAGAAGATTAGATCCCTGCCATCAGATGAGGATTTGAAAACTCTAGCTTCTAAGTGTAGAGGTTGCAGATTCTGTGAGAGAGCATGCCCTAATAATCTACCCATCGCTGAAGCTATTAATGCAGCTTCTAAAGGAGATTTCAATGCCCTCGCATATCTATACGAAATTTGTATAGGGTGTGGTAAATGCGAGGAGACTTGCCCTCAGAGAATACCTGTACATAGCGTTATAATTCAAGGTGCTAGAAAGATATGGAGAAATGAGAGGTTTAAAATTAGGGTTGGTAGAGGTCCTATACAGGATGTAGAGATAAGGAATGTCGGTAGACCTATAGTTTTCGGTGAAATACCTGGTGTTATAGCCTTTGTAGGATGCTCTAACTACTATAATGGTGGGCGAGAGATAGTGGAGATAGCTGAGGAATTCTTGAAGAGAAACTATATAGTGGTCGCTTCTGGATGCGCTGCTATGACGTTAGCTATGGCTAAGGATGATGAGGGTAGATCTCTATATGAGAAGTATACTGGAACATTCGATGCAGGTGGATTAGTGAATGTAGGTTCATGCATATCGAATAGCCATATAGCTGGTGCAGCTATAAAGATTGCAGCTATATTCGCTAAGAGGAATCTTAGAGCTAACTATGAGGAAATAGCCGACTATATATTGAATAGGGTTGGAGCTGTAGGTATAGCCTGGGGCGCTATGAGTCAGAAGGCTGCAGCTATAGCTGCAGGATTCTGGCGTCTAGGTGTACCAGTTATCGTAGGCCCTCATGGGGCTAAGTATAGGAGACTCCTACTAGGTCGTAGGGATGATGAGAATTCATGGTATGTATACGATGCGAGGACTGGTGATAGAGTCTATTCTGGTCCAGCTCCGGAGCATTTATTCGTAGCTGCTGAGAGTAAGGAAGAGGCTATAGTTATGATAGCTAAGCTATGTATGAGACCTAATGATACGAGTAAAGGGAGAGCTATAAAGCTTTCACACTATATAGATCTGAGTAAGAAGTATCTCGGCTGTCTACCAGATGATCTACACCTATATGTGAGGAAGGAGGCTGATATACCCTTAACCCTGAAATCCGAGGTTTTAGAGTTTCTCAAGAGTAAGGGGTGGAGTGAGAAGCCTATACCAGATCCAACACTTCTACCTAGGCTTGTCAGGAAGAGGTGACGCTACGGTGTCTACGTATAGATTCCCCGAGCCTTGGGCTACAGCCGAGATACCTGGACCTAGGAAAGCCGCTATCATACCTAGACCTGAATCCCTGGTAGCTATATTGAGGAGGGCTAATCGTAGACTCCTAGTCGCAGGATCTAAAGCTCTAGATAGGATTGAAGGAGTCGATACTGTAGAGCTTATTCGTCTCCTCCATTCCACAAAGTTATTCACTATAGTAGCTTCTAGAAATACGGCTTACAGACTTGAGGAAGTTGGTATACCTACCGTAGCCTCTATATCTGTGTATGAACTTGGTGATAGGTTGAGGGATTCTAGCTGGACTGGCTTTGATGGAGTTGGAGGATATGATCTAGTCGGCTTCATAGGATTCCCATACATAACTCTATGGCTCGTACTATCAGGCCTTAAGCACTTTGCTCCGAAGATCTCCACTATTAGTTTAGATCCATACTATCATCCTCATGCATACTGGTCTCTACCCAATGTCAAAGGTAGTGAATGGTATTCCTTTATTAAGAAGGTTGCAGATAGTTTTGGGGTGATGTAGTCTATGTCTATGTTTCAGGATATACCTGTAGATGTAGGTATAGCCTATGAGGGGGAGCGTATTCGTAGAGAAGATATGTACGTAGAGTTTGGAGGACCTAGGGTTGATAAAAAGTTTGAGCTTCTTAGAGTTAAATCGTTAGAGGAGATCGAGGATGGAAGGATCTCCGTTATAGGCCCGGATATACATCAGCTTAAGGAGGGGGGTAGCTATAGGCTTGGTATATATGTAGAAGTTGCTGGAAGTCAGCTTTCAGAGGATCTGGAAGGTGTCTTCGAGAGACGTATACATGAGTATCTAAACTATATACAGGGGTTTATGCATTTAAATCAGAGGTATGATATATGGTGTAGGCTTAGTAAAGCTAGCTACAATAAGGGGCTTAATAGCTTCAAGTATCTAGGCCTCGTACTTATACGTCTATTTAAATCAGAGTTTCCGATAATAGAGAAGATGCAGGTTACCTTCATAACGGATCCCGATAAAGTTGCTGAGATATGGGAGGAAGCTATAAGAGTATATGAGAAGAGGGATGCTAGGGCTAGGGGGCTGAGGGATGAGGAAGTTGATACATTCTACGGATGCGTCCTATGTCAAAGCTTCGCACCTACACATGTATGCGTGATAACTCCTCAAAGATACTCTAACTGTGGAGCTATGAGCTGGTTTGACTGTGGAGCTGCTGCGCGTATAGATCCTAAAGGCCCTATATTCCCCATACCTAAGGGTGAGCTACTAGATCCAGTGAGGGGTGAGTATATAGGTGTGAACGAGGCTACGAAAGCCCGCTCATTAGGAGCTATAGAACGTGTACAGCTCTACACTATGTTCGGCTACCCTCATACTAGCTGTGGATGCTTTGAGGGTGTAGCATTCTATATACCGGAAGTCGATGGTATAGGTATTGTTCATAGAGACTTTAAAGGTCCGACGGTGAATGGTCTTACATTCGCAGCTTTAGCAGATGCTACAGCTGGTGGTAGACAAGTTGATGGGTTCCATGGTGTTTCCATAGAGTATCTTAGATCTCCTAAATTCCTTCAGGCTGATGGCGGATGGGAGAGGGTTGTATGGATTCCATCAGCTATTAAGGAGAGGGTAAAGGGCTTCGTACCAGATGAACTACTGGATAAGATAGCTACGGAGAAGGATGTTTCTAATGTAGATGAACTTAAGAAGTGGCTAGAGGATAAGGGTCATCCAGTAGTTAAACGCTGGACTAAACCAGTGCCTGTAGTCGAAGCTAAAGCTGAGGAGGCTAAGATTGCCGAGGCTAAACCTGAGGTACCGGTAGTTTCAGCACCTACAGTTGAAGCTGTGATACCTACGACTAGACCAGGGGTATCCTTAAGGATAACATTCAAGGATGCTAGGATATATGCTAGGAAGGTTATCGTTAGGAAGATTAAGACTGGTGAGCAGAGTTGAGTATGCGTAGGAGGGATATAGGAGAGTCTTTTCTAGAATGGCTTTTAAAGCTTCTATCAGAATCTGAGGAGATAGAATTCGAAGATTTTAGTCTAGAGGCTTCGGAGCTTCAACTAGATGTGACGGGTGTTACTCCGATAATTAGACCTATAATGGAGGCGGTTAAGCCGGAAGCTAGGGTTGTAGAACTTGTAGAGGAGCTTCCTAAACCGGAGGTGGCTTTTACAAATCGTATATCTGAGGTTAGGATAGGCGCTACCAAATCTGAAGGTGGATCTAGGAGTAGGGTTATAGTTATAGGTGGAGAGGTTACCATGCCCTTCTATAGTTTCTCAGCCGTAAATCCTAATCCACCCGTGGTTTCCGGGGATGTATTCGATTGGAAGCTACCCCTACCTAAGCCTTTAAGAGATGCGTTCGGTGACGCTATGGATGATCCTGCTGAATGGGCTAAGCTATATGTAGATAAGTTCGCCGCGGATATGGTTACCATAGAGTTAACTAGTACTGATCCATCGATAAAGGATACACCTATTAGAGAGGCTGTGAAGACTGTTGAGAATATCCTTCAAGCCGTCGATTCCCCTATCATGGTCGGGGGGTCAGGGGATCCTGTTAAGGATGTAGAGCTTCTAGTAGAGATTGCAGCTACCTTCGAAGGTGAGAGGCTCCTCCTAAGCTCCATACCCTCACCTGAGGATAGGTTTAAGCCTATAGCTGAGGCAGCTAAACGTTACGGCCACAACGTAGTAGCATGGGCATCTCTAGATCTAAACCTTCAGAGAGATCTAGATAGAGCTATACTACAGATACTCCCACCTGAACGTATAGTTATCGATCCAACATCAGCTCCATTAGGCTATGGTATAGAGTATGCATTCTCCGTTATGGAGCGTATACGTATAGCAGGTCTTATGGGTGATAGTGAATTAGCTCTACCCATCCTATCTGGTACGAGTAATGCTTGGGGTGCACGTGAAGCATGGCTTAAGATACCTGAACTCGGACCTAGGGAGGTCAGAGGTCCTCTATGGGAGACTGTTACAGCTTTAACACTCCTCCTAGCTGGATGCGATCTATTCATAATGATGCATCCATTAGCGATAAAGACTGTCAAACAGGTTATATCATGGCTCTACGGTAGATGGGATAAGCCGGTTGGGGGAATACCAGACTGGCTGGGAGGTATATAGATGGCTAAGAAGATAAGCCCTATGGATATATATAAACTTCTACCTAGACTTAATTGTGGTAAATGCGGGATATCTACCTGTCTAGGTTTCGCAGCTAAATTGGTAGAGAGGACGGCTAAGCTCGAAGAGTGTAGACCTCTATTCGAGGAGGAGAAGTATAGGGATAGTTTAGCTCAGCTTAGGGAGATTCTAAGACCTCCGGTTATAGAAGTGAGGTTTGGTCCTCCAGGTAGGGAGGCTGTAGTCGGGGGTAAACTCGTACTACACAGGCATGAGCTTAGGTATATGAATCCGACTATCCTAGCAATCGATGTTTGGGATGATATCGGTGAAGCAGAGCTAGAGTCTAGGGTGAGGTTTATCGAAAATTTCAAGTATACTTACATAGGGCGGGAGCTTAAGCTTAACGCGTTAGCTTTAAGATGTAGATCTGGCGATCCATCTAGGTTCCAGGACCTAGCTTCTAAGATATCTAAGCTTACAGATCTACCTATAGTGCTTTGTAGCCTTGATCCAGAGGTTTTAGAAGCCGCGCTACTAAGGATAAGAGATAGGAGGCCTCTAATCTACGCTGCTACAGAGGGTAACTGGCGTGATATAGCTGAATTAGCTAAGATGTATAGATGTCCTGTAGTTGCATCAGCTCCTGGGGATTTATCTAAGCTTAGAGGTTTAGTTAAAGCTCTCAATAGCGAGGGTTTAGACGATATAGTGTTAGATCCAGGTACGTTTATAGGTGATGGTTTAGCTTATACCGTGAACAGCTTCACCATCCTGAGATGGCTTGCATGTAGGCAGGGTGATAGGTTATCTGGCTACCCGATCTTAGCTATACCTGCCGTTGTATGGGTTGATGAAGAGTTTAAAGATAAGCCTGAAGAAGCTAAGTGGATGGAGGCTGTATTGACAGCTATGATGATAACAAGGTATGCGGATATCGTTATAATTCATGGAGTCGATGTATGGCAGCTTCTTCCAAATCTAATACTTAGAGAGAACTTGTATACCGATCCTGTTAAACCTGTAAGTGTAGAACCTGGGCTTAGAGAGTTTGGTTCCCCAAATGATAAATCGCCTCTACTAGTAACTACGAATTTCGCTTTAACATACTTCACAGTAGCATCGGATATAGAATCTGCTAGGCTTAACTGCTACCTCCTCGTCGTAGATACCGAGGGGCTATCTGTAGAATCATCCGTAGCTGGACGTAAGCTTACAGCTGAGAAGATTGCTTCGGCTATGAAGGAATATAGGGTTTCAGAGAAGGTTTCACATCGTAAGATAATCATACCAGGTTTAGCTGCTAGGCTTAAGGGGGAGTTAGAAGATCTAACAGGATGGGAGGTGCTAGTAGGGCCTAGGGATTCATCTGATATACCAGCATTCCTAGCTAAATACTGGAAGATTTGAACCTCCTCTCCATATACATGTCTAGGAGCTTTCTAAACCTTTCCTCGGATAGTATCCCAGAAGCTGATGGTGTTTCGAATAGCCTTTTAGGTATATAGATTTTCCTAGGATCAAATCCTTCGATAGACTTAATACGGTATATCTCGATATATACATCCCTACCTACATCCATAAGATCATCTAGATTATACTCGAAGCCTACTGTTCTAAGAGCATCTACGACTACATCTGGGCTATATATCCTCCTAGCGAACATACATGCAACTAGACTTACGAGTATATTACGCCAATCCTCCTCTTCTATGATCCTATCGATAAGCTCTTCATCGTTAAGCTTCCTCTTCAAAGCCTGCTGATCTATATCGTATCCTGCGTTACTATTGTGGGAGTGGCGTGAAGCAACTAGGAAGCCTAGTATAGAAGCGTATCCTGTATGATAGCCTGGTATACCGTTACCAGCTATCTGCATAGCATAATCCCTCCCACCATATATATCTACTAGCTGTTTTAGACCTTGAGCAGCGTATACGTATAGGCTGCCTTCACCATATGCGATACGTCTAACAGCCTCTATATACGAATCTATATCCCCCCAGCTAAGTTTTAAACCATTCGTATCACTGTCGCTTATCAACCCAGATTCGTACGCCTCCGTCATCCATGCAAGTATATTCCCTAAAAGCATCGTATCGAATCCATAGAAGTTAGCAGTGTATATTAGCTTCAGTATATCTTCAGGCTTCTTTAAGCCTAGGTTTGTACCTAGAGCATACATAGACTCGTAGTTGTAGTATATATCTATGGGCTCATACTCGTATCCTTTAGCGAATTCTAGTCTAAGCTTAGCTATATGCATACATCCTATAGGGCATAGAGGGCATGAAACCTTCCTCTCGAGTAGAAACTCACCCACCCTCTCTCCTGAGATATCTTCTGCATGCTCAAACCTAGATTCTCTAAAATTCCTAGTCGGGAGGGCGCCTATCTCGTTTAGAACCATTATATTAGCTGGTGTCCCGGTATAGTGGTATTTAGCCATAGCATCCGTCTCTACGATCCTTCTATATATCTTCTCGAATAGCTTCTTATAACTCTCAGCGTCTTTAGGTTTAATCGAGCCGCTACCCCTTATCCTTAAAGCCTTTATATTCTTGGATCCTAGTATGGCTCCGAGACCTAGTCTACCGAAATAGTTGTATCTATCGACGTTAGCCGAAGCGTAGAAGCATAGCCTCTCCCCGGCTAAACCTATACTAACTATGCTTTCCATAACCCTAGTATGGGTTCTAAGCCTCTCCTCGACTTCTAAGCTACTAAGACCCTGGAGGGATTTAGCCTCTCTAAAGCATACCTTAGAATCTTCTATATCTATGAGTAAAAGTTTATCAGAGTATCCTAGTATCACTATAGCTCCATATCCAGCCATCCTAATCGCCATAGAAAGTCTCCCACCAGCATGACTCTCACCATAAGTACCAGTTACGGGTGATTTAAAGACGGCTACAGTCTTAGATATGCATGGATATAGACCGTTGAGCGGACCTACCGTGAATACTAGTGGATTTTCAGGATCGAAGGGATCCGAGTTTAGTTTACATATCTCGGAATAGAGTTTAACAGCTACACCGAGCCCCCCTATCCTATCCTCGAAGAGCTCACTCCTATCTTCAACCCAGCTTCTCTTCGAGGATAGATCTATGTATAGGATCCTCGATAGATACTCCTCCATATGGTTAAACCTCCCTATATACTATAACCTCGTGGGGGCAGTATTTAGCGCATTCACCACATTGGGTGCATATTATAGGAGTTTTACGCTCATCATCCCAGAATAATACGGCTAATATGCATGCATTTATGCAATCCCTAGTTTCACATGAACGGCATTTCTCTGGATTGACTAGTATAGGTCCTCCTCCAGGTTGTTCAGCTAGAGCTTTGTATGGGCATGCGTTTACACATGGAGCATCTACGCAGCCAGGGCATATAGATACTATAAACTTCCTGGATGGGGTGTCATACGATATTTTTAAAGCTGATTTAGATAACGATATAGCCCCGCCGTAGAGTTCTCTAGAGCATGCGAATATACAATTCATACATCCTATACATCGTTCTGGATGAGCTAACCTTATCCTAGCAGGCATACGCTGATCGAGCCTCTATACATCTATGAATAGCTCTTCGACTTAATATATAGCATAGTGTAGTAATTTATGTAATGAGGTAGCGATTTCAATAGCCTATGGTAAGATTTATATTCCTACAGGTCTACCATTATCTCAAGTATGATAGAGTTAAGTGAGATTCTATCTGCCTCTATACTTTTCCTATGGGTTTTAATCCTAGTCTTATTCATTACGAGAAGGTTATACGTCTATATGCGTTCTAGGGGTTTGGAGCATAACGTGGCTATATACTATAACCGTAAGATTATACATATTCTAGCTGGAGGGTTATGCGCTATATCTGTACCGATACTATTCAGGACCCCTCTAATACCTTTCATATTTGCTTTAGCGTTAGCTCTCCTAACATATATACCGCATAGGGTTGGCAGACTCATGTACTGGTTTCAGGTTGAGGAAAACTCCTATGAAACATCCTTCTGTATAATGTGGGGTGTAGTGATATCTGTAGGCTGGCTTCTTTCGAATGGAAACTTCTGGATAGGTATCCTACCTGTTCTATTCATGTCTATCGGGGATGCTGTCACTGGTATAGTTAGGAATAAGCTATATGGTAGGAGGACTAAATCCTGGTGGGGTAATCTAGCTATGGCTATTCTATCTATACCGTTAGGTGCTATACTAGGGTTAGCTGGAGCTATAGCTGGGGTTGCAGCCTCTATCGTAGAGCATTTCGAGTTTAAATTCATAGATGATAATGTATCGATACCTCTAGTATCACTAATCATACTTTTGATAGCTAATGTTTATGCACCATGGATGATATATGTATGGTAACCTCTTGTTCAGCCATATAACATTTATTAGTAAGAGGTTAAGCCCTATCTGGGCTAGCTGGGTTGAAGCCTCATCCAGAGTGTATACTCTGCTTGATAAGCGTTAGGGGTAGGGAGGTACTATCATCTAACCTAAGCCTAGACGGGAAGCGTATAAGCTTAGAGCGTTTATTGGATGAGTTATCTAGACTTTTATCTAGCAATGAGAGTGTCCCGGTTATAGCTACTAAGCTATTCCGTCTAGTTCGTAGGCTTACAGGTGTAGATGATCCGTATGCGTTAGAGAAGAAGCTTGCCGATAAGGTAGCTTCTAAGCTTAGACCTATAGTTGAGGATTGGATCTACTCAGTGGATGATATGCATCAACGCTTTCGTAGAGCTTGCATAGCTACCGTGATAGGTAATACGATCGATGTGGGGGCGGCTGAACATAGATTTTCTCTAGATAATCTTGTGGAGTCTATATCTGAATCTGAGCTGACTGTAGACGATACGTATACTGTATTCGATCTACTATGTAAGCGTAGGGGTAGAGTACTCTATGTATGTGATAATGCGGGTGAGATAGTTTTCGATCGGATATTGATCGAGATGTTAGAGAATATGGGTTGGAGAACTGTGGTTCTAGTTAAAAGCGAGCCTTATCAGAATGATGCTATGCTTAGTGATGCATTAGAAGCTGGTATACATGAGGTAGCATCCGATGTTATACCAGCTATACCTGGTACATCCGGATTGATAATTAGTGAATTGCCGATGGATGTTTTAAAAAGGATCGAGGAGTCTGATATCATATTCATGAAGGGTATGGCTAACTTGGAGACTCTAGATGATGTGAAAGTTTATGGTAAACCTATAGTATGTCTACTACAAGCTAAGTGTACACCTATCGCTCGTATACTGGGTGTACCGATTAAATCTAATATTGCGAAGTTATTCGTAGTTTAAGCTTAAATATCTTCTATTATACCTCATTTTCGATGATCCTAGAGGATGTATTCAGATATACGGATAAAGTGTATAATCATCTATATGGTGAGGGTTTGCTCCTAGGATCCGTATCTAAGGGTGGAGCATACAATCTTATGACGATAGGATGGGGGTTTCTAGGTATTATATGGCGTAAGCCATGCTTTATAGTAGCTGTTAGACCTAGTAGGTATACGCATAGACTTATAGAGGAGACGAACGTATTTACGGTGAACGTTCTTCCTAAGGGTATGGAGCATATAGCTTCATATTGTGGCTCGGTTTCTGGTAGAGAGCATGATAAGCTAAGTGAGCTTAAGATTAAAGCTTCTAGAGGTGTTAAGGTTGATGCACCTGTGATTCACGGCTGTCCTATAGTATATGAGTGTATAGTACGTTATAGATTCAAGCTTGATAGAGATAAAATTCCTAGGGATGTTATGGTTATAGCCTATCCTTCAGATGACTTCCATACACTATATCTCGGGGAAATAGTGTATATGCATGTGGATAACTCTATGATAAACCTTCTATAGATTTAGCGAGGAAACCTAAATATATGCTGTTATTAGTATGTAATTCACCGTCGAGGGGTTAGAATAATATGAGTGGTAAGGGTAGGTTGAAGGTTGTATTGATAACTGGTAGGAGTGTTAAGCAGGGGGTATCTAAGGATGTTAGTAAATTCTTCGACGAGTATAGTGAAGCTATAACTACTTGTGAGATGAACCCCGCTGATATAGAGGTTATAGGTGTACCTAACGGCGGTTACATAGATATCGTATCACCGTATGGATCTATAACTGTTCAAGTTAAATCATCATCGGATATTCCTAGAGGTGTTCTCTTCATACCGTATGGTATAGCTGTTAATACACTTATACCTCCGGATACGGAGGGTACTGGTATTCCTAGATCTAAGGGGTTAGAGGTGTTCGTCACCCCTTCGAATAAACGTGTATCGGATGTTAGATCTTTAATCGAATCTATAGGAGGTGTGCGATAGGTTATGATCGCATCTTCGATTATAGAGGAGGAAGCTGTCGAGCGTACGGTTGAGGATGTTGTCTGTACGTTCTGTGGATGTTGTTGTGATGATCTTATCGTATCTGTTAAAGGTAATAGGATAGTCGATGTTAGGAATGCCTGTGCTCTAGGTTTATCGAAATTTCTACATATGAATGAGAATAGGCTTCTAAAGCCTAAAATAGGTAGATCTACCTCGGCTAAGGATGTTTCGCTTAGTGAAGCTGTAGATGTTGTAGTAGATCTGTTGAAGAATAGTTGTTATCCTCTATTCTACGGCTGGGCTTGCACATCCTGTGAAGCTATACTCCTAGGTTTAGATTTAGCTGAAGCTCTTGGAGGAGCTGTGGATAATACGAGTATAGTCTGCCATGGGCCTACCATACTCGCAGGTCAGGAGTTGGGGTTGATAACAGCGACCCTAGGTCAGATTAAGAATAGAGCTGACTTGATAATCTATTGGGGATGTAACCCTGTTGAGGCTCATCCTAGACATATGGCTAGGTATAGTGTATATGCTAGGGGTAGGTTTATAGAGGGTAGGAGGATGCGTAAGGTTGTCGTAGTAGATGTTAGAAGGACTCCGACAGCTAGGGTAGCGGATTTATTCATAGAGATAAAGCCAGGCTATGATTATGAGGTATTATCTGCGTTGAAGATGCTTGTTAGAGATCTAGATCTAGAGGTTGACGAAGTGGGAGGGGTAGCTGTCTCTAAGCTTGAGGAGTTAGCGGATATGATGGTGGAAGCTAGATTCGGTGTACTATTCTTCGGTACTGGTTTAACTATGAGTAGGGGTAAGGATAAGAATGTGGAAGCTGCTATAGAGCTAGTTAGGTATCTTAATTTCAAGACGAAGTTTGTCTTGATACCTATGCGTGGACACTTCAATGTTACAGGAGCTAACGAGGTTTTCACATGGAGGACTGGTTATCCTGTAAGTGTAGATTTTAGTCAGGGCTATCCAAGGTATCTTCCAGGTGAGACTACTGCTGTGGATATACTTCGTAGAGGTGAGTGTGATCTATTCTTCGTCGTAGCATCCGACCCTGTTTCGCATCTACCTAGACGTGCTGTCGAGCATTTGAATAATATACCTGTAGTAGCTTTAGATCCTAAGATAACTCCTACCGTATACATATCTGATGTAGCTATACCCGTGGCATATACTGGTATAGAGGTTGAGGGGTCTGTATACCGTATGGATACTGTACCGCTTAGAGCGAAAAAGATAGTGGATCCACCTCAAGGTATACTATCAGATGTAGATGTTTTGAAAATGATACTCGAGAGGGTGGGGGGTAGGATGTGATGGGTAAGCCTATACTTATACGTAACGGTATAGTTTATGACCCTATGAACAATATCGAAGGGGAGGTTATGGATATAGCTGTTAAGGATGGTGTTATAGTCGAGGATATCGATGAGAGGGGGGCTAAGATTATAGATGCATCAGGTATGCTAGTGATGCCTGGAGGCGTGGATATCCATAGCCATATAGCTGGATCTAAATCCAATATAGGTAGATTACTGAGACCTGAGGATCATAGGAGGAGTTATGAACCTAGGACTGCTACTACGTATTCTGGTGTAGGTCATAGTGTACCTTCTACTAAGGTTACAGGTTATAGATATGCTAGGATGGGTTATACTACGGTTTTCGAAGCAGCTTCACCTCCACTTAAACAGAAGCATACATGGGAGGAGCTTAATGATATACCTATAATCGATAAAGCAGCTTTAACTGTTATGGGTAATAACTGGTTTATCATGGATTTCATAAGTCAGGATCGTATAGAGGATGCTGCAGTCTATGCTGCATGGCTTCTGAAAGCTACGAAAGGTTATGGTATTAAGATAGTGAATCCTGGGGGTGTAGAGGCATGGGGTTGGGGTGGGAATGTATTCGATCTAGATGAGCAGGTCCCTTACTTCGGTATAACTCCTAGGGAGATCGTGGAAGGTTTATGTAGAGTGAATTCTATATTGAACCTCCCCCATACGATACATGTACATGTTAATAGGCTGGGTATGCCTAACAATTGCTGGGTTACCCTTAGAACTGCTCATACGATACGAAGGGCTTTCGGTGGAGGTAGATTTCTAATCCATATAACCCACTGCCAGTTCTCAGGTTATGCTGGATCTACGTGGACTACGCTTAGATCCGGAGCTGAGTATATAGCTAAATACGTGAATTCTGTCGATCATGTAACGCTAGATATAGGGCAGGTTGTCTTCACGGATACGACTACTATGACCGGTGATGGACCGTTAGAATTCAGGTTATTCCAATCGCTAGCGGGTAAGTGGGCTAATGCTGATGTAGAGGTTGAAACTGGTGCTGGCGTCGTCCCGGTTAGATATAGTCGTAGGAGTTATGTCGGTACGATACAGTGGGCTGTAGGTTTAGAGTTAGCTCTGTTAGTAAGGGATCCTTGGAAGGTATGTCTTACTACAGATCATCCGAATGGTGGACCGTTCACAGCTTATCCTAGAGTCGTATCTTGGCTTATGAGTTCTAAAGCTAGGAGTAGGGTTATGGAGAAGGCTAATCGTAGAGCTTTAAAATATACAGTCCTCCCATCTATAGATAGAGAGTATACGTTTACCGATATAGCTATAGTTACTAGAGCTGCACCAGCTAAGCTTCTAGGTTTGAGGAGGAAGGGTCATCTAGGTGTGGGGGCTGATGCTGATATAGCTATATACGATCTGGATCCTAGGAAGGTGGATCCATCTAGTGATTATCGTATCGTTAGGAGAGCTTTGAGAAGGGCTGCCTACACTATTAAGGGTGGATGTATAGTAGTTGTTAAGGGTGAGGTTGTAGAGGATATATCTGGGCGTAGTATATGGGTTGATGTAGGGGTTCCTGATGATAAGATCGGTGAGCTTCTAAAGGAGGTTAAACCTAGATTCGAAGAATTCTATACTATTAAGCTTAGCAACTATCCTGTACCTGAGGATATGCTTATAGAATCTACGCCTATAAGGGTTAACCCATCTATATGAGGGGTGTTGGGTTATGAGGATCCTATTCAAACCTATAACACCGTTTAAGATACCTGTAGATTTATCACCTATAACTCCTGATAATATAGATGGTATGGATATTAGCGAGGTTAGATCTCTACAGGTGATGGTGGGTTCTAAACGTAGGAGGGTGGATGAGGTATTCTCGATAGAGGTAGCTGATGAGGGTGGGGAGGAGATAGATATAGTTTTCATGGGGGATTTCAGTAGAGCTAGGGGTATAGGTTCTAAGATGAGTAGGGGTAGTATAACTGTGAAGGGTTCTGGTGGGGTTAGGGTTGGGGAGTATATGCGTGGTGGTAGGATAGTGGTGGAGGGTGATGTAGATCACTGGCTTGGTATGGCTATGCGTGGAGGATCTATATATGTTAAGGGATCGGCTGGAAGTTATATAGGTGCTCCGCCTAAAGGTTCTTCTAAAGGTATGCGTGGAGGATCTATAGTGGTTGATGGTGATGTAGGTGAGTGTATAGGAGCGTATATGCGTGATGGTAGTATAGAAGTTAGGGGTAGTGTAGGCCTATTCCCAGGGTTAAGGATGCTTGGAGGGACTATAGTAGTCTATGGGGATTGTATGGGAAGGGCTGGAGCTAGGATGAGGGATGGTAGGGTGATAATACTAGGGAGAGTAGGATCGGTTCTCCCATCCTTCCAAATAGAGGAGGTACGTCCATCGGTTAGAGGTGTACGTGAGAGACTGGATGGCCCATTCTACGTATTCCAGGGAGATCTATCTGAGGATGGGCGGGGGAGGCTCTTCATATCGAAGCCTTCGAACCCTGAGTTGGAGATTTTCGAGAAGTTTCTCTAGAATCATCTGTATACCCTATGCTTCTCTTCATATAGTACTCTACGTTTAAGTATTATGTGTACGACTTCAACACCTTTTTCGACTAAAGCTTCAGCTATGAACCTTCTATGACATCCCTTAGGGTTGGATTCGAGGCATAGTAGGCATACCCTAGTTGAAGATGCTATCTCTATAAGCTTTGATAGAGCTATCTCGAAATCTATAGTCTTCATATACTCCTCATACCCTCCTCTCCTATATCCTCCTAGTTCAGATCCCATCCATAGGTATCCTATACCCTTTGATCTTAATCTACATTCTAGATCATCCCTACTATATCCCTCTATCCTAGATGTAGGCCATCGTCGAATATCGATAACTAGCTGTATACCATACCTTTCTAGAGTATCTATAAGCCTATCTATACTAGACTCTGAGTAGCCTATAGTCCATATAGTTAACGCTATATCTATACCCCTCCACTACGGGGGGTTCTATACTTACATACGAAGCATATCTCAGCTTCCTCGCCTATAGTTATCTCGTATTTAGAGCAGAAGTATAGTTTAGAGCCGCTTCTACTCTCTATACCTAGTTTAGATAGGTGTATGCAATCGATGAATTCTATACTCTTAGGATACTCTTCATGTTTAACCTCGCTAACTATGCTAGCTTCGCTAGTTTTCTCGATCTTAAAGTATATTTTTCCATCCTCGATCTTAACTAAGCCAGCTTCTTCGAGTACTGCTAGGATACTATCCACTCTCTTCTGAGCGACACCCTTCTCCTTAAGTCTAGAATATAGCTCCTCGCTAGATATAGGCTCCCTTATATTTTCTAGGATAAGTCTAATCCATTTCCTCCAGGTTTCAGGTTTAACTTCATGTTTACCCGGCATCGTATACACCTCTCTACAATCCTAGCTAGGGTAAAGTATATAGGGTTTAACGTATTATCTAAACCTTTCTGAACGGGTATGAGTAGACTATCTGTTAATAGGATAGCTCTAAACCTTGTTAAGGAGCTTATAGATAATCAAGAGTACTATCAGGTTAAGGTTCTAAGCGGGCCGTCTGGATCTACCATAGTGGATGCTGGTATAGAAGCTAGGGGTGGGTTTGAAGCTGGTAGAATTATAACCGAGATCTGTATGGGTGGTCTTGGTAGAGCTTCGATAGTATTCGGATACTTCGATGGGAGGATTCTACCTGCTGTAAACGTCTATACAGATCATCCTGTGATAGCTACTATGGCTAGCCAGTATGCGGGTTGGAGGGTTAAGGTAGGTAAATTCTTCGCTTTAGGTTCTGGTCCTGCTAGAGCTTTAAGTCTAGAACCTAAAGCTTTATACGAGAAGATAGGTTATAGGGATGAAGCTGATGAAGCTGTTATAGTTTTTGAAACTTCATCTAAACCAGATGAGTCTGTCGTAGAGTATGTAGCTGGTAAGTGTGGTGTTAAACCTAGTAGCTTATACATAATCCTCACACCTACTACAAGCCTATCCGCTATGGTTCAGATATCTGGGAGGATAGTTGAGACAGGTATACATAAGCTTAACGAGATAGGCTTTGATATAAATAGGATAGTTTATGGATTCGGTTATGCACCTATAGGATTCCCCCATCCGGATTTCGGTAGAGCTATGGGTAGGAGTAACGACGTAATCCTTTATGGGGGGGTAACATTCTACGGTGTAGATTTCGAGGATGATGAGTTATTGAGTAGGTTTGTATCTGAGACTCCTAGCTCGGCTAGTAGGGATTATGGTAGGCCGTTCCATCAGATATTCAAGGAGGCTGGATACGATTTCTATAAGATAGATCCTCATCTATTCGCACCTGCATCGATAACTGTATTCAATATAAGGACTGGAAGGATTCATACATCTGGTAGGGTGAATTTGGAGATTCTATCTAGATCGCTTGGTCTATCCTGATAGGTCTCCTATCCTATCCAATATATTTATCTAGGATAATCCGATACTATAGTATAGAGCCTTGATACAGGGTATAGTTCTTATAAATATAGCTTCAGGTTTAGAGGAGGAGGTTATATCTAAGATTAAGGATATACCATCGGTATCTCAGGTATTCCTAGTCTACGGTACATACGATGCTGTAGCTATAGTAGAGACTGATGATATGCGGAAGCTTAGGGATGTGGTACTAGGTAGTATTAGACGTATTAAAGGAGTTATATCGACTACCACGCTCATAGTTATGGAGAGTATGAGTGGTGCGAAGCAATCTACCTAGACCTATTAACGAGGGTTTAGGGTAGGAATTTCACATATGTATGCTTATCGAATCGATAGGCTGGTATAGGTTTATGCATAGGGTTTATGATGAAATATTCATTAGGTATATTTCTAGATAATTGTGGGATGGGGTATGTGTGTAATAGGTAGGGATAGATTGGAGAAGCTGGTTGAGAAGTATAAGTGTATATATCCAGCTTCACCATCGCTATTCGATGGGGATGGATATGTATTAACGGTTATGGAGGATGTAACTCTACAATACCTGGAGCATAAGAATCTAGTATCCTATGAAGTCGTATTTACTCCACCCGATATGGTTGCACATCTAACAGCTAAGAGTAGGTATGGGCGTATGGGTTTATCATTCCTCAACGCGGCTAAGGTACACTCAGGCTTCATAGGTAGGTTAGCTTTAGAGGTGGTTAATCTGAGTAACGATCGTAGTCCTATAACCATTACGCGTGGAGATCCGTTTATGCATATAGAATTTATAACTAGGGATGGGGCTCCATCACCGTATACAGGCCCATACATGTTCCAGTATATGAGTGATGAAGAAGTGGAGATATACATGGATATAATAGAGAAATACTTTTCTGAGGTATATGATACCGGTATACTTAGGAAGCTAGCTTTATCTAGGATAAGACTCTAGATTAGAGGTTAGGATGGGGTGGTCTCTATTCTACCTTTATCTGGTATCCTCTAGGTCTACCTTTACGTGGAAGTATTACTTCTAAAACACCATTCTTATAGTTACTCTTAGCTCTCTCAGGGTCTACTGGTACCGGTAGCTTAACCTCCTTATAGTATTTCCTCTCAGGTGTATCTACGGATATTATTAGCGTATCCTCCGTACCCTCAAGCTTTATATCCTCCTTCTCTACCCCAGGTATCTCAGCTATAACCTTTACTTCATCATCTGTTGTCATAACATCTACTAAAGGCTCCCTCTCCTCCTTTATAGATATACGCGGCCTACCATACGGTTGAGGTTTAACATTACCAAACTCTCTTATTATAGGCTTGCCATCTGGGCCTATGGTTATAGAGTATCCGTAAACGAAGGGGCCGTACTCTCTAACCTTACTACCATCAGGTAGGGTACGCTCTCTCACATATCTCTCAGACATTTCGCTTACCATCTTCTCTATATCCTCGAATTCTCTTTCGAAGAATTCCTCCATCTCTCTCATCATCTCATCGAAGAAGCTCCATATCCTTCTCCTTCTAAACGGGAACCATTCCTCACCCAACCCTACCCACCACTATAATCTTATACTCGGAGCTGTATTTAACTATTAGCTATCTAGGTCATCGTGGATGGTTAGATCTTAGATACGTATAGATCTACGACTGATTGAACCCAGTTAGGACCGACGCTTCTAACAATCCTAGCTTTAGCATACTTAGCAATCCACCCATACCTTCCTATCCTCTTTTTAATTCTACAAACCTCGTAGTCTAGGCTCATACTCTTCACATGTATAAAACTGTAGTAGTGTATCCATCCGCCTTCAGGTTTTAAAGCTTTTAAAGCTACATCTAGGTATGCATACGCTAAATCTGGTAGAGGTTCTATTACACGATCAGCTATGTATCTCAACCTCGATTCGATCGTTTGACGAGCATCACCTAGGATAGGTATAACCGTATACTCTACATTATTTATATATACATTCTCCTTCATTAGTACATACGCATCCTTACTGATATCTATCGAATATACCGCTCTAGGCTTCGCTAATCTAGCTATCGATATGGAGAAGCAGCCTACCCCTGAGAACATATTAACTATATACTCGCCCTCTCTCACTAAGCTAGCTAGCCTAACTCTTTCATAGGATAGCCTAGGTGAGAAGAATACTTTAGATAGATCTACTTTAAAACTACATCTATACTCCCTATGTATAGTTAGAGTACGCTTCTCACCAGCTATGAATGTTAGACGTCTAATCCTTAGAGGAGACTCTACAGGGCTATCCTGGCGTAGTATAGTCTTAACCCTAGGATTAGAATCGAATATTATATTAGCTATGGTATAATAATCTTCATCGCTTAGAACCCCAGGTTTAAGAACCCTTATAACAGCTATATCACCTATAACATCATAGCTAGATGATATAGCGTTAGCTTTCGATAAACCTAACCTATCTATAAGCTTATCCCTGAATCGCTTAGACATCTACCACTCCTAGATAGTGTGTATATCTCCTCTTATAGGTATGCTACAACCACATCTAGGACATTTCTTATCCTTCGTAAGTTTTACAGATATCAATGTTAAACCGTAGCGTTTTATAAGTAGTTCACCACATTCAGGGCAGTATGTATTCTCGTATGGATGCCCAGGTACGTTACCTATATACACGTATTTCAACCCATAACCTTTAGCTATCCTATAAGCCTCCTCCAACTTGGATACTGGTGTAGGAGGATTGGTGAATCTATAAGCTGGATAGTAGGCTGTGAAGTGTAGGGGTGTTTCATCACCTACACTCTCTATATGCTTTTTACAAACCTCCTCTATACACTCTTCTGAATCGTTTACGCCAGGTATTACTAGATTCACTATCTCTACATGTACACCCATCTCTAAAGCTTTAGAGGCATTCCTCCAACATACATCGATATCAGCTAAACAGTATCTACGAACAGAGTTGCTACACCCCTTCACATCTATCTTAAGCCCATCCATACCAGCTTCTACCAGCATACGTAAAGCTTCTAGAGTCATATAACCGTTTGAAACAAAATTGCAGTATAATCCTCTAGATCTAGCTAGAGGGAATAGGTCTAGACAGTATTCGAAGAGGAGTGTGGGTTCTGTAAACGATACAGATAAACCTCTACATCTAGATTTAACAGCTAGATCCACCATCCTATCGACCGATATATAGTTCGCTCTATATGGGTTAGGCTCTAGTTTGGATAAATGCCAATTCTGGCACCATGGACATGGAAAGTTACAGCTCCAAGTAGAGAATGTTAAAGCTATAGTACCAGGCCAATAGTGGTAGAAGGGTTTTATCGAGGGGGGTTAACCCCCTTTCTCGATAGGATTCTCTGATATAGCGTTTATATCCCCATAGACTATCGTATAGAGTTCACCAGCTATGTTAATCCTGGTTTTACAGAAGCCTCTACCACCGTCATGGATTATGCATTTTCTCTCGCAAAGCATACATTTAACTCTACCATCGCCTAACGCTTCTTGAAGCTTAGCTTTCCTAACAACCGGTAGCTCTAGCAGAGTCATCCTATAGATTACTATAAAGCTGGTGAAAAATAGATAAACTTCATCGATGATAGACTATAGTTAGGCTTTGAAGAATCTAGAGAAGCTTATAGCGACTATAGTAGGTTTAATATTATTCAGTATACCGATATATCTATACTACGATCAGATACATCACATACTATTAGAGGTGAACCCATACCATGTAGGGTTAGCTATGCTGATCCTGTGTCTCCTAGGATCTATAACACCTTTCGTACCCTATACCGCTGTCGTTCTCTCCCTAGCAGCAGCTATGCCTCAGCTTAACATATTGGAGGTAGCTGTATGGGGTGGGATAGGATCTGGTTTAGGTGAAACTATAGGTTGGCTAATAGGCTACTATCTAGGTGGAGCTTTAAAGGATTCCAGGTATAGTGGTAGGATGGAGGCTTTCTCAGCTATAGTGAATATGCGTAGATATAGATGGATAGTACCTGTAGCTATATTCCTATTCGCTTATACGCCTCTACCAGATAAATTCCTATTCCTACTACTAGGAGCTGCGGGTTATAGTCTAGTTAAAGCTCTACCCTTTAGTATAGCTGGTAAGGTATCTATGCTCTACACCATAGGCTTATTCGGCAGATTCATCGGTACTATAACTTCAGAACTACCTGTATGGGTATCGCTATCCCTAGCGGTAATCCTAGTAGTAGGATTTACGATTATGATAGCCGTCGTAGATTGGGAGGGGGTTGCTAGAAGGCTTTCTATACAACAGGAGGGTAGGGTAGATAAAGATTTATCCGGATCATAGATGGGTTAGATTAAGTTTAGACCGAGGTTTATGTTCGCATCAGATACGGCTAGAAAGCTTAAAGATCATACATTATACCTACTAGACATATACAGAATTAGAGTTGAGAAGCTTAGAGAAGCATATGATCTAGTTAAGATTGCTAAAAACCTAGATCCATCAGAAGCTGCGAGTTTCGCTAGAAGATTCCTCGGTGAAGGAACGTTTAGAGCTATAGGGATCGATGGATCTATGAGATCTGAGGAGCGATTAGAGATGCTCCTATTCTATGTATGCGCTGCAGGATACTCGTGTAGCTTCGATCTATACGATTCTCATATCGAATTCCATATAGATAACATAATACGGGATGAATCTCTATCGTTTTCGACTGCTATACCTTTATGGTTTGAAGATATTTCGAGTATAGCTACTATAGAGGAGCTTACGGATGCTGAGATCGATATAGATAGGTTTATAGATAGGATACCTAACACATTCATGACCCTAGCCGAGATATATACAGCTTACAGAGCAGCTTTACCTGATAGACAAGATATAAGGATGATACTACTCGATAAATCCATATACTCAACCTATAGCTATCTCTCAGTTCGAGTTAAAAAACTAATAGGTATAGGTAGATCCTCACTCGAAGGTTTAGAAACTAGGTACGGTAGATTCACTATAGCCGATCTAATACTATCCTTCATGTTCGGTTCAGGAGATATCCATATACCACGTAGACGATCCTACTTTCAATTCCATATACTTAAACTCATAATGAGTGAAGGCCCGATATCATGGCTCTCATTAAAGGAGAAGCTGAACATCCCATCATCGATCGAAGATCAGATTCTAAGAAAACTTCGTATACTAAACGAGAAGTGTAGAGGAGGATTATTCATAGAAGATAACGGTTTATTCTATCCATCGGAAAATTCTAGAAGCTACTGGCTTAGATCGGTGGAAGCCGCGTTAAGTGTAGCATCTAGACTTCTAGAAGGTGGGGATTATCCTCTAACTATGGAAGGTAGATGGATTAGACTCCTAGATTGGGAAGCTGTAACATTCATAATATTACAGGCTTTGATAGGTCTCTGCGTAAAGAATCGTAAACTTCTAGTAGGTATAGCTAAGGATACGACTGCAACCGATCTAACTAGATCTACTATACCCTATATGAAGCTGAATAGGGAGTTGGATCCATCAACACCTATACCTAACCTTAAAAGCGATAGAGCTCTTCTATCAATCCTAAGTGCTGAGAGGTATAGAGATATTAAGACTCCTTGGCGTACCATAGCCTATGATGCATGTTTTTCAACACTATTTCATCCATCAGGGTTTAACGTTATGAGAGCAGCTCGTAAAAGGGTTGGTCGTGAAAAGCTTTTCGTAAAATCATATTTCCAGCTTAGAGAATTCTCATCAGATCCTAGGATTAGAACCCTAGTATTCCTATATGATAGACCGATATACCCAGAAGATCTAAGCTTAGTTAGACGTATAGAGATCGAAGAAGCTGGTGGAAGAACCTATATAGAACCATTCTACGAGGGTATAGATAACTTAAGCCCTATAGATAACTTGATACTATATATGTTATCTATGATGGATGAACCACAGATCCTAGAAGCCGCTGGACATAATAAGCTGTTATATATAGCGGATAAAGCTGTTAAAACTGAAGCAAATCTAGCTATAGGCTTACTTAAAGGTATAGCTGATCTACACTTAGAATCCTTCTCTCGTAAGATGAAAACATTCTATCTATCCAGAAGTTTTAGAGAGTATAGACGTGAATCTGAGTATGCGAGGAGGCTGGTTTCGAGTGGGAGAGCAGATTAGGGTATTCGATGATGTAGGAGGATTCTTTCAAGCTAGACTCAGAGAATACCGTCTAGTTACAAGGACATCTAGGATAGGTGGATCTGAGGTATCGATTAAAAGCCATCTAGTAAGGCTCGACGTAAAGTTCAACCAGCTTGTGTTGGATAAGCTACATGAACCATGCTTCCTAGCTATCGAGAGACCTGTATCTGATGGTAAAACCTATCTTATATACGAAGCTACAGCGTTGAAGGCAGAGCATTACCAGATGCTCGGTATGGAGGTATCTCTACCAATACTTGTAAGACAGGAGTTCCTAGATCGTGTAAAGGAGGGGTGGGGTAGTGATGAAACATGGATAGATGTAGAAGCAGTATTCACAGGCTACCGTATGGATATACATGATGGTATACCTGTATTCCGACGCTCCAATCTAACACCTCTACCAGGGTTTGAAGCTAAACTTCTCTCAGCCTATGCTCTAAGATACCTATTATGCGTGGAGGGTGGAGCTGATATAGGTAGGCTTATAGGTTTCGATATACCATTAACCATAAATATAGAATCGCTGATAAAGTATCATACAGGAGTATTCGGCTTCACAGGATGCGGCAAATCTAATCTTACATCGCTGATAATACGTAAGGCTATAGAGTATATACCAGATCTATCTGTAGTAGTATTCGATATAGCTGGAGAATATGCTATACATCTACTCGATACTCTGATAACCTCTAGAGGGTATATAGTGTCTAGCGAACGCTATGAATCTTACCAATCCATACTAGATTCCCAAGCTATACCAGAATCTCTAGAAGAGAGGATAGGCTATAAGCCTTTAGAGAATGGCTTAAGATTGATGATAGAATCTGGTAGAATCCTACATATACAAACTTCAAGTTATATGGAGTATAAGGGTGTAACTCTACACGATCTATTCGAGTATCTAGAAGAGAGAGCATCTAAGACAGAGACTAGTAGCCTACAAGTAAGGTATGCTTTAAAAAAGCTTAGCGATTTCCTGCTTAAAATTAAGAAGTTTACAGAAGCAGATCTAAAGGAGTATAGGATAACGGATCTAGATCCCGAAGTTAAAGCCTTTGTAGAGCATACGCTTATAGAACTCGCGCGTAGTGTACATGAAAAATCAGGTGTAAGGACCATGGTCGAATTCATATTAGGAGAACTTAGAAGTCCTAAAGAAGAAGAGTATGAGGTACTCACACCTCAAATCCTAGTAGAAGAAGCTTTGAAGCCTAATTTCAAAATATCCGTAGTTTATATACCAGATCCCCTATCAGCTAGGCGTACTGTAACATCATTTCTCGATCACCTATTAACGATTAAGAAAACCGTAGGTGTTAAGCGTAAGGTGTTGGTAGTATTAGATGAAGCTCAAGAATATATACCTGATAGAGCTAGTAAAGAAGATGGAACAATGGATTCTAATAGAAGTGTAGAAGCCCTACTTAGGCAGGGTCGAAAATATAGAGTCTACGGTTGGATAGCATCCCAGAGGCTAGCTCATATGAATGTAAACGCGTTGCAACAACTACACAGCTACTTCGTAAGCACTCTACCAAGGTATTACGATCGTATGGTTGTAGCAGATGCATTCTCACTCAGCTACGAACTCCTAGATAAAGTTACAGAACTGGATACTGGGGAATGGCTATTCGTATCCTTTAAAGCTACGAAGCAGAGGAATGTACCATCATTCATAAAAGCATACAATAACGAAGATATACTTGTAGAGAATCTTAGAAAGCTAAATTTAACTAATACATAAAATATATTATCGTCACCTCTTTGCTAAATCTATATTTCAAAGATGAATTATCGATAGATAGATAAGAGCATATGGATAATATGTAGAGCCGATACTGATAAGATAATTGTAGGATTAATATTAGCTTCAGCTCTGCTAGCTGTATTAATAGATAGAGTAGCATATACTAATCGTAGTAAGAATAGGGAGGATTAAACATCATTCTATAATACCGCTTCCTCAGCTTATATTAGTCTTTAGCAATACTACTTCTGATAATACAAACCTACCTAGCATGACTACCGTATACTCTGTTTTCTCAAAGTAAGATAGAATTCTCTAGGACTCCTAGCTTTTAAAGCAAGTTTTTCGAACGGACATAGAGATGATCTACTACGATCGAGTATAGCATCAACCATCTCCATCCAATACAGAGTTATCCCCCTAGATTCGAGGAAGCTGGCAGCGGATCTACTAACGATTAAGCCATGGACTTCTGAAAATCCTGCATAGGTAACTAGATAACTTGCAGCTAATCCTACAACCCTATCAGCTAAGATTGCTCCTCTCAGATCGTTTAACCCGATTGTATCTATAGCATCTATCAAAGGCCTTATACCTTCACCTCTACCACGGTAGATTATATTATTATCCTTAGCTATAACTAATTCTAGTTCCTCATCCTCCAATACCTTCATAAGCCATGTATAGGATCGTGGCAAACTATCTATTGAAACATAGATCTTCTCGAGATAAAAGTATTTATCCAGACATAACCATCAATCTACAAGATAGGGTATCTACCATACTCCAATCATACTATAACTTAGTATCATAACAATATGATTGTGATGTTTAAATCTAACATTCGCTGACTATCTTCTGATATATTATGTACCTGGTATACTCGGTTTCAGATTGCCATGTACACTCTAAGGGAGTCGAGAAAGCTGAAAGAATAGTCAAGGCTATGGATGCTGCTAACGTAGAGAAGATAGTATTATTCTCACCACATCCAGGACTCATGACCATGGATACAAGTATAATTTCTAGAGAGAAGTTTAGGGAATGCGTTAAATTTGCTTCCGATATACAACGCTATGATCCTGATAGGATTATATGCTTCGCGTTTATAGATCCTAGGATGGAGGGGGCTGTCTACGAAGCTGAAAGAGTCGTATGCGATCTAGAATTGAAAGGATTTAAAATGATACCTGCAGGCTGGTACCCATATGAAGAGCGATTCAGACTTCTATTCGAGAAGATAGAATCCCTCCGTGCCCCTATAATATTCCATAGCGGTATATCATGGGGGTTTCCAGATTCATCTAGATTTTGTAGACCAGTATACTACGAGTTCCTCATGTTCTACCCTAAGATAAGATTTGCTCTAGCTCACATAGGATGGCCGTGGGTTGATGAGTGCCTAGCTACCGCTGGTAGATTTCTAGCAGCCGTAGGATGGGATAACATCGATAAAACCCAGATGTTCATAGATATAACCCCAGGTACACCTAGATTATGGCGCAGCGAAGCTTTACGTAAAGCTATAGTATATCTCGGCTCGGATCTACTAATATTTGGATCAGATAACGGGAATCCAGAGGATCCAGAGAGATTTAAGAAAGTCATACTATCCGATCTAGCTATACTTAAAGAAGAGCTAGGTCTTACAGAAGATTCTATAGAGAAGATCATGAAGAGAAATCTGGAAAGATTTCTTAAAGGAGTTTCTTAATTCGTAGAAGCATTAAGTTAGAGCTACACCCCCACATACTTTAACCATACCTTATTACAAGTAGACCAGTAATAATCTGGCATCCAGAGCATACGAAGAATATAGATTCAAATCCTAGATTACTAACCATAGCTACTGCGATCAATGTAGCTATAGAGCCAGCTATATCATATATAGATTCCGATATACCTATGAGAAGACCCTTATCCTCCTTACTAGTTAATTCTACGATTAAAGTTAAACGTGCAGGATTCTGAAGAGCATAAGAAATACCTGAAAGAAATTCTAGTATATATAAGTGTAGTATATCTGAAGTGAATATATATGCTACAGAACATAACGATCCAAGTATAGCTCCGGTGAAGAAGACCTTCTCTCTACCATAAACATCTATCATCTTACCAGCCGGAGCTTTAAATAAAGCTGAAACAAAACCGAAGATCGTTAGAAGTAGACCCACATCTATTATAGAAGCTGAAAAACGATTAAGAATGAAGATAGGGTAGATCGGCCCGATTAGACCCACCCCTAGGGAGCACAGAGTATTCAATGTAACCATGAACGCTAACCTCCTCATAGCTAATACCCCCTAGGGGTAGGGTATGGATGCTACATACAGTTGGCGAGTAGCTATCAATTGGAAGCCTAAACATCTTTGGATTTATCAGCCTCCACTCTATTACAAAAGTTCGGGGGGGTTAAATAAACCTTATTCCATGCAATGCATGAAAAACGGTAACCTACTATCGAATAATGGAATAAACCAGTACATAAATATCCAACCAACCCCTGAACCTCATAGATATGAGAAATAGGTATCGATTAGAAGATATAAGTAGTTGAAATCCTATAATACTTTATTTATAGGGCCTGTAGCTCAGCATGGATAGAGCACCGGCCTCCGGAGCCGGAGATCCCGGGTTCAAATCCCGGCAGGCCCGTCACTTCGAGTCTTCTTTTATTCCAGTGTTTGTTATTCAGCTGATTATGTGCTTATTAAATAACTTAATACTATTTACTGTATTTAACATCGGTACGATTAATTACAGTTTATTAAATTTGAAATTTTAATTCGTATTAAATCAGCTAATATAGATAGCTTAATATTATGAAAATTTAGAGAAATATACATAATGTAACGATACGTTCTCACCATTTACTAATTTCTTAGGAGTTGTTTAAGTCTTTTTAGAAATCTATCATAGCTTATAACAGATTGTTTATAATCTTCACATAATCTTAACCATATATACTTCTTATTACCATATCTTCTGTATTTTTGATAATATTGAAGTATAATCTCATCGTTAATCTTTTTAGGTCTACCTTTAATCTTTCCCTGCTTCCATGCCTCTTCCTGTCTCTCTCTAATACGTCTACGTTCATACTCAGCTACCCATGCTAGTATGGATAGTATAAGCTTCCTTATATTTGGATCAAGAGTTTGTAAAAATTCCTCTTTGATAGTCAAAACTTTAACATTTCTTTCTTCTAACATTAGAACAGTATTCATTGTATCTAGCATTGTTCTACCAAGTCTATCAAGGCTCCATGCAACTACAAAATCAGGCTTTAGTATATCTATCTCCTTTACGAGCTGTGAAGCTGAAGGCCTATCTATGAATGGTTTAGCTCCGGGTTCCCCTTTATCCACGTAGATTTTCACGAGTTCAAACCCCTTAGTTTCCAGAAATTCCTTTATAGCTTTAAGCTGCACCTCTTCATCCTGTTCACGTGTAGATACTCTTACATAGCCTATAGCTTTCATCGATCTGCAGACGAAATAATCTAAGACTTATAAATGCAATTAACAGTTGTAAGTATAGTTTATACCTTCTACAGTCGTAAGTCCACTTACACCTATACAAACTGGTTGAACCACTATGGCAACATACCCGATACATAGGTTGAAGAACGGAGAGTATTAAGTCGAGTTATCTAAACATGGATGCTATAGTAGTCTAAGATGATGGATTATTCAAAAAGCTACATCTTATGGTGGAAGACTGCTTTTATTCATTTTTAAACTTAGATAGCCTATTCAATATCTTGATAGATAAGGTGAGCATCATAGATGCGATTATCACTGAGAGAATAAGTTTGAAATCTATTTCTATCGATAGATTTTCATAATATATAATATGTAATCCATAATGTGTAGCTGATAGTATTAGATACGTGAATACTGCGTAGGATAGTATAAGTGGGATTACTCCTAGTATATGATCTTCTAGCATTATACTAAACCATATAAGTACTGCTATAACGATTATCGGTGCTAGAAAACTCTCGTATTCAATATGATCTAGGATTAATCTATATAATTCTCTAGGGATAAGTCTATTCAATACTATATTCGGTAGCATAGCTAGTATGATGAATATGATCGAGTAGAATGATGCTTTAATCGCTCTAGATAGAAGCTTCATGTTCATGGGGTAAGCCTCCCTAAAGTTTCGTTTATCTCTAGTTTGATAGATATTAAGGGTTCTAATACTATCTTGAATATAGTTTTAATCATAGCCTTCCTAAGCTGTGCGTATCCATCGATGAGATAGGGGTGTATAGGAGTACTATCCTCCAATCTTAGAGTTAAGTTCCCTATTTCTTCACCCGGCTTTAATCTAACACTTCCTGTATACCTAGCTAATATTACACGATCCTGTATTATATCTATGGATATAGTTATGGAAGCGCTATATAGCCCATCGTTTCTAAGTTTGAAACCTTCTAACACTATGTAGTAATCGTTACGTATACTAGGTTTAACCGATTCTATACTGGCTAACGAGTTTACGAGAATATATGACGAGTAGGCGAGACTTAGGATAAGAGCGGAGATCGCTATGATTAAAGCTAGCTCAGCTAGTCTGAGTGGATTCACCTTCTCTAATCTCCCTCCTAGCAGATCTACCTATCCTAACGAAATCTAAGCCTCTAGCCAATAATATGGATGCTACCCAGCACATAACCGCGAGTAGCATAATCTCTATCGATACATGGAACAATCTGGATATTATATTCGTGAAATCGATAGGCTGTGTAGGTGTAGATGAGTATTTAACGAATTCTCCATATCCTAGATAAAATACGAATAGTAGAAGGAATACGCCTATACATGTAAGCGTTAAGCCTATTAGCCACTCTCTATCTTCACTCATAGCGAATCTTCATTCAATCTTGCATAAACCTATAGATAAACCTTAATTTCAAAAATCTAAAAGAGACTTTAATTACATCCTTCAAGATCTATGTGGTAGGTGCTACTCATGCTTAGATTAGGCTTAATCGGATGCGGTTCTATAAGCTACGAGCATATTAGGAGGCTTAGTATACTAGATGAGGGGGAGGCTTGTATAAGAGCTCTATGCGATGTGAAGTTGGAGAATGCTGAGAAGCTTAGGATTTACGCGAATAGATTTCGTAATATAACGCTAGATCCGATACCTAAGGAGAATATATTCACGGATTATCGTGAGATGCTCGATTCTATAGAATTAGATGCTGTCATAGTCTGTACACCGCATACCCTACATTACGAGCATGTTATGGAGTCTTTGAAAAGAGGTCTTCATGTACTCGTTGAGAAGCCTATGGCTGTATCGCTTAGGGAAGCGGAGGAGATGGCTTCTGAAGCTTCCAGGAGGGGGCTTATACTCGCTATAGGTTATCAGAGACATTTCGATCCAGTGTATACCTATGTAAGGAATACCGTTCTAAGTGGGAAGTTTGGCAATCCACATTTCATAGTAGCTACGCTATACCAGAATCTTATAGCAGCTGGTAGATGGTATCTAGATCCTAAACTATCAGGTGGAGGACAGCTTAAAGCTTCTGGAACACATCTCGTAGATCTAATCCTATGGATAACCGAGAGGGAGCCTGTAAGGGTTAAAGCCTTAATGGATAGGTGTGGTACCGATGTCGATCTATACATAGCGATAGCTGCAGAGCTATCTGGAGGTGTATTAGCATCTATAGCTATATCTGGAGCCGCCCCCGGTATGACTGCTTCCGTAGATGAGGAGTTTAGGCTGTGGTGCTCTAAGGGAGCTATATTCGTATTAGGTGGTAGAGTCTATGTACAGGATAGGAGTGGAGATACTACTATAATCGATAGGGGTAGGCTTCCTAGGATAGCTTCGAACCCAGATATAAATTTCGTTAGAGCTATACTCGGTAAGGAGGAGTGCCTAGTACCGGCTAAGTATGGCGTATGGGCTACAAAGTTTGAGGATATGGCTTACGCAGATGTAGGGATTCCCATACCTAGTAGGTTGAAGCTTGAATAGATTATGGTAGGTATATCGAGAGATTCTTCCAAGCTATCTTTAAGCCTTTCTCAAACCCCTCCCTCCTACCAGGCTCATACCTATAGAATGGATCCTCATGCTCTATGCATAATACGTAGTCGTAGCCTACCTCCATAAGAGCTGTTATCAGACTCTTCCAATCTATATCACCTAGACCTGGTATCCTAAACCTCCACCATCTATCCCCCGTATATCCTACATAGGATAATCTATCCCACAGTATCTCTGTATCCTTACAATGGGTATGGTATATTTTTGAACCAAAGCTTCTGATAGCATCTATATAGTCTATGAACTGGAATACTAGATGCGATGGATCATACTCTAAACCTATATACTTGGAATCTACCGCTTCGAACATAGCCTCCCATACATCCGGTCTATAAGCTATATTCGCCATACAGTTCTCTATAGCTATCTTCACATCATGCTTCTCAGCATAATCTACAAGCTTAGAGAAAACTTCTGAGAAAGCTCTAACATTATCCTCTATAGAGCCTGGTATACGTCCAACCCAGGTGGATACTACAGGTATATCTAGTAGGTTTGCAACCTCTATCATTCTCATAAGATGCTCGTTATTCCTCCTACGCTTCTCCACATCTAGATCTATATGGTTCACATACCATCCGAGAGAAGATATTATAACACCCGAATCCTCTACTATCCTCTTCACGTTGGTAGCACCTTCAGATAGAATTCTAGCAGGATCTAATAGTATGCTTCCAGGACCGGCTAAAACCTCGACTGCTTCGAAGCTATTGCTACTAGCCCATCTAAGAGTTTCCTCAAGCCCACCAAGCTGACCACTAGCTAGAAAACCTATCTTCAAATATTAACCCCCCAATGGCTAGGATAGATGGGATAGCTATATATACCTATCTGCTAGTATACCCATACAACGACGATTACATCTAGAATCCTTATAGGCTTAAACCTATCTACAGATTCCTACCGGGGTTTGATCGAGCAGCCCGTATTCGATTATAGGAAGCATCTGGATGAGCTATATAGATCCATCCATCGTAGATTCGAGTTTCATGCAAGATCAAAGGAGGAGTTTGAGAAGTGGAGGGAAGAATTTAGATATGCTTTGAAGAATACTCTAGGGTTGAATAGTATGGAGGAGGATTATGGAGGATACATATCTAGGGCTGTGAGGGTTGATTCTACAGAGCTTGATAGCTATATCCGTGAGAAATGGTATATATGGGTTGAGCCAACCGTACCGCTACCATTCTGGCTTCTAAAACCTAAGAGGATAGATAGACCGCTACCCCTAGTTCTGACACCTCACGGTCATAATCATCCAGATATATATGTAGGGATAGCTCGTAGCGAGGAGGAGAGGAGGGCTATCGTAGAGGGGGAGAGGGATATAGCTGTACAAGCGGTTATGGAGGGGTATATCGCTATAGCACCTACAGCTAGAGGTTTCGGTGAGACTATGGATAGGGTTGAATATGAGGAGGGAGCTGTAAGCTCATGTAGATCTCAGCTTAAACACTGTCTACTACTCGGTCGTACACCTATAGGCGAACGCGTATGGGATATATCGCGTATAATAGATTGGGCTCAGACACAGGATTACATAGATTCTAGGCTTATAGCTATAACAGGTAATTCTGGAGGTGGAACTATATCGCTATTCTCAGCTGCATGTGATGAACGTATATCTATAGCAGTCCCAAGCTGCTACTTCTGCACTTTCGTAGATAGTATAGGTAGGATAAAGCATTGCGATTGCAACTATATCCCAGGGATACTAAGGCTTGGAGAAATGTATGAGGTAGCAGGACTCATAGCTCCTAGACCGTTCAGAGCTATAGCTGGTAGAAGGGATCCGATCTTCCCGTTGGAATCTGTATTAGAAGCATTCGAGAAGCTTAGGAAGATATACGAGGTAGCGGGGGCATCGGATAGATGCGAACTCTACATAGGCGAAGGGGGGCATAGATACTATAAGGATGGGGCGTGGCCGTTTATTAGGAGATGGTTTGATTATATTCGAGAATATAGGTATCTATAAGTTACCTATACTGTTACCAGTTTTATAACATATTCCATTATCTAGCTAGTCGAAACCTATCGTATACTGCTGAGAATGAGTGTGATAGGACGCTGATATCAGTCCTATTCGAGGCAGCTACTGCCTAATATCTGTATACGGCAAGACTGGTGTCAAAAGGGATTCCGCTAGTAGCAAGCCATAGGCTCCTACTAGACTGGCTGATGAAGCATTCTAGGAGGCATCATCTAGACGCGTCGTCGTGGATGACGCTAAGCAGCAACTCTAAAAGCGAGGCGATGATCTACCACTATTTCAGGAAGCTTATGAAGAGACTTGCTGAAAGAGCCAGATTGAGGAGGGATGTCTAGCCATACCTTTTTAGGCACTCATGCCTAACAGTCCTGGCAGCCTCAAGCCTCTTATCACGTCATGTATATCTGCAGCCACAATAAACTCTGTACTCGAAGACTTAAAAGGAGAGGCTATGTGTAAGACACTAGAACTAGAGGTATTGGTGCCCGGGGCCGGATTTGAACCGGCGACAACCCGGTCTTCAGCCGGGCGCTCTCCCAGGCTGAGCTACCCGGGCTTAGTAGTCTACGGTTGTCTTTATGGTGGATAGGGGGATTTAAGTTTTTAGGATTTCCAGTTGTACTAGTATATAGCCTGTATGTATTCTATCAGTTTGGGGTATAGATATGCTGTTCTAGTAGCGATTATCTCTCTAAGCTTCTAGTAGAATAAATATCATTGTTTAGGGTTGGATTATAGCTGGTATAGTAGATAGGGGGCTTACTAGGATTGAATATTTTTCCAGAGGTTAGCTATATACTGGTGGGAAATCGGAGTTTTTTAAAAAGCTTATGGGTAGGGTTGAGGATTGGCTTAGAGAAGCTGAGGAGGATCTAGAATATGCTAGGATACTTCTAGAGGGTGGGTAGTATTATCATGCATTCTTCCATGCTTAACGATCTGCTGAGGTTAGGTAGAAGTATTCATTAAAGCATCTACCTTTAGAACTGATATTATCCGACGGTGATACTGGGAAAATCCTAGGTTAAACCAGTAAGCTAAAGAATACCTTCGACTAGAGGATATGCTTAACCTAGCCTATCCTCCTATTCCCCTATCACCTGTACTATTATCTTCCTAGTCCTAGGTGTAGTATCGACTTCTATAAAGAATATCGTTTGCCAAGTTCCTAACGCTATCCTCCCATCTATAAGTGGAAAGGTTTTCGAAGGCGAGAGGAGTAGGGATCTTATATGCGAATGAGCATTCTCCGGGTGTCTATAACCCCTACTCTTAGGTATCAAAGTATTCAGTATATCCCATATATCCTTTAGAAGGCTTGGATCATACTCTGTAACTCCTATAACACCTGTAGCATGTGGTGCAAACACGTTTATCAACCCATTCCTTATACCAGAACGTGATACGATGGATTCGATTATACCGGTTATATCTACGAAGTCGCCTTCACCTCTAGTCTTGAATGTAGCGATCTCCTGATATATCTTCAATCCTCGACACCGAATACCGTTAGATTATCTAGTGGTGGAGATATATGTTTCCCAAGCAATCTATTCGATATAGTCTGGTAGGGGTGATGCTTCTACGCTAATCCTATCCCTAAGCTCCTTCGCTAGCACTCTATCGTATATACCTCCATGAAACGTATACACCCTCCTAGGTTTTATCTCCTCTACATACTCTACGATAGATTTGAAATCAGCGTGATCGGAGAACGGGATAGGGTATCTATCATCAGAGAATCTTAAAGCCCAACCTGATGCGAAGCCAACCCTAGATCTAGGATTACCCGGAGATACATCCTTAGGAACTATGTATACCCCATCAGAAACCTCGCCTCTAGATACGCTATACTCTAACTGGCAGCCATACTCCCCATATACCCGATTATACCTAGCTATACGTGGATGTATATAAACCCTGATATTCGTAAGCTTATTAATCGCTATATTCAACTCCTGACTATTCCCCAATGCATCTGTCTGAATTACCGGTGTATACCCGTCGTGTAGACATCTAACTATCCATGATATAAGATCCATGTATACCCTACCCCTAGGTGGAAGTATGAAGCTTGGAGAACCATAAGTCGATTCTACGATAGCTATATCGCATTCAACCTTATCAGCAGATTCGACCGTAAAGCTTCTAACAGTATTAAAATCACCCGTATATAGTATGGTCGCTTCAGGAGTCTCGATCCTAAACATAGCCGAACCGAGTATATGCCCAGCGTTAAGTACTTCTACACATACACCATATGGTAGGGATACAGTATCCCCATACCTTAAACTATAAACCCCACCTACACTCTGACCTCTAGCTCTACATAGAGCGATAGTCTCGTAAGTAGCATACCTCCTAAACGATGATATACTTAAACCTCTAGAATGGTCTGTATGAGCATGACTTATAAACGCGTAATACTCGATACGATTACCTAAACTCGGATAGACTGACGGATCTAGAAGAATACCTAAACACCTATACATTACCAAGACTCCTCCACGGTAATCAACAATCTTTAGGATGGACATCGGATGCACCATCCCCAACCGGATGGTTATACCGATGGAGAGCCTACCACCCATATTATAGAGACTATACGTCTAGTAGCCTAATATCCGATAGTAGAGATGCATCCTAGAAGCCCTAGACTAAATTACTCAGCCTTAACTCTCTTAACTATTGGCGGCCTAATCTTCTTCAAAACCTTATAACCACATCTACTACACCTTACATCATCGTATAGTTTAAGCTCTTCAGATGATACCCTATGACCACACCTCACACACTCGTATATTATCCCAGTATCACTACTCAAACTCTATCCCTAACTCTCCTAGAATCGAGGGGTGTGTAAAAAGATTTCGGATAGAAGCTACCGTCTAGCTAACTTATAAGCCGCACCTAATGCTGTACAATACCCTCCATTATCTGGAAAGTATATTTCTACACCGAATATCGACGCTACACTCTTCATAGCTTTAACGATAAGCTTAGATGATGCAAGCTTACCTACAGCTACTATATCCCTCTCCATACCGTACGCTTTTGAAGCAAATACTGCTAAAACACCTACAACCTGCCCTATAAGGTTGAATAGAGCTGCAGCTATATCTTCATCCCTAGCTTCATCACTTATCTTACCGAAATTCGAAGCCGTAGCTTCACCTGGTACTACGCCTACAGGTCCCCCAGCTATATCGAAGACTGTAAGATCGACTCTACTCGGATCACCCCTCTCAGCTAGATTCTCCAATACTTCCACACTATGCTTATTCAAGAGTAACCTACCCAAACCTAGGAGGGTTCCCCCACCTACACCTGTACCACCTATATGCCTTATACTCCTACCGTAATCCTCTACTACAACCATAGCGGTACCAGTACCCATACTAACAACTAGAGCCCTCCCCTTACCTGTAAGCGCTATACCACCGAGACCTATAGCCTCCACCTCATCCACAAGTACTAAAGGTATCCCGAATAACTCTCTAACCTTCAAGAATCTAGCTCCACCACCTGTAACAGCTATACTCACTATATCCTCAAGTCTATACCTATGTTCAGCTAGGAGCTTACCTACCGCACCTGAAGCTGCAGCTATAGGATCCATCGTAGTAATCGATGTAAACCCTACTATAACACCATCCTCTACTGCTACAGCCTTAGTTATACTACTACCTATATCAACCCCTAGATACAGCTTCATCTAGCAACACCTAGCCATGGGAAAACCCTACCCACAGCTTTAACTATAGGAGGAACTAGAAATATAAGGAATGGTATCTCGGATAGGAATGTCCAAGCCGTTATTACTATACTCATATACAGTGGTAGAGGAGCATTTATACCTAGTATCTTAGGCATAACGAATAACTGACTATACCCCCATACACCTAACCCTATAATTAAACTACCTACACCCAAACCTGCTATAGCCGCTAGTATATAGTTCTCCCATCCCCTAAGATATCTAGAAGCTAGGAAATATGTAGCTGGGCAGGCTAAACTCAACGCTATACCAGTAATCGAGGATGAAATATCGGTTAACCCGTATACGTAGAGCGAGATCATCAGTATAGATAGAGCTATAGGGAATGCTATCACACCTAGAAGTATACCACTCCTAGATCTTGAAGATGCAAATCTCCCGATTATATAAAATCCTATAAAGTTAGCTGGTACACCCACGGTTAAGCTTAGAAACGGATCCCCATGGATTATAACATCACTTACGAATATACCTATAGCAGCACCTAAACCTCCGACTACACAATCGAATACTAAAGAGAATACGCCTGGAACTATCACTGCAGGCCAGAATCTAACACCTCCAACGAATATGCCAAAGTATGTGAAATAGCCTAGAACTGCGTAGAGTGAAGCGTTTACGGCTACCGCCATAATCTTTAGAGATCTATTCTTCACGGAAAGTAAATTTAGGATAATAGACTGAAAGATAAGATTATCTATATAGATGAAAATTCGATACATAGATATATATAGATTATCAGAAACTAGAGTGCAGACTCCTTGGCATATCAATCTTTATGTATCACTAGCTATGACTGAAATACTCTGAGGCGTCTCCAGCTATGTCCATATTCGATGAGATAAGCCGGATAAGCGAAGAGGTTAGAAAGGAGATCGAGAGAGCCTTTAGGAATGTAGCAGATAGATTCCTATATACAGAGGAGGGTTATCGCAGAGCTTTAACCGACATAGAGGATACGGATGAGGGATACGTAATTAGATTAGAAATGCCTGGCATACCCAAGGATAAGATAGATATTCGAGTCGAGGGGAGAATAGTAGAAGTTAAAGCTGAATACCCTTCTGAAGAGGGGAAGCGTAAATACATAGTGAGGGAAAGGGGTGGAAGGGGGTTCTACAGGAGGATAGAGGTACCATCGGATATAGTAGCAGAGGGTGTTAAAGCATCGTACTGTGATGGGATACTCTCTATAACCATACGTAAAGCTAAACCTACTACCAGATGGAGGATACCTGTGGAGTGAGCAAGCCTATAATAAGTAGAGGAGAAGCTATCAGTCTACTAAGACGCTACGTATCTGATGAGCGATACATTAAGCATATGATAGCTGTCGAAGCTGTTATGAGGGGGTTAGCTAGCCGTCTAGGTGAAGATGAGGATTTATGGGGGTTAACAGGACTCCTACACGATATAGACTATACGATCGTTAGAGGAGACTTGGATAGACATGGATTGGAATCTTCTAGGATTCTTGAAGGTATACTTCCACAGGAAGCTCTAGAAGCTATAAAAGCACATAACTATGAGCATACAGGTGTAAATCCAGATAGTAGGCTTAGTAAAGCTCTCATAGCTGCAGACGCTATATCAGGTTTGATAGTAGCTGTAGCCTTAGTTATGCCGCATAAAAAGTTAGAGGAAGTTAAAGTTAATAGTGTTATGAGTAAGTTTAAATCTAAGGATTTTGCTCGTGGGGTTGATAGGAGCCGTATACTCTTCTGTGAAAAACTAGGATTAAAGCTCGAAGAATTTATTGATATATCGCTTCAATCTATGAAAAATATAGCTGGAGAGTTAGGATTATAGGGTTAGACAATCCCAGAGGCGGTTTACATGAGCTACTGGAAGGCTACCATAGAAGAACTTATAGAGGTATGTAGAGGTGAGAGGAATGCTACGCTACTACTGGAAAACTGTCGTTTAATCAACGTATTGACAGGCGAGATTCATGAAGCTTCTATAGGAGTCTACAAGGATAGGATAGCATACATAGCGGAGAAGATCGTAGAGGATGTTAGAGCTGTAGAGCGTATAGATCTTAAAGGGAGGTATGTATCGCCAGGCTTCATAGACTCCCATATACATGTAGAGAGTAGCATGGTTACACCTAGAAGGCTAGCTGAAGCTATCCTACCTAGGGGTGTTACATGTATAGCGGCTGATCCACACGAGATAGCTAACGTCCTAGGTACTCGTGGAGTAGAGATTATGGCTGAACTCAGTCGTAGCCTACCCTTAAAGGTATACCTCTGGATACCTACATGTATACCATCGGTTATAGGTGTAGAGACGGCTGGTGCTGAAGTATATGCTGGAGATATAGCTTCCATGCTACGTGAAGGTTATGCTATAGGATTAGGGGAGGTTATGGATTACCTAGGCTTACTAAAGCTAGATAGAAGGATTGTAGATATAGTTAAGGTTGGGAGAGCGTATGGTAAAGTTATAGATGGACATGCACCTCTACTATCCGGTAGACTACTAGATGGATACATATCTACGGGTATAAGCGCCGATCACGAAGTATTCTCGTTCGAGGAGGCATTAGAGAAGGTTAGACGAGGGTTATACGTTAAGATTCGACGATACCTACTAGAATCTAGGGGGTTCGTAGAAGGATTCAAACGTATACCAGATAGGAGTAGGCTACTACTAGCTACAGATGATACGCCGCCGGATATACTTGAATTTGAAGGGCATATGGATGCTCTCATACGTAGAGCTATAGAGCTAGGTCTAGATCCTGTAGAAGCTATACAAGCTGCTACGATTAGACCTGCATCCCATCTTAGATTAGAAGATCTAGGAGCTATCGCTCCAGGTAGGATAGCAGATATAGTTGTATTAGAGGATTTAGAGAAGTTTAAGGTTAAGATGGTTTATACCGATGGAAGACTTATAGTAGATGATGGAAGACTTATAGTACCTATAGAGTCTAGGTCGTTGCCTAGCGATGCATTGAACACTGTTAAGATCGGTAAACTCACTATCGACGACTTTAAGATTAAAGCTCCGATTATAGATGGCTATGCAGAAGCTAGGATATTAAGAGTTAAAGGATTGGAGACAGAGATATTCATAGATAAGCTCAGGGTTGAGTATGGGGTAGTCGATCCTGGAAGATATGCGTATATAGCCGTAGTGGAGAGACATGGAAGGAGTGGGGGGTTAACCGTAGGGTTTGTAGATGGACTAGGTTTAAGAGAGGGGGCAATAGCATCTACCGTAGCACACGATTCTCATAATATAGTGGTTGCAGGAAGGAAGCTAGATGATATAGTATTCGCGGTAGATAAGCTTAGAGAGATCCAGGGTGGATATATAGCCGTTAGAGATGGAGAGATTTTAGCTATGGTTAGACTACCTATAGCAGGACTCATGTCGGATGAGCCTCTATCCATAGTAGCTAACGAGCTACGTAAATTCAGGGAAGCTGAATATAGCTTAGGTATAATAGATCCATACCCGATACCGATGATATCGCTACTAGCCCTACCAGTTATACCTCACGCTAGAATAACAGATAAAGGGATATATGATGTAGATAGAGGAGAGTTGTTAAACATTATCGTGAGATACGTAGTCTAGCCTTCGAGAATCTTCGATATATTCCCTCCTAATATCTTTTCTTCATCCTCCTTCTTAAGCTTCAACACTCGTATCTTCGTAAATTCTACTAGCGGATGCATCCAATAACCATCTGAACCCCATATAAGCTTATCCGCTCCAGCTAAGACTACAGCTTCAGATAGAATCCTATATACATGTATAAAAGATGTATCTAGATATACATGCTCATAGGATCTAGCAAGTTTACAGAAGCTCTCCAATAATCGTGAATCCCCACCGAGATGAGGTATTATTATAGGCCTCTTCTTAAACTGTTTAACTAACTCCTCAGCTATATCATACCTACCAGATACATCTACGACTACTACTAGACCGTAGTCTTGAGCTTCACCTACTACTTCGAATAAAGCTTCTACATCTACACCTCTAAAGTATCTATAGGATAGATCGCTAATCCTCTGAACATGACCGACTGTAAACTCGCCTAGATGCAGCTTCAACCCCCTCCATCCTAGATCCTCGACTATCCTTTTAAGCTCCATTCTCCAATATGGATCTGAAGGTCTCACATGACCGAATGGGATAAAGAATCCAGGATGCTTTTCGTAGGCTTTTAACGTTAGATCGTTCGATTCTCTAGATGGATTCCATATAGACCATATTATAGCTCTATCCACACCAGCTTCGATCTCCATAGTATATATCAGGTCTGGATCCTCATACTCTATATGCATATGAGCATCTATTATCAGCAACTCATAAACACCCTAGTATACTAATTCAAACTTATAGAAATATAAATCGAAAAGTTAGAGCGATATACTAGGACACCCATACTATAGTATCGAGCGCTATGAATGGAAAGCTAGCCTTAACACTAGTAGCTATAACAGTAGCTGCTACACTCTTGCAGACGATCTATGCATTTATGTACTATGAAAGTATCGCGGAGAATCTGACTAGCGAGCATATATCTAGTATACTTAGAAGCTTCAGATCGTATAGAGAACTGGAAGAGTATATAAGGGCTAAGAGAAGCGTCGAAACAATCTTCTACACACTACGCGGCGGAGTTTTGCTAGAAGCCTTTACTGCTAAAGCCTATGCTCTTAAACCTGCAGTCGAATACTCTACTACTAATGTCCAAGTTGAAGGTGTGGATGAAGCAGATATCGTTAAGACTGATGGAAGATATATATACGCGATATGTAAGGGGAGTATAGTTATAGTTAGAGCTTATCCACCTGAGGAAGCTAGGATCGAAGCTAAGATTAAAACGAACGGATCTCCACAAGGTCTATTCATAGCTCCGAATAGAATAGTAGTTATATCATCGAATGCTAGGATCATAGAAAGAATAGTTAATAGTAGTAAGGAAACTGGTATCTATGGGAGATCGACGGTAGGTAATGTATATTCGATCATATGGGAGGAGACCGTGACAGAGGTTACAGTATATGATCTGAAAGATCTAAGGGATATCAAGATTCTATCGAGCTTCAGGATAGATGGGAGCTATGTATCTTCGAGGATGATAGGAAACTATGTGTACGTATTCACGACGCAGCAGGTATACAGACCTAACGATGAGGTAGCTATACCTAAGCTCGAAGTAGGTAATGTATGTATTCAGGTAGATCCGGGGAATATAATTTATGTTGAAGATAGTATGGGTCCATACTCTTACACAAATATATTAGCGGTAAACATAGATAGGGGCGAGTATAGCGTTAAGAGCCTCCTCGTAGGCTATGCTGGAGCTGTATACGTCTCGAGAGAGAACATATACCTAGCTATACCTAAATGGGGTGAGGAAGCTTCTTCATCCATCTATAGGATAGCTATGAATGGACTTAAACTCGAAGCGAAAGCCTTCTTAGAAGTCCCAGGTATAGTCTTAAACCAATTTTCTATGGATGAATATAACGGCTATTTTAGAGTAGCTACATCCACTCAGAGCATCGTTAGGATCATGGCACGGCCGAGTATAGGTAGGATCGAACTCTCCACTAACGTATATGTAGCCAAGGTAGAAGATATGAGTATCGTAGGGAGACTGGAAGGTTTAGCTCCAGGTGAGAATATGCATTCAGCTAGATTTATAGAAGATAGATGCTATCTAGTAACCTTCAAGAAGGTCGACCCTCTATTCGTGATAGATCTATCAGATCCAGCTAATCCTAGAGTTCTAGGATACCTAAAGATACCGGGCTACTCAGATTACCTACACCCATATGGTGAAGGCTATCTGATCGGTATAGGTAAGGAGACGGTAGAAGCTGAGGAGGGGGATTTCGCTTGGTATCAAGGTGTTAAGATATCGCTATTCGATGTTAGGAATGTATCAAATCCTATGGAGGCTGGTAAGTATGTAATAGGTGATAGAGGGACGGATACGCCAGTATTGAGGGATCATAAAGCTCTACTCGTAGACTATAGGAATAGCATGATAGTACTGCCTATCTTAGAAGCGAAGATAAATCTAGAACTATACGGTGGGGTTCCTCCACCATATGCATATGGGGAGCCTGTATGGCAGGGTGTATACGTGTTGAAGATATCTGATAAAGGTATAGACTGTATAGGCAAGGTAACACATATCGATAACGTTAAACCTGACGGCAAGAAGGATGGGGGGTTATGGATGTATAGTGAGTTCTTCATAAACAGAGCTATATACATAGACGATCTATTATATACGATATCTGATGGAAGAATTAAAATGAATAGTTTGAGTAACCTAAACGAAGTAGCTACACTAGATGTATGATGGATATAGTAGTTCGATACTAGCTGAGACTATACAACAGTACCTCCTATCTTTTATTTCAATCATGATATGACAGGTTGATATACCATAAAATAGGTTGCATGATACCTATCATCTATAAGCGTAAATACGAGGATGGTGGGGAAAGGTTGAGCTCATGGATTTATCCCTAAGGCAGGCAATGTATGAGAGGATTAAGAGGATACTATTAATCGTAAGATTGTTTGACAGTATGTCTAGGAATAGCATATTCTACCATCCTGTATCACACATAAATATGGTTCCGACGATACTTGAAGTTGCAGAAGATTCTGGTGGATCCTAGGTTTAGATTGGAAGATTACGTAGTTCATAGATTTTACTAACCTATGTGTAGAAAGTAATGGATTGTATTCAATCCAGCAGCTATACCTCCTAATCATGTTTGAACTTTCAATCTTTCGATTAAGCCTATTCGTATGTTATTTTGATTTAAGATAAATGGTTATGGTAAACTATCAATGCTGAAATGTAGATGACGGTATTTGTGGTAGGGAAGTAATGCTTAATTTGCTACGATTTATTAAAAAGTACCGTTTGATATGGGTAGACCGAATATATTGATGATTGTATCCCATGATACTGGTAGGCATCTAGGATGTTATGGAGTACGTGTCGATACACCAAACTTTGATAGGATGGCGAGGGATGGGGTGCTCTTCACTAACGTATACTGTACAGCCCCACAGTGTAGTCCTAGTCGTGCATCTATATTGACAGGGCTGTATCCGCATAACCATGGATTAATAGGTTTGACGCATAGAGGCTTTAAACTTAGCACATGTAAACTTCTACCAACTATACTCGCTGAGAATGGTTATCAAACATACCTGTTCGGCTTCCAACACGAATCCCCAGATCCACGTCTTCTAGGATATAAGAATATAGTGAAGGGTAAGAGCTACTCGTGCATCGATGTCACACCTCTATTACTTGAATTTCTGAAATCTAAGCCTGAAAAGCCGTTCTTCGCTATGGTAGGATTCTCTGAAACCCATAGACCATTCCCCGGATATGATGGGCCTATAGATAGCATAGAGCCTTTACCCTATCTGCCTGATGAGCCTGATGTTAGGAGAGATATCGGTGGGTTAAACCTACTCGTCAGTAGGATGGATGAAAGTATAGGTTGTATACTTGATACTTTAGAGAATACAGGATTATGCGAAGATACGATACTCGTATATACCACGGATCATGGTATAGCTTTCCCAGGAGCTAAAGCAACACTCTTCGATCCTGGAATAGAAGTAGCTCTGATAATACGTGGACCTGAACCATTCTGTGGGGGTAGGAGAATCGATGCTCTCCTATCGAATATAGATATAATGCCTACGATATTAGATGTATGCGGTATACCTATACCATCAGATATTCATGGCAGGAGTATACTCCCAATAATAAAAGGTGAAACTGATAGGATACATAGCGAAGTCTACTTAGAGCTTACATATCATGCAGCTTATGATCCCATTAGAGGTGTTAGAACAGATCGATATAAGTATATAAGGAGCTTCGAATGGCGGCCATACTTGTTTCCACCTAACGTAGATCCAAGCCCATCTAAGGAAGTTGCTCGTAAATATGGATATTTCGATAGGATACGGCCTATCGAGATGCTGTTCGACTTAGATAAAGATCCAATAGAGAGGCTTAACTTAGCTAATGATCCAGATTATAGCGATATATTGAGGTATCTACGTTCTAAGCTTCATAACTGGATGAAGGAGACATGTGATCAACTATTAATTCAAGGCTATATCCCACCTCCATTAGATGCTAAGGTTACCCCACCTAGATCATATGAGCCGCATGAAATGGACCCGTTCCCTATATAGCCTAAATTACCTTATACTTCCACTAGATTCGATAGAATTCTTGAGTAAAACAAATTTATCATGAGAATGCTCAAAAAACATTCTATAGGATTTACAAAGATAGTTTTCAGAATAGTTTCTAACCTCCCAATGTCTAGGACACCCAGTATTACAATACCTTAACCATATGCAGTCTTTGCACAGTTCTCTAAGCTTATCTTTCATAGATGCAAATTCGATGAATTTCTCACTTGTAACTATATCTTCTAGATTATCCTCCATTATATTCCCTAATAACCATCTACGATCGACGTAGAAATCGCATGGATATACATCTCCATTATACTCTACTACAATGTATCTACCACATCTATGCCCGAATACACAGCTGGGTGTATCACCTAGTACATAGGATATAAGCAGATCTTCGAAATCCCTAACATAGGTTTCAGGATTACCATCGTTAAACCATTCATCGAATAACTCGCATAGGAATCTACCGTAATCCTCCGGTGTTATCGAGTAATCTGCTATCCTTCCATCATGATCCTTCTCCACACACGGTATGAATTGAAGATACTTGAAACCCATATCCACCATAAATCTGTATAGCCCCTTAGGATCCCTAACATTCAGATTATTCACTACAGTCAGTATATTGAATTTCACAGAGTATCTACGCAATGTATCTATACATCTAATAACGGATTCATAGGAGCCTAACCCTCCACGATTCCTACGATAACGATCATGCACCTCTCTAGGTCCATCGAGACTTATACCTACTAGAAAATCATATCTAGATAGGAATCTAGCCCAATCATCATCTATGAGTGTACCATTCGTTTGCAGACTATTCTCTACGATTTGGAATGATGACTTAAACATATGCTGGTATCGCAGAGCTCTCCTATAGAAATCTATACCAGCTAGAGTTGGTTCACCACCCTGCCAACAGAATGATATAGTCTCACTAGGTATAGAGAAGATTTGAGCCATAAGCTTCATTAAAACTTCATCATCCATCCTATGAACCTCAACTTCGGGGTATAGGCTAGCTTTAGATAGGTAGAAGCAGTAGGTACATGAAAGATTACAATCAGCTGAGACTGGTTTAACTAGAACCGACGAGATAGGGAAGCTAGAATTATGCTTCATCTCTATATAGATCACCCTAAAATCTGATGCGGTGGGCGGGATTTGAACCCGCGATCAGGGGCTTGGGGGGCCCCTATCCTAACCAGACTAGACCACCACCGCTCTCGATATTCTACTACGTGAAGGGGTGGTTATCAATTTTTCGCTCTATTAAAGCCATTTCTGATACTGAGGTCTGAATCCGTGAGCTGCTTTCTGAGGTTGAGGGGTTATACCCTCATGGATGCATCTATACGCGTATCTATGCCTATCGATATACTGTTGAAAGCTTTCGAAGTTAAATTCCTTCTGGATATCCTCTATCCTTAATCCTTCATCCATACACTCGACTATAAATAGAGCATCGTCTCTATACGATCTAACCCTAATTCTATCGCTATACTTCTCTAGTATAAGGTCTGGGATACTATAGTTGAAGTCGTAATGGCATACCATATAATCTAAGCTTAAATCGTAGTATGCTATATTCATCATGGAGTCCGTCTCTGCTAGTATGCGTCCGCACGGATCTATTATCATAGATCGATCTGTACGAACAGATGATACTACATAATACCTGTTAAGACAGGCATAGGCTTGTAGAGGGAATCCCCCATTATAGGCTGAGACCCAAAATACCATCCTAGCTCCTTTACGCGCTAGCTCAATCCAACCTTCGGGGAAGCATATATCGAAGCATATCTGTATACCGATACATCCGAAATCTAGATTGAATACAGGGTAATCTCTACCCGGTGTTACACCATCTTCGAAGATGGTGTAATCGTATGTACTAGTTACAGGGTGAACTTTATCGTATACACCGACGACATCCCCAGATCTATCTATTACCACAGCTGAATTCCAGAGAGCACCATCATGCATAGTTATTATGGGGCAGATGATATAACAGCCCCCCTCGATAGCTTTATTAGAGAAGACCTTAATAGTAGGCCCATCGAGTTCTTCAGCAAGCTCTTCTAGAGATCTATACCCTTTAATAGTGAATGTCGTGAATGCTTCTGGAAGACATACTAAATCAGGTTTAACCTTCAAGATTCTATCTACGAGTTTCAACACATACCTACGATTCTCTTCGACGGTGGGGTATCCCTTAGATGCTAGACATATAGTAGCTACACGTATCCTACCCATACCGAGGATAGACTATTATCTACTCGACATATTAGTCTATATCCTGAGTAGCATGCTTATCCTAACCCAGTACCAGGTATGGTATACAGCTATATGCGATCTATATTCTTCTACGTGATTGTATAAGCATTATAGCTTCAGCTATATCTCCGGAAGTCTCCTTTAACGCTGCTATAGCCTCCTCTAAAGGCACATTTAACTGAGCAGCGATTAGTTGCGCATCTTCCTCCGATATCTTTATACAGGTTCTCTCGATAACCCTCTCCTTAGCTGAACCTAGAATCTGGAATACCCTCTGCCCTGAAACCTCTAATACAGATACCGATGGATTCTCTATGATTATCTCCTTATCCTCCATCTTTATTACTACCTCCTTTACCCCTGCGAGTTCACTAACCTTCAACCCCATCTGCTTCATCAATCTACGTGCATCTCTACTCGATAACGTTCTCATACCGAAATATTATTTACCATCGCGTATACTAAAAGATAAATCTGTCTGTTTGGGGAGTATTATACTGGCATGCCTATCTGTGAGTTATGTGGTAGGAAAGCGTCTAGAACTGTAAAGATAGAGATTGAGGGGGCTTTAATCGATGTTTGTAGTGAATGCGCCTCTAAGGCTAAAGCTAGAGTATTACGTGAAATTAAGAAGAATTATACTACGGCTAAATCTAAGCCGAGTACAAGTTCTAATATAAGGAGGGATGATATATCTGTGGAGCTTGAATCAAGGGTATTGAGACAAGATTATGGTAGAGTTATCAAGGAGGCTAGAGAGAAGCAGGGGTTAAGGATAGAGGATCTAGCACGTATCATAGGTGAGAAATCGTCTGTTATACAGAGGATAGAAGCTGGAAAGCTTAAACCAGATTCAGATTTAGCTAGGAGACTTGAGAAGGTTTTAAAGATAAGTCTATTCGAGGCAACCCCACCTAGAGCATATGCTTCTAGGTTAATAGGTGAATCTGAGTTCAACTTAACCGTAGCTGATGTATTAGGAGTATCCGAAAGCGGGGTTAAACGTAAAGTTGAAGGTTTACGTACTGAGAATGGGTCACAGGATTAGTAGGGATAAGAGGATAACGACCCATGTAGGATTAGCTGCTAGAGCCTTCGGAGCTGACGGAATCATAATATCAGGCGATATGGATCAAAACGTTTTAAGTACCCTATCTAAGATCGTAGAGGTTTGGGGTGGACCCTTCACTATTAGGTATGAGAGAGATTGGCGTAGAGTTATCGAGGATTATAAAAGAAGTGGTTGGAAAATAATACACTTAACCATGTATGGTATTCCATTACCAGATGTTATCGAGTCTATCAGGATGGATCCGTCTGATAAACTTGTGATAGTAGGATCTGAGAAGGTTCCTGGTATAGTTTATAAGCTTGCAGATTTAAACGTAGCAGTAACATCTCAGCCTCATTCAGAGGTATCGGCTCTAGCAGTATTCCTAGATAGATTATTCGAGGGTAGAGAATTCTATAAAGAATTTACATCTGCTAAACTAAAGATTATACCTCAGGAAAGGGGGAAGAAGATTTTAAAGCTTATAGAAGGGTGAAACATTATGCATAGATACGGCTATGTAACCCTATCTATTTTGATGCTGATACTAGGTCTAATCCTAGGGTATATATTTTCATACATCCAGCTTCAACCCGAGATTATGAAGCTAGCATCGATCCTAGAGGATATGGCTGAGGAACTCTCCTATATGGAGGAAGCTAGGTTGGAGTTAACTAGAAGAATTTCAGAACTAGAGAAAACCTTAGATATCATTAACAGCGAGTATGGTAAACTGGTAAATTCTATAAACGTATCAGTTATATTCATACCTGATAGAATCTATTTTGAGGAAGCATATAGATTGATATGTAGTGCGAAGAATAGTGTATACCTCCTGATGTATTTAGCTGAATACAAACCTAGTGATGAAAGCTGCCGTATCAATAAGCTAATAGATATGGTAGTATACGTATATCTTAAAGGTGTCGATGTAAAAATCCTATTCGATAAAGAGACGAGTCTAAGATATCCTGAGACTATAGCTAGGCTTAAATCGTATGGTATACCTGTGAGGATACATCTTGATGCGGACGGAGCTATGCATAGTAGACTACTAGTCGTGGATAGATTCTATGTACTACTAGGCAGTCATGATTGGACCGAAGATTCTTTAAACAGAGATCATGAGTATAGTGTTATGATAGCTTCGAGTATATATGGCTCTGAAGCAGCGGTTTACGCTGAGAATCTATGGAGTAGTGGATATGAGATCTAATCTTCGTAGCCTACCTCACACCATACGATATCGCTGCATCTAAGCTTAGAAGATACATAGGATACTAGTCTAGCTACATCGAAATCTATACAGCTATATACATCCAATGTGAAGAATCTATGCTCTCTCCAAGTGTATATCGAAACACCCGATCCAACCCAAGCCATGTATCCGCCTACACCATGGTGAAGCTTAGAGTATCTATCGGGTGAGAATACTATAGGGCCAACTATGATCTCCATACCTAGGTTTCTACTAAGCTCTATAAGGAAACTCTCTATGAATTCTTCGTCAACCTCTACTTCGTAGAAACCCTCTACTACGACTCTTTTCCTAAATATTTCAGGCTTAAGATTTCTCAACTCTAATAGACCGATTTAATGAAGCGAAAGACATTAATATTCCTCTCATATATAGTTTTGGAGGAGATTAAACTTTACTCTACTTAAATCTATGGTGATGATCCTTGGGAGGATATAAAATTATACTTACATCTGATAGGACTCTAATGAGTGAGTATGGTGGAGCCATATTTATGGGTTTTAGTGCATGTATACCTAAGGGTGTCATACCTGATTGGGCTTATTTTAACATATTCTGTCATTCTGTTAAGGTAGATAAGAATGGCTCCCCACTCTATACTAGCTATGGTTTAAGAAAGATAGAAGCTGCTCTTCTAGATTACGGCTTCAGCGAGGAAGAGGTAGCTGTAGCTCACCCAGATTATATAGATAGGTTTATAGGGGATTCAACTAGGGTTGTAGGTTTATCTGAAAACGATCCTTTAGGTATAGGTCCTGCTACGACTACGTTCACGGAGATACTAGGTGGAGAAGCCTATATGGCTATAAAGTTTAGGGAGCTTCTAGCGAATCAAACTCTAGTTAAGTATCGAAGGAACATTAAGGTTATCGTCGGTGGGCCAGGTGCATGGCAGCTTGAAGATGAAGCTATTCGTAGTAAGTTTGGTATCGATTGCGTCGTCATAGGTGAGGGGGAGAAGGTTGTAGGTCCTTTATTCGAGAAAGCTGTTAAAGGAGATGATATCCCTAGCGTCGTGTATGGTGATGTAGTTGATGTAGATGAGATGCCTATAATCAGAAGACCAGCTGTATGCGGTTTAGTCGAGATATCTAGAGGATGTGGTAGAGGATGCGCTTTCTGCGTACCTACTATGCTAAAGTTTAGGTGTAGACCTATAGAGGATATACTTGCAGAGGTTAGGGTTACCGTTAAGGGTGGTAGGAATCCGCTTCTACATGGCGAGGATGTTCTAAGGTATGGTGCTAAAGGTATAGAAGCTAATCCTGAAGCCGTTATGAAACTCTTTAAATCAGTACTCTCTGAACCTGGTGTTACTAGTGTAAGTATAAGTCATTTCACACTCTCTACAGTGGTAGCTACACCTAGACTTATAGAGAATTTATCATCACTTCTAGGCCTATCTAGGGATAAATGGATAAGCGGGCAGACCGGTATAGAAACTGGTAGTCCTAGAATTATGTCCATACATATGAGGGGGAAGTGTAAACCGTTTAGACCTGAGGATTGGCCTGATGTCGTCATAGAGGCTTTCCAGATACTCTCAGATAACAATTGGGTTCCATGCGGCACTATGATAATAGGTCTTCCAGGCGAGGAGCCTAGAGATGTAGATTATAGTATAGAGCTTGTAAGGAATCTTAGATCCTTCAAAAGTATTATAGTACCATTATTCTTCGTAGCAGCTGGATCTCTAGAGGATAAGGTTAGGTCTTTTAAACTTGAAGATTTAACCCTTAAACATTCAGAGCTTATATTGGAATGCTGGGAGCATAACTTAAGATGGACGCCTATACTTATGAACGAATACTTCAAACTCTCAGCTAGGAATAGAATTCTCTGCAATCTTATGAGTATAATCATAAAGTATGGTATTAGAAAAACTCTTAAGCTCATAGATGAATGCCGTAGAGTGTATGGTGGGGATATTAAAGCTATGGTTAAAGCATATAGGAGTGGGGCTAAGAGAGTCTACGGTGAAACATATCCTATTCCATCTACATCATAATCGTCTAAGCTAATCCTCGATCTACTAGGATTTTCTGATGGTATAAGATGTGTTCCATCGCATGTAGGTGAACTCTGTAGCTCACGAAATCCTTCACGGCATGATGAGAATGTCATCCCGTATGATTCGACGATCTCTTTAACCATACGCATATAGTCTAATCTAAGCTTCGATGGAAGGTATCGTACACCATGAATTATATATCCTTCATCATAGTAGAGTCTCCTCAGTAACGTCGATTTTTCAGGTAGAGCTTCGATCATACGTCTAAAATTGTCTGGTTTAGCTTTGTACGTCGAGGAGGCTATATGTCTAACACCTATCTCTGCAAGCCTACTGATGAGCTTAGCTAAACTCCTAGGATCATCGTTAACCCCTGGTATAATAGGATCTATCCTAGCAGAGCATGGTATACCCATACTTGTAAGCATCTCTAAAGCCTTAATCCTAGATAGCGGTGGTGGAGCATACGGTTCTAAAACGCTAGCGATTCTATCATCTATAGTCGTTACAGTCATACTAACGGTAAACATACCCCTACGTAGGATATCAATATCTCTAACAACCATATCCGATTTCGTTAAAACTATAACCTTAAAACCTCTAGAAGCTAGTATTCTTAGAGTTTCACGTGTAATCTTCAAACCATACTCTTGAGGAGTATAAGGATCAGAGCTATTAGAAATAGATATAGGTATAGATCTATCGATCTTTCTGAGATCGATTAGAAGCTTAGAAATGAAGTTCTCCTTAACCCTAGGTTTAAACCCATCCCTTATATAAGAAGTTATATAGCAATATCGACACATATGACCGCATCCAGTATAGGGTGATAAACTATACTTAGGAGGACACGTACACATAGGGTTACGCCATGGATCGAATAACCTCAGTACATACGGCATTCCAAGATAACCCTCAAAAATATAGACTAGGTAAAGCAGGATAAAGCTATAACACCACGAATATAAAGCAATATATAGACGAAACCCATAGTAACTGATAGATTAAGGACCCGTAGCGCAGCCAGGATAGCGTACCGGCCTTCGGAGCCGGTGGTCGCGGGTTCAAATCCCGCCGGGTCCGCTTTGCTTCTATGAATTTTGTTTGTTAACAATTTATGTTTAACTAGTAAAGACGTTTGCTATGAAAGATCACAGGTATTTCGAATAGTATCTTAAAGGATGAAAAATTACTAGTCCAGCTCAATGAGCACAATATTTAGGTCTATGAGAATAACGTTTTAGTGTATTCATATTAAGAAAAGCGATGTGGGCGGAATCGAAAAGACAGTTTAAAAGAAATACAGGATATTTTAAGGAGCCATATTCAGATTTAAGTAATATCCTTGATCTGAAAACTTCAGTAAAAGAAGCTTACTTGCCAGGCGTTTACGGATGCACGTGCGTATTTTATCTTTATAAAGATAAGGAGTTAGTAAATTACGCTACATGAACATGACTTGCTCTGGATTACTCTTATTCCAATAAGACGTTTGAGATAGGAAGGCCTTGATATCGATACTTTGCCGAAAGTAGATTCGATATTAGTTTTAAAACTTCTGAAGAAAAATAAAGATCCTCTAAGTGTGCTAGTAATTGATGGGGAAATCGATTAAGGATACGAAGTCGAAGTATTTCTACTATCCTATCTTACTGGAGTTAAATTTAGAAAGAGGAATTACCTGTTTAGTGAGAGCTGAAAATGATGGAACAGAACCTAGGCTTGTACAATTGAGGATGAGGCTCAAGAAAGGATAATCGAGGAATCTCATGGTATTTCACAAATGTGCAGGTATATGTACGAGTCAAACAGGTATTTGGAAAAATATTTGTATCAGCTCCGCCAACTGCAGAATATTAGATGGAATAAGTACAGAAGCAAAGTATAGGAATTATAACTTCTGATGAATCCGACAGGATAATTTTTGCGTATACGAATGAAGAATATGTGAGCCCCTCATTCAATTCATTTTCTAGTTATGTTATATAAACTTCGATTTCACCAGTTTTTAGGTAATTATACTAGATCTCTAAGATTAACGTAGTAATGTATGATATAGCGATGATTATAGTTGTGTAGAGTATTATCACAGCTACTATTTCCTTCGTATTTTTCAAGCATTCTCCAACAATTTTCATTGGTAAGGTGATTATTTTGGTTAGGGGTTTAGGTAGGGGGATCATGAAGGGGGTTCTTCTACGGTACTCTTCATACCTTTCTCCATACTTTTTAATCATCTTCAGCTCTTCTAATAAGGCTACCCCTATCACTATCATCGTTATTATGAGCCATAGGAGTGCTGGAGGGGTTGTAAATGCCCCTCTCACATAGGTTTTATAGCTTACAAATACTAGAAGACCATAACTCCAAAGTATGTATCCGAGATACTGTGGATGTCTACTATACCTGTATATCCAGAAGTCCATTAGCTCATAGCTTCTAAACCTTCCGTAGAGCCATGTAGTCGTACTAAAGGAGAATATGGAGAGGCCTATGAATACTATCACCATCCCTACTGTAGGTGCGTATGGAACAATGCTAAATGGTAGATATACTATGCTACCTAACTTTAGGATCGATGGGGAGAGCTCGATTATCGGTAGCCAGAGAGACCTTAAGACTCCTAAGCCGGTAAGGAAGAACATTGCGAATGCGAAGTAGCTAAATATAGGGATATAAAGAGCTATAGAGCCTAGGAAAGCCAGGGATATCTTCTTAACGATAAAGCCTAAGATTATTAGAATAACCACTACTGTGAAAGCTGTATATCCTATAGGTCTTAAGATGCTAAGTACCTTCTCGATCGCTTCAACATCAAAGAAGACTTCAGGAAAGTACTCTACGAGTATCTTATCTAGAATTACCGGTATTTCAAAAGTCGAATAGAAGAGGGCGAGCGTAAGTAAAGCTGATAGGATGAAGGCTAACGTAAACTCTCTCCTATACAATCTATCCAACGCCATATCTAACTATTCCTCTTCGATCTCCTTTATCAAATTTAAGTGGTGAGGGGGTTAAATCTCCTAGCTATTAATACTATTTCTAGATTTTCTTTCAATACCTAGTAGACAGCCCTTTGAGTATCCTCCATGATGTGATCCTCCAAGCCAGGTATAATCTCTATCTAGCACGATTCTTTCCCTTCTATTATCCGATAGCTTAATCCTCCAGCAGTTATAGAAGTTCTGGTAAGTCCTACCCTTTGAATCCTTATACCAACTCCCGATTATAACTCTACCCTTCGCTACTATCGGTTTACAACAACATGCCATTTGATAAACTGGTTCAGAAGCATACAATATCTCACCTGATCTATAGTCTATTATGAATAACCGGTTTCTATCGATGGAGAATGGCCCTGAACCCTCTGGGAGATTATTTCTTCCAAGGATTATGAAGACTCCATCGATAGCTACTCCTCCAGCATACCCCCATGGATCACTACATTCGCTGGAAGTGTAACCGAGTTGTTTAAAATCGATCTGCCAAATTTCCTCACCATCAACTATATCGAAGCATATGAAGACACCGTCAGTCGTCCATATAACTGCTCTACCATCATGCGTTAGAGTTCTAGGCCCACCATCTAATGGATCCTGCTCTCTACCTCCATAAATAACCTTAGGAAATTCTCTCACCCATAGAATCTTCCCAGAACCTCTATCTAGAACCACTATATGTCTCCTACACGTTATCATGATGTAGCCAGCCCATATCTGTGGACATGCATAGGTAGTCGGTGGAGAGGGTAGATCGATTACATGAATCTTCCTACCATCTATATCGTAAGCTACGAGGTTACTTTCTAACGTCGGTCGGCAAACCCATAGAATTCCTGTTTCATAATCGAACGTCGGCTCCTGCCCTCTAGGTACTTCAGGTACCCATTCATCGATCCATAATATCTCCCCACTACCCTTATCTATGATGGCTATACCTCTAGGATATTGTACTGCTAAGCATCTACCCCAAGCTTCAATAACGGCTTCAGCTATAAAATCACCTAGACCTGTATTCACCTTCCATACGATATCATAGTTAGATCCGAATTTTACTACATCGCCTCCCATCGATGCACCATAAAGCCCAGATCTATCTACTAACGGGGCCCCCCAGACATAGCCAGGCATACTATACTTGTAGAGTATAGTTCCGGTTTCAGGATCAACCTTCCAAAATTCGCTCTTAAAGGTAGGGGCGAGATATAGGTATCCATCCACGTAGACTCCATGCTCAGCCGGTCCTACACCTACCTCTATTCTCCAAGAGTTAGAAACATCTATCTTTACACTCACACCCTATCTAATCCACCTAGATACTATACTTAAGTATATGCGATGAAAATCGTGCTTAACAATATGTTTTATCTAGGAAAAATAAGCTAGGAATCGACTATATGCCTCACTTTCACTCTACTCTACCTAGAAGTCTTCTTAAACCATTTACGACTATCGGTACAGCTTCCTCAGCTGGTGCAATACCCTCATACTCTATGGATAGATACCCGTTATATCCATGCTCCCTTAATAACGGTATTATCCTAGGATAATCTATTGCTTCGTCCACTCTTATAGGGCTAGGCTTATGGCATTTTGCATGTATATTCACAGTATACTTTAAGCTTTCAGCTATCTCTCTATACGGATCTATTCTATAGTTTCCTAGATCTAGTGTTAATCTAACCCATTCAGAACCTACTGAATCGAGTATTCTAGATACCTGTTCTACGGTGGATGTTATTCCACCATGATTCTCCATAGCTATTACCACACCATACTCCTCACCATAAGATCCACATAGCTTTAAAGCTTCCACAACCCATTCAAGAGCTTCTTCAAAGCTGTAGCCTTGAGGTATACTACCTGCGAATACTCTCAGAGTAGGTGCTCCTAGTATGTATGCTACATCTACCCAACGCTTAACATGCTCCACTTCCTTCAACCTATCATCTCTAGAAGGCTTACAGAAATCGCTCCTAGTAGCTGTGCCATATATATCTAAGCCATAATCTAGGCATAACCTCTTAATCCTCTTAAGATAGCTTTTATCTGTAGATTCGAAGTAGTAGCCTGTAAGTTCTACACCATCGAGCATATAGCTTCCACAGATCTTTATGAAATCTTCAAGCTTCATCCTACCGTCTGTGATAGGTTTACGATAGGAGTATGCTGTACAGCCTATCTTCATCACTCCTACACCCGAGGATATGGTCTATACGCTCCGGCTATATATTTCTAACCTAAACCTAATTAGTATTCTGGGTATATGGGGGTGTTGCTACCTATGATGTGTAAAACCTTATATAGCCCTGCTTCCATTTCTAACAGGATCTAGGTGGGATAGATAGATCATGATGGTTGAGAGCAATTGAGTCTTAAACTTTACCATAAGGAGATATAGGCATAGAGATGCCGATGCCGTTGTGGATCTTCTTAAACAGCTAGTATTCCTCGAGGGGAAGCCTAGTAAGCCTAGGTTAATTAAGCGTTTCCTTAAAAAGATATCTAGAAGCGGTATCATACTGGTAGCTGAAGTTGATGGAAGGATAGTCGGAGCTGGAGGAGGATACGTCATAGGGTCTATGGAGAATATAGAGTGTGAGAGATATGGATTCATAGAGTTCCTAGTTGTAGATGAAAACTATAGAGGTAGAGGTATAGGTAGGTGTCTCTTATTAGATCTTATAGATAGACTCAAAGCTAAGGGAGTAACTGAAATATATCTTGAGGTGGATCCGAGGAATAAAGCAGCTTTATCGCTATATAGGTCTCTAGGTTTTACGGTAAGCTATCTTACGATGAATCTTAAACTTGATGAAATACTAGGTAAGAGACTATAAACCCTCCGAGAACCGTATAGAATTACTAAAGCTTAGTCGATAAATTCTTATAAGCCGGAGTACACCCCTTAGAGCAGAAGGAGAGGTATGGCGGATAACCCTGATGACGATAGCGAGTATCGTACGATAAGTAGATATAGGGATAGGATAGTTGAAGGACCTATACTACGTACGCTTATATGGCTCGGTATACCTCCTATGCTCAATCAGCTTGTTACGATAGCCTATAACGTCGCGGATGCATACTGGCTTAGTAGTTATAGCGAACTTAGTATAGTCGCGCCGAGACAGACACGGCCGATCCTTATGCTATTTCAAGCTCTCCTAAACGCTTTGAATGCAGCTAACCTAAGCATGGTATCCCAGTATATAGGTAGTAAATCCTTCAAAGAGGCTACATATGAGGCTTCACGCTTTATGACTGTAGCGGTAGCTTCAGGTCTATCCCTATGTATGCTACTATTCAGTCTTAGAAGATACATATTCACCACGATACTATCCACACCTGAGGAGATGCTAAACTATGTCCTCGATTACTCCGCCGTTATATCGATAGATGTATTCCTAAACTATATAGTATTAACCTATACTACACTCCTCCAGGCTCTAGGTGATACTAGAAGACCTGCATTCATAAATATAGTAGCCGTAACCGTAAACATTATACTTGATCCATTCCTAGTTCTAGGTATAGGCCCCTTCCCTAGACTCGGTGTTATAGGTGCAGCTGCAACGGATGTCATGGGTAAGATTATTTCTATATCGGCTATGGCCTACATATTCATGAAGAATTATCCAGAATTTAAGATAAGGCTTACGAGGAATATAGATATCGAATGGATACGCCTAGTTATGCGTATAGGACTACCTATACTAGCTACGGGATCTATGAATGGGTTTGCATTCCTACTTCAGTTGAGGATCATCAATATGCTTGGAGTTATAGCATCTGCTGCATACGCTATAGGATTTATAATAATGGATATAGCGGATGCTGCTCTATGGGGTTTAACAGGAGCGACAGCCGTTATGGTAGGGCAGAATCTAGGTGCTGAGAAGGAGGGGAGGGCTAGGGAGATAGCATTAAAATCAGCGTTAGTAGTATTCCTAGGTGTCTATGTAGGTGCCATCATACTATATCCTATTAGATGGACTCTAGCAGATGTATTTGCAGATGATGTAGATATCATAAATGAAGCAGCGTTATTCCTCCAGATGGTACTACCATCTATAGCATTCTTCGGTTTATTCCAGGTAGCCTTATCCGTCGGTAGGGGTTCTGGGCATACGTTAATACCTACGCTTATAGGGGTATTTAGATTATGGATTCTAAGGGTTCTACTAGGCTATATACTAGCATTCAGTATGGGTATGGGTTCATTTGGAGCATGGCTATCCTTAGCTATAAGCAACTTTATAGGTGGGATCCTCTCTCTAGCATGGATAAAGTATGGTAGATGGACTAAAGCTGTGATAAAGAGGAAGCGTATAGCTAAACCTACTTCTTTCTAACCTCGTATCTTTCAGCTACCTGTTCATCGATCTCTATACCAAAACCAGGTTTATCCGGTATTTCTATCCATCCATTCCTTATCTCTATCGGATCCTTATAAAGTCCATGCACATCCGAATCTCTATATGGACTTGACTTCGGGAAGCATTCTACTATTAAACCGTTTGGAAATGCTGCTACAGCATGACTACCTATTACATAGTTTCCATGCGGAGCGAAGTCTATATGATATGCTGCAGCTATCGCAGCTATCTTCCGCACTTCTGTAAGTCCTCCAGCTATGTTAGGATCAGCCTGTATTATATCCACAGCTCTTCTAGCTATAAGATCCCTAAAACCGTATCTAGTAAACTCATTCTCGCCTGAAGCTATAGGGATCGTAGTCGACATCTTTACCTCTATACTTCCATCTATATCATCTGGGTGTACAGGCTCCTCAAACCAATATGGATTATATGTCTCTACTAGCTTAGCGAAACGTTTAGCTTCATAAGCATTCCAAGCATTATTAGCATCCACCATTATATCTATACCATCTCCTAAAGCCTCTCTAACAGCTTTAACCCTCTCTACATCAGTTTTCATATCTACTCCAAATCTCCAACCGCCAACCTTCATCTTAACAGCTGTAAAGCCTTCATCTACGTATCTAGACATCTCCTCGATAAGATCCTCTATAGATCCTCCCTCGATATAGTACCCTCCAGCTGCATAAGCTCTAACACGATTACTATAACCACCTAGAAGTCTATATACAGGCTGACCGAGAATCTTACCAGCTAGATCCCATAGAGCATTATCGACACAACTCATAGCAACTATATAATCACCCTTAGGTATAGGCTTCCTATCACCACCCATATACATCTTCTGCCATATACGTTCAATCATGAGAGGATTCTCACCCAATAGCTTAGGTTTGATACGTTTCTCGATAATCTCACGGTTACCTCCAAACCAGAAACCTGTTATACCCTCATCTGTTTCTATCTGAGTTATACGGATCACCCTATCCATACTAGGTCTACGCATAATTATCGCATTAAAATACGGTTTAGATGGAGCTTTAGGTTTAGGAAGGATAAATTCACGTACCTTAACATCCACTATCTTCAATATGGACACCAAAGCAGATTAGCAGTATACGATATTTAAGCATTGCATTCTAATATTATTCCTCATCTATATCGAAAATCTTACATAGGAGACGATATAGCTCATCACCACCCTCCACCTTCGAGAATAGCTCCTTCTCCACCTTAAGTATACGTCCTACAACCTGCCGTGTTCTCCTCCATTCCAATTCATCCCACATAATCCTATAATGCTTCAACTCTATCCATGCTCTAAAGATTAAAACTATGAACATACCGATCGTTACGATAAGATTTAATATGTATATGCTAAAGAGCTCCATTCCACTCACCTCCAATCTATAGCTTCTAAGAATCTTTTGATCGAGGAGATATTTATTCTTAAGTCCTGTTCATTATAATAGAAAAAATAACATTATTATATTGAGAGAATATTCCATCTTCTCTTTTATCGATATGTAAAAATTCGATAATCAAAATTTCAAATTTCTACATAGGATACTGTAGAGGTCAGGCCTCCTTTCCTTAATGTGCGTTCTATCTATAAGATCTAGATCTATATCGTGAACTAGTACATCTTCGACATTAGATATTAGCTCTGCTGAGATGTCCCCTTTAGGATTTGTGATCAAAGCGATGTTAGGATGTGCGAAACATATATAGACACCATTCTCATAAGATCGCGTCCTCATCCACATAGTATTCGCCTCATGCCACATACCATAAGCAGGTATAAAGATGACTTCTGCTCCCTGAAGTGCAAGAATTCGAACATTCTCCGGCCACCGACGGTCAGCACATATGAGGATACCGATCCTACCGAAAACAGTATCGAAAACTGGTAAGGAATCCCCGGAGCAATATACCAATCTTTCATGCGAAGAAATATTGACCTTACGATACCTTCCTATAACAGCGCCATCTCTACTAAATAGGTAAGCAGCGTTAAAGAGTTTACCATCCAGTTTCTCGGTAAACCCTACGATAATGTAAATTCCCAATTCTTGAGCAAGATAGCTTAACTTACGTATATATGCTCCATTCTCCCCATCCTCAGCGATATCGATGAACTTCTTAACCCAATCTACTTCACCAATCCCGCTTCTTTCATGGCATTCTGCGACAGCATATCCATCAAGAAAACATTCGGGGGTAACGGCTATATCGATTTTAAGATGAGCTACATCTCGAATAAGCCTCTCCATAGTAAGCCAGTTAGCCTCTTTATCCCATCTTTTAGGAGTAGCTTTAAGAAGACCAACCCTCACCCTACGTATTCCCATACATTTATGCAGTTTCAAAGAGTACCAAGCATATAAGTATATCGTTCTCCCAACACACATATAACATATTCCTTCGACTCTCTTGCTGCTTCTAATATAATTGGGTAGGGAGAGGCTATTTCTGAAGATAGAAGGTATCAACCTATGCTATGCACATTTACGGTAAGATTTACTATTTGATGAAGTCTATTATCTTTCAAGATATTTCCTCAGCATCCTCCTATGAATCATCACTCCAACGGCTAGGACTGCGAGCGCTGCTAAAACGGCTCCAATAACATAATGCATGACTTCCATGAGTCTAGCCTCAAAAATAATCACATCTCTTATGGCATCCACAGCCCATGTCGCCGGACTATAATCGGCTAATATGCGCATCCACTCTGGGAACCACTCCCTTGGGAACCATATGCCCGTCATAAAAGCCAGCATTAAGCCTAGAGATGTGCTTAGGTTTGAGGCACCCCTAACGCTTTTCA
>JAGTQC010000005.1 GCA_018396535.1 Candidatus Bathyarchaeota archaeon | reverse complement strand
TACGTAGACTAGCTTTCCTTTCAACCCTCCTGGAGGAGTTTGTGGTGGACATACACGGTTAGGATATAACGGGTATACCCTAAGCTTCTCACCTATAGATGTCTCTATATATGCACCTTCATCTAATGGTATAGTTACCTTAAAGCTATGCCTAGCTACATCTTGTAAACCAAACTCCCTAAACTTCGCTTCTATATAATCTGCAGCAGCATAGCATCCAGGATAACCTGTAAAACGTGAACCAAAACCTACAAGATCATCGATATAACGCTTAAGCTCATCGATATCCAAAGCAGCCATCATAGGCGTAATATAATCAATATCTATCTGAGCGTAGAGAGGCGTAGAGTTTATGGATAATACTGTGATAATGGATACGGCGATTATTACAGATAATAGTATCGAGGATAGGATTATACTACGCGGGTTCACGATTATCCTCCCCTACCCTGAGTAGATAGAGGTTAACTAATCTCTTATTAAAAATTTCGGTTTATCTAGTAGGGTTAGATTGGGGGTTTATCCTTGAAGCAGTATGTTCTACCATATGATAGGTATGCTATGGTAGCTATAACCGATAAGTATATCATGATTTTTAGGGTTATCCTAGCCCATCTAGCTTTAGGTGTATAGCGTTCGATTAGCATGGATATGGGTTTAGATATCCTAGCTGGTGTGTATGGTATTATGAATGGTGTAGATTCCCTATACCTAGCATACTCTATACCGAGTATCTTCATCAGATCAGCCTCCTCGCTTCTAGCTAGTAGTATGTATGTGTATACGAGGGTTATCCATGCTATAAGATCTGCTGGTCTTAGGAATAGGGGGAGCGCGTAGAGTATATGTCCAAATGTCCATATGAATATCCCTAGATACTGTGGATGACGTACTATACCGTAGAATCCTGAGGTTACTAGTTTAACCCCTCTACGCTTATAGACTAGTAGCTGGGTTAAGCTTCCGATGAAGAATGTGAAGCCTCCTATCGCTAATATAGGCCTTACAGATGCTATGATCATCATGAGCGGTGTATTAGTCCATAGCCATGGTAGTAGAAGGTATTCTGTAAGCCATTCTAAACCTGGGATTATCATGAAGGGTATCCATGGTATGTATAGTATACGGAAAACCCATTGCGGTATCCAATCTATCCTAATCGGAGCTGGTGATTCTGGAAAATAGTTGAATATGGTGGGGAATATTATCGATAATGCTATCCACATAGGAAGCCAGAATGTGGAGGATATGGTGGGTAGGGATAGAAGCCAGGATGCTATCAACGCGGTAAGCCTGGATCTGAACCCTCCACTTCTACTAGGCAACCCTCTATAATGAAATCTTTAGTTCGCTGTATATATTGCTTATTCTCGTTCAACTCTCGATTTGATAGGATCCAAGGGTTGAAGCTCTACCGGAACGGCTTATATCTCTAGAATCACACCCCTGATGGGGATGCTCATCTAGTATCTGGTAGATTATGGAGCCTTCGGTATCTCTTGGTGGTGGTATTCCTAGGAGGTAGCATATAGTCGGAGCTATATCCACAGCGTAGACTATCCTCTTCAGAACCATACCCTTCTTAACTCCTGGACCGGATATTATCAGTAAGCCTTTAAGCGATCCTAAACCGTATTCGCATGTAGGTAGCTGTCCATGATGCTCGCCATAATCATCCCTAACAGCGTATACCACATCTCCTATCCTATCACCGTATAAGCCTAGGAGTGCTGCATCCCTCTTCTTAACCGCTAGAGCTATAGGCTTCCTACCTGTCTCTGGATCTGTATAGCTGTATAGAGCATCGATTATCCTATCCTGTATCTCCTCGTATCTCGATGGATCTACTACACCATGCCTATATATACCCTTAAGGTTTATGTATATCCATGGGCCGTGAGCTGGTATAGCTAGAGAATTCTCTATATCTATAATCCTACCGCTCCCGGTTTCCTTGAATACGAGTAAACCAGCTTCAGCTAAGGCTTCGATCGGTGAGAATTCGTAGCCTCTAGCTCTAGCTCCGTGATCTGAGACTACTACTATAAGTGAATCACTCCCAGCAGCCTCCGCTATCCTACCTATAGCTCTATCTATAATCCTATACGTCTCGAGCTCCACCTTCTCGTATAGCTTAGCCTTCTCCTCTCCCTCGTAGAACCTGCTCGATGGATCCCACTTCTCTATAGGTATAGCGTAGTGGTACATCCAATCTGGTGCATGCATATGCATGAATAGTAGGTTCCAATCCCTACTCTTCATAAGGTATACCGCTGCATCTGCTAGGCATCTATGCTCCATCTCGATCAGTTCGAGATATGTATCTATATCATACCAACCCCAGCCTAACCCATCGAAGAATATATGGCTTGGAGGGGCTAGCGGGTTTACCTTACTGAATTCAGCTGATAGATCTGGAGGATACGAGTAGCCTTCTACGTTACATATAGGTGTAACGAGTAGGCGTACCCTAGATCCATCCCTACTCAACTCTAGAAGCTTAAATCTAAACGCTCCCTTTCTAACACCATCATCAGTTTGGAATTCATCTACTATCGTAGGGCTCCAACATTCAGGGGATAACTCTGTAAACACATCTCCTATACTCTTAGATTTAGCGATGAGGATTCTATCATATCCTAACCCGGAGGTATTCAATACTAGCATGAACCATCTATCCGGGGATCTAATCTTCGCATGTCTCTCACCATCCTCACCAGCCTTCCTACATACACTATAGCTTAGCTTAAGCTCTGCTTCCAGAGCATCCATACCCTGATCTAAACCTATCCAACCAGAAGCCTTCCTCAAATATATCCTGGAAGCAAAAGGTAAGTCCTCTGTTGAGAATAGCTGACCGTCAGCTAGATCTGCGACATATAGTATACCCCTCTCCCTATCAGTCCTCCACTCGTTAGGAGCGAGACCTGTACCCCAAAGCTGATAGCTGTATCTAACCGTTGCCGGATAGCTGCAGGGCCAGTTTATGATTATACTTTTTAAACCAAACCTCTCAGCTGTATCCCATAGATACTCTGCTCTACATAGGCTAGTATTCCAAGCAGATCTAACACTATATATATCGTCACCGGGTATATGTATCCAGAAGCCTGTTACACCATGAGTACCTATACGAGCACCGGTCGCTATGGTAGTCCAATTCTCAGGGGTTACTGTAGGATACGGGACAAGATAGTTCTCAGCGTAAACACCATCATCGATAAGCTTCTTCAGGTATGGTAGTAGACCACGTTTAGCATAATCGTAGACCCTACCAGCTATAGGTGCATCTAAACCTATCAAGACAGCTCTACTAGGCTTAGCCATGTGTAGTTGATAACGATGTAAGGCTATATCAGTCTTCAGTATATGTGGTTCAGAGTGGATGGTTATCCTGGATATCTGCTATCCATAATAGCTGGCTACACCTTACTTCGAGGTAAAGGTTATCTCGATCCTATGGATTATGATATCTAGGGGTTTTATGGTTAGGGGGGAGGCTGTAAACTGGTTTAGGGAAGCTAGGGCTGATCTAGAGAGGGCTAGGAGAGCTTTAAGGGATAGGGATTGGGCTTTATCGACCTTCATGTCTCAGCAAGCATGTGAGAAAGCTTTCAAAGCTGTGTATATAGGTGTTTTAAGAGTTAGACCGCGTAGGGGGCATGATCTAGTTGCTTTATATAGAGGGTTATCGAATGTACTATCTCTAGATGGTTGGATAGTGGAGAGGCTGCCGGAGGTATCGCAGTATTATACTATCGCTAGGTATCCTAACGCTGGGCTTGAAGTACCTTCTGAGAGTATCTCTGAGGAGCAGGCTAGGAGGGCTTTAGAAGTTGCTGAGGAGGTTATCAGGATTGCCGGATCTATATTTGAGGGGTCTACCTGAGGATGTGTGTAGAGCTTTGAAGATATTCCTCGAGAATATCGTTAGGGAGCTTGGCTATGCTGAGGTATACCTTTTCGGAAGCTATGCTAGAGGGGATTGGGTAGAGGATAGTGATATAGATCTTATAGTTGTCTCACCTAGGTTTAGGGGTGTACCTATCCATGTTAGAGGAGCTATGCTTAGAAAGCTTGCACCTGATACTCATTCGTTCGAGATACTAGCTTATACACCTGAGGAGTTTGAGTATGCTAGGAGTAGCGTAGTATTGGGTGATGCTGCTGAGTACTGGATTAAGCTTCTATAGACTAGCGTGATACCTGAAGTTTATATATCTCTATATTTGTCTATGGAGTTTCTAGGTTGGAGGGTGTTCGGTATTGGTTAATAGGTTTGAATGTGTATTATCAGCTATTCTTCACGAGGATCCTCCTATAACTCCTCAAACTATAGGGTTTACTAACGAGATGGCTAGAGCTAAATTCTTCCCGGTGGTGGAGGAGGGTGTTAGACAGGTGGAGGCTGAGGCTAGGAGGGCTGCGTACGAGATTACGGCTGGTGAGCCGGAGTTTAGGCATTTAGAGAGGGCTATACGTGTAGCTGAGTATATGGATAACTTCTTTATAGGTGTTGGTGGCGGTGGGTTTAGGGTTACTAGGGTTTTAGAAGCTGGTCCTGATAGCTATGTAGTGGAGTGGGAGACTGGTGCTAGATGGCGTATGGGTACTGCTAAGAGGGTTTGGGCTAGGGAGTATATAAAGTATCCTGTGGAGTGTGAGGATGATCTGGATAAGCTTGAGCTACCTGATCCGGATGATCCTGAGAGGTATAGGGGTGTTGAGAAGGCTGTTAGATACGTGGTGGATAGGGGGTTTTTCCCATCTGCTGGGATTAACGGATTCTTCTCCGGTGTCTGGTATTTTCTAAGGGGTCCTCTAGCTGTTACCTTGAGGGATATGTATATGAATAGGGATTTCTACAAGAAGCTTCTAGATAAGATAGGTGAGTGGAATCTTAGAGCTGAGAAGAATCTATTGGAGCGTGGGGTTATGATGATAGGATGGCCTGAGGATCTAGGCTATAATAAGGGTATGTTTATGAATCCTAAGCTTTACGAGGAGCTTATATATCCTTGGCATAGGAGGGCTATAGATCTAGCTCATAGGTATGGTGCATTCGTTAATATGCATAGTCATGGTAATATAAACGCTATAGTGCCACTCCTAGTTAAAGCTGGTTTAGATGTATTGAATCCTATAGGTCCATCCGATAATATGGATCTAAAGGAGTTGAAGGAGAAGTATGGGGATAAGCTATGCCTTCAGGGTGGGCTTAGTAAGCATATAGGTTTTATGAGTATAGATGAGCTTAGGGAGCATCTACTAGATAGGCTTAGGATAGGGAGCCCGGGTGGAGGGTTTATACTAAGCTCTGAGGGTGATATACCGTACGAGATGGATGTTGAGAATTTCCAAGCATTCATAAGGATGAGTAGAAGGTATAGGAGGAATAAGCCTATCCTATAGCTCTTCTAGAGTAGGGTTTATCCTAGGATAACTTTAAATGTTTGAATCCTACTAATTCTCTAGCTTTTAGACTTTGGTGAGGAATCTAGTAGTAGGTATCATAGGTTGTGGAGCTATAGGCGGCTTTATAGCTAGATCTATAGATTCCGGGGTTGTACCTAGGGTTGAGGTTAGGGTGGTCTACGATCGTAATATCGATAGGTGTGAAGCCTTGGTTTCAGATCTTAGATGTAAGCCTAGGATAGCTAGGAGCTTCGATGAGCTTCTATCTGAGGATCTAGATTTGGTAATCGAAGCTGCAAGCCAGGATGCTGTGAGGATGTATGCTATTCCTATACTTAGATCTGGTAAGGATTTGATGATAATGAGTGTAGGTGCCCTAGTCGATGAGGATCTTCTATCTAGGATTAGGGAGGAGGCTTCTAGGATGGGTAGGAGAGTGTATATACCATCTGGGGCTGTGGTAGGTGTGGATGGTATTAGAGCTGCCTGTATCGGAGGTATACGTAGGGTTGTGTTAACTACTAGGAAGCCTCCTAGATCGTTTATAGGTGATGAGTATGTTGAGAAGATGTCTATAGATCCTGAGAGTGTTAGGGAGCCTACGCTTATATTCGATGGATCGGCTAGGGATGCATGTAGACTACTACCTAGATCTGTGAATATAGCTTCCACCATAGCTTTAGCAGGTATAGGAGCTGATAGGACTTCTGTAAAGATCTATATAGATCCTGGTGTAGATAGGAATATCCATGAGCTGTATGTGGAGGGTGAGTTTGGGGAGTTTCGTATAGAAACTAGGAATGTACAGTTTCCGCTGAATCCTAAGACTAGTATGATAGCTGCTCTATCCGCTCTAGCTCTACTAAAGTCTATAGTCGATCCTATAAAGATAGGTTGAGATTAACTTGCAGCTTCCTTCATAAACTCTTCATAAACCTTCTGAGCTCTCTCAGCTATAGGTCCGGATCCCTCGACTACACCCTGCTCTGTTACCTTAACCTTATTCATAACTATTATAACACCTTGATCCTCATAGTATTTAACCATCTTGGGGAATACCCTTTCAAGTCTCTCAGCTAATGCTTTAAGTTCTAGAGGCTTCTCAGAACTGTACATGTAGGCTATCTGCCCACCCCTTACGAATAGCTTGGGATATAGGCTTCCATCGGATGATCTAGCATCTGATAGGCATACATCGAATCCTTCTACCGTGAACCCTTCTAGCCTACCTGAGAAGCTTCTACCTTCGATAGTTACGACTGTTATACCTCTACCTATAAGCTTCGATAACTCTTCTACAAACCTTCTCGAAGCTAGGCTCATAACCTAAACCTCTTAGAAATCTAGGGTTATCTAGACCCTTAAACGTTTCTTAAGAGATCTAACTATCTCAGAAGCCATCCTAGCATCATCCGCATACTTAACTATCGTAGCCTGGGATATGGTAAACCTTCTACCACAGAAGCTGCAGCTCCTACTCCTATAGCTGATCTTAGCTATGGATAGATTACTACAGTATGGGCATCTAACTATTATGAAACCTCTCCTCCGATTCGATACCATCCATAATAGGATACATGATAAACGATCATTTAAGCTATACCCTTATGAATCTATGATGCTGCTTATAGGATCTAGGCTTCTAGATTCTACAGCTATAAGTACTCTATCTAGGATTCCTTCACTCGATAACCTGGAGAACCAGTCTATACGTTCTGAAGCTGATCCTCCACCTCTACTAGATATTATGCATACCATCTCATCCACAACTGAATCTAAGCATCTATAGGAGTTATCTACCTCGTATACTATATCCGATCCGTATGCATCGATAGCCTCCTCTAAGCATACACCTAGTAGCTCTGCTTCGATATTCTCTAGAATCTTATCTACGCTATAGCCTAGGCTAGCTAGCCTCTTAGCTAATACGATCGGGTGGCATCTAATTATGAAAACTAGGCTTACAGAATCTACCGGTACTACTAGGTGGGCTAGATGACCCTCTACTATCGTATTACGTGTAGGTTTAAACTCGGAGAATCTAATCCTAGCCGATTCTAGATCGACTATACTCGTTCTACGATATTCATCGAATCCTATGATTAAACCCTCAGATATAAGCCATCTATTAAGATCTATGAGATCGAAACGCATCTTCTCAGCTAACCTAGATGAGATCGTAGATTTACCTACACCAGGAGTACCGGATACTACTATAAACTTCATGATTAAGCCATCGCTAGCTACTGGTGGATTAAAATCTTCCCCTCTGAAACCTATTAGGGTTGGATAATGCTCCGGGCGGGATTTGAACCCGCGTCAGGAGGGTGAGAGCCTCCTATGCTTGGCCGGGCTACACCACCGGAGCATACATATTCGAGCTAAGGAGATAGGTTAGATGGGGGATTAGATAAAAAATTTTCTTTACAGGGTTAATCGAATTCTGATGGTGGAGTCTCCTTCTCCTTACCCTTCTCCTTTTCTAGAGGCTTACTAGCTACTACTACATCATCTATCCTTAGTATCGTTATAGCTGCTTCTACAGCTGCTGAGATTGCTTTACTCTTAACTATGACTGGCTCTATAACGTTTAGTACGCTCATATCCGCTACTTTACCAGAGAATACGTCTACACCATACTTATAGCCTTCAGGTTCTTCATGCTTAGCTCTAAGCTCTACTAGTATATCTATGGGGTCTAGACCTGCATTCTCAGCTAGAGCTTGAGGTATCATCTCTATAGCTTCTGCGAATGCTTGTACTGCAAGCTGTTCTCTACCACCTATCTGCGTAGCGAATCTACGTATCTCCTTAGCTATCTCCGCTTCTACTGCACCACCACCGTATACTATCCTCGGATCTTTAACTATATCTGCTACGACTGATAGAGCATCGTGTAGTGATCGCTCAGCTTCATCTACAGCTCTCTCGAATCCTCCTCTTACGAGTATAGCTACAGCCTTCGGATCCCTACAACCTTCTACGAATACCATCCTATCCTCTCCTATCTTCCTCTCTTCTACTAGTTCTGCTGTTCCTAGATCCTCTGTTCTTAGATCTTCTATGTTTGTTACTATTCTTGCTCCTGTAGCTCTCGAAAGCTTATCCATATCAGACTTCTTAACCCTTCTTACTGCTAGTATACCCTTCTTAGCTAGGAAGTATTGAGCCATATCATCTATACCCTTCTGACAGAATACTACGTTAGCACCTGTAGCAGCAATCTTATCAACCATATCCTTAAGCATCCTAGCCTCCTCATCTAGGAAAGCCTTCATCTGCGATGGATCCCTAATCCTTATCTCAGCACTAAACTCCGTCTTCTCTATCTCTAAGGGGCAGTTTAGTAACGCTATCCTAGCATTCTCTATACGTTTAGGCATACTTGGATGTACAACCTCCTTATCTATTATTAAACCATTGATAAGCTGCGTCTCAGCTATACTTTTACCAGGCTTCTTTATCACCTGTATATTATCTAGATCTGCATACTTCTTACCATCCCTATCCTCTACTATCCTTAAGACTGCATCGACGGCTATCGATGCTAGATAATCTCTAAGATACTCTACACTCTTACTCCTCATAGCTGTTGATGCTATATTGATGAGCGTAGTCTTATCGCTTAGATCTACAGGTTTAGCTATCCTCTGTAGGACTTCCTGAGCTTTAGCTTCAGCCTTCCTGAAGCCTGAGCATATGATGGATGGATGTATATCCCTATCTAGAAGCTCCTCAGCCTTCTTTACTAGAGCACCGGTTAGTACAACTACTGTAGTGGTTCCATCACCAACCTCCTTATCCTGGGTCTTAGCTACGTTAACTAGGAGCTTGATAGCTGGATGTTCAGCTTCTATCTCATCCATTATGGTAGCTCCATCGTTAGTTATCGTTATATCACCGATACTATCTACGAGCATCTTATCCATACCCCTAGGTCCTAGAGTCGATTTCAGCATCTCCGCTACTATCCTAACCGCTAGGATATTCTGACGCTGAGCCTCCCTACCTCTTTGACGAGTCGTACCCTCCTTAAGTATCAATACCGGAGCTCTTACAACCCTACGCTCAGACATGATACATACCACCCCAAATTATACGCTATATTATATTCTAAGCAAGGTAAGAGATGAATAAGCCTAGGATATAAACGTTATCCGAGAAGGTGGGTGGTTTAAGGATGGGGTAGGATAAAGCTTATCATAGGAAACATAGCGTATATTTAACGTCTAGATTTTAAAAAGACTACATCCTCAGGATACTGCTAACGGCTAGCCTTATATCCTCAGCTCTAATAGTCTTTCTACCCGCGTGGGATGCGAATTTAGCTGCTTCACGCCCTATCCTCATACCTATATCCTCTAGAACTCTTCTTAACTCTTCAGCTGCACTCTCGCTTACACGCATAGCTCCAGCTTTCTTTATAAGCCTATGTATTGGTGCTAATTGAAGTTCGTACTCGACCAAATAGATCACCTAGAAATTAGACTTCTATCTAGGCCTTTATTTAACTTTATCAGCTGTGATTAATCGGTGATCCTGGTAGGGCTATTATCCTTGAACCTATATTCTAGAAGGGGGGTAACTCATTTATATTCTATCTCGGTTGATCGATTATCGAGGCGGTTTGCTGTGGGTGGTATTCGTATAGCTCTACAACTCTACTCGATAAGGGAGGATTGTAGACGTGATCTAAGAGGGTGTTTAAAAGCTGTAGCTGATATGGGGTATGAGGGTGTCGAGTTTGCAGGATACTATGGATATGATGCTGATGAGCTTAAGGGGATGCTAGATGAGTATGGGTTGGAGGTAGCTGGCTCGCATACCGGTATCGATGCGCTTCTAGGAATCTGTTTCGATAATACAGTCGAGTTTAATCTTAGGTTAGGTAATAGATTCATCATAGTTCCTAGTCTACCAGAGTATATGAGGGGGTCTAGGGATAGATGGGTGGAGGCAGCTAGGTTATTCAACGATCTAGCTGGTAAGCTTGAACGCTACGGTATACGTATAGGTTACCATAATCATACCGTAGAGTTTAAACCTTTGGATGGGGAGGTACCCTGGGATATATTCTTCAAGAATACTAGATCAGATGTTATTATGCAGCTGGATACGGGTAATGCTATGCGTGCAGGTCTTACTGTAGATGAGGTATTCGATATAGTTAAGAGGTATCCTAGGAGAGCTGTAACAGTACATCTAAAGGAGTATTCGAGGATGAGTGATAGAGTTGTTATAGGTGAGGGTGATATGAGGTGGAGGGAGTTTATAGATCTATGTATCGAAATCGGTGGAACAGAATGGTTTATAATCGAGCAGGAGAGCTACCCATACCCACCGCTAGATTGTGTAAGGAAGTGTATAGATAATCTTAGACGTATCATATCCTAGCCTACCAATATGGATGGGGGATCGGATTGTATGAAGGTATGTAGACTCGAAGAGTATGAGAATATAGTAGTCTACCGTAGGGATGATGAGTATGCAGGCTGGCCGTTTAACTGTGGGTTATGGAATTTCGGTGGAGGTGAGGTACTAGCTGGTTTTGTACGTAATAAGTGTAGGTATAGTTCTGTAGAGGATGTTAGGCATAGGAGGATACAGTATGATGGAGGACAGTTTGTAGTAATTCGAAGTATGGATGGAGGATATACATGGCTTGAGGAATCTCTAAGGGTCGTGGTAGAGAGTAAGGCATGTTTAAGAGCGAGGATACAGTACTATATGACTGATGGAGAACCTCTACCTAAACCTAAACCTATAGATATAGGGGATGGGTTGAGCGGTATAGCTGTAGAGCCGCCGTTAGGTAGGGAGATTGGTCCTACAGCATACTTCGTTACTAGAGATAAGGGCTATACTTGGGAGGGGCCGTATATACTATGGGATCAGCTATTCGATACAATACATGCTAGACCATCCTATATATCCTACGATGGGGATATAATGCTATTCGTACAGGGTATTAGATATGATGAGACTATGAAGGGTTATAGGATGGTTGAGCCTGAGGGTAGACCTATGGTTCTAGTTAGTACGGATGGAGCTGTAAGCTGGAGGTTCCTATCATATATACTATCGTTGAACCCTGATATACCTCGTATATGCCCATACCCAGCTATACTGGATGATGGGAGGATAGCTGTAGCTTTAAGAGTACTCTGGCCTGATTGGAGGTTTCAATGGACGGAGCTCTATATCTCAGAGGATGGGGGCTTAACCTGGAGATTCCTATCTAGGGTTAATAGGTGGGGTGCACCTGCATCGCTAACACCGCTTAGGGGGGGAGGACTGCTATGCGTATACGGGTATAGAGCACCACCATACGGTATTAGAGCTAGGATAAGCTATGATGGCGGAGCTACATGGGGTCCTGAGATAATTATCAGAGATGATGGAGGGAGTAGCGATCTAGGATATCCAAGATCTACAGAGCTACCAGATGGAAGGATACTTACAGTATACTATTTCAACGATAAGGATGATAAAATCTACTGTGATGGAGGTGTTAGATATATAGCTGCAACAATATTCCATCCACCATACTAATCCTAGGGTAGTAGCTTATCCGGGTTCAATATATTATTCGGATCGAAGATTTGTTTAATCCTCCTTATCAAATCTATGTATACAGGATTGGAGAAGCGTAGGAGGCTACTCTTCCTAACGAATCCTATACCATGCTCCCCGGTTATAACTCCTCCAAGTTCTAAAGCTACACTATATATCCTATCCCTAATATCATCGTATATCCTCGTATCCCAACCCTCCTCACGCATTATATGTACATGTATATTTCCATCACCTGCATGACCATAAGCTGGTAGATATGTACCATAACTTCTAGCTATCTCCTCCACCCTATCCATCAGTAATCCTATCGATGCTGGTGGAACGGTTACATCTAGTATATCTACCATACCTGGTTTCAAAGCTGTATAGATCTCACTCCTAATCTTAAGTATCCTATCCTGTTCATCACGTCTCTCAGCTACTATAGGTTCGAAACTACCGAATTCTAAGCATATATCTAGGAGTTTCTCGCATAACCTGTATAGATAATCCTCATCCTGTTCTGCAAGTATTATTATAAGGAAGGCTTCACCATCCCTACACGGCCATTCTAAACCTAGTCTAGATGCTGAAAGCTCTACCGGTATCCTCTCTACATACTCTAAAGCTAGGGGTGTTATACCAGATTTCATTATCGCAGGTACGGTTTTCAAAGCTTTAGATCTACTATCGAATGGAACAACCATCGTTATAGAGAATGGAAGCTTAGGATACAATCTTATGAAAGCTTTGGTTATCACAGCTAGGGTACCTTCACTACCTACTATGAGCTGCATTATATCATAGCCGGTATTATTCTTGAGAAGCTTACCTCCAAGCTTTAATACATCACCTGTAGGTAGTACGGCTTCTATACCTCTAACATAGTTACGCATAACACCAGTTCTTACAGCTCTAGCTCCACCAGCATTGCAAGCTATTAAACCACCTATCTGAGCATACTCATCACCAGGATGAGGGGGGAAGAATAGATCAGCCTTATCTGCAGCTTCGATTAGATCGTGGAGTGTAGCACCTGCTTCTACTTCAGCTATCATATTATCTATATCGATCTCTATCCTATTCATCCGTTCTAGACATAGTACTATACCACTACGAGTAGGTATGCATCCACCAACAAGACCTGTACCACCACCTCTAGGGAAGACGGGTATCATCCTATCAGAGGCTAGCTTAAGTATAGCTGAAACCTCCTCTGTAGATGCTGGTTTAACTACTACGATATCTCTACACGGCTCTGGTCTTATAGGCGGGGGTGTCTCATCTAGAAGATAGCTTTCAACCCTATCTAGACCGAATACGATATTCTCCTCACCTACTATAGATGAAAGCTCTTCTACTATGAACCTATCTATCGATGAACGCATACCTCATCCACGTTTAATCCTATTTAACTCCTCTATAAGTTTAGGTATAACTTCGTATAGATCACCGATTATACCGTAATCTGCTATCTTGAATATAGGTGCTGAAGGATCTATATTAACAGCTACTACCACTTCAGAACCTCTCATACCCGCTATATGCTGTGGAGAACCAGATATGCCGAAAGCCATATAGAGTCTAGGCTTAACGGTATTACCGCTAAACCCTACTTGACGTTCACGAGGCATCCAACCCTCATCTACTAGAGGCCTACTAACTCCTACAACACCACCGAGAAGGTTAGCTAAATCCTCCAACATTTTTAGATCCTCCTTCTTCCTAAACCCCCTACCTCCAGCTACCACTATATCCGCTCTACCCAGATCCACACTCCTCCTAGATATCCTACCTAGTACCCTAATCCCTGAGTCTCTCCCCAAACTATATGCTAACCTTATAATCTCACCAACCCTACTAGTATCACGATTAGGCATCTTCATAACCCTATACCTAACCGTAGACATAACTGGACGACTAGTAGTCTTTATATAAGCTAGTATATTTCCTGTGAAAGCTGGTCTAACCTGGATTATATCCCCATTCTCATCTACCTGAATATCTATACAATCAGCAGTTAAACCTGCACCTATCGCTGCAGCTACTCTAGGAGCTAAACTCCTACCTAGAGGCGTCGCTCCGAAGAGGAAGACTGAGGGGTTAACCCTCTCTACTAGATCGACCAATACATCCCTATATAGTACTGGATCGAAATACTCGAGCCTAGGATGATCATATATGAAAACCCTATCAGCACCATAGTATATCAACTCTCGAGCTTTATCATCTCCAATCCTATAGCCGACTATAACCCCCCAAACTTCGACACCCAACCTATCAGCTATCTCACGTGATTTACCTAAGAGTTCAAACGCAACAGGATGTATAGCTCCTTCATCGTATTCAGAATATACTAGTACACCATTAGAAAACATACCTTCTATATCAACCCCTCCATACGTAAGGCTTCTACAAGCTTACTAACAGAATCGCTACCCCTCAATATGACGCCACGCCTATGATATTCTGATGGTATAACTATCCTGAAAACATTCGTACGCGAGCCTTTAAGCCCTATCCTAGAGATATCTATAAACCCTGATAATGCATCAGCATCCCATACTTCTATCCTAGATCTCCGAGCTCTCAATATATCCCTCAAGGTCGGGAGTCTTGGAGAACAGACATCTCTAGTTACCGTTATAAGAGCTGGAAGCATAACCTCTACGAGGAATTTATCACCCATATCGGATACGACTACTAGACGGTTATCATAAACTTCTCTAACCTCACATACATAAGCTACATGGGGTATGCCTAGATGCTCAGCTACCTCAGGCCCGACCTGACCTGTATCACCATCAACAGTCTTCTCTCCACAAACTACGAGATTAAACCTACCTATCTTCCTTATCGCTGATGCAAGCGTATAGGATGTAGCTAACGTATCCGCACCGGCAAAACGAGAATCAGTCAATAATACAGCTCTATCTACACCTCTAGCTATAGCATCTCTAAGAGATGATTCTGCTTGAGGAGGACCCATACATAGAGCTGTTACCATACCCCCAAGCTTCTCTTTCAACCGTACTGCAACCTCTACAGCATTAAGATCGAATGGATTTATCTCCCCTGGAGCAGAGCTTCTATCAATCCTACCAGTCTCTACATCGAATCTAACTTTCTCTATATCTGGGACATGCTTAACGAGTACTATGGTATGGAAGCTCAATATTTCCTCTACCTCCACTCTAGCGAAGCAGCTAGTAAAGACACTACGATTTTGATATAGTGATTTAAGACTACGATAAAGTTAAATCAAACCTTACCTGAGTTAAACTTTTATGGGAATGGTATCCCCTAAGGATTTCGTAGGTAGAGATGTTCTATCCATACTGGATTTCAATCGAGAAGAACTAGATTACATAATGGATGTAGCAGATGAGGTAGAGAGGAATATGGATGCATATAGAGGTCTTCTATCAGGTAAGACTATGGCTATACTTTTCTTTGAACCATCTACTAGAACTAGACTTAGCTTTGAAGCAGCTATGAAGAAGCTTGGAGGCTTAACACTCGATATGGGTGAGCCTACGAGAGCATCCATCGAAAAGGGGGAAACACTGACAGATACTATAAGAGTCGTACAGAATTACGCCGATCTAATAGTACTAAGACATCCTAAAGAGGGGGCTGCTAAACTTGCAGCAGAAGTAGCGGATATACCGGTGATTAACGGTGGATCTGGAGCTGAAGAGCATCCAACACAAGCTATGCTCGACCTTTATACAATAAGGAGGTGTAAGAAACGTATCGATGGTCTTAGGATAGGTATCCTAGGAGACTTGAAGTATGGACGTACAACTCATAGCTTAGCATATGCTTTATCCAACTACGATGTCAAATTATACCTGGTATCACCTGAGCTTCTAAGAATGAGGAGGGAGGTTTTGAGACATATAAGTGGTAGGATAGAAGTACAGGAACTAGAGAGTATAGATCAAGTACTACCGGAGCTTGATGTACTTTACGTCACAAGGATTCAGAAGGAGAGGTTTGTTGATGAAAGCGAATATCTAAAGGTTAAGGGTTCATATAGGGTTACTATCGATACTCTATCAAAGATGAAGAAGGATGCTATAATAATGCATCCACTACCTAGGGTTGATGAGATAGCTATAGAAGTAGATTCTACGCCTAACGCAGTCTACTTTAAGCAGGTATATTACGGCTTATTAACGCGTATGTCGATAATATCTTTAGTCTTAGGAGCTTTATCTGGTAAATAAAGCTAGATAAACGATTTTAAGCCAAACAAACCTTTATTAGGAATTTTAATTCTGCTTCTACTAAAGATTATTAAGCCAAATTAAGTTTTATCCAGGCTTTTCTAGCTTTACGAGTAAAATTTATCTTAGAGGCAAATCTAAATATGCAGAAGGCTATGAGGGGGACTAGACTAACTCTAGGTAGGCATATAGTAGCAGAGATGTATGGATGTGATAGAAGATATCTAAGCGACCCACAGCTAATGGAGGAGCTACTAATCGAAGCAGCTAGAAAAGCTGAGCTTACCATAGTAGCATCTAAAACCCACAATTTCATACCTGGAGTAACATCACTTGTAATAGTCGGCGAATCCCACCTAGCTATTCATACATGGCCTGAATACGGATATGCAGCTTTAGACGTATTTGTATGCGGTAGCAAGGATCCATGGAAAGCTTACAATGTAGTATACGAGAAGCTTAAACCAGAGAGGGTGAAAGTTACTGAACTTAAAAGAGGAGTCATAACTGTACCGAGGAAGAGTAGAGATACAACCGATAACATAGTTATACGCGAGCCTATCATACCGAGTAGCCACTCTGGTTAACCTATACCTAAGATCAAATCTTATATACATCTGCCATGGAAAATTTATGAGTATGCTTACTCAAGACTTCCTGATTCTAGGAAGGATCTCTATCGAGCAGCTAGCTCCGAATTATATCCACGCATATTCCTTCACTAAAACGCTATGCGTAGAGAGAACTGAGTATCAGCTTGTAGAAGTATACGAGCACCCGGCATTCGGGAAAGTTCTGATACTCGATGGAAAACCACAGTTATCGACACTAGATGAGCATATATACCACGAGATATTAACTCATCCAGCTATGTTAGCCCATCCAAATCCTCGAAGAATAGCTATCCTCGGAGGAGGTGATGGAGGGGTTCTCAGAGAGGTTTTAAAGTATAATAGTGTAGTTGAAGTCTACCTAGTAGATATAGATAAGATGGTTGTCGATATCTGCCGGAGATACCTAGATGAAATTTCTCGAGGCACATTCAATGATCCACGGGTAAAACTCGTATATATGGATGCGTATAGATTCATAGAGGACTGGAGTGGGGAGCCTTTCGATGTTATAATAATGGATTTAACAGATCCTGTATCTCTAATATCTGCTGGATTATATACCTATGAATCGTTTAAAATGATTTCCTCAAAGCTTTCAAAGGATGGTATACTATCTGTTCAATCCGAATCGCCTACATTCTCCAAGTATATATTCCAGGTACACTTTTACAATATAGTTGCAACTATAAAATCAGTTTTCAAATATGTCATAGTAGCCAGGGAGTATATACCATGCTTTGGCTCGGATTGGGGGTTTACATACGCATCTAACGGGGGATATTTAGCGGGATTAAACGATGAGATTATAGATTTAGAATTGAAAAGGAGAAACATTACTACACGATATTTTACGGGGCGAGTATTCGAAGCTATAACTAGGATACCTGAAGTCCTAGATGAGGAGATAGCGAAGAGTAAGCCTGTGTATAGGAGGGATGCAGAAAGGTATGTGGAGGAGAGGGGTAGGAGACTCAAGGAGTTAGAGAACCTAATAGGTATTAAGGTATAATATCGTTTAATTTTAGATATACGGCTAGATAACGTCTATTATCCACTCATAGTCTCTTCAAGTTTTCAGGTAGAATCTTAGATATCGATTTTACTAGTATATATCCTAAACCTGATACCGTTATTAGACTACTAGCAGATACACTTAGACCTATGAGTATAGATGGGTGGAGCGATATACCTAGATCTTGAGGAGGAAAGAATAGCCATAGATAACTACCTACTGTAAAGCCTATAATGAAGCTTGATATGATGGTAGCGATTAAAAGGTGTTTTCTCATATGGTATATTAGGATAGAGGATATAAGGTTAGCTATAGGCCCTGCGATAACATCTATCCAGCCTACGAAATAGTATGCGTTAGCAACTATGCATCCGATAGTTACAGCTATACAAGCCGGGTATCCGTAGATAGCTGATAATGGTATAAGCATATCTGATACTCTGAATTGGATAGGACCAAATGATAGGTATCCGGGGATTATCGTTAACATAGCGTATAGGGATGATATTAACGCTATGAAGCTTATCTTCCTCGTGTAGCCCATGTAAATCCAACCTTCATCATCAAGATGGAAGCTACTTTAAATTTAACGATTATAAACCTTCACTCCGTAAATTCTACACGTATTTTCCAATATTCTATCAGCTAGATCTTCAACACGAATACCTTTAATTTTAGCAACGGCTTCAAGACTTTTCACAGCCCATGATGGATCAGATACTATACCACGGTAGGATACCGGGGAATCCGATTCGACTATTATAGACTCTATCGGAGTAAGCTTGATAGCTTTTATATGGGTTAGACTATACGATGCAGCTGGTGTAGCTGAGATTAGATATCCATCTCTAACTATCTTCTTAAGAACGGAATCAGAGCCGCTAAACCAGTGGAATATTGCTTTCTCGATACCTACCTCCCTGACCATCCTATATGCATCGCTCCATGCAGCCCTAGCATGAATTATAACGGGAAGCTTCCTACTTTCAGCTATACTAAGCACTTCGCTAAATACCTTCTTCTGAAGATCTCTATCAGTCTTTATCCGGTAATCTAAACCCACCTCCCCTATACCTACGCAGTTACGTGAATACGATTTTAGAAATTCGAATTCTTCTTCGAGATCTAGGGATTCTATATTCCATGGATGTATACCGACGGTATGGTAAACATAGCCTCTATATACCTCTGAGAACCTGGCTATCTTGATATTAGACTCTTTACATGTACCTACGGCTACTATCGCTATAATATTTGAGGATTTAGCTTTAGCTATGGCTCCATGTATATCTGTTATCTCATCTAAATGGGAGTGGGCATCTATGACCCGTATACTCAATCATCTATCACCAACCATTGGCAATATATTATCGTAGTTTCTATATCGACATCTTGAAACGATAGATTACCTATTAAACTTTAAATCTTAGACCTATAGGATGGAGGGTTAGAAAAGTAGAGATATGACGTATATAGAGCTAGAGTATGGATGTAGCGGTAGGTATTTAGACAAGCTTAAATCCATTATACAGTCTACTGATAGAAAAGATATTACGATACAGCCATGTATATCGGATGAAGGATATATGGTTAGATATCCACCTATAGAAGGTATATACGAACTGGATTTCAATACTATTTGTAAACTCATACGAACACTACGTATCGAAAGAACAATCTGTAGTCCTACGCTTAAGATAGGTAGAGTAGACGATGGAAGTATAGCTTTAACCTTTACATACGATGGGGGATTAACTATACAGCGTATTAAAGATTTAGATAAGGCTATAGTTTACGCATCTAGAGGGTATCGTGTAGCTCTTCTCGCTTCTAGATGTAAGCTATGTAGCTTTAGGGTTTTTGAATGCATTATGGGATTATGCGGTAGATGTCTAAAAGAATTAAAGCTCTATGATAAACAGTGGATTCTATCTGAAGAGCTGCGGAAGATACTTTTGGATATTAGCAGGATTGAGAGATTGGAAGATATAGAGACGTATCTAAATGATCAGTTAAGTAAAGCGACTAGGATAATATGGTTCTCTGATTCTATGGATGATATCAGTATTGCTATTATATTGGTATCTATCATTCTATCGATGGCAAATATGTATCCAAAGATGAACTGTATCGAAGAGTTAAGTAATATGGCTAGCTATTTGAATGAAATATGCCAATATCATGATTTAAAGAAGATCTTAGAAAGTATAGCTAAACTATACCACTCTTATTGCATTAGATAATGAATTAAAACTTTAAGTAGTATCAGTTTCTATTAACTTCATCTAGCCTTGCAGAGCAACATAATACTAATAGTGTCAGATACATTTAGATACGATCTGCTTCATAGAAGATTCCAAGTTAAAGATGGGGTAGTAGCTAATCTGGATAGGGTCGAGAGGTTTTCCTCAGATTCGATAGAGTTTACTAGAGCTTACCATGCATCGTTTCCTACGGTACCTAATAGAGCTGATCTGTTTACAGGTAGGTATACGTTTACTTATTTTGATTGGGCTCCTCTACCTAGGGATTGGGTAACCCTCCCTATAATCTTAAGGAAAGCTGGCTATACGTGTATGATGATAGCGGATACACCGCATATACTTAAGGATGGATATAATTTTGATCGAGGGTTCGACGGGTGGATCTGGATTAGAGGACAGGAGAACGATCGTTATAAGACGAGCCCGCTAGATGTGAAGCTTCCATGTAGCCCGTGGAAGCTGAGGAGTGTCGAGACTACCATACAGCATATTAGGAATAATTATGGTAGGAGGTATGAGGAGGATTGGATACCTGCTAAGACAGCTTTGGAGGCTGTACGATGGCTTGAAGAGAATTATAATAGGAGATTCTTTCTATACGTAGATTTCTTCGATCCACATGAGCCTTGGGACCCTCCTAGATGGTATGTAGATATGTACGATCCTGGTTACGATGGGGAGGAGGTTATATATCCTGCATACGGTCCGTGTGGTTATCTTACAGATAAAGAGCTTACTCACATCAGAGCTATGTATGCTGGTGAAGCTACCTTAGTCGATAGATGGGTTGGGTTTCTATTGGATAAGATCGATGAGCTTGGATTACTCGATGATACTACCATCATATTTACGAGTGATCATGGATTCTATCTAGGTGAGCATAACCTTATAGGGAAATCCATAATAATGGGTGGATACCATGGTTTAGCTCCACTCTACGAGGAGGTAGCGCATATACCGTTAGTGATAAGATTTGCGGATAAGCTTGGATTAGATGGTGGTGTAAAGATAGATGCTCTAGTCCAGACCCCAGATATAACAGCTACCATACTAGAGCTTGCAGGTATAGAAGGTAAGAGCTACATGGATATTCAAGGCGAATCTCTTCTACCTATAGTTAGAGGGGAGAGACGGGTTATCAGAGACATAGCCGTATCTACACCCTCGCTGATTAAGGGTGTACGTGCAGGTCTTAGAGTTACTATAACGACTGATAGATGGTCTCTTATACTCGCACCTAGAGAGGGTGTATGTGTAGAGGAAGCGGAGATAACGTTTATAGTGGATGGGGAGCCGAGAGTTCTTAAACCATTTGGTAGGGTAGATACTGAACTCTATGATCTTAGAGCAGATCCTAGACAGAGTGTGAATGTACTATCTGAAGAGATGGATGTAGCTGTAGATATCCATAGAAAATTCATAGAATTCCTCTCTAAGTTAGGAGCATCTATTGAAGTAATCAAGCCTTGGCTTAAATGTATGGGATTGAATAGTTAGTAAACTCTATGTTAATATATGCGATAATACTGATACCGCATCTATGATATAGTATGCTGCGAGGATAGCTATGAATAACCCGCATCCATACATAACCACTTTCACTAGTTTAGAACCGAACTTTAAACTACCCTTATACGATAGGATAGAGACGAGGATATACCAGGATAGATCTGAACACCAGTGCGATACAAGGAAGACTGCCAGACCTATATAGCCTGCTAACGTTAACGATTCAGCTACAAGTAGGCCACCTATCGAAACCCACCATATAGTGAAGTATGGATTTGAGAAGCTTGTTAAGAAGCCGAGTGCTGGTAGATTCCTACTAGTCGATATAGTGTTAGATACGATTTGTCCACCAGCGCCTTTCATAGAGTAGTTTATGAGTCCGTAGGCCGTAAAGAGTAGGAAGCCTCCTCCGATTATACCTAGAGCTATTTTAACCTCCATCCTTTCTAGAATATATGATAAACCTGGAACTATGATAGCGATAAGTACGAGTTCGGCGAATACATGGCCTAGAACTATATGAAAACCTACGTTTCTCTTAAGCCTTACAGACTCTGAGACCGTAACCGCGAATAGTGGGCCTGGAACTAAAGCCCCTGAGAAACCTATTATAAAAGAGTTTAAAGCTAGAAGAATTAACTGTATAATCTCAGTATTCCCTCCTAATAGATATAAGCCTATTTATACCCTCTATCATGGCTTCTACACTAGCCATAACTATATCTTCATGAGCTGCTCTAGCCGATACCGTGTTACCTCTATCATCCTCTACCACTATCATAACTTCTGCTAGCGCATCTGACCCGCCGGTTATAGCTTCAAGCCTAAAGGTCTTAAGCCTAGCTTTAACTGTCGGGGATAGTATCTTCTCTATAGTTTTAAGAGCAGCATCGACTGGACCTACACCTGTTTCAGCAGCTACATATGTCTTACCATCAACTTCTAGTTTAACAGAAGCTGTAGGTATAACTCTAGATCCTGTTACTACAGCTAGTTCTACTAGCTTAACACGCCTCTCCTCAGACTTAACTCTGCCAGTTATAGATCTAGCTATAGCTAGTAGATCAGCATCTGTAACCTTCTTACCTTTATCTCCTAGATCCTTAACCTTCTCTACTATAGTTTTAAGCTCGTCATCAGAGACTTTGATACCCATTTCCTCGAGCATTTTCATAATACCATGTCTACCTGCATGTTTACCTGCTACTAGTCTTCTACGTCTACCTACCAGTTCTGGCGGTATAGGTTCGTAGGTTAGTGGATGAGAGAGTATGCCGTGTGTATGTATCCCAGATTCATGTGTGAATGCATTATCTCCTACTATAGCTTTATTCGGTTGAACGTAGACGCCTGTAATCCTAGATACAAGTCTACTAGTCTCGTATATAAGGGGAAGCTTCACTCCTATATCGTATCCGTATAGTATTTTTAATGCTACCGCTACTTCTTCTAATGCAGCATTTCCAGCTCTCTCACCTAGACCGTTAACAGTTACATGAACCTGTCTAGCACCAGCTTCTACAGCAGCTATACTATTAGCAACAGCTAAACCAAAATCGTTATGGCAATGTATGCTTATAGGTATGCTACCGACGGCACTACCTACGCTAGATACTATACGGGTTATACTACTAGGTGTAGCTACACCTACTGTATCGGGTATATTCACTTTATCTACACCAACTTCTGCTATACTCTTATAGAAGGATACAAGGTAGTCTAGATCAGTTCTAGTCGCATCCTCAGCTGAAAACTCTATGTATAATCCATGCGATTTCGCATACTCGATAGACTCGATAGCTTTATTCAACGCTTCCTCCCTAGTAAGCTTAAGCTTATATTTTAGATGGAGATCCGAGGTAGCTATAAATAGATGTATATAGTCTACGTCGCAATTTAGAGCAGCATCTATATCCTCTCTAGAGCATCTAGCTAGGACACATAACTTAGCTGATAAACCTTCAGCTGCTATACGCTTGATAGCTTCGATCTCACCCTTAGATGTTATAGGGAAGCCAGCTTCTATAATATCTACACCAAGTCTATCAAGTTGTTTAGCTATAGTGAGCTTATCATCAGGTGTTAGAGCTACACCAGGGGTCTGCTCCCCATCCCTAAGCGTCGTATCGAATATAAGTACTCGGTTACTACTCAATACTCATACCCCTTAAGCTTAGAAGCTATAGCTTCAGCTACCTCTCTACTACTATATCTCCCACCGATATCTGGTGTAGCATATCCTTCACTTAAAGCATTGAATACAGCCTTCTCTAGATCTATACCAGCTTCTATAGAAGCCTCTACATTATACCTTCTGCCAAGCCATATGAACATCATAGATGCAGAGAGTATAAGACTGCAAGGGTTAGCTATACCTTTACCAGCTATATCTGGTGCACAGCCGTGTACAGGTTCGAATAGAGCGAAATTCTCACCTATATTAGCAGAGGGGGCTAAACCTAGACTTCCTATAAGAGCGGCTGCTTCATCCGATAATATATCCCCGAACATATTCGTCGTAACTATGACATCAAACCTCCTAGGATCCATTATTATATGGTATGCAGCTGCATCCACATACATCTCCTCTAGAGATACGGACGGATACTCTCTAGCTATACTCCTAGAAATCTCTGCGAATAAACCATCTGAAATCTTCATAACGTTCGATTTATGTACTACCGTAACCTTTTTCCTCCTAGTCATAGCTAGATCGAATCCATACCTAACTATTCTCTCACAAGCTCTTCTAGATATGATCCTTAAACATATAGCTATATCCGGTGTAAGTTTAAACTCTAAACCTCGATACACATCCTCTGTATTCTCTCTTACTATCACGAAATCGACATCGCTCCTAAGTGGAGGGATAGGTATCGGATAGGATTTTATAGGTCTCACGTTAGCGTATAGATCGAAGAGCTGTCTTAAACGTACGATAACCTCTGCCGCGGTCTCGCCTACAGGGCCTTTAAGACATGCATGAGACTCCTTCAGGATGTTTAAAGTATCATCGGGTAGAGCTATACCTCTCTTAGCTTTACATCCATCTCCAGCTTCAACCTCTATATACTCTACGTCTAAACCATATAGCTTCGGTAGCTTGTAGAGTATATTCATAGATACGGAGAGCTGTTCGGGACCTATACCATCACCTGGGATTAAAGCTATCTTAAACTTCAAACGGTAAGCCCCCTAAGCTTACGTATATGGTTTGTTAAACCTCCATCCCTAAGTATCTCTAGTATGAATCCTGGGAGAGGTTTAAACCTGAATATATAGCCTGAAGCTTCTATAATACCTGAAGATAGATCTACTGTTATCCTATCTCCATCCTTTACGTAACTCTGAATACCAGTACATTCAACTATAGGTAGACCTATGTTTATAGCATTCCTATAGAATATCCTAGCGAAAGATTCTGCTACGATACATCTAACACCAGCAGCTTTCAAAGCTACAGGCGCCTCCTCTCTACTCGAACCACAGCCGAAATTCCTACCAGCTACGAGGATAACACCAGGTTTAAGCCTAGTCGGAAAGTTAGGATCTAAACCTTCTAATACATGCTTACTAAGCTCTACGGGATCTGTTATACCTAGATATCTACCAGGTATTATAACATCGGTATCTATATGATCCCCGACTTTAACTACTACGCCATCGATTATCATCACACAGCACCTCCCAGATATCTTCTAGGATCTGTTATCTTACCTTCGATAGATGAAGCTGCGACTGTTGCTGGAGATGCTAGATAGACTTTAGATTCACGACTACCCATCCTCCCTATGAAATTCCTATTAATCGAAGCTATACAAACCTCGCCTGGAGCTAATACTCCTAGATGTACACCTATACAGGGACCGCAAGTAGGATTACAGATCATAGCTCCAGCTTCCAACAACACATCTATTAACCCCTCTCTTAAAGCTTCACGGTATACATCCTGAGATGCAGGTATAACTATAAGTCTCGTACCCTTATCAACTCTACGCCCCTTCAATATCCTAGCCGCTATCCTCAAATCTGAAAGCCTACCATTCGTACAGGAACCTATAAAAGCTTGATCAACATGTATACCTTCGACTTCTGATACAGGTTTAACATTATCAACTCTATATGGGCATGCAACCTGAGGTTCCATACCGGATACATCGAACTCATACTCCTCACTATAGCTAGCTCCCTCATCGCTCCTCATCAAAGCGAAACCACTGCTAGCTCTACCCTTCAAGTAGGTTAAGGTTACATCATCTGGTTCGAATATACCTGTCTTAGCACCCATCTCGACAGCCATATTACTCATAGTAAGCCGATCATCCATAGATAGATGGCTCACTACATCACCAGAGTATACTACAGCCTTATAGTTCGCACCATCAGCACCTATCACACTTATCGTGTATAATATGAGATCCTTACCAGATAGGTATTCAGGCATCCTCCCAGTATACTTAACGATAATTGTTTCAGGTACTCTAAGCCATATCCTACCTGTGAGTAGCGTAGCAGCCATATCGGTAGCACCTACTCCTGTAGCAAACGCTCCGAGAGCCCCATACATACATGTATGCGAATCTGCACCGATTACTAGTTCACCTGGAAGTACGTGACCCTTCTCCACCATAACCTGGTGGCATATACCTCCACGCCCCACATCGTAAAAATGCTTTATACCCTGATTCTCTACGAACCTTCTAAGCTTAACATGATTCTCAGCAGCAGTTATACTACAAGCTGGAACTATATGATCGAATACCACTACTACACGATCTGGATCCCATACTAAGCCTCCACCCATCTCCTCGAACACCTTTAACGTCATAGGCCCGGTTAGATCATGGAACATAACTCTATCGACCACAGCATCCACTATCTCCCCAGGCTCTACATAACTCCTACCAGAAGCTCTAGCAAGGATCTTCTCAGCTATATTCATAGGTTTCAATCTAGATCCACCTCCAAACCCCCTTCCTATACAACATCCCACATACCTGTAGATGCTAGATATAACGGTATCTAGCATCAATCCAGGAATCTCAAAATAGAGCTGGGGATAGGTTTAATAAGTCTTACTGTCTAAGCTAGACCTCGAATCTTAGAGCTTCAGCTGGGTTAAGCTTAGCCGCATAGTATGCAGGATATAGCGTAGCCCCTATCGATAGTAGTATAGATATACCAAGTGATTCAACTAGAGTTAATACCAGGTTCAATATAGGTAGGGGACCTATACCTGCGACTTGACCCCAAGTCGATGCTATACCTACGATGAGGCCTGCAACACCACCTATTAAACCTCCGAGTAAGCCTATTAGAGCAGCTTCTAGAAGGAAGATCGTTAGGATATGTGAATCCATAGCACCTAGACACTTCATAGTCCCTATCTCCTTAGTCCTCTCAGCGACAGCCATAAGCATAGAGTTCAGTATACCTACAGTACATACGACTAAGGCTATGACAGCCATAACTATCTGATAAACTTGTATCGTAGCAGAGCCTGGTAGTAGTGCTGCGTAGATTACACCCATAGATCGTGTAGCTCCGTAGAATGCTACGCTTAGTATAACAGATAACGCTGTTATTAAGGCTCTCGTAAACCTCTTCCTTATACTCTCTATAGTAAACCTGAATGCTTCATTAAATGGGAATTTAACCTCTCCTACCTCCAACCCTCCCGAACCCTCCCCTACTAAGATGACGGAGCTATAACCTTAAATAAAGCTTACTATAAACCCTCCTAATACTAACATCTCTAGGATTAGAGTATGGATGAATACGGTTTAAGCGAGGAATATAGGAAGATACTGAGGGATGAGGGTTATGAAGAATTTACAGAGATTCAGAAACTTGCTATACCATACATAATCGATGGATATCATACACTAATAATAGCTCCAACCGGATCGGGGAAGACTGAGGCAGCTCTAATACCCGTAATGTATATGGCTTCAAAGTATAGGGATATGAGAGGTGTTCTAGCTCTATACATCACGCCTCTGAGAGCTTTAAATAGGGATATATTCCGTAGGATGAAGACGCTTGCAGAGAAGATCGGGTTAAACCTAGATGTAAGGCATAGCGATACACCAGCTGAAATAAGGTTAAAACAGGTTTTAGAACCACCACACATACTTATAACGACTCCTGAAACTCTACAAGTACTACTCGTACACAGAGGTTTTAGAAGCCATCTTAATAGTGTTAAATGGGTTATTATAGATGAGATACATGAATTCGCATATGATAAACGTGGAGTCCAGCTCTTCCTTTCACTAGAGAGGCTTAAACGTATAGCTGGTAGAAGTATTCAGAGGATAGGGTTATCAGCTACTATACATAATCCAGGATACGTAGCTAAGCTTCTTTCTAATGGAGAAGAGGTTAAGATAGTCGAATCTAGGAGTAGTAGAGGGTACTCGATCCAAGTATTATACTCAGGTAATTGGGAGGATACTGGTAGACTATTATCGAAGCTTATCGGTGAACATAAATCGATACTCATATTCACTAATACGAGACAGCAAGCTGAAACTCTATGTTTCAAACTTAGGCTATTTGATCCAAGCCTACCCGTAGAGGTACACCATAGCAGTCTATCTAGAGATTTGAGGGAGAAGTTTGAGGAAGGATTTAAGACTGGGGTATTGAAGACACTGATATGTACTTCGAGTCTAGAGTTAGGTATAGATGTAGGTAGCGTAGACTATGTTATACACTACGGTTCACCTAGACAAACCATAAAGTTTATACATAGGATCGGTAGGAGCGGTCATAGAATCGGTGTCGAAAGCCGCGGTGCTATAGTAGCATACAACCTCGATGACCTTATAGAATCATGTGTTATAGCTAGGAGGGCTTCATCAGCTACATACGAGTATGAGCCAGAACTCTACGGAGCATTAGATGTCGCAGCTCATCAGATTGTAGGTATATTATTGGAGAGGGGGAGGGCATCTATATCTGATATCCTAGAGATAGTTAGAGGATGCATCCTATACAACGATCTAACTCTAGAAGAATTGAAGGAGATATTAGGGTTACTGGAACGTATAGGGCTGGTTAGAGTTAGGGATTCCATACTGATGCCTACTAGTAGATCGTATAAATATTATTTCGAGAATCTATCGACTATAATCGATGTATCTAGGTTTGAAGTATTCGAAAGGAGGGGGAGACGCGTAGGTCTACTAGATGAAGATTTTGTAGAACAGTATTGTAAACCTGATTCTCTATTCATCCTCGGAGGTAGGATTTGGCGTATACTGAGTATAGATAGGGATAGACGTATAGTGAATGTAGAGGAGGATGCCTACGCTCTAGAAGCTATACCAGTCTGGGAGGGCGAGATTATACCAGTACCGTTAGAGGTTGCTCAGGAGGTGGGTAGAATTAAGAGACGTATAGCTGAAGCTCTAGCTTCTGGTAGAAGCCCATCGAGAATCCTATCGAAATATAGGTTGGATCGATATGCTGCTAAGGCTATGGAGGATTATGTGAGGGAGCAGATGGATAGAGGGTTTGATATACCATCAGATAGGGATGTAGTATTAGAGTGGATGGAGGTAGACGATGGTGGGAGATGTGTAGTCCTACACGCTCACATAGGAGATAGGGGTATGGAAGCTCTAGCTTCTATACTCTCAGCTCTGATATCTGCTAGGATAAGCGCGGTAGTGGATTATGTAAAGGATGCATATAAGATCATATTCTACTCTAGAAGTCGTAGACTCGATAGCTCTATAGTAGCAGATATACTATCAGATTTGAAACCGGATGATGTAGATAATATCATGAGGGAGATACTACCGTATAGGAGATATTTTCTATGGAGGTTGTGGTGTGTAGCACGTAGATTCGGTATAATCGAGAAGGATGCGGAGTACAGTCTATCAGTAGCTAGAAGGCTTGTAGAAGTATATATGGATACACCCGTCTATAGGGAGGCTGTGAGAGAGGTTTTAAGAGATGTAGTGGATGTAGATGTATGTAGAGATTTCCTTGATAAGCTATCTAAGGGTTATCTAAGGATGAGGATAGCATCTGCTAGCGGTCTATCACCTATGTCTAGAATATACCGTGAAGTATATCCTAATATAGATACTAGTTTAAAAAGCCTTACCGATATAGTGAAAGCGAGGATAGAATCTACTAGAGTTAAACTTGTCTGTATAGGTGGAGCGGATTGGGAGGATATATTCAAGGTATCAGATATAAGCGATCCAGTAGTATGTCCTAGATGCGGATCTAGGAGGATAGCTGTAGTTAAACCAGACGACTTCCAAGCATTAGCGATAGCTAGGATGGCTATAGATGGAAGGTTAAGCGAGAGGAATGTAGAAGTGTATAAGAGGTATACTAGTATAGCAGATCTAGTTAAGGTGCATGGGAGGAGGGCTATAGCAGCCCTAGCTGGTATAGGTATAGGTCCTGCTACAGCTAGAAGGATACTTAGGAATCTATATCTAAGCGAAGACGAGTTTTATAAAGCGATAGCTGAAGCTGAACGTATGTATATCAGGACTAGGCCATACTGGGATTAGGATGGATAGATAGCTTCACAATGTTTTTAATGGCTGGATAAATATTCTAGATATATCGGTTATGGGGAAGCCTACCATAGCTTTAAAGAATCTAGATTGGATAGTTACCCAGGATGATTCTAGAAGGATACTTAAAGGCTACTCGATCTACATAGAGGATGGCATCATAGCGGATGTATCTACCGGTAGTATACCAGAAGCAGATTATACCCTACAGGGGGGATGGAAGGCTGCTATACCAGGCTTAGTTAATCTACATACACATGCAGCTATGACTCTACTTAGAAGCTATGCTGAAGATATGCCTCTAGAAGAGTGGCTTAGAACAAGGATATGGCCTGCTGAGAGGAAGCTTACAGCTGATCTATGCTATCTAGGAGCACTACTAGCATGTATGGAGATGGCTAGGAGCGGAACCACATGCTTCCTAGATATGTACTATCATCCAGAGGAGTCTGTGAAAGCTGCTCTAAAAGTAGGTATGAGGATAGTAGCTTCTGTAGGTATTATAGATACCTTCGATCCAGAGGATAGGCGATCAGATCTAAAACTAAGGATCTATAGTCGTAGATCTGCTGAGAGATTTATAGATTACGTGAAGAGTCTAGGAGATGATAGGGTTAAAGCTGCTCTAGGACCTCATGCACCCTATACATGCTCAGATGATACCTTGATGTGGGTTAGGGATAGATCTGAGAGGGAGAATCTGCTAGTTCATATACATTTAGCGGAGACGAGGGGGGAGCAGAGTAGGTTTGAGAAGATGTATGGTAGGAGAGAGATCGAATACCTAGATTCCCTAGGATTCCTAACAGATAGAGTTATAGCGGCACATTGTGTATGGCTCTCACCTAGAGAGATAGAGATTATAGCTTCACGTAGAGTTAAGGTAGCCCACTGCCCTATATCCAATCTAAAGCTAGCAGTCGGTGGGGTAGCACCTATACCAGATATGATAGGGAAAGGTGTAGTAGTAGGGCTTGGAACAGACGGGGCTGCGAGTAATAATAGCCTAGATATGTTCGAGACTATGAAGGCCACTGCTCTGATACATAAATGGTATAGGTGGGATCCTACAACTCTACCAGCATGGAGGGTATTGGAGGCAGCTACTATCCAAGGATATAGAGCGCTAGGTATAGATAAAGCTGGCTACATAGGCATCGGAGCACGTGCGGATATAGCTATCATAGATCTTAGAAAGCCTAGACTACAACCTATACACGGAGCTGAGGGTCTCATATCGAATATAGTCTACGCTTGTAGCGGTAGCGATGTACACTCTACGATAGTAGATGGGGAGCCGGTAGTCTGGTATAACCGTATCGTGAATATAGATGAAGAAGAGGTATACGAGAGGGTAGCTGATGCTATAAGAGTATTCAGAGAAGCTTAGGATGCAGCGTAGCCTCCTCTATATCTAGGTATCCGCTCACACCCCTCCACACCCTTCTAGAACGCTTTATATGGATCCTATACTTGAAGAATGGCGCATCTACTACGAAAGTCTCCATCTCACCCCCCTCACCTATAGGGCTTAAACCATACCTGAGGCTAAGCATCCTCAACTTATCTATAGAATCATAGTCAAGCTTAACACCGAGCCAATCCTCACCCAAACCCTCCGCAGCTACGCTGGTAACTATTATCTCCATACCGGATTCGATCTCCTCGAGTAGAAGCTTCAACGGATCCTTCCCCCACAACGGTGTATAAAGCTTCAACCCAAACTCATCTGAGATAAGCTGGAATATCCTCATCTGATACCAGCTATAAACGACTCCTGAAGCAAGAGCTCCGATATCCCAGATCCTTATAGCTTCATCTACTACGCCTCTCAGAGACTCCAGCTCCTCCCTCTCCCCTACAACACTCCTACGCTTAATCCATGGCAGACCTAGAGCTTCAGATTGCATCCATGTGTAAGCTGAGTTAGGATAGTGGAATATCCATGATCCATCGCTTTCAGGCTGGATAGTGAATAGTATTAGATCGAATCCTTGAGATGATAGGAGCCATGCTGTATAAACGCTATCCTTACCACCTGAGAAAGCTAGAGCCACCCTCCCACCATACATCTAGACATATACAAGGTTATCTAGGAGAGTGTTTAAGATTTACGATTGATCTAGTATGTGGCTTCCTAAACAGGTAGTAGCCGATATGCTACTAGAGTTTCTAGAAGAGGATCTAGGATTAACGGATGTAACTACAGCTATCCTGGTAGATGAGGATGTAGAAGCGGAGGGGGTTATCGTAGCTAAGGAGGATGGGGTAGCAGCAGGTTTATGGGAGGCGTGTATACTATCTGAGATAGTTGGGTTGAGAGTAGAGTATAGCATAGCTGATGGAGAGAGGTTTAGGAGAGGAGATACAATATTCAAGGTTAGGGGTGATGCTAGAACTATACTAGCTATCGAGAGGACTCTACTCAACCTACTCTCACGTATGTGTGGTATAGCTACAGCTACACGTAGACTCGTAGATAAGGTTAGAGAAGCAGGGTTAGATGTTAAGATAGCTGCTACACGTAAGATACCACCCGGTCTTAGATACTTCGATAAGAAAGCTGTAGAGGTTGGTGGAGGAGATACACATAGGCTTAGACTCGAGGATATGATACTGATAAAGGATAATCATGTAGCTCTAGTAGGATCTGTTAGAGAAGCTGTAGCGAAGGCTAAAGCTAGAGCTAGCTTCGCATATAAGATCGAGGTAGAAGTATCTAGTATCGAGGAGGCTGTAGAAGCTGCTGAAGCTGGAGCTGATATAGTTATGCTAGATAACTTCACGGTTAGCATGGTGGAGGAAGCTGTGAAGCTACTAGAGGAGAGGGGGTTGAGGAGAAGGGTTTTGATAGAGGTATCTGGAGGTATAGATGAGGAGAATATAGTCGAATACGTATCTAAGGGTATCGATATAGTATCGCTGGGTAGGTTAACACATTCTGTTAAAGCTATAGATCTAAGCTTAGATATTAGACGGGTCTAACCTCCCTAACCTTAAAACCGCATTGTGGACAGTATATAGCATCGACTGGTAGGGATGCACCGCATCTAGGACATCTAGATAAGCTTGGTATAGTAGGTTTAGCTTCCGGAGTAGGCTTCATAGCTGGTTTAACACCTATAGTAGTATAGTAGCCGGCAACCCCGCCTACGAATCCTACACCTACAAGCTCTAGTATAGTTACTATCCATGCAACTATCAATTCCAGCGTAGAAGGCTCCACCTCAGGTATAGTTATAAGTCTAGCCATATAGAGTGCAGGTACTATGAAGAAGTAGTATAGTAGAAGGCTTAGCACACCTACAGCTGCACCCCTAGATCCTCCGTTCAATGGTTTAACAGTGAATCTACCAGCTATCAACCCGCCTAGGAATGCGCCTAACGCTATACCTATATCCGCTATATCCTCAGCTATTATCAAAGCCAGGGTTCCTATAGTTACAGATACGAGTAATCCTACTATAAGGCTGACGTTACCCCTCCTTTCGAATAGGTATGGAATACCCAAATCGATCAGCTCTCCAAACCTAGAATAGTCTATGCGAGGATAGATTTAAGAACTTCGCTCCAACCTATCCTAACCCTGGTAGGATATGAGGATTAGATCTCCTGAAAGAATATTAGGTAACGCTGTATACGATGAGGATAGAGCTGCTAGAGAAGCTATACTAAGACTACTAGATAAGGCTTTGGAAGCATCTGATCCTAGGATAGCTGTTAAGAGAAGTGTAAGCATCTCTAGGGATAAGCTATACGTGATGGGTGTAGAATACGATCTAAAGAAGTATAGTAGGATACTAGTCGTAGGTGGTGGGAAAGCTTCAGGAGCTATGGCTGAAGCTTTAGAAGAGATACTTGGTGAACATATAGATAGCGGAGTAGTTAATATACCTAGAGGAACATCTAGACTATACAAGGTTAGGAGGATTAAACTCAACGAAGCAGGTCATCCCATACCTGATGAGGGTGGTGTTAGAGGAGTCTCAGCTATGCTCGATATGCTTAAAGGAGTAGGTGAGGATACCCTAATCTTCTGCCTCCTATCTGGTGGAGGATCTGCTCTAATGACTAAACCTATCGAAGGAGTATCGCTAGAAGATCTACAGAAGCTTACATCGATTCTGCTTAAATGCGGTGCACCTATAGAGGATATAAACGCTGTTAGGAAGCATCTATCACAGGTTAAGGGTGGTAGATTAGCAGCTGCAGCCTACCCAGCTACGATCATATCCCTCATAGTATCGGATGTAGTAGGTGATAGGCTCGATACCATAGCTTCAGGACCGACAGCCCCAGATACGACTACATACGATTATGCTAGAAGCATACTCCAGAGATATAGGGTATGGGATTCTATACCAGATAGCGTGAGGAAGATAATAGAAGCCGGATGTGCAGGTATGATATCCGAGACACCTAAACCAGGAGATCGTATATTCGAGAAAACCTACAACTTCATAATAGCCGGTAACTCTATAGCTTTGGAAGAGATGGAGAAGCATGCTAGGGGTATGGGTTACAACGTCGTAAACCTCTCATCATACATAGAGGGGGAGGCTAGGTATGTAGGATATACGCTAGCAGGCGTATTGAAGGGTGTAGTTTTGAAGAGTAAGCCTACACCCAAACCTACCGTTATACTAGCTGGAGGTGAGACAACGGTTACTGTTAAAGGTGATGGGGTTGGAGGTAGGAATCAGGAGTTAACTCTAGCAGCATCGATTAAGATTAGAGGGTTTAGAGGAGTTGCCATAGCCTCCATGGGGACTGATGGAGTGGATGGACTTACAGATGCAGCTGGAGCTGTAGCCGATGGCTATACATACGATAGGGCTTTAACACTAGGATTGAAGCCTGAGGAGTATCTAGATAGGAATGATAGCTATAGCTTCTTCTCTAAGCTTGGGGATTGTATATTCACAGGACCTACAGGAACGAATGTAAACGATGTAATTGTTATGGTTGCGGTATAGGGGGGATGGTATGGAGCCTATACGTGAGCTAGGTGAAGAATCTCTAGAAGAGTATAGGAGGTTTATAGGAAGGGATGGTGTGGTAGTCATAGATTTCTGGGCTGAATGGTGTATGCCATGTAGGCTACTAGCACCTATCATAGAGGATTTAGCTTCAGAGTATAGTGGGAGAGTATCGTTCGGTAAGGTTAACGTAGATAAACCCCTCGGTAGGATCCTAGCGGTAACCTATAGTATAACAGCTATCCCTACGATAATAGTATTCAAGGATAGAGTACTCGTAGAACGTATAGAAGGGCTACTATCGAAGGATAGGTTGAGGAGGGTTATCGAGAAGCATCTAGGAGGATAACGTTGCTAAAGCTCGAGATCCAACTGTTCAAGCTTCTCTAAGGTAGCCATTATATCTTCTTGAAGCTTCTGAAGCTCATCCCTCTCCCCCAAATCCTCTACCACCTCTACCTGCTTAACCCCCCTAGCCTCGGCTACACGACTCCTAGCCTGCTTAGATTCCACAACCTCAGGTTTAGTTCTAGACTCCCTCCTCTGCTTACCTAGAGTTGAGCGGATCTCCATAATCTCCCTATCTAAATTCTCAAGCCTATCTCTCAGCATATCGAGAAGCTTCATCCTACCGAGTTCAAGCTTCCTAAGCTTAACTACGAGTCTACATCTACCTATACGCTCCTCTATAGATCTAAGCTGATCATCATACTTCCTATAGATCCTCTCCCTATCCGATGGATCTATCGATCCAGCATCCTGTATACTAGATAGGATATCTTCGAGTAGACCCTTCTCGAATAAGAGTAGTTTAAGCTCCCTCTCAGCCTGCTCAGACTCTTCATCAGATACCGTACAGCCTAGATCCTCGAATATATAACCACCCTTCTCAGACTGCATAATCCGATACCTCTAGATAGGGTAGCGTTGAAAGCAGTGTTTAAAGCTTTGAGAACCGGTATATGTTAAACCCGGCAGCATAGACTAGGATCTTCTGATAGATACTCGGAGAACACTCTATAATTCACGAACAGCTATCTCTACATGCACCAATTGCCTACCCCATCTAGTAGCTCTACCGAAGGCTCTAGGCATATATCTAGGTATCCTCCTACCCTTATGAACAGCAGCGTGAACTATAACAAGTCTACTAGTATCGAGACCCTTATGCTCAGCATTAGCTTCTACAGAATCCAGTAGTTTAAGTAGATAGCGACATACTTTAACAGGGTATCCACCACTATGCCACTCCTGAAGTTGACGTTTATGCGATCCTTTCTTAAAGTACCGTCTATAAGGTATAGGCTTCTTCAAAGCTATAACATCTCTTAAAAGCCTCCTAGCCTCCTCTAGAGTTAAACCCTTTATCGATGAGCATACCTCTACAGCCTTCTTCATACTCATATCTACATCTCTAAGCGAAGCTATAGCAGTCCTCTCAGGATCTAGATTCAGAGATTTAAGAGAGTATCCCCAGCTAGGCATAACCTATACACTGGTACTGGTAGAGGATGAAATCGATGCTTATAACTATATCGCTAGAAGCTGGATACCGATACCCTACCCTTCAGAAGCTTCTCGAAGTATAGCTTAGAAATCCTCCTCCACGTATAAAGCCATAGAGCTAGGAGTATAGCTACCGATAGAGCTTTAACTATAGCTTCGATAAGCTTGAATATATATCCATCTGGGATAGTTATCGATGCTATTACATTGATAGTTAGGTATGATAGTACTATTAGGAGGAGCCAAGCGAATAGTATATTCAGGAAGAATCCTAACCTAACCATAGCTAATCACCTAGGTATCAAAGGTATAGTAATCAAAGCTAGTATACATGAGAAGCTTGTAAGTATGAAGAAGGAGTAGGCTACCTCCCTCTCACTCATAGGTCTAGAAGCTGTGAACATCCTAGTTAAGGTTATGGGAGCCTGAGGGTTAACGCTAGCTACTATACGCCCATCATCGAGTACACGTACAGGTCTCTCGCTTATACTCCTCCTCTCGATCAAACCCCCTAAGCTTATCAAGGTGAATAGAGCGTTAAGTATCTGTGTAAGCATAGCTATTAAAGCTATAAACTCTAGCCTTCCTATAACGGATGCATAAGCTATAGCAGCACCCAGCGATAGGGTACCAGTATCCCCTGGGAACACCCTAGCCGGATACCTGTTATAGATGTAGAAGGCTAGAGCACATCCTAGTATGGATGCTATATAGGGTGAAGCATAAAATCTATCAGTGAATAGTGAAGCTAAGAGTAGGGTTAACGATATGATTATCGATGAACCAGCCATAACACCGTTAACAGGATCACACATATTCATAGTATTAGAGGATACAGCTATACCTATAGGTAGGAGTAGATTGTATAGTATCGTTATCCTAATCCTACCGAATGGTACGGATAGGTATCCCTCATAGATCTTCGGGTATGCAGGTATATTAAGGAGAACCGGTACTAAACCTGCTATAAACGTTAATAATGGCTTAACCCTAGCACCTAAACCTAAGAGATCATCCACTACTCCTACACAGCCAACCGATAGCACAGTGAGTATGAAGCTTAAGGTATACCAGAAGCTTGATGGATAGAGGACTAGGATTACCATACTAGATATAGATAGACCTATAAGCATGGATAAACCACCCATCTCAGGTATCTCAGGCCTACCAGGCTTATGGTAGTCGACACCGACTATACCACGACGCTTATTGAATTCAGCTATCCTAGGTGTAGCTATAAGAGTCGCTAAGAACGATGATGCTAGAGATAGGATCGTAGCATATATTAAGCCTATCTCGAAACCCATCTACCAAACCTCCAGCTATATTTAAACTAACCTCACCGATATAGCTAACACTCCTAATTAACTCTATCAAAACCCCAGCTCCTACAGAGGTTTATATTCTTCGATAAGGTATTACGCTAAATATCCAAGATAGAGTAGGGGTTGCAGAGGTATGGATCTAAACCCTGTATTCAAAGCGATACTGGAATCTGTAGATCAGTATAAGATGGGGGCGGATATAGGCTTCAAGATCGATGCATCAAGCTACCTCGATGGATGGAGGCCGAGTGGTATAGTATTCGCAGGTATGGGTGGATCAGCTATCGTAGGAGGCTTAGCCTCAGATTGGCTTAGAGAATGGTGTCGTATACCAGTCTACACGATTAGAGGATACAATCCTCCAAACTTCATCGATAAGAATATACTAGTACTCGTCTTAAGCTATTCAGGTGATACAGAGGAGGCTTTAAGTATAGCTTACAGATCCTTCAAGCTTGGAGCTAGGATAGTAGGCTTAAGTTCTGGAGGCTTACTAGAAGAGCTATGCTATAATCTAGGTGTACCGCATATAAAGGTACCTAGAGGATACCAGCCTAGAGCAGCTCTAGGCGTTATGCTATCCTCAACCCTAGCTTTTCTAGAAGCTAACATACTAGATTCAGGTAGGTTTAAAGATGAGCTTCAAGATACTCTGAAAGCTTTAGAAATGCTTAGAAGTAGGCTAGCACCATCAGTAACGGTAGAGGAGGGTAATATAGCTAAACATATAGCGTATAGAGTACTTTATAAGCTACCGATCATATATGGATGGGAGTCTATAAGCTCCGTAGCTTTCAGATGGAGAACCCAGTTTAACGAGAATAGTAAAGTCTACGCAGTCGATGCTAGTATACCTGAACTCCACCATAACGAGATAGTAGCCTACCAGGATAACGGATTCAGGCCTAGTAACATAGCTGTTATACTTCTAAGATCTATACTAGAATCCGAGGAGGCTAGGATTAGGATGGAAGTTACTAAGAATCTTCTACATGATAGGGTATCGGATTTAATAGAGGTTTGGGGTAGCGGTTCATCTAGGCTAGCTTGTATAGCTAGCCTAGTATATGTAGGAGATATGACTTCTCTATACCTAGCTGAGTTAAGAGGAGTTGATCCCGGAGATATAGCTATCATAGGTAGACTTAAAGAAGAAGTAGATGCAAGGCTTAAATTCAAGGAGAAGCTTAGAATGTTGATGAGTAGATGAAGGGATGGGTATGGGAGGGTTTAGATTCCTAGAGCATTCAGCCGATGCCTATATAGAAGCTTATGGTGGAAGCTATGAAGAATGCTACGAGAATGCAGGTTTAGCTCTCTACGAAGTTATAACTGATACTAGTCTAATCGAGCCTAGGGATGAGAGGATAATCGAAGCTGAGGGGGAGGATCTAGAAGCATTATTATACGATTGGCTTGAGAAGCTATTAATAATGGTTGATATAGATGGATTCCTAGCTTCTAAAATAGATGTAGAGTATATAGGTATGGAGGATGATATGTATAAGCTTAGAGCACGTATCTTAGGTGAAGTATACGATCCTAGAAGACATATATCTAAGACTAGTATCAAAGCTGTAACATACCATCAGATGAAGGTTTATAAAGATGAAGAAGGTGTGAAAGCACGGTTTATACTAGATCTATAAAATAGTTAACCAACCCTACTCTAACACTATAGAATTCAAGCTTCATTCAGATTATGTATTACCAAACTATACCTCCTATATCCATGAATAATCGAGGCCTATCATAGCTATGATAGGATTTAGTATAGTAGAGCTTAGATGCATAGGACGTACACATATGGATGGTATAAATAGGGTGGAGAATGCTAAACTCGTAGATGTATGTGATAAAATAAGAGTTAGCTAGGAGTGAAAGAGAGAGGAATAATGCAAAATGGTTCGTAGACTATAACGATATACTCAATCTAAGCAATCACGGTGTAATATGCATATGTACACCTCACCACACCCATAGAGATATAGATTTAGAAACTTACAAACATGGAAAGCATATATTATGCGAAACGTATTAATGAATCAAACTATATCATAATATTTACCATTAGTACTACATAAAGCTGAAGAAGTAGAGGATTTAGTAAACAGTAGTATTAATCGAGAATAGTATTTAGATGGTGGTACAGACAGGTCTAGTGGATAACCCTACGACGATCAAGATAACTCTAGCTGGGAGTAGGATAATCCTAGACTAATAGAATGGAGAAATCGAGATAGGATATTCCGAAGTAGATACTCTAGAGAACATGTACTCTCATCTACTGAGAAACGGGGTAGATCAGGATCTAGATATAATAGGATAGAATTCAAAGAATCCTCATGGAAGATATGGTGGAAGCTGTAGAAAGAGTAAGAAGTAGTTAACTGCATAATACAATCCAGCTTCAAAAGAAAACCGGTAGATATACCTATAGATAGAAGGAGAGTATAGAGAACCGGTATCAAGACTCTCATACACAGCTAGGGTTAAAGAATAAATTTCCGAAAAATAGAAGTAAAGTATAGAGCCTCGGTAGCTCAGCCTGGTAGAGCAGCAGCCTCGTAAGCTGCGGGTCGCGGGTTCGAATCCCGCCCGAGGCTCCATCACCCCTAATTCTGGAGTCCTACATAGCCTCCTTTTTCAAGTCTTCGAGTACAGAGTTTAGTGTGAATGCGGATATACGTAATGTTGAGGGGGGCTTGAAACCGATAGGTCTAAGCTGAGCCAGTTGCCCTATGGTGGAATATTAATGTTCTTCATAGACTACTTGAAGAGCCTAGGCCTTTCTAGGGCTAGAGTTCTAAAGTACGCTACTAACCTATGCGCAATATTTAGGCATGTTCCATTCGACCTCTCCACCGCCAGGGCCAAGGCTACATATTCAATTTCCTAAGAGCTTGATATGCGAATTTAGAAAGATATTATCTCGATTCTGAAGAAAGCAAGCTCAAATATCTTTAACGAAGAGCTGCCTGGACTAATACTTGCCAATCTAAAAGTATGCTCTCATCTGGTGTACAAGAGAGAAGGAAACTGATTAAATAGATCTGGGTAAAATATCATTAACGTTACCAAGTCTATGATAATAGGTGTTTTAAGAAGATGAAAAATAAGCTTAAGCTAAAGGATCTTGAAATGTTGCTCTCGGTCAAAGAAAATAGATGCGTGAACCATATAAGGTGGGGAAGATGGAAGCTGATAAATGAAGGATATATAGGAAAGGATACCTCTCTGGAAATATGGGAAATAACCGAGAAAGGTAGAGAATACTATGAAAAGTTAAAAATAAATCTTAAGCAATTTTCAGATGAAATAATGAAATTTTAGGGTTCGACCCTTTACGAATAATTTTGTTCTGAGTAGCTGGGTATGGAGTTTTACTCTAAATGTGGTACGTGGATTCGGTTTGGCTTAGTTTCGTGTCCGCGTTATGGTTATGCTGTGCTTTACACGAATAGAGATAGGATTCTATCTTTCACGAAGCGCTTACTCATAAGGGAGAGGTCTGAAGAGAGGAGGATCTTAAAGGATAGGATTAGCGCTGAGGGTCATTGACATAAGCGGTGATATAGCCACACTTGAATACGCTTTTCCAAAGTTTGAGGAGGGAGACGTGGTTGGCTACGTTACTGGAAGGTTTCGTTTCCTAGACATGGTAACAGCCAGGGAGGATGCGCCATTATCCTTCCGCCTCATTTTGTTCATGAGGATGCTTTAAGGCGTAACCTCAAGATTGCTGACTTTAAAGCCGACACGCATTTAATCGTCAGGGAGATATACGGAGCAATCTTTCTCCAAGGAGTAAAACCGAAAACACCACTACTAAATGCTGAGCTTCATACAGATGAAGAGGGGGTGGAAGTGAAATTAACACCAATACTATAGCTATTTAGAGGGTTTAGTAAACTATGAATAACATCTATGTATATTAGAGATGCCTAAGAAAAACAAGTAGAATTCTTTAACTACGTCTAGCTTGAAGTATTTCTTCCTTATTTTAGAGTTTGATTTTGATGGAAGATATTCTTGTTCTTCACATTCTCTACAATTTGTTTTGGTAGATGTCTACATATTTTAAAATAAGCTAAGCTTCATGCTTCCCATAATATTCTTAGGCTCTGTAAGGTATAGCATTAACTTTATCTTCCTTATAAAACGTGAATTATTTGGTAGTGGTTAGGCGGGTATTCTATGCTTCTCTACAGATCTTCTAGAAAGAGTCGATCGATATTTCATCTTCTGAGTTTAGAAAGATAGTAGCGATAACATTTTGGATGAGTCTCATAGTTTTTGTAAGGTATATTCCGATCATCTTAGGCGGAATAGGTGTTTGTTTTAAACGATAGCTATATCTTTTGTGGAGCCAGCTTTTAGTAGCTTCAGCTAATGTTATCGGCGTCTTGTTTGTTCTAATAGCAAAGATTAAGATGGTTTGTGAAGCGAGAATTCGATAAACCAGATGTCTAGAATAGCTGTTTAGAAGAGTGGGAAATGAAAAGCATTATAAGAATGTTATAGAGCTGGGTAGAGAACTGACTGGTCTGAGATAAATCATGAACAGTTTAATGAATTTTATATCCTACTTTATTAGGCTTTATAGTCAACTTCATCTATAGGTATTGTCGGCTAGGAGAAGCCATAGGGTATGCTATTAAGCAGTATCTGTACCGGAAGCATAAGTAGGAATAGTGAAGCTCGGCAACACTGAACTTGTTACCGAAGTTTGAGCTTACACTCATCATAATACATTCACGGTATTACCTAATGTTTTTCTACCTTCTAAAACCTCATCGTAAAGTACACGTAAATCGTTCTGTAAGAGAAATATATCTGTAGATTCATTTGCAACGTTCGTTATCTCAATGATGTAACGTATATACTACAAGATAGATGTATGAAAGAATATTGTTTCTAGAATGTATAATGCTATGGTTAGTGCTATTATAGCTAATCCAGGTATTTTCTCAATGTTTTTAAAGTATTCATTTATGATTAAGACTAAAATTATTACAAATATCATGAATGGCATAGTGAATATTATATCTCTTAGAGTAACTTCTGGTTGAGCTATTAAACCTATTATACCTAGCACTAATGTTATTGTTATTATATTATCTCCTATAACATTTCCGAAGGCTATATCGTATTCATCCTTAAACGTTGCGGTTATAGAGACAGCTATTTCTGGAATTGTACATCCTAATGATAGTATATTCATACCAACGTATAGGTGACTTAACCTTAAGGTATCTGTTATAACCATAGCACCGTATACTAGTATGTATGCACCGGTTACAAGGATTAAACCATAAGCTATCATCATAGCTAGATAGCCGATAGCTTCACATCTATGTTTACCATGTCTACAGCCTCCATTAGCTAGTAGTTCATTCCTATTTATAGATCTTATAGAGCGGTACAGGTAGATTGGGTATACTAGTAGGAATATGGATGATATCCATGAGGTTAACCTACGCGTTAGGAGGAGTAGTAGAGTAAGGGTGGTGGATAGGATTAGCATAATCGAAGCTTCCTTTCTTAAAGCATAGCGATCCACGTTTAATCTCTTCTTAGCTAGCCCACATACACCTATAACAACTAGTACATTGTATATGTTTGAGCCAACCACATCACCTAACGCCATATGGGGTGAGGCACCGTATGTAGCTGCTACTACAGAGGTTATCAACTCTGGTAGAGCTGTTATGAAGGCAATGATACCCATTCCGAGGTATATCTTACTCAGGTTTAGAATGTATGCTAGCCTAGACGCATATCCGACGACCCTACCCGAGCTCATGTATAGGAGGGTTATGCCTCCAAGTATGCATGTAAACCCGTATATTAAATCCCACAAACCTAGCTGAGGAAAAACAGTAGTAACATGGGTGTATTATATAAATATTATCCCATATAGACTCAGCTATCTCGAAAATCTTATGAAGATTACATTACGCTAGCTATCAGTGGTGGTTATAATGGAGCATATATGCGAAAGGGATAGACGTATGGCTTGGTGGCGTGAAGCTAGATTCGGTATGTTCATACACTGGGGTTTATACGCTATACCTGCTGGTGTGTGGAGGGGTAGGTGTATATCTGGTATAGGTGAATGGATAATGTATAATGCTAGGATACCTGTGAGAGAGTATGAGAAGCTTGCAGAGAGATTCAACCCTACCAAGTTCAACGCTAGAGAATGGGTTCATATAGCTAGGGATGCAGGTATGAAGTATATCGTTATAACGGCTAAACATCATGATGGGTTCTGTATGTTCGATACAAGGTATACTGACTATAATATCGTTAAGGCAACCCCGTTTAGAAGAGATCCTCTTAAAGAGCTTGCAGAAGCTTGTAGGATGGAGGGTATGAAGCTTGGATTCTACTACTCTCAGACGCTGGATTGGCATCATCCAGATGGTATGGGTAACGATTGGGATTACGATATATCGAAGCAAAATTTTACAAGATACTTCAGGGAGTATGTGGAGCCGCAAGTCGAAGAACTTCTAACGAAATATAAGCCTGTAGCAGTATTATGGTTCGATATAACTACCCCCATACCTGAGCTTGCACGCGAGCTTAGAGATCTAGTTCGCAGAATATCTCCAGAGACTATCATAAGCGGACGTATAGGTGGTAGGATAGGTAGACCTACCATACCTTCTAGAGGTTTAGCTGACTATATATCGATGGGCGATAACCAGATACCAGATAGAAAGATAGATGATGATTGGGAGGTACCTATGACCCTTAACGATACATGGGGTTATAAAAGCTACGATCATAACTGGAAGTCTCCAGGTAGAGTTATACAAATACTTGTAGAAGTCGTAGGTAAGGGTGGAAATCTACTACTCAACGTAGGGCCTACTGCTGAAGGGGAGATACCGAAACCATCAGTAGATATACTACTCGAGGTAGGTAGATGGCTTAGGAAGAATGGAGAAAGCATCTACGGTGCTGGAGCAGCACCCTTCGATATACCTAGCGATGCGCCGTATAGGTGTACATATAGATATGGTAAACTCTATATACATGTATTCGGATGGCCCTGGGATAGGGAGCTTAGAATATTCGATGTAGAGGGGAGGATTGAACCTAGAGAGGTATACCTACTAGCAGCTCAAGATAATGGAGGATTAACCTATAGATGGGATGGAAAAGATCTGGTAGTAGAGGTACCTGAGAAACCTTTAGATCCTATAGATACAGTCATAGTGGTAGAGGAGTATGTATAGATGAGGGGTTGGGTTTAACTCGATGATCTAAGTATCTTAACATCCAACCCGTCGACCCCTATATCTCCACGAACACTTCCTCCGGCTAAAATATCTAGATACTCCTCCTCTAGATGTATGCTAACCGAGTTTTCATTATAGTTTAACACGAATACAACCCTACCTTCAGAACCTATCCTCTCGATAGCTTCAACCCCATCTAGCGGGTGTAGAATAGGCTTAACATCAGCTATCCTAATCAACCAATCTATCAGCGGTATATAGCTACTCGTATCTAGAAACGATCCGATATATATGGCGATACCTCTACCATACCTATTCATAGCTATAGCAGGCCTTCCATCATATATACCGGATCTATAGTATGCGATAATATCAGCTCCCCTAGATGCTAACATCTCAGCCCAGCACCTACCCGATCCCACCACCTTCTTACCGAAGATAGCTTCATCCATCTCTACGTATACTCTACTCTCATCTGGTAGACCAGTATACTCCTCCAGATTTATACCGAATACATCAGATAAACCACCTGGTAGTGTAGAATCGACTATAACGTTATTCCAATCCTTCACCCCGGTTCTAGGTACCGCTACTAGTATACCCCCATCACTGACATAGCTTCTTAAACGATCCTCTATATGCTTATCCATAAGGATGAGTGGGGGTGCGAAGACGATCCTATACCTAGATAGATCATCTCTATATGGGTTGACAAAATCCACTGGTAGATTCCTAGAGTATAACGCTCTATATACATCCAGAGCTGGATCCCATGAGCCTAGACCATAATAATTTCTTCCACCATAAGTTAATTCTAGATCCCAAGCCCAGATGCTATCGTAGACTAGGGTGAAGGCTATCTCAGGCTTAACTATCGTGCCCTCTATATACGGAGCCACCTTCCTAAGATCCTCCGATACCTTCTTAACCTCTGAGAACCTCCTTCTAGGAATACCATCATGATCTAAGATACCGTGCCAATACTCTTCAGCTCCAAACCTACAAGATCTCCATCTAAAGTATAGTATTCCATCAGCCCCCCTTGCCACCGATTGGAAAGTCCAAAGCCTTATCTCACCAGGTTTAGGTATAGGAGCCATAGGAGCTTTTATAGCTCCACTTTGAAGCTCCATAACCCAGTAACCCTTCTTCTTTAAACTACGCATAACATCGTGAGCCATAGCCCCCCTCGCATAGTCTACGGTTAGACTACGCTTAGGATAGTAATCGAACGAGACTACATCCAGCGGTTCAGCTAGTTTAAAGTAGTCGAGCTCCTTATACAACCCCATAAGATTATGCGTGACTATATGATGGGGTGCGATCCTACGGATAATATTCACCTGTATTTTCTGGTAGCTCACCCATGAATCATTCATGAATCTATGCCAATCAAGGCATAGACTAGGATTCTGCATATCCAAAGGAGGCTTAGGTGGCTGTATCTCACCCCAATCCCTATACTCCTGACTCCAAAATATGGAGCCCCAAAACTTATTCAGTAAATCTATATCCCGATACTTCTCCCTCAACCAGCTTCTAAAAGCTTCTATACAGTTATCACAGTAGCATGGATCTATCCCGAATTCATTATCTATCTGCCAGCCGATGATATGAGGGTTATCCTTATAGTGCGAAGCCATCCTCTCGACTATCCTCTTAGTATGCATTATATAGTTTGGATTATTCGGACAGTAATTCCTCCTAGTCCCAGCGGGAGCTCTAATACCGTTAGGATCTATACGTAGGATATCTGGATACTTTCTTATAAGCCATGGTGGAGGAGCTGCGGTAGGAGTACCTAGTATAACCCTTATACCCTTCTTAGCTAGTATATCGATAGCTTCATCTAACCATCCGAAATCATATACACCATCCCTAGGCTCTATCCTACTCCAAGAAAACTCTGCTAGACGTACGGTGTTAAAGCATAACTCAGACATAAGCTCGGCATCGATATCCCATCTACTCCTAGGCCAATGCTCAGGATAATAGTCTACACCAAAGATGAATACCAATGCATAACACCCATAAGGATGCTAAGCCTGTTCAGCTAATAAATATAATCGAATAGAATTGTACGTATCATACTGCAACACTATGCGATGGATATAGATCGTATACTCCATGAGAAACAGGTTAAATTTATATCACATTATTAGATACTACTCGTAACTATCAAGCCATGTTGAAGACGAGTTTAAGAATCATCCGTGAAGAAGGTATCGAACCATCTATACTATTGGTAGGGGTGGGGGAGGTTGGATATTTAACTCTTAGGAAAATGAGGTCTATAGCTGGAGGAGCGTTATTCGCTCACATGTATACTCCCTATAATCCAGATTATACAGATATAGATGAGCTAGGTTTAGCTAAACTGAACAGCTATGAATGGTACTATATATCGGATTCAGATCCTAGGATTATACTAGTTGAAGCTAGGGTTCAACCTAGCCCGGTCAGCCCAGAACCATACTATGAGATAGCAGGTCTTATACTAGACTATACACGTAGATATAGATGCAGACTCGTAGTAGCGTTGGATGGGATTAAATCGAGTAGCGAGGATATACTAGCATTCGCTTCTAGGAGAAATCTCCTAGACATATTCAAGGGATACAATGTTAAGACTATCTCTAGAAGTAGAGTTGAAGGTCTTTCAGGGTTGATAGTAGGCTTAGCTAGGATTAAAAAAATCGATGCTGTAGGTCTGATAGCATCGTTCGTAGATGAATCTAGTATACCTGTAGTATCCTCTACACTTCTAAGACTTATCCTCTCAGCGTTTAAGATTAGACTACATGGTATCTAGAGATTCTACGTCTACTCTATGACTATCATCGTTAGAGTACTCTGAACATGCTCTAATCTCCTTATCTTCCACGTAACTATCTCCTTAAGCTTCTCCATACTATCGGCTTATAGGGGGTTTAACAACCCCTTTCTACCCTAACGATTATATCATATATACCATACACCATATATGCTTCCTTCACATTCTCTATCTTCTTCAAAGATTTCAATACTTCACTCTCATACCCTATCTCAGCATTTATGAGGACGAATGCTTTCGGCATAGCTAAAAGATTAGTAATTCTCGAAACTAATTAATCTTTATGCTACCTAATGTTTAACCTCTAGCTTACTAAGTCTTACACCTAAACGATGAAGAGTATAACCACATTTAACACAACTTAATAGTATAACCTGTTTCTTAGTAGTTTTAGCATGCTTCCTCTGCTCAGGGAATTTCTGTCCACCATACCCATGCAGTTGCCATTCATGATGCCTAGCACCCTTTCTGAGAGAGCTCTCCTTACCACGTCTATATATCGATACCTTATGCTCAGTCTTCGCTCTACATTTAGGGCAGTAGGTGTTTATAGAGGTGGGTACTTTCATACCTCCCTACGAAGAGGTGATCTAAGGAGGATATAAGGGTTTCCTAATCCTCAATTCTATTAAAGCTTCCATAACATTCTAATCATAGCCAATCCTTATGGGTGAGGTACCCCCATCCCTTCCCTTCGATTTTCATAACTACATCCTTTCCAAGATCCATAGTCGCGTTCATAGATATTGTTTCCCTACACTACCTTCGCTTCTTTACTCTACCTTCCCACTATTCTAGGCTTTAGACTATCAGATTCGATGAAGAAGCCTAGAAAGTAGGAGAAGATGAAACAGTTAATTAAGAGACTATTATTCAAGAATTGATTCATATATAAATGCATAAGCTATCATACTCATTAAATTTGTTATTTAGGATGAATAGTATACGAGAGGTTATCGAAGCTTTAAGCAAGCTCAACCCTCCTGTACTCGTCTCCTAGGTATAGCATGGCGTATTACCGCTATTAATCTTCGATTAACATCCTCCGGCTTACCTAGACCGTTAACTATGATAGTAGATCTTATTAATCCATCCTCTATCAGCTTGAAATACATCTTACGAACCATATCTAGATATCTACTACTCCGCTCGTATAGATCTGGATCTTTAACCCTACGTAGAACCTCCTCTACAGGTATATCTATCACTATAGTTAAACTCGGTTGAGGTATATTCCTCTCGAAGAGTAGTATCCTAGACGGATCTATACCTTTAGCAGCCTGATATGCAAGATTGCTCTCAGTCCATCTCTTAGCTAGTATAGCGGAGCCTCCATCTAGAAGTATCTTCGAAACTCTTTCAGCATACTGTCCCCTATCTAAGCTCCACAAAATCCAAGCTAAATCATCATCTATCCTCCCAGTCAATACTATCCTATACCTAGTATCACTCCTCCCTATGTATGCTCCAACAAGCGAGCCTAAAACGGTATTATAGCTTGGTAAACTTACAGCGTATACACGGTAACCATAGTTTTTAAGTAGGTCTTTAACCGATACTACACCCTCTAGATGATTTGGATTAAAGCATTGCGTCTCTTTACCAGATTTATCGATACCAGATACGGCTATGAATAAACCATTATAAACCTTCGGTTTCGGTGTAAGTAACCCTCTAACCGATACATATATACGTCTAACCACTACTGGATGTAGGCCTCTACAAATACTCTTAAGTTCAGCAGCTACATCGCTTGTAAAATACTCATACTTCGATACTATCTGCTCTAAGTTTGATAGTACATCGTTAAGTATAGCTGCATCTACGTTCACAACCTACACCTTAACCCATTTATATGACTTACCTAACGTCTAGATATATAGGGTTAGGGTGTCTAGATCTTGTATAGTAAGTACTGGGGATTCATTAAAGACCCCATATACGGGTATGTAAGGGTAACAGAGTTTGAGAGGGATATCATAGATCAGGATGCTGTTCAGAGACTTAGACGTATAAAACAGCTATGTGGAGCGGAGTATGTATACCCAGCTGCGAATCATACTAGGTTTGAACATTCACTAGGAGTTATGTATCTTGCTGGTTTGGCCGCTCAGAATCTACCTATACAACTCTCAGAGGAGGATATAGTTAAACTTAGATTAGCAGGCTTACTACATGATGTAGGTCACGGTCCATTCTCCCATGTATTCGAACCACTACTATACAAGTTTCTAGGTAAAACCCATGAGGATATGACTGTAGAGATCGTGAAGGAGACTTCTATAGCAGATGTTGTAGAGAATTACGGGTTTAACCCAGAAGAGATAGGCTTACTCGCTGTAGGTAGATGTAGAAAGATGCCGGCTTATATGAATCAGATTATACATGGAGCGGTAGATGCGGATAAACTCGACTTTCTAGTAAGAGACTCCTACCATACGGGTGCTGGATATGGATCCATAGATATCTATAGGTTGATATATACCTTCGGTATTATCGATGGAGAGCTAGCTGTGGATTATACAGCGCTACCCACTCTTGAATCATTTCTAATAGCTCGTATCCAATCGTTTAGGACTATATATTACCATAAGGTATCTAGAGCTGTTCAGATAATGCTAGGTAAAGCTATAGAGCTAGCTGCGGAGGATATGGGGATACCATTCTTTAGTAGTGTGGAGGAGTATATAGCTTTAGATGACTATACGATGTGGTCGATACTACTAGAGAATAAGGATTCATCTAAGTTTATCAAAGATATAGCTTCACGAAGACTTCTAAAGTGTGCGTACGAACGCTTATACTTCATAGAGGATAGGCTTCTAGTTTCCCTCCTAGCTAAGGAGTCTGTTAGGATGAGGATTGAGTCTGAGATAGCATCTACAGCAGGTGTAGATCAATCTATGGTATTTATAGATGCACCCTCACTTCCATCAGTACCGTATGCATACGCTATGGATGTCGAAGCCTACCAGATACCTGTATTTAAAGTAGAATTAGATGGGAGGGTGAGTAGGTATAGGTTAGCTGAAGCTTCACAATTAGTCTCTGTACTCAAATCGTTTATGAACATAGTTAGAGTATATACATACAGGGAGTTTAGGGATAGGGTAGCTGAGGCATCGAGGAAGGTTCTAGGAAGCCCTACACTATCTGAGCTCGTCTCCTACTAACTCTATCTAGAAGTTTTAGGAATACATCGAGGATCCTCTTCTCATTAACCCCTTCAGATACGTATAGGGAGAGTATTACTGGTATCCTAAACCTTTGGAAGAGGAGTAATGCAAGAGATTTAGCTAGAAGTATACTCCTACCTCCGAGGATTATAGATGATAGACCGATATCGGTAGCAGCAGCTAGGGTTCCGAGTCTAGGATTACCTTCACTAAACACTACTAGTATGGAGTTCTCTAGCTCGATATACATCATCGTGTATCTTTGATCATCAACTTCTAGACTATCCTTTATACAGCTCATCTCATAATCATACAGTAGATAGCTATAACTAGACTTAGACTTATATATACTGTTAAACGGATATCTTAACGTAATGTCTTCTCAACAGTCATCTAAACCTCCATACCTCGATCCGAATCTACCTATAGAGTATAGGGTTAAGGATCTACTCTCCAGGATGACTCTTGAGGAGAAGATAGCTCAGCTATCGTCGGTAGATGTTTCTAAGCTACTCGATGGGAGAAAGTTTTCTGTAGAGAAGGCTAGGGAGCTCCTCAAGCATGGTGTAGGACAGATAACTAGGGTCTCAGGTAGTAGGATAGGTTTAACACCTAGGGAGGCGGCTGAAGTAGCGAATGCTATACAGAGGTTTCTAAGAGAAGAGACTAGACTAGGTATACCAGCTATAGTACATGAGGAGTGTCTAGCAGGATTCATGGCTTTCAACGCTACCAGCTTCCCGCAGGCTATAAACCTAGCTAGTACTTGGAATCCGCAACTCGTAGAGAGAGTAGCTGAAGTTATACGTAGACAAATGAGGGCTGTGGGAGCGCATCAAGGTTTAGCACCAGTGTTAGATATAGCGAGAGATCCTAGGTGGGGTAGGACTGAGGAGACTTATGGTGAGGATCCATACCTAGCTGCATCTATAGGTGTAGCCTACATACGCGGTCTACAAGGCTCTGATATCAGGTATGGGGTTGTAGCTACACCTAAACACTTCGTAGCCCACGGTGTTCCTGAGGGGGGTAGGAACCTAGCTCCAGTACATGTTTCTCCTAGAGAATTAAGGGAGGTATTCATGTTCCCCTTCGAAGCTGCTGTGAAATGTGCTGGAGCATTATCGCTTATGAATGCATACCATGATATAGATGGTATACCATGTGCAGCTTCACGTGAACTACTTACAGATATACTTAGAGGTGAATGGGGGTTTCAGGGATACGTCGTATCCGATTACGGAGCTATAAGAATGCTGAAGACTTTCCACCTTGTAGCCTATGATGAGAGGGATGCAGCTATACAGGCATTAGAAGCTGGTATAGATGTTGAGCTTCCAGATAGACTATGTTATGGGGATCCACTACTGCAAGCTGTACGTGAGGGGCTCGTATCTGAGGAGTTGGTGGATATAGCTGTAGCCAGGGTTTTAAGGGTAAAGTTCCTTCTAGGCTTATTCGAAGATCCATATGTAGATGTGGATAGAGCTCCATCTCTATTCGATACTGAGGAGGATAGAAGCCTAGCTCTCCAAGTGGCGAGGGAATCTATAATCCTACTTAAAAACGATGGTATACTACCGATACCTAGAGATATCAGGTCTATAGCAGTGGTAGGTCCGAATGCGGCTTCGACTAGATGCCTCCTAGGAGATTATAGTTACACTGTGCATGTACGTACAGCGGTAGATGCTGTAAGGATAGTGAGCGTACTAGATGGGATAAAGAGTAGAGTACCCTCCTCATGTAGCGTATACTATGCTATGGGCTGCGATGTATCGAGTACATCTAAGGAGGGGTTTGATGAAGCTATAGCTATAGCTGAGAAATCCGATGTAGTGGTAGCTGTACTAGGTGAAACATCTGGATTATTCGGTTCAGGCTTATCCGGTGAGGGGAATGATAGGGTGGATCTAAGGCTTCCAGGTGTACAGGAGGAATTTGTAGAAGCACTACATAGCGTAGGTAAGCCTATCATACTAGTATTGGTTAACGGTAGACCACTTATACTCGATCGTATAGTCGATAAGTGTCAAGCTATAATCGAAGCATGGTTCCCAGGAGAGGAAGGGGGAAACGCTATAGCGGATATACTCTTCGGATACTACAACCCGGCTGGTAGACTCCCGATATCTATACCTAAGGAGACTGGGCAGATACCAGTCTACTATTCTAGGAGACCGTCATCGTTCAGAAGCTATATCTCTATGGATGCTAAACCCTTATACCCGTTCGGCCACGGCTTAAGCTATACTAGCTTTAGCTATAGAGACCTAGAGATATCACCATCTAGGATACAGCCTAACGGCTATGTAGAAGTGAAGCTTAGGATAGAGAATACTGGTACACGTTTAGGAGAGGAGGTTGTACAACTGTATATACGTAAGGATACCCCATCCGTATCTAGACCTGTTAAGGAGCTTAAGGGATTCAAGAGGATACCAGTGAATGTAGGGGAGGTTAAAACTGTTAGATTCAAGCTCTGGGCTGAGCAGTTAGCTTTCTACGATCGCCGTATGAAGCTAACGGTAGAGCCTGGCGTATATACCGTAATGGTGGGTAGCTCCTCTGAGGATATAAGGTTAACAGGAAAATTTGAAATAGTTGGAACAGCTAGAATTCTAGATTCTAGAAGGATATTCTTTAGTCATGTAGATGTGATGTAGCTCTATAAAGAATTTTAACCCTCCTAGCATACTATACTCTGCCTCGATGATTTCTTCTAGTAGTCGAATAGTGCTATAAGCTTAAGATAGAAGCTGCTTAACGAGTATTAACACGTATCTATGAATATAGTTGAAGGTATACCTAGACTTATACTTATATCGTTAATACTAGTGTATGTTAACTCCGCATACCTATCGCCATCCAGCTGCTACATATCGGGTTTACCAAGTTATTCGATAGAGCTTGTAGGTGATCTAGCATTTAGATTCTATCCAGATGGATCGATAGGCGTCAAGATTAGAGCTGAAGGTAATCGATCTAGTATAGATGGATTTGATAGATTAATGTTTTCGATTAGAAGCGAAGCTGAGGATAGCTGCTATAGATTTATGATCGATGCTTTACTAGTATTTGCTAGAGATTTCATACCGGCTATAAACCATACACTCGATCTAGAATGTAGGATTGAAGGGGGTAGGGATGAGCTTAGACTCCTACTTAGTATAGATCTACTGAGGGGTGATGGATTAAACATCACATCTAAAGGTACGGGTAGGTATGTGAAGATCACACGTTTCTTCGAAATATACTTCAATACAACCGTATCGTTAAGCTATACCCTTATCGGGTTAGATAGAGCTATAGTAGAAGGGTTCATAAAGATTATACCTACCATGATCGATCTGTATGAAGCTATCGTAAGCATATCTTCAGAGAGGATGCTTTCACTTAAAACACAGCTTAAAGACTATGGTATAGGATCTGAGGGGTGCACCCTCCATCTATCATCTGAGGTTTCAGGTAGTTTGAAAGGGCTTAGAAAGTTTCTCGAATCAGATCTAGATATCCCTATACTAGATTTTATTCTAAAGAGTTTACGGTATCCGATCTTGAGCAGTATACTCGATCTATACTTCTATGCTATAGATAAGGCATCTGAGTTGAGGTGTGCATGGATTAATACCGGGTGGATCAATTGTAGATCGGAAAACGGTGTCACCAGTATTTCAGGCTGCTTCGAATTCTATGGGGAATGGATAGATGTATAACAGAGATTTTATGGCTTACATCATGGATACGCGGTAGTACACGGCATTATGGTATCTTAACAGATATCCTAGGGTATCCTACGAAGATATCTATTAGGAGTTTAGAAGTTGATTTTAAGCTAGAAGAAGGCTATTTGAGTATGTATGTTTCAGGAGTTAGGCTTATGGATTTAGATCCATATAATCTGCTAAGGATTCTTTCAGTTTATTCGTACATAACGCCTATGGATGGGATGACATTAACTCTAGAAGGCTCCTCGAATTATACGATGATGGTAGAGCTAGCGGTGCCGGATGCATCTGATGGAATGAGTAAACCTATAAGAGTAGATGGAAGACATAGAATTGTCTGGACGTTTAGAAACTTAGAGTCTATAGATAGGGTAGAGCTACATATAGTTAAGAATCCGTTCGGTATATCAGATTTAACGTATTATGAGTATAGGTATAGGGATAGAGGTTGCCTCTATGTTTTGAAGATATATACAAACTCCACGCTGATATCGGATCCGATAATAAGATCCGATTCCATATTATTAACGATTAGGGGAGGGGGGAGGTGTAGCGAAGCATCTAATATATCTATACCACGCGATCTTGCGGATGGTATATTCGTATGCCTATTAAATGGTAGTATGTATCTGAAACCTATAGTATCGAAGCATATGGATGAATACTGGTCTTATATATACTATCCGCCTAGCGTATATTCGATAGAGATTCTATGGGGTAAACCGGAGTTTAAGCTAGAAGCGGATAGCCAGGATGTAGCTATCGGGGGTGAGGTTGGATTGAAGGGAATCCTCCGCATCCATAACGTAGGATTAAGCGGGGAGAATGTTACTTTGATAGTGAATGGGGAGCCTATAGCTGATATCACTGTTAAAGAAGATGGAAGCTTCTCCTATAGATTTAAACCTACTAGAACAGGAGTAGCGTATATATGGGCTCGATACTCATCTCAAGGCTTAACCTATGAGACGGAAAGGATTAGAGTAACGGTATCCGAGTATAATCTTCCATCGATAATTGTTATCACGATAACCGCAGCTGCTCTATCGTTAGCTACGATCTTTATCCTCCATAAAAGAGGATATATAAGTACAGCATTCTTGAAAAATCTGTAGATCCATGTATACTAGCCTAGTTTAAACCTATACGCGAATAAACATTGTATGGTTGTACCGGTTTTTTACTTCATGGCGGTTAATAGTTTATATCGTTCTAAACGTTCATCTGTTTAATCGGGTTATGAGCCTCTACGCTAAGGAGTATGAGCTATGGGCTGAAAAGTATAGGCCTAGGACGCTCGATGAGATGGTTAACCAGAAGGAGATAGTTGAGAGACTTAAAAAGTTTGTGGAAACGAAGACTATGCCTCACTGTCTCTTTGCAGGTCCACCTGGTACTGGTAAAACGACGGCTGCACACTGCTTGGCACACGACCTTTTCGGTGAGAATTACCGTGAGAACTTCTTAGAGCTTAACGCTTCAGATGAGCGTGGTATAGATGTTATAAGGACTACAGTTAAGAATTTTGCTAGATCAGCTACGCTTACAGAGGTACCTTTTAAGATACTCGTATTGGATGAAGCTGATAATCTTACAGCTGATGCTCAGCAAGCTTTAAGGAGGACTATGGAGAGGTATACCGATACATGCCGCTTCATACTGAGCTGCAACTATAGTAATAGGATAATAGAGCCTATACAATCTAGGACTGCTATATTCAGGTTTACACCCCTCTCCTTCGAGGATACCTATGCGTATCTTAAGCGTATATGCAATGCTGAAAGGGTTCAACTCACCGAGGATGGGGCGAAAGCTATATATGAGGTGGCTGAGGGTGATCTTAGGAAAGCTGTTAATATTCTTCAAGCTTCTGCATCTTTAGGTAAACCTATAGTAGCGGATGTAGTGTACGATGTAGTAGGATGGGTGCATCCTAGGGAGGTTGCCGAGATGATGGAGTATGCGCTTAAAGGGGATTTCACTAAGAGTAGAATGCTCCTCAGGATGCTTCTATACCAGAGGGGGTATGCGGGTAGCGATATAGTTAAGAGGATGCACTCCAGCGTATACGAGCTTAGTATAAGCGAGAAGCAGAAGGTGGATCTTATAAACTATCTAGGTGAGATAGATTTTAGGATAGCTCAAGGAGCTGATGAAGAGGTTCAGATATCAGCATTCCTAGCAAGGTTAGCGTTAGTAGGTAGGGGTTCGGGTTGAGTATACCTTGGATAATAAAGTATCGTCCGAAGAGGATAGAGGAGGTTGTAGGTAACGAAGAGTCTAAGAAGAAGTTTATCGAGTGGCTGGAGAGTTGGGTTAAGGGTAAGCCGACGTATAAGGCAACTCTACTATACGGTCCAGCAGGTGTGGGTAAAACAAGTCTAGTAGAAGCTGCTGCTAGAACATATGGATACGATCTCGTCGAATTGAATGCAAGCGATCAGAGGGGTGAGTCTATAATAAAGCGTATCGTAGGTGTAGCAGCATCCCAGGGTACTCTTATGGGTTCTATGAGTAGACGTATCATATTGTTAGATGAGGTTGATGGTATGAGTGAGGAGGATAAGGGGGGAGTGAAGGCTATAGTAGAGGTTTTAGAGAAGACTCGTCAACCTATAGTTCTAACAGCTAACGATGCATGGGATCCTAAGCTTGCACCCCTAAGATCGGTATGCCTTATGCTAGAATTTAAGAGGCTTAAACAGTGGGAGGTTGTGAAGAAGCTTAGAGAGATATGTTTGAGGGAGGGTATAGAGGTAGATAAGGAGGCTTTAGAATTCATAGCGAAAAGATCTGAGGGTGATCTAAGATCTGCTATAAACGATCTGCAAACTGTAAGCCAGGGTAGGAGGAGGATAACGATAGATGATGTTAAATGGCTTCCATATAGGAATCGTATAGAACCGATATTCGATGTATTATCTATGATATTTAACGCTAAGACTGTAGCTACTGCTAGAAGAGCATTATCGCTTATAGATGTAGATCCAGATATGATGTTTGAATGGATATACGAGAATACACCCTCGCAGCTTACAGATCCTAGGGATTTAGCTATAGCTATGGAGAATCTAGCTAAAGCAGATCTATTTAGATCTAGGGTTAAGCTTCTTCAGAGATGGGAGCTACTATCCTTCGTTACAGAGCTTATGACCGGCGGGGTGGCTGTCGCTAAGGAGGCTACTAAATCGAAGTGGACCCCATTCCATTTCCCTGAAAGGATAAAGTTCTTATCATCGATCAAGAGTGAACGGGAGGTTATGAACTCTATAGCTTCTAAAATAGCTTCTAGATGCCTAACATCTAGAAGGACTGCTTTATCCGATATCATACCATACATATTATTCATCCTAAGGAGTAACCCAGATTACGGTGTAAAACTCTTGAAGAGCTACGATCTAACGAGCTCTGAGATAGAGTTTCTATTAGGGAAGGCTGGGGTGGCGTCTATTGAAGCTCCTCGTAAGCGTAGTAGATCGACGTGAGGCTAAGATCGCTTCCAGGTATAGCGTCGATATAATCGATGTTAAGAATCCTAGGGAGGGGGCTCTAGGTGCGAGTATACCTAGAGTGATAAGGGATATTAGGATGATAGTACCTAGAGGTATAGAGGTTAGTGCTACTATAGGTGATCTACCTAATCTACCCGGTACGGCTTCGTTAGCTGCCCGTGGCGCGGCTACTATAGGTATAAATTATGTTAAGGCAGGCTTATACGGTGTATCGAGGGTTAGAGATGGGTTGAAACTTGCTAGGGAGATATGTATAGCTGTGAGGGAGGTTTCCTCTGATACTAGGATAGTTCTAGTAGGCTATGCGGATTACGCTAGGATAAGATCATTAGAGCCTATGAAGATAGTTGATATCGCAGCGGATGCCGGTGCTGACGGGGTGATGATAGATGTGAAGACTAAGGGTGGGAATAATGTATTCGACTACTTGGATACGAGTTATCTTACCTCATTCGCTGATAAAGCTTCATCTAGAGGGTTGATTAAAGCATTAGCAGGCGGGTTGAAGCTAGATGATATAGATAGGGTGTTTAAGCTAGGCTTCGATGTGGTAGGAGTACGTAGAGCTGTATGTAGTGTAGGCGATTGGGTTAAGAGCCGTCTAGATGAGACTAAACTCTCGATACTCGTAGAGAAGGTTAGACGGTTTAATAGTATGTGAAGACTAGCTCGATACTCTTCTAACCCTTACGGCTGTACCGTAAGCTGTCACAACTATGAAACCTTCTAGTATCTCGGTAGTTTCGAAATCTATCGATAATACAGCGTTAGCACCCATACTCGCAGCTCTTCTCTTCAAATCTTCTAGAGCCTCCATACGAGCTTTATCCAGCTCCTCTAGGTATGCTGAACCTCTACCACCTACGATCGCTTCTATACCTGAGATAAACCTACCGAGCATACCCCTAGTTCTAACGCTTATACCCCATACAAGTCCTAAAACTGCTTCAACCTCGTACCCCGGGATCCACTGAGTTGTAACAGTTATTACATCACTCTGCATGAACCGTTACACCTATACGATCCTATTTTAAATCGATTTATAAGCGTTAACGTTTAGCTTTAGAAATTAAAAAATAGTTTGATTAGCAATATATACTTTACATCGATCTAGCCCTATTATGCTTAAAGGCTTCGACTACGAGATATAGCGATGATCTATGAGCGAGGATATACTCAGGGAAGGTCTTAGAGTAGGAAGCGTATTCAAGAATGAGCATACACTAGATCTATCGTATATACCTCCACGCCTACCCCATAGGGAGCATGAATACAGGATTCTAACTAGGATATTCCGCTCGTTAGTAAGTGAGCCTGGAAGCATGGCTTCTAAAGTTACTATCGTAGGTTCGACTGGTGTAGGTAAGACTGTGCTAGCACGTAAATTTTGCAGCGATCTCGAGAAGATATGTATCGATAAGGGTATAAGACTCAATTCAGTGTATATTAACGCTCAGGAATTTCGAGGTAGCCCGCATACGATCCTAACTACGGTGGCATCGAGGATCATACCGGATATACCGTCTAGAGGCTTCTCCTTCGAAGAGATACTATCATTCTTATTGAAGGCTTTAGATGATAACGACTGCTATCTTCTATTAACGCTAGATGAGGTGGAGGCTCTACTCACATCGAAGGGTGTGAAGCTTCTGATCAGTCTTTCGAGATTATACGAGATGTCTATGGGATCTAAGCAGAGAGTACACCTAATTCTCATCGTGAGAGATATCGAAGCCCTACGTAACAATCTAAGTACACCTATACTAGAAACTCTCCAAGGCTATGTTCTAGATCTACACAGCTATACTAGGAGCGAGGTATATGATATCGTAAAGTATAGGGCAGATCTAGCTTTCAAATATGGAGCTATATCTGATGAAGCTTTAAGACTCGTAACGGATATATGCTCATCATCTGGTAATATACGATGGGCTGTCGAACTCCTACTTAAAGCTGGAAGGTATGCTGATAGTGTAGGCTCTAGGATCGTCCTACCGATCCATATACGTGCAATCCAGCAATCCGTAGTATACAGTATCATACCTGTCAGGGATAATATAAGGAATCTAGCAGATCACGAGCTACTCCTACTACTAGCTGTAGCACGTATATCCCAGTTTTCACCTGAAGAGGCATACTTCCCGACTGGGAGGGTAGAAGAAGCATATAGAGTTGTATGTGAAGAATACGGTGTAGAGCCTAAGAAGCATACTCAGATTTGGAACTACATGAAGACTCTATCCATCGCTGGATTAATAGAGGTGAAGCCTTCTAGCGTAGGCTATAGGGGTAAGACTACGCTTATAGGTCTACCAGTACAACCTGAGGTTATAGCTAGATCTATAGAGGATGAATTATCTAGACGAAACTTTAAAGCTATGTTTTAGGTTAAAATATCTCCTACATCACCTACACCTATACCCATTATATATGATAAAGCTCTAAGCAATATCCTTATCGAATGTATGTAATCCTCCACCTCTATCCATTCGATATTCCTATGCGATAATCTAGGATTACCAGGCCCGTACGCTACAGATATGGCTCCAGTTCTATTAGCGTATATATTCATATCGCTCGTCCCACTCTTCTTGATAAGCCTAGGTTCAACACCTAGCTCGGATTTCACAGCTTTACGAAAGGCTTCCACTAGTGTAGAATCGGCTTCTCCTTCGTATGGAGGGGTTAAATCTGATACCTCCACCTTTAGCCTACTCCTCCTATATTTGCTAGCAGTATTTAGAGCTTCCTGCTTTACGATCTCTAAGATGGATTGAGGAGTAGCCCCTGGGGGAAGCCTTACATCGAGGTAGGCTTCTGAATCTGATGGTATAACGTTCGCTGCTACACCACCCTTAACCATCGTTAAAGACACGCTATACCTATAGAATCTATCATCAGAGATAGATAAACCCTCGATCCTCTCCTTTATAGACTTGTATGCTTCGAATATGAGTTCTAGAGGGTTATCGTATAGCCACGGAGCCGATGCATGTCCACCAACGCTTTTAGCCGTTAATTTTACATGCATACTACCTTTGTAACCGATAGTGATACTGGAGGATCCGCTAGGTTCGCCGAATATAGCGTAATCTGCATAGATACCATCATCTATAATCCTAGATATACCTTTACTCTCTCCTTCCTCATCTACTACGCATGCAAGTATGATCGTACCGCTGAAGCTATACCTGGATGCTATTATGAAGGAGGATATCATGGATGCTAGAGGCCCCTTAGCATCGACAGCTCCTCTACCATATATACGTGTACCCCTAGTCCTGATAGGTATATAGCCTGGTATAGTATCCATATGGCCGCATAAGAGTATTCTAGGATCACCGCATCCTATGGTAGATACTACGTTACCGATGGAGTCGATCTTAGCATTCACTCCGTAACTTGTTAATACGCTATGGATGAAATTAGCTAGCTCGCTTTCATAACCAGTGGGTGAATATATGCTTATCATGCGGGAGAGGAGATCCACAGCTTCCCTACGAGTATAGTCTCCCATAGCATCTACATCCTCCAAGCCTAGGTAATCTACCGTTCTAGAACAGTCCCTGTTAATCCTTCTAAAGCTTTGAGGAGTGGGGAATCGCCTTTACCAGAGCATATATGTACTCTCCCTACACCCATCGCTAATGCTTCTATAGATGCGTAGATCTTAGTTATCATACCCGGCCCTATATCCTTAAGCGCAGCCTTAGCTTCATCTAGACTCAACTTACTGATAGGCTTACCTTTAACGTATACAGCATCCACATCCGTCGTTAGGATAAGCCTATCCGCTTTCATAGCGCCAGCGATATAAGCTGCAGCTCTATCTCCGTCAACGTTGAGCATTTCGCCCTCAGTCCCTAAAGCTATAGGTGCGATTACAGGTATGTAGCCTAGATTCAATAGATACTCTAGTATACGAGTATCGACGGATACTATCCTCCCAGTATACCCACCTTCTATAACTCTTTTACGACCTCTCTCATCGATTATGATAAGCTTCTTCTTCCTCTCAGCCTTCAATATCCCTCCATCCACTCCTGAAAGACCTATAGCATTCAATCCTCTGCTCCTAAGGTATGCTACAAGCTCTTTGTTAACCTTCCCAGCCATAACCATAACGTATATCTCTAGAGTTTCTAGATCCGTGTATCTACTCCTAAATCCTTCAGGTGATGTTACGAAGATAGGCTTCTTACCCATACGCTCACATACATGAGTTACATCCCTTCCTCCTCCATGAACTATAACTAAGCTATGCTCTGAAGCTATCCTCTCTATATCTGAGGCTAGCTCTGTTTCTTCAACCCCTTCGGCTAATAGGCTTCCACCTATCTTCAATACGATCCTCAAACCTTTCCTACTCCCTAGACTTTATTCTCCCCAATCCTCACCCTCTATCTCTACAGGTTTCAGCTCTATACTTCCATCACTACCTAGATACACTTCAAACTCAGATCCGCAATCTGGGCATGGAACTATTTCTCCTGGAACCACATCTTCGGGTACCGGTATATCACCATCACATTCAGGACATTTAATCTGCATACCTACTCACCCCCCATAAGCATATCTGATAGATAACTTTTTTCGAGAAACCCGATTAGCGAGGATTGTAGGTAGACCCCATAATGTTATGAATCCTTCAGCCCACCTCTGATCGAATAGGCTGCTACTACTATAGCTTGCTAGATCTACATCGTATAGACTATACTCCGACTTCCTCGATACAATCGTAACGGAGCCTTTATACATTCTGAGAGTTATCTCACCGCAAACTCTCTTCTCGATCGTATCTATGAAGGCATCTAAAGCTTCCCTAAGCGGATCCATCCATAAACCAGTATATACAAGGCTACACCACTCCACATCGACCTGCTCCTTAAACCTTAATTCGCGTCCAGTTAACACTAGTTTTTCAAGATCCTTATGTGCTTTAAGTATACATGTAGCTGCGGGGGCTTCATATACTTCACGAGTCTTTATACCAGTAGTCCTATCCTCTACATGGTCTATACGTCCTATACCATGCAATCCAGCTAGATTATTCAAGAAGGATACCAGCTTAACCCCATCCATCTCCTCTCCGTTTATAGCTTTAGGTATACCATCCTCGAATTTTATAGAGACTTCTTCAGGTTTATCTGGAGCCTTCCATGGCGGATTGGTCCATTCGAATACATCCTCAGGTGGATCTGAGGATATATCTTCTAGTGGACCGCACTCTATCGATCTACCCCATAGATTCACATCTATGCTATATCTCTCCCTCTTAGGTTTTATAGGTATGCCATGCTTTAACGCATACTCTACCTCCCAATCTCTATTAAAGCCCCATTCCCTCACTGGTGCTAATACTTTAAGATCTGGTGCTAGAGACTTTATCGTGATCTCAAATCTTAGTTGATCATTACCCTTACCTGTACATCCATGAGCTATGGCATCCGCCCCCTCTCTTAAAGCTATATCCACACACTTAGATGCTATAAGCGGCCTCGATAAAGCACTGCTAAGCGGGTATTCACCTTGATATAAACCGTTAGCTTTAACAGATTTGAACACGTATTCATCGATAAACTCTCTTTTACAATCTAACGTATAATGCTTGATAGCCCCCAGCTTCTCCGCTTTAGCTTCTACCTCTTTAAAATCTTCGTTTTGACCTACATCTACCGTCACTGTTATAACATCCACTCCATACTTCTCTCTAAGCCATACAACAGCTACAGATGTATCTAATCCACCTGAAAACGCTAGCACAACTCTACCTATATCCTTTGAGGAACTTTTAGTAATCATACCTAGACTTCTCCATAAACCTTAGCTATTAGTATAAGAGACTGAAAAACACTCATTTAAATATTATCCCAGACTAAATACAGCTTAATATCATAGGCTTACTATGTACCAGACTCCTCTGATAGCTTCTCCCTAAGATATTCGGAGAAGTCTTTAACCTCACCCTTCTTAGCTACATAGATTCGGCTAGGAAGTCTAACTCTTAAACCTAGATTCAAAAGTATATTATATAGTGTTACAGCATCGAGGGGTTTAGGGATAACCCCCCGCATCATAGCTTTAGCTATAGCTTCTACTACAGCCTTATACACATTGTTTGGATACTGCTGCTTAAAGTATTCGAGTATCTCTACAGCTTTACCTTCAAGATTATTTTCGACATATTTCTCAGGATTCAGCTCCTCCCTATGCTGTACACCTTCACTAGATGCTATCTTCTTCTGAAGTTTAGCTAGCATACGTCTTTTTATATTCTCAAACTCTATATCCGTCGACTCGCTCAAAGCTTAGATCCAGTGATATTAGAGTGGATAACGATATCTTTAAACATTACCTAGGGAGAGGCTTACCCCATACTGGAAAGGCTTATCTAGTATCGAGGCGGACTATTAGATGTAGGTTATGGCTAGAAGAAGCGGGGAGGAGTTAGAGAAGAAGGCTCTGGAGATTATAAGAAGCTCAAAGGATGGGGTACTACAGAGTAATCTATGGAAGATGCTGGGTGTAACAAGTAAAGAGGTGGCGAGGATAGTCCTGAATCTAGAGAGGAAGGGTTTGATAAGGAGGGAACGTATCCTTCAATCTAATAGATGGACGTATAGGATTATGATAGTGGATAATAAGCCTAGTCGACTATCTATAGAATCCGCGCCATGTATACTATGCGAGAAGGATTCACTATGCGGTATCGGAGGCGATTCATCCCACCTAAAATGTAAACTCCTAGAAGAGTGGATACTCCGTCAAGGAGAGAGTCTAGTAGACTAGCTATACATACAGATTCTACTATACGATCATTCTAGGTGTCTCCTCAACAATTCTAGTAGAGTTATCGGATCCATATCTGTTTTAAACCCTTTAGGATCGAAGTGTGTTCTAGAGAATCTGTAGCCCTCCCCTATGATTATATCTCTGATCTTTTCGAAGCTTGGTGTTTCTACTCTAAGCTTAGACGCTATACGATCTAGTGTATAGTATGTCGGAGGCATAGATGCCTCGTATTCTAGATATGATAGAAGCCTAGTTATATGATCCCTATCTGTTACGACCGTTCTCTCGATCTCCTCCACCATACTCCTACATAAGCTTGGCGAAGCCAGCCTACCAATCCATAGGGGCCCTATGAAGTTTAGGTTAGAGCTACATAGAGGGCATACTGTTAAACTGGGGCTGCTACGGAGAGCAGCGTCTACCAACGGTATACTCCTCCTATACATACATGTACTACAGTATGTTATGAAACCTATGTTATCTAGAGTTTTCTCAGCTCTACGAACCCCAGGTTCAACCCTTACATAGCATCTAAAATAGTGTAATTCTCTATAGGCTAAGAGGTTATCTACTCCTAGATCGTAGGTTAGACCAATCCTCGCTATATATCCTACCAGTATTCTCAAACCGACTTCATGATAGAACTCTGTCTTAATGGATATAGCTCCATACCGCCTAAGACATGTCTTAGGATATACTCCTGAAAGCGGCGCCGTATCTGTAGCCGTAGCTGCTAGGATACCTCTACCGCGTACTGCCATTATAGCGTTACCTATATAGTTTGCAGGTGAGCCGAAGGGGTCTATATCTACAATATGGAACCGCTCTCCTCTAGAAGCATAGTCTGCTAGTAGACTATTCGCATCGCGATTCTCTATAGTTACCCTATCAGATACACCGTTTACATTGACGTTTACTGAGATCAGTTTAACAGCTTCTCTACTTATATCGTTCGATACGAGGTGTCCAACCCTAGATGTCTCTATAAGGTATCTCAGCCCTCTCACACCCGATCCTGCCAATGCATCACATACGCTTAACCCCCCACCCGGTAGATCTTCGCAAACTCTAATAAATAGTACGCCTATATCCCGGCTTCTCGCCATAGCGGGGTTGTAGAATACAGGAGTTTTAGGGGGGATGCTACTTTTTAGAGATACCTCTGGTAGGATTAGTCTAACCTTCCCCTCAAATATCTCTACTATAGGATAGCCGAGTTGATGGTGTATCAAGGTTTGTAAGTGGCGTAGACCATAACATGATCCTTATGGTAGGATTCTATGTTTATCACACTACGTATCTTGAACCCCCTCTCCTTAAGTATATTCACTTCTCTCTCGTATATCTCCTTAGGCGATTTCTTCACATCTATACTCCTAGCTTTAACCGCTAGTAGTATGAAGCCACCCGGCTTGAGATATAGGTCAGCGTTATCTGCTAAAACTCTAGCTTGCTCGGGTTGAGCTATATCGCAGTATATCCCATCAACTTCATCCACTATGAAGCGGTAAGCTTCGGGTAGACGTGCATCGCTTAGGATTGGAACCATATTCTCCCTATACCTAGCTACGTTCATCACAAGCTCTCTGAGAGCTCTAGCAGAGAATTCTACACAGTATACTACACCCTCATCGCCTACTATATCGGATACGTGACTCGAAGTGGTACCTGTAGCTGCGCCTAGGTATAGTATCCTAGATCCTCTACCTATAGGCAGCCTGTTGAGACCCTTAAGTATAGCAGCTGAGAATTTACTCCTATATGGATCCCAAACCCTATACTCTACACCCTCGTATACTATAAGCTTCTCACCGTATACTTGACGCCCAGGCGTAAGGTTACGTGTAGCTATCCTAGCAGGTTTTAATCCTAGAACCCTGTATACACCCTCTATATCCTTTAAAGGCTCGATCTTCACCATAGATTAATCCCGCTACATAGATTTATGACGATTATCTACGTTTAAATATTGCTCCCCCTAGACGATTAGATTAGCTAGTATACGAGTTAGTAGGCTACAGATATCATCTATCCATTAGAGGGTTAACCCTTCTCTATGTAGGCTGATCTAATCTCCTTTACCCTCTCGTTCAACTCTCTCCTAAGCTTCTCACTTATATCCTCCTTTGTATAGTAGTCTACTCTCGCAGCTATAGCTAGCTTAGCTGCAAGAGCTCTCGCTATCTTTCCACGTATCTTCTTAGGCGCCTGATGGATTAAGGTATGCTGGAATATTATCCCATGCTTAGGAGGTTTTCCACCACTTCTAATAGCTCTGAATAACGCTTTCTCCGCACCTAAAACTTGTATAGTACTAGCAGGCATCTTCGCAAGCTTCTCTAAACCTCCAGCTTTAGCTATAAGCTTAGCTCCTATGATAGGGCCGACTAAACCTGTAATATTCGGGGCTTCCCTACGCATAGAATCTTCTAGATAGCCTACTAGCCTTTCGCGGAGGGCTATAAGCTGTAGTATCGTATACGCTAGTTCAGCTATCTGTCTTAAGTCTGCTTCACCTATATCACCACCTAGAGAGTTTATGGCTGCTTCGATTATATCCGCAGCTTTAGATCTAGAGATCTTAAGCTCGGATAGCTTCTCCTCTGTAAAATTACTTCTACCTCCGATACTATGCACTATCTTCGCGTATAGTTCGATTTCATCTACTATCTTCTCGAGCTCTGGGAAATGTATACCATACCATTCTCTAAGCCTACTCCAGAGCATATTTATGATTTCAGCTAGATCATCGATAGCTGATGCACACTGTATTATCAGTAGATCCCTAGATGCTAGAGCTTCGGAGATAACCTTCTCTGCGAGTAGTAACCCAACCTCCCTCTTGATATTCGCATACTCTCTAGCATCTCTAACCCAGCCGATCTCTCTAAGTATCTCTACAGATTTCCTATTATACATCCTCCATACAGGATTAGCCTTATCTACGGTTATATCGAAACCGAATTCCCCTCTCAGATTCGAGGCTATATCGTCTGAAGAGACTTTCAATATCTTTATCCTATCAACCCATCTCTCGAGTAGGGTTCTAAGCTCCTCTACAGTCTCACCTCGACTTATACGTCTAAGCCTATCTATAGCTTCATCTACGCTTCTAAACCTCTCCCCATCGATGAATCTACCATCATTATCTAGTAGTAGTATTCCTAGAGGTGTTTCGATAAGCGTAGCTTCCATACCTCTTCACTCTTGACTCCTAGACTATGTAGAGATAAACGTTTAAAAGAAGTTTACCTTCAGATTTTATATCCTAAATCTGTATCGAGGTATGGTCGATGCGATTTAGAGAAGCTGTCGTCCTAGATATCGATGAGACTATAATCGATACATCTCTTAGGAGGCAGGCTGCGTGGCGTAGGGTAACCGGGCTAGATATACCTATAAGCGAATTAGAGATGTATGGATCTAGCCATATAGCTAGGAAATACTATGGACCTGGTTATCATCCTATCTACTTGAAGTTCTGGTCTATACTCTTATGCTACGATCCTGATGGGTTTAAACTCCTCGAGATGGATAAACCCATACCCTATGCAGCCGATACGGTATCCATATGGTCTAGACGCTATACGATAGTATATCTTACAGGTAGGACTAGTAATATGAGAGATGCGACGCTAGATGAGCTTAGATCGATGGGGTTTCCAGTTGATCCGATGATGATATATATGGCGCCAGATCTGGAGAAGTATATAGAGGATCCGACGAGTATACGCCGTATGCTTCTGGAAAGGATATTGGAGGAGTATAGGGTTAAGATCATAGTCGATGATAATCCTGTATTCTTCGAGATCTATCGAGAACTTGGTATACCTATACGTATAGGTATATTGAGACCTAGATTCAGAATAGAGGATTACCGCTATGCCTCGATAGTAGCTGATAGCTGGTATAGTTTATACAGTATAGCAGCTGTATAGTGAGCGATACTCTATATATCCGTTATCGGAGACCAGAAGATTTTTCTCTCATATATATGCCATGATTTCTATGGTGGTTGGATTTGAAAACCACGCCTATAGGTATCGCTTTGATAAATGATGAGAGGGAGCATGTGTACAAGGCTAACGAGAAAGAGTGTATGGAGGTGGTTAATAGATGGGCTGAGATAATACGTAGTAAAGCTAGGAATATAGATGGATCTACACCTAAAGTTGTAGTAGGCTCTGAAACTATAAAATCTATAAGGACTGCTCGTAGAGTAGGGGAGGAACTTGTTAGAGCTAATTGTAGACAGATTATACTATGCTTCTATGTATGGGATTTCCCATATTTAGTATGGCCATTCATAAATACGGTTGGTAGGGATAAGCCAATCCTATGCCTATCCAATAATAGTGGTAAGTATCCTGGTAACGTAGGCTTACTAGCTACGGATGGAGCTTTGAGACAGGCTGGTGTAAGGACTCATCGTATAATCGGTGATATAGATGATCCTGATGTTCAATCTAGAGTTATAGATTGGGTTAGAGCTGCTCAAGCATATACGAATCTTAGAGGGGAGGTTTACGGACTCTATGGTGGGCACTCCATGGGTATGGAGACTGGATACTTCCACCTAGTACCTATACAGAAGGCTTTCGGTGTGACTTTATACCATATAGATCAATTCCTACTTGTTAAGATGATGGAGAAGGTGGATGAGACAGAGGTTAGGAAGGGTATGAAGTGGCTTGAAGATCTTCTAGGAGATCGTATAAGATATGATGGGAAGATGCTTACACCCGAAGCCTTAGAGAAGCAGGTGAGGCTATACCTAGCTATGAAGATGATTAACGAGGAGATGGGGTTCGATTTCTGCGGTATAAAGGGTCAGAGGGAGCTATCAGAGCATGTATGTATAACAGATGTAGCTGAGATGCTTATGAACGATCCATACGATTGGAATGGATCTAAGGAGCCTATGGTATGCGCTACAGAAGCAGATGCTCTCGCAGCATTAACTATGCAGATATTGAAATATGTGAGCGGGGGTTTACCCGTACTATTCATGGATGTTAGACTCTACCATCCAGATAGGGATATATGGGATTTCTGTAATTCAGGTAATCATTCAAGCTGGTATGCTTCTAGAAGCTTCGATCCTAGGGAGAACTTCAAGAAGATAACCCTCCATCCAGCTTTAGAATTCTACTTTAAAGCTGGAGGGGCTTCAGTCGAATTCGATGCAGCTCCTGGACCCTTAACATTTGCTCGTCTAGGATTATGGGATGATAGACTCTACATGGTTATAGTGTTAGGTGAAGCTGTAGAGTTACCACCAGATGAGAGGAAGGCTATAAACGAGGAGACTAACCCAACATGGCCTCACGTCCATGCCAGACTACATTGCAGTTTCGAAGAATTCATAAACGTATTCCCATCTAATCATATACTAGCTGTCGCAGGGGATCATGTACGCTCGTTAACATATCTATGCGAGATAGCGGGTATAGAACCTATAATACTAGGTCCTGAATCGCGGAGGAGGATGATTCCTATCTGGGAGCGTATATCTAAGAGTATGGCATCAATATAGATAGACTGTTTAGCTTATAAGAGGCTAGGTATGTCCCTGAAGGATGTAGTATCTAGGTTGATAGGATTCTTAGATCCATCAAGGAATGCCGAGGTTGTGATAGCTTCAGCTCCAGGTAGAGCTGATTTTCTAAATACGCATCAAGATTATAAGGGTCTACCAGTCGTACCTATAGCTATCGAACTTAGATGCTATGCAGCCGGTTATAGGTCTAGGGATGGTATACTACGAGTATCATCGGTTAATCTATTCGATGAAGGTGTAGACTACTTAGATGAGGTGGATATATGTAGTTTGAAGCTTAGGGGTGGTGGATGGTTCGGTGATTATGCTAGAGCTCTCGTTAAAGTATTCATGGATATGGGTGTTGGGATAGATGGGTTACATATAGCTATACTAAGCCATGTACCTATAGGTTCGGGTTTATCGAGTAGCGCTGCTCTAGAAGTTTCCATAGCTAAACTTATAGCTGGACTATACGATCTCCAGCTTTCTAGGAGAGATGTAGCTGAGATCGCTTATACTGCTGAGCATGATGTTATGGGTATACCGTGTGGTAGGTTAGATCAGTATGGTTCATCTTATGGCGGGATATTGAAGCTAGATACGAGGCCACCATACGATGTGGAGGAGCTTCCGGATAGAGGTTTCATAATGGTCTTAGCAGATTCAGGTGTGAGGCGTAGGATAGTATCGGTTCATCCTGTTAGACAAGCAGAGATAGATGAAGCGTTAAGGATTCTCCTAGATGAGGTTAAAGTCCCGGTAGAATTAGCTTTGAAGCTTGGTCGTAGATACTATGAGCCTAGATGGGAGGATATATCTGAGGAGGAGATAGAGCCTTATCTATCCTCTCTCCCATCTAAACTTGCTAATAGGGTAATCTTCACTATACGAATGCATAGATCGACTATGTATGCTCTATCGATTATCAAGTATATGAAAGCTCAGCCAGAATTATATCGTTCGATAGTAGGTGATGAATTTTCATCAGAGTATAGACCTAATTTCGATGATCCGATCTCAGTATTGGGGTGCATACTCTCATTCCAGCATACACTATTGAGAGATTTATACGAGGTAAGTCTACCTAGACTCGAAGAGATATGGTCTACTATGCTGGATTCAGGTGCGTTAGGTGCTAAGATATCGGGTGCGGGTCTTGGAGGAGTTATACTCGGTTTAGCTAGAAGCTTCGATGAAGCTATAAGGATAAGGAAGGCTTGTCTAGATATAGGATGTCCATCAGCATGGGTTTCTAAGATAGGTGAGGGAGCGAGGGTAGATCTTAGAACCTATGTATAAGATATGGATTTTATAGGATGATCTATTTAGACTTGGAGATTATCCTATGAAGTCGAGGGGGAAAGGTTACATACTAGATGGCTATCTTAGTTATGGGTGATAGATGCAATGAAAGCTTGCATCGATGGGGGCTAAACTATGTCTGGACATGAGTTGAGGTGGAATCCGCTCCTAGACTGCTGGATAATAGTAGCTGGTCATAGGAAGGGGAGGCCTTGGCATTCAACCTTCTGTCCGTTTTGCCCCGGCGGATCTGAAACTCAGGGTGAGTGGAGAGTCTTAGCTCTACCGAATAGATATCCAGCTCTATCGCTTAACCCGCCTAAAGTAGATGAGGGGTGTGAACCGTTTATTAAGAGTGAGGCTTTAGGAGTATGTGAAGTAGTAGTGGAAACACCGGTGCATGAGGGGGATTTTCAAGATATACCTTTAGAGCAGGTGTCGGAGTATATACTCCTGCTAGGTGAACGAACCAGGGATATCGCATCTAACCCAGCTATAGAATATGTGATGCCCTTTAAGAATAAGGGTGTACTGATAGGTGTTTCGCTAACCCATCCTCACAGCCAGATTTACGCATTCACATTCATCCCTCCGAGGATAGTTAGAGAGATAGAATCGGTTATCAGGTATAGAAGGGATTATGGGAGAAACCTTTTTGAAGATATAGTTGAAGCGGAGATTAGGGAATCTAAACGTATAGTATATGTCAACGATGAATTCATACTCCTACTACCATTCTATGCTATGTGGCCATACGAGATGCATATATATCCATTGAGAGATGTTAAACTACTCTACGAGCTCGATAGATATTCAGCACTCCTACTAGCCGATACTATAAGGGTAGCTACCGGTGTTTACGAGGAGCTATTTGGATCAGAGTATGCCTATATGATGATATTCCATCAAGCACCTATTAAACAGGTGAACAAGGATTATAGACTACATGTAGAATTCTATACTCCACACTTATCTAGGGATAGGCTTAAGTATGCTGCAGGTGTAGAATGGGGTGCATGGGTATTCACATATGATGGGGTACCTGAGGATAGAGTTGGGGAGCTTAGAGAAGCTGCGAGGAGGATAGCTGGGAGACTGGGTAGCTTAGGGCGTATACCATAAGCTTATATCTAGTAGATATACTAGCTTATAGGTTGACGGGTTATGAAAGCTATAGATGTGCATGTACACTACCCTATCGGTGGAGATCCGTTAAAACGTCTAGTAGAGGGTTGTGAGAAAGCTGATATATCCATGGTTTGGCTTCAGAGTTTAGGTAGGTTTAGAGGAGTAGATGAGAATAGGCTTATAGAAGAGGCTTTCCAGGAATACCCAGATCTATTCAAGGGATTCGGGTTTGTACATCTAGGTGTAGATGATACTAAAGTTGTAGATGATCTATATTCTCGCGGGTTTACTGGGTTGAAGATTATAAAGCCTTTGAAGCCTTATGATAGCGATGAATTCTTTCCATACTATGAGAGAGCTGAAAAGTATAGGATGCCTATACTATTCCATACAGGTATCGTAGCTAGGGATCCGGTAGATAGAGAATATAGAGTCTCATCGGATTTTATGCGCCCGATCCGTCTAGATAGGATTGCTAGAAGCTTTCCTAATTTGATAATAATCGGAGCACATCTAGGGCATCCATGGTGTGATGAAGCTGCTGTACTCATGATGCATAACCCGAACCTATACTTCGATATATGCGGAGGACATACATTCTGGGTAGCTTTAGCATTAAAGAATAGGATACGCTACGATGCTGATCCAAACAGGCTATTGTATGCTACAGACACGGCCCCAGAAAACTTTCTACGATATAAAAACTTCTGGGAAGTGGCTCTCCCACAAATAGGTTTTACGAGAGATGAGATACAGAATATATTCTATGGCAACGCTGAGAGAATATTAAAAAATATTAAAGGCTGATAATTAAAGTTCCCCTCTTTTTACATCATGGTTAGAGTTGTAGCGAAGCCTGAAGCTACTCCCAGTAGTATCGCTAAGGATACAGATGCAGCCATACCTATAGCGAATGGCATAGCTACATCCTCGTATAGCTTAGCTCCACCAATCCTCATAACGATAACCTTAGCTATATAAGCTATTATCGCTGGGAACCATAATGCTGCTTGGAATATACCTAGACCTAAAGCTGTTCCAGGTGCGTTTACAGGGAACCATGGGTATCTAGCTGATAGAGCGTGAATTAGGGATACTATTATGAATCCTACAGAGAATAGTATCCATTGATTAGCTGTAGGCTTCACGGTTATACCCTGCCTCCAGTAATCTCCAACAACCGCGACGACCCTGTACGTGGGGCCCCTCTGATAGTGGTTATGCGGTGCACCTGTATAGTTGAATGTAGAAAGGTTTAAAGCTCCAAAGCTATACCACATCTGCAGTATCACGAACATCGATAGTACGACACCTAGTATCGTAGCGATAAGCCCTGCAATGAATATATACTTGGAATGTACACCCTCTAATGATCCTATCTTATACGATTCTATAATAGAAGCCATGGGGGCTGCCTTTATAACAGAGGTATACCATGGATAATCTGCTCTTACTACAAGATACCTCTTCTGCAGATCATCCATGAAGAATGGTGAAGATGTATCTGCTAGGAACCATCCTACCATGGTTGAGTTCCAGTAGTGTGCAAACCTCTGCTCATTCCATAGATCCTCGAATATAAGTCCTGCATCACCAGCTATCCTAGCTCTACCAACCCAGTATAATCCATTCACAACGGTCCAGAATATACCCCATAATACTGGTAGGTATCCGAGACTCGAACTCCACCATGTAGCTATGTATACTAGTAGGAATACTATGAAGCCTAGTAGCATATACCTAAACTTCAACGGTTCTCTAGCTTCAACCTCCGGTGGAGCTTTACCTATTATAGCTTTGAAGGCGTTGATAAGCTCGCTCCTATAGGTGACGAATATCGGGAAGAACATTAACCCGAACATCGCTCCCACAGTGATCCAGCCTAGCTTACCCCAGGTCTGCTGCCAACTCTGCATGAGTGGGCCAGTCCATCCCTCCTGTGTCCACCCTATATAAGCGTTTATACCTCCTGAAGAACCTGCAGAGTGAGGCTCCCATAAGCCTAGATAGCATATGATAGGGGGTATAACTCTGAAGGCTATAGCATCTACTACTATGAAGCTAAACAGCGTCTTCACGGGTATTAGGAAGAAGAATCCTATGAAGAATGCTTCGAAGTTGAACGTTAACGGAGCCTGGGGTAGTATAACGTACGGTGTTAAATCTATCCCCTGTGTTGCCGGATACATTAACTGCGCTACTCCTAGTCCTGGTAGTGTCCATGCCCAGTATGGGTATATTGCTAGGAATCCTATTAGTAGTCCTAGCCATAGCCATACGTTTTGGAATAGTCTTGTTCCTCCATCAACCTTCTCATAAGCCATATCTATAAGCTTAGCAGCAGCAGTAGCATGTGGGAATGGTAGAGCTTCTAGATCAACCCATTGTCTCCTAAACATGCTAGCTAGGAACATGTAGCATAGATAGTAGGCTAGTATCCTAACGATATGCCAGGATAGGGCTGGCATCCACTCAGCCCATGGTACTGGTCCACCATACATCCAAGACTCCCAAAGCTTATCGTTGAACGGATCAGGACCCCACTGCCAATGAGCAGGTTTAAGATACTCTAGATTCCATCGGTGGAAGGCTGGAATCTGACGAGCAGTACCCATCATGGTGAGGACGGGTAGTACACCGTAGAATGATGGGATCATCCAGGAAACCCAAACCATAGCTAGTACTATCGTTACTTCCTGTTTATTCAATCCGCCATTCCTAGCTAATACCGCTGCTAAAGAGGCTATAATTAGAGGCCACCAGAATACGAATGTTAAAGTTCCGGATTGCGCCTGAGCCCATGGATTTATGGTTAAACCCCATAGTGTTCCTCCTGTTGTGAATAGTGCTACGAATGTAGTGAATATGGTGGATAATATTACGGCTATTATTCCTATGATCCATGTCCTAGTACGTATACCCATGTATTCGCTCATATCTCCTTAAGGGTATCTAGATGACCTGTTATATATTCCTTTCGCCTTAGTATTATAGTCAACGTTTATATGCAGATATTTCATCGATAGTATAGGCTGGTGGAGTCGGGTTGAAGGTTAGTTGTGCTTGGCTATATGCTATAACTAAGTATGGGTATCCTCCATCATTCGATAAGACTTTAACAGCTCTACGCGAGATGGCTAAGCTAGGCTTCGATGCTGTGGAGGTTGAGGTTGTTAGAGAGGCGCAGCTATTAGAGTTTAGGGAGCGTAAGGGGGAGGTTAGGAAGCTATGTAGCGATCTAGGTCTCAAGGTTATCAATGTATGCGCTATATTCCCAGATATAGTTAGTCTAGATGAGGTGTTATGGAGCAGAGCATTGAAGAATTTCGAGGAGAGTTGTGGGATAACTAGATTCCTAGATTGCGATATGATTCAGCTAGATTCGTTTACTCCTCCACTCAAGTTCATAGGTACTGTACCGTATAAGGAGGCTATAAGCTTTGGTATACAATTTAGGGTTGAAGTAGATCCAGGATTTAGTTATCCTAAGCTTTGGGCTAGGATTGTTGAGAGCTTTAAGAGATGTAGCCGTCTAGCTGAGGAGTATGGGCTTAAGCTTTGCCTAGAACCTAGGGTTGGGGAGAATATAAGTAATACTGATGCTATGCTTAGGTTGCTAGATGCTGTAGGTGCAGATAACTTCTACGCGGTTCTGGATACAGGTCATCTACATGCTCAGAAGGAGATACTACCTTTATCTGTCGAGAAGCTAGGTTCTAGGATATCCTATGTGCATGCATCAGATAATGATGGAAGGGATAATCTACATCTACCCCCGGGTAGGGGTACCGTAGATTGGGAGGGTGTAGTTAAAGCGTTAGCTAAGCATGGGTATAGAGGCTATATAGCTGTCGATATAGGTGGAGCAGGGTATAGGGGAGATATAGATTCAGATGTGGTGGAATCTAAGCGTTTCTTAGAGGATCTTCTATCGAGGCTTTCGCTACTAGGCTAAAACATTAGCTATGTATTCTTTTACCCTTCGTGGCGGATGGGTTTTAACACCTAAGGGTTTAGTTAGAGCAGATGTAGCTGTAGAGGATGGTAGGATCACAAGGGTTTATGATGGTGTTAGAGTAGGTGAGACTATAGATTGCAGCGGGTTGTTTATCATACCAGGGTTTAGGGATCAGCATGTACATGATCTGATAGGATCTATCTCGGATATAGGTGTAGATAGGTTATCTAGGGTTGCTTCAGCGTTAGTTAGGCATGGAGTGACATCGGTGAAGATAGCTACTATAGCTATGCCTAGGGATAGGCTTCTGAGTTATCTACGTAGTATAAGATCGTATATGTCTTCTAACCGGAATGGCTTAGATGGGGCTAGGATTGAGGGGGCTCACGTAGAGGGGACGTTTATAAGAGCTGAGTGTGGTGGAGCCCAGCCTCGTGAATACATAGTTGAGCCTTGGAGTGAGGGGGCTGTTGAACTCCTCGATGGTATAATCGAGACAGGAGCTGCTAGACTAGTTAATATAGCTGTGGATTTCGGATCGGATCTAGTAGGATATGCTAGTTCTAGAGGTCTTATAGTTGGCTGCGGTCATTCTAAAGCTTCTGCTAGACGACTTGAGGAGGCTTGGAGGAGGGGGTTAAGGTATATCGTTCATATAACGAATGGGGCTATGGGGCAATCCTTTAAACCGTTCGAGGGTGGGGGGATGTATGAGGGGGCTTTAACTCTACCTATATCTATCGAGATAATATTTGATGGATACCATGTGGATACTAGGTATGTATCGGATATAATCGAGAGACGTATACAGAAGGGTAGGATGGGTGAGGTTATAGCGATAACCGATGCTGTATTCCCTATAGATGAGGAGGTACCTAGAGGTGAGTTTGAGGCATTCTCGGTTGTAGGATGTAGGAGTGATGATGGTGGTGTACTAGTTGTTAAACGTTACAGAGATGCTGATGGTGTATATAAGCAGCCTCCACCTGGAACCCTATTTGGAAGCCTACTCACTATGGATAGAGCCTTCGAGAATCTACTAAACTTATTCACAAGAGATTTTTCAGGATTTATGATAGATAGGCCTGCAAGATCTTTTGAGGATTCTCTACACCTAGCATCGATGTTTACCTCTACTAATCAAGCTAGGTTAGAGGGGTTGGAGTCTGTAGGTAGTATATCGGATGGCTGTATAGCCGATATAGCTATCCTCTCTATCAGTGGGAGTGCTGGATCGTATAGGGTTAGGGTTGCGAAGACTATAGTAGGGGGTAGGATATTCGAGTTTCAGTAGGGTACTCATTTTATGGAGAGGATAGGGGTAATATTAATTAACTGGGTATTAGTTTCTAGATGCATGGGTATGAGCATAGTTAGATTGGAGGGTATAATACCTGCTATCGTATGCCCTATGCTAGAGGATTATAGTATAGATGAGGATTCTCTGAGAAACTATGTGAAATGGATTTCGGGTTTTAGGATAGGTGGGTTAGCTGTAAACGTGGATACGGGTGAGGGTTTCCATCTACTACCTGAGGAGAGGTTGAAGGTTATAGAGATAGTCAGAGATGTTGTCGGGGGTAGGATTCCGATAGTAGCTGGGCTTCAGCCTGGCTATATACCTCAAGTAGTTAGGTGGGCGTGTGAATCTAGGGATGCTGGTGCTGATGCTCTACTGGTATTTCCATCATCTATATTCGCTGGGGGTTATGCTTCAGAGGTTGTATATGAATACTATAAGTCTGTGTATGATGGTTCTCGTATACCGCTGGTTGTGTTTCAACTACAACCGGATCTTGGTGGTGTAGTATTCGATCAGGAGACTCTACGGCTTGTGACATCGCTCGATGGTGTGGTAGCTATAAAGGAGGCTTCCTTCGATGCTAGGAAGTTTCTAGAGACTCTTAGAGTTGTTAAGAAGTTTAATCCTAGGGTATCTGTTTTAACCGGTAACGATAACTTCATATACGAATCTCTAGTTCTCGGTGCTGATGGGGCGCTTATAGGATTCGGTACTATAGGTACAGATCTACTTGTAGAGATGTATGAGCTTACGAGGAAGGGTAGGTATGGGGAGGCTATGGAGATAGCTTCTAGGCTTCAACCTTTAGCTGATGTTATATTCGCGCCTCCTGTTAGAGCGTATAGGGCTAGGCTTAAGGAGGCTTTAGCTATGCTCGGTGTTATAAGGTATACATATGTGAGGCCGCCTTTGAAGCCTGTATCTGAGGGTGAGAGGGAGGTTATACGTAGAGCGCTTAGGAGTGCTGGCATACTCTAGCCTACTCTCCTTATGTATAGATTCGGGGTGGTGATTTATGCCAGATCTATCTGTAGAGGTAGCTGGTGTAAGGTTTAAGAATCCGTTGATGGTGGCTGCTGGTACGCCTACCATAGATTCTAGGGCTATGATTAGATGTATGGAGTATGGAGCTGCAGCTGTTGTTTCGAAGACTATAACCTTCGCTGAGATGCATAGACTTCAGCCTAGGCCTAGATTCTATGTGATGCATCCTGAATCTGTGGATTCAGGATTCTACTCTCTCTACTCTGTAGAGCTTATGTCTGAGCTATCTCCAGAGGAGGCTATCGAGGATCTTGGTATAGCTGTGGATTATGCTAGAAGGTATGGTGCTGTAGTAGTTGCTAGCATAGCTGGTAGGAGTATCGATGAATGGGTTAAGCTTTCATCTATGGTTAGGGAGGCTGGCGTCTCTATGGTTGAGCTTAATCTATCCTGCCCTCATGTCGAAGCTGGGGAGGGTGTGCTTATGGGTAAGACTGCTGGGGCGGATCCTAGTATCGTCGAGAGGATTGTAGCAGCGGTTAAGAGGGTTGTGGATATACCTGTAGCTGTTAAGCTTACACCGCATGGTGCGGATCCTCTAGCTATAGCTTTAGCTGCTGATAGAGCTGGGGTGGATCTAGTTGTAGCTACGGCTCGCTTCCAAGGGTTAGTGATCGATGTGGATTCTATGAAGCCTGTTGTATGGGGTGGTTTAGGTGGATATGGCGGTCCATGGATGGTGCCGATAAGCTGTAGCTGGGTTTACAAGATAGTTAAGTCTGGTGTTAGAGCATGTGTAGTAGGTTCTGGAGGTGTATCTGGGTATGAGGATGTACTCCGATTCCTAATGCTTGGATGTAGATCTGTACAGATCTGTACAGCGATCATAATGCACGGATTCCAGTTTATAACACGTATCCTGAGTGAGCTTGATAGATGGCTTGCGAGTAGAGGATTCTCTAGTGTGGGTGATGTAATCGGGGTAGCTCTACCTAACGTCTTAGATTTCGAGAAGCTTGATAGGGTATCCGTGTATAAATCGGATATAGATTATGGTAGGTGTGTTAGATGTATGCGTTGTCTACGTTCATGCTTCTATGAAGCTATAAGGGTAGCGGATGGTAGGCCGGTTGTGGATCATAGAGTATGTGTAGGCTGTGGTTTATGTTCCTCTATATGCCTTTATAACGCTATAACGTTAAGGCGTATAGGATAGTAGGTAGATGAGTATAGCTGATAGGTTGTTTATGCTGTGAGCTATTATCGTAGCGTTTAGGTTTCCTGTTTTCTCGTATACTAGGGTTAGTATCAGTCCTGCTATGAATGTGTTGGGTATGCTCCATGGATCCATATGTAGTATAGAGAAGAATATCGAGCATAACGGTATAGCTGCCTTTACACCCCAGGATTTCTTGAAGGCTTGGTAGCTGAATCCTCTGAAGTATACCTCCTCGACGAATGGCGCTAACAAGACTGAGAATACAGCTATAGCTATCTGCATACCAGGCTTGGATATTAGCCTATATATCTCCTCCTGTATTGGGCTAGCTCCTATCGTCGGTTGGAGCAGCATGGTTACCGATATGTTAGCTACGACTATCGTTAAACCTGAAGCTATGCCTAATAGTATAATCCTTCTACTGATACTTCTTAATCCTAGGGATTTGAAGCTTCCACCCCTCCTCTTTATGTAGATAAGCGTGAACGATAGTAGGATTACGTGGAATAGGGATAGTAGGGTGAAGGATGTGAGGAAGGAGCTGAATGGGTCTACCCCGGATACTATGTATGTTATGAAGCCTATCGCTATGACTGATGGTATGAATATGAGGAAGGATAGTAGGAGGACTTTGAATACATCTGTTATACTCCACGCTACATCGCTTATACTTCTTCGCAGCGGCGCCCCGCATTTAGGACAGAAGATGGCTTCAGGTATATCTATGGATGAGCCGCATCTACTACACTCTACACCTCTACCATCTCTACTAGCCATACCTAGTATACTACCTGTTGTATGTGTATCGTATTCCAGCTATATATAGACTTGCTCCTATACCTAACCTCCTCCAGTACTAGTATCCTCTTAACTATCGTCTGTAGTATGCTATCTATGTAGTAGTATGTGGTGGTTTCCTCTCTTATATGCCCGATCTCGCTGCATATCCACTGGAATCCTCTAGATATGCTTCTAGATGATGCGCCATCCATGTATAGTGTATCGTTTATCTCGAATGCAACCCTAGCTGCTAGGTATACTCTACCAGCTATCTCTATCTCCTCTACATCCTCGACTTTAAAGTAGCCTTCTATCGAGCCTAGATATTCTAGGCTGCTGATCGATAGGCTATATCTTGAACGCCAACCCCATTCTTTACCAGCGACTAGCGGGTAGGGTGGTTTAGGTATGGGTTCTAGGTATATGCATGTAATGTTATCTGTAGTCCAGCTTGTAAGGGAGCCTTCCTCATCGTAGTAGTAGTGTATGGTTGTCTGCGGGTATACTACTAGGATTTCTCTATCACCTACTTTAACCCATATTATCCTGTACTCCTCTCCATCCTCTATGCATAGATACTCCTTCTCTAAACCTACCGGTATCTTAGGCTCGCTTATCTCTCTAGTTTCAGGTATCTCGGGTATGGTTGGCGGCTTCTCTACTCTTCGAGCTGGGGGTGTATTCTGAGCTATGATGGATGCTATATTCTCTACGAGTTTAAGATTATCGGCTACGTAGCAGTATGGTTCTTGTAGGAATGATAGATCGCTGAAGGCTACGACTAGCCCTGAACCTCTCCTACCGTATACTGCTACGGTGTATCTTCCAGGCTTCTCCGCTGTCGATGAGTATGTGTTGTTCGATGTATATGCTAGAGCTGGGCTTGATGAGTATATGTGTGTAGCTGTGAATAACGCTATCCTAGTTACGTTTAATACTATTGGGTTATCGATAGCTTCTTTAGCTATGTATGCGTATATGTTTCTGTAGAATCCGAAGTTTTCCAGATTGTTGTATAGGTATCCGCCTGCGAAGTATATGTTGAACCTGGATGCTATAGTGTTGATAGGGTATGCGAGGTTTGGTATGGATACATACTCGACTGATGGATCGAAGAATAGTAGTAGTATACCACCCTTCTCTACATACTCCTCTACTAGTTTAGCTTCTCTATCGGTGTAGGCTACTGTTGGTGTAGCTATTATCAGAGCTGATGAATTGAGTAGTTTATCCTCTATATCCATCCAGCTTCTCGTGAACGCTATGGATGCACCGTTCTCTACGAGCTTACCGGATAGTACATCTAGATCTATCCATGATACTGTATTCCCGTGGCTTAGATCTACTAGGACTCTACCGTTAGAGTATGTGGTGTTGTATACTATTGTATGGTATTGGGAGGCTAGCTCTAGGTATAGCTGTGGGGGTAGGTATATGTAGTATAGTGCTGGTGGTGGATGGGTTTTCGATAATGCTTCTAGCGATATATCCTTCCATAAATATTCGTATAATTCTCTAGAGCTTGTATACTCTGTGTAGGGTTTACCGGTGTTTAGATCTACGACTTCGTATTCTTCTATACCAGCTTTCTTCGAAGCTAGGTTTAACGCATCTCTTATCGAGCCGAGTTCATCAGCTAATCCTAGCTTCACAGCTTCGCTACCGATGTATATTAATCCTCTACTAAGCTCGTCACGGCTTAATCTTAGCCTCCCCCTCCTCCCGGATTCTACTGCATCTAGGAAGTTATCTAAAGCTTCTGTTATATTGTATGGGAATAGTAGTCTAGAGAATCCTACAATCTTGTACGGCCCGGTTTCCATAACCCTCTCAGATGGTACTAGTATAGATGGCCCGATACCTATAACACCTATACTACCTACATATGATGTAGGGTATACGTATATATGTTCTGCAGCTACCGCTATATAGTATCCTCCTGATAAAGCTAGCTGAGCTACGCATACTACTGGTTTAACCCTTCCTAGACTCGATAACTCTAGATGTATAGCTTCTACTAGATCAGCGTATCCACCTGGAGAGTTGACGTACACTACTAAAGCCTTTATACTAGAATTCACAGCCGCAGACTCTATGAGTCTTAGATACCTGTAGGCATCCTCATCATAAATTATCGCACCCTCGATCCTTACTAAACCTATAAAACATCTCCCACACCTCTCCATAAACATATAGTAGGTGAAGTATAACGCTACCAGTAGCGAAGCTACGATAACCATAGATAATACGAATGCTAAAACCCTACCATAACCTACACCATACACCCTCATGGAGAGAACCATCATAAACTAGATTAATACAATACTAGATAAACTTTCCCAGTGGTAGAGTAAACCTGGAAACCAGATGGGGAAACCTACAGATCTACGGATAGCATATGGATAAAAACCATAACGGAAATCATGGAGAAAATAGGAGGGGGGAGAGCCTCGGGCGGGATTCGAACCCGCGACCCGCAGCTTACAAGGCTGCTGCTCTACCAGGCTGAGCTACCGAGGCATCTTCTAAATCTACTACGAGTAGCGGGATGTTTAAAAACTTATCATGGATAGATATATACTACATCTAGAGCTGATTTCACAGCTTTTAATAGACGCATATAGCTATTCACAGCAGCTCTTAAAGCTATAGTATCCGATGCTCTAATCTCTAATACTACCACACCATTCTCATCCAATCCTACAATACCCTCCACCCTTCTAGATGGTAGACTCCTAGCTTCAGGTTTCAAAACCTCGTATACTATCCTATTAACCTCTACCCTACCTAGATCCACCTTTATCACAGAGTAGGCTTCCCCGATCATAGATTAGACTACTTTATCTTAGTAGTAGGCTGGTATGCTCCTCCAGCTATAGTTAAACCACACTTCCTACAACGCCATATACCTACCGAAACCCTTTCTAAACCTATAAACATACATCTCGGACACCTATACCTGCTATGAGCTTGAACCCATACTGTAGTATACCTAGCTCTAACAGTAGCTCCATACCTAGCTTTAAGCCATCCGAGAGTCTTCTGCCTTCTACCCGGCATTCGGGAACACCTTACAGAGCTCCTTCCTTAAACGGGATACAGCCTCCCTAGATATATTTATCGCTTGGTATAGCTCGCTATACCTAAGCATACCTATACTATGCTGTATCATACATATCCTATCCTCCTCATCGAAGCCTATGGTAATCCTAGCTTCAGCAGTCTCCTCCTCCTCTAGTATCGGATCTACTATAAGCGTCTCACCTATCCTACATATAGTAGCGGTTAAGGGATAGTGTCTTATAGGTAGGGGGGATCTCTCATCTATCAATCTAGCTCTACCCTCTGATACTATCGCCTTCCTCATAGTAGCATCTAGGAGTGCAGCTACGCTTGCGAGTACACATGCATCTATCATATTACCATCATGATCTACGAGATAGGTATCTACGAAGATAACATAGACTTCCCTACCAGGTGTTATAACAAGCTCTTCTAGATCTATCATCCTACCCTCCCGTATAGCTCTATCTACTATACGCGCTACCTCTACAGCCCTCTCATCAGGTGGTCCTGGTTCGAATGTAGGTGAGGCTAGGGGCATCAATTCTACGTTAACAGCTAGGACACCTGCGTTAGGCATATCCGGGTATGGCTGACCTAGATCTATCTTAATACCTGCTATAGCCTTCGTATTACCTATATGGACGAGAGCGGAGCCATCAGCTTGTGGTATAATACCCCTCTCTATGAATACTGTTCTAAACTCTGCTAACCCTCTCTTATCGATCCTCCTACGTTGACTAGCAAGCTCCCTAATCCTCCTCTTCGTAAGCTCCGGTATTACTAGTCTACTGCTCATATAGAACCTCCTCCTTTATCTTCTCATAATAGCTTCTAAGAGTAGCTTTCTGAAGCTCACCTATATACTTGCAAGCTTTCACCGCGAGGTTGAAGGCTTCTAAAAACTCATCTGGAGTTAACCTACCGTTTAACTGTATTAGCGTCACCCTTTCTAAACTCGGCATTAAAGCTACAGGCATATCTGCTTCACACTCCTCATCCTCCTCACCTGTTAGATCTACTATAATCCTACCGTTCCATTTACCTACAGCGCAAGCTGATACTAGATCGATCATAGGTATACCTGCATGCGCTAGGGCGAGCGAGGCTGCGGTTATACCTGCACACCTCGTTCCACCATCTGCCTGCAGTACTTCCACGAATATATCTATAGTTGTTCTAGGGTATAGATCTAGCATTATAGTACTTGCTAAAGCTTCCTTTATAACCTTGGATAGCTCTATCTCCCTCCTTGTAGGTGTAGGGCTCTTCCGTTCTTTAGTAGAGAATGGAGCCATATGGTATCTACATCTAACTATAGCTGATTCTGGTAGACCTAGATGTCTAGGATGAACCTCCCTCGGCCCATACACAGCTACGAGGACTTTAGTACCCCCCTGCTCTACGTAAGCCGATCCATCAGCTTTATCTAGTACGCCAACCTTCATCTTTATAGGCCTTAACTCATCAGGCTTCCTTCCATCTCTCCTAGTGAACTCGCTCATACCTGCCCACCCTTCATAGAGGATCTAAGGATCTCAGCTACCCTATCCGTTAAACCAGGTACGTGTGCTTCTCTATCTATCTTCTTTACAAGTTCTGCTACCAACTCCTCCAACTCCCTACTTGGACCTTCTATAAGTATCACTCCATTCTTACCTATCGTTATATTACATCCACTCTCCTTCTTGATAAGATTTATCATAGAACCCTTCTTCCCTATCAATCTAGGTATCTTAGTAGGTGTTATATACTCGAGTCTACCATTATCTACTCTACCCAACCCCTTCCCATCTACAGTTAGTATAGCATCCGTTGTCCTATCGAAACTAACGACTCGAGCAACTATAACATCCCCTACCTTCAAGTAGTCCTTAAGATCGATTTTATCAGTAGAGAATTTCCTTCCGATAACATCTACAGCTGGGAGTACACCCTGATACGGGGAGTTTATATCTATAAGCCATCTAGTTATACCTACTTCTCTAACTATACCTACTACTATATCTCCACGTTTAGGTATGTATACGCCTTTGAGAGCTGTTACAGAAACCTTGTTATCTACTATACTCGCAAGCCCGATTACTTGAGAATATATCTTCACACCATCCCTGTAGACGTTAGCTCCAAGCTCGTATCCTTCACCCTCTACTACTAGATCTCCAGGTAGAACTAATCTTCTCTCCTCTATCGTAGACATAACTCTACCCTCACTTCAATATCTTAACCTGAGCTTCACCTTCTGTAACTTTACCTAGCTTATCTATAAATTCGCCATGTAGACCTGCAGGGATAGTAACTATACCTACCCAGGATCCATCCTTCTGCCACTCCTCTCTCTCAACGTTACCTATACCCAATACTAGATTATATGCTTTGCCAACATATCTAGATGGAATCTTAACAGCGATACGCATAGACTCGATCTTTAAGGGTACTATACTCTTAATAGCCTCTATAACACGTCTAGCCTGGATCTCAGCATCTTCGAACGGATCTATAGATACGCCGACTTCATCCATAGCCTGCTCAACTCTAAGCGCTGGTATCGGTAAACCAGTCCGTATATCGATACAATTTCTTGTTATGAATGCTACTATCTGCCTACGCTTCTCCTCGATCATCTTCCTTCTAAGTTCAGCAGGTATCTGGATATCACCATACCTGATTATCAAATCCGCTATCTTATATACATCATCTGTACCGAAGGCTTTTCTAAGCTTATCCACCGAAGCTCTTAACCCTTGTCTAAAATCTGTGAATACATCGGTAGAAGCTAGGACTTTAGTTATATCCTTCTCTAAACCGAGCTTATAGTTTAAGGCAGCTTCGCTATAAACTAGTATCTCATACCGCTCCCCATCCTTCCTTATACGAGCTAGTGTACTACTACCCTTCATAACCTCATCTACGGTAGAATAATCCAAGCTAAAATTTAAACAATTTCCTTAAGATAGGTGTATATGTATCAACCGAGTTTAGCTGCGTATAGATCGACTTCTTCATCGGTAAGTCTTCTGAATTGCTTAGTCGATACAGGTATTACAGCTATCTTCACATTACGCCCGCCAACCTTACCCTCTAATGCTTTAGAGAAGCTTTTTAAGCATAGTAGTATAGCTTCATCTAATGCTAAATCATCCCTGTACTCAGCTTCCAATACTTCTGACGCTTGCTCGCTATTCGCACCTAGCGATGTAGCCTTGTAACCCCAGTAGTCTCCACCTGGTAGAGTTACGAATAGCCTCGGCCCCTCTCTATCTACACCTCCGAAGGCCATAGCGACACCGAAGGGTCTAGCACCAGAATACTGCGTGTAAGCCTGCTTTATATCAGCTATCCTTCTAGCTAGAACTTCTACATCTATAGGTTCACCATAGGTTAATCTATGCGTCTGAGCATATATCCTAGCCTGATCTACAAGTATACGGGCATCCGCGCCTAAACCTACTATAGCGACACCTATATGGTCATCTATCTGGTAAATCTTCCATGAAAACCTTGGATCCTGAAGTTTAGATGTAGCCTTCTCCTCAGCTCCTAAGACTACCCCTTCCCTAGATACTATACCTACTATAGTAGCACCTCTCCTAACAGCTTCGACAGCATACTCTACCTGAAGTAATCTACCCTCAGGAGAGAATATCGTTATGACTCTATCATAGGCTCCAGGTGGTGTAAACATATACGTTAACCTCGAGTTCTACTAGATACAACTCCTTTAAAGATAAATGTTACGTGAACCTCATCCTCATCCTAAGCTTTTTAAGGGTTCCGGATACTGAGGATACACATAGTAGTACATCGATACCACCGATACGATCTAGATAAGCTATAGCAGATCTAACCTGCTGAAGCATTCTATGATCGCATGATATTACGAGATAGCTACTACCATATTCTATGGGATGTATATCCGCTAAGCTTAAACCATATTCTCCGTATAATCTAAGTAAACTCCTCTTTAATTCTGAAACTATATGTTTAGCATCTATATGCATACTACTCTTCACTAGCTCTATAAGTATATACCTTCTTCGAATAGTTTTCAGAGGGATAACCCTACCACCTTCTAACGATCCTAACACCTTCACTTACATACCCCATACTCTTACGTATCATATACGAGAAGAATATAGATGGATTGTATACGGCTGCTGTTAAAGCTTCAAACCATGTTACACCTGCGGGAAGCACCATACTTGCTAAATCTAATGGTGCTCTAAGCTTATAGGAGTCAACTGCGCCGCTCGCTAGTATAAGTTTAGCATCCTTCCTAGATGCGTATCTGAATATTCTAGCTATTGATCTGAAGACCATTATCCTTTCATCTTCATTAAAGGATAGTAGATCGCATAGATCTAATTCTAAGTATGCTTCACTATACTTTATGAGGGAGAAATCGGTTATTTTAGGAGTGCTAGGTAGGCCTTTGAAACAGATTATATTGAAGCCGCATTTTAGAGCTCTCCTAATATCGCTACTATCTCGGCAGATAGCTGATACGATATCATACTTCCTGGATAACCTTACTCTATATTTACGTAGATCATCTAGCTTTGCATCTACATCAATCCTCTTTAATATCTTCAATCCGTTATACTCCTCTACTAACTGACTGTAGATGCTATCGATAACTAATCCTATGGCTTTATAACCTAGCTTCAAAGCTGTTTCTAAAATATCGTGTACATCCTCCTCACTCCTAGGTTTAACATGAAGATCTACGTACCTCTTCAAAGATTATCCCTCCTATATACTCGATAGGATTAATTCTTCCACCTGGAGGTATATCGAATCTTAATCTTACGCATATCGGATCGCTACTTTTTAACACAATCCTACCAAGGTATGCTTCCTGTTTATCGAATCTAAGATATATGGTACCAACGCTATCTACGAATACTTCTAGATTCCTACGAATATACTCTCTATCGTATTTTTCCATCTTCTCAAGTATATACTTCGATATAGCTTTAGCATCATCCAACCTAGCCTCCGCCTTTATGACTGTTATAGGATTGCCATAATGTCCTCTTGTTCTAACCCTATCGAAGCGTAGCTTCTCATAGAGATCCCTAGGTAGTATGTTACTAACAGCTTTCATAACTTTATGTTCATCTTCCGTAGCATGCACGTATACTTCCAATTCTAGAGATCCTTGGACTCCCACGGCTAGACACTATAAACTGTTATATTCGAGAGGGTGTTAATAAGCATAGGGGGTTAGAGTTGATAGAGGCTATCGTACTGATAGAAGCTAAGCCGGGTTCTTTCGAAATATTAAATCTAGAACTTAGTAAAGCGAAGGGTGTTAGATCGGTTACAGCTACATTAGGCCGCTGGGATTTTGTAGTAGAGATAGAAGCGGAGGATTTGAAGGGACTTGGAGAAAATGTACTTAAACTAGCTCAGGTGAGGGGGGTTAAATCTACGGAGACCCTCATAATATTCCCATCTACATGAGGTGAATATTAGATGAAAGCTATAGTTTTCGTTAAACTAGAGCCAAAGGGTGTAATAGGTACACTGGAATCTGTAAGGAAGATTAAGGGTGTTACAAAGGCATTCTTTACCTTTGGTAGGTATGATTTAGTAGCCTTCATAGAAGCTCCAGTTGTAGGGGATATATGCCGAGCGGTTCTTGAAATAAACAGGTTACCTAACGTTACATCTACCGAAACACTTCTAGAACTCCAACCCTAGGCTTGATTGATATACCTTCTCTTTCTCTCTTCATACTCATCCCTGGAGTAACATAGTCTAGCAGGTCTACCTTTAACGACGGTATATGGTTCGACATTTCTGGTAACGAGCGCCCCTGCAGCTACGACAGCCCCCTCGCCTACTACTACTCCCGGTAGTATGGTTACTCCGGCACCTATGATAGCGTCATGGCATATCCTAGAGCCTACAAGTCTACCGCTAGGAGGATACTTATCATTTAGGATTAATGTATACGGTCCTATGAATACTCTATCCTCTATGATAGCTTTAGGTGGGATATAACAGCCAGTCTGTATATTAACCTTCTTACCTATCTCTACATAGCCATCTATGACTGTATGAGATCCTATACGTGTAGAACTATCTATATAGACAAACTCTCTTACTAGTACGTCATGACCTATCTCGACATCATCGCTTATATTTGTGTATTCATAGATTATGGTATTTGATCTAACTATGCATCGACTACCTATGCGGCAGCCTTCGCTGAAGCTATCTAAAGCATCGTAGTCTATATAGTCGTTTTCGAGTAGCTTCATAATTTTATGCCTGGTAGGATAACCTAAGATCGTATACGAATCTATGAAACTACCATCACCGATTACGCTTGCACCTAATATCGTAGAATTCAACCCTATACAGGCTTTACCTACCATAGCTCTTCTAGATATGTAGCGTTGCATATTTATGCTACTATCCAGTAAGCTATAGATATCCTTTACCCTAGAGATTGTAGAAAGACTAAAATCCTAGCTTAAGGATAGTGTTACGCTAGGTGAAGACATTGGATGAACGAAGGGAGTTAAGAGTGCAAAAGATTAAGGATGGAACAGTTATAGACCACATAACCGCAGGCTATGCTTTAGATGTACTTAGGATACTAGGTTTAACCGGTAAGGAAGGATTAACGATAAGCGTCGTAATGAATGTACCTAGTCATAAGCTTGGGTTAAAGGATATCGTTAAGATCGAAGGGAAGGAACTAGTAGAAAGCGAGGTTCATAAAATAGCTTTGATAGCTCCTAATGCTACGATAAATATAATAAGAGATTACGAGGTTTTATCAAAGATGAAAGTTAAGATACCTGATATCTTAGTAGGTCTTGTTAAATGCGGTAATCCATCTTGCATATCGAATAGCCATGAACCTATCAAACCCGTATTTCACGTCATATCTAAGGATCCCTTACTGATACAGTGCCACTACTGCCGCAGGATTATGGATAGAAACGATGCTCTACTCAACCTAATTTAATGAGAGCTGTTAGACTTCAATAAAGCATTTCTTACACCATCTGGTAAAACATACTCACTCATATACGATGCACCTATCTTGACATATCTTACAAGATCTCTAGATGATCTACACTCTGGACATACTTCGATAAAGCCGTTGAAATGTCTACGGCATAAGGTGCAATATGTGAATTTAAACCCATAGCTATACCATCTTAGATCATAGTTTTCATACGCTTCTATGGTTAAGTCTTTCATGGCTTCTACATCCTCAATATCATCTTCACTCAACGGTATTACAGCTAATGCTCCATCAATCTTTCTATGAAATTCAGCTTCTATTCTTATTCTATTTATAGTCGATACATCTATATCCATAGGTATGAGAGAGCCAGAGGCATAGAACGGTCTATATAAGTGTTTATACTCTTTAGCTTTACCATAGTATAACTGATCCATATTGGCAAGCCTAGTTGAAGCATCGATATCGGCTATACTAGATAGGGTTATCTTAATTCTTGTTTCCTGTTCTATACTTCTCACTATCTCACGTAAATAGTCTATGATCTTCCACGTATAATCCAATACATCGTCTTCGATAAAGTTTTCTGAATCTGTGAAAAGCATAGCAGCTTCTAAGAGACCTACTAAGTTTAGACCGTATTTACAATTTTTGATACTAGAGTATGGGCTAACTCCACCAAATAGAGTGGGGAGAAGATTAGAGGATATATTAGATGATACAGCACTATACCTGAATAATAGAGAGTCTACGGCATCTCTACATATCCTTTCTAATCTACGAGCGAATATATTCTCTCTTCCATGAGATTCATATGAAGCTCTAGGTATATTCACAGACACACCACCGATCCAAAGACTCCTTAGTAAAGCATATTCTGGTAAACCTTTATCCGCTTCAATCCATATACCCTCAGATGATGTTATTCCATTAGTCTTAGCTAAATTAGAAAACGTTACTTCCCCACCTAAGGATATGATTCTGTGGATATGAAGCAGTATATCTTCATCTATATCCCCTCCTCTGAGCTTAACTATTAAACGCGGTAGGCATCTCCGAAATCTATTAAAGCTCATTAGCCTCTCATAACATCTAAGTAGACTTCTAAGTAAACGATACGCTTCATCGTATAGATCGCCATATCCGATCTTCTTTCCAAGAGCCCTCTTTTCTTCCATGAAACTCGGTATCCCTAGTTCAAGTCCTAGTGATACCGTGGGTTTCAGATCAGAGAGGTATATAAGAAAAGATATGAGTTCGTCTTCTATTTCGATATCTCTAACCCCAGTTACGTATGGAGCTAGATAGACGTTGAAGTATTCTACTACCTGTTCTTCATGTATCTCATAGCATACATCTCTTATGAACTTTGATAGATATGCTATGTAGAGCTTTAGCCTACTCTCTTCTGATGGTAATGTTAACATTGAAGCATGTCTAGCTAGGATCTCTTCTATATCATGTATTATCACATCTGGATGGAGTATCCATGACCCAGGTTTTCTTATATCTATATAACCAGATAGGTGGGAGTCTGCGACTCTTCTAGGTAGTATGTCAAGTAGGACGTACTCTCTAAGTACAGCCTCACCCGCACGATCTTTAACGTCTTTAGCAATACCGCCTCTAGCACCTATATCTTGAAAAGACTTCTTAACATCATAGACTGGTAAACCTAGCCTAGTAAGCTTATGCCTATACTCCTCCATACCTTCTTCTATGAGTATAGCGTTTACGAATTCTCTGATCAAGGGAGCTGTAAGATATTTTACCCTCAGATCGAGGAGTCTTTCCTCAGCTTTTCTAGCTATTCTTTCAGCTATCTCCTGAGGTATTTGAGCTTCTCTAACAAGCGATTCTACTATGCGGTTACGATCGAACTCCTCTATGGTTGTACGCGATGTTCTTACTAGAAGTCTTGTACCAGCTCTAAGGGCATGCTCCTCTATTTCACGTGTAAGCTCATATATTTTCCATCCCAAATCTGTAAGCTGATACTTCCTACCCTCCTTTGATAGCGTTATGAGATTAGCAGATTGAATCTTCTTGAGATGATAGGCGAACCTACCTGCATGCTTAACAGGATCCAGATTTAGTCTATCCATAAGTTCACTATATGAAAGAGGGCCTTCTTCGTGTAGTAATCTAAGTATCTCCATCCTAATGCTAGAAGCTAAAGCTTCTAGAATTCTAGTACTGAGCTTTTTAGGAAGCCTACTAGAGGACAAATAATATCCCCACTTATACTTCCTATCCTTCCGTCATGTTTATACCTGAAAACAGCTTTTAAAGTTATCCGAGCGTTGAGGGATCTAAGTGCTGTAATTAGGATAGGCGGTTCTATCATAGCGTCACCTATAGATCCAGGCGTGTTATATGCGTATTCATCTGTTATAAGAAGACTTGCAGGAATGGAGTACAGGTTGGCAGTAGTAGTTGGTGGAGGAGAGTTTGCACGGAGTTTAATAAGTATAGCTGAAAAATTAGGATTAGCAGAGGAAGATAAAGATGAGATAGCGATAGAGGCTTCACGCATAGTAGCTCTACTACTCTCTAAGTGTCTGAAAGATCTAACGAAGGGTGTTATAGCAAGAAGTATCGATGAAGCTAAAGCTATGCAAGATAATGGTTTACTTGTTGTTATGGGTGGATTAACCCCTGGTATGACTACAGACTCTGTAGCTATCCTATTAGCTAGAAGGTTGAAGGCCGAGGTCATAGTTAAAGCATCGAAGGTTGACGGCATATACGATAAAGATCCGAACATATATAGAGATGCGAAAAAACTTTCTAAGATTAAAATCGAGGAATTGAAAAAGATATTCGCGGATGTGAGGTATAAAGCAGGTATAAACCAAGTAATAGATCCAGAAGCATGTCGACTTTTATCAGAAACACCATTCAGATTTATAGTTGTGTCAGGTTTAACTCCAGAGAATATAGTGAAAGCTCTCGAGGGATACGATATAGGCTCGGTGATAGAGCCCTAGCTTATATACGTCAACCTTCCTCTATCGGCTAATCTAACTGACTCGGATAAATGCTTCAATTCTTCAGCTACTTCTTCTAAACTTCGTAAAGTTTGAGAAAATTTATCAGCGTATTTTTCTAGATCGCCTACATCTATATTCACACCTATATACTCAGATACAAAAATTATTGCTTCCTTAGCAGCAACTATATCAGGATAATATCCAGGTGTCTCCACCAGAATCGCTATGCCCTTCATATCGTAGAATTTAGCTATGCCTAGTATCACACCTGCTAAGCCTACTATAGGGCTACCTATACGTCCAACCTCTACACCGATAGATGTGGCTTCTCGAATAATATCTAAATCTGTACCCGCTACGTATAGTCTAGGTTTATCGCTTACATATGCTTCATACCCCCCTATACATACTACTCTTCTGGCTCCTAGCTTACGTGTAAACCCTAGTATCGTAGATGCAAGCCTATATTGACCTTCGATTGTTTGAGCTTGACTATCACCCACTACTAGTATGATGCTTCGTCTACTATCTGGCTCCGACCAGTAGTAGAACGATGCTTTAAGAAGTCTAACTTCACCATGCTCATCTACTATAACATGCTGTGGAAAATATGGTGTGTAAAGCCTAGCAAATTCTACAGCGTTAAGCTTCTCTACGATGTAATCAACCGTTATCCTACCTACGTATCCTAGACCAGGGAAGCCCTCTATAACTAAGGGATCATTAAACTCTAAGCCTCGTTTAACCCATACTACTACTGGTTTCCGCAATTTCCCTTATCCTCCTTCTATATTCTCTATACTTATCGTATATAGATGTTTTCGGTGGATGAGGGATCCTAACATCTCCACTACAATATGGGCATTTATCCTTTTTGAGAGTATATCTACCACAATTTATACATCTCCTTAAAAGCCATACCACTACTTTCTCTCCTCCATATACTTAAAGCTACCTCCAAGCTTTTCAACTGCAACCTGCAATCTATTTATAATTCTTTTAAGGAATTTAGCTGCTAAGCCATATTCACTTCCCACTACTTCGATTCTATATCGTGGAGCTCCTATAGTATACGCCTTAACATCCTTTACACCTTCAGGTTTTCTCAATTTTAAAGCATAATCGAATGCTTTCTTAATCTTTTCCACACCATTGCTATCGTAGAAGTATATTTCGCATAGACCGGAAACTTCAACCTTCTTTACGGATATCCTTTCTCTAGCTATATGCTCTATTGCTTTTACTAGATTTTCTGGTAGGTTAAGATCTATTAAAACACTGATACCTTTCTCGATGACAGCTTCGAATAATCCATAGATATCCTCAAACTTATCCTCTATAATTTTTCCATACCGGGCTAAGACCTCATCGTAATCTAATTTTGCCTCTTTACAGGCTCTAGCTAGTAGTACTGATCCACTTCTTCTTCTCTTCCAAAGCCTAAGTACTTCTCTCTTTTCTGATTCTGTAACTCTCCTTAAAGATAGGTCTATATGTGCCTTCTCTGGATCAACTTTAATAATCTTAACTACAACCTTCCTACCTTCTTCTAGATAGTCTCTTATACTCCTAACCCACGTAGTCGAGACCTCAGATACATGTAGAAATCCTATCTTCCCAGCATACTCATCTAAAGCTATATAAGCACCATAATCATATACGCTTTTAACAGTGCCTATAGTAACTTCACCAACCTCGGGCCACTCATTATCCATATCAAACACCTCAAGGTAGATATTCAAGAATTTCAGCTAAGATCTTACCCTTACCACCTCTTGGTTCAGCTAGTATATGCTCGCATATTCTACATGTAACTTTAATAGCAGGCTTCTCGTATATTATTTGTTCATTACCGCATCCTGGACATTTAACCCTTAGAAATCTACTTCTAGGTTTCGGTATTAATTCTTCATATCTAGACATACTTCCTACACCTTAATATACTTACCCCTCCTACTCCCTGCTAGAAAAAGGCTTGTATAGTTACTCTATTATAAGCTTATAGTTTTACAAGACATTGAGGAAACTATTAAATAATCCTAGAGTGTACCGTAAAATATGAGCGTGTAGAGTTTGAGTGAAGAGCTTGTATATGTCAAGGTATTTAGGTATGGAAAAGATGTACTTGTAGCAGTATGCGATGCTGATCTTTTAGGTAAAACTCTAAAGGATGGTGATCTTGAGGTATATATAGATGAAAAATTCTTTAAGGGATCCCTAGTTACTATCGAAAAAGCTTTATCGATACTTGAGACGGCTACCGTAGCCAATTTATTTGGAGATAAGATAGTAAACGAAGCAAAAAAGAGGGGACTTATACATGCTAATGCTATCATAAGAATATCCGGCGTCTCTCACGCTCAATTTATAGAGCTCTAAGATAATGGGAAAACTAACATTTATCTTACTGGCTACCCTATTCTAATACGAGCCTAGGCAGGTGTATGTAAAGAGGTGTCCTCTACTCCGTTGCGCTTTATATTCGAAGTTGAAGCTCCTAGGTATAGGTTACATGAACTTATAGGCTTCATTGAACAGGTAATAGCATTGAAACTTCATATACCACCGTTCCTTATCCAACATAGCCTTCATTTAGGCTATAATATAATCACTTTTACTTTAAGTCACGGATTTGAGTGGAGTATATATGTAGTGATATATGTCGATCAAGTAGTTGTGTTGGATATATATCAGTATGGTAATCCACCAGTAGACGTAGTTGAAAATATAAAGGATTCTGTACGCTACGCTATCCATTCGTTTGAAGATAATGTGAGACGCTCATCTATCTTCTTAACGTTCGTAGAGTATGCTAATATATATCCTGATAAATATGCTTCTCGTAGAGGAAAAACTATAGAGAAACTTTTCTCAGATAATATGCTTCCATTCTTTTTATTTTTTATGATGTTAAATATCATAATGTTTGCAATATTTCAATATTATGCCCCATTTATACTTGTACTTTTACAATTTATAATACTATTGAATGCAGATAAGATAATGGTGGGAATTTCTGATTGGGCTTTAAACGAAAGACGTAGACACGTATATGTAGTACAATATGTATTATCACCTAAGGAGTATGAATGGTTTATATCGAATTATACACAAGATCAGCTTATGGAGATTAAAAAGGCTATTTTTGAAGAAACTTTAGCGCTAGGTAAGATACCTGAGCCAGATATCGTTAGTAGGATATTCTCGTTCTATGGGCTTCAGTCATCTGTTGATAAGGTATTTATACGTTCATACGATATCTTCGATATCGTAGAAAAAGTTAGAGTGAAGTATAATTTACCTAGGGTTAAATTAGCTCTAATCAATACGCTTATAGCTAATGCAGCTGCTACAGGGATGATACCGTGGAGATCTGCTATCATAGTAACTACAGGACTCTTAACAAAACTCGATATAGATGAGATTGAAGCTGTCATAGGGCATGAACTTAGTCATATAAAGAATATAGATCCATTTATATTGTTCATAGTTTCGGTGGCGGAATATCTTCTGAGAATATATGTATTGTACCCGATAGTTATACTTCTACCCTTCATATACTTCCCCCTAGCATTTTTCATGATATACTTTGTAGGGAAATTTCTAGAAGCTAGAGCTGATCTAGAAGCAGCTATCAGACTTGGTAATCCTAAAGCTTTAGCTGAAGCTCTATATAAGATAGGATATTCTAAACTTATGCACGAGAAAGTATACGGAGCTAGTTCATGGCTTAACTTCGATCCCCACCCACCATTATACTTTAGGATTAAAAGACTTGAATCGTTAACAGGTAAGGAGCGTATAGTTCATCTAACTATTAGATCAATCTATGATGTCTTAAGAGGGTTTATATCCTCCATATGATGTTAGCATACTTAATCTCCTTTCATCGAGACCTAACACCTCTTCGAAGCTATGAACTATCCTAGCGGCGATTATCCATGCATGCATCGGCTTAGGATCTACACATACCAGTTCATCGAGTAATTTTAGAGTATCTTCAGAGAAATCTCCATGTGGAAACCCCCCTATGATTATGGCAGGTCTTTCATACTTTATAAGCCTAGATGATAGTCTAGCTATAGTTTCAGGTTTACCCTTTTCAGAGAGTCCTATGAGGATATCTGGCTTAACCTCTCCAATAAGTACTTTAAGTGTTTCACGATGAAGTTCTAGCAAGGGCTTCTTTGAATTCGGGGGGACTTTACCATGCCTGAATACCTGTCTGATAATACCCTGAAATCTAAGATGGTTCTTAGGTAATCTAACCTCAGGATCTATATGTATAACGTTATTACCGTATGTATGTACATGGACCTCTAGCATCCCATCCCAACATAACGGTGTCTCCAATACTGAAAGAAGCGTATAATGTACTATATCAGGTCTACCACGTTTATTAGAATCCTTCAATTTCAACATAGCATGATGATGATAGCTTCTATCCAATATTATATAGTCCACATCTATACCGGTTTTTCTAGCAAAACGTACTATGTCTGGATGATTCTTAAGTTCGTTAGGGATAAGCTCTAAAGCTGATTCTGCAATTATCAGTATCAACTTTCTAAACGACATGTGGATATGAAATTCTAAGTCTAGACTTATAGATATCTTTATCTACAGCCTAGCTAACTTGTGAAATGATCGTTATAGGTATCTAGCTTCGATAAATCTAATACCGGTGGAGGGGATGAGTAGAAGAAGGAAGAAGATAGCCTTGGAGCGGATAGAGAAATTATTCGAACTGGCATTAAAATGCTTCGAAAAAAATCCGAGGAGAGCAGATAGGTATATAGAGATAGCTCGGAGGATCTCCATGAAAGCAAAGGTTAGAATACCAAGAATATATAAGCGATATCTATTATGTAAGAAATGTAAACGTTTCATAGTGCCAGGATATACATGTCGTATAAGAATACGATCTGATGGAGTTACTAAAGTCGTAATAACATGTCTTAGATGCGGCACTATTAAGAGGATACCATTAAGATGACTAGCAGTATCGAGTTACCTTCACCGGTCATCGTTAACCGAATAATGCAGCTAACCCTTCTAAGGCTTCTTCCTTCTCCTCTTCCTTCTCCTTCTCCTTCTTCTCTTCTTTAGCTTCCGCAGCTTTAGATTCTACTCTACTTGCTGTAGTTGCTACCTGAGTTGGAGTAGATATGGATACCCCTGCAGATTTTATAACCTCACCGATATCTACTTCTGAAAGAGCTGCTACTAGTGATTTAAGTCTAGCTTCATCTGGTGTTAACGATGCTGCATTTAATACTTTCCTTAAATTCTCTTCATCTATCTTCTGTCCAGAGTGGTATAAGAGTAGAGCTGCATATATATACTCCAGATTCCACCACCTCCTATCCGAAGAGGGCGGCTAGACCTCCCAACCCCTCTTCTTCACTAGGTTCTTCTCCCTCTTTTAAAGTTTCCTCCTTCTCTTTAGTTTTACCCTCGATTAGTGAGTATAAGGTATTAGCGATCGCTACAGCTTTCACTATATGATTCATAATCATCTCAGGCATAGGTAAGGCTATATACGAAGCTAACGATAATGCTATACTGTGAGCTTTTAGTATAAGCGTAGGTAGAACTTCTACAGTCGGATACTCTATGCTAACTGCTAAATTGAAGGCGGATAATACCGCGTCTCTAAATATACCTCTATAAATCTCTGGATCTATCTTTAATACATCCTCCTGTATGAAGATGCCATCGGTTAAAGCTCCTTTAGGATCAAGCCATATAGCTATAGGTTTCATACCGAGTTTCGATAAAAGGTTAGCAACTTCTAGCGATATCTTCTCACCTTTATGCACTAGAACCTTACTCCGAACGATATGTATAGTACCCTTAACTATTCTGGTTTCGATACCTAATTGACTGAAATCACTTATAGCAGGTCCAGGTGGTATACCTGTATCCCCTTCAGGTATAACTATATCATCTGGCGCTATATCTCCAGGTGATGGGGATACAAATATCTTACTCCTATATAAATCTAAATATACTTTAAAAGGGTTATCTTTAGTGAATATAAATACGTTTTCACCAAATAATATAGAACTAAATTTATCTATTTCTATATTTTTACCATAAACTTCTTCTAAAGCTTTCTTAAATAATGTATTTTTTGCAACTTTGAAAATCATTCTTCCCCTAAATTTTATCCTTAGATCATGCAGATAATTAGCATCAACCCTATATAATCTAGCTACGATAATGGTAGGATAATTTAAAATAAGTGATTTCAATTCTTCAAACTGCTTTATCTTTCTCTCCTTTTTAATAGACAATTTTACAGTAGACATCTATCACACCTTACTTAAATTTACCTTAATAGCAGGGGTCATAGTACCCTTCAGATATATACTATCTACATTTCCCATACCTTTAGGCATCCTACTTATAATTTTAGAAAAGACAGATTCTATATTATCAACTACCTCATCCACCGTCATACCTTCAATACCAATCCTACACTTTACTTGAGGATTTGTCCTAACCCTAATTCTAACACTGTTCTTAAGAGATTTTACAATATCTTCTAGAGATGTTGTTAGTGTAATAGGTGTAGGCATTTTCCCTCTCGGACCTAGGAATGTACCTAGATATCTACCTACGAGACCCATATATTGAGCTTCAGCTAGGAAGAAATCATATTCTCTAGCTAACTTCTTCCCCTTCCTCTTATCACTACCATACGATGCTAGATCATTCGGATCTAATATAAGATCCACTCCTACATTTTTAGCTTGAGAAGCTAGAGCACCCGAAGCTATTAAACAGATCCTAGCAGGCTTACCAGATCCATGCGGTAGGGATATAACTTCTACAAATCTATTTTCAGGCTTTTTCAGATCTATATCTCTTAGATTCACTATAAGTTCTAGGGATTGTTTAAATCTACGAGGATTACCCTCTATAAGCTTAAAGACTTCTTCAACAGTCTTCCTCAATATATCACGCTGAACTCTGGTAAGACTCATCGATCTATCCCCGATTAGCCTACTCATATAGGGAAGATAATCCCTAATAAACTTTCCACCCTGTAAACTGGGTAATGTTTATATATATGTTAGAGTTAGTCTAACATGTGCTTACACACCTAGAATCAAGATACCTTCTTACTATATATCGAGAAGGGTTATCCTCAGAATATGTTAAACCAGCTAGAATCGCAAGATTGTTCAAGGTAAAAACTCCTACATCTATATCCATACTTCAGAATCTCGTTTTGAAAGGGTATATCATATATATGCCTAGAGTTGGTGTTAAATTAACTAGTGAGGGGGTAGATTACGTAGATAACCTACTACATAAGCATAGAGTTCTTGAACGGTTCCTTCACGATATCCTAGGATTTACGAAGGAGGAGGCGCATGAAGAATCATCAAGAATAGATTTCTTCATATCGGATAAATTTGCAGAATGCCTATGCAGATTATTGGATACACCGGAATATTGCCCATGCGGTTTTAGAATACCTCATAAACATTAGGGGGTTCATATGCGTATACTACCACTTTTAAACCTACTCCTAATACAGTTCACGCTATTGATAGGATTATCTAGTATAGTAGCACTACCAGTTAACGATAGGATTAGGATAATAGCTACCATAGAGCCTCTAGCTTTGATAGCTAGAGATATCGGGGGAGATCTAGTAGAAGTTGCTACTATAGTACCAGCCTTCATAGATCCGCACGTATATGCACCTAAACCTAAAGATAGACTACTTCTAGAGAATGCAGATATATTCGTATGCGTTGGTAGAGAGGAATTCCTCGGATATTTTGAGGATGTACAAGCTATCAAGCTTGGATGGGAGAATTGGAGTAGTAGCATGTATATACCTGGAGGTAATCCACACTATGTATGGCTCTACCCATCGAATGCTATAGTTATAGCTAGAGCATTGTATATGACGCTATCGATTATAGATCCATGGAGGGAGGAATACTACAGGTATAGATTCGAACAGTTTAATAAAAGTATATCTGCTATATCCGGATGGATTAAAAACTGTAAATCCCTATATAGATTGGATGGGTTGAAGGTGGCTCTAGCCGGATCGCATATGGAGCCACTACTAGATTATATGGGTATAGAGATTGCCGGTATACTGGTTAGAGGAGAGAGAACTGTAGCACCGAGGGATATCACCGAGTTTAGAGAGTTAGCTAGATCTGCAGATGCTATAATCGTTCATCTATTAGAGTACGAGCTTGATGAAGGTAGGATTGCAAGCGAGATTTCAAAAGATGTAGGTGCACCTATCGTAGTATTCAACCCTCTCCCAACCGGATATGAAGATAGCTACATAGAGTATATTAAGATAGTATCCTATGGATTAATAGTATCTCTAGCTAATTTAAAACTTGGATACTTTAGGGAGGGATACCACTCGATGCAGTATATACCTCTATTGGCCGCAGCTACCTTCATCCTCATACTCACGATAACATTTAGGAGGTATAGAGGTGCTAGCTAATGGAGCCTCTTATAGAGTTAGAAAACGTGTATATAGAGATAGAGGGTGTACCTATACTCTCGGATATATGCTTCACTATAAATAGACCCGAGCTTCTACTAGTACTAGGTCCTAATGGAGCTGGGAAGACTACGCTACTAAAGTTGATCGTGGGGATATTAAAACCATCATCCGGATCGGTTCGAGTACTAGGTAAGGATCCTTATAGAGATAGATCGATAAGGAGGCTTATAGGCTATACCCCTCAGAGAGAGAGGATAGATCCTAGGATGCCTATGCTAGTTAGAGATGTAATCCTTATGGGTAGACTCCTTTCTAAAACACCCCCAAGGATTATTACATATGAGGATGAGGAGGAAGCTCTAGATATAGCTCGTAGATTAGGTGTAGATAAACTGTGGAGCGAGCCATACTCTCACCTATCTAGTGGGCAACAACAGAAGGTACTGATAGCGAGAGCGTTAGCTTCACGACCTAAAATACTATTATTAGATGAACCGTTCTCAGCCATAGACTCCCCATCCATAAAGGATATAATCGATATGATACGCGAAGAGTATAGTAAAGATGTATGTATCATAGTAGTCCTCCACGATGCAACACCACTCATAGAATACGCTACTAAGATACTCCTCCTAAATAGACGCTTGATAGCATACGGTGATGTAGAAGATACACTAGATGAGAAATTACTAGAGGAAACATATATGCGTCCAGTACACTTCTATACGAGGAATGGAGTAAAGTTTATGGGTGGTATGGATTCCCATGCTTGAAAACATACCGATACTAATAGTCAAAGCCTTCATAGCCATCGTGATAGCTAGCATAGTCTCTGCTAATATTAGCGTCCATATGGTATTGAGAGGTTTATCAGCATTAGGTGCAGCTCTAGCTCACGCAGCTCTAGCTGGAGCTACGATAGCTATAACCCTAGGTATCAACCCGTTGATCGGAGCTGTAGCTACGAGTATACTGTTCGCGATCCTATCGGGATACAGTGAGGAGAGGATAGGGGGGAGGAGTGATATGTCTGTAGGTATAATATTCGGATCATCTACAGCTATAGCTGTTCTAGCTATAGCTTTAAGCAGCCCATACATATCCTCCGCCTGGCGTTTCCTAGTAGGGGATGTACTAGGAATAACGGATTACGAACTTATAGAACTCGTATCAGTAAGTATAATCGTAATCATCGTACTAATATTATTCCACGGTGAACTCAAGTATACGTTATTTGATCCAGAATCTTCGGAGGCATACGGGTTAAATATAAAATTCTACAGATACCTCATACTAATATTAGCATCCCTATGTACCGTAGTAAACCTTAGAGTCGTAGGAGCACTACTCACAGAGCTATTCATAGCAGCTCCAGCTATAATCGCCTACGAATTCGCACATAGCTTCGAGAAACTTAGAAACCAAGCCATATCTATAACGCTCATATCATCTATAACAGGATTTATAATAGCGGTTGTAGCAAACCTACCTGTAAGCGGGGTTATAGGCGTAACCATGCTATCCATATACATACTAGCACTACTACTATCTGTGAAAAGGAGACGGTGTAGATCTAGGATATGTATGAGATATATCAGATGGGTATTCAGGGGATAGGGATACTAAGCTATACCTTAACTTTACTAAGAGGTCTAATCTTCAATACATCCGGGTTAGCTAAAGCTGGAGGCATCTCACCCTTCAATACCGCTACAAGATTCCTAGCAGCCATCTCAGCCATACTAGATCTAGCTTCCTCAGAAGCACTAGCTATATGCGGTGCAACCACTATGTTATCGAGCGTTAGTAGAGGATTATCTTTAGGTGTAGGCTCCTGCTCCCATACATCTATACCTGCAGCTCTAATCCAACCCTCCTTCAAAGCCTTATACAAAGCCTTCTCATCGACGACTGGGCCTCTAGAAGTATTAACTAATATCGCAGAAGGCTTCATCAATCTAAGCTCCCTCTCACCTATAAGATGATACGTCTCCTTACTTAGAGGTACATGGATGCTTACGAAGTCGGCACTCCTTAAAACATCCTCTAAACTTCTATACTCAACCCCAAGCTTAGCCTCCTCACTCGGAGAAAGCCTATATAGATCGTAGTATATAACCTTCATATTAAAGCCTCTAGCTCTCTCAGCTACAGCCCTCCCTATCCTACCCAACCCTATTATACCAAGGGTTTTACCATATACATCCACGCCTAGAAGCATAAACGGATTCCAAGGCTTATCCCACCTACCACTCCTCACATACCTATCAGCTTCACATACCCTCCTAGCCGCTGCTAGCATTAAAGCCCAAGTAAAATCAGCTGTAGCATTGGTAAGTACACCTGGAGTATAGCAAACGTAGATACCCCTCTTAGTCGCAGCCTCTATATCTATATGATCATAGCCTACACTATACGTACTTATCACTTTAAGATTAGGCGCGGCATCCATAACCTCTGCATCTATCCTATCTGTTAGTAAGCATAGGAGTCCATCCTTATCCCTCAACTTCTCTATCAGGACACTCCTCGGTGGAGGATACTCTACATCAGGCCACAACTCATAATCACAGTATTCACCTATAATCTCTAAGCCAGGTGAGGGGATCTTCCTCGTTACGTATACCTTAGGTCTAGCCATAAGATCACCGCAATACAGACATATACATACTGGCTAAAAAGCATTAATTAATATTTAGAAAACTAGGTTATGGAGAGCTCCCTAGCAACTTCCCTAGCTATATTCACAACCTTCTCTCTAAACGTTAGATAAGATTGCCTAAACCCTCTCATAGTCTTATACGTCGATCCGAAGCTACTCCACTCCTCAGGCTGCAATCCTCTCTCACCCATCCCAGATACATCTATACCAACCTCTTCGAACTTCTCCCTAAGCTGAGGGGTTAATTCGAACGCCTTTACGAAGTCATCCCACTTCATAAGCCATTCAATTATCTTCTCATCATGCTTTTTAAGTATAGAATACTCATAATCCTCTAACCTAAACGATGAGCTACCAGTAGCTTTAACAACAGCCATCTGCTGATCCGGAAACTCTGTATTAGTCATATTATTACCCGCTAAAGTTAATAGGGTTTCATCAGGCTTCCTCTTAGATGCTGGTAGTACATCTATAACATCCATTATCTCAGCAGCCTGCTCAGCTGTAAGCCCATACTTAGATATTAGGTAGCCGATCCACTTCTGCTTATTCTCCCTACTAAAGAATAGAGACCAAACTCTTTGACTAACTAGTATTCCACCATAACCTATAGCTCTCTCAGCCTCTTCGAGAATCCTCCTAGCCTCTTCCACACCACACTCGAAAACACCATACCTAACTAGGAATTCTGCAAATCCATCCCTATGTAGGGGTCGTATATACGCTCTAGAACATATAAGCTCCACCTTCTCATCTACCGTAGAAGCAACGAGATCATAACCCCATCCAGTAGGACCTATCCACCTACCATCAGGCTCCATCTTTATAGATGCCTTCACCATAGAAGCTAGAACCTTCAAAGCCTCCTCCTTCTCTACATCACTCCTAAGCTTAGCTAGAGCCTTCTTAACGAAGTAGGCTGCTACATACTCACGCATATGATCATCAAGCCGTCCACCCATAGTCGTCTCATAGCATCTCGTAATCCTTACACCGCGTTTAACAGCATCTACCATACCCTCTATCTTAGCTATGATCAAAGTAGCCTCCTGAGATACGGTGAAGGTTACAGTATTATTCGTACCTATACCACGGGATTCAAGCTCCCTAGTTATATCTATCGCCGCAGGCGAGCTACCCGCAACCTTAAAGACTATATTAGGCCTACCACGCTCGATCTTAGCAGAGTAGCCCCATAATAGATACGCATCATACTTCTTGAAGTATTCCTGAGCCGATGTATAGATCTTAAACGCATCTTTCAAACTACCTTCCACACTATCAGCTACATTCGGGTTTAACTGATAGCTTATCATACCATCCTTATACTCTCTTAGGAAGAATATCGGTCTGAAAACCTCCATGTTAGGCCATAATGCAACCATAGTCGCCCTCATAGCTAGTTCATCGCTATACCTAGCTGGATCCCTAAGCCACTCCGGATTAGTTTTAGCAACCTCATCCCTCAATACCTTGCGGAATACATTCCAAAGCGATGGATCATCATCGTAAGCTATAGCTGCTAAAGTTGGGTTAGTAGATACCTGAACATATCCGAGTCTACGAAGCCATCTCAAACCTAAGGCGTAGTCATTACCAAACCTACAAAATCCGAGGCGGCTAAGCTTATAGTAGATGTTACTCTCTATCTCCTTCTTCATAGCTCTAAGGAAGCTTACAGTCCAGCAATCAGGGTTAAGCTGAGCTTCAACAGATCTACCCATAACCGCAACCATACCCTCAGCTCTCGGGTTACTAGCCATAACCTTCTTCATATCGCTTATTAATAATCTAACAACAGCTTCAGCTATAGGCGCTCCATCCCCGCTACACCTCCTCTCTATGGATTCCCATCTGGAGAGCGCATTCTCTATATACTGGATGCTATCCTCTACCTCACAATCCGAGAAACCAGCTAGAATCCTCTCGTATCCAAATAGGTTTAAAGCTATCTCTAATAGTAGATGATATGATCGCGCTCTCTTCACTACGATATCCTTATCGCCGAGTATAGCTGAGCCTTCGAATACTAGATCCAACTGTCTCACTATATCACCTATAATCCTACTCAATTCACCTCTAAGCTCAGGGTTTAGGAGATGATCTGCAGCTAACTCAGGATAGCCTCTTAAAGCGGTCTTAACGATGTGATCGACGTGATCCAAGCTATCAGGTATCTCAGGTAGTTTTTCAGGTTCAATAGATTTCAATAGATTAAGTATATCTTTACATTCCATATAGATCACCGTCCTTCAATAGAAAACCAGATAGGCATATAACCTTTTCCTATATATGTAGACCTCAAGGATAAAGGGATCTCATGGATATAGCAGGATTAAAATACCCTATATTAGCCATACTGGGTCATGTAGAGAGGTGATAGCTACGAAGGCTGCACGTATAGATGCACCATTCTCCCTTAGGATAATCGATGTAGACCAACCTAGTATAGGCCCATGTGATGTATTGATTAGAGTAGAATCATGCGGTGTATGCGGTACAGATGTACATATATATGAGGGGAAGGCTGGGATAGCTAGATACCCTATAATCCCTGGACACGAATTCTCAGGTAGAGTAGTAGAGGTAGGTAGAGAGGCATCGAAGTATATATCTGTAGGCGATAGGGTAGTAGCCGATCCAACCATAGTATGCGGTCGATGCGTATACTGTAGATCTGGAAGAATACATTTATGCTTAGAGTGGACTCCGATAGGCGTCGTTAGAGATGGAGCCTTTGCAGAGTATATCAGCGTACCGGCTAACCAAACCTATAGGATTCCAGGTAGCATATCATTCGATGAAGCTGCTCTCGTAGAACCAGTTAGCTGCTGCATACACGGTTGGGATAGGATATCACCGAAACCTGGATTCACAGCTGCGATAATAGGAGCTGGACCTATAGGTCTCATACACCTACAGCTAGCTAAGCTTTTAGGAGCAGTACTTACTATAGTCTCAGAGCCTATAGAATCTAGAAGAAAACTAGCAGCTGAACTAGGAGCAGATATAGTGGTAGATCCGATCGAGGAGGATCTACAGGAGGTCGTACATAGGGAGACAGCGGGTTTAGGAGTAGATGTAGTAATAGAAGCCGTCGGTGGAGCTCGATATCTAGAGGAGGCTTTAAGGATAATCGGCCGAGGAGGAAGGATCCTTGTATTCGGTGTAGCTCCAGAAGAGGATAAGGCGTACGTAAACCCCTACATCCTGTATAGATACGAACTAGCTATACTCGGAAGCTTCATAAACCCATACTCTATGGGTAGAGCTATATCGATGATAGCTTCTAGAAGTATAGATGTAGATAAGCTGATAACGCATAGGATAACGCTAGATAAGGTGGAGCAAGCTCTAAAGAGAGAGCTTAGAAACCCTATTAAAGTTATAGTTAAACCTTAAGTTCTAATACCATCATTATAAACTCTAAACTGTAGAGCGATCCATATGTATGTAGTGGATAACGATGGTAGGATCTACCAGTGCAGGGTTATAGATAACCCTAAAACTATGAAAATACTAGGTACAGATATATCGCTTAAAATAGTGGAGGAGCTATCCGTTAAACCGTATACTCTATCAGATCTAAGTAGAAGCTTATCCCTAACAATACAGAGACTATCCTACCATATAAAGCGTCTAATAGAAGCAGGTATAATCGAGTGGACGCTAGAGGATGTAGATGGACGTAGATGTAAAGTATACAGATTGAATCCTTCAGGTATACTCATACTACCACCCGGAGTGAAGCCTGTAGGTAGACTATCCTTCCATAGGATCGAAGCTATACCAGCTCTACACCCATTCATAGAAGATGGATTATTCAACGCTCTGATAGTTATAGGTAGCCCAGATCCTCATGGACGCTATGGATACGCAGCCTCAGATGGATATTCGGCTATAGATCTAGCATTATTTCTGGGATCGTTTCTGAATAAGAGCGTAGATATAGCGTATAAATTAGATACACAAGTTAAAACAGAGGATAAAAACGGTAATCTAATACTAGTTGGAGGACCTAAATCGAATATGCTAACAGATGAAGTTAACCGTTTCCTACCAGTATACTTCGAGTATTCAGAAGATCTTAAGGATTGGACTATATACTCCCCGTTATCCGGTAGAAGATACCTAGAGAAGCATATAGGACTTATAGCTAGGATAGAGAACCCCTTCTCGAAGGGTAGGGTCATCCTAGTCCTAGCTGGTAAAGGATTTAGAGGAACTAGAGCAGCTATAGTAGGTTTCATAAGGTATACGGATAAGGCTATGGAAGGGAACATGCATGATCGTAGAGTTAAATGCAGGATCGTTAGAGGTTTAGATACGGATTCAGACGGGATAATAGATGATGTAGAGTTTATAGAGTAGGAGAGGATGATACCGGTTTGCCTATAGTTACAATCCTACCAGATGGTTTAAGAATACAGGTGGATACCGAGCTGACGCTACTCGAAGCTTTGAGAAGAGCATCTATACAACTTCCAGCTATATGCGGAGGTAGAGGTATATGTGGCAAATGCAGAGTTAGGATCGTTAAAGATAGCTTAACAGCCCCCACAGAAGCTGAGAAGAAACATCTTGATAGAATGATAGACTCAGGCTTCAGACTAGCTTGCCAAGCTAAGCTGATAGGAGATACTATTGTAGATGTCATGCAGAATAGAGCTTCACTAGTAAAACAGAGACTCTCGATAATCGGATACGAACCTAGCGTAGAAGCTAAACCTGGGATTATGAAGGTCTACCTAAAGATCGATAAGCCTACGCTCGAAAACGTAAAGCCATACGAGAGTATAGTAAGAGAAGCTCTTACGAAGCTCGGGTTTAACATCTCATCGTTCTCATTAGAAGCTCTAAGAAAGCTACCTAAAGCTTTAAAGTATATGGGGATAACAGTGACAATCGATGGAGAAGAGGTGATAGATATAGATGGAGGAGATACTAGGAGCAGTCTATATGGACTTGCGATAGATCTAGGATCGACAAAGATAGCAGCATTCATAGTGGATTTATCGACAGGAGAGACTCTATACGGGGATGGGATTGTTAATCCTCAGATCGCCTATGGGGAGGATATAGTATCACGCATCTCATACATACTCGAATCTGAGGAGAATCTTGAGAAGCTAAGGATCATAGTCGTAGATGCTATAAACGATCTAGTATCGAGTATATGCCGTATGATAGGTGTAGATCAAAACTCGATATATAAGGTTACTCTAGTAGGTAATACAGCGATGCATCATATATTCTACGGTATAGATCCAACAAGTCTGGTATATTCACCATACCCAGCTGTATCCGTCCATCCTATCAAAGCTAAAGCTTCGACACTAGGTTTGAACGTTAATAAATCCGCATATATATACAGCCCACCGAATATAGCAGGCTTCGTAGGTGCAGACGCCGTAGCGGATATACTAGCTTCTAGAATATACGAATCTGATGAGTTAACCTTGCTACTAGATATAGGAACTAATACTGAGATAGTCCTAGGCGATAGAAATCTACTCCTATGCTGCTCAGCAGCTTCAGGCCCAGCTTTCGAGGGGATGGAGATAAGATACGGTATGAAGGCGGTAGAGGGAGCTATAGAAAGGGTAAAGATATCTAGCAACGGGTTGAACGTAGAGTATACGACTATAGGCTCTGTTAAACCTCGAGGGATATGCGGCTCAGGTATAATAGATGCTGTAGCTGAAATGTATCGCGTAGGTGTAATAGACTCTAGAGGAGCGATAACCGATCGTACAAGTAATCCTAGGATTAGAAGTACAGCTACTGGACGTGAATTCATACTAGCATGGTCTGAGGAGACGGCTATAGGTGAAGATATAGTTATATCACAGAGGGATGTGAGAGAGGTGCAGAAGGCGAAGGCAGCTATAGAAACCGGGTGGCTCATACTGTTAAAGCATTATGGAGCAAGAGTGGAGGATCTAAGTAAAGTTCTAGTAGCTGGAGCTTTCGGTACATATATCAATCCTGAAAGCGCGAAGATTATAGGATTAATTCCAGATATACCATCAGATAGAGTGGTATTCCTAGGTAATACCGCAGGCTCAGGTGCTAGGCTAATCCTGAAAAATAACGACGAGATGAATAAGGCTATAGATATAGCTAGACGCGTAAAGTATGTGGAGATAGCAGTTGATCCAGATTTCCATAGGATATACCTTAGCTCTCTAGGCATACCGTATATGGAGCTAATAGGATTCAAAAGTTTTAAATAGATACTGATCTTAAAGTCGATCAAGCAGACGAGTATAGGTCGATCCGCAATGGAATATGAAAAGCTTCGAGATTATCTAAACCAGGGGGCTCTCCTAATCGTACAGATAACACCATTCAGAAGTGATGAAAGCCTAGATCTAGAAGGATTGAAGATTAATACAGAGTTTCTCGTAGAGAAGAGGCATCTAGGCCCCATGGTCCTAGTACCTACAGGTAGTACAGGTGAATTCTATGCTCTAAACGATGAAGAGCGGAGGAAGGTTATATCGACTGTAGTCGATATAGCTGGTGGTAAAATCCCTGTGATAGCTGGAACAATGAGAGCTGGAGCGAAATGGACGATCGAAATCTCTAGGTACGCAGAAGATATAGGAGCAGACGGCGTCATGGTTGTCCTACCATACTACCATATACCTGGAGAGGAGGGGCTTATAAGATACTATAAGGAGATAGCTACATCGATAAATATAGGATTACTAATATATAACAACCCAGATGTCTCCAAAATATATATCAACCCACGGCTTATGAAGCGTATAGTATCAGAGATACCGAACATAATCGGAGTTAAAGAGAATACACCCCATATAGCAACGTTCTACGAGCAGGTTAAAGCAGTAGGTAGTAAGATACCTATCATCCAGGGTAGAGGAGAATGGTGGTATATATCTACAGTACTACTTGGAGCTAAAGGTTATATCTCCGGCTACGCTAACTTCATGCCAGAAGTATCGTTCGAAATATTGAAAGCAGGTAATTCGAAGGATTTCTCTAAGCTCACCGAGTTCCTAGAGAAGATATCCATACTAGAGGAGTTTATAACAGAGATGAACGTAAAGTATGGACCTACAACATCCATACTTCCACCACCATACATACAAGGGTATATGGTTTACGCAATTATAAAAGCAGCTATGGATATTATAGGACTTAGAGGTGGAAGAGTTAGATTACCTCTACTCGATTTAAAGGATGAGGATAAGAAGCGTCTAAAAGGGATACTGGAGAATATGGGTCTAGAATCGGTATTATAATGGTAGCGGGGCCTGGATTTGAACCAGGGATCTCCGGGTTATGAGCCCGGCGGGTTTCCTGGCTACCCCACCCCGCTATACTATTCAAGGAGAGGATAGAGTTGATCCTCCTAATAAAGATTAGACATGGAGCTTAGTATAGAGTCTAACGCTCCTCTACTGGTTTACCTATCCTAAGTCTATCCCTATTTCCTATAGCAAGATTTATAACTATCTCAGCGATATCGCAAGCATACTCCGTTATACGTTTCAAACTCTCTAATACCAGACCTAGATTCATCACGGTTTTAGTATCCTTATAATTCTCCAAGACTATGTATGAAGCCTCCTCCACCATCGATAATATCTTCTTCCTATTAGATATAACATCGTTAGCGAGATCCATATCCATCTTAACCAATGCTCTCCAAGAATTCTCTAACATCGTATTAGCATACTTTGCTAACTCAACTATCACTAGGCGAAGACTATCGATTACATGTTCATGTAGTTTAGCAGATACTTCAGCTATCCTAGCAGCATGATCCGCAGCCCTCTCGATACTCTTAGCTATCAATCTATACCCTAATACATGCCTGAAATCCTTTATCTCCAGCTCCCTCAATATATTCCGATCTTCTACAGCTCTCTTAAGCTGTCTAACCGATAGGAGGTATAGCCTATCTACGCTATCATCCCTCTCTATTATATCTCTAGAAAGCTCTGCATCCAAATCGAATAACGCCTGTATAGCATCAGTCAACATAGATTGAGTTATAGTCATCATTCTGGTTACTAATTTTATAGATGGGAACTCTCTAAACTCTATAAACGTCTGTAGAGCAATTTCATCAACCCTCTCTTCAACAACCTCTACACCTAGAAGCTTCTTACGTATAAATTCTACAAGCTTATTCCTAGCTTCAGAACATCTCCTAGTAAACTTCACTCTTATAGTTCGATAACCGACAAGATAGAAGCCCACTATCATCCTATATATACGCTCCATATCGGTGACATCGTTAACCTCGACGATAGCTTCACCATAAGCTTGCTCCACAGGCTTCCCAGTCTTCTGAGGTACTAGAAGGAGGGATAGATCAGATTGCTTTTGTATAGTTACGAAATCTCCAGGCCTCAACTTAACTTCCGAAACCCAATCCTTAGGTAGGGTTACAGCATAGGAGGATCCACCTATCAACTGAATTTTGCGATACTCTGTAGCCATAGCTTTATCCAAGTACAGTATGGATACGATCTACTATATTTAATTTACGTATGGAAGAAATACAGATACAATAGTATAAAAAGTGTTAGTACAATTATAATTGCATACCCATCACACCGAAACCTCTACCCTGCGATAGAAATCCTCTCTTATACGCCTACCCTTAATCCTCTCCCACTCATCGATCGGTAGCCCATACATCCTTTGAACACTATCCCTATACAGCTGAGGTATAACATTAAACGCACAGAATGGCACCACCCTTCCATCCGGAAGTGTATAGTGTATCACACACCTCTTCACACGCTCTATATCATAGTTATATAGGTCTTGAAAATGCATCATACCTATAAAGAGAGTTTTATAGTGGAAATCAGCTAGAGCAGAATAGTTCCTCATGACGAATATATTGAAAACTAGTCTAGCGATGTTAACATATCTGGGTGCCTTATCCTTATCTATAAACGAGCTAAGCTTAAACAGAAGCTTGAATCCTTCGAATAATCTAGATCGACCCTTCTTTATTCTATCTGTAGATTCTAGGAGATACTCTAGGAATCCATCGATATCGAAGAATCTAGGTAGCGGTATAAGCTTCCCCCCATCTTTAAATACATATGTAGCCATACCACACGCGAAATGTGAAGATAATTCGTATCTAGGTCTACCCGATAAAGCTTCTACAAACCAGCTTATAGGCATACATGCGGGAACAGGATAGAAATCTTCAGGTGTAACTACACCGTCAAGCTGATCTGATAACTCTTCAAGCAGATCGGGTATCGTTATCCTATATTTCATCCTTTCACTCCTAGGCATTCTACCTACTAGTGAAACCGGCTGGAAATTAACCCCCCTAACTACATCCATATTCTCGATAGCATACCTCACTATACCACCGACGATATGATCGTTCACAGTCTTTATAACCGTGGGGACTAGGACTATGCTGGTAAACCCGCATCTACGACAATTCTCTATAGCCTTAGGTGCTTCAAGATAGTTTTTAGGATTAGTTTCGCGATCCGGGCCATCATAGCTTAGATATATAGTATTCGCACCAGCTCTACGCCATACACTAGCTAGATCTGGATCTAAAGCAAGTCTTATACCATCTGTATTAACCTGTACATGCTCCACCCCCTCCTCTCTTATAACCCTTATTATATCGGGTAGATCATCCCTAAGCGCTGGTTCACCACCTGTAAGTTGAACAGCGTTACAGGGTATAGGCTTCTCACTCCTTAATACTCGAACCATACTTCTTATCTGTTCTAAACTAGGCTCATATACATAGCCAGCCTTCTCAGCATAGAAGAAGCAGTACCAGCATGAGAGGTCGCATCTATTCGTAACGACTATGTTAGCGAGAGCTGTATGTCCTATATGCATACTACATAGACCACAGCTAAACGGACATACAGGTTTATCGACGTTTACTTGCGGATTATCTACAGGACGTCCATGCCAAAAATACTTTTGAGCCCTCTTATACTGTTCATAGCTACCCCAGTATAAGTCATCGAAAACACCATGCTCAGGACACTCCTTACTTATCCATACCTTTCCCTCCTTCTCATATATCTCAGCATCCAGTATCCTGAGACATTCAGGGCACAGGCTAGTGGTATAACCTATAACATTATGTAGATCACTCATATCCATGACACCACGTATACTCGATCTATATGATTACGATAGAAAAGTATATAAGGAGTTGCTTTTAATCTTAGGTTTCAGCGAAGATCGTAGGGATAAGCAGGGAAGGTGCTGGATATGTCTTCAGCTCAGGAGAACGTCGTCTTAGTAGGTAAGAAGCCTGTAATGAATTACGTCGTCGCTTGTATGACGATATTCAATAGCGGAGCAGATAGTATAACCGTGAAGGCTAGGGGTAGAGCCATATCTAAAGCGGTAGATGTCGTCGAATTGATAAGGAGATCCTTCCTTAAGGATCTCGAGATTAAATCCATAAGTATAGGAACACAAGAGCTTATAAGTCAAGACGGAAGAAAGAGTAACGTATCCACCATCGATATAGTGATAGCGAGACCTAAAAGCTGAGGGAATACATCGATACAAAGCTTAACAGTAGAAGCCTGAAAAACTAAAACTGGATCGAACGTTAAGAGTTATTTTTCCCTCCCACTCTACTAAAACCAATAATATGAAGCATAGTAGATTATCCTCCATCCCTCCAGGCAAGAATTCTAGAACTATAGCTGCGAAGATCGATAGCCTAATATCTCCTTCCATACGTAGAAGCTATCCTTTAGCCGTTTCACACTTCTATGAAAGTTACCTAAAGGATGCAGATGGAAATATGCTTATAGATTTCGATTCGGGATTTGGCAGAATAACTTTAACCCCATCTAGGGAAGAGATCAAGAAGACTATAGTAGATACTATATCCAGCTCCATATACTGTTATCCTACGCTAGATTATTATGGAGATATACTTGTCGAATTTCTAGATACGCTATATAAGATAGCTCCGATAAAACCGTGCAGGATCCATACAGTTTCGTCAAGCTGGGAGGCATGCGAAGAAGCTTTAAAACTAGCTCTATGGCATACACGGAGACCGATAATAGCGGTACTAGATGGATGTTGGTTTGGAGGAGGGATAGGCGGGATCACTATATCATCGAAGCGGCATGTTAAACTTGGAGTAGATCTCCAACCTATGCATGTAGTCGATATACCATACCCTAAATGCTCTAAATGCCCGTTCAGGCTAAAGTATCCAGATTGTGATATATATTGTATAGAGTTTTTCGAGGAACATACATTACATAGAGTACATCCAGAGGATATAGCTGCTATATTCATCCAAACCCCGAGAAGCTATGATTTAACACCACCACCTAGAGACTATATTCCTAAACTAGCTAAGATAGCTAGAGAATACGGTATACTCCTAGTAGATTGTGAAACGTTTACATCACCAGGTAGATGTGGGCGATGGTTTAGTCTTGAAGCGTGGGATGTTAAAGCAGACATGTATATCATAGGAGAGGGTTTCTCTAACGGTATGCCCCTGGGGATTCTGGTAGCTAGAGATAAAGTTATGGATTGGGAGCCTGGGTTGACGCCGGTATACGGTGTTATACCGATCCTAGCTATGCGTATAGCTATCACTATAGTAGAGATTTTAATAAAAGAGCAGCTTATAACTAGAGCGTTGGATATAGGTAGGAGAATAACTAAAACTCTATCCGATACCGTATCCGAACTTCAAATCGATGCGGAAGTTGAGGGTATGGGTCTTAGTATAGGGCTAAATCTAGGATACGAGGATGCTAAGGTGGCTTCGATACTATCTCTCTACAGAGGGTTAATAGTCAAGGAGTATGGGACAGGTGTTCTGAGGATAACACCTACACTTGATATACCAGATGAAACTCTATCAGACGGATTATCGATAATAATCGAGGCTCTTAGAATGTTAGTTAAGATGAAGCAGAGGTAGGTCTCCCTAATCTTAATACATCGGAGAAGATGGTAGTGGAGGCTTCGATACCATCTAAACTACTCCTTCTAACTACTATCCACCTAAACTCTACGAGTTCACCTATATCGATCTCCGATACCTTATCGACACAATCCCTCCAGAGTGTTAAATCGATAGTCCCTGTGTCATCACCGATACGGATCGTAGAAACCTTCACTTTACGATCATCTGATCCGACTTCTCTAACCGATGGTTTAGTCAATACTACTCCCCTGATTGATTCATAAATACATCCCTCTTTAAGCTCACCTATCTTTACATGTTTAAACTGGTATGGAGGTGGAGGATCTACTACGAACTGAGGGTTCACATATACATAGCCGCTACCATCTACATCGACCTCCACCATACCTATCCTCTCCCTAACCCTACCGAGCTGGATTAGTATTACATCGTTAGGCTTCAACATATCTAGAGAGTTTTCGATATACGATAGGGCTTCCTCCCATATAGTTAAACGTATCATATCCTCCCCATCCCAACAAAGCATCTTCACCCTTCTCCTACCACTACTAAGCTTCCTAAAGTTATAAGTTAGCAATCTTAGAAGCATATCAACCCTAGATCCGAGTTTAAGCTGAGATACCTTCACATATTTCAAGGGTAGAATACTACGCTCACCTGTAACCTCCACCCTACCGATCCTACCTACATGCAGCTCTAACGACCCATCAAGCCTCCTCTTAACGAAGCCATTATACACCTTAACCACAACCCCTATAGAGGGGTTTTGGGATAATAGCTCATCAGCTTTAACACCCCATACAAGTAGGTTAACCCATCCAGTTTCATCAGCTATCCTAGCTCTAACGAATCTTACAGCACCTTCATCTCTAACACTTTTCAAAGGGTAAACCATACATAGAGTAGCTTTTACGTTAAAGTATCCATCGGGTTTGAGATCGCATATAGGTGTAAACTCGTATTCGCTAGGATATCTTTCTATAACCTCTATATCACTTCTTCTACCTACATGTACTTCAACCCTGCCACCCAATCCCTCCCTTGTATACCCTGATCTAATCCTGATAAGGGATCCATATCCTACGCCAAGTCTACTAAACCTTTCTACACTGTCATCCCAGAGTACTATATCGACGATAGCCCCATCATCATCCATAATGGTAACCCTCTGGACGACACCCTCCCTACCGTAGCTTCTGGTAAACTTAGTAGGCTCTTTTACAGATACAATCCTACCCTTAACGCTAACACTCCTAAGACCTGGGACTAGACTAGATAGCTTTGTTTCACTATACCCACTACTAGTAGACTCCATAGTTAAACCTAGCTCTTGAGCTAATATGAGAGCTGCCCCCTCATCACTTAGGAAACCTAAAAATTCCCTCTTCTTCTCCTCTATCATCCTTAAGATATCATCTCTACTAAGATCCTTCCTAATAGAGAGGATAGCTTCTATCAGCGAATTAATATCCATACTCATCGACTGTATCCTCTACCTATCTAGACTACAATTCAATACTAAAATAGTTGCGGCATACCAGTACGAACTTTAAATATAGGTTGAAAACGACAATAATTCTACTCTACGATAAAACCATATAGTCTAGTATAGTTGGGTGTCACTCTATATGTCTATACATCACGATAGCTTAGTCCGTAGGTATAGATACCTATTCAAGCTACCAGATACCAAGATTATAATCCCTATATACCTATCCACTATAACCTTTATAGCTTATACGTTAGCATCCGATACGAGCATGCTACCCATCGTAATACTCTCAAGCTATACTTCATGCATAGCAGATCTATCAATACTATACTTCAAAAGATATGATCCAGTACTGAAGATTAGAAGGATACTAGCCCTTTCATCTATCTCTAACGCTATCATCATACTCTACATACTAGGAGTTATAGTAGCTATAGGGAGAAGCGCGACGGTATATGCTATCCAATCCTCGATATGTATAGCAGTATATCTAAGAACACTCGTGATATGGAGTATATCAAAGGTTAGACATCTATGGAAATCTATACTCGCTCTACAACCAACCATACTATGTTATTCAACTATGGTATGGCTAAATAGAGTAGACTTCATACCTCTACTATGGTCTATACTAGGCTTTGCTATATCCTTATCAATCTTAAAGATGATAGAGCGGAGGGGGATGAAAACTACAGGCTTAAGTTTTCCAAGATACTTCTACGGATTCCTACTATGCTGGATGGAGGGTGATCATGGTGTCATAGAAGAACTCCTAGATAACCATGGATCACGTTCTAAAGCCAGGATAGCTATACTCCTATTCAAAACTCGAGAGAGACTATACGCAGCTGTAATACCATTCATACATAGTGGACCATTCCTAAATGTAGGTAGTAGCTATATGCCTTCGAAACTTAAATCCATAGTTGAATCGGTATTAAACGTTGATTGTGCGATAGTATTCCACGGTGCATCTACGCATGAGAACGATCTTACATCATCTAAGTACTATGAGAGGATAGCCGAAGCTGTATCTACAGCACGAAGTAGGATAGAGTTTAAGCCTGTAAAGATCTCTAGCATAATGGAGATATCAGATGGGGAGGATAGATGTATAGGGCATCTGATAGATAAAGTCATTCTCCTATGCTTCACTAGAGCACCGAAACATACTGAAGATATACCTTTAAGTATCCAAGAGGAATTCTCCAATATATCTAAGAGGATTGGATTAGATGCTATATACATCATAGACTGTCACAATTCTATAGAATCTAGAGAAGGCGGCGACGAATATAGCTATGCATCTATACGGAGCCTAGCCTTTAAAATGATAGAGATATTAAGGAGTACTGAAACCTATCCTGCAAGTATAGCTATAGCTACAAACCCCATAGAGGATTACACCCCTACCGATGGAGTTGGGCCTGGTGGCGTAACAGTGGCTTTATTCAAAACACCTGGCAGGCTTGAAGGCTATATAGTATACGATTCGAATAATATGCTTCCAAAGCTTAGGGAGGCTATAATATCTAGTATGAGGGATAGAGGGCTTTCATATATAGAAGTATTCACGACAGATACTCACGCTGTCACAGGTATGGTAACTGGTAGAGGATATAAACCATTAGGTGAAGGTATACCTTTCGATAGGATAATAGCTACGACCATTAAGGTGTTTGAAGAAGCAAAAGCTAAACTAGAACCTATTGAAGGATTCGATCATATAGAAGTAGAGGTTGATGATGTTAAGATTATTGGTAGAGGATTCCTTGAAAGGATAGATAAACTTACCGAAACATGTATAAGCTATGCAAGGAAGCTTATACCTACAACCATAATTCTCATTAACATATTAATCATGGCTTACATAGCGCTTTTAGTTTAATACATGGATTTAGAAGAATATCAGTAGGACTATACTTATAATTATTATAGCTACCGATAAGATAGCGACTACCGTAGGCTTAAGCTTAATACCTCCAACTTCCTCCTCGAAGAATCTTAACAATCCAGCACTAGTAGGAGGCATATGCTCTCTTCTCCTACGTGATCTACCACTCATATCCTCTACTCCTGAATACAACCCTAAACTGTATATTAGGTATATAAGGGTTAAGCTACACTGATAACGATATAATGCTACCGAGATATGACCGCTATATACGATATGAAAACCACCAGGAATCTACAAGAAGCTATGCGTATGATATACTTTGATAAAGATAAGGGTAGAGGGATATGGGCTACATACCTCCACCTATTAGAGGAGAGTATAGAGCTAGGTAGAGCTATATCATCTGGATCTAAGAGTGAGATAGCTAGCGAAGCAGCCGATGTAGCGGCTTGGCTTGCAAGCATCTGTAATCTCCTAGATATAGATTTGGAAGATGCTCTTAGATCTAAGTATGGATGCGGCTGCCCTAAATGTAGATCGACACCGTGTAGATGCTAGAATTCAGCTTGACGTAAACTCTCTTTCAACTCTAGCTATAGCATCATCATAGAGGCCTCTATCTAAATCTCTAATAACCTCCTTAGGATGCTTTCCATCGATTTTCAAACCCATACTAACACATACACCGAGAACCTCTTTAACAATATTTCTAAAAGTCTTAGCTCTACTCTTAACCCTGACAATACTAGCTACCTTCAAAACTTTATCGAAAGATATATCACCGATAAACTTCCTACCAGATTCACCTGAACCTTTCTCTAACCCAGCTTCTCTTAGAAGTAGAGCCGCAGTCGTAGGTATACCGACTTCGATGGTATAAGACTTAGTTTTAACATCGACATATATCTTCACAGGTACACGCATACCCTTAAACTTCTCTGTAGCTTCGTTTATCGCTTTAACGACAGCAGGTACGTTAAGACCTAGAGGACCTAGAGCAGGCCCTATAGGCGGACCTGGGGATGCGCTACCACCCTCTACGAGAAACTCCAACACTTTCATGCTACCGGTAGACATATCTGATACATTCACGAAGGAATCTTCAACCCGATATTTAAGGGTTAACTAGACTTTTCTGAAACTTTACGTACATACTCTGCATACATAGTGATAGGCATCGTATATGGTGTATCGAGTAATTCTACGGTAACCTCGCCTCTATCCTTATTCACAGATATTATTCTAGCCTTCATACCTTTAAACGGACCCCCTGTAATCTCAATCATATCGCCTTCAGATAGGAGCTCTATACTAGGCTTCGCTTTAAGATAGCTTAAAGCCTCCTCCATAGGTATGAAATCAGGCTGATACGAATACTTCGATTTAACCCTACCCCTCGCATGCTTTACACCTTGGATAACCTCATCTATGAGAACGGGGTCTGTAGCTTCGACAAGTATGTAACCCTTAAGATCTGGGCTATACACGATAGCTTTTATACCCTTACTATACGGTAAACCGAGGGCTTCTACCTTATTACTAAGCATCTCTGCGACATTCTCCTCCTGGCCGACCGTAACCTTCACAGCATATATACGCGTCTTATCGTAAACTTTACTCATATCTAACCATCTCCTAGGCAGGTATGAGAGATGCTAGAAGCCTTATAAGGAATGCTACCATACCTATCAACCCCATACCTATTAGACATACCTTTAACGAAAGCCAATACTCCTTCCAAGTAGGTTTAACCGAAAGCCTAAGTAACCTCCTAAGTGCTGTAAACTTTGCTGATATTATACTAGCCATCATCAATATACTATCAGATTCACAAAATTAAACTTTAACTATCTCCAACCCTGCATCCCTAGCATAACCTATAATTCTAGATCTATCTGAAGATCTTATATTATCCCAATCGAATATCGCATACCTGACATCCTCCAACGTCATATCTATACATTTAGAGAACATCTCTCTATCTATAGCCCACGCTACATGCCCCGGAATCATATGCCCGAATACATAGCGTCTACTAAGACATAGAGATGTAAAGTTAGAGTTATAGTGTGAGCCACCTACACCTATCGCAGCTTCACTCCTAGATTCTGATCTAGTAGCAGATACTACGGCTTCGACTACAACTTCAAGGGCAGCTCTATCACTCCACTCCCTAATAGTACTACCAACTTCAACGAATAGGATTGGCTTATTCACCGTAGGCCCATGATGAGTTGCTTCATAAGATACGATATAATTTAACCCTCTCCTAGAAGCTTCATACTTTAGCATTCTTAAAACAGAAGCCATAGCTTCAGCTGCAGCTATAGATAGGCATCTAGGCTTACCGCCAAACAAGGCTTCATCAGAAAGGTTACCGGTAGGATGAACTAGAAGCATTGGTCTAGGTATACGTGCCTCATGCCTAGAGATAAATATTATAAGATCATGAGCTTCTGCTTCAACCATATCGGCGTATATGGAATCTACATCTATCAACCATAATTCTAAATCGATACCTGCTACCATACCAGTATAACGGTCATCTAGACGCTTTTCTAACCCATATTTCTCCACCAATATCTTCGATGCTGAGATTCCTACAGGATCCATCTTAGATGCTACCACTAATATCGATCTCAAAACCCACCATCAGCCCAGTATAAGGTATAGGAGAGCCATCTGAGCATATAACCTATTCTCAGCTTGAAGCCAGACGACGGAGCTCTTCCCTTCCAATACCTCCTCATCGACTTCTTCATCTCTATGAGCTGGTAGACAATGCATAAATACCGCATCCGGTTTAGCATAACTCATAAGCTTAGCATCAACTCTATACCTAGGTAGGAAGATCCTCCTCCTTTCTTCAGCTTCAGACTCAAACCCCATGGAGATAAATACATCAGTATACACTACGTCTGCATTCTTAACAGCTTCTACAGGATTCTCAAGAACCTCCACCTTAGATCCACTTATACGTGAATTCTCATAAGCCCATTCTAAAGCTCTAGGGCTAGGCTCATATCCTCTAGGACAGGCTACACTCACATCTACACCGACCTTACTACAACCCACTAAAAGTGTATTACATACATTATTACCATCACCGATATACGCTAGCTTCACACCTCTAAACCCACCCTTAACCTCCTTTATAGTTAGGAGATCTGCCAGAATCTGACATGGATGCCATAAGTCACTTAAACCGTTTATAACTGGTATCGAAGCATACTTAGCAAGCTCCTCTAGATCACTATGCTTATAGACTCTAGCCATGATAGCATCTACATACCTACTTAAAACTCTGGCAGTATCCTTGATAGGCTCTCCACGACTAAGTTGAAGCTCATCCCATCTCAGATTCAACGCATAGCCTCCGAGCTTATACATTGCGACCTCGAACGAAACCCTAGTCCTAGTTGAAGGCTTCTCGAATATCATAGCTAAAACCTTACCTTTGAGTAAACCTTCATAACGATCTACTCTCTCCTTCATATCCATAGCTAAGCCTAGTAGAAATGCTATCTGCTCACTACTAAGCTCTTGTAGAGTTAGGATATCTAGACCTCTAAACGATTCTCTAATCCCCATCCTATAGATGCCCCCAAACCCTATCTAAGAGCTAGTGAGGTATAAGGTAAATCTTTCTATAATACATCGATTTATCTAACCTATATACAAATACAGAGCCGCATTAAAGTAAAAGATATAATTATACATGTATACAGCTAGACAATTAGCTTAAACATACAGCAAAATAGCAATATAAAATTATAAGCGTAAGCAAACCATAGGTAAAGCCTATATATTCGGGGCATATTTATATATAATATATATTAGGTAAATATAGGTGATAGATATGCCGATAGTAGGTAAAATCAGTTTAAAAGCAGATAAAGATGTAAATGCAGGAGCTGAAGTTAGCCTTAGTGAATTATTCACATACGATGAAAGAAGAAAAGAGTTTACACTAGAATCTGATGTAGAACGTGACAAAACGAAACTTAAAGTAACTGTCTCAAAGCTAGGTGTGATAGAAACAGTAGCAGATACTACTAAAAAGAAGGGAGATAAAACAAATATATGGCTTTTAATGAAGATAAGCGACTTCTCTAAGAAGGTTAAAGCATCAGAATCAATAAAGAAAGGAGATATATTAGATATAACTGTAGAATCTGTTTAGCCTTAAATATAGATTATACATAATATTTCTTTTTCTCTTTTATATAAGATAAATATATTTGCTGAGAATAATGAAAATAATCGATTCTTGAGTTTAGAATGTTATAACCGCTTTAATGAATCCTTCCGGTTTTTCCAATGCTATCTTAAAAGCTTTCTGAGCTTCTGTATAATGGAATCTATGAGTTATGAGGAGGCTCTGATCGAATACCCCCTTCTTTAGAAGCTTCACAGCATCATGAAAATCTCTATTGAAATCTAGCGAAAACGCTGGAGATGTATTAAGGATTACTAAACCTTTAGTATGCCATAGACTTGTAGGTACGATTTCATCCTCTACATGCCAACCGAATAGAATCAGCTTACCACCTGGACGTAAAAGTTCTGTAGCTGTGTGTATAGTACCTTTAGCTCCTGATGCTTCTATAACTACATCGACGTAACCACCCAATATCCTATGCACCTCGCTTACGATATCAGCTTTCCTAGCATCTAAGATATGATCAGCACCGAATTTTTCAGCTAGCCTAAGCCTATCTTCACGGATATCTACTGCTATAAGCTCACCCAGAATACTCTTAGGTAGAGCTTGTATTATTAGCAGACCCATGTAACCGCATCCGATTACACATACATCATCCCCGGCTTTTAGCTTCGAACCTTTAATAGCGTTAACTACGCATGCAAGCGGTTCAGATATCCAATACACTATATCCTCATCATTGACATAACTAGGTATCTTCTCGATGTTATGGATACTAGTTTTATAGTATTCTGCGAAAGCTGGTCCACCGAGGGTTGTAACCCTATCACCAATATCTACACCGACTACATCCTCACCTAAAGCTGCTATAACCCCTACGCCTTCATGCCCAGCAACTCTACCACCAGGAAGCTTACCCGTAAACATATATACTTCACTCATACATATACCGCAAGCCTTCGTCTCGACTAAAACCTCGTTTCTACGAGGTTTTTCTATTTCCATATCTATGATCTCAGCATTATCCTTATAAACACGTATAGCTTTCAAGGTTGAATATATAAGGTTGAATAATTAAGCTATTAACTATTCTCTCTAACAAGTCTAAACCCATGTAGCTAAACAATGAGTATTATGATTACAGTAAGATGTTAATGTATACTATATACACCAAGCTTATTAGGTTGAATAACAAGTAAATCTAGACTCCTAGTATTGCATACTAGGAGCCTAGCATTAATTATATACATGTCCGCAGTATACGCTACGTTAAGTTATCTACCAGGATTCCCAGTAATAGGAGTAGAAAACGCTCGGATAAGCCTCGTATCCGGTATAGCTCCAGTATACGGACTCCTTTTAGGCCCATGGCTAGGCTTTCTATCATGCCTTATAGGCGCATGTATAAACCGGGTAGTATCAGGTGCAAACCTATTCCAATGGCTCACACTACCTGCAACACCTATATCAGCACTCATAGCTGGAACACTGGTTAAGGCGGATTCTAGAAATACGTGGAGTAGACATTTACCGATACTAATCTTAACCACGCTTATACTAGCCTGGTATCTGATACCGATAGGTAGAGCTGCACCTTACTTTCCTATTCTACACTGGATCGCTCTTACACTAATGCTCTCATTTAGAAATAAACTACCTATGATCTATGGTAGTATAGGTAAAGCTAGGCTAGCTATCTATATAGCTATCGCTAGTTTCTCAGCTACTATGACTACACATATGTATGGAACGCTCATGTTTATACTAGCAGCTCATCTATTAATAGTAGAGGTATGGAATCCAGCATTACTCCTAACATCGATTATACCAGTAGTAATTGTAGAGAGGTTAACGTTCACGGTTGTATCTACCATCATAGGAGTCCCATTAGCTCTAATTTTCAAGAAAAATATGTGGATATGAAAATCTTCGGATAGCTTCCATAGTGGCTATCCTATAAATGATGGAAAGTTATCGAGTTAAATTTAACTATACTGGATTCCATCATGTAGATTAAGAATGGGGGATTGTAAGATTTGGAGCTTGGCCTCGTTACGTATAATCTAGCTAGGGATTGGAGCTTGGAAAAGATAATAGATCTATGTAGTCGAACAGGGTTTAAAGCAGTCGAGCTTAGGACGACACATGCTCACGGTGTAGAACCTAGTATAAGCATGGATGAGAGACGTAGAGTTAGAGAGCTGTTCATAAATTCACCGGTTAAACTTCTGAGCTTCGGTACGATCTGCGAGTACCATTCACCAGATAAGAACGAGTTGGAGAGGAATATAGAGTTAACGAAAGCTTTTATTAAGCTAGCTTATGATACCGGTGCGATCGGAGTTAAGGTCAGACCTAACAGGCTTATGGAGGATCAAGGTATACCCAGAGAGATAACTTTGAAGCAGATAGGTGAAGCACTTAGAGTATGCGGAGATTATGGGGAAGAGTATGGAGTGGAAATATGGCTTGAAGTCCACGGCTACGGTACAAGCGACCCTAGATGTATAAGGGAGATAATGGAGATAGCAGATCACCCATATGTAGGTGTATGCTGGAACTCTAATCCTACAGATTTAGTAGATGGATCTATATCATGGAGTTTTAACCTACTTAAGAAATGGGTAAGATCCGTACATATACACGAACTTTACGATGAAAGCTACCCATATAGGGAGCTATTCACGTTACTAAAGAATATGGGATACGATAGATACTGCTTAGCAGAGATACCTGAAAGCCTAGAGCCGGAGAGAATAATGCGTTACTACAGAGCTCTCTGGAAGGAGCTTACGAAATGATATACCTCCATATGGAGATCAGGTAGCGGTATATATCTAGTATACTAGGGTATCAAATATCTACCTTTATACACTGGTATGATCCATATCTATCCCATTATCTTAATGGGGCGGTTACTACGAAGCTGCTAGAAGTTATCCTATCTATACTTGATGAAGGATTCTATAATGGAGATCTACCGTATGGCATCCGTGAAATAGAAATCATCAATTATAGTATCGTAAGGGTGACCTTCAAAGATAAAATCGATCACAACCTATTATCATCGATAGCTTTAAGTGAAGGCTACACCATCGATTATGGAAGTTATAAGCTTAGAATACTTGATAAAGGCGTTATAGTAGCGAGAGTTGGAAGCAAATCTGATAAAGGTAGTGAACGGAGTGTTTTCCTCTACCTTATACCTTCATCAATCGAGGTTATGAATCTATACGATAAGTGTGCAGCTTCTATTCACGGTATCCTAGATGAGGAGTGTGGGAGGATAGATCTAGGCAAACTTGTAGGATACAACCTTAAGATACTTAGAATGATAGATAGATACTGGGCATATAGGTATGGAAGTAGAAAGCCCTAGATTCTTATAGTTAAACCATCATAAGCCGTCTCTATACCCTTCGGTAGAAGAGTAGATACTAGATCATCGTATGTTAGTAAACCATTATGAGAGAAGTGTGTTGCTACAAATATCGTATCCTTATCTGCAATACCTTCTAAAATCATACGCTCCTTAACTTTGATAACCCCTTCCAAACCCATGTGGTATCTTATATATGGAAGAGCACCATTCGTACAATCTAAGATGACTATGTCAAGTTTGCAATCCCTTATCCTTTGCCATACCTCCTCTGGGAAGAAGCCTGAATCGTAACCATGTAGTATGGTCTTCCCACAAGCTTCTATCAGATATATTAGGCATACACGATCCGAGGCATGATCAGCTGGGAGAGCTGTAACTTTGAATTCCCCAACAGATACTGTTTCAAACGGTTCGAGTACATGTAGATCTAAACCTAGTTTAAACGGATCACCGACGACTTTAACTATTTGATCTACCGTATCCTTACTACCGTATATATGGATGCTACCTCCATCCTTCATATGAGCAAAAGGCTCACGCCTCATCGTCAAATCATCAGGATGTAGGTGATCATAATGATTATGCGTTATAAATAGGTATCTAATCTTAGCTAGGTTTAGATTATACTTCAGTAAATGCAGATAGGTATCTGGAGGCCAATCTATCTTGAGCTCACCATCTATGTGTATGGAGCTCCTACTCCGTATATTCCTACCACCTAAAATCCTAGCTTTCACGCATGCATCGCATTCACAGAATAGGGCAGGCCATCCTTCAGCAGCACCGGTACCTAGGAAGAGTATATCCATACCGACCACCTATACATCAAAATTATGAATGAATATCATCTATATACCCTCGGTTATCCAGCTTAATAGACTATCCGGATCATCGCATGAAACCTCCAGCGATATAGGCCCGAGAGGGGATTCACCTTCAGCTTCTGCGAATGAGGCTCTACCAACATACGCAGCTTGCTTATGGAAGAATAACGTATATACTCCACCTACTCTATGTCTACGCATATATTCCCTAGCCGCTGCTCTAATCCTCTCAACTCTCCAGAGATCTTTAAGTCTCTCTAAAGGCTGTAAACCCTCAGCTTCACCTATGTATATCTTGAATGGATCTTCACCTACTAGTCTAAACTCTATCTTAGGAAATAGGTTTTTCAAAGCTTTAAGAACCTTAGATGGATCCTCGGTGGGGTTTACAGATGCCGTCACCTTAATCCTAACGTTCTGCATAGCTGTCATGGATAGATATCTCGATGCATACTAGGATAAAAGCTTAGATCCTGGATGTAGATGAATTAGATTTGGGATCCCTCTTAGAATAGAAGAATTGGAATTGAAGAGAATTCAAGATGAATAAGAATGAACCTATAGTGAAAGGTAGACTGAAGGATGAAAATTGAAACAGATAACCAGTTATTATAGGAGCTATAGATCTAACCATATTCCTTATCGAGTTGGATATACCTACAAGCGAACCTACGATAGATAGACCAGCTATCTCTGTAGCGAAAGCCTGCCTTATAGGCATACCGATCTCTGTTAATGCTGAGTAGCTTATGAAGGATATACTAGATAGCTCGAAACTCCACGATAAACCTATAGATAAAGCTGATAGACCTGAAGCTGCTTTCACCATTATCAACGGTTTTACATAACCCAATCTATCCACTATTAACGGAGCTACGAAGTATAATGGTATAGGTAGAAACCTAGCTATAGCGTAAACAAGTGCTAAATCCTCAGAGCCAGCACCAAATCTAAGATAGAAGTAGAGGGGGGCTAAAGATGAAACGAAACTCATAGCTAACCCATCGGTAGATCTGACCATAGAGTATAGCGCTATCTCCTTTAGGGTTGTTCGAGACGACGCGATATACCTCACCGCTACCCTAAGATCTCGGCGGTATTCTCTTAGAAGAAAAGCAGCGATAAGCGAAAATACGTTTAGGATAACGCCGATCCAGAATAAAGGTATATGCGCATCAGCTCTACTAAGCTTAAATACGGATTCGAAGTATACTGGCGTAGCAGCTAATAACGATCCGATCGTCGTAGCTAAGGAATTAGTGATAGCTATTAGGCTGAATATACGGGTACGTTTAACCCTATCCTTAACTTTATCGGCGATGTAACCTGAAACTACAGGTTGACCTGCACCTTCTCCCTCACCTAAAGCTCCTATACCCTGAGCCACTACTAGAACCCAGAAATCCCTACTTACAGCATATAATAGGAGTCTAATAGAGGATGTTAAACTACCTAGAACCATGAATAGCTTTCGACCATATCTATCTGAGAGGAGGCCGAATACTGCTGGTTCTATCATGCTAACGATAGTTCCTACACCTGTTATCAATCCTATGGTTACGGGATCGAAGCCTATAAGAGCAAGGTATATTGTACGTACAATTTGTAGAAAGCCTTGAACTACCCGTCTAAGGAACATCGATGAGACTAATAAGTATACGTCTCTATCCACACCCTTAAGTAGACTATGCCTTATGGGAAGGATATTCATAGATCTGGTGGAGAAACGAAACTATTCGATAACTTAAATTTTTACTCCCTTACTACAGGCATCCTACCCTCGACTATATAGGGTAGATTACGAACTCTGAAAGCTACTATTTTATCTTCGAATACCGTTAGGTATGAGAGCAGGAGTTTTTTACCTAGCTTAGTTAAAGCGTATACAGGTATGCCTACGCCCAGCTGCATGACAGCTCTAGAACCTATTATCTCCCTGACCACCCTAGAAGCACTAGCACATACTATATCAGCTCCAGATGCTATCCTTATAGCATCATCTTTAGAAGCACAAGTATTACATACGGAGAATATAGCTACTTCCACCCCTTTCTCAGATTCAATACGCCTTATAGCTTCTATAGAAGCTGAATCGAAACCAGCAATCGTGACAGCTATACGCTTATACCCTAACTCGATAGCTTTAGCAACACCCTTAACTTGATCTATCTTAGCCGTAGATTCTTCGAGGATGAACCCGCCCATACCTTTAACATAGTCTATGATACTATGGATAGGGCTCGTCCTCACTATACCTGTAAGCCTAGCACCTATCCCCTGTATAAGCTTAGGGTTAGATGTTATCACCGTACCGGCTCCATCACATACTATTACACCACAATCTATAAGCCCGAGATGCATGCATACAGAGATTATTTCAGAGCTGCCATAAGGAACAACCATAGATGAATCGAAAATACGATACCTGCAACAGAAGCCGAAGCTTCTAATCTTCTCCTCGACTATACGCTTAACTGTTTCGATATTTACCTCACGTACACCATACATAGATTCTAGTAGAGGACAATAGGCTATCTTAGGTTCTGATAGTATTTTAAGCTCACCATGCTTAAGCAGTATCCTAGTGCCGCAGCAATAGAATTCATGCTCGCCTACAACCTCATTTAAAGGCAAGGTTATACACCTAGTTAACCCTATATACTCTGTAGAGACAAATATAATTGATTGGTAGATGATGCAATTAATCTATGCATGAACATGGCTTTAAAACTGATTCCATACCTATAGGATAGCGGCTCTACCTCTTATAACGATCCTTAGGTAGATGCTTAGAGAATCTGCGGCAAACATCCGCTATGAAGTCTACCCAATTATGATCCCCACGTTTTACATATTCTAAGAATAAATTGAAATCTACATCTATACTTGTATTCCGTAGGATGTATATGTATATAGAGCGGAAAATATAACGAGCGGCAGCCTCACCATATATATCTGCTATAATATCATAGACCTTTCCAGGGTTTCTTAAGAAGAAATCAAATATATCCCCTTTACATTTGACACCTAAATAATACGAGAACATGTTGAAAAAAGATTCACTAAACGTTTGTGTAAGAGCATGGCGAAAGATATGCTGTATTATCTTACTCTTATCTGGAGGGTATTCGCTACCCAACCCTCTATAATCGTTAAAGAAGAGCCTGTATATTGTTATTAACTTTAAACCATGCATCATATTACCCTACCCTAATGTATACAGGGTGGTGGATCTATAAAGTTTAGAAGCCTTTAAAGCTAAGGTTAAGATATAGGTCTGCTCAGTGAATATATAGGTATAAAGGAAGAGAATAGAGTGTTATGGATCTATTATCCATCATAGATACGGAGATTCGTAGACTTCACGATAAATGCAGAATAATCTATTATAGAGTAGAGGAAGAGGGTAGACCTGAATATGGTCCTAGAGTAGATGAGGTAAATCTGCACAAAAGCCTTTCTAAAACTCTACTACTTCACGGATTTGAAAGATTTTACCGATTCCAGTATGAAGCTTATAGATGTATAAGTAGAGGGGATGATACATTCATAGTTTCCGGTGCAGCTACTGGTAAAACTGAAGCATTCATAGTACCGGTAATCGATAGGGTATTGAAGGATGGGGTTAGAGCTCTCATAATATACCCTACTAAAGCTCTCGCTAGAGATCAGTTTGGTAGATTCGCTCGATTCGGTTTCATATCTGGTTTTAGAGTAGCCGTATTCGACGGTGATACACCTGAATCTGAGCGGAGAAAGATATCTGAAGATCCTCCACATATCCTCATAACTAACCCAGATATGATACACTACGGTTTAGCAGGGTCTTCAAGATTCAGAAGGATCGTTAGGGATGTAGAATTAGTAATCTTAGATGAAGCTCATGTTTACGAGGGAGCTTTCGGATCACATATGAGATGTATACTTGAAAGGGTAAAGCTAACAGCTGGAAAGCTACAGTTTATAGCTAGCAGCGCAACCATAGGCAACCCATATGAGTTTGGTAAGATGCTCTTTGGGAGAGATGTTAAAGTAGTCTACGGCCCACAGAGAAGGATGGGTACGATCTACCATGCGATGATATCTGCTGGAAGACTTAATAGGTGGACGCTAGTTTCTAAGCTTATATCGATACTAGCTTCTCACGGATTAAAGACGTTAACCTTCATCGATAGTCAGCAGATGGCTGAGGTAGTAGCTAAGCTTGCTAGACGTTATGGGGTCGATATCTATGTACATAGAGCTGGCTTACCGAGGGAGGAGAGGGTTAAGGTAGAAACTATGCTTAGGTATGGTATGATAGATGGAGCGGTATCTACACCTACTCTCGAACTTGGTATAGACATAGGTAGTTTAGATGCTGTTATCATGGCTGCGCCACCCCCAAGCTATATAAAGTATCTCCAGAGAGCTGGAAGAGCTGGGAGACGTGGCTTAGGCTATGTATTCATGATACTCGGAGACGACCCTATAGATGCATACTACGAAAGAGCACCGAGCGAATACTACGAGCAGGAGCTAACTCCTATAGTATTCGAACCGAATAATGATGAAATATCGAAGCTGCATATCCTAGGAATAATCGCTCAAGGTGCAAGAGTATATAGGAGAATGCCTATCGAGTGGAGGAATCTGTTAGATACGCTCACTACCGCTGGGTGGGTTGTTAGAGATGATGGATACTATAAACTCACAGAGGATGGATGGAGGGTTTTGAAGGAGGCTGGATTAAGGAATGCGGGTCCTAGAGTATCGATATACGATGCTGATAGGGGCATTATCGGGTTTAGAGAACTACCAGCAGCTTTACATGATCTCTACCCTTACGCTATCTACATCCACCAGGGTGAGGTATACGAAGTTATAGAACTAGATCTAGATAGACTTATAGCTAGAGTTAAAAGGATAGGCTATGACCTAGGCTTCTATACGAAAGCACTCTACGAAGCATATGTAGATGATATACATGTAGAAGATGAGCGGTATGTAGACGGTATACCTATAGTCTATGGTGATGGTTTTATCACTAGGAGTGTTGTAGGTTATGTTATCCATGACCTCTATGGTAAGGATGCGGATCAGCCTTTGTCGGTACGATACTTAGATAAGCCTGTATCCTGGAAGTATAAGACAAAAATCGTGGTAGCCATGTATGGAGATGGATTCGATATAGAAGGCTTACACGCATTAGAACATGTATTGATACATTCAGCTAGAATAGTAGCTGGAGCAGGATTAACAGATCTTGGTGGTATAAGCTATCCTAGTGGACATATAATTGTGTACGATTCCACACCAGGAGGATCTGGGCTAGCTAAACTATTGTACAGGAATTTAGAGAGAGCTCATAGAGTATCGTATAGAATGCTCTCAGAATGTTCATGCGATGATGGATGCCCTAGATGCGTATACGATCCATTCTGTGGAAATGGTAATAAGCTATTATCGAGGAGATCAGCCTTAGATATCCTAGAGTCAGTGTTGGATATGAGAATTAAAGCTAAATTCGACATAAAACCTAGGGGTAGATCTACACCATGTTCAATTTAGGATTATACGTCTAATCCTATCGATAGCTTCCACTATAGTTTCTGATGAAGTTGCGACCGATATTCTAAGATGACCTTCACCAGCTTCACCGAAAGCTATACCTGGAACTGTAGCAACCTTAGCTTCCTCTAGAAGCTTCTCTGAAAGCTTCATAGAAGAGGATTCTATACGACTGAAATCTGGGAATAGATAGAAGGTACCTTTAGGTTTAACACAATCTACATTAGGTATATCTAATAGAAGATCGTAGGCTATATCCCTCCTCTCCCTATACTTATTCACCATGAATTTAACGTAATCCTCAGCCTCTCTAAGAGCAGTTAACGCAGCTATCTGTACAGCTGGGCTTACACATGAAGCCATATAAGAGTGTACGACGCGTATAGCTTTTGTAACACTCCTAGATGCTACTACATAACCTATACGCCAACCAGTCATAGCGTATGTCTTAGAGAACGAGTAGATAGATATGGTATACTCTCTAGCATCCCCTATCGATGCTGGACTGAAATGAGATACACCATCGAAAACTATCCTTTCATAAACCTCATCAGATAGTAGGTATATCTGCTTCTCAGAAGCTAGCTTAGCTATACTAGTAAGGGTATCTATAGGATATACGGATCCTACAGGGTTATTCGGAGTATTAATTATAATCATCTTAGTCTTCTCGGTAATTCTATCTTCGATATCACCTATATCTAGCTCATACTCTGGAGGTCTAAGCGGTACAGGTACGGGTATTCCTCCAGCAAGTCTAACGAAGCCTCTATAAGCAGGCCACGCAGGTTCAGGTATTAGAACTTCATCACCTATATCCACGAGAGCTTGTATAGCTGAGAATAAAGCTCCATAACCACCTACAGTAACCGTAATCTCATCCTCTGGATCTGCCTTCACAGAATTTTCTCTAAGGAGCTTCTCAGCTATAGCCTTTCTAAGCTCGGGTATACCTGCTGCGAAAGTATAGTGTGTCGCTCCTTCATCTAAAGCCTTCTTAGCTGCCTCCTTAACGATAATAGGTGTATCGAAATCTGGTTCACCTACATGTAGCCCTAATACATCCTTCATAGAGCCTACCCTATCCATAAGCTTTCGTATAGGTGAAGGCTCTATCGAGGATACACGACTAGAAATCCTCATGGAGCTAGATAACGGTAACACATAGTCCTATAGATAAAACTTCTGGTTTATAGAAAACCAAATATAGCTGTTCATGAAGCCATCATACTTCTAGCTTTGAGTATAGATAGCTTAACGTCAGATGAAAGGGTATGGGCTCTCATAGCATGGGCTGCTACGATAGTAGGCGCGATTTTAGCTCTAGTAATGAAGCCTCAGTATAGGTACACATCGTACTGGGCATACCTATCGATATCATTCTTCGTAGTAGCGGTGGTAGTAGAGTTATCTATGGGCGTTATCTCCCTAACGCTATCTATCATACCATTGATAGGAGTTATCCTATCAAGATTGATAAGCACTCTATGTGCACTACTGCTCTTCATAGTATGGGTAGTAGGTTTAGTAAAATCCTATAGAGGAGAGTATTGGAAGATACCGGTAGTATACGATCTAGCAGAGATGATTTTCAAGATAGAATCAGAGTATTACCGTAATCGTTAGCTACTACAAAAGCTTATTACATCGATGTCGAGGTTAATCAAAGCGAAGATTTGACGGTAGAGATCTATGGAGGTGTACAGCTATCATAACCGCGCTAATAGAACTCTTAGAAGTAGCTTCTGTAGGAGTTTTAGCAGGAGTGATAGGTTCTGTAATAGGTCTTGGTGGAGGAGTTTTACTTACACCTATACTCACACTATTCTTGGGAGTACCGATTAAGTATGCAACCGGAGCATCGGCTATATCCACCATAGCTACATCGTGTAGTGCAGCTAGCGTATACGTTAAAAATGGGTTAGCGAATGCGAGAATAGGTATGGTTATCGAATTATCGACGATAATAGGGGCGGTAATAGGAGCTTTAACAGCTCACTACGTATACTCATCTGGGTTAACATGGCTAATGTACATAGTATTCGGATTTATGAGCCTAATCTCCATGATACTCACCGTTAGAAGGGGGAGGGGGGAACCTACGAATGTTAAGCCTCCAGATTGGACAACTAGAGTATTCAAGCTATACGGTAAATACTATGATTCATCATGTAAGAGTATCGTAGAGTACTACGGCGTTAGATGGTGGCTAGCTGAGTGTATACTATTCTTTTCAGGTTTTTCCGCTGGTATGCTAGGTATAGGTGGAGGGGCTTTCAACGTTGTAGGCTTGGATTGGGCTATGAATCTACCTATAAAAATCGCTACTGCCACGAGTAGTTTCATCATAGGAGCTACATCTGCTACAACTAGTATGATTTATTGGAGCCTAGGTTATATACATCCTATTCTAGCTGCGGTTTCCATCATAGGAGTGTCGATAGGAGCTAGAATAGGAGCTAGAATCCTATCAAGGATAAGCGGTAAACGGGTTAGGCAGATCTTCATAATGGTCTTAGGGTATCTATCCATTAATATGATTCTACGGGGTGTCGATATGAGCGGATACATACCGATACCTAGGATTCAACAATACGCCATAAGTATGGTAGTAGCTATCTGCATATTATTCGTTATACTGCGTAGCCCACGTATAGGTGATGCTAGATGAAGCTTGAACTAGTATTGAGCAGCATACTAAAGATTTGCACTATAATAAGTATAGGCCTAATAATGCTAGGTATAACATTGCTGTTTGTTAAAGGAGATAGTCTAGGATATCCCATAGATATACTTATAGATCCATACACACCCGTGAATACGGGTGCATTGGATTATAGTATGTTGTACAAGGGTTTGATAATGCTCGAAGGTTTATCCATCATAATGCTAGGGCTCATAGTTATGGTAGCTACACCTGTACTACGCATAATATTGGGCATACTGGTTCTTATATTCGAGGAGGATAGAATATGTCTAGCAGTAGCTATCACAACGTTGATATTAATCTTATTGGCTATACTTTTAGTACCTAGGATCGTATAGATTGCTTATATCCCCATATATCTATCTCTAGAGAGTCTAGACGAGATTCGATAATACCTAGTATAGATAGATCATCCAGCTTCTCTCTCGTAGGTATACCTCTTTCATCCCATCCTCTAACCTTGTAATACTCCTTTAACATAGGCTTTAACTCTACTATCTCCCCCTTAGCACCACCCTCCACGACTGGTTCTGATAGGAATCTATCTGGAAGAGTATCATCCCCAGATGTTACACCTGCTATTATATTGAATATTCTTTGTATATTCGATATACGCTCCCCACACTTCTGTAGTTCAGGTAGCCTCTTCTCTATACCTGTTACTAGAAGGTAGAATCCAGCTATATGCCCCGGGGGTATCTGTACAAATTTACAAAGGCCTAGAGATTCTATTACATGATGCCAATCCTGCATAGTAGCTACCAGCCATCCTTTACCCTCGATCTCAAACCTATAAAATCTACGATATATTTTGAGATCAGGCATTCTTTCACCTTGCTCTATCCTCATAACAAGCCCCTGTAAATGGCATGCTCCTCTATTGGATGTAGCATACTGTAGCCCCATACCTTTAAAGGCTCTAGGATCATGCATAGGTACCTCTAATCCTTTAACATGCATAGCATACTTCTCAGATCCGCGTCCGATAATCCTAGATGCAAGCCTACATCCTTCACCGAGTATGTAGCCGAACCCCCTCCTTTCACCGATCATCTCGAGAAGATTAACTATAAGCTCTGGATCACCCCATCTAAGCTGCAAACCACCAGTATCCTCAACCGTTATTAATCCTTTTGTGAAGCATTCTATAGCCCATGCTATCGTAACACCAGAGGATATAACGTCAAAACCATACTCGTTACATAACTTCTCCATATAGATTAGAGATACCGGATCGCTGTTAAGTAGAAGCGAGCCAAGTGAAGCTGCAGATTCGTATTCAGGCATCCTACCTTCGATCAGCCCATACCTTGGATCTTCGACTCTAGCCTCCTTCCAGCAGCCTACGGGACATCCAAAGCATGCTCTATGACGTTTAAGATAATTTTCAACCATATATTGGCCTTCAATCTTATGTATACCATCCCATTCACCTAAAGTGAAGTTTCTTATAGGTACGTCACCATACTGGTAGAATGACTCCATCTCACCGTTTGTCCCATACGATGATAGTATCTGAGAAGTGGGAAAGGACATTATAGATGGATAGAGACGGGATATCATGGATCTAAGTTTATCAGGCCACCGTATTCTAATTTGCAATAAACCTCTAACCGCTATAGCTTTAAGCTTCTTACTACCCATGACAGCTCCTAAACCCGTTCTTCCCGCAACTCTTTCACCACTTATTATGGAAGCATATCTAACCAATCTTTCACCAGCTGGACCTATACAAGCTACTTTAATCTCTGGATCACCTAGCTCGGATATTATGGACTTCTCTACGTTAGATGTCTTTAAACCCCATATCCTAGATGCATCTCTTAACTCGATTCTACCATCCTCTACGTATAGATAGGTAGGAGTATCGGCCTTCCCTTCGATTATAATAGCATCAAAACCAGCTTTTTTAAGCTCCGTACCCCAGAATCCACCTAGATGCGATTCACCCCATCCAAGCGTTAATGGTGATCTAGATGCTATAGTAGTTCGCGATGAACCTGGAACCATAGTACCGGTTAACGGTCCTACAGAGAATACGAGCTTATTCGATGGATCGAAAGCATCTATTCTAGGATCCACCTCCATGAATAATATTAGCGAAGCTAAACCAATACCTCCGAGTACTAGATCGATATACTCCATCTTAGCATCCTCTATGGATACCCTGCTATCTGAAAGGTTAACCCTGGCTATCCTACCAGTATAACCATACCATTCAGCCATAAACTAGAATCCCACCTAGAAGTATAGCTTAGAGATAAGTTCACGATCCCTCTCAGGTATCATCGGAATCTCCCTACCACCACTAGCTAGCATAGCTACGAGTTGAGTTAGAGCAACCTCTTCTAACGTCTCGACTATAGCTTCAGCTTCTACTAGGTTGTATCCTAAAGCTACTACACCATGATTCTGCAGTATCAGTGCTCTAACACCTTTAACCCTCTCAGCTACAAGCTTAGCTAGCTCATCTGTCCCAGGATATGCGAACGGAATGACAGGGACGCTTCTAAGCGTTACGACCGCTTCCACGGTTATAGGCTTTAGTTCTATACCTGCAAGAGCGAGACCAGTTGTTATAGGATTGTGAGCATGTATAACAGCGTTTATATCAGGTCTTACACGATATATAGCTGTATGCATAGGCCATTCGACAGAGGGTTTCATAAACCCCTCGATAACTTCACCATCTAGATTTATCTTTACGAGATCATCTAGTTTAAGATCCCCCTTGAATACACCGCTAGGCGTTATCCATACGGTATCAGATCCAGGTATCCTAGCACTAACATTACCACCTAGAGCTGATACTAAACCTCTATCGTATAGAGCTTTCATAACCCTGATTATCTCATATCTCAACTCCTCTTCGCTAAAAATAGATACGCTCATAGCTAGATACCGAGATCGTAGTCCAGCCTATTTAAACGTGACCTCTACTAGAAGCATGGATATTATACTGGGGTAACGTTAATAAAGAGGAGAGGATGCTCTGAACATCTGGGGGCCGCCGGCCATAGGGCGTGGGATCCACCCGCACTCGTTCCGAACGCGGAAGTGAAACCACGCTACGTTCCTCAGCTCCATGGTGCGGGAGCCCATGAGAGCTGAGGAATGCTGGTAGCCCCCTAAAACCTATCATATAGCGATGCATACGGTAAAGTTTATTATAGAGATTTAGGTTTTCCAAGTCTGATAAAGAGTTGTTAAGTATTCAACTGGTTCTATCTGAGATAGGAGTTGGAGGTGAAGGAGACAATATATCCACTGTTCTCCAGATAGTCTTTTTAACGTTCTTTATCGTTATGATGACTTACGGTCAGAAGATCCAAGCGTGGATGATGCTTAAGAATATAAGTCTATCTGTGGAAAGGCTTAGAAGGATGCGTGATGAAGCTAGGATACACGCTGTAAGATATCTTAAGGAGTATTCTGATAGAAGCGATGTTGAGCCTATACTCGATAGAATACTCCAATACTTTTGGATACAGCCTACGAGTCTAGATCCTACAGGGATAGTAGGTAAGATAGAGCATATACTCAATTTGAGAGATGAACGTATAAGAGAGGAGGTTGCAGCTATAGCATCCAAAGCTAACCCTATCCAGATAAGCAATATAGAGAATGTAATCGAGATAGGTATATCGATGGATCAAATCTATAGAATTGTCAGACACTTTTACGAGTTCGGTAAGAAGACTAAGAGTATATTCATCGTGTACCAGTTAGAAGCGCAGCTACCATTCATACTACAGGAAGCGGAGGCGCTTATGGGGGCTTTAACTGCTTTCGAGAACTGTCAACCGATAGGCGATGGAGCTGGAGCTCTGGTAGCAGCTAGGTTTATGTATGGAGCTGAGAAGCATAGGATAGCTAAAGATACGGTATATGCCGATGTGATAATCGATGGGAGAACTGTATCAGTTATAAAAGCTGAGGGGCCTGGAGGTAATGTTGGTAAACCTGATCAAGCTATAGCTAGGCTAATAGAAGAATATGGTAGGAGGCCCTCGATCATAGTTATGGTTGATGCAGCCTTAAAACTTGAAGGTGAAGAAACCGGAGAGGTAGCGGAAGGTGTAGGAGCTGCTATAGGAGGTATAGGCGTGGAGAAGTTTAGGATAGAGGAGGTTGCGAAGAAGTATGGTATACCTCTTTACGCCGTGGTTATTAAGCAATCGCTTAAAGAGGCGATATCGCCTATGAATAGGAAGATATACGATGGAGTCTACGAAGCTATCGAGAGGATAAAGAGGATTATAAGGGAAAAGATTCCTGTAGGCGGTTATGGTATAATAGTGGGGGTTGGGAATACTGTCGGCATCGGGCAATAGGAATAGAAACATAGTGTTAGCAGTATACTTGCTGATATCTGTGATAATATTATTATTCTCGATATTATTCCTTATCCAGGCTATTCAAGCTTACAGCTTTTACCAGTATGAAAGGGGGTTTAGCCTACTGCTCACAGGAGTTGTAGGACTCGCTCTCTCACTCTACATGCTTAGCGTATATATGAAGAGACCGGGGCTTATTAGACGAAGAGAGCTTAGAAAGATGGTGACGGTAGTAGAGTGTATATCATGCGATTATAGGAACAAGAGAGAGTATAGCTATGGAGACTATGTTTTGAAGGAGCACGGTGAATGCCCGGTCTGCGGTAAGAAAGTTGTGGTAACCGAGATATACCCTGAGGTTGTAGGTAAGAAGTAATTGATATATTAAAGACCTGTTAATACGTACGGCTCACCGTCTAGTATGAGGATCGTATGCTCTGATTGAGCAACTAGACCCCTCCCAGCTTCCACTAAAACAGGATACCGGAAGATCAGCTTCCTATCCTTTTTAAGATTTCTCCATACAGAGCTTACATCTAAACCTTCTACACTCATCTCGAGCACCCATCTCTCAGCGAATGGAAGAGAGTAGAAGTTCGAGTAGAGTATGTTCATGAGTCTATACGTTTCGTCATTCTTCCCAGATATACGGGTGTGTTGACAACGGAATATATATGCATCTCCGCTAGATACGACAGAGCCTATGGAGTTAGATACTGTAGCAAAGGGTTCTACGGCATACACAGAGCCATCCTTAAGTCTTCCAGTACCTACCTCTATGTTTGGTATGGATAGGCCTGCATGGAGATTAAACCTATCGATCTCATGACCTGTAAGGTTTGCTATGGGTTTAAACCCTCTATCCCTTATAACCCGCTGGATGATAGCACCTACCTCGGAAACCTTTACATTAGGTTTCATAAGCTTAACTGCTTTATCAAGAGCCTCCTCTACAGATTCTACAAGCTTCTCGTATCTATCATCAAAGCATACTGTTACAGCTCCATCCGCTATATATCCATCGATATGTACACCTACATCTAGCTTAACTAGACTTCCATCAGGGATACTAATATAATCTCCTAGTGGCGACGTATAGTGCGCAGCTATATGGTCTATACATATATTGCATGGGAAGGCGGGGTTGCCGCCTCTATTCCTTATAGTACTCTCAACTTCTTCACATATATCGATTAGCCTACGTCCAACACGAATGATCCTATGAGCATCGCTAAGAATGCTAGCTACAATCCTACCAGCTTTAACATAGCATTCAAAAACCTCTTCATCCACCATCACATATCACCCAGTATTACGGATATTCTACAGCTGACTTAAGTCTAGATAGTATAACATCTCTACTCATGAGGGAGAGGAATGGAGCTATTCTAGGACCATAAGGTTTACCGAATAGTATAAGGTAGAGCGATTTAAATAGCTTCTCCTGATCGCTTCTACTAAGTTTCGATGTGAGGCTCTTCATAGCATCCTTTATACCCTGCTCACTCCATACACAGACGGAAAGGGTATCTAGCAGTATTCTGAGTAGGTATCTATCTCTATCATCTAGATTCCTAGCTATATCTTCAGGTATGTATTCAAGAAGCTTTACTTTAAATTCATCGGGCGCACAGAGTTTAAGCCAGTTATCGGCACATATAAGTCTAACCTTTAACTTATCGATCTCCCAGGATTCAAGTTCATAGTTAAGTATACCTGTAGATTTCAATCTCTGGATAGCTGCTTCGACTCTATCCTCTACTGGTAGGACTTGAACTAGAAGTACGGCGTGAAGATATGGAAGCTGGAATGGTAAGCGTGGGGGAGGATTGAATCTTGTAGATAATAGATAACTCTCCTTTATGAGTAAGAGCTCATCCTTATTATCTAAGCTCTCTACATCGAAGAAGATGCGTTCAGCACGATCGTATAGGTCTACATACCTATAGATCTGATCCAAGCTTAAGACCACTCTCTTCATAGGCTCGTTTACTAGGAAGTAGAATCTGAGAACTTCTGGTTCAGCTACCATAAGCCATTCTCTAGGGGTAAATCCTATGAAATCGCTACTACCCATATCACCTAGATCTCTACCTTTAACAGTATACCCAACCCATTCATAAGGTATACCGAACGGTGGCTTAAATCGCAGTATCTCTCTAGCTATCTCTATACAGGAATCTCTAGAGCCACCTGGAGTAGCATGATCTTTACCGTATGGTTCGAAGCCTACATCTAAAGCCTTCCATATAGCTGGCCATTCAAGTCTCCAGTATAATTTGCCATTCTCCATCGACGATACACCTTCATAGCCACAGAACCTACACCTATATAGAACTCTATATGAGTCTAGATCTATATGGATAGCTTCAGATGAATCTATACGTTTACAATTTTCACAGAGAGGCTCGAAGGGCATCCATGAATCTGGGAATGGATTCCTACCTCTAAACTTATTCAATACCTCTACGACACTCCTACGCCTATCTATTATCTCACCTATGATCTTCTTCATAGAATCCATCCTGTATAGGTCTGTGGTTGTATATACCTCTACATCTTCAGAGAAGTCTTTTATATACGGTCCGAAATCCATCCAGTAATGTTCAACCCAGTTATCGCAGCATCCATATGGATCTGGTACATCTACTAGACGCCATCCAATATAGCGGTTAGCGTTAGCATCTTTAAAGACTTTAAGCTGAGCATCCTTACCCTTCCATGGATCCTGCGTGTATAACACCAGTATATGCCTAGTCTTCCACCCTCTATCCTCTAGTACTCTACGAACAGCTTCTACGAGTATAATCTCACCTCTAAGCCTACCGACATGCTGAAGGCCTGAAACAGAGAGCCCTCCATTACATACTAGGATAGGCTTGCGTTCATCAGACCAGTATTTTTCAATTCTATCCGCTATGCTTACAACCCAGTGTCTGAGTATAGCCATTATCCCGAGCTTTAGATTGGCTTTAACCTGCGATATAACTATTTAGCAGAGATCGAACGAAATTAACCGTACGATTTCTATGCTACAAGGATTATCGTAGCTTCTACAGATCTACTGATGACTACAAGTATAAACCTAGACCGAGCATACCGTTTAATCTCTCGGTCTCTATGTAGCCATCCTTAACCTTGAAGATTTCAGGATATCTCTCCTGAACCTCGGGAAAGGCTAGAGGTAAATACTGTCTAGCGTTATACTCGAATCCTTTTATTGGGGTAATCCTAGCTGCGAATCCGGCAGAATGTACTAAGGCTAAACCAGGGCATGTAAGATCTTGTACACTATACGGGATACCCAGCTCTTCGGATTTGGCTACCATGAGGAGTGCAGAGCTATGACATTTACACGTCTTCAAAGCGATACCACTCCAACCTAAGCTTATAGCTAGATCGAAGCTTTCTAGACTAGTAGCACCTTCATCTACGAGTACAGGTTTAATCTGCGATACAGGTCTCATATCGAATCTATGGCTAGCTATATCCCTACTAACTGGTTGCTCTATGTAGAGTATCCTATCGAAGACATCTGGAGCCTTCGATTTAACCTTCGCTAGATACTCTAATACATCATCTGGAGAATTATGCATCTCATTCGAATCCACCGATAGATAATATTCGCTGAATCCTTTAGCTTTGAGAGTTTCCGATGCTATCTCGGCTACAGCTATAGTCCTATTCACATCCCAATCTATATCTATACCTGTAAGCTTGACTTTAAAACAGAAGACACCATCCCTCTCTATCCACTCTTCTAAACTTACAGGGAAGCCATCCCTAGGATCGTCAGGCCCTATTTCATCTCTAGTAAGTTTATCGAGGCCACCGACTAGGTGGAATACAGGCAGCCTACTATCGTACCTAGATTTTATGTAATCCGATATATACTTACCCTTGAACCTAGATCCTAGGTAGAAGCTTAGATCCCTCTCCATAAACTTAGGACTATATCCATCATAACTACATACACCGTTAACTTTTCCAAAACCATCGTGGATCGCAGCATCTATAGGCGATATAGCTACTAAAGCTGCAAGAATAGGAAGCTGGATTTTAAGTTTCAAATCTTTAGATACTGAAGAAGCTATCCTAGCTACCTCGCTTTCGAAGCTTATGAACCAGTCTACCGGATGCCTATATACACCTCTCCTACTTTCATCCTCTACGAGTTTAGCATAACGTTCAGCTACGATCTTCATAGCTTCAAGCTTATCCTCATATTCAACTCTTGGATTTGGGAATGCCCATTCACAAAAAAGAGGCATGGAACCTAAACCTACCGCTTCGTAACCAATCCTATTCCTCACTAGAGCTTTAACTATAAGTGAAACAGATTCATCCACTATCACAGAACCGAACTTTAGGGGTATACGGAGCTTGTACGATCTATAGGATAATTCAAACTTCTCGATACGTATATCCGAATTCATCATAACGGTAGAATACTAGGCTAGCCGATATAAGTATTTTAAGAGTAGATCTACCATCTACCGTATCTGCCATATCTCTTCGCTTCCTCTATCATAGCTAGGAAATTCGTAGGCTTTACAAAGCTATGAATACTATTACTCGAACCGACTATCAACCCTCCTCCATGAGCAGCTACATCTATGAGTCTCCTCACCTCTCCTCTAACATCATCCTCCGACCCGTATACTAGCGTATAGGCGCAATCTATATTTCCGAAGAAGCATACCCTATCTCCGTAGGCTTCTTTAAGCTTAGCTATATCCATACCGGCTCTAGGCTCTACGGCCAGATAGCCATCTATACCCGTCCCAACGATGAAATCTTCTATGATCGGATTTACATTACCATCAGTATGTTTTAGGAATGGGATACCCCTCCTATGGCATGCATCAACGTGAGCTTTTATGGAAGGCATTATGAACTCTCTGAAATGCCTAGGACTCATATAAGGTCCACGACTATAGGCTATATCCGCTCCACCGCTTACAGCTTCGACACCGATATCTATCATAGCGTCTATGTAAGTTATAGCTCTCTTAGTTGTATAGTCTAGCAACTTCCTGACAGTATATGGATCCATGTAGAGAGCTTTAAGAAATATGTGAAGCCATGAGCCTCCAATCGGGAAGGATCCATCCACATCACCCATAACCAGCATCCTCTCTCCTACAGTTCTAACCGCATACTCTACGAGCTCAAGCTCTTCAACCTCAACCTCTATGGGCTCTTCGCAGAGCTTATCCACATAATCTCTGAACGCATATAACCCACCCCTAGCTATGCTAGAGTCGATCTGAGAGATCGAATCATACTTAGGATCGAATCTGTATCGGAACCAATGGCCCTCGGGCCCTTCTACAACCCATTCATATGGAGCTATAGGCTTAGGCTTAGTAGGGTTCTTACCCCAGACAGGTCTGACCATTAGTATATCGAGACCTAGCTTAGAGTATAGTTCAACCCTATCCACCTTCATCCTGGCGACGAGCTCATCTCTACGACCCTCGTATATCATGCGATAACATATATCCATAAACCTACCTCCATAACCAACCATAACCTCCCTACCCATCAAAGCTGAAGCGATAGGAGAATTGATATCATACTCGGATACAGCAACCCTATCAGCTTCTTCAAGGTATATCATGCTTAAAGCCCTATCCCTAGGATTCAACCTCCTATACACCTATAGGCTACCAAACCTATTCACGCTATCAAAGTAGTAATTAAGTATTAAGCTAAGCTAGCATTTTCGAGCTTCAAAGAAGCATCTAGGAGAGTATCAAGTATATAGATATGGATGTTAATACAAACCCTCCGGCTATCTGCATAGCTTTAGCTTTACTCGACGTTCTTATGGCGTTCAATCTCTCGTAATACCTGCTCGAAAATATAGCTAAGAAAAGTATGAGCAGTAAGGGGGATATGAATACGGTATTATAAAGCAACAATAGTAGATATCTATGTATAGGTTCTCTAAAGTTTGAGAGTAGAGCTATTCCTACAAAGTATGGTCCACCGCTACATGGTAGGAGAGTGAAGCTAACTATAAATCCTAGTGTGAAGGATAGTAGAGGATTGATATAGGCTAACCCTACGAGATTATATACGAATCTCCTGATAACCTCTGGGGTTCCAGGTTTGAACTTTCTACCAAAGCTTCTAGCCATATTCATCAAACCTGTTGTTAAACCTACTAAGCCTACGATGTACTTAAAGTATGGTATGATAGGCATTATGAATGATAAACTCAGTCCTAGAAGATAATATCCTACGAATACAGCTACTATGAACGACAAGCCTATGGACAATACTCTACCTCTACCGATATACCCTACAGCTAACAGTAGTATAGCTGTGAATAAGAAGAGCGTGCATGGATTTATAGAATCTACAACAGCCAATGAGATTATAGATGGAAATATCCATTGTGGTATCTCCGATCGTCTAAAATCCTTACCGAGTAAAAGTTCTTCTAGCTCTGTTATTATATCAGGATCCTTGATAATATAATCCCCATGGTATGTATATACTGGGAGAAATACTCCATCATCCCAGACTGATAATAGCCTAGATAAATCGTCTTCATTTACTGGAGCTATACCTATCGCTACGAGATGCCGATCTCTAAATACCGCTACCATAGGTGTATTGAAGGAGAGGGCAAGCTCATCCCATGTAACCCCCTCTTTCAGTAGGCATAGTAAGCAAGTTTCATGAGGTATATCTGGTATACCTGAAACTCTTAGCAAATTCACCACTTTCAGAAACCTCTCGACATTAGAAGTAGAGTTTAAAGCATAGAACGTATAGTCTATCCTCTTAGAAGAGATTATTTCGAGAAGTCTATCTGTAGCTATGGATTCTGGAAAGCCATATACGGCCACATACAGCTCGATGCTTCTACAAACTTGAATCGTAAGCAACATTAGAATAATGGCTAAAGCAATTAGCATAGCTCTACGTAAGTAGCGCAATAATACACACCTATCTAAGTGTAAGGCCAGAATAAATATTTAATATTTATAAGGTGTGGATAGAGCGATCTAAGATTTCGGTGATCGTATATGGGGTTTAAATATGCTGTATTCACAGTGATGATACCTGAATATAGGGTGGAGGATGTGCCTAGGATTCTAAGTATATACGGATATGATGGTGTTGAATGGAGGGTAGCATCGATTCCTCAGATTCAACCTGTTAAGCCTTCATACTGGCAGGGTAATCTTGCTACTATAGATGAATCTAGATTACTCGAAGAAGCATCTAGAGTTAAGAAGTTAACTGAGGAATATGGTCTATCTATACCTGCTTTAGGAACATACTTCAGAGTTCCCGGGGAGAATTTGGATAGGGTTAAGAGAGGGTTCGAAGCAGCGAGGATTATGGGTGCGGGGCAGATAAGGGTATCTGCCCCTAGGTATGACGGTAGTGTAAACTATAGGATATTATTCGAGAAGGCTGTAAACGAATATCGAGCTATGGAGAGGATGGCCGAAGAGTATGGTATAAAATGTTGTGTAGAAATACATATGGGTACTATATGTCCAAGCCCAAGCGCTACATATAGATTCGTCTCGAATTTCGATCCAGAATATGTAGGGGTTATACTTGATCCAGGTAATATGATTCACGAAGGATATGAAAACTGGCTTATGAGTTTGGAGATATTGGGAGAATATCTAGCACACGTACATGTAAAGAACGCTATATGGAAAATTATTAGAGAAGAGAATGGAGCTAAGATATGGGCCCCAACTCATGCACCTATAATGGATGGGTATGTATACTGGCTTGATGTTATGAAAGCATTAGCGAAAGTAGGATATGAAGGGTGGTTATCCTTCGAAGACTTCTCAGATATACCTACCGATGAAAAACTTAAGAGGAATATAGAGTATATGAGAGGGTTGGAGGCAAAGATTAGATCGTAAAAAGAGTATACCTATTGCATTCTATAGAATGCATCTACCCAAGCTTCCTTAAGCTTAATGGCATCTTCAAAACTTTCTACATCTATCGAGAATATTACTCCTGTAGGGTTCTCTCCTAAGGCTTTGATAAACCTATCTATGAAGCACTCTACATCCGCTCCATACGGTATTCTATCCTTCCATACTAGGCATACACGCTTCTCGAATGTTAACCTACGGATATCTTCGAACCTATATAGCTCAGGATTACCTAGATGTATAGCCTTAACCCCAGGTGTATCTAAAACTATGCTTAGTATATGCGATACCTTTCCGCAGGAATGCCATAAACCTCCGTTAAACGGGGAGAGACATCGTATATTGAAATCCTTACAGAATTCTATGTAGTGGCGGGGTGAAAGTAGAGCAGCGGAGTCTTCGCATAATCTTACACCACCCTCATACATCCATAGACCTGATGGGCCATCAGTTTTATCCCATCCATGTGCACCAGATGTTAAGGGTTCGCCTATAAGCTTCTTCTGTATAACGGTGAATTGTATGTAGGCTTCTGTAATCTTCGAGAGGATTTCTTTAACCTCATTCGGTTGAAGATATAATGCTTGAAATATTTTCTCACCGATTATTTGGTGAGCTAGGTTGAATGGGCCTTGTGTATCTGCTAGATAGATTCTCACCCCTGTATCTTCAAGCTTCTCTAGGAAGAAGCATTCTGTTTCTAGAACTTTAGCAGGCAATCCTTTATCGAATATAGGCTCGCCTAAGAGTGAAGGATCTAGTTTACCGTCTACGAATAACTGTTTGGCTTTAGCCCAGGGCATACTATCATCCATCACTCTAACTTCACATCCGAAGGCACTGGGTATTATACATACACCATAGTCTGCTCTAACAGCTGGGACAGCATCATCTTTGATCATTAAATGTGGGAGGACGTTCATCTCTATCTGCGTTATAAGCATCTTACCAGGATCTTCGAATACCTCTTTATAGCTATATTTATGCTTTAAGCAGGGGAAGTTTATCGTGAGAGGGGGCCTATCTACAGATCTAAATAACCATGCATCGCTTTGACGCTTCATACCTTCACTTATCGCTTCTAAATCGATAATCCTTTCAACCTCGACTAACAAGGAGTTAAGCTCATCAGATACAGCCGTATCGGTCATAACAAATACTATATTAGAACGCCTAGGTTTCAAGATTTAAATCTATAAATTGAACATCATAATGCTGGGTGGGGCTAGTATGTCTTGTAGAGTTAAGAGAATAGCTATACTTGCTGCACCAGAATACGAGGATTTAGAGTTACACTATCCGTTGATAAGGCTTAGAGAAGCTGGATTTGATGTGAAAGTTATAGCTCTTACTAGGGAGCCTGTCAAAGGTAAACATGGATTGACTGTGAATCCAGATCTAACATTTGCTGAAGCTAAACCAGAAGATTACGACTGCGTAGTTATACCTGGGGGTTGGGCGCCTGATAGGCTTAGAAGATATAGAGAAGTGCTTGAATTCGTTAGAGGCGTAGCTTCTAAAGGTATTGTAGCCGCTATATGTCACGGTCCACAAGTATTGATATCAGCGGGTCTCATTAAAGGTAGACGTGTAACTTGCGTATCGGCTATTAAGGATGATGTCATAAATGCTGGAGCCGAATATATAGATGAACCTGTAGTCGTAGATGGTAATATAATAACTTCAAGGATACCGGCAGATCTACCATACTTCTGCCGAGAGATTATAAGGGCGCTAGAAGGCTAGAAGAAATCGGTTAAAGATCTTTGTTTAACTTTTCCGCTAGTTTTTTGCTCAACGTCTTCGCTACCCTCAACTTCTCTAGCTACCCCCCTACCCTCCTCGGGGAATATTATTATCTTACCGTATACGCCATCGTATCCTGGGATAACCTTAACCCTACCCTCCCTGACACGTATGATGGCCTCAGCTACTATTGGATCGACTATTTTAGCGATATCATCGAAATCCGCATCTAATAGAACGGTGTATTCATCACCGAATCGTGAGATAAGCGTATTATATATACTCCACACGGTTTTTGAATTCGGGGAGCTGGCATCTATAACCGCAGATATAACCTCTGAGAGTGGTAGTAGGTGTATGTATCCAGGTGAGCCGGCTGGTCTAAATCCGTATGGTCTATCAGCAAGCTCCTCAACCCTCTGTTCGACACCTTTGGTTAGGGTTTTATGACAGACAGGGCATTTACCGTTAAGCTTTATAGCTTCTGCTGGTGGTAGGGATACCCCGCATGCTCTATGACCTGTCCAATGGTATTTTCCATATGCTGGATCGGTTTCTATAGTGAACTTAATTATACTTACATCCTTTCTTCTTATCGAATCTATGATATCCCTGTATGCTAGTTTATCTAGCTCGAATACGTTAGCCTCCCTTCCTATCCTCCATGGCCAGTATGAGTGCGAATCGCTATTCGATAAGAGAGTGAACCTATCTAGAGAGCTTAGACGCCAGTTCATAGGCGGGTCTGAGGATAACCCTGTCTCAAGGGCGTAGATATATTTAGTCATATCCTGGTAGCAATCGTCGATTCTATCGAAGCCGCTAAAGGCTCCGAAGACACTGAACCATGGGGTCCATGCGTGAGCGGGGAAGACCATGTTATCTCTAGAAACCTCTAAGACTTCCTCGACTAAATGAGCAGCTGACATATTTAGTGTCGGTCTACCATCAGCTTCTAGATCTCCATACCTAGATAGACGATCGTTTATCTGTTCTGCTACCTCAATACTAGGTGTTAGGATGACGTGATGAACTCTTTTAGTCTTACCTTCGAATTCGAATACTGTTGAAACTTCACCTGTTATCATAAAGTAGATAGAGGAGTCTTGCATATCTATGAGCTTGTATAAGCCGGATCCATCTGATTCAACTAGTGAATTCTTAATCTCATAAAGCCATTTAGGATGGGTGAAATCTCCAGTGCCTACTATCGTTAATCCCTTCATCTTAGAGAGTCTAGCTATCCTTTCTAGATTCATATCGCTGCTTGTAGCTCTACTATATCTGCCATGTATATGTAGATCTGCTATAACCCTCATTACCGAGACCTAACCTCTCATGTACTAGGGTACACTTACACGGGGTTTCAGTATACAAATTATGCGGGTTATCCTAGATATATGTATTTTAACACGGTTATACGATGGGGCTTCAGATATTTATGCATAAGTAGAAATGTGGGTAGTTCTCAGGAGTGTGATAGCAATCGTCGGTTAGTATATTTAGTTCGAAGAATGCTCATTTCTACCGATCTAGTATACACCTAAGAATTCATCTGGAGCTAAGCTTGTAGCTAGCATAACCATGTTTATATCCTCATATTTTCGCCAAGTATAACTCTCTCGAATCATAGAATCTAGCCAATACCTATCTATACGCTCAGCTAGCTTAGTATAGTATCTTAGGCTTTCTAGGATATGATGTATATCACTATATCTAGGGAAACTGGGTTTTCCGATTAACTCTACCAGACGATCTACGGCTTTAAGTCCTATCGATAAACCGAGCTCTCTAAACGCAAATCTACTACTCGATAGAGGAGGCCATCCATCAGCGAGATATAGCTCCATACCTACTAGAGCTGCATCGAGTACATCTAGCAGTATATCTATACAGTCTACAAGCCCCTGTGATGTTAATTTTGCAAGTATGTACGCATCCCATAATAAGCTTCCGATACTGAGCGGATCACCTGTTACTAGATCTACATCTAAGAGAATATCTTTGATCTCCTCTATCTCCTCTGATAGATTAGGCCAGAGTGGGTTATCTGGAGAGTAGGCTTGAAGTTCACAGTATACCGTGAAGCCATCGAGCGGATCATGTGAACCCATAGATGCTACTAATGGACGTGAAAGATCTATACTCATCTTCCAATATATACGCTTCCTTCCATCTGCACCAGTATATACGAATGCTCTATGAGCTGTTTTAGCAAGCTCTACAGCCCATAGATTGTAGATGGGGTTTCCTATTGTTAGGTAGACTCTATTCAGAGTATGCATCCATCTAGTCAGGTAATGGTAATACTGTCCATCCCGCTCCCATTCTATATACTCATCAAGAGGTTCATCAGGCTTACGTTCAGGTAGCGGTTTACCTATTCTCAACCCACCTATAGTTGGATGCTTAAATCCTTCCTCATCATTTAACCCGCTTATCCATCCCTTCCTAACATCGTCATCACGATGTCTACCAAGTATGAAGTGGACCTGGTCTACAAGCTTTAGAGCTAAATTCCTATATTTCTCACCGAAGCCTTTACGATAGAGTTCGAGGAAGTTGCATACAGCGAAAGCATCTGTCCATAGATAGCGTCTAGGCTTTAGATCTGAGGATAGACCTGTACGATAGGCGAAGCTATTCATGATCTCCTCGACTATAGCTAATGGATTCTGCACACCACTTATAGATGATGGGGGCTGAATATAATCGTACCGCTAGATTTCACCTTATGCATCCATCAACCATGATGTCTATCGCTACCTGCCATCTATATGGTGCTACTTCTCTCACAATCCTACTAGATAGTATCTTATCGACAATTCTTCCAGCCTTAGATATAGATTCGATAACTCTAGATCTAGCCTCCTCTAATACGTATGATCCACTCGTAAATTCGTAGTAGTGTATTATACCACCAGATGGTTTTAGAGCATAGCATGCAGCGTCGATGTACTCTATAGCTTTTTCGGGTAGGTTCATTATAACCCTATCTGCTATACCGTGTAATTTACCCTGTATAACTTCTCTTGCATCACCGAGGATTGGTATGACTTTCCCTTCTACCCTATTCATACGTATATTCTTCTCTAGATAACCTACTGCATCTGGGTTTATATCTATCGCATAGATTGTTACGTTACGGTGAAGCTTAGCTATCAATATGGAGAATGGCCCTACACCTGCAAACATATCTATAACTGTTTCACCCTCGACTACCTGGGATGCAACCCTATAATGTTCGTATGATAGTCTAGGTGAAAAGTATACCTTTCTAGGATCTAGAAGATAGCTACAACCATATTCTCTATGGATAGTCTCCGTATTCTCAGAGCCAGCTACGACTTCATAGCTTCTGATACGGTAGACACCGGTGATCGGGCTAGATTTAACCAGGACTGATTTAACTCGTTTAAAAATACTCATGATAGCTTCTCCGATAAGTGTTTTATAATTCTCAAGCTCCTCGGGTAGCTCTATGATCGCTACGTCCCCTATGAAATCTATCGAGCGTGGAAGGCAGGCGAGGAGGTGGGGTGGAAGCTTATCTTCTAGGAATTCTAGGATGCTTTTAACTGGCTTCATATATCTCTGGAAGCTATGTATGCATATATCGAATGCGGGTATCTCTCTCTTGATGATATCTAACTGCTCGTTCGATGGCTCCTCTTTTATTGGTATAAGTAGATAGCGATCGATCTTCGCTACTTTAAGATCTCTATCTATTAGGCTGAGATCTGTTAAGATTCTAATAGTCTTCTCGCCTAGATTCTTCTCTACTTTTATACAGTAGGATTCGATTAGAGGTATATAAGGATCTTTAGACATAGCGGTATCTAGATCATTATATGATGGGGGAGGGGTTAGATTCTTTTAAACGTTAATCTATCATGAAGTGTAGTGGGGATTATGCTATACTGGTTTTATCGATAACATCTATCGTATCCTCGGTTCCAGAGCTATAGCTCTTATCCATGATGAATCTATACTAGCTATCTTCAAGGGTAATCCTATGAAGAATACTCTTTCACTCCTTATCTTATCTAGGTTTACTAATCCTTCGATTATAGGTATATCGTTCTCTAGAAGTGCTCTATGAGTAGCTAGGTTAGAGCCGGGTTCATCTGGATGAACGCCTTGAAGCCCGAGCAGCTTTATACGTTTACTCGCAAGATATTCCGCAGCTTCACGAGTAATGTATGATCCACCGCTACTCCATACCAGGACTATATCACCCTCTCTAACATCATCTAGGTGTTCTATTCTTATCGGAGTATTAGCTTCGAATTTCAAGACTATAGCTTCACCTATAAACTTCTCTAACGGTATATCTATAAGCGGTTTGAGATCTGGGTTTAGATGGGATGGGCCCTCTATATGGGTGCCTATATGCGATTCAGCTTCTATGAAGTGCATATAGGTTGCATCTTCAGCGTTTATAAACTGCTCTATATTGAATCTTCTCAGCTGGTTACCGCGTATATATTCACCTTTTACGTTTAATATGTTGGGTTTGATCTCCATCGATAAGTCTATAATCCTATATGCTTCTAGAGCTTCAGTTAGATCCTTAACCATATCTATTCACAAAGAAAGGATATTGATTTTAGGAGATTTATCTCTTTCTAATTAACGCTATCTAGATTGATTGGGTTGAAGGATGTTTTCAAGGTTTATGGTAGGATAGCTATAGCTACCGGTATATGCTTCAGTGTAACTTCTACTATGCTTGATGCTTCGATACTAGGTATCTATCTAGGAATTCTAGGATTCGTTTAGCCATAGGCTCTATGGGTAGTCCATGCCCTGCATCATACCAGTATACTTCTTTAGGTTCACCTGCTTTTTCAGATAGCTGTCTCTGAGTTTCTGCTGGGACGATATCATCGTATCTTCCGCAATGGAATTGTATAGGTCTAGGTGAGGTTAGATGTATGAAGTTTATAGGATCTATGGGTGCTAGGATTTCCTCTAGCTGCTCGTATGTTATACCTAGCTCCTCTATCCTAGCTCTTATAGGTGGTACAGAGTAGTGTCTACTAGTTTTTATCATTAACGGTATGTTTCCCCCGCCTACTATTATTACTGCAGCTTTTACTCTAGGCTCTATGCTTACGAATAACGCTCCTAGTATACCACCCATACTACCGCCTATGTATCCTATCCTACTACCATCTATCTCTACCCTAGTTTCTAGGAAGTCTACAGCTCTTCTTAGATCGATTATCGTTTGGATAATGTTGGTTTTAAGCTCATTTATATCTGGAGAGTATAATACCTTACCTGGTATACTTCTCTCACCGTGGTATAACGCATCTATAGAGAGAAGTGAGAAGCCTTTATCTGATATCATATCGGCTATCGGTATTACATCCTCCTTCCTACCTCCATAACCGTGTAGGAATATTATGCATGGATATGGTGGATTACTATATCTGCATATGGTGAGTATAGCTGGAACCCTCTGATCGTTTATACTATCATAGTATACCTTATACGCTATGTAGCTATCCTTCTCTATAAGCTTGGAGATAGTGGGGTTTAGGGGTATGGATCTATCGTAGTCGTAGAGTTTGATATATTCTTCGATTCTTACTCGCATATATGTTAGAATATTTTGATCTAGCCTAAATAGTTTTTAGAGCTTCTACTATACGTAACTCTACACCTATCGTGTAGTGGATGGTGAAATCGTTTTTATCTCGATTAGTGTTTAGGTGTAGTTTGCGATGGGGGTTGAAGTTGTATCCCTAGATTGTGGGGATACGCTGATATATAGGGTGAGGGATCATCACCTAGTTATATTCGATATTCTTAGAAGCCTGGGTTACGAGTTGGATATGGAGAGGGTTAGGTATGGCTTCGAGGAGGCTCGCTTATGGTGGAGGGGGGAGAGGAGGAGGACTGGAAGGGTGTGGGATGAGGAGGCTAGGATATCTATGATAGAGAGGATGTTATCGATAATAGGTCTATCATGTACTAGGGGTTTAGCTTCAACCATCGGGGATCTATGGCTTGAGAGAGCTGAGTATAGGGCTTATGATGATGTTGAGCCTGCTCTCGAAACGTTAAAGAGCCTTGGTTATAGGTTGATAGTTATATCGAATTCCTCTTCGAAGAGGAGTTTAGAAGTGAATCTTAGAAGAGCGGGGATTCTAGGATACTTTGAGGTTCTAGTTTCATCTGGTAGTGTAGGCTATGAGAAGCCGCATCCGGAGATATTTAGGATAGCTTCTCGATTATGCCATGTTCAACTCGATCGGATGGTACATATAGGTAATGACTATGAGGATGATTATATGGGGGCTTCGAATGCAGGTATGAATGCTATCCTATTAGATAGGGAGGGTAGGTATGCTGATAAGAATTGTATTAGAGTTAGGAGGCTTGTAGAGGTTTCTAGGATAATCGAGAAGCTATGCTAGATTATGTGTTCTCTATATGGTGTGGGTATGGATTTTACGGTGCCGGTCTATGAGTGTATACATATCTATCGATAGCCTACTTGTAGCCAATATTCTGGCTACATATTTTCATAATGTTAAAATACAGTGATCAGATAGGATATTAGATCGGGGGTGAAAATATGGGTGAGAGGGATGAAGCTGAAGAGGTTGAGAGGATACTTAGTGTAGTATCTAGTCAGATTCCAGCTTTGATAAAGGGTATAATAGCAAGTGTTTTCTCCGAGGAGTCTGGTAGGGAGATGGGTAGGGCTGTTGGAGCATTCTATAAGAGTCTGGTAGAATCTGGTATACCTGAACAGACTGCTTTAAAGATGGCTGAGAATTATCTATCTACATTCACGAATATTAGTGAAATTATGAGGAGGATCGGCTCTATGGAGGAGGGGAGGGGG
>JAGTQC010000004.1 GCA_018396535.1 Candidatus Bathyarchaeota archaeon | reverse complement strand
CCATAGTCTCGTATAGTATAGATAGGATTTCCGAGGATACGAGAGGTATATCGCATGAGAGTAGTATAGAGCTTTCACCCCTTGCATTCTTCCACCCTTCTAACGCTGCTCTAAGAGGACCTAAAGCTTCATAATCCTCTCTAACTACTCTAGCATCGGATACAATCCTCTCTATTATAGTTGAATCCATATCTCTAGATATCACCACTATCACTTCATCGGATATGGATGATGCAGCTTCATATACATAGCTTATCATAGGCTTACCTAGAATATCTACTAGAGCCTTACATTGACCGAGTCTTCTAGAAGATCCACCGGCAAGTATTATAGATGATAGCTGTGCCATAATTAATCTAGATTAATACGCTACGACTATCATCTTAAACCTAATTACGTAGCTAGACTATGAAGAAAGACTAATATCCTCAACCATTATTCTGAAGAAGCAGGATTAATCTATGCTACTTTCAATACCCATACCCTCAGAGGTAGGTAGGAGTAAAGCCGATCTCCTCCTAGCTAGAGCCTACGATTACGGTTTTCAAGCTATATCAATACACTGTTCACCTGAAGCAGAGTATCTAGATTTAGAGTGGCTACGTAGGATAAGGGCTTCATACGGATTAGAAGTATCCTTCCATACGCCTACGAAGAATTTTGATTTATCAGCACCCTTAGAAGATGTTAGAAGACTTAGCGTATCATACGCTATACGTATGGTAAAAACAGGCGAGGCTGTGGACGCATTATACTACGAGATACATCTAGGTGGAAACCTAACATATACCATACAGCGAGAATTCGCTATAGATAACGCTATAAGGAGTTTGAGAGAGATACTAGCTTTAAAACCTTCAGCTACCGTAACAATCGAGAATGATGATCGAGGATACATCTTCTCAGATTACATGACTCTATTAGAAGTTTTAGATCGATACCCCATGGTTATGCTAACACTAGATATAGCACATACATATAGGAGTGGGGGGAGGCTACAAGATTTCATTAAGAGTATGGAGAGTAGGATGTATGCAGTACATTTGCACGATATAGTAGATGGGAGAGACCACTATCAATTAGGGCTAGGTTCGATCGATTGGCCTAGTATAGTAAGATCGATATCGAAAGCAAACTTGAAGGTAGCTGTTTTCGAAACACACCACGGCGAGTACGATCTAGTTGAGAATGCTTATAAAAGCGTAGACTTCATAAGAAGATATTATCCTAACCTCTAAGTTCAGATAGTACGTAGCGAATAATCTCCTCAGCTATATTTATGCTTGTAGTAGATTGTAGACCTCTCCAATCTGGTTGGCTATTGACTTCGTTTACAAAAAAACCGTCCCTACTAATCATTATATCTACTCCTGCAACTTCGCATCCAAGTACAGATGCAGATTTTATAGCGGTTTCCTCTAATTCTGGAGTTAGCTTGACTGGTTTAGTCCATGCACCTTGAGCTACATTAGTCTTCCAATAGCTGGATACTCTCCTAGCTGCTGCTACAACCCTATCACCTATAACGAACGCTCTTATATCTGAGAATCCGTGCGGTATATAGCTTTGGAGATATATAACCGAACGTTGACTTGATAGAAGCCTAAATATTCTTACAGCTACATCATCTACTTCAACCCTAGCTACACCTACACCCCTAGATCCGAATATAGGTTTTAAAACCGTATCCTTACCAAGCATCTTATAACCCTTTAAAGCTTCACCATAACTTTCTGTCGCTATGGTAGCAGGGACTGGTATACCACTCCTATCTAATAACAGTAGCGAGTAGTATTTATCGACAGCTTTCTCGATAGCTTCACCTCTATTAACAACCTTAACACCTAAGTATTCCATAGCTTTAAGTAGATCTACTCTAAGTATTATCTGCTCCAAAGAACCTGAACCTATTGGTCTTACTATAACAGCTGATAACTCACCTTCTATAGGCTTCCCGTTAAGCGTTACGCCAGCACCCAGCCCTATCGTCCCCATTACATCTTTAAAGCTGAAGCATACAGGGGTTACGCCGAGTTTAACCATAGCTTGTTTAAGTTGAAGGTTACACCAAGCTTGAGGATTCCTAGTGAGTATCCCTATCTTCATAGCTAAATCTAACATCATGTTTGATAAGTTTTAAAAGTTCACTAGGGTAATCTAGCCTTTTAGCATACCTAGTGTCGTAGTCGTAGATAACAATTTAAGGTAGACACCTGATCTAACACTATATCGGAGGGTATACTATGCTCGACTATAAACTTCTAATAGCTGTATCTTTAGCTATAGCTGTTCTAGGAGCTGCATTTGCAATATACTTTAATAATAGGTACAATTTATTATCTAATGAGTATAATAGGTTGAGGATGGATTATACGTCCCTCTTGAATGATTATCGTAGGCTTGAAGGTAGGTTTAACGAGCTATCGTACAGGTATATGCAACTTAACGATAGTTACATGCAGTTGAATACTAGCTATATGGATATACTATTGGAGTATAACGTTTTAGAGGATCTATATGGAGAATTAGAGAGAAGCTATATCGAATTACAATCTGGATATAACGATCTTATGAGTGAATATATGGTACTTAGACACATGTATAACAAGCTTAACGATACATATAGCATCTTAGAGAAACGTTATGAGAATATAGTTAGAGAATATTATGCCCTCCAGAAATCGTTTGATGAACTTAACGTAAGCTACACGAGTATCCGACTACAGTATTATCAGCTTAGATCATCGTATGATAAGCTTCTAGAGTCGTATGATATGCTTAAAGCTCGATATGCTAATCTATCTAGGAACTATGATAATTGGCGTAGATATATGTTATCATATTTATCGCTCCAGGAATCTATACCTAGAGTTCTTAGTAGTGAGGAAATAGGTGAACTTGAATGGATCGTACGAGCTCTTATAACTTACCCATCTGATTATTGGTCATCTATCAGGGAGATCTACTTGTATGTTAAAAGTCATGTAGAATATGCGTATGACCCTCCTATACCATATCCACCGACGGCTATTATGCTGGAAGAAGGTGGTTATAGATTAGAGACGTATAGTAGGGTTGTTCTCTCACCTATAGAGACTCTTAAACGCGGTTATGGCGATAGCGAGGATCAAACAATACTTCTCTACGCACTTATAAAAGCTTACGAGAGGTATGTGTATGGGAGAGAGTATGTAACATGGATTCTAAATATAACTCTATTCGATGGTGGAAGTCATATGTCTATAGCTATACCAGCTCAAGGTGGTAGGATAGCTATAATAGATCCGGCTAAGGGGTATTACACAGGGTATCCATCTAGTTTGAAGCCTCTAGACCCTTATACAGAGTTGATAAATTATTCTAGTTTATTTATATATCGTGAGGGAATTAAGCATATAACTATATATATGGTTAGATCAGGCTATCTTACTAAGATATTAGATGGGGATTTGCACGATATAATAGATTTCATGAAGCAGCTATCTTAAACGTAACTTGTATATCAAATACTTGATACGGATAACTCATAGTATGATTAGGAAATTCTTTTAAATAAACGTTGAATCTTTATGAATCGATGACTATTAGAACAGACGCTAGGATGAGGATAGGATTTGATGATCTAGATAGGAGTATTGTTTCAACCGATCTATGTACTTCTTGTGCTGCATGTTATACGATATGCCCTATACAAGTTATAGATTTTAATCTATCGGAGCTTAGACCTAGACTTATAGGCGAGTGCGTTAGGTGCGGCCTATGCTATAATGTATGCCCGCAGACTCTCACCGATCAAGATAGATTTGAGGAGAAGATATTTTCTCTAGATAAGCCTCCAGAAAGAGTATATGGATACTATGAGAGGATATACGAATCTAGGAGTCGTAATCAAAGGATATTGGATCTAGCTCAGGATGGAGGTACTGTAACGTCTATACTATGCTACGCATTGGAGTCCGGATTAGTAGATGCTGTTTTAGCTACTAAACCATCTGGTGATAATCCGTTTAAACCTATTCCAACTATCGCTACGAGTATAGAAGAGGTTATGGAATGTGCTGGCTCAAGGTACAGTCTTGCACCAATCCTCTATAAATTTAGAGAAGCTAGTAGGATGGGGGCGAAGAGTATAGCTTGTGTGGGTATGCCGCATATAGCTACAGCAGCTAGGAGGATATCGCAATATAAGGTTAAAGGGGTGGAATCGAAATTAAATTTAGTAATCGGTTTATTCTGCTTCGAGGCATTCCCATACGATAGTCTCAGATCAACTCTAGCTTCTAAGCTTAACTTACCTGAGCAATTCTTGTATAAGCTGAATATAAAGCATGGTAGATTCATAGTTAAGCTTGTAGATGGTAGAGTGTTTGAGATTCCTATTAGGAGAGTATCTGTGAAACCGTATGGTTGCTGTCTATCTTGTAAGGATTTTTCAGCTAGATTAGCTGATATATCAGTGGGTAGTCTAGGTCTTGAGAAGTGGAATATAGTTATAGCTAGGGGGAGGGGTATGGCTAAATTTTTAGAAGAAGCTGCGGAGGCAGGGTGGATAGATATAAAGGAGTCGAGCCTACAGACGTTGGAAGCATTGGAGAAACTATCTAAGCTTAAGATTGAGAGGAGGCTGAGTGTTTAAGTAAGAGATATAGTAAGGACTGGTATTAGGTGTGGAGGAGCTCGTAGAGATTCTTAGAGAGAGTAGAGGATTAATAGACTCTAATCTACTAGAGAGGTTAGCATCTAGATTTGGTAAATCTAGGGTAGATAAAGCTGTGAGAAGCGTTATGGAGGGGAGGGTTAAACTATACGTATTTAAGCCGAGTAGACAAGTCGTATGGGTAGTCGATGGGAGAGGGGGGAGACGTATCATACTACCAGCTTCAGGATATTGTAGTTGTGAAGATTTCTACTTCAACGTGGTAGAGGGTAGGGTTAAGCTATGCTATCATATTATAGCTCATAGGATAGCTATGCTATCGGGGCGATACATAGTAGTTGAGTTAAAGGATAGACTATACGATGAGATTGTTAGAGAGTCTACCGGGATACATATAGGGGTAAGACCCAGATACTTGGATTTTGCTGAAGATATAAGGAATGCTTCGTCTAAAATATTATCTGAGAAGGGGCCGCAGCCTATAGGGGTACTATATCTACTTCTATCTGAGAAGGGATTTGAGATACCTTCTAAAAGGAGTTTATCTATGATACTTAGGATGGATCCTAAGGGTAGATTTACGTTTAAGAGTGGAAAGTGGAGTTTTTCAGGATATTCTCGAGGATGCTAAACGTCATACTGTTGCGATCTATTACCCTATATAGGTGGAGAAGATCCTCTATCGTATCTATATCTAGCGATATATTCTCAGACATGTATACGTATACTTCGAAACCGAGTAATGCTGCCTCACCTATATGTTGCCTATAGCTATTCCTACCAAATCTGAAATCGAATTTTTTAAACGGCTTTAGAGCTAGTAGATTTGTCCCATCAAATCTTCTACAGGGAGCTATAACTGCTATACTACCATGCTCTAAACCTATTATGTCAAGTACAGCTTCTATATCATCTGGATTTATGGATGGTATATCGACCGGTATTACTATCATAGTATCGATGCCCCTTTCTAAAGCCCATAGCGAAGCTAACTTTAACGAATCATTTAACGGTAGACCTTTATCATCTATGAATTCTAATCCGTATCTATGAGCTAGAACCTTTATTCTCCTATCTGATGAAACTAAAGCTACCTTTTCTATCGATGTCTTCTCTAAAACTTTGAGCTCATCTAAGAGCATAGCTAGTGTTAATTTAGCTCTATCTTCGTCAGAGATAAAAACTGATAACCTACTCTTAGAATCTCTGAGATTCTTAACAGGTATTACTACTAGATTCATCACGATATCTCCATTAGATTTAACGCTGTTCTCGCTACTCGAATCTTATCCTCTATAGATTTCATCAATGTATCTGTAGTTAAAGCTTTTATCCCGAGACCCTCAATCCTAACTGTTTGGAATGAATCCCTTACATCTACTACTAATCCATCGAGAAAATCTCTATAGAGCCAAGCGACACCGTAGGGGGATACCTCGACACCGAGAAACCTCATAAACTTATCTGCAGGACCTTTAACAGGTGCTCCTGCTATTATTGGCGTAATAGCTACCTTAGGATAGCTTGCTTCTCTAAGTTTATCCCTAATACCTTTAACGGATAATATAGGTCCGATACTAATTATAGGATTACTGGGGCATAATATGACACCGCTACAATCCTCTAGAGCTTCTAAAACTTCGTTTGTAGCTTCAGCCTCCTCTATACCCTTAAATTCTAAGCCTAGTATACTGGGTTCACACCTATACTTAACCATATATTCCTGTATGTGGAGGAGCCCTATATCAGTCTCTATATAGGTCTGTACAGGATTATCGGTCATAGGTAATATATCGACTTCGACGTTCAGAGCTTTACGAATTCTACGCGTAGCTTCCGTTATACTAAGACCCCTCTTCATGAGTATTGTTCGATAGAAGCATGTAGCTAGATCCATATCACCTAGTTTAAACCAGTTCTCGATCCCAAACTTCGCTAGATTCTCGACAAAGTTGAACGTATCTCCTCTAATACCCCATCCTCTATCTTCATCGAATATCCCAGCTAGACTATAAGTTACTATATCTATGTCGGGGGATACATGTACACCGTAGATATCTATATCATCAGCTGTATTCACTATAACCTTAATCTCACTGGAATTGACTACTCTTACGAGACCCTGCAGGAATTTAGCTGCACCAACACCTCCAGCTAGGACAGCTATCATGTATACATCACCGAACCATCTAATATGATTTAGAAGTTGCATTCAAAATATTTTTGGGTCTCCTACATAGTGTAATATAACGTCAGGATTTAGAAGTTATGGTTACGAATCTACCTATACGTGCGAAGATCAAGTGGGCTGAAGTAGTAGCTGCGAAGGATCCTAGGGAGAAAATAAGGCTTATGCGTGAGTTTCTAGCCCTCTGCCCTAAGCATAAGGGTACTGAAAAGCTTATAGCCCATGTTAAACGTAGGATAGCGCAACTCGAAGATGAACTCGAATACATACGTAGAGTTAAAGCTCGTAGTAGACATGAAAGTCTAGTAATCGAGAAGTCTGGTGATATACAAGCAGTTATAATAGGGTATACGAAATCAGGTAGGAGCAGTCTACTATCAGCTTTAACCAATGCTAAACCTGAGATTTCAGATAGACCTTTCACCACTCTAAAACCTATACCAGGTATGCTAACCTATAACGGTGTAAGAATACAACTTATAGAAGCTCCTCCGCTTACTCGTAAATTCGGAGAGGGCTGTAGTAGAGGGTTTACTACTCTAAACCTAGCTAGGACTGCTGATTGCCTTATCATTATGGTAGACCTATCAGATGATCCTGTGAGAGATTTCACAGAGATTGTATCAGAGCTTAGGGAGGCTAGGATACTAGTGGAAGAGCCTAGAGGCTATGTAGAGATAGAGAGGACCGATACTGGTGGTATTAGGGTTGTAGGGGGGAGAATTGTCGATTCGACTATCGATGATATTAAGAAATTATTGATGAGCTATAGGATATCTTCAGCTATAGTTAGGATTCACGGTGAAGTTACGCTAGATGATATCGAAGATTCATTATTCGGCTCATACCAGTATAAGCCCTCTATAGTAGTCGGTTCGAAGATAGATCTACCTGGAGCTAGGATGAGGTTAGAGAAATTGAAGAAGAGTTTAACTAGCAATCTACATGTGATAGGTGTATCATGCGTTACAGGTGAAGGGCTGGATCTAATCGCACCATCGATACTAGGAGTTATGAAGATTATAAGAGTGTATACTAAGAAGCCGGGTAACCCTCCTGATCCTAAGCCTATAGTATTGAGGGAAGGTTCTACAGTAGGTGATGTAGCTTCGATTATACACACGGAGTTGAAGGAGAAGTTTAGGTATGCCAGGGTGTGGAGTGGATCTATCGAAGCGAATTCTATGAGAGTTGGGTTGAACTATAGGCTTAGGGATGGTGATATAGTAGAAATACATACAGGTTAAATTTCCTATGATACTATTTCTACGAGCCCTTCATCGCCATACACTCTAAGATACATGCCCGTCTTGAATATGTAGTATTCAGGTTTATCTAGTAGGGGTATTCCAGCTAATACTGCACCTACAGCTACTACTGGATCTGCTTCTAGACATATCATAGCTTTAGGAGCTAATCCATGCTTCGCAAGTCTGTAAAGTATATAGGAGCCGACGGTTGAGCCTTTACCTCCAGGGAATACCAGTATCCTCCCAGATATACTCTCTCCTCTTATAGGATTAAGTCTATCGATTACTAAACCAGTCGATGGATCTACACCTCCGAAGAAGCTTATAGGTTCAGGTGATACTAAGGAGTATCCCTCTGCGTATCCTCCTACTAGACGTCTACATTTTATACGCATAGCCTACTCACCTAGAAGCAACGTATATACAATCGATGGTCGGTGAGAATATAGTCTCTAAACCAGCTAGATGCCTGCCATAGAACCACATCTTAAGAGAATCTGTAACCATAACCTTATAGCCTATAGATGATAGCGGAGCTAGGGCTGGACATGCATCTCTATAGACTTTTCCACCTACAGATTCTATCTCGCTTACTATACCACACTTTTCTGCTACACTATATACGGCTCTCGATGTGAATAACCATAGATTCACATCCTTCCTAACCCTCCTACCTCTAAGTAGGTTAGCTATAACCTTCAACTCCCATAGCGATAGATGAGGACAGCCTAGACATACTATATCTACACAACCCTTATCCATGGATGTATCTGGTAGCGTCTCGATAGTATCCATAAGTATAGATCTATCGAACGATAGTTTCTCACATGACTCAGGTCTACTATCGCCTAGTACATCTGCGTTAAATATACTCATACTACTTATCGAAGCCATAGAAGCACCAATAGCTTTAAATCTATCTGTATCGTATGTTTTCAATCCTTCGATAAATGGTACATCATCCATCTTCAACGTTCTACCAATCCAAAACCCTAGTACGCTATACTCCCAAGTATCAGTGAGATCGATTTCGATTCTGATCGATACGTTAGATATTCGATTCTCATCTAGATGTAACCCGTATAGCGGAGTCCTACCTACGATAGCTGCAGCTAGAGCAGAAGGCCCTCCCTCCCTATTAGTCTTAGCTTTTAATACAGAATTGGCGAAGACTACAGCAGAGGATTCAGCCCATGCTATATGGCATCCATATGTGGGTAGGTTACCTGATAGATATGGTGTACATGTGCATACTGGTAGAGCCCCAAGCCTACTATATGCTTCTATAATCCTAATTTGTTTAGAAGCGTAATCTATCGGTATGCCCATATCTCTCCACCTATCTAGATCCATACCGGCTGGATTTAGAGTCGATAGTACCTCAACCTGGCCATCCATAAGGCTTTCAAGCCATTCTAAACCTTCATCTCCTATGGACGTATAGCTTACACCAGCTATCTGAGCGGAAGATATAGGGATTAACTTCTCAGCTCCATAGAGATCGCCTAGAGCTACTAGTATTTCCATAGCTTTCTGCTTAGCATAACCGTATTCACCCTTAAGTATACGTTCCTCATAGCTAGATAGATACAAATCGGATATCACCCTAAACGATAAACCTGGTAATCTAGTCTACCATTCTCTCCTATAATCCTCTCTATTAGCGTCTACAGGTAGGGTAGCATCTATAATCCATTTAGAAGTTAATCCAGTCTTACCTGTAGATGGATCTAGTGACGACCCATGAGCACCCCTTATGATATGTACACCCTTATCTGGTTGAAGCCTAGTAGCTAAAGCCCATTCAACCTCTTCAGGATTATAGATATTTATATCTAAATCGACTACTATAACCAGTTTTAAACTCGGATGAGCTGCTAAAGCCGCTAAACCAGCGTTAACGCCTTCACCCTCACTCCTCTTATCTATAGATATAACGGCGTGAAGCCATGAGCAACCTCCAGGGGTGAGATATACGCTTCTGATAGTAGGTACAGTATTCTTAACTATTCTATATATCCGAGGTTCTTGGGGAAGCCCCATGAGGAGTCTATGTTCAACCCCTCCAGGTAGTATAAAATGCCATATAGGATCATTACGCCAGTATACGCGATCCACTTCTAATATAGGCTGCATCCTAACCTTATCCCATGTACCGGTTATATCTATGAACGGGCCTTCCTCCCACTCCTCATCGTGAAGTATATATCCAACCATAACGAATTCTGCATCAGCAGGTACATCTATACCATCGATCTTTATACATTTGAAATCATAGAATACACGGGCATACTCTAATTCATTCAAATCTGGGTAGGATGTAGCTGCAGCTAGACATATAGCTGGATGTACACCACATACTATCACAACCTTGGTATCCATACCATGATCCCTATTCCAGGTATAGAACCTATATAGATCTCTGGGTACGATCCTTATAGCGAATCTATTTCCACCAATCCACATCAATCTATGGAAGCTAGCGTTAATCCTACCATTAGGCGGTTCTCTAGCTAACACTATCGTACCAGTAGTATAGTATCGTTTATGCTTCTCATGGAATACTGCTAACGGTAAGATCTCCTTGAGATCAGGATTACCTTCACAATTATCTAGGAATGGGGCGCTATCTGTATAATCGTATCTAAGGGGTTTATCGAGAGCAGAAGCTAACTCCTCGATTAGCTTATCTACATCTACTCTTAAAGCTTTAGCTATTATTTCCCTAGAATAGCATAAATTACCTATACCCCTGTACCCAGGATAACCTTTAATATTCTCGAATAATACTGGACCTTTACAACGTCTAAGATAGCTAACTATACCAAGCTCCGTGGATACGGGTTCGCTAATCTTCTCTACCTCTATTTCCTCTAGTAGCGATCTTAAACCGTTCAAATCGATCCTACCTATACGTATATGTTTACCGAATCATAAAATAAAATGTGTGGATGCTCTAGGATAACATACCTCTAATCTTTGCTTTAAAGTATTCTAGCGCAGCATTAATGTAACTTTCATCTAGCATCCTACTGCAGGATTCGGTTTCGAAGATCCTTCTAGGTATCCTAAGGGAGTCTAGATCGAAGCCTAGACCCATCTTAACTCTATACTTCTCCTTGTATATATCGAAGCCTAGATCCGTCAGAGATTCTCTAGAATAATCTACACCTAGAGCTTTCAAAGCTTCGATAACCTTATCAACTGTATATATACCTCTAGCGAAGAAACATATGACTAGACTGGATAGTATCTGTCTCCAAGTCTCCTCAGCTAATAGCATATCTATAAGCTGCTCTGGAGGCGGATACTGCTTACCTAGAAGCTTCTCATCTAGGCTATAACCAGCTGAATCTAAATGGCTATGTCTCCCACCAGTAAGATATGTTAGGTATGCTCCATAGCCTGTAGAGTAGCCTGGCATCTCATTCCCACCGAAGGCTAGAGCGTAATCTACCCCACCATAGATTCTAGATGCATGATCCACACCTAAGCTTAGATCTCTATAGAACTGGTTAACCTGATCTACTATGTATCTTATAGCTTGCAAGTAGCCCTCCACATAGCCCCATCTAAGTTCTATGAGCGTATCCTTAATCGTTACTAAACCCTTCTCGTATGCTTCAGTAGCCCATGCTAATACTACACCAGTACTCATAGCATCGAGACCGTATATCTCAACTGTATCTAAGAGTCTTAACAAACCATCAGTATCGCTTATACCGAGCATAGATCCTAGAGCATAGATAGGCTCATAATCGTATGAGACGTATGTAGTCTTATAGAAGTATGGCTCGCCCTTATATGGTTCTCTTAAAGCTGCTAAGTGTATACAGGCTATGGGGCAGTGACTACATGCAATTCTACGACCGAGCCTAGTCTCAGCTAGATACTCCCCGCTTATAAACTCAGCTTTATCGAAGTATGAGCTCCTAAGATTCATAGTAGGTAAGCCTTTAATAGTGTTAAGCATATTAACGTTCATAGATGTACCGATATCATGGTATTTCTTCATAAGTTCGCTTTTAACAGCGAGATCGTATATATCATCGTATACCCTACGATAGAAGACAGGATTTTTAACAGGTATAGACTCCCTGCCATATACTACTATAGCTTTAAGCTTCTTAGAACCGAAGACAGCCCCCAGCCCCAACCTACCGAAGTGTCTATAAGTCTCGGTTATTACACAAGCATATCTAACAAGATTCTCTCCAGCTCTACCTATACGCATTATAGTCCTTAACCCTCTCTTACCCTCCCTCTCCCTAAGTATACGTCCGACCGTTATAGTACTACGTACACCCCATAATACAGATGCGTCTCTAAACCTAACCGTCCCATCACCTATAGTCAAGTATACTGGGATATCGCTCGCACCCTTAACGACTATCGCACCGTACCCAGCCATACGTATAGCTACAGCACTCCTACCACCAGCATGACTCTCACCTAGATTACCAGTTAGAGGTGATTTGAATACGGCCACAGTCTTAGAAGCCATAGGGTATAGACATGTCAACGGGCCTATAGCAAATACGATAACGTTATCAGGACCTAAAGGATCTGCATCAGGCTTAACCTCCTCTTTAAATAGTTGTATAGCTACCCCGATACCCCCGAGCCATCTATCGAATAGATCACCCCTATCCTCAACCCAGAAGTCTCTCCTAGATAGATCTATATACAATACATTCCACAAGAGACTCACACCTCCTCCAACCCTATGACGTTATAGGGGCAGTATCTAACACAGTATCCGCAGTGGACGCATATAACCGGTTTATTCTTCTCTTCATCCCAGAATACAGCTCCTATAGTACATGCATCAACACACCTACCACAGCCTATACACTTAGATGGATCTAGAAGTACACCCCCACCAACCCTCCTCCTCAAAGCATTCGTAGGACATACTTTAGCGCATAGCGGATCTATACATGCTCTACAAACTATCACCGTGAAGCCTTTCTCGACACCGCCCACGCTTCTAACATGAATAGCAGATCTACCATATCCTCCAAGCGAGAATCTACGGCTGCAAGCAAACATACACATCTGACAACCTACACAACGCTCGGCATCTAGTACAGCAAGCCTCCTAGCCAACTCTAGCCTCCTCCGCTTTAAGTATAGTTAGCCTACTAAGCCAGTATCTAATTAATATTCTCTCAGAGCTATCCGTGGATAAGGGGTAGGACCTCATCCTCTATGAATCTTATGAAATCCCCCTCGCCTACATTTCCGAATGCGACTACTATACCATTCCGTGCTATACCTACGGTTATCCCGTAACTCCTAGATGTAGTTACGATATACCAGATATTCCCACGTTTCGAATACTCTGCATATAGATCTGTATCCTTTAGGCTATCTCCATAAAGTGAAAGCTTATCTATACCGGGTAAACCTACTTCATCGAAGAATATAACTTTCGTAGCCTCAGGGTTCTCCTCATGGAACTTTCTCATATTATCAGCTGGTATATTAGCCTCGGTTATAAAGCCACGCTTTATGAATAATACCTCACTCAGCTTGTTAGCTATCATATTAGCTCTATGCTTCTTCTCTAATACGATCAGTATAATCGATTCTGAGAGACGCCTGAAGACAATGGTACTCTCATAGGTTTTTACTACAGGTGTAAGTCTACCCCTCTGCTTTATGAAAAACGGTTTATCGAAACAGAAGACTGCTCTAATTCTATCACTAGAAGCGGCTACATCCTTAACCTCTACTACTAGATCAAGTTTCGTATCCATCTTCTCATACATCTTCTCCTCCCTATACTCTCTAAGTTTCCTAGCTATGACATCCATAGGTATACTCTCAACTAACTTGAATATCTTAGCTGATAGAGTCATACCCAGACTCAAACAGTTAATACTATAGATACTAAGCTTAAAGTTATCATACACCACCGAGGTATAGGCCGCTATGATTGGAGCTAAAGATTTAAATTAAGCTAAATGGAATTTCGTAGTTTTAAGCTAGATAGATCAGATGATAGAAAGGGGTGAAGTATCATAGGCAATATAAGACCTGCTCTCGTAAAGAGGATGGCGAAGCTGATATTCGAGAAATATGGTGATCAAGTATCAGTAGAGTTCGATAAGAATAAGGAACTGGTAGCTAAGGTTCTAGGTATAGAATCTAAGTTCCTTAGAAATAGTATAGCAGGCTATCTAACATCGTATGCTAAAAGGTTTATGAAAACGGAGACCGTAGAAGAGGTATACGAGGAGGAGGTGGAGGGAGGAGGGGAAGAGTAGAGGCTTACACTATACCCTTAACCTGCTCTATTATCCTATTCGCTATAGCTATACCTATCGACGGGATCTTCACCAAATCCTCCACCTTCGCGTTACGTAAAGATTCTAGATCCTTAAACCCAGCTTTATAGAGATTCCTAGCTCTAACCCTACCTACACCCTCTAACTTCACTAAAGGTAATAGCTCAGGTTTAACACCGGCCTCCATTCTATCCTTAAGCAGTTTTAACACGCTACTTAGATTGCTATAACCTATAAGCGGGCTTAACTCTGAGGAAGCGTATAGAAGCCAAGAAGCAGTCGATGTTAATCTAAAGAGATCGCCAGGCTCTACGTTAAATAACTCATATATCCTCTCCTCACCCTCCTCCTCTATCCAAGCTTCAAGAGTTAAAGCGGTCTTTAGATAAGCTAGGGCCTCTATATAGCCTACGCTCGTATACCATTCGCTATCCAAGGGTAGCTCCATATACTTGCTATCTAGTATCTGCTCGAGTTTCGATACCTCAGCTCTAGAAGGATATAGTTTAGGTTCGAGATCAGGCATCGAAGCTATGGTATAGAGTAGAGTGAAGATTGTAGGTTCACCTACTATACGGAGACTCTTTTCGAGTATAACAGCTGAGAGTGGATCTATGTATAGTTCAGATACCCTTTTACCCAGCTTAGTAGCGTATACATTGCTTCCATCAAACTCGACCATCCTATGCTTCGATAGGAAATCGAGAATTCTATCGATAGTCTGCTTGAACGTATCGAAGGAATTCTGTTTTGCAAATAGGGATCTACTAAAGAATCTTAGAAGCATACTCATACTCATAGATTCTTCTGAAGCTATAACCCCAAGGATATGGCTCCTCAATACATTCTCCGATCTAAGCTTAGATCTCAATATCTCAGCTTCAGCGAGGATATATCTATCCATAAGATATTCGACCTCATCTTCATCCTTAGCTATAAGTAGAGCAAGCCCTTCCTTATCGTATCTAGGTCTACCAGCTCTCCCAGCCATCTGTTTATACTCCATAACAGATATCTCGTTATAACCTGTATCTGGTTCAAACCTATAGTAGCTTGAGATTACGACAACTCTAGCTGGAAGGTTTACACCCGCAGCTAGGGTGGGTGTAGCTGCTAAGGCTTTAATCAAGCCACTGCGGAAATAGTCTTCTACTATACTTCTATGATCATTATGTAGCCCAGCATGGTGGAAAGCTGTGCCTCTACGTATAAGCTCTGATAGTATGTCAGAGTTGGGGAGTCTAGTTTCACCCGTCTCCAGGATCATCTTAGATATAGACCTAAGCTTAACCCTCTCCTCACTAGTTAGTAATTCGTATACGATCCCAGATAGCTTTCTAGCCGTAGATACAGCATTCTTCCTAGTATTCGTGAAGACTAGGATTTGGCCTCCATTCCTTATTGTATCTACAGCTACATCTAGGATAGGATCATTAAACCTATTACTTAACATACTCCTACAGCCGTCTGAGTATATAACCTGTCCACCGTAAACCACGCCCTCGGTAAGTTTAACAGGCCTCCAGTTAGATACAACATAATCTGCATCAAGCCATCTAGCTATCTCTTCTACATTCCTCACCGTAGCGCTTAAAGCTAGTATCTGAGTATTAGGCTTATAGTAGCGAATCTTAGTTAGGAGAACTTCGAGAGTTGGGCCTCTATCTGGATCGTTTATGTAGTGTATCTCATCTACTACTAGTAGAGATACATCCTTAAGCCATGGAGCTTTATGCCTGATTAGAGAATCGCATTTCTCGTTAGTTGTAACTATCCAATCATAATTCGAGAGCCATCTATCCTCACTATCATAATCGCCTACGGTTAAAGCAACCTTTAACCTCCAACCCAGCTTGGATGCAAGCTCTTCATCTATCTTAAACTCACGATACTTTTCGAAAGCTAGAGCTCTAAGAGGCGTTAAATATAGGATTTTACCCTTACCTTCGTATACATGCTTTAACCCGCATATCTCGGCTACTAGGGTTTTACCGCTAGCTGTAGGGGTGGCGAGAAGTAGGTTTCTACCCTTCAATACATCACTCCTAGTTAGAGCATCCCTTTGAGGTGGGTATAGGGTATCGATACCCTTCCACTCGATTATACTCGATACATCCTTAGGTATCGGTAGATCTCTTATACGCATAGATTTAAACCACCATGCTACATGGTGGAGCTACATAGTCTTCTTTAGGAAGCCGGGTCTATGCTCATATAGAGTCCCTTCTTTAAGCATCTGATTTATAAGTTTGACAGATTCGGTTTTATCCATACCGTATTCCTCCTCTAGTATTTTAACTAGATCATCCCTACTAGCTGCACCACCCTCCTTCTCTAGCTTAGATACTACGGATAAAATCAGCTGAAGCTTATCTCTCATACTTTTCGGTTTCCCAGTCATTATTATATCTATATCTATCTTACCTGAAGCTATATCGAAGCCTACCTGCTCTAACGTCACCTCCATAAGCCTTATAGCTGCTTCAGCATCCTCTACGGTTACGGTATCTCTTAGAGCAGCTCTAGCCCTAGCCTCGGCTAGCCTTATGATAGATTCAAGCTGTCTAACAGTTATAGCTATAGGCGAACCTGAGCTTTCGGATAGAGCTCTCATCCTCAGATAGAAGTCTTTAATCCTCTCCATAGCCTCCTTCGAAAGCTTAGGGTTAATCCTCTTAGCGTAAGCTATATACTTCCTGAGAAACTCTGGTTCTATCGGTGGAGCTACAGGGAGCTCTCGCGTAGTATGAAGCATCAGTACATGCTCAGCGATACGTGTATCTAGAGATTTATCAGGCTTATCTCTCAATACGAAGATTAGATCGAATCTAGATAGTATGGATACTGGTAGGTTTATATTATCCGCGACAGTTCTAAGCGGATCATATCTACCGAAAGCTGGGTTTGCAGCAGCTATTATAGATGTACGAGCGTTAAGCGTAGCGACGATGCCGCCCTTAGCTATAGAAACCGTCTGCTGTTCCATAGCTTCATGCATAGCAACCCTATCCTCAGGTCTCATCTTATCTATCTCATCTATAGCGCATACACCTCTATCGGATAATACTAGAGCCCCTGCTTCCAGAGCCATAGCTCCACCCCTATCCCGTACTACAGCAGCCGTTAACCCAGCAGCGGTAGTACCCCTCCCATGTGTGTATAAACCTCTAGGAGCAACTCTATGAACATACTGTAGAAGCTGACTCTTCCCAGTACCTGGATCCCCTATGATGAGTATATTCACATCGCCTCTAATCTGATTCCCACCTACTATTATCGGGACGCCACCGAATAGCAGGTATACTATAGCTTCCTTAACATCTTCATACCCGTATATAGCTGGAGCTATGGATGCTTTAAGCCTCTCGTATATATTCGGATCTGAAGCCATCCTCCTAATCCTCTCCTCCTCCTCTATAGTTATCTCCACCTGCTCAGGCTCCTTACCCTTAACCTCTATATTGTTAGCTTCGATTACCAGATTGAATATACGAAGCTTACCCTTACCAGGTAATGCTTGAGGCTTAGCTTTAACTATTCCTGTAACTACGACGCTATCCCCAGGTCTAGCTGCATCGACTAGATCATCTGTAGCTACTATATCTATCCACCTAGGTATCTGACCTGGAGGTAGATCCTCAGGTCTCTCCTGAACTCTAAGCTCTTGATAGTTTATGAACTCAGACCTATCTTCGAGTAGCTTCCAGCTATTCTTCTTACAATTCGGGCATATAGAAGGTGATACTATAGCCATACTCTCCTCCTGAGGTATAGGTTCAGAGGTATGGCCGCAAACCCTACATACGAAGGTAGCTCTAGTTAGGAGTGGGTATACAGCAGTCGCACGGACGATGATACCTTCAAACTGTACTAGCTGTCCTAGATGATCTACGCAGATCTTCCTAAGGGGTATCGTCTCCATTAAATCTTTGAATCTTACGTTAATCCTACCAACCCTCTCAGCATAATCTCTCGCTTCTATCTTAAGCTGATCGAAAGCAGCCTTCTCTAGATCTGATAAAGCTTTACTAGGATACCTCTGCACATATACTGCTAATTCCTCATCGTATATCCTTAGATCTATGAAGCTAACTCTAAGACTTTTAAGACCTAGAGAAGCTATCTGTACGAGTTGTTCACGATATTTGAAGGAGCCATCATCAGATCTGAATGTTCTAAGGAAATCCTGGAATCTATCAGCTATGTTAAACGTCCTCTCCATCTAGCTCCCCACCCAGTATAGGCTCCTCCAAGATTCTAAAACCTCTCTAACCCCATCGTATAGTATCCTCTCCTCTATCGTTAGATTGGATAGGATCTGCGTAGTCTGTCTAGCAAGCGTTAACTCAACTATCTTACGTAACCTACTAGAGACTATATCCCCAGCCATCGTTAAAACCTTCTTATACTCGTCTATCCTATCAGCTTCGCGAGTTATCCTAGATTTAAGCTCATCCATATACAGCTTCAGCTTGAGATAGAAGTTTTCAGGTAGAGGTGATATAGTTCTAGAAGGTTGTATAACTTCGATCCAGTGTATCTTAGATAACGTTTTCAAATCCAGCTCCTCCCCTTCCTTAAACTTAGCTATACCAGTTTTAACAAGCTCTATAGCGATCCATAATGGGAGCTTAACCTCTGAATCCTTCTTGAAGCCTGGTATCCTAAATCCCTCGATATCTATACCTTGGAAATCTGCTAACGCTATAAGCTTAACCTCTTGATGGAGAGAGCTTTCAAAGACTGCTTTAAGCTTCTGTCTAAATCCTAGGTGAAGCTCGATCATCATCTAATCCTAATATACAGAACTACGTAAACAGAGATATCAATGTATGTGAAGCATAGAGCTTAGCTATACATACTACCTAAGATTATAGTTGAATCACCCTAGATAAATCGGTTTACACATTATCCATAGAGTCTAGTCTACCTATCCTACCGCTCTCCCTCCTAGAACGCACATCCTCGGTTATATAGCTTTTTATAGCTAAAGCTTTACTCCATCCGATACCATCTACTCTACTAAGTTCTACAGCAGATGCGTTGAATATCGATCCTAGACTACCGAAATGATCTAGAAGCCTCTTCGCAAGGGTTATACCAACTCCTGGAAGCGTAGCAAGCGTAGCTATCTGTGGAGGTAGGGAGGATGGGGGTTTAGGAAGCCTTACAGTTACAGGTTTAGAAGGCTTAGTTCTAGATATCCTCTTAGCTAGACATGCTAGAAGAGTAGCTGTTTCATCTATACTCGCTGTCTGAGCGATGCTTACACCATAATCCAATATGAGTGAGGATAATGCTCCGAAATATATCCTCGCATTCCTAACTCTCTTACAGATCGATCTAGGATCACCCTCCACTATGATTATAGATGTATCGAAGGATGATTTGAGATTTCTAACCTGATCGAATAGTCTACCATCGAATATCGAATTAACGAAATCCTCTACATCCTTACGTTCAACTGCAACCTCATCTGATAATACGTAATCAGCTACTTCAAGCTTCTCGATTATAGGCTCTACATCCTCCTTCTTCAAAAGCTTTACAATACCTGTAGGCTCTTCTCTAGCATCTACTATTATCCTAGGTCTCCCAGTTATCATACTGTTCAAGTCAGGTTTATCTACTACGCACTATAAACTTAATCTTAGTGTAAGAAGCATGTCTAAACTGAAATCTGATGTAGTTAGAGCTTTAGAAGGGTTGTATAAAAGCTATGAGAGGGTGGGTGGCGGTAGGATAGCGTTTTATACTGGTGATGTAGATGCTGCCACCATATACTATAGACCAGTTTATATGGGCTTTCTCCTAGGATTCGAAAGGCTACACGAATTCTCAACTATAATAGAGTATACGGATGATATCAAGTATAAGGCTTCGAGAGCATACTGTAAGATATCTCTATCACCAGGTGTTAAAAGAAGGTTTGAGATAGAATGCTTAGATGATGATCTAAGAAGCCTTATCAACTATTCTCTATCAGAGAAGCTTCAAGAAGCTAAGCCGGAAATTCTACTTATAGATCCGACAGTAGGTTTAGCTGAGAATAATATAGTCGTACTAGCTCGTAAGTATACCGGTATGGGGTTGAAGTTTAACAAGGATATATGCTCCATATACAAGCTTGTTATAGATACAGCTAAGGTTATTAGAAGATGGATGCAGGCATAGATCATGGCAACTATGATAAACTATAATACTCTACCATAGGTAGAGTATATGCTTCAACCCTGGTTATGGAGGAGGGATAGTGTTGCCTAGGATCCAGATGGAGATTAGGGAGAGGGATGCTGGTGGAAGGGTATGTCGTATAACAGTCGGAGGTAGGAGGCTTACTACACCGCTATTCCTCCCAGTATATAATCCTAGTAAACCTATGATTACGCCTAGAGAGTTTAGGGAGGAATTTAAGCTTGAAGCATTGATGACGAATGCGTATATACTATACAGGAAGCCGGAGTTGAGACAGCTCCTAATCTCTGAGGGTATTCATAGATTTCTTAATTTCGATGGAGTAGTATTCACAGATTCTGGAGCATACCAGATGTTCAAGGGTGAGATAGAGATTAGTCAGTATGAGATAGTAAGGTTTCAGGAGGATATACGTTCAGATGTAGGTGTGATGCTGGATGTACCATCTAGATATGAGAGTAGGAGAGAGGTTTACGAGAGTGTTATAGCTACTGCTAGGAGAGCAAGGGAGTGGTATAGTATTCGTAGAGAAGATGGTATATCATGGGAGGGGGCTATCCAGGGTGGAGGTTATACAGATCTAGTAGAGTTATCCTGCAGGTATATGTCCAACTACCCCTTCGATATATATGCTGTAGGTGTTCCACCAAGGTTATGGAGGGAGTATAGGTTTACAGAGATAGCGTTGCAAGGTGTTACCGTAGCTCAGAATCTACCTGTAGGAAAGCCTCGACACGCGTTCGGGATAGGCCATCCTATAGCGATACCCCTACTCGTAGCTATAGGCTATGATATATTCGATTCAGCTAGCTATGCTCTATACGCTGAGGATGATAGATATATGACCGAGTATGGTACTAAAAAACTTGATAAACTCGAATACCTACCCTGTAACTGCCCGGTTTGTAGAAGTATATCTATCGATGAGTTAAAGTCTATGGATAGAGGGTTGAGGGTGAGGATCCTAGCTAGACATAACCTATACGTTATCCTAAGGGAGGTGGAGTTAGTAAAGCAGGCTATACATGAGGGTAGGCTATGGGAGCTGGTATCTATAAGAGCTAGAAGCCATCCTACACTCCTAGAAGCTACGTATAGAATCCTTAGGATGTATAGCAGCTATTATGAGAAGCTAGATCCTATAACGAAGAGATCTGCACTACTTTACACCGGTTGTGAAACATTACTCAGACCCGATTATCGTAGAGCTGTTAGGAGAGTTGGATATAGGCTTAAAACATCTATAACACCTAGAGCGTTAAGGATTATATGGCCCTTCGGTCAGCATGAAGCATCGATCGAGCTATTTAGATTCGATGAGAGGGATTACGATGATCTAGAAGTTGTGAGAGTATTAGCAGATTACCAGTTTGGATATGGAGTAGGTGTTAAGCTATTCCCAGACGGCTGTGTTATAGAGAAGAGTCGTAGAACAGGACGTATACGTAGGATATGGCTGAATGGGAGGCTCCTAGCTACGGTAAGACCTAGAGATGGTCTACTACTACTACAGATACCAGCAGCTACGAGATTAGCTAGTATACTACCTGGTAGAAGGTATAAGGTTAGGCTTATCGCCTCCGATATAGTAGAGGAGAAGGTTGCTATGGGTGGGGATGTCCTAGGATGGTACATATTAGAGGCGGATCCACTTATAATACCAGGTGAGGTTATCGTAGTGTTAAGTAATAGTGGTAGAGTATTAGCTGTAGGAGAAGCCATACTCTCAGGAGTGGAGATGGGTGAGGTTAAGAGGGGGGTAGCTGTTAAAGTTAGAGATTCTATAGGAGGGGGAGGATATGCATAGTATGGTAAGGATATATGGGGAACTCGAAGAATGTGAACCGATACTCGTAGAAGGCCTTCCTGGGATAGGCTTCGTCTCTAATATACTAGCTCTACACATGATTAAAACTCTTAAAGCAAGGCTTATATGCGATATAAGATCACCATACTTCCAGGATATATCCCTCATAGATGCTGAAGGTCTTATAAAACCATCGATAGCACAGCTATACCTAGCTAATGCTGGAAGGAATCTACTCATACTATACGGGAATACACAAGCCTACACACCCTACGGCCAATACGAGCTATGCAATCGTATACTAGGTATAGCTAGACGTATGGGGTGTAGACTCGTAGTATGTATGGGTGGATATGGTGTAGGACAGCAGAAGCCTCGTATGGAGGTCTATGGTGTATCGGTTAACCTAGAATGGATGCATAGACTTGAGAAGATAGGTGTTAAACCTATGGTGGGGAGAATCTACGGAGTTGCAGGTATACTGATGGCTATGGCTCCACTATACGGTATGGATGGGGTCTGCCTACTAGCAGAAACCCCGGGTGTATACCCTGATCCAGGAGCATCTAGAAGACTTCTCCAAATATTCAATAAGCTGCTCGACCTAAACATACCTGATGAAGGATTGAGTAAGGTAGCAGCCTATATGGGTACACTAGAAGGATAGGTAGCTAGAGCCTACCAGGATCCTATCCCTAAACTCTGCTTGTTTACCTGGATTCCACTTGTATACCGGCCTATAGTAGCCTACAACCCTAGCATATACCTCCATACCACCCCCACATCTAGGACACTTCTCGTATACACCGTGAATCATATAAGCCTCCCTAGGACAGACCGAGAATGTAGCTGCTAGATCTATGTATGGTATACGATAATTCTCAGCTATCCTTCTAATAAGCTTCTTAGCTACGGTAGCATCTATAGGTTCACCGAGATGTATCCTAAACACAGTTCCACCAGAGAACAGCGGTAGTAGCCTACTCTCTATCTCCAACCTCTCAGTTAACGTTATATCCTCATCCGTAGGTATCAATACAGTCGTATAGTATGGAGCAGAGCTAGGCCCCTTAGTATAGATACCAGGATACCTCTCTCTATCGATCTTAGCAAGCCTATAGCTAGCACCTTCACCTGGAGTCTCTTCTAGATTCCATAGCTTACCAGTCTCCATCTGAAACTCCCTAAGCCTATCACCTATATGGAGCAATACCTCCTCGACGAAATCCACAGATTCTGATAGAGGCTTCCCCAGAAAGTTTACACACATCTCGTTTAAACCTATAACCCCTATAGTCCTGAAGTATCTATCAGGGTTGAAGCCGTAGGCTTGAGCAAACGGCATCAACCCCTTAGCTAGCGAACGCTCTATCATCTCAGATTTAAACATAAGATACTCCCTAGCTATCTCGAGAAGCCTATCTAGACGATCGAAGAAATCCCCCTCATCCCTAGCTAGATATCCTAATCTAGCCATATTCAAGCTTACCACGCCTATACTACCCGTACCACCCTCAGATGTGAATAATCCTTTAGGCGAGGATAACTGGCTCAGATCTATGAGAAGTCTACAACACATAGATCTCATAGTATTCTCAGGTATACCTGAGCCTAGATAGTTCATGAAATAGTATGTACCAAGCTTAGAATCAACTTCGAATATAGCATCGAGAGCTTCAGAATCCCAGTTTAACCGTCTAGTAAGGTTAACCGTAGGTATAGGGAATGTGAACGGTCTACCAGCTGCATCCCTCTCCATGTATATCTCAGCCATAGCTAAGTTAACCATCTCTACCTCATCCTGGAAGTCAGCATAGGTATCCTCCCTCTCTTCACCACCTATAATCACATGCTGCTCCTCAAGGTAAGCTGGACAGCAGAGGTTGAAGGTTAGATTCGTAAACGGGGATTGGAAGCTTTGCCTCGTAGTAAAATTCAAGTTATACACTAGCTTCTGAAGATTCTGCTTAACCTCCTTATAAGATAGATGATCGTACGCTATAAACGGAGCTACTATCGTATCGAAATCAGAGAATGCTTGAGCACCACTAAACTCGTTTTGACTCATAAGGAAATAGTTAGCTACATGATCTACCACAGCTGAGAAATGCTTAGCAGGACGAGAAGTTATAGTAGGGGATCTTATACCTATACGTAGTAGGAGAAGTAGATCCCCACCATGACAGTATGGTATAAGATTACCGCTATCAAGGTTATGTATATGTATATCACCTTCTAGATGAGCTTTAGCAGCTTCTGGAGGCATAGTTCTCAAAGCATATTCTCTAAGATAGGTATTAGCTACATAGCTTAGTAACCCGCTATACGAGTAGTTAAAGTTAGCATTCTCCCTTACTAGCCAAGACGCTCTCTCTAGATACTCGTATAGTAGTAGAGTATCAGCACTACTTTCCTGCATAGCTATCAATTCTGTAGTGAAGGAGCAACCATATATAAACCTTTAGCATAACTACTCTAGAAAATTGTAGTTTAGAAGCAGTGAATATACCTATCAACGAGTATAAACATCCATACCGAAGGCTATGGAGCTAAACTATGTACAACATAGTAGAGCCAAACATATACATTTCTAAACCTAGAATCTAAACCTAAGCTAACAGAATACCGTATTGCAGTAAAGTAGTAAAAACAGTCTATCTAAGCTTCTCGAGAGCATCCCTCATCCTCCTCAAACCCTCGATTATCTCCTCCTTCGATAGAGCATAAGATAATCTAAGATAGCCTTCACCATACTGTCCGAAAGCCGTCCCATGGAGTACGGCCACCTTAGCTTCAGCTAGTAGATACTTCATTAGATTCAGAGATTTCATACCATAACTACTAATATTCGGGAATATGTAGAACGCCCCCTTAGGCTTGATAACTCGGATACCGTCAATCCTCCTTAAGAGATCGTATATAAGATCTCTACGACTCCTATACTCTTCAACCATAGACTTTACACAATCCTGTGGACCTCTTAAAGCAGCTATAGCAGCCTTCTGTACGAATGCTACAGGACAGCTTACGATATTTATCTGAAGCTTCGTCATATACTCTATAAGCATACTATTAGCGATAGCATACCCCAACCTCCAGCCAGTCATAGCGTAAGTCTTAGAGAAGCCATCCACTACTATAACATTATCATCAAACTCCTCTAGGAACGAGTAGTGGGGATGCTCGAATACTATCTTAGAGTATACCTCATCCGCTAATACATAGATACCCCTCTCCCTAGCTATCTCAGCAATACCTTTAACATCACCTGGAGATAGCATAGATCCTGTAGGATTACATGGAGTATTAACCACTATCATCCTAGTCCTACTAGTTATATTCTCAGCTACAGCATCAACCGTAAGCCTAAACTCATCCTCCTCCCTCACCGGGATTAACACAGGCTTAGCATCTAAAAAGTTAATTATAGATTCATAGATAGGATAGGCTGGACTAGGTATTATAACCTCATCACCTGGATCGAGTATAGCTAGCATAGCAGCGAATATACATGGCTTAGCGCCAGGCATAACAACGATATTTCTATTAGGATCTACATCGACACCATAATCATCACGAACCTTCTCAGCGATAGCTTCCCTAAGCTCTCTTATACCCTGTGAAGGAGTGTAATGCGTAAACCCGGATTTCAACGCTTCGACAGCTGCATCCTTAATATGACTTGGAGTATCGAAATCTGGTTCACCTATCTCGAAATGTATAATCTTAAACCCCTTATACTCCATCTCCCTAGCCAACGCTAATACTTCAAAAGCTGTCTCAGTACCAAGCCTAGACATACTCGAAGCTAGCTTTAACCCCATATAGAATAGACACCTCTACAAAGGCAAACTAGAGAAGCATTACACTTCACCTATACACTATATAAATTTTACGGTTAAACAGAAGCTAGGCTTAAAACATATAAGTATCCCCACTCCTAAAGAAGAGTTAGCTAGAAACGGGGCATAAATACGGCTACAGATTGGTTTACAAATCATATGTTAATGGGCCGGTAGCTCAGCCTGGTATGAGCACCCGGTTTGCACCCGGGAGGTCGCGGGTTCAAATCCCGCCCGGTCCACTCAACCCTCTACTAGATAAGGATCAAAGTATACACGCTCTACACTATGTAAGACTAGGCTTCACTAACATCTATGAAAATATGAACTAGTTTATCAAGCTAATAAAATACACATGCTACTTAAACCTTTTATTTAAAAAGCTTTCCAAAGATTTTCTGCTACACCTTTCACCTCTAATCTTCCCCTCAGCTTTTCTACTATAGGTTGGACACCCTCCCATTCTTCCTCTGTTAATGGTACAGTCCCAGTCTTATCCACTATCGTCTTTATTAATCGTTTTACATTCACTTCCCCAGCTTCCATCTTCGGTATGACTAGCCATATATCGTAGAAGAGGGTTGGCCTAAACGCTCTCGGTATCTCTGCAAGGAACTCAAGTACCACGCTATCCTCGGTTTCAGCTCCAGACCTATAGAAGACCTTCTTTAAAGTCGCGATGAAGATACCTGTAGGAAGGAATAACGCTGCAGCTAAGCTTTTTATAAGCTGGCTAGCCGTGATCGTTATACCTTTAGATTCAGCAATCCTATCGAGAGCCATCTTAGCCTCATCCCTATCAAGCTCTTTGAAGGGAACCCCCATCTTCCTAAATATTTCGATCAAAGGTTTCCTAACGATTAACCCTAGACCGAATGTTTTAGAGGCTTTATCGAGGAACCTTTTACTCACATACAATACGAAAGGTTCGGAAATAACCTAACACCCACACCGATTATCGAAGTAACTAATATTTAAGCTTTTAAAGCCATTAAAAATTTTTAAGAATTAGATTCTAGATCTAGTTCAAACTTTAAACAGCCTCTATGAATTTTAACACTTAGTTTACAACAACTACCATACTGTATGGCATCATATATGTTTAAATTATCAATATTCTAGATTAGGAGTATTAGAGCTTGAAGCCTAGAGATCGCTGTATATGTAGTATCCTATTGGAGGAGCCTGACAGGATACCTCTAATCCTGAGAATTAGACCTGAGCCATACGAGAGATTGAAATCTCTACTAGGGTTTAGGAATCATCTAGATCTATGTAGGTATCTCGGCGTCGATATCGTTAGTACACATATAGGCGTTAAAGATGGATACCTTCCTAGAGGTGTAGAGGTTAAGGAGGGGCCATACGGCCCTGCATACACTATAGGCGAATATATGGGTTTCGAAATTAGAAGGGATATATGGGGTGTGGAGAGTATATGGCGTCCAGGTAGAACGTACACTTACACCTATCATAGGCATCCACTACAGTTTATCGATCTCGAAGATTATACATGGCCTGAAGTCGACGTCGATAGATTCGATGAGATTCTAAAGATTCGCCGAATCTACGAAGATTACTGTCTCTATGGCTCTGTAGAGCATCTATGGGAGATAGCTTGGCAGCTTATAGGGTTTAACGAGATTATGAAGATGCTATATACTAGAATAGATTACGTTATCAAGGTTTTAGATAGTCTTCAAAGGATAAGATTAGAGCAAGCTAAACTCCTCTGCGAAGCTGGTGTAGATGTAGTATATGATGGAGATGATGTAGGTATGCAAAGAGGGATGATGATTTCACCAAAGTTATGGAGACATCTACTAAAACCCTACTATAAGGAGCTAGTAGATCTATGCCATAGGTATAGTGTATTCTTCAACTTCCATAGCGATGGATGGATAGAGCCCATAATACCAGACCTAGTAGAGATAGGTATCGATATACTCAACCCAATCCAACCCGAGTGTATGGATCCTATTAAGCTTAAACAGATCTATGGCGATAAACTCTGCTTCGATGGAACTATAGGTGTTCAAAGTACACTACCCTTCGGAAGCGTAGAGGATGTAGCTAGAGAGGTTCTATTAAGGATAGAATATCTAGGGCCGACAGGCTTAATCATAGGACCAACTCATAGCATACAGCCAGATACACCTATAGAGAATATATTGATACTCTATAAGGCGGCTTTAAAGTATGGGTGGAATACTAGGAAGTTGTGATAAGATTCTTCAATAGAGTTTTAACCCTATCCTATCGGCTATGGATGCTACATCCTCTAACCCAAGCATAGAAAGTTTACCCTTCAAGCTTTCAATAGATCTGAGACTCCTACGTTCATAGAATAACCTTAACATCTCATCTATATTATCGCATACTAATCCCTTAGCAGGTCCGTCTCTGACAGGCTCCTCCACAAATCTTCTAGGAAGACTATCACAACTATTACCTATACCGAATAGATAGTTCAGGATCCTCTCTAGATACCATATCCTCTCACCTGCGAAAAGTATATCCATCCTATCGCATCCTATACCTGTAACAGCGGCCCATACCTTAGCGATATGATCGAAATCAACTATACCAAATACACCGAACTTGCATAGGATAGCTGAATCTAGGAAACAGCATATATCCTGCTGTACGATCACGGTATCGACATACTCCTCGTTAGATGAAGGCGGTTTAGATATACCATACTCAGGTAGTAGAACCCCTCTCTCGACCAGCATAGCCATGCCCTGAAGGTGGCATGCACCTCTATTAGATGTAGCGTAGGCAAGACCCATACTCTTATAGAGTCTAGGATTATGGTATGGGACTTCAAGCCCTTTAACATGTAGAGCAAAGCTATCCGTACCCCTACCGATAGCTTCCGAAGCTTTCTTAACACCATCAGAAAGTATAGCGCCGAACCCCTTCTTCAAACCCACCATCTCTATAAGTCGGAATAGGGTTGATACATCACCCCATCTAAGTTCTAATCCACCGGTATCATCTCTATTGATGAAACCCTTTTCATACGCCTCCATAGCCCAGGCTACGACTTCTCCAGTCGATATAGTATCAATACCTAGTCTATCGCATAGTTCATTAAGCTTTATGAGCGCTACGGGATCAGAGTTAAGTACCATAGAGCCTAGAGCGGCTACGGATTCATACTCAGGACCCTTACCCATATACCTACCGAATCTAGGATCATCAAATTCGACAACTCTCTCACACGATATACTACAGAGTATACCTGAACCACAGATTTTCCTCCCACTCCCACTTCTATACTTCTCCATGATAGTTACACCGCTTATCTTCCAAGCATCATTCCAAGAACCCATAGCCCAATGCTTTATAGGCAGGTTTCCAGTTTGTATAAACATCGATACACCTCCAGCAGTTCCATACTCCATCATAGCTTCACCCCTACTCGTCCTAGGAGCTTTAGAAAGCCAATCAGAGTTTAGTTTTCTAAGAAGCTCAGGATCATATACATCTATAGGTTTTGATCCACGTACAGATATAGCTTTAAGCTTCTTCGAACCCATAACGGCACCCAAACCAGTCCTACCTGCAACCCTCCTCTCAGAACTAACTATACACGCTATCCTAGATAGACGTTCACCAGCAGGACCTATGACGATTGATCTATACCCATTACCTAGAGATTTAGCTAAAGTCGATGACGCTTCTAGCGAATCCATACCCCAGAGATCCGAAGCATCCTTAATATCTATATATCCATCATCTACGATTACATGTACAGGTTTATCTGAAGCACCTACTACCAATATACCGTCGAAGCCAGCTTTCTTCAAAGATAAACCAAATGATCCTGCAAAGGTAGATTTACCCAACCCATAGGTTAAAGGGGATCTAGATACTACTATAGTCTTAGATCCGAAAGCCGATACACCTGTAAGCGGGCCTGTCATCACTATTATAGGGTTATCTGGCGATAACGGATCTGGAACCCCATATCTATCCATATAATCCAATAGGAGTCTAGCTGCGTAACCTGCACCTCCGATAAACCTATATACCCAGTTCTCATTTAACCTCTCTACCGAGAATCTATCCTCAGATAGATCTATCTGTAGGATAGATCCACATATACCGCCGACCATAGCATAATTCTATATCTCAGATAAACCCTTGAAAATAAGTATTGCATCTCAATATCCTACTTAGTTTACTATGAGCTTTAGAAAACCAAGTAATGTTTAAGCTATAACTTGAAGTAAGAAGTTATGAGGATGGAATGAGTTAAGAACGATGAACGTTTAACGATTTTCATCGAGATTTTAAGAAGTATCAGAGTGTATTTGAGGATAGAGCGATGAAAATCCTGATGATAGAAACGCTAAGCTACTACGTAGTATTGTATACGAGAGATTAGACAAATCTTAATGAACAACATCTATAAACCATATAAAAGGGGCTTGAAGAAGCCTATCGTAACCCTAACAACAGATTTTGGAAATAAGGATCCGTACGTAGCCTGTATGAAGGGGGTTATACTTTCGATATGCCCTGAAGCTACTATCATCGATATAACGCATGATATATCTAAGTTCGATATAGAGGAGGCTGCATACATACTCTACAGGGCTTACAGCTTCTTCCCTCCTGGAACGATACATGTATGCGTAGTAGATCCGGGTGTAGGGACGGAGAGGAAGCCTATAGCTATCAAGACTAGGAGGTATATATTCGTAGGCCCTGATAATGGTGTTCTAACCATAGCAGCCGAGGATGATGGTATAGAGGATATACGCGTCATAGAGAGTAGGTATGTAATGCTAAGCGAAGTTAGCTATACATTCCATGGTAGGGATATATTCGCTCCAGCTGCAGCATGGATCGCATTAGGTTATCCACTAGAGATGCTGGGTAGAAGCATAGATCGTATAGATGTTGTTAAATTCGATAAGCCACAGATCAGCGGTGGAAAGGTGATAGGTAGGATAATATATGTAGACTCCTACGGGAATCTCGTAACGAATATCAAATGGGATCTAATCAAGGATAGGGTAACGTTCGGTGAAAAAGTTAGACTATACTATATGGGTAATGAGGTTTCTATACCTCTATCTAGATCTTATGGAGAGGTGCCTTTGGGTGAACTAGTATTGATACCTGGAAGTGGAGGGTTCATGGAGATATCTGTGAATATGGGTAATGCATCAGAGAAGCTAGGCCTTAAGAAGGGCGACCAGATATATATGGAGATAAATAGGTAGTCGAGGATTAGGGGTTTACCATGTAGAATTTGGGATGGGTTTGTAACGCTAACTCTAAGCTTAGAATAATATCTTGATGTATTGGAAAATCTTAAATATCTATACGGGCTTATGTTCTGCTAGTGAGGGTATATGAGTGTATACGAGTATACAGTCGAGACAGAGGATCTAGCTAAATACTATCAGATGGGGCCTATAACTATCAAAGCCCTAGACGGTGTATCCGTTAAGATTAGAAGAGGAGAGTATGTATCGGTTATGGGTCCAAGCGGATCTGGCAAGACTACCTTCTTCAATATGATCGGGGGACTCGATAGACCTACACGTGGACAGGTCTATATAGATGAGGTTGATATATCTAAGCTAGATGCCTATGAGCTTGCATGGCTTAGATGCCGTAAGATAGGCTATATATTCCAGACGTTCAATCTGATCCCTGTATTAACGGCTATGGAGAACGTTATGCTCCCGATGATATTTGCTGGTGTACCTAGGGATGAGAGGATTAGAAAGGCTAAGGAGCTTCTTGAAACTGTCGGTTTGGGTGATCGTCTGAATCATAGACCACCCGAGCTTTCAGGTGGTCAGCAGCAGAGGGTTGCTATAGCTAGAGCGTTAGCAAACGATCCAGTTATAATACTAGCAGACGAGCCTACAGGAAACCTAGATCTCCATACAGGGCTACATATTATAAACCTGATTAGGAAGCTTAACGAGGAGAAGGGTGTAACTGTTGTTACTGCTACACACGATCTTAAGATGATAGATGTATCTGATAGGATATTCTGGATAAGAGATGGGAAGGTTGAACGTATAGAGACTAGGAAGGAGGTAGCTATAGGGAGAGAGGTAGCGTAGTTAATACCAGCCTATGAGTAACCGTATGAGTATAGATAAGGCTAGTATGCATAAGAGAAGTAAGGCTATCATATAATCTGAACGTTTCATACAGAGTTCATATATACTTGTTCTTTTCTCAGATGCTCCATAACCCCTAGCTTCCATAGCTTCTGCTAGTTCTATACTACGAGTAAAGCTCCTTATGAAAACAGGGATCAGTATAGGTATATAGTTCCTTATTCTACGTATCAAATTACCCTTCTCAAGTTCTAAACCTCTAGATCTCTGAGCATCTATAACCGTTTGTATCTCTAGAGCTAAATCCGGTACGAACCTTATAGCTGATGTGAAAGCGAAGCAGTAGTCGTATGGTACTCCAAGCTTCTCCAACGCTAAGCTTAGATCTTCGGGTGTAGTTGTGAGGAAGAATATCGAGAAGACAGATGTGAATGTTAGGAATCTCAGCCCCATGGAGAGAGCGTATGATATGGTATCCATAGTTAAAATGAAGCCCTCGGATAAGTATCCTGCAATCATATTAACGAATATTATCATAGACGCTAGGAATGCTGCTCCTCTAAGAGAACGTATCCATTCTCTATGAACCCCAGCTACAGCTATCAACGGTATCGTCGAAGCGAATAAGGTAAGCATAGCGGCTAGGCTATAGTATACTATCGAGAGTGTACTCATCACTAGTAAGTATAGTGCTTTAACCCTTGGATCCATCCTGTGTATAGGCGAATCCCTTCTCCTAAACCTGAATAACTCTAGAAAACTTAACATACGGATCCACCCCTATAGATGCTTAGTATTACTCTGAGAGCATCATCTACGTTAAGAGCTGTATAGTTAGATTCGTTGAGATTAAGCTTAGATAGGAATAAAGCTATCTGAGGCGGTAGTAGAGATGTAGATTTCATAAGATCCTCATCTACAAGTATCCTTTCAGCAGGGCCATCAGCTATGATCTCGCCTCTACGCATAAGTATAACTCTAGGCTTACACTCCGCGACAAACTCCACATCATGCGTAACCATGACGATGGCTTTACCCCTACGATTAACCTCGTATAGGAATTCTAGTAGTCTATCCTTCTGCTCTGGATCCTGGCCTATCGTAGGCTCATCAAGAACTAGGTAATCTGGATCGAATACTAGTATAGATGCTAAAGCCAACCTCTTCTTCTCACCACCACTAAGCATAAACGGGGATGACCCCCGATACTTCTCAAGCCCAGTAAACCTGAGTATAGAGTCTATTCTACTAGCTATCTCATCCTCTGGGAAGCCGAAGTTTCTAAGAGCAAACTTTATCTCCTCTTCAACTGTCTCGGCGAATAGCTGATGCTCAGGATTCTGGAATACTATACCAACCTTACGGGAGAGCTCGGCTACAGATGCTTCTCTAGTATCTACACCATCAACCTTAACGTAGCCTTTACTAGGTTTAAGTAATCCGTTAAACATCTTTATAAGGGTAGTCTTACCAGCTCCGTTTTCACCCATTATAGCTACAAACTCTCCTCTATCTATAGTTAGGTTTATGTTTCGCAGAGCTTCAACTCCACCTGGATACGTAAAGTATACATTCCTAGCCTCTATCAACTCCTAGAACCCTCTCTAAAAACTTCTACAGCCTCCTCGACTGCTAAAGGTATCCTACTAAACTTGAAGCCATACCCCGATAGCTTAAGGAATAATCTAGGTATCGATGGAGGTTTGAGACCGTAGACTGATAGATCCTTCACGAAGATCTCTCTAGGACTGCCATCTAAAACTATACATCCCTTATCCATAACTATAACTCTATCCGCTAAACTAGCTACTAGTTCAAGTTTATGTTCTACGAGTATAACAGTCAAACAGAGCTTAGTATTAAGTTCTTTGAGTAGATTGAATATAGATAGAGACGTGTATGGATCTAAGTAGGCTGTAGGCTCATCTAAAACTATAATCTGAGGCTGCATAGCTAGTATAGCAGCTATAGCAACCCTCTGCTGCTGACCACCTGAAAGCTCGTGAGGAGATCTAAATCTTAAATCAGATATACCCAGCATATCTAGAGCCCAATTAACCCTTCGAAGAATCTCATCCTTAGGTAATCCTAGATTCTCTGGTCCGAATGCTACATCCCTCTCGACTGTTAACATGAAGAGCTGGCTTGACGGGTTCTGAAACACCATGCCAACTATAGATGCTATACGTGCAACTGGGATTCTAGTAACATCCAATCCGGCTACCGTAACGGATCCTTTAAGCTCCCCTTCATAGAACTGTGGAATTAAACCGTTAAGACAACGGCATAGAGTAGTCTTACCACATCCACTCCTACCAGTTATTACTACGAACTCGCCCCTCTCTATATCTAGATCTATATCTCTAAGAGTCCATTCATCAGATCCTCTATATCTAAACCATAAATCCCTGATACTAACTATATGGTGCAAAGTAGATCCTCCAAATGCTATCTAATCCTACTGTATATCTATCCCGAAGGATCTACGTACGATATAAGTTTTAGTTAGCGAATCTGCTAGATCTATGTTAAACCTTGAATCTGCGCTTGTAGTTTACGTTGAGCTTCTATAAGCTTCTCCCTAGTCCTCTCCTCCTGCTTAGATAGAACTGATATTCTCATATCTAGTAGATCCTTCTTCTCCTTAAGCTCCGCTACCATAGCGCTACGACTAACCTTTATCAATAGAGGTCCTACAGCCTTATACACTGTAGCATCATCTGGAAGCTTCTCCAACTCCTCTAAAGCCTGCTCTATACTTATAAGCTCAGCTTCCAGCTGCTGCTTCTGAGCAACTACAGCTTGAAACGTTTGTTGAAGCTGTTGAACCCTTACGAGCTGCTCCTGTACGGCTGGAGGTATCTTCTCACTACTCATAGCAATGAAAGCAGAGGCGGGGAAACCTTTATAACTTTTCTGCTGAATACTGCAGAGAAATGTTTATAGAAGTATGAGTATGCTCTAATGCTTAGAGAATCTATGAATGGAGGAGATACTCAATATGCCCGGAAGGTATAAGAGTGTAGCAGAGGTATTAGGTATAGTTAAGGATAAGAGTCAGATCCGAAAGGGGTGAAAGGAGGTTCTTCACCCCCGGAAGATATAGGTATAATAGCTCACGTCGATCATGGCAAAACTACGATGACGGATAGCCTTCTTGCTGCAGCCGGACTCCTATCGCCTACCGTAGCTGGTAAAGCATTAGCTTTAGACTATATGGAAGAGGAGCAGAAGAGGCAGATGACGATTAAAGCAGCTAATATAAGCCTATACTACGAGCTTGAAGGTAAGCCATATATCATAAACCTGATAGATACACCTGGACACATCGACTTTACAGGTAAAGTTACGAGGAGCTTGAGAGCTATAGATGGAGCTATAGTAGTCGTAGATGCAGTCGAAGGTGTTATGACTCAGACGGAAACCGTTACTAGACAAGCACTCGAGGAGAGGGTTAGACCACTACTCTACATAAATAAGATCGATAGATTGATAAACGAGCTTAAGCTAGAACCGAATGCTATCCAGGAAACTCTGATGAATATAATAAAGGATTTCAATAATCTTATCGAGATATACGCTGAGCCAGAATTTAGATCAAGCTGGAAGGTTAATCCTGCTCTAAACCAGGTTGCCTTCGGTTCTGCTAGAGATAGATGGGGGTTAACGTTAGATATAGCTATGAAGAAGGGGGTTAAGTTCTCGGATATAGTGGAAGCTTATAGAAGGGGGAGGAGTGAGGAGCTAGCTAGGGATCTACCGCTACACGAAGCTATACTGGAGATGGTTATTAGGCATATACCTAACCCGATAGATGCACAGAAGATAAGGATACCTAAGATATGGAGGGGAGATCTAGATAGCCCTGTAGGTAAGGCTATGCTTTCATGCGATGATGATGGCCCAGTCGTTATGTGTATATCGAATATAACTGTAGATCCACATGCAGGTGTAGTAGCTACTGGTAGACTATTTTCTGGAACGATAAGCGAGGGGAGCGAAGTATACCTGGTAGGAGCTAGGAGGAAGGGGCGCGTACAACAGGTATGCATATACATGGGACCTAGAAGGGAGATAGTTGGAAGCCTATCTGCAGGCAATATACCAGCACTACTAGGTCTAGATGATGCTAGGGCTGGTGAGACTATATCGAGTATACAGGATGTAGTGCCATTCGAGATGGTTAGATATGTGACGGAGCCTGTGATAACGGTAGCTATAGAGCCAAAGTATAGTAGGGATCTACCTAAGCTAGTAGATATCCTTAGAAGGCTATCCATAGAGGATCCGAATCTTGTAACGCATATAGATCAAGAGAGCGGCGAATACCTGATATCAGGTTTAGGCCAGGTCCATATAGAGATAGCGTTAACACTCATACAGAAGGCAGGTATAGAAATAATAGTGTCTAAGCCTACGATAATCTACAGAGAGACTATTAGAGGATCTGCAGGCCCGTTCATGGGTAAATCACCGAATAAGCATAATAGAGTCTTCATAAGTACGGAGCCTCTTGAACCAGAGGTTATAGATAAGATTATGAGTGGAGAGCTGCATGATGAACTCGATAGGAGGATGAAGACTAAGATCCTAAGGGATGCAGGGTGGAGTGCTGAAGATGCTAGAAATGTCTTAGCTATAGATCAACATGGATGTATACTAGTCGATAGAACGAAGGGTGTACAGTACCTGAATGAAGCTATAGACTATATAGTATCTGGATTCCTATCAGCTATGGATGATGGCCCACTCTGTAGAGAGTATGTGAGAGGTGTAAAGGTGATATTGAACCATGCAGAATTACACTCGGATCCAGCACATAGAGGACCTGCACAGATAATACCAGCTGTAAGGCAGGCTATCTACGCTGCTATGCTTTCAGCAAACCCGGCACTACTAGAGCCTATAATGCGTATAGAGGTTAAAACACCTCTAGATATGGTTGGTAACGTTATAAGGATAATAACTGGTAAACGTGGACAAGTAGTCAGTCTAACCCAGGATGCATATCTAGCTAGGATTATAGGCGAAATACCTGCTGCAGAAACATTCGATCTAGCTGAGGTTATGAGGTCTACGACTAGTGGTAAAGCATTCTGGTCTCTAAGCTTCTCGAGATGGGCTCCGGTACCAGCATCTATGCAGAAGGCTATAGTAACAGAGATAAGAACTAGGAAGGGTCTAACACCAGAACCTCCGAAGGCTGAAGATTTTATAGTGAAAGAATAGAGGGGGAACGAAATATACTGGAAGAAGCTATTTGAACATCCTGCCTATTATGTACCAGATTCTTCAGAACCCTCCTCTTTCCTTGCACCAGATGATGTATAGTAGCGGAAGTATGTTTCTTTAATCCTAGGCCAATCCATAACCTCAGATACTAGGATCCTTAGATGGGTTTTAAGAAGTTCTGCAGCCTTCTCGCTTCCAAACTGGCTTGCATTCCATGTAACAAACGGCGGATAGAATGCAGCCTCTTTGAATATAAGCTTTGAATCCTTAATATCGAATTTTACGTAGCCTAGCTCTCTTAGGTAACATACATCGTTCGGGCAGAGTATATCGATCTCCTTCATCTCCAGCTTTAAGAGTAGTAGCTTATACTCTGATGGATGATTTATGATACGCCCACATGGACATTGTACTTTAAGATTAGGTATAGCTGACAAGCTATTCCACCTTTACATAATCTTCTGGTAGAGATGAGGGATTTAAAGCTTATATCCTATCCTTCGGAGGAAAGCCTTCCTAGCCTCTCTATCCTGATCCGTCTCTATACCCTTAGATCTAAATCCATCAACTATACCTAGTATAGCTCGACCCTGATTAGTCTCAGCTACTATAACTTGTACAGGGTTAGCGGTAGCGCATAGAATCGTACATACCTCTGGAACCTTCTTAAGCTCGTTCAAAACGTTTATCGGATAAGCCTTCCTGAGATACACTATGAAGCTATGACCTACACCAAGCTTAAAAGCCTGCTCAGCGACTTTACGTTTAAGATCATCACTATTACCCTCAACTCTAACTAAACATGGACCGGAAGCTTCGCAGAATCCTACAGCGAATTCTACATCCGGTGTCGAAGATTTTACCGCTTCATATATATCCTCGACGGATTTTATGAAATGCGTTATACCTATTATAACGTTACAGCCCTCCGGTATCTCTATATCGACAACCTCCATCTTAACAGACATATACATCCCACCCTATCTACGTATTCTAACTCAACCTAGAAGTAGGGATATTACTTTTACCCTCCTATACGTTCAGCTTAGATCGATCCTATACCCCTCATCATAATCTTCCTGATCGTATACTTGAAGTAAAGAATGCTCGATAGGAGGAAGAGGAGGCTGTAAGCTAGACTTATAGGTAGGATCAAATCGAGTGGTAGTATAGTCTCTATACCTAGTATGGAGTATCTCAATAGCTCTACAGGGTAGCTGTATGGCGTGGATAAAGCTATGATTCGTAGAGGTTGAGGCATATTTGATATAGGTGTAAATCCACCTGTAGCTATAGGTAGAATCCAGCCTAGCACCTCCATAACTGGGCCGCTTACACCTACTGAAAGTATTAGACTACCCAGTACTACTGCATGAGCTAATAGAACTTGTAGAAACAATAGGATACCTACCACTAGGTATGGCGGCGAATGGATAGTCAGGATGGGGGGTAGGGAAAGTATCGAGAGAACTACGTATACGATCAGGGTCGACGCTAGTAGAAGTATAGTTGAGACAGGTATTAGGCCGATGTAGATTATGAGTATGCTTCTACCAGATGATAGGATATATTCGAGTACACCTGAAGTAGTCATACTCTGAAGTTCTGAAGCCCAATTCCACGTTGCTAGTGAATATGAGAGGAAGATTAGTATGCTTAAGAATATGTTAGCGGATAAGCATACGGTAGGCGTATCTGGTGGTTTAAACAGTACTACAGGTATCGTGAATAGTGATATCCATAAAGCTATGCTGAGTAGGGTTACTATTAATCCACGTCCTCTAACAATATCCCTAGCGATATATAGCTTAAGTATAGTTTTAATCAGCTCCCTCAGGTTTTAACACCCTCCTTCACCCTACTATATTCCCAGAATCGCATACTCCTATAGCTTAGAGGAGAGTATACAATGACTAGTATAGTAGCTACACCTATAAGCGATACTATATCTATAGCTGCCGAGCCTAGATACTGAGCTGAGAGTAGTAGATGAATTGCCTCTACTATATGAGATTGAGGTATAGCATAACAGATCATCTGCCCTATAAGCGGCATAAACCTTCTAGGATAGTATACGCCTGTAAGCATAAGTAGGATAGGCCTAACTATATTCACAATCCTCCAGATACCTCCACCTAAACCGTATACCACCCCTACGAGGATCATGACTAAAGGTATCGCTGAGGTAGAGGCTAACAGCGTCATGAGTAACACTATAGATGCTTCTATAAATCCATCATAACCGTAATAGTATATGAATACTGGTACTATACTCGTAAACCCGCTTAGGAGTACTAGTATGAGTCTAGGTATAGGTATCGCTAGATAATGCTTCAACCTAGAGGTTGGGGAGGATAACACGTATGCTATCGTCCCGGTATACTCGTCAAGGATAGGCCTCCATAGAATATCATCGATTACGCTTAACATAGACATCAGGATAAAGCCGTTCGTAACAAGATATACTGTAGGTGTTAAACAAACCTTCTCTTCGAAGAATACCGGCGAACCTATGGAGGAGCCTATTAGAAGCACGAATATCGTTAATATATATGGGTATGCTAGTATCGCTAAGAAGAGGGATCTCCTCCTCACGATATCTCCATACATAAATTTAGCCTCCACCCTAAGGATATCTACGAAGCTCACGAAGCCTTTAACCCCCCTTAGAGAGGTATAGGAAAACATCTTCTAGAGTCGGTTCCTCTATCCTGAATGAGATTATATGATAACCTTTAACGGTTAAGAGTGGTAGTATGGAGTTCAACACCTCGATAGGATCTCGAACCTTTACATCCAGTTCGAATATATCTACATCGATACGATTGATACTATATCCTAGACTATGACCGGCTAATATCTGCGATGGATCGTTACCCTTCACCGTGATCTTTAAGCTTCTAAGTTTAGGTATACGATCCTTAAGATCTGATGGTGAACCTTCAGCTACGATCGAACCACGATCTATGAATAGTATACGATCACATACGATTTCAGCTTCAAACATGTTATGAGTAGTGTATAGTATAGCTTTGCCTTCTCTAGCTAGATCCCTTACTAGACTACGTATCTTCACAGCGCTAGGAGGATCTAAGCCTAGTGTAGGCTCGTCTAGTAGGAGGATAGGTGGATCTTTAAGTAAAGCTCTAGCAAGGCCTAGACGAGCCTTCATACCTAGACTAAACTCCTCGAATAACCTATCGATCCCACCGAGCTTATCGAGTTCGAGAAGCTTAAACAGGTAACCTAGCCTAGCTTCTAGAAATCTACGATCTAAACCATATAGAATTCCGAAATACTCCAAGTTCTCCCACCCAGTTAGCTTACCGTAGAACCCCTTCTCGACGGATAGAAGTATACCTATCCTCCTACGAACCTCAGATGCTTCTCTAACAACATCGAACCCCTCTACGTAAACCTCACCCCCATCTGGTAGGAGGAGTGTAGAGATTATCTTTATCGTAGTAGTCTTACCCGCACCGTTTGGTCCTAGGAGACCGACAACCTCGCCATACCTTACAGAAAAACTTACATCCTTCAATGCTTCGATTAATTCAGGTTCAGATCTAAGTATACCTCTACGTCTTCTAGTTCGATAAGTCTTCCTAAGATTCCGAGCTTCGATAGCGTACAAAACCTACCGAGCCCTCATTATAACGATCAAAGATATGATTGGCAGGGTATCTATAAATAGGTTACTAACTCATTACAGCATAGTATTCGAGAAACGCTGACACTAAAGTTATAGATAGGGTTTGGAGATCCGAAAGATATTTAATCTAAGATCGAGTGAGAATCGTAGTAGGGGATGGGTGTAAATCTAGGCGATATAATACCTAGAAGAGTTATAGGATGGGATATGCTTAAAGGCAGGGTTCTAGCCATAGATGCTTATAACGCGTTATACCAGTTTCTAGCAACAATCCGAGGGCCTAAAGGCGAACCTCTAAAGGATAGCGAAGGTAGGGTGACAAGCCATCTATCAGGCCTACTCTATAGGACTTCTAGATTTATAGAGGCAGGCATAAAACCTGTGTATATATTCGATGGAGTACCGCCAGCTTTAAAGGAGGCTGAGATAAAGAGGAGGAGAGCTGTTAGAGAGGAGGCTATAATTAGGTATGAGGAGGCTTTGAGTAGAGGGGATTATGAAGCTGCGAGGAAGTATGCTCAAGCTTCAGCTACGCTTAAAGACTATATGGTTGATGATGCTAAGAGACTTCTCAGGCTCCTAGGTATACCATACATTGAAGCTCCATCTGAAGGTGAAGCTCAAGCAGCTTGGATGACTATAAGAGGTGATGCATGGGCTGCTGTAAGCCAGGATCATGATGCACTACTATTCGGAGCTTTAAGAGTAGTTAGGAATCTAAGCGTAGTAGGTAGAAGGAAGCTTCCAGGTAAGGATGTATACGTGGAGATCGAGCCTGAGCTTATAGTATTAGATGAGGTGTTGTCTAGCTTAAGGATAACGAGAGAACAGCTTATAGATATAGCTATACTAGTTGGGACAGACTATTATCCCGAAGGTGTTAAAGGTGTAGGTCCTAAGAAGGCTCTAGAATATATTAAAAGGTATAGCGATGCTAAGATAGTTCTCAAGATTCTAGGTGTACAAGAGATACCGATCGATGATATTAGGAGGATATTCCTAGAGCCGCAGGTATCCAGCGAGTACAAGCTTGAATGGCGGCAGCCTGATGCTAAAGGGGTAGTGGACTTCCTATGTGGTGAGAGAGATTTCAGCGAGGAGAGGGTTGTTAAAGCTGTTAACGTTATAGCAGAAGGATTGAAAACTATAGGTAGGAGTAGGACGCTTGAGGGATGGTTTCGCTAATCCTCGGAAGCCACTAGCTCGATCTTAAACTTATCCTTAGATAGCCTGTATACCCTAGCTATACCGGATACTTCAAGCTTCAATAGGAGTTTCATAAAATCATTGTGGGTAAGCTCCGATACCTTGGATAGATCTGTGTAAAGCTCCTCATCTTCAGCAGATCCTCCTCTACGCTTCAACGCTTCAACCAGCATATAGATCAGACTAGATTTAACCATGGATAAGATACCTCGATGTATATCATGTTATAGGTGTTGAGCTACGTATAATCCTACGCTTAAATCTTGAAGTAAAGCTCTGATACCATTCCTCTATCTCAGGTAGTATGGATGGCTTAACTATATCCAACGCTTTCATAAAATCATCCATAGTAACTCGCATCGTACCTGATCCTCCATCGATATGCATCCTCAAAGCGTTAAAGCCAGCCTCCCTACATAGCATCTCTAGATCAGCTCCTGAGAATCCTACGGTTAGTTTAGCAAGCTTCTCTAGATCTACATCATCAGCTAGAGGCATACCCCTAGTATGAACTCTCAGTATTTCTAGACGATCACTCTCACTTGGCGGAGGTACATATACCAGTCGATCAAACCTTCCAGGTCTTAGTAGAGCTGGATCCACTAAATCTGGGCGGTTTGTAGCACCTACGACTACGACATTCATTATATTAGTTAAGCCATCGATCTCTGTTAAGAGCTGGCTCACAACTCTCTCGGTTACACCTGAATCAGCATAATCTACACTTCTAGTTAAGCTTATGGAATCTATCTCATCGAAGAATATCACGCATGGAGCAGCCATACGTGCTTTCCTGAATATCTCTCTTATAGCTTTCTCAGATTCACCAACCCATTTACTAAATATCTCCGGACCCTTAACCCCTATGAAGTTAGCTCCACTCTCACTAGCGATAGCCTTAGCTAGCAATGTCTTACCGCAGCCGGGTGGACCATACAATAGTATACCTCTAGGAGGCTTCAACCCTAACATCTTAAATTTATCAGGATACTTAAGAGGCCACTCTATACTCTCTCTTAAAAGCTGCTTAACCTCCTGTAAACCGCCTATATCATCCCATCTAACCTCCGGTATCTCTATCTCCACCTCCCTTAAAGCTGATGGCGTAATCTCCTGGTATGCTTGTATAAAATCATCCATCCTAACCTCCATCTTCTCTAGAACCTCTACGGGGATAGTCTCCGCATCCAGATCTATCCCAGGTAGATATCTACGTAGAGCTTTCATAGCAGCTTCTCTAGCTAGAGCAGCTAGATCAGCTCCAGTATAGCCGTGCGTTATCTCAGCAAGCTTCTCTAGATCTACATCATCAGCTAGAGGCATACCCCTAGTATGTATCTGTAGTATCTCTAACCTACCCTGCTTATCAGGGATCCCTATCTCTATCTCTCTATCGAATCTTCCAGGTCTACGTAGAGCTGGATCTAGAGCGTTAGGCCTGTTGGTAGCACCTATAACGATAACGTTACCTCTACTCATTAACCCATCCATTAATGCTAGTAGCTGTGCTACAACCCTCCTCTCAACCTCCCCGGTAACCTCCTCCCTCTTAGGAGCTATGGAATCTATCTCATCGATGAATATTATAGCTGGAGCACTCTCCTCAGCCTTCTTGAATATCTCTCTAAGCCTAGCTTCGGATTCACCGTAAAACTTACTCATAACCTCAGGACCGTTAACGCTTATGAAGTATGCATCACTCTCATTAGCTACAGCCTTAGCTAGCAATGTCTTACCGCAGCCGGGTGGGCCATAGAGTAATACACCTTTAGGAGGCTCTATACCCAGCCGTTTAAATAGCTCTGGATGCTTTAATGGAAGCTCTACGAGTTCACGTATCCTTTGAATCTGCTCCTTCAACCCTCCTATATCATCGTAGGTTACGTAAGCTATCCTAGCACGCTCTGGAGCAGGCTCCTTTAGAAGCTTAATCTGCGTATCGTAGCTTATCTTAACAACGCCTTTAGGCGTAGATCTTACTACCATAAAGTTTACTGGGTTACCGAATAAGGATAGCTGGATTATATCTCCCTGAACTACAGGTAGATCTACGAGTCTATTCCTTAGAAATTCGTATAGATTCTCATCTGCAACATGCAGCTTAACGCTTAAGGGTGCGAGCGATATCGTACGAGCGATCTTAACTTTAGCCTTCCTAATAGTTACATATTCACCTATGGATACCTCGGCATTTTTACGAGTTATACCATCCATCCTTACTATAGGTTTACCTGCATCCTCAGGGTAAGCTGGCCAAGCTATAGCTGCGGTAGCTCTATTACCTATAATCTCTATAACATCGCCTATCGCTACTCCTATCTTCTCTAAGAGTAGTGAATCGATCCTAGCTTTACAACGCCCTATATCACGCTGATTACGCATCTCAGCGACTTGAAGCCTAAGTTCTCTAACAACCATATAGTAGACCCCTAACGCCTCGGTATAGAGTATATGGGTTCATCGATTAATAAAGTTTTGATCCAAGATACATGTATCCACTTAACATCGATAGACGAGTGATAGGTTCAAAGAATCTATCCCATTGAGAAGATCTATTATGAAAAATACCAGTTCTAGGAGGTGGCTATATGATCTAGAAGTTATTAAATATCGGAGTTTGAATACTGTAAAGCTAGCGTAGCGTATAGATCTGATCAGAGGGGGTAGCTTATAGCTTGAGTAGAGATTTCAAGATAGTAAAAACTATACGAGGCGATGATATAAGCTTCGATATAAGGTCTATCTGAGTATCGAGGTCTACAACTCTAAATTCACGATTCATATCGGATATGGATTCCACCATCGAGGATAGTATCGTCCACCGCATCCTATCTACAGCCTTCCTAGCGATCTTCTGTATCTTAAACTTGAAATCGAAGAAGCTCCTCCATAAGCTTTCATACTGATCTAGTATCGAATATTCATCCTCAACCGATGCTGAGCCAGCTATCGAACCTGCTATCATACCGCATGCTATACTTGAAATTATACCACCACCTGTAGTTGGTTTAGCTTGACCCGCTACATCACCTACTAGGATTACATGACCTTTCACAGTCCTATCTAACGGTCCTCCGATAGGTATAAGCCATCTACTCTTAGATATCATCCTCCAGCTGTTGAACCTTCTAGAGAGAAACGCTTCTATAAACGGTTTAAGCTGCGTAGATCTGTATGAGGCTAAGCCTACTCTACATACACCTTTATCGATCGGTATAACCCATGCGAAGAATGGAGGTGATAAACCTTGTAGTAGATGCACTTCGACGATACCCATATCTAGATTAGGTGCTACATGAACTAGGTACTGGATCGATGGGAGCATAGTAAGTTTACGTAGATTAAAACCGAGACTCCTAGCTAATACACCGGGTAAACCCTCAGCTAGTATAGCTATCCTACACTTATAGCTAGAGCCGTCTGTAGAGATATCGATTAGATTACCATCCGCGTAGTTTAGACTTCTGACTCTACTCCTCAGTATCAGCTTCACACCGTAGGAGGATGCTCTATCCGCTAGGAATCTATCGAATGCAGCTCTATCTAAGACTAATTGGGGTATACTACTCCTTATCGAGAATACGTAGCGTAGGGATAGGTATACATCTACCGTATCGAAACTCGATAGGATTGTCTTCTCAGATCCTCCTAGATTTAGGTATCTAATCATTCTAGAACTAACTACACCTGCACAATGCCATGGTAGACCTATACTTCCATGCTCTTCGAAAAGAATTGTATCTGCATTAAATCTGGATGCAGAGGTAGCTGCAGATAAGCCTGCAGGTCCGCCTCCAATTACAGCTACATCGTATATCTTCATCAATTTTTGAGGTTAAGCAGGTTTTTCACCGCATAACTCTAGCAGCCTATTCCAGCGTTCATCGATTATCCGCTTAATCTCCTCTAATTCATCCTTGAACTCCGGTCTAAACAAGTGTTCGAACCTCCTCTGAAGCTTAAGGTATTCCTCAACCGGTGTAGGCTTAGCTACTTTAACATTAAGCTTGTAACGTCCATCTATGACCTCATATATCGGGAATACCCTCGTCTGAACGGCTAATCTAGCTAGTTTAATCGTATTCGAGGGTTCGCTACCCCATCCTAATGGGCATGGAGCTAGGACGTGTATTACAGCAGGCCCATCTACTTCTATAGCCTTCCTAACCTTAGCTATATAGTCACCTGGATAGGCTATAGAAGCTGTAGCTGCATACGGTATTCCATGAGCTACAGCTATACCTATAAGATCCTTCTTAACCTCCCTCTTACCAGGTATAACCCTACCGGCAGGCGATGTAGTAGTAGAAGCCCCCCTTGGAGTAGCCCCAGATCTCTGTATACCAGTATTCATGTATGCTTCGTTATCGTAGCATAGGTATACGAAGTCGTGGCCCCTCTCTAGAGCACCCGATAGGGCTTGTATACCTATATCGAACGTACCGCCATCACCTGCTATAGCTATGACATCTATATCCTTATCTAAGATATCCTTCTTCCTCAACGCTTTCACAGCTTCGACGATGCCTGAAGCTACGGCTGCAGCATTCTCGAATAGTATGTGAGCCCAGGGGATTCTCCAAGCTGTCTGCGGGTATATCGTCGTAGATACCTCGACACATCCTGTAGCTTGAGCTACGACCGTAGGTCCTCTAATAGCTTTTAAAGCTAGTCTTATAGCTAAAGCCGATCCGCAGCCTGCACATAGACGGTGACCTGGACTTAGATACTCTTCCCTAGTTATAGCTTTTATGGGTATGGACATATCTATTCTCTCACCCCTATGAATTGTATAGGCTTATCTATAACACCTGTTTCGCATGCTTTCAACGCATACTCGATTATATACTCTGCTTCTGAAACCTTCAAATCTCTACCACCTAACCCGTAGACGAAGTTTACGAGCTTAGTATCCAAACCCTCTAAGATGATAGTTGAAGCTATAGTAGAAGCTAGCGGGTTGAGCGGGGCTCCAAAGGCTATGGATCTATCCATAACAGCTACGACCTTAACATCCTCTAGGATAGCCCTGATATCCTTAGATGGAAACGGTCTGAATAATCTCGGAAATACTACTTTAACCCTACCACCATATCTATATGCTATACTTCTCATCAACCCTACTGTACTACCTAAAACCATTACAGCTACATCAGCGTAGTCGCTACCCCATACTTCGACCGGGCTATATGCTCTACCTGTCAGATCTCTAAATGCTTTAACCGTATCTAGGAAGACCCTGTAGGCATTATCCATAGCTTCAACTTGCTGTCTCTTAACCTCATAGTAGTAGTCTGGTAGGGTTAGAGCACCTACGGTTATAGGTTTATCAGGGTTAAGCCAGTAGACCGGGTTACGTTTAGGTCCTACAAAGCTTAAAGCCTCCTCATCTGTTAGCGATACGAAATTCTCTACGCAGTGGGATATAGTGAAACCATCTAGATTCACGGCGACTGGTAATAGTACATCTGGATGCTCAGCTATCCTGAAAGCTTGTATAGTAAAATCGTATGCTTCTTGAACGTTTTCCGTGAATATCTGGATCCATCCGCAATCCCTGGAACCCATCATATCAGAGTGGTCGCAGTGTATATTTATCGGAGCTGATAAAGCTCTGTTAACTACAACCATAACTATAGGACATCTAAGACCTGAAGCTGCGTATAGAGCTTCATGCATTAAGGCTAACCCCTGGCTCGATGTAGCTGTGAAGACTCTAGCACCCATAAGGCTTGCACCTATACAAGCAGACATAGCTGAATGCTCAGATTCGACGCATATGAAGCTTGTATCTACAAGCCCATCAGCTACATACCTGCTGAACGCTTCTACTATAATGGTCTGAGGCGTTATAGGGTATGCTGCGACGATATCTACACCACATTGTTTAACAGCGTATGCTACAACTTCATTACCATTCATAGCTAGTACTCGTCCAGCAATCCATGCAGCCATCTACCTCACCTCTTCAACCATAGATATAGCCTTGACGGGGCATTCAGATGCACATATACCACATCCTTTACAATGATAGTAATCTACCTCTACACTATCATCATCCCTCCTCACTATAGCTGGTTCAGGACAATAGATCCAGCATAGCAGACACTTTATACACTTCGAACAGTCTATGATTGGTCTGAATAACCTCCAATCCCCAGTTCTATACTCAGCCGCAGATCCGGGTTCTAGTAGTATACCTCCTATAGGTATTTCACGCCACCCCTTAAGCTTCAACACCCTTCACCTCTGTGAAGCTTCTATCCAATACCTTCAAGTTCATATCCAAAACCCTACCCGTAAACCTTTCAGATAGAACTCTAACTAGCGATTCACGTGAAACTACACCGGTAATCTTAGTTACAGCAGCCATGACAGCCATATTCACAGCTCTACCTGAACCCATAACATCCAAGCATATACCTGTAGCATCTACCGTATACACTCTAGCTACCCCAAGCTTCACAGCAAGCTGTCTAGGATCCTCTCTACTATTAACGACGACTATACCATCTGGCTTCAACCCCTCTACTACATCTACTAAACCTATTATCGTAGGATCTAGTACTGCGACAACATCGGGTGACTCTATCGGTCCATGGATAGTTATCGGTGTATCAGATATCCTACAATACCCTACGATGGGGGCACCTATACGTTCAGGACCGAACTGTGGGAATGCTTGTACATACTTCCCTTCGATTATAGCTGAAGATGCTAGAATCCTTATAGCAGTTATTATACCCTGCCCAGCTCTACCATGCCATCTGAATTCAAGCATAGAGTACTCCTCCCTCTGAGAGACTTACGTAATCTAAGGTGTAAGCTCCTAGGATATAAACAGGTTATTCGTATGTATACCTAGAATAGATTGTGGATAAGTGGGGAGAGAATAAAAACTGTAGATGGGGTATTTAGAGTTTGAGAATTAGGTTATGATTTAGAGAGTGGATGATAGCGGAGCTAATCTAACTCTGGCTTAGGCTTTTCCTCTTCTCCTTCCTCTTCCTTCTTCTCCTTCTTACCCTCTTCCTTAAGCTTACCAGCGGCTATGACATCGTCGATCCTCAGTATCGAGGTAGCTGCTTCTACAGCTGATTTAAGTACCTGCTCTTTAACAGCGAGAGGCTCACATACCTCTAACGCCTTCATATCGCCTATACCACCCTTAATCACATCGACCCCATCCCATATCTGTCCCTTCTCATGCCTAGCTCTAAGCTCGACTATAATATCTATAGCATCTAAACCAGAGTTCTCTGCTAGAGCTGATGGAATAACCTCTAAAGCTTCAGCAAACTTCAAGACTGCGAGCTGCTCCCTACCAGAGAGCTTCTCAGCCCACTTCCTAACCTTTAATGAAACCTCCATCTCGGGTGCTCCACCACCGAATACTAGGTATGGATACTCTACGATATCCTTAACAACGCATAGAGCATCGTGGATAGAGCGTTCAGCTTCCTCAACAACCTTATCTGCTCCACCCCTTATCAATATCGATACAGCTCTCGGGTTAACACAGCCCTCTACGAATACCCATCTATCCTCTCCTATCTTCCTCTCTTCTACTAGTTCTGCTGTTCCTAGATCCTCTGTTCTTAGATCTTCTATGTTTGTTACTATTCTTGCTCCTGTAGCTCTCGAAAGCTTCTGCATATCTGATTCCTTAACCCTTCTTACTGCTAGTATACCCTTCTTAGCTAGGAAGTATTGAGCCATATCATCTATACCCTTCTGACAGAATACTACGTTAGCACCTGTAGCAGCAATCTTATCAACCATATCCTTAAGCATCCTAGCCTCCTCATCTAGGAAAGCCTTCATCTGCTCAGGAGTCTCTATATTGATCTTAGCATCGAACTCCGTCTTCTCTATCTCTAAGGGGCAGTTTAGTAACGCTATCCTAGCATTCCTAACAAGCTTAGGCATACCTGCATGTACAACCTCCTTATCCAATACAACACCCTTGATAAGCTGGGTATCGAATATGGTACCGCCAGCCTTCTTCTCAACCTTGATATCATCTAGATCGACTACATATCTATCCCCGATCTTCCTAGCAACTTGTAGTATAGCATCCACGACTAGTTTAGCTAGATACTCCCTACCCTCCTTAACTGCTTTAGTACCCATAGCAGTCATAGCAACCTTTATCAACGTATCTCTATCTAGAGGATCAACTTTCACAGCTATCGATCTTAGAACGCTTAAAGCTTCATCGAGAGCCCTCTTATAGCCGTCGACTATTATAGATGGATGCACGTTAAGCTCTATTAATTCGAGAGCTTTACCTAAAAGCTCACCAGCTAGTACGACTACGCTAGTCGTACCATCACCTACTTCGCTATCGGTAGCTTTAGCTATCTCCACCATCATCTTAGCAGCCGGATGCTGAACATCCATCTCCTTTAGTATCGTAGCACCATCGTTTGTTATCGTAACATCTCCTAGAGTATCGACGAGCATCTTATCCATACCAGCTGGTCCAAGCGATGTTTTAACCATCTCGGCTACGATCCTAGCTGCTGTTATATTATTTACCTGCGCATCCCTACCCCTAACCCTAGAGGTACCCTCCTTAAGTATTAGTATAGGCTGCCCACTCTCGGTTACAGCAGGTATAACTTCGGCGGTCATAGCTATTATCAAAGTTGAGGAGATAGTTAGCCTAGATATAAACGTTTCATGGAGAACATATAGAGGGGTAGATTATTATAGCATAGCTATCGAGTCTTCTGGATTCTACGCTTAACCCCCCTACGCTGCTCGATAGGAGGCTCGAAGGTTATACGTAGCGATGTACCGTAGAGCTTTTCCACGATAGAGTGCAGGATCTTCTCGGAGATTGGTAGGTTACGCTTACTGCCACTAACTATGATGTGGAGTTCACGTGTACCATCAGGTATCCAGAGAGTATTCATAGCGACTATCCTTAACGGGCTTAGGAGATCCTCTATAAGCATTCTAGGATCGCTCTGATTCTCGAGTATGATAGCAGGTTTACCAAGCTTATCTGATACTACTCTACGTAACTCGCCTAGTATAGGATTCAACCTAGCTAGATCGCCCTGCCCGAATACTATGATCGTATGCTCTCCGGTATCTACCGCTCTTATGAATGAAGCCTTCTGTAATTGCGGAAACTTAGATTCTACATTCACTAGTAGTTTAGCTACCTCTATATCTAGCTCGGATATCTCCCCGCTGCGAAGTTTAGCCTCACATCTAGGACAAAGTATACCTGATTTAAGATCGAAATAGCATACCGGGGTGTATACCAACTTATCCTCTGAAAACATGTATTGGAGTAGTAGATAAGCGTTTCTCAACTATTAGGAAACCCTAATATATATCTGTAGGGGAATCAAATATTGATCTAATATGGCTTTCCAGTATCTCACTGGAGCTACGGCAGTAGGTATAGTAGCTAGGGATGGTGTTGTACTAGCTTCAGAGAAGCGGCTTAGCTATGGAGGATACATATTGAGTCGTAGAGCTAAGAAGGTCTTCCGTATAGCTGAACGTATAGGGTTTGCGTGTGCTGGATTGGTATCAGATATGCAATCCATAGCCGATCTTATAAGAGCTGAGGTTAAGATACTAGAGCTTGAACTCGGTAGATCAGCTACTGTTAGATCTGCTGCTAAGCTTACATCGAATATACTTATCTATCATAGGATGTACCCGCTTCTAACAGAGATAATCGTAGGCGGATATGATCGGGAGGAGGGGTATAGCCTCTATGTACTAGATCCTCTTGGAGTAGTCTTACCAGATAACTATACAGCTCTAGGAACAGGGGCTGAGGTAGCTATAGGTGTTATAGAATCTGGCTATACTAGGGATATCAGTTTAGTAGATGCTAGAGAGTTAGCTATCAGGAGTGTTAAGACTGCTTCTATGCGTGATGCTACTAGCGGCGATGGTGTTGACCTACTACTCATATCGGAGAATGATGTTAGAGAGGAGTTTATACCCTTATTCTAGATTCATATTGATGGGATGATAGTAATCGGGCTTGATCTAGCTGGATCTCCTAGAAGACCTACAGGTTTATCTAAGCTATACTATCCATCTCTAGACGTTTATACATCCATAGTCTACACTGATGATGAGATATTGAAGGTTATAGCCGAATGTAAGCCTAGAGTTGTAGCTATCGATGCACCTCTAGGCTTACCTAGAGGTAGAGGTAGCATAGAGGATAGCGGCCCGCATTTAAGGTTATGTGATATAATGCTTAGGAGAGCTGGTATAAGATTTCTACCAGTAACGCTTGGAGCTATGCGTATGCTAACCGAGAGGGGTATGCGGCTTAAGCCTATAATCGAGGGTTTTGGATTCGAGGTTATAGAAGTCTATCCTGGTGGCGCACAGGATATCTTAGGCCTACCTAGAGCTAAGAAGGATAGGTATCGTCTTAGGTATGGTCTAGAAAAGCTAGGTCTTAGAATTCATAGCCCAGATCCGACGGTTCACGAACTCGATGCTATCACCGCAGCCTATACAGGTTTAATGTATGTGAGAGGTGAATGTACGATTCTAGGAGATCCGGATGAGTCTACCATAGTTATGCCTAAGCCTCCAGTATAGTCTAGAGTGTTACCCTATATGCCGAGCATATTCCCTGGTTTAGGCTCCTCAACCCTATCTGTTCTAGCTAGATTCTTCATACGCTCTACACCTTTGAATTCATCTATAAGCTTAGCTACGGCTTCAGGTACTAGACTCCTCCAATCACCATCTTCGAGTATACGTCTCCTAACCTCTGTAGCACTATAGATCTCCCTATCGAAGAATGGTATATCCTCTACTGTGAAACCCTCCTCTTCGAATAATCTACGAGTTAGAGGCTCGTTAGAGTATACTACATGGAATCTAGGGGATAGCGAGACTACTAGTCTAACCCATAGACTATGTACGTGTATATCTGGTATGGTTACCGTTATTATCCTCGATAGATCTATACCATCATCTATCAGCGATGCTCTTATCATTTCAAGTCGTTCACCAGCTGTGAATGGATTCTGAAGTGTATGACTATACTGTGCACTACCTATAGCTATTATCAGCTCATCGACTCTATCGAGTATCCACCGTATAGCTCTAAGATGGCCTATATGGAGTGGTTGGAATCTACCTACGAATAATCCTCTATGAGTCATTAGATAGATTGATGCTTATAGTCTAGGAGTAAAAAGGTTTCATTCGGATAATTATGCTGATCTACTTAAGTGGTACGTACATAGATCCTCTACTAGCACCTACACCCGGTGCTCCATGCTTAACAGGTTTGTTGGTAGGTACGAATTCACCTAGATAGTGCCCTATCATCTTCTCGGTTATAGTTACCGGGACGAATTTATGTCCATCGTATACGTGTATTGTTAGACCGACCATCTTAGGTAGGATCACCATATCCCTACAATGAGTTTTTATAGGCTTAGTATACTTACCCTTAATAGCTAGGTTTATCCTCTCCAGAAGCTTCACCTGCTCGGGTTTTAGACCTCGCGTAAGACTACGCCTCTGTCTAGATGGTAGAAGCTTGATAAATTCGTCGCTAGACATTTCTCTAATCTGACTCCACGTATACCCTCTGTAGACGAATTCACGAGACATAGCTTAACGCTAAAGCCATCTAGAGTGGGAGCTAGATATAAGGGTTTCCTCACCTACTTCTTACCAGTCCTTTTAGCAGCTATATGACCGACCTTAGCTCCTGGTGGTAGATTCCTAGATACGGTAGTCGGATGGCCCTCGCTTTGATGCCTCCCCCCACCATGCGGATGGTGGACTGCAGCCATAGCTACACCCCTAACTATAGGCCACTTCCTACCCTTAGCCCTCATCAACTTCATCTTAACACCAGCTTTAAGGAACGGCTTCTCTATACGTCCACCACCAGCTACTACACCTATCGTCGCTCTACACTCCTCTGGTATAACAGCCATCTTACCCGACGGTAGCTGTAGGGTTACGTATCCGCCTGCATGGCTTAGGATTGTAGCATAGGCTCCAGATGATCTAGCTAGATTACCCCCAGATCCTGGTCTACACTCTATGTTACATACGATAGATCCGTCTGGGATATCTCTCAGAGGGGCTATCGAACCTATAGTTAACCCTCCGCCTCCTACGTATATTATATCGCCTACCTTAAGCGATTCGACAGCTACGTTGTAGAATACCCGACCATCCTCAAGCTTTATTTTAGCTATCGGAGCACCACGCCCAGGTTCGTGTAGAAGCTCCTCTACCAAGCCTTTCATAGGCTTATCTAGCTGAGGATATCTAACGGGGGCTATCCTCTTATGAGTGGGAGCCTTCCACGGCGGAGACCCCCTACCTATCTTCTGAGCTCGTATACGTCTACCCATACCGCTAGCCTCCTATATCATACCGAGTCTTATAGCTAGATCTGAAGCAGAGTATCCCTCAGCGAGTCTAACATACGCTTTCTTATATCCTTTATGCGTTATAATGGTACGTACATCCTCCACCTTCACGCTGTATAGTATTTCGACAGCTTTCCTAATATCCATTTTAGATGCGTTCATACCTACAGCGAATGTTATAGTATTCTCCCTCTCTACTAGAGTCATAGCTTTCTCAGATGTTATAGGGTATAGGATTATACGTCTAGCTTTAAGCTGCTCATCTATACTAGGCATAGGCTGTATACACCTCCCCTACTATCTCATCGAGCTTCTTGAAGGCTGAAAGGCTCCATAGAGTTAATCTACCAGGATATCCTCCTGGAGCTAGATGCTCAGGGTTTAAGCTTCTAAGCTCTACTACATCCACGCCTGGTATATTACGCATAGCTAGACCCACACCTCTATCCTCGTATACGACTATAAGCGGACCCCTACCTACACGTTTAACCCTACCCCTACGTCTAGGTTTACCACTTCTAGCTCTAGAACCTTCGTAGACTCTCTCTACATCGCTCCATAAGCCGAGTTTCTTCAACACATCCTTCGCAGCCTTAGTAGAGTTTACAGTCTCTATATCATCCACGACTACTAATGGTATATACTTAACACCTTCGATCCTATGACCACGTTTAGCTACTAGTTCAGGTATACCTGTAGAGGATATCGCGGATAGGAGAGCTAGATGCCTCTCCTTCTTATTAACCCTCTTATATATTACCTTCATAGAGGTGGGTGCATGCGCAGATCTACCTTTAACAGCCATGGTTACGAATGCAGCTCTATAGCTACCCTTAATCCTAGGAACTCTAGCTAAACCGTAGCCTGTACCTAGAGATTCTGCGGATGTACGTTTACCAGCCATCGGATCCCTACCCTGCTTCTGCTTTCTATGCGTCTGTAGTATATCTACAACCCTCCTTATCAAGAATTTATGGATTGGATAGGAGAATACCTTAGGCTTCTCTATAGAATCTACTTGAACACCATCTAAGTTGAATACAGGTATAGATTCGATAGTCAACGCTATCGACCCCTATAGATGTACGTTATCTTCGGAGGCTCAGCCGGCACTATGCTTGGAGGTCTAGCTGGATATCTTAAAAATACTAGACGCTTCCTAGGACCAGGTATACTACCCTTAAGTAGCACGTATTCTGTGGATACTATACCGAAACCTGTGATACCTCCTGGGGGTGTTACTAAGCTTCCATCGCTGCTTATCATGAGTATACGCTTATTATACTCGCATCTAAGATGGAATCCAAGCTGACCTGGTCTAGGTACTGTATACATAACCCTAGCTGGAGTCCACGGGCCGAGTGTACCTACACCCCTAACACCCTCCCTAGTCTTATGGTGTAGCCTATGTACATGCCAACGTTTAACCTCGCCTTGGAACCCCTTACCCTTAGTAACAGCGGATACATCTACATACTGCCCAGGCTTGAATACATCGCTAACCCTAACCTCTCCACCGAGTATCGATAGAGCGTAATCTATCCTCTCAGCTATATCTCCACCACCCACCCTAACCTCTACGAGATCCAGCTTCTTCTTAGATAAGCCAGCAAGCTTAGGTGAAGCACCTAGTATAACTCTAACATCGCCTGCGAAGCTTCTAGCCTCCTCGAAATCCTTAAGCTTAGCTTGGAAATCGTATTCTTTAGGTATATTGAAGTTACGCCATACATCCCTAAGTATATTCGGATGCCAAACCTCTGTTAGGGATTTAAATCCATCTACCGTATCAGCGTATAATCTCACAGCCATAACCCTAGCTGGTGGTGTAACTACTATCGTAGCTGGGTGGGCAACCTCCCTACCCCTATATACGGTTGGCTCATCCTCTACCATATATACATGTGTCATACCAGCTTTATAGCCTGGGAAGCCTAGTAGGGAGGGCTTAGCTAGAAGTGGATCAGGCCAATACTTTATACTAGGCTTAATAGATTCAGCCCTACCCTTAGGTATGAACGCTAAGCTACCACGCCTAGGAGCTCTCTTCTTTCTTCGACCCATCCTCCTTCCTACCCTTCGCCTAGTTAGACGGCTAACCCTAGATATAAAGGTTAGTCGATGACTCTAGCTAGACTCTATACATCCTAGATGATATGATATTCATTATAGCTAGGGTTGCGTATACAGCCTCCTCCGTCCTAACAGTATAGGATCCCTGTTCAGGTATAGTATTAACGATATAGTCTACATAATCTCGGAGTTTAAATCCTTGCCTACCAGCTATCTCTCTCAACCCTTCTCTAGGAGATCCGAATACTATAGCGAGGTTTCTAATCGATGTAAGCTTAGATGATAACTCATCTAGAAGCTGCTCGATCGGATCCCCATACCTGGATGTAGCTATAACTAAACCGCTACTACGATAATCTTCTAGTATATCCTTTAACGGCTTATCAGGTGTCGATACGTGGAAGCTCCAGTAGAATCTAAGTTTAGATGGATCTACAAGCTTACAGTAGACTTCTCCTTTATCCACTACTATCCTAACGGTAACTCTAGATCCACGTGGAGGAGATGATCCTATAAGCTTTATAGGCTTATCTAGCCCCGCATCTACGTAGCATTCAGCTCCGCTACGCTCTACGATAGCTTCCCTAACTTCGCCTGATACAACTTCATCTATCCTTTTAGGAGGTGTATGACTCGGTAGCCTTAAAGGTGGTAGTATACCCGCATATCTAAGCTCTGGTTTCAACCCTATAAGCTTGCGTTTAAGATGTGGTGGCGTCTCCATATATCTTAGGATAGATGCTATAAGATTTACTGAGCTAGATTGATCCATAACACCATATAGATCCCTGTATATGCATACCTCATCAACTCTGAATACAGCTGCAGCTCTACCTATCAATCCTACAGTAAGGGTTTTATCTCGTAGATGACTCTCCTCATCTACGAGGCTTCCAGGTATAAGTATGGATAGATGGAAGCTCCTCCTCTCAGGCTTGAAGCTGCTCCATTCACTCACATCTAACCCTATAGTTGTGGGAGGGGTAGATAAATAGTAGATGGAGGCTAGTTAATTTATCTATTATATCGAGGCTACTCTTCGACTATTATCGCTGATACAGGGCATTGATCAGCTACACTTCTACAATCGCATCCATCACATCCGTTCGGGTTCACTACTTCAGATTTACCCTCAGCCGTTAATCTAAATACTTCTGGACATAGCGATTCGCATAGACCGCAGCCTATACATAGATCTTGATCTACTCTAACTTTAACCATCCTATACCACCTTACAAGCTATATAGATGATCGCATCTGTAGAGGATATAAGTTCATATATCATATCTTACATATACTTCTCAAGATATCAGCCTCTCTATCCCTAAGTCTAAATCCGTGGAGGTATCTACCCCTAGCCTTTCTAGGTATAATACCTAGCTCTACTAGTTTAACCCATGGTATAGGATCGATAAACCTTACCAGCTTTGATCGATCGAATCTTATAAGCCAACTCCATGGATGCTCCTGAAATCTCGAAGCTATATCCTCTGGTAGATCCCCTCTTCTATAGAAGGATTCTACCACACTGTATCCTATTAGGGCGTCGCCTAGATCTTCGATCTTGGAGAAGAATATTATGGTATCACCTGGTTTAAATAATCTCCTAACAGACCCATAGTATACACCCTCCCTATACAGGTTATCAACCCATTCAGGTTTAGCTACTCTTAGAGCGTATATCGTCAAGACTATCGATTGAGGTAGATGAATCTATGGATATAAGGTTTACGGCTGGTATACGTATAATTCCATAGTCTACAGATGCTGCGAGTAATAACGCCAAATTTTAAATCTCGTAATACTATTAGGTTATCGAGTCTATCTAGCCTGGGGGTTTAATGATCTTTGCCTGATAGAAAGATGCTTGCAGCTAGGGTTGATCTAGCTGATAGACTTAAGGTTCTAGCTGAGAGTAGGGGTGTAACCGTCTACGCTATGCTTAACGATATACTCGAATCTATATTAGAAGTTGAGGAGGGGGGTCTTAACATTAAGCGTCTACTAGATGAGTATAGGGCTATGGATTATGGTAGGAGATCCGGGTTTACAACCATACCTGAGAATCTACTCTACGAGCTTGTAGATCTATGCTTTGAATCAGGATACTCTGATAAGCTTAGGAAGAGCTGGTTTGAAACAGGTTTATGGCTATCTAAGTATCTATCGGTATCATCTAGTATAGATGAATCTATACATATACTATCGAGGCTTATGTGGAATATATCGGAATTTAGATTCGAGAGGAGGGGTGGGGAGGCTATACTATTATGCTTTAGCTCTAGGTTCACTCTAAACTATAGTTTTCTATTCGAATCCCTTCTTAAAGGTGTTCTTGTAGGCCTAGGCTTCGATGTATTGGATTCTGAGGTTGATAAAGGATTTATAAGGATAAGGATCGAGGTTAAAGGATAGTTGAGCTATGCCTTCACGCTCTCAGGGTAGGAAGCTTATATTCGTACAGGCAGATATAGTCGATAAGCTTATGGAGATATCTAATAGGGAGGGTAGAACACTATCATCGTTCATATCAGATATACTATCGGATGTCGTTAGGATATATGGTGATGGTGGATCTATAAAGGATGCTGTTAGATCGTATATGGTAGCTTCTATGCATAGAAGTGCGGGTATAATGCTCATACCTGTGAATCTGATGAATACGATACTATCTAGGGTGGATAGAGAGGGTTTAGATGAAATCTATCGTAATGCATACGAATCTGGATACTGGTATGGTAGATATATCTCGGTTAAATTCGATAATCCGATAGAAGCTCTTAGAATCCTAGTCTCATCTACACTACTAGCACCTACAGATATCTCTGTAGAGGGGGGTGGGGAGGCTATACTATTCAGATTTATAGCATCAAACCTCTCATCGGAATCTACGAAACTATTATTATCGATATTCGAGGGGGTTATGTCTGCGCTAGGATATAAGACTGAGAGAGCGGAGTATACTAGGGGTATAGTTATAGCGAGTTTTAGGAAAACGGTAGCCTAGCCTATAACTAGATACCTTCTAAGAAGGGATGGAAATAAAGGGGGTGGGGGTTCGGTAGCCCTACCCGATACTTCTAGCCTGCTATCTTCTTACGTAGCTGTAGTAGCGATACTATAGAGCATATAGCTGCTACTAGCGATAAAACTACAGCTATCCATACAGCCATTGTTACAGTGCTTATAGCTCCAGGTACACCTGCAAGATCAGCAACCCTAGCCTTTATATCACCTACATCTGTTCTTACCGTAGCTACGTTACCATCTATAGTCGTAACCCTACCTGTTAATGTATCTATCTTAGTGTTAACGGTAGCTACACCATCCTTTATACTCATTACTACAGGTTCTATAGTCTCTAGGTTTGTGAGTATCTCTCCTATATTGGTCGATATACGAGCTACATCACCTCTCACAGCCTCTATCTTAGGTGATAGAGCATCTATGGATGCCTTAATGGTACCTACATCCGTCTTTATGGTAGCTATACCACCGCTTATATCGGTTAACGTACCGCCCATCTCCTTAACCAGGCTTCTTAAAGTTGAGACATCAGCTTTGATAGTACCAGTATCGGTGACTAGCGTAGCTACGTTTTTATCCACAGACCTTAATAGAACGTTCATAGTACTGACAAGCTCAGCTAGAGCATCAACCTTATCTACCAAGATAGTAAACTCTTTGAAAGCATTAACAACCTTAACGGTATCCGAGACTGATGTCGTTTTAACCGTTTTGAATAGGGCTGGATCTGTAGAGTTACGGTAGCCTCCACCTTCGAGTATAAGCTTGAAGACATAGGCTCCAGGCTCTGTGAACGGTATTACGAATCCAGGCTTAACTGTATACTTATACTTACCTAAAGCTACCGAGATTAATGTACCATTCTCATTAGTCCTCCATCTCGTATCATAAGTTTCAGTCATGTTATAGAGGAAGCCTATATGACCAGCAAGGGTGCGCATAGCATCTGTATCGTTAACTAGTATCTCCCATGCCTTAGCAGCATCGGCGACGTCATTTATAGGCCCTGGTAGACCTGTAGCTATAACCTTTGTTAAAGCTGAGCCTACAACCGGGTCTGGTGTGAGTATCATTCCAGGTATTACTTCAAAAGTAGTTTTCATCTCTAGGCCTTTAGCATCCCTAGCTATTATATAGTAGATTCCCTTAATCGTCGTCGGGAATACTACTGTAGTGGCAAAGTTTCCTTCAGCATCTGTAGGTACGTTCATCGCTAATAGTATCTTCTTACCTACTAGAGCTGGGTATGGTAGCCAATCTACCGTTATGTTAACCTTAGAGTTTGGTGTAAAGTGTGTAGCCGATATCGATATAACGGTGCCTAGACTCTTACCTGAAACAGGATCCTTGTATACGCTAGCGGTTATAAGCCAGTTTCCATCTTTAAGCTTCTCGCATTTAGTATTCTCTATCGGTGGTACTGTACCTTTACTAGGCGATATCACTAAGCCTGATATGTAGAAGTATGTTTCACCTTCACCAACGTTGTAGCCTATATCCCTAGCCTTTACAAGAACCCTGTAGCGTCCAGCTGGATAGCCTGTCGAATCCCATTCACACCACCACATCCTAGTACCTGAATCATACGTCATAGGTATTTCAGCAACCAGGTAACCTGTCTCATTGTATATGTAAGCTCTAACAGACCCGGAAGTCATTACTACACCTGATTCTAGGTATGTTACCTTAGCACCTATGTATACTATAGATCCAGGTGTGAACGCTACCCTCTCCTTCGTAGGATCTTTAGCTGAATAAGTTTTAACTTCGACTCTAAGCGCTGTTATACCTACGGCGAATACAGGCGATAATACATCCTTCTCAGGACCAGTGTTACATACAGTACATGTCGTGACGACATCTTTCAAAGCATCTGCAGGTATTAGGAATCTATAATCTCCGAGAGGTGCATCAGCAGGTACGAACCATGTCACGTTATATCTTCCAACTTCAACCTCTACCAGGTAGGCTGATCCTACAGTAGCATTGGTCGTAGCGTTGACAACATAGACAGTGCATAGAGGTATGTAGAGCTTAGCAGGTGAGCCGTCACCCTTATACTTAACCTTTATTAGCCATGATACCCATGAAGCTCTCGGAACGGATGCAGGTGGAGCAACCTCCGTCTCGACGACGAGTATAGCAGCTTTAACAGTAATCGTATTGGTGTCGCCGCCACTATTACCGTAGACATCTTCAGCAGTAGCTTCTACAGTCCATATTCCGGTGGAGTTATCCTTCTGTATTTTGAAGCTTCCAACCCAAGTCTTACTTATAGGACTATAGCTTAACGAGATAGTCTTAGGCTCATCGTATGGCGGCTCGGCGCTAGGCGTACATACCGGTGGTGTGAAGGTGACGGTAACTTCACCTGAGGTTACGGGTACGAGATCCTGGTATAGGACTTCGACCTCGACAGGTACTGTATCTGTCCTCCTCCATTTGCTACCCTCTTCAGGTTTTAGTATATCGACTATCAGCTCATCTGTTATAGTGAATTCAAGTTCTTTTTCAGGATCACCTGTAGATATTACTTTAGGTAGGAAGAGATAGTCTTCTACGAGTTCTACTACATATGTTCCTTTAGCTATATCAGTAGTTATTATATAGGATGTATTGGAGAATGTTCCATACTTTACACAAACTACACCACTTACAGGGGATTTAGCTGGATCCTCACCGAATAGCTCATCCGTTATTACTATTGTTTCAATCCTTGTCGTATATTGTGAAGTTTACCTTTGTACCTGGTTTAAATCCTCCACCCCATATCTGCAGTATCCTACCGTAGTTTAGTATCCTAGAGTTTATAGCCCATACACCGAAGTTACACCACGTTACGATCGACCTGGTTTCTCCTACTACCTTGTATAATGTAGCGTTCCATGTACCAGCTATATCCTCTGGACGTGAATCCATGGTTGGTGGTATAGTGAATTTTATCGTAGCTTCATATACACCGTAGACTTCTTTAACATAGTTTAAGCCTGCAGGTCCATGATGCTTGAATACTGCTAACTCGTATCTTGTTTCAGGATCTAACCCCGTTAGTGTTACTGTTACGTTTACGTATCCTATTGCGTTATCCTTCCATTTTATAGCATACAGAGGTCTATCTGTTTCCATAGATTCGGCGGCTACGAGTTTTACAGCTATGTTTGGTAGTATGGATAGTACTATTAGGGTTAGTAGGGCTACCGATAGTTTAGAGCATGTACTTTTATTCATAGTTTTATTCACCGTTTCTCCTACCCGAATCTAACCCTATCTAGGCTAGTTATTTTAAGATTACGTATACAAGATGTATGAAACGTATACAGGCGGCTGTGTATCCATATCAATGTTTCAGTTGAATTATGTATGGGTTGATATATGTATCTGATCTACTATCCTACATAAACCTATGTTATACTCTATAGTATTGGATAGATGCTTCAGTCCTCTAACAGTATATTCTTCTATGTGATTCTAGGGTTTTACGATACTACTTCTGTATCATCTACTCGTTTCGAGATGTCTTCCACCCACTTCTTCTAGTATTCTTCTAGCTGCTTCTCTAACCGCTCCTCTACTATCCAGCTTTGGCTTCCATCCCAGTTTCCTAACCTTATCTATCTTTAAAGCTATATGTTTAACATCTCCAAGCCATCCTATACCGTGTAGTATTGGTTTGTATATGTACTCTACGTTTTCCAGCTTCATAACCTCTACTATTATATCCGCTATCTCCCTCACATTTATCCAATCCCCGCTTCCTACATTGTATACATCGAATCCTCTACCTATACTCCTCCATACTGTTATCGTAGCTTCCACAGCATCATCTATGTATATGTAGCTTCTCGTTTGGCTTCCATCTCCTAGTATCTCTAATCTTCTAGGATTTGCTAGTAGTTTAGTTATGAAATCGTATATTACGCCATGTCTTAGCCTAGGTCCTACTACGTTCGCATATCTTAGGGATACTGTTTTAAACCCGTATAGATTGCTGTATGCTTGTATTAGGTTTTCGCATGCAGCTTTGCTAGCTCCGTATACGGATACTGGTTTCACAGATGCATTCTCATCTACCGGTATAAATTCTGGTTCACCGTATACGCTACTAGATGATGCGAATACCAGCTCTTCTACATCGTTTACCCTCATAGCTTCTAGTAGATTGAACGTAGCTAGTATATTCTCTTTGAAATGTATTTCAGGATCGGTTGTGCTAACCCTAACTTCAGGATTCGCTGCATAGTGGAAGACTACCTCCACATCCTTGGTATATTCTACCAGCTTATCCTTATCCTTTAGATCTATATTCAAAACCTCTAATCTAGGATCCCCTAGGCGATGCTCTATATTCTCCATCCTACCGCTACTAAGATTATCTATTATACGAACTTTAAACCCTTGATCGACAAGTTTATCGACTATATGACTACCTATAAATCCTAAACCACCAGTAACTAAAATTATACGCTCACTCATACAGGAGAAATATCGCTACCGATAATACCATATAAGCTCTAACCTCTAGTAAAGTGTTTGAGGAGAGTAGATCTATGGGGTAGCATATGGCTGATTTTATATGGCGGAATCACGGATAACCTCAGGGATTGTATTCAATATCTTAGATGATCTAGAGGTATATTCAGCTTCATACCTAGTATACTTATCTCAACCCATAGAATTATAGATGATACCGTAACCTCTATTATCGATACAACCGATCCTACCTTTAGATAGTCTCTAAGTCTTATACTCAACCCCTTCCTACGCATAGTTTCCATCCACATTATTATCGCTAGAGATCCTAGTGGGAAGAAATGCGGACCTAGATTATTCCCTATGATATTCGAGAATACTAGACCCGCTATATGATGATCATCTAACCCGTATCCTAAAACATCTCTTATCGATAGTAGCCCTAGTATAGTCATCGGCCAATTATTCATTATACTAGCACCTACCGTAACCGCTAGACTAGGTGATAGTATCGAGAGGAATCCTGGTAGCTTTAGAGATTCTAGGAATATACGTTTGAAGAATTCTATAGTGCCTATATGCTTTAAACCTTGAACAACTATGAATATGCTAGCCATGAAGACTACTATATCCCAGTTAATCTCTCTAACCATACTTTTCAACCCTTCGTAGCAGCTACCCGATGATAACCTAGAGTTTACTATATAGGTTAGGAGTAGGGATAATGCACCTGAACATATAGCTATAGATACTGGTAGCCTATTAATCGATACTAGTATATAGCCTACGTTCACAGCTACCAGTGTAGATATGCATACCTTCAATATCGATGGATGGATTATACGATCCGCATCTAAACACTCTATAGCTTCTGTAGTATACCTCCTCGGTATACTACTCCTAAAGAAGCAGTATAATATTACCAAGCTCATAGCTATAGTAGCTAAAGCTACCGGACCCATGAAGATGGCATGATCTATGAAGCTATAACAGAGGAAGTCTGCGCTCACTATATTCACAGGATTACTCGTAACTAGCGGCATAGCTGCTGTATCTGCGATGAGGCCTGCAGCGAATAGGTAGGCGAGCCTCTCCTTCGATCCCATCCTCAACTCATCTATAACCTCTACAACTATAGGTGTGAGTATTAGTATCGCGCTATCGTTAGCGAATAGTATACTTACTAAAGCTGTTAGTAGAGAGGTGTAGAAGTATAGCTTTAACCCATCTCCGCTAGCAGCTTTGATAACCTTTATAGCAGCCCATCTGAAGAATCCGAGGTAATCAAGTATTAGAGAGAAGGCTACTATACCGATGAAGGCGAGGGCGGCATCCATTATCTCCATAAACGCTGTAACAGCATCGCTCAGTGTAACAGTTCCAGCTAGAAGCGATAGTATAGCACCTATACCTGAAGCTAGACCTAGGTTTATCCTATACGGTCTCCTAACCATAAGGTAGAGTGTGAATATGAATATAGCTAACGCTGCTACAGCTCTATAATCCATGTGGGGTCGGAGACCTAAGGACATATGGGGAGCTGTGTAAAAGCTTTTCTAACTAAAAATATCGATTATATCTAGGTTAGGTTTAATCGGATAGCTATAATTCTGATAGATTAATCTAACCTAAAACTGATCCTATAATATTGGCGGAGCTATCCTTCTAAGCTTAAGGCTATACCTGCGATATAGCCTTAAACACTTTAAGATATGCTCTACTAAATTCTCCCACTGCTTCTACTATCCTATCAATCGTAGTATAGCCTGTTATAGTTATCCATCCATCCTCATCTAGATCCGGTCTTACATACTCTTCTTGACTTAGCAGATCTGATAGCATAGATACAAATTTGAGTGTTTGAAGCGTATAGTTTTGAGGGAGGATTGGCTCCCCCTCTATATGTATACCATACTCCTCTACATACATCTTGAAAGCTATCCTCCTACCCTCGATGAATCCTACAGATTCGACTACCGGTTCACCCCCATACAGTGCTGTAACAGCTTTAAACCCTATAGATTCGAGTAGAGATACCAAACTCGTATACGATTCTATAGGCTTATACTGTTGAACTATAGCCTCCACGCCATCCTCAACCGTTCTAAGCCTACTCAACACACCTATATAGGAGCCTATATGGTATACAGGGCTATACGGTTGGCTGAAACCGTAGAATATACAGAATCCTCTACCTGGAGGCCAATAGTATAGTTTACCAGGTTCGATCTTGATGAAGCTACGCATCTCAGAAACATCTATCTCGATAGGGGTTTCGAAGTATACCTCCTCCTTCCATACATTCAACGTTGTAGTGAAAGGTAGTTCTCTACCTAGTATAGAATCGAAGCGTCTATCCACATCTAGTATAAGCGAGTCTCCGCCAAACCTTACTTCTATGAGCATAGCCTACCCGATCGATAATAGCTATATATACACGTATAAATGTAGCTGTAAGAGGCCCCCCATATAATCGGGTAGCTTAGGGATCGATGATCTTTATATACTCTAATTGATCGTAGCTAGAAAGTCTGGTGGTGGATCTACGAGACGTACTGTTAGCCTATTAAGAACGTATCCTAAGGCTTACTTCGAACTTCTAGCTTCATCGTTAACCTTGATCATGGGTATGAGCCTAGCTTCATCCTTCCTACCTATATATGCGCATGAGCTCGATCCATCAGGGTTGATGATCGGGTTCGTATCATCAGCATGGTTTCTATCGAGAATATTCACGGAGATACCATCAGGTATACTAGCCGATAGGATAGGTAGGTATAAGCTACTAGTATCTGGTTTAGCTTTATCATCGATCGGTGCGCTTCTATGCTCTACATCCATCAACATATACATGCTTATAGCTGGTAGGGGTTTATGGGGGCTTGGGACTGGGTTATACTTTATGAGTAGTTCTGCGATAATCTTCGATACATTTCATCAAAGTGTTAGAGGTACTGCTCTAGGAACATTCCAATCTATAGAGTTTATCGGAAGCTTTATAGGAGCACCTCTAGGAGGATTTATGTCGAGATACATAGGTTATAGAGGGGTATTCCTATCATCAGCTATACTAACCTCTACATCATTCATGATAGCTTCTAAATCTAGAGATCTAAAGCATAATGAAGGCTATGAGAGGTATAGAATCCACCTAGATATATCATCTATTAGGAGGGTTCTACCAGGAGTTGGAAGCTGGAGTTTGACAGCTGTTTACATAAACTCTCTCACCAGGATGCTGACATGGAATGGCGTATCTGGTACAGTTCTTCCACTATACCTGAATATGGATTTAGGTATAGATGTGGAGCTTATAGGTGTGGTTATGGCTATAAGGACGCTTGGTATCATAACATCTACCGGTATCTCAGGTTGGTTATCCGATAAGCTAGGTAGGAAGCCTATGATAACTATAGGTCTACTACTAGAAGCTGCAGGATTATACGGTTATACGATCGGCTCCACCTATCTAGCGATAGTATCGATAGCTTTCATCGAAGGGTTTGGACGGGGGATGATCCTAACATCGCTTATGGTTCTACTCTCAGAGATAGCTCCACCAGATCTCAGGGGGAGCGCTCTAGGTATATACAGGACCTTTATGGGTTTAGGAGGATTTATAGGCCCCATAATATTCACTCCGATATACGAAGGGTATGGATACTGTCCTGCAGCCCTATCCGCTGTAGCTGTAATCCTAGCTTCGCTAGCTATCATATCTACTGTTAAACCTTCTAGAAGCCATACGATCGCTAACTAACGATCTACAAGCATCTATCTATATCCAACCTATCTAGCAACATAATATTCTCTGATTCGCTTGGATCAGGCTTATCTATAGAAAGCCATGCATCCACTATCTCCCTCGCCACTTCTTCAGAAACTAGCCTAGCACTTAATACGAGGATGTTAGCATCGTTCCATAACCTAGCATACCTAGCGGTTGTAGCATCGAATACTAGAGCAGCTCTAACCCCTCTAACCTTGTTAGCTGCGATACATACGCCTGTACCAGTATAGCATAATAGTATACCTGTATCAGCTATACGATCAGCTATGCATCTAGCAACTTCGAACCCGACTCTAACCCATGATTCAGGTTTCCCAGTCTTAAGAGCTCCTATAGCTATAACATCATAACCCTTAGATCTAACATACTCGTAGATGAACCTAGCTATACTATACGCATCGTCTGAGCCTACGGCTATCCTCATAGATCTACACCATACGGTATGTACTGGATTATAGGAGCTCGTATACATTTTCCTTAATCTTCTCTATAGCAGCTACGATTAGATCAGCTCCATCCTTACCAGCTAATAAGACTTGATGTGGAAGTGTTACTTCTGAAGAGCAGAAGGATTCAGCTCCAGGTAGGTAGATATCCTCGTATCTAGGCATACGCTCCACCAACTCCTTAGATACAGATTCTATAAGCCTCTCCCTAGTGAAGGCTGGCTGCCTGTATAGAGGCATACCATAGCCTACGCTTGCAGGTACGCCTTCAGCTCTTAAAGCTTCTATAAACCTCTCTTTAGGAAGATCCTCGAATTCCCTAGGATTATACCTTATGACGAAGTAGTAGTAGCCTCTCATAGTTATACGTGGATCTCTCCTTAAAGGATCTACACCACCTATCTTGGATAGCTTAGATGCTAGATACTCACCGATTTCATGTTTAAATCTAAGCTGCTCCGGATACATCTCTAAAACCTCTAATAGTATCGCTGCTTGAAGCTCTGTCATCCTGTAATTCGACGATAGTATATAGTGTATGTAGCCTGGCTTACCTACAACCCTACCTATATTATGTATGAGTCTAGCCTTATCTATCAGATCGTCTCTATTCGTTATGACTATACCACCCTCACCGGCGGTCATAGATTTACTCTCCTGGAAGCTGAAGCAGCCCATATCACCTATAGCTCCGACTTTACGCCCCCTCCATTCAGATCCATGAGCATGAGCGCAGTCCTCTACTACGAATAAACCGTATTCCTTAGCTATATCGAGTATAGAATCCATATCAACGGGATAGCCTCCGTAGTGTACGACAGTAATACCCTTAACCCTTCCACCCCTATCCATCCTCTCCTCTATCGTAGCTCTAAGAGATTTAGGTGATATAACCGCTGTTTCAGGATCTATATCTGTGAATATAGGTATACCACCAACTTCTGTAACAGCTGAAGCCGTAGCTATGAATGTAACAGCAGGTACTATAACCTCATCTCCATAGCCTACCCCTAACGTTTTGAATGCGAGTTCGAGCGCAACGGTTCCGTTAGCTACTGCTACACCATACTTAGCATCATGGAATTTAGCAAACTTCTCCTCAAACCTTTCACATAGGGAGCCGGGGTATAATCGACACCAACGCCTATCCTCTAAAGCTTTAATCAGAGATGAAATTATCTTATCGTTTAGAGGAGGCCATGGAGGTATAAGCTTCTTCAACTCTCCTGCTTCAGGTCTACCTCCTTTAATAGCGAGTTTAGCCATGAACGCCACCTATATAGAATTAGACCATAGGGGTAGATTAACTTTAGTAGAGAGGTTATTCTACATGAATGTCTCCTCTATACTACGATAAACTCTGATATAATCCTCGTATATGGACTCGTATACTCTATGAGTAGATGGATCTGGATCGTAGACTTCACCTATCCTTACCATCTCTAATGCAGCTGATCTAGGATCTCTATAAACTCCTGCAGCTACGCCTCCAAGTATAGCTGAGCCTAGTGCAGCTGCATCTCTTATAACAGGTATCTCCACCCTGATACCCATTACATCAGCTTTTATCCTATTCCAGATACTACTCTTAGATTCGCCTCCCACCATACGTATATGCTTAATATCTATGCCTAATTCTCTCAATATCCTTAGGGTACCTAGGTATTGGAATGCAGCTGCTTCGAGTATAGCTCTAACGAAGTGTCCTCTACCATGGCTGTGTAGTATGCCGTAGAACACGCCTCTAGCTTTAGGATTAGGTTTAGGTAGACGTGCACCCCATAGGTGTGGATAATAGTATAATCCCTCACATCCCGCTGGGATCTTGGATGCCTCCTCATCTAGGATTGAGTATATCGATAACCCCCTCCTCCCAGCTTCTACAGCCTCGGTTAGACAGAAGGTATCTCTAAACCATCTTAGGGATGCGCCTGTAGCGTTAACTATACCTTCATACTCCCATCTACCTGGTACTACGTGGAGGCAGCAATCGAAGCGCATACCTCTATCAGGTTTAGGTTTCTCTAGAGGTATCTCGAATACTGATCCTGTACCTGTACCTATATTAGCCATACCCTCATCTACTACACCTGCGCCTAAGGCTTCGCAAGGCCTATCTCCTCCACCACATGCTACAGGTGTACCTGGTTTTAACCCGGTAGCTTCAGCTGCACTCTCTGTAACCTCACCTGCAACCTCCCATGAACCTATAGCTTCTGGTAGTATGGATGGATCTATACCTAGAGCTTCGCATATCTCATCAGACCATCTGAGCTTATGTATATCGAATAGCATAGTCCTAGAAGCCATCGTGTAATCCGTGACGGTGTTTCCTGTAAGCCTGTACACTATGTAATCCTTAGCGCATAGTATCCTCCATGTTCTAGTATAGGTTTCAGGCATATTCTCCTTAACCCATAGTATCTTTGGAGCTGAGAATATGAAGTCTAAAGGTAAACCTGTAACTTCTAGTATCCTATCTGGGTCTATCATCCTAGATATAGCTTGGGTTTGAGGTATAGCTCTACGATCAAGCCATATTATACTCCGTGTAAGCCTTTCTCCACTACTATCTAGGAATACTACAGCCTCCCTCTGGGAGTCTACTGATAACCCTACTATATCGCTTGGTTCTATACCAGAACCCCTAATGATAGAGGAGATAGCTTTAACCGTCGAATACCACCATTCAAGCGGATCCTGCTCGGCATAATCTGGTCTAGGATGATATATCCTATGCTCTACCGATGTCTCAGCTACTACGCATCCGTCTAGGGTGAATAGAGCGGCTTTACATGCAGATGTACCTGAATCTATACCTAGTATATATGGTGGCTTCAACCTTCTCTCAGCCATCTCATAGCCTCCTCTAGAGATATGTATCTGTGAACTATACCTGATAGAGCTTTAACCATGATTGTTGGATTACTATGCTGCCATACATTCCTACCTATGACAGCCCCCCTAGCTCCTGCTTCTATAGATGCCTCTATCATGGATAGGAAGTCTTCCACGCTATCTGTAGGTGGGCCGCCTAATACTAGTATGGGTATGGGGGAGGCTTTAACGACTTCTTTAAAACTATCTGGATCACCGGTATAGTATGTTTTTATCATATCGGCTCCAAGCTCTGCTCCAACTCTAACAGCTAGTTTAAGCCTATCTATATCCACCTCCCATTCACCCTTCTTCTTAGCGTAGTGTTTGGATGATAGTTCTGGAGGGATCATCTCAGCCATGAGGGGGATACCGTATCTGAAACATCTTGATGATATTATGCTAAGCTTTCTAAGACTAGACTTCTCCTTCTCTACTCCTACATATCCGAAGGCTACTACTGCATCAGCTCCTATAGCGATAGCATCCTCGACCGGGGATATTATATCGTCATCTGTTATATCTGGACCTATGATCGTAGCAGCTCCATCGATCCTAGCTATTAGAGACATATCTCCGAGATCATCGTATATTATCCTAGCTATAGCGGGTGTAGCCATAACAGCGTCTGCACCGCCATCCCTAGCAGCTTTAACAGGTATACGTGGATCCTCTATACCCTTTATAGCTCCGAATCTAACACCATGATCTATAGCTACTATGAACGATCTACCAGTATCTCTACGAAATATCCTTCTAAGCCTGAGGATTTTACCTATCGTACACAAACCTAGAGGACACCTCTGATAGAGCATAGGTATCCATAGAGAGTTAAAGCTATCTCTGGAAGTATACTGATGTGAAGGGTAAGCCTTATATGGTATACTATCCGTAGATTTCTATTCGGATCATAATGGTGGTGTATTATGGTTGAACCTATCCTAGGTATAAATAATTGCTGGGCTGTTAAGAGATGGATCGAGCCTGAGGTATGGGTTGAGATAGTAGCTAGCAAACTGGATCTGAGATATGTGCAATTCTCATATGATCTACTAGATCCCAGGTCGAACCCGGAGGCTTTGGATGATATCGTATACAGGACTATAGATGCTTGTAGAAGCTATGGTGTAATTATTCAAAGCTGCTTCACAGGGTTGGCAGCGTATTCCTTCAATTTACTATCCCATCCATATATGTCTATGAGGATGGATGGATATAGCTGGTATGTTAAAGCTATAGAGCTTGCATCTAGGTTTAGAGCTGAAGCTGTAGGTGGGCATGTGGGAGCTATGTCTGTAAGAGATTATAGGGATAGGGGTAGGAGATCGTATATAGAATCGATCCTTATAGATTCGCTGAAATCTCTATCATATAGGGCTTTAGATCTAGGTTTGAAGAGTATACTAGTAGAGCCTATGCCTGTACCGAGGGAGGTGCCCTCGACTATATCTGAAGCAGAGTATCTTATGGCGGAGGTATCTAGGGATCCTAAAGCTTCGGTAAAGCTATGTATAGATCTAGGTCATGCATGTAACCCGGAGGCACCTACACCAGAGGATAGGGATCCCTATGAATGGGTTAGGAGGCTATCTAAGTATACGCCTTGCATACATGTACAGCAAACCGATGGTAAGGCTGATAGACACTGGCCGTTCACCGTAGAGTATAATAGGATCGGTATAATACAGCCATCTAAACTCATCTCGACTCTGGATGAGGGGGGAGCTGGTAGGGTATACCTATTCCTAGAGGTTATACATCCATTCGAGTACCCGGATGATAAGGTACTTGAGGAGCTTAGAGAAAGCTCCAGATACTGGAGGGAGTATGTGGGAGGATAGTGTATGATAGCTATGGTTATCGGATAGCTAACGCTATACCCTCGCTTCTAGGATCGCTAGCTAGTAGCGTTCTCCCCTTATCGAGTACTGCTACGTGAACGTAGCCTGGGCTACCATAATACCCGACTTGTACTGCTTCTATGCTACTCGATAATCTGGGAGGCTTCAACGGCTCCTCGACGATCACCTTCTGTATACCCCTAGGTACGGTGTACATGAATCTTGGAGCATCCACGGCTTCTACAGGATTCATCTTGTAGATGAATATATTCTCGTAGACTCTTAAATGAAGCTGAGGTCTAACATCACCTCCTACGCATCCTACTATATACTTCCTATCCTCGTTTTCGATAGCTAAGATCGATAGTGTATGGAGGGGCTTCTTGCATGGTGCTGGGCTATTCGGTAAACCTCTTTCTTTAGCGAAGCCGACTCCACGATTCTGTATGGGGAAGCCTCCAGCTATAAGACCTGATCCGAATGGGTGGAATAGGCTTTGTATGAAGCCTAGGATAACATCGCTATCAGATACTACGAAGAATGTTGTATCACCTATCCCGCTAGGAGGATCCCTGCATGCTTCGATCTGTTGAAGCTTCTCTATGGATGAGAATGTTTTATAATCTTCTATATCGATCTTCATGAAGCCTGGGTCGCCTAGAAACGTATCCCTAAACCAGTATATCCTCTCTATAGGTTTACTCCAAGCCTTTATCCTCTCACTATCATCGAATGCTAGCCTACTCATACCGAGCTCGTATAGAGCGGTTATCGATTGAAGCGTAGCTACACCTTGGGTATTAGGGGGAAGCTCGTATAGTATCTGATCGTCAGCCTCGAGTTTTAGAGGCTTAACCTCTATACCTCTATGATTTCTAAAATCGTCTATACATACGCCTACACCCTGCTCTCTAAGCTGAGCTACCATCTCCTCAGCGAGTTCACCTTCATAGAATTCTCTCCAACCTCTAGAAGCTATAAGCTTCAATGTTCTAGCTAGCTCTTTATTGACTACGAGATCCCCTAGCTTTAAACCTTTGAAATACCTTCTCCACTCATAGCTATCTAGATCTATTTCATAAGCTTTGGATGAGGATGATAGGAGCCAGCCTGCATAGAATCCGTTGTAGGCTAGATCTATAGCTGGTTTCAGAAGCTTCTCTAAGGGTAGGGATGCGTAGTTTTCGTAGAGGTAGCCCCATAGATATACGAGACCGGGTATCGTTACTGTTAAGGGGCCTCTAGTAGGCTTCTCTTCGAGATACCTATCTGTATCGAATCCGCTAGGGGATGCGCCTGAGGATGCGTAGGCTATAACTTCATCATCGAGGAATCCTAGTATGAAGCCATCACCACCGGGTCCACTCATCTGCGGCTGGACGACTGAGAGAGCAGCGCTTACGGATATAGCGGTATCGAAGATGTTGCCTCCATCCTCTATAATATCTAATCCTACCTTAACAGCTATAGGATGATCGGCTATGATACCTCTACGTCCTATAGATACTTTTACAGGCATTCTACTATACGCTATGCCATGTATTGTATAAAATTCTAATTCTAAAACGTTTAGTAGGGATTCGTATTAGCGAGTGTGGGAGGTACGGTATACATCAATATGTAGGTATAGGGTTTGACCATGCTCTACGACCGTTGTAATCCATAACCTCGATTCTGATATACTTTGATCCTAGCCTCCCCCTCCAGGAGAAGCTTGTTATTCCTCCACTAGCGATTATGAATCGTATCTTACCATACCTTGATTCCACCATTATAACCTCACCCTCCCTTCCTACATCTACGTCGATCGATGAAACTATATTCTCTATGCTCCGCCTCCCCTCCTTATCCTTCCATAATCTTATGAGTAATCTTAGATCGGGTATAGCTAGACTGAAACCCTTACCGTTAACAGATATTATCGAAACCTTCTCCACAGGTGATGATACTATATCTATAGAGTTATCGGAGGCTTCTAGAAGCTTTATCTCAGGACCCATCGATGAGTAGAATCTGCCATGCTTGAGAGCATCGATAGCTGAATCGCAGCTTTCTTCATCGATTAGGAGGGTAACCCATCCTCCTAGGGAGTCGATCGGGGGTGTTGTATATCTGTGAGCATCATCCACAGCTAATCCTAGTATACGGGGGTTGTTTGATAGTATGTTATCCCAGTATGTTGTGGAGAAGCCTTTGGATACCTCGACTTCGCAGCCTGTATTGTAGATTTCTATACCTATGTACCCCTTAAGCTCTGCTAGATCTTCGTAGACTAGGTTCGACCAGTGGGGGTGGGCTATGAAGGATAAGCCTCCGGAGCTTGATATTCTATCGATTAATTCTTGAGGGTTATCCTTAGCTTCTAGTATACTTTCATCTTCGATCATGAGAGCTACTATATGGTATGGCTCGCCGAGTTTAGATCTACCTGCGGATACCTCTACGCCTGGTATGAATATACAGTTTTGGGGTTGATCTAGCTTTGTTATCTTACCATGATCGGTTAGCGATACTATTTTGAAACCGTTTGAGCGGTAGTATTCTATAACCTTTATAGGTTGGAGTCTACCATCTGAAGCTGTGCTATGACTGTGGAGCATAGCTTTAGCTTCGATAAGCTTATCGGTGGATAGATGGTACATAGGGGTAGATAGCTTGTTCTATACTGATTTAAACGTTTACTATGTGGGGGTTAGGCTCTGTTGTCGCAGGCGTCTTCACCGAGCCCCCGCAGCTCATCAGACTGGAGCGGCGAGGAGAATCTTCATCGCCTAATATATGTGTTATGCTTACAGCTATTTATCTATATCTAGCTGTACGAGTATTGGTGTTAGATCCTTTAGGTTGAATGATCTTCTAAAGTTTACTGGTGATACGAATTCGGCGAGCTCTATACGTCTACCTTCTATGATTGGGTGTACTAGAGCTGATGGTACGCCTAGTATGCTAGCTTTGAATAGTACTGCTGGTTTGAATCCTTCTGGGGGTTCTAGCTTAACTCCTAGGTTAGGGTTTGATAGAATTTTTTGGAGGATGATGGATGATCTAGGTGCTAGTAGTATGTTTAGGGTGCCTGGTGTGGGTGTGAATCCGAATCTATCTCTTATAAATTCTTTGAACCATCGGTATGATGTGAATTTGGATGCGACGCCTCTCCCAGATACGATTAAGCCATATAGGGTGGTATATCTACTGTATTTAAAGTGCATACGCTATCTTCTCCATAGCCATGGATAGATAGTCTACCAATTGTCTAGGTAGTGGTATAGGGATCTTAGGTTGTAGGAATCCTCTTATTATCATAGATCTAGCTTCATCCTCTGTGAATCCTTTAGCCATTAGGTATATTATCTCCTCTTCTGCTATCCTACCTACAGCTGCTTCATGTGTTAGCTGTACATCGTATGCTTTAGCTTCTAGTTCTGGTATAGCGTATATGGATGAGTTTTCTGAGAGTATGAGTCCTCTACATTCTATATGCCCCTTTACTCCTCGTATAAACCCTGATATTCTACCTCTAGATGTAATCCTACTCTCATCCATAGATATAACCCTAGATGTAACCTCGCCTGTGGATCCTGGAGCTTTAAGCTCTATAGCTCCACCTATATCTATATGCGATGAGCCTCTACCGATTATTATCGATGAGAGGTGGGAGCTGCTATTCTCTCCTACTAGATGGATGGTAGGGTATGATTGTATGGAATCTACTAGCGATGTTGATATGTATTGGCTTATGAATATTCCTCCATCCTCTACGTATACGATTGTTCTTGGACGTATATGCATACCCTTACTCCAGCTATGTATCATAGTGAATGTTAGGAGCCCATTCTTCTTAACATAGAATTCTGATATTCCTATATGTACTCCCGGATTCTCTCTAGCTACTGTACACCCGGTTATTAGGTGTAGTTTGGATCCTTCACCTACTACTACTATGTTATGTGGGACTTGTATAAGTGATGGGCTTTTTAACAGTATGCATGCTTGTACAGGTATGGGTATCTCGACTCTATCCTTAACCTCTATATAGTATCCATCCTTCTCGTATAGGAAGGCTGTAGCTGTATACTTATCTAGATCTACCGGTACTGCTTTCCAGTAGTATTCTAGGATAGATTCATCTTCTAATGCTTCGCTTATAGGCTTCACTATCAATCCTTTATATCTTGATGAGGAGTATGCGGCTACATTATCTATCTGATAGTAGCTTCCACCCCTCCCCCTCTCTTCAGGATCAACCCCTACGGATAGCATAGCATCTGTATATGATTCTATATCCATGATATCTGAGCCTAGGCTAGCTGTGAATCTTGATAAATCTATATCTAAACCGTAGGTTGAGGGTTTGGATAAAGCTGATAAAGCTCTCTCTCTAAGATCATCCCTAACCTTCCTCGACTTCACCTAGATCATCCCCTCACATCTAAAACATTTCTCAAACCCATGCTCTAGGATATTAGATACAAGGATCTCAGGATCACCCCTACATACTATCCTACCATTCACCATAACATATGCTTTAGTAGCTTTAACATACCTAGCTATATACCCTGTATGCGTTATTATAATCGCAGATCTACCAACATCCTCAGATAGATATTTCGAAATAGCCGAACCTACCAAAGCTAGATTCTCTACATCAACACCGGAATCAGGTTCATCAAGCATAAGAAGCTTAGGAGCTTGGATAAGCGTAATCATAAGCTCAGCTCTCTTAATCTCCCCACCACTAAAACCTACATAAAGATCCTTATCGAGAAGACCACCAAGATTCAACATACGCGAATACCCCTCGATAACGCTACTGATAACACTACTGGTAACACCCCTCCTCTCTAAAATCCTCTCAGCTAGAAATCTTAGAGTTATACCCTTAATCCTAGGTGGAAACTGTAAACCTAAACTCAACCCTAGCTTAACCCTATCCGTCATAGGCATCGATGATACATCTATACCATCGAATATTATCCTACCAGACGATATCCTATACCTCGGATCACCTATCAACGCATGGAGGAATGTAGATTTACCAGACCCGTTTGGACCTAAGAGTAGGATAACCTCACCCTTATCGACGGATAGGTTTAACCCTCTAATTATACATGTAGATCCTACATTCACAGATAGATTCTCGACTTGAAGTAGAGTCTTCATAACCTTAAACATCCATATATTATAGGGTTCCTTATATGTTTGAGCCTAGATAGCTAGGTTGACGCCCTCCTCCTAATCCTAACATACTCTGTATAATGGCATCTACCACAATACCATCTAGCTACAGGCTCCTTATGGAATGCCATGATAGATCTACAACGTGGACAATACTCTGCTTTAAGCTTTATAACTCCAGTCCTATAATCATACTCGAATAGAGACCATAACCCCCTCTTCCTTCTAGAGCTAGCCACCCTCTATCAACCTCCAGATTGCGTAGACTCATTCTTCCTCCGTATAAAATCTGGTACTAGACGTTCTACATACTCCTTACTATCATATACATGGCATAGACCTTCAGATAGGTTAGTCGAAGTTTTAGTAACAAACCTTATGATGTATACTAGGCTTAGATCTGTATTAAACATAGCAGCTAGATACTTCCTAACCTCGAATTTGATAGGCGTAGATCTACCCCTATGCTCGACTAGAAACCTTATCTCCCTCCTACATAACAGTGGGTTATACCTCTCCTCTACTATCTTTACCTCCATACCCTAGCTATGCAGCATTTCATCAACCCTATATTTTAACTTTACCCTTCATAAAAGGGGAAAGTTTATCAGTAGATATATCTGTCATCCGGTTAGGATACCCAACTAAGACTGTATAATCGAGAGGTGTACCCTATGGTTAAGGTAGCGGTGGTAGGCGCATCAGGTTTTACAGGAGGAGAACTACTTAGAATACTCCTAACACATAGGAATGTAGAATTAGAGATAGCTACATCTAGAACTAACGCTGGAGAATATCTTCACACAGTACATCCAAATCTTAGAGGCTTAACCATGCTCAGATTCGAAATACCTAATATAGATAGGCTTACGAAATGCGATGTAGTATTCCTATCAACACCTGCTAAAGTTTCATCTGAACTTACACCTAAACTTCTAGAATCAGGTATCAGGGTTATAGATTTAAGCCCAGATTTCAGGCTTAAAAATCCGGATGAATATAGGAGATGGTATAATTGGAGCCACCCCTATCCTAAACTCCTAGAGGAGGCTGTATACGGCTTACCAGAGCTTTACAGAGATAGGATACGTTCAGCTAGACTAATTGCATGCCCAGGATGCATGGCTACAGCAGCTATACTAGGACTCGCCCCCCTAGCTAAAGAGAAGCTTATACAAGGTGATTATCTAGTAGTCGATGTTAAGATAGGCTCTTCTGGAGCCGGCCTATCTAGAAGCTTATCATCACACCATTCTGAGAGAGCTAACGTAGTTAGACCCTATGCTCCTGCAGGACATAGACATGTAGCAGAGATAGAGCAGGAGCTTGGAAAGCTTGGAAACCCTGTTAAAGTTGGTTTTTCAGCTCATGCAGTAGATATGGTTAGAGGTATATTAGCTACATGCCATGTATACCCTACTAGAAGCCTAGATATTAAAGATCTATGGAAGATATATAGAGGGTTTTATAGAGGCGAGCCGTTCATAAGATTCGTAAGGGATAGGAAGGGGTTATTCAGGTATCCGGATCCTAAAGCTGTTGTAGGATCAAACTTTTGCGATATAGGTTTCGAGATAGATGAGCATACAGGTAGAATCGTAGTATTATCAGCTATAGATAACCTGGTTAAAGGTGCAGCCGGATCTGCGGTTCAATGTATGAATATAATGTTCGGTTTCGATGAAACGGAAGCTCTTAGAATACCTAGTTTACACCCTGTTTAGGAGGATGCGTATAGGATATGGGTAAATACGATGTAGACCAGCATAGAGTAGTGGATGTGGAGAATAGAATACTAGCACCAACATATAGCAAGATTCCTGTAGTCGCTATCAGGGGTAGAGGAGCTAAAATATGGGATGCCGATGGTAGGGAGTATGTAGATTGTATGAGTGGATATGGTGTTGCTCTCGTAGGGCATTGTCATCCTAAAATAGTAGAAGCTATAGTAAGACAAGCTGAGAAACTTATAGTATGCCATGGATCGATGTATAACGATGCTAGAGCTGAATTCATAGAGAAGCTTGTATCGATAGCTCCGAGAGGCTTAGATAAAGTCTTCCTATCTAATAGTGGAGCCGAAGCTATCGAAGCAGCTTTAAAGATTGCTAGGAAGTATACGGGTAGAAAGGTTTTCATATCGATGATGGGGGGTTATCATGGTAAGACTATGGGCGCCTTATCGGTTACATGGCGTGAGGATTATAGACGCCCCTTCGAACCATTGATAGGGGAAGTTAGATTTGCACCCTATGGTGATATAGATAAACTGAGAAGCTTAGCTACTAATGACGTAGCAGCCGTGGTAGTAGAGCCGGTACAGGGTGAGGCGGGTGTAAAGATACCTCCAGATAGCTATCTAAGGGAGGTTAGGGAGGTATGTGATGAAAAGGGTATACTCTTGATAGTTGATGAAATTCAATGCGGTCTTTGTAGGACTGGAAAAATGTGGGCTTCTCAACACTGGGGGGTGATACCAGATATACTATGCGTAGCTAAAGGTTTAGCATCAGGTATACCGATAGGGGCTACGATAGCATCAAAGGATATAATGGATAAGCTATCCATAGGTGAACATACGTCAACCTTCGGAGGGAACCCTATAGCTTGCGCAGCTGGTTCAGCTACTATAGACGTACTGATCTCCGAGAATCTAGCAGAAAGAGCATCGGAGATCGGATCTATATTCAAGCGTATGCTACAAGATAGATTATCCAAGTATAGAGTTGTTAGGGAGATAAGAGGCTTAGGCTTGATGCTGGCTTTCGATCTAAGACTACCTGTAAAGGATGTAGTTCTAGGTGCAGCAGCTAATGGTCTTCTTATACTATACTCTGGCAGGACTACGGTAAGGCTACTACCACCACTAGTTATAGGTAGGGATGAGGTTGAATATGCTGTATCCATACTAGAGAAGCTTGTAGCTGTAGAGGAGGAGAAGCTGAAAACGAGAGTACATCCTATTAAAGAGTAGAGCTATACAGTGTTCAAACTAGTATTCTAAGCGAAAAATTTTTCTACAACAATACTTTGATGAGGGAGTAAAAGGTGTTTAGCTTTGACTAAGCGTGTAGCTCTAATTAGGGGTGATGGTATAGGACCTGAAGTTGCAGAAGCAGCTTTACTAGTCTTAGATGCGGTAAACCCGGATATAGAGATAGTAGAGTGTGAAGCAGGCTATGAATGGTGGCTTAAGCATGGTGGAGATACTATGATACCACCTGAATCGTGGAAGATTCTAGAGGAAAGTAATGCATGTCTTAAAGCTCCTACTACAACCATACCTGAAAGATGGGCTCCTAAGAGCGTACCCGTTAGTATAAGACAAAGGTTTGATCTATATGCTAACGTAAGACCTATAAAGACCTTTAAAGGTACGATCGGTAGGCTTGGTGAAGTCGATTTTGTATGCGTTAGAGAAGCTACTGAGGGATTATACTCTGGTATAGAGTATAGGCTTTCTGATGATGTAGCTATAGCTATAAGGAAGATTACAGCTAGACAATCTGAGAGGGTTGCACGTGTAGCTTTCGAGATAGCTAAGAAGAGAGGATGGAGCAAAGTTATAGTTGTTACTAAGCGTAACATTATGAGAGAATGTGACGGTATATTCATAGAGTCTGTCGATAGAATATCTAAATCTTATCCAGGTATATCCTACGAGGAGTATTTCATAGATAACATGGCTCAACAACTGGTTAAGAATCCTCAAAGATTTAATCAGAATGTTATACTCGGTACGAATCTATTCATGGATATAATCTCAGAGGAGGCCGCAGCTTTAGTCGCTAGTATAGGATGTATATACTCTGGTAATTTCGGAGATAGCTACGCTATGTTCGAGCCAGCTCACGGAAGTGCTCCAAAGTATAAGGGTCTGTACAAAGTTAACCCTACGGCTATGATACTATCAGCTGCATGGATGCTTGAATATCTTGGTGAAGAAGATCTAGGTAAGGCGATATTCCAAGCGACAGAGGATGTTATAGCTGAAGGGGTATACGTTACATATGATCTTGGAGGAAACGCTTCTACATTAGATATGGCTAGACGTATAGCTGAAAAAGCTGGAGAACTCACACATAGGTAGGGTTAGCCTACTTCTTGTTCAACTTTTTCACGAGATCTTTTGACCATATCCTTAACTGCTTTAGGTATAGATGTATCTTCAATCCTAATAGCAGCAGGTCTAATTAGCGTTAAACCTTTACCATCTACTATAGCTATCTCATACATGTATAGGCTATGAGGTGTCTGCCTCATCTTCTCTACGATTAGATACCTATGGAGCACCCCTCCTCTCACAATCCTCCTGAATCTTATTATACCATCAGCTATATGCTCGACACCGAAACCGAACGCATCAGCTGTAGTTATAGCATATTGAGATGTAGCTAGTATTGTTAAATTCCATCTAGAAAGTATCCGTTTAATACTATACGAGTATCTTCTAGCCATAGCAGGTTTATCAAGCCAGAATGCTGAGAGACTATCTATAACGAGTCTAGCATGACTATAGCCTAATACCTTCTTAGCCTCTATAATCTTAGATACAAGCTTCTCTACATCTAGCGTATCGATACTCCAATCACCTGAACCTGTTAGCGCATCTATAACTATGAGTTTACCTTTCTTCAAACCATCTTCGAATCCTAGATTAAACTGTTCTGCTTGATTGACTATGGAGTCTCTATCTTCCTCTGTCGTAACATATATACATCCACTACCCTCCTTTAAGCCTTGAGAGATGAAGTGCATACAAAGTATAGTCTTACCAGTACCAGGCTCCCCAGTTAGAGCTATGAGGAAGCCTTCAGGTATACCGCCAGCTATTAAATTATCTAACTCAGGTATACCAGTCGATAATCTTCTCAAATACTTTCTAGATGAGCTAAACGTATCTGATCGATAAAAAGCTAACGTCCAATCCTTACGGCGTACCTACCAGGCTTAGTAGCTCCGATCTCCCTAGCGATCACGCTATCCTCAACATCTATTATAACTACTAAGCCAGACCATTCGGTTGTGAGAGTTGGTAACTTACAATTAGGACATATATGCGGTATACCCTTAGGTATATCAAATATCTGCCTACAATTACGACACGCCATCTCCACCATAACCCACCACCAGGCTAGCCACTAGCTTTAGCTTCCTCTAACTTCTTCAAATCCTCTTGTATCCATTCGAGTTTACCTAGAAACGGCTGCCTCATAGTTAAACCAACCCTACTCTTAGCTGCACTTGATAAACTAATAGCTACAATCCTAGCTCTAACTATATCACCCCTACGTAGAACTCTACGAGTCTTCTTACATATGAATGCAGGCTGAGTCTCATCGTAGACTATATAGTCGTCTGCTATCTGTGATACATGGATGAAGGCATCTATAGGTCCGAGTCTTACGAAAGCTCCGAACTCCTGTATATCGACTACATCACCTTCTACAACCTCTTGTAGAGATGGATGGAATGATACAACTTTAAACCTAACTTTATGATATGTAGCTCCATCTCCGATTATAAGCTTCCCCTTCGGATCGACTTCTACATCGAATATAGCTACTATGTATCCAAGCTCCTCGTTGACTATATGTAGATACTTCTCCTCTATAATCTTCTTAGCAGCTTCTCTAATATCCATACCGAATAATGAAGGTGGGATTCTAGCTACATCCTCTACCTCATAGACCTTAAACATATCTTACCCTACTCCATCCTAGAGAAGGGGATGAACGGATAAAAAAGTCTTATAGGTATAATTTCAACTTTTCGGTCGGATATATCGGTTTATAAGTATCTTCAATACTCATATATCTGGGGTTTGAGGAATGGGAAAGAAGAAAGTTATAAGCGAAGAAGAGCTTAAAGATCTGATAATACCGATTCCAGGACAGGTAGTGGGTGTGGTAGAGAAGTTTCTAGGGGATGATAAGTTGTACGTCAGATGTGATGATGGTTATCTAAGACTATGCCGTATAAGAGGAAAGATAAAACGGAGGATATGGATTAAGGAGGGGGATATAGTTCTAGTAGAGCCTTGGGAGTTCCAGAAGGAGACACGGGGAACTATACTTTGGAGGTACCCCGATAACCATGTAGAATGGCTTAAGAAGAATGGTTATATAAAGAATCTAGAGATTTGAAGAGGATTCCTCTACATAGCCTACAGATTAAACCTAAATCATATAAGGATACATAGACAGTCAGAAATAGATCTACTCGATACAATTTAAGTTAGTAGCTATAAATGTATAACGGTAGGAGGAATCATGTCTGAGGAGGAGCCTAGAGAGTTAGAGTATAAGCAACGAAGAATAGAGGAGAGGGATAGATACCTAGTAAGGGATAGAGATGAGGAGGAAGCGGTATTAGAGGAGGTTTTCGATAAAGCTACACTTTTATCTCTATACAAGCTTATGAGGCAGGGGTATATATATAGAGTGTATGGTGCAGTTAGCTCAGGTAAAGAATCTAGGGTATATTGGGCTAAAAATAAGATAGGTGAAGATTTAGCTGTAAAGATCTATCTCACAGTTACATCGGCTTTCGGACGCAAATCTATGCTTAAATACATAGAGGGAGATCCAAGGTTTCAGAAAGTAAAGCGGGATGTTAGAGCTTTGATTAAACTTTGGGCTTCTAAAGAATTTAAGAATTTGGAGCAAGCTTATGAAGCTGGGATACGCGTACCCAAACCTATAGTCGTTAGGGATAATATATTGGTTATGGAGTTTATAGGCGATAATGGCGTACCTGCACCTATACTCAAGGATATCGTATTAGATGATCCTGGAGAAGTCTATAGGAAGATAGTAAGGTATATAAGCTTATTATGGGTGAAAGCTGAGATAGTCCATGGAGATTTAAGTGAGTATAATATTATGTTTTGGAGGAGTGAGCCTGTGATATTTGATCTATCCCAAGCTCTATCTATAGAACATCCGAATGCATACCTTCTCCTCGTTAGAGATATAAGCAATATAAACTCGTTCTTCTCTAAGTTCAACATAGATCTCTATGATGAGGAGGCGTTAGCTAGCCGTATAGCTAGCGGTGAGATACTATGATTCATAAGGTATTCGTTAGGATACCATCTAGTAGAGTAGGAGTACTGATAGGTAGAGGAGGATCGGTTAAACAGAGGATAGAGAAGGAGTTTGGTGTAAAGCTCTATATCGATGGAAACTCGGGTGGAATCGAGATAGTATTAGATGAAGAATCTAAGACTGTCTCCGATATGATGATAGCTAAGAATATAGTCTACGCTATAGGTTTAGGATTCTCACCTGAGAAGGCTTTCTACTTAGCTAAAGAGGATGCGATGTTTGAAGTTATAGATTTAGAGAAGGATCTAGGTATAGAGGGAGCGCATGTGGAGAGACTTCTAGGACGTGTAATAGGTAGGGATGGTAAGATACGTTCACTTATAGAGGAGCTTACAGGATGCTACATATCCATATCCGATGAGCTCAAGAGTATAGCGATAATAGGATCGGGGGAGGGGTTTGAAGTAGCTAGACAAGCTATAAGGATGCTATTGGAGGGGAGGCAGCATAGCACCGTATTCAAGTATCTATTCAGAGAGAGACGTAGAATAAAAAGGATGGAGTTCGAATTCTGGCGCACCCCAGAATTAGGCTAGTATACATATAAACACACTTATATCATAGTCTATCATCGAATAGAGCTACGTTAAAACCTGGTATGAGTAGACAGGAGTTTAGAGAAATATCCCCATCAGAATTCTTCTATAGGCATCGAGAGATAGTAGGTTTTACAAACCCGGCTAGAGCGGTATATACATCGATAAGAGAGTTTGTAGAGAACTCCCTAGATGCAGCTGAATCTATAGGAGTACCTCCAGATATACATGTAAGCTTGATTAGAGATGAGGGTTTCGAATTCGAGGTATACCGTCTAAGAGTTGAAGATAACGGTTCAGGTATACCTGGCGAGTATATACCATACGCTTTCGGTAAGATACTCTATGGATCTAAGCATACGTTGAAGCAGATGAGGGGTATATTCGGGCTTGGAGGGAAGATGGCTATATTGTATGGCCAGATAACGACTAATAGACCTGTACATATAATATCGAGTATAGGCGATAGGTATATCTACGAGTATAGACTGCTAATCGATATAGAGAAGAATAATCCTATAATCGTGGAGAGGAATGTGCATCGTAACGGTAGCCCTAGATGGAGGGGGACTATAATCGAGATATTCCTAGAGGGGGATTACCAGCGATCATCTATTAAGATAATCGAATACTTCAAGGAGACTGCTATGGCTAACCCATATGCTGAACTTACATTCATAGATCCATACGGTATCCTATACACGTTTATGCGTAGCACTAGGAGGCTTCCAGCATCCTCTAGGGAAGTTAAACCCCATCCGCACGGCGTCGATGTAGAAACTCTACGTAAGATGATAAATTCAACCAACTGTAAGACTCTTAGAGAGTTCTTGATAGAGAATTTCCATAGAGTTGGAGAAGCTACGACAGATAAATTCTTGAAGAAGTATAGTCTAGATCCAGCTAGGGATCCAGCTAGTCTAACACCTAGCGAGATAGTAGATCTAGCCTATGCTTTAAAGAATTTCGACGAATTCCTCCCACCGGATCCATCATGCCTATCACCTCTAGGAGAAGAACTGTTAGTTGAGGGGGTTAAGAAGGAGTTGAACCCAGAATTCGTAACAGCTATTCAGAGGAAGCCTTCCACCTATTCAGGCTACCCATTTATAGTAGAGGTAGCTCTAGCCTATGGTGGAGGTATACCTCAGACGGGTAGGATAACCCTCTATAGGTTCGCTAATAAGATACCCCTACTCTACGATGAATCTAGCGATGTATCGTGGAAGGTTGTAAACCAGATTATAGATTGGAAGCATTATAAGATAGATCCTGCAAAGGATCCTATAGCTGTTATAGTTCATATATGCTCAACCCGTATCCCCTATAGGACTCTTGGTAAAGAGTTTATCGCAGATAGACCTGAAATAGAAGCTGAGATAACACGTGCTATAAGGATAGCTGCGCGTAGACTCTCAGAGTATCTTTCACATAAGAGGAGGGTTGAGAAGGCTAGGGAGTATTTCTCGATCTATGAAAAATATTTGCGTAAGATAGCTCGTTTCTCATCTATGCTAACAGGTATGAGTGAACCTGATGTAAGTAGACTCCTTAGGAGGGTTAAGAAGTGGAGGGGATCGAAGGATATAGAAGGATCTCTATAAGAGAGAGGAGGAGGGATGTTCTAGCATCCCTAGAGAAGCTAGGCTATGATATCTACCATACTATAGAGGAGGGTGAATTCCCATACATAACTATGCCTAGTAGATCTACTAAGAATATAAGGTATGATCCGATTCTTAGGCAATACGTTCTAGGAGAGTATAAGGTTAGGAGAACTACGCGTAATATAAGGCATCTAAGACCTCTAACACAGCTCGTATGGGTTGCAGCTATAGCTCATCAGTTATGTAGCCAAGGTAAGACTAGTACTCTCAGAGATATATTCTACATGGCTCAAGCCTTCGAAGTAGATTTCGTAGATCAGTATGAGAGTGATGATATAGTCACAGATCTAGAGACGGTTATAGGATACCCAAGGGAGGATTTCAATATATATCCAGAAGAGAGATCTAGCATATTCGGAGATCTAACTATAGAGTACACGGTACCAGGTTATGAAGGTAGAAGGATAAACCTTCTAAGCCATCCAGATGGGTTCGTTATAGGACCTACGCTATCTACAGCTGAATTCGTAGAATGCGGAGCTGAGAAGGTTATAGTTATAGAGAAGGGAGCTATGTTCACGAGGCTCGTAGAGGAGAGAGCATACGAGAAGTTTAAAGCTATACTCATACATACAGCTGGTCAGCCTCCTAGAGCTACACGTAAACTTATAAGGAGACTCAATAGAGAGCTAGGACTACCGGTATATATATTTGTAGATGGGGATCCATGGGGTATGCATATAGCTATGGTTATAATATCGGGTTCAGCTAACGCTGCTCACCTTACAGATCTTACAACACCAGATGCTAGATGGGCTGGTGTATACGCATCGGATATAGGTAGGTATAAGCTTCCAAGCGATCCGCTAACGGATATAGATATCAAGAGACTGTATGAATTGAAGAACGATCCAAGGTATCGATCTGGTATATGGTCTAAGGAGATAGAGGTATTCCTACAGCATAAGCGTAAAGCTGAGCAGGAAGCGTTTAGTAGATATGGGCTAAGCTATATAGTAGATGTCTATCTGAAAGAGAGGATGGAGGAGCTTGGATAACGTTTAAACCTACTCTACTAGGATATATGTGTTGGGGGTTACCGTTGAGCTTCGAGTATAGGAGTGTTAAGATAACTTTGAAGATGGGTAGTATAGTAGATGAGGATGTAGATGCTATAGTTAACCCTGCTAATAGCTTGATGATTATGGGTGGGGGGGTTGCTGGAGTTATAAAGATGTATGGGGGAGAGGAGATAGAGAGGGAGGCTCTAAGATATGCACCAGTACCTGTAGGTAGAGCTATAGCTACCTCAGCTGGTAGGCTTAGAGCACGTTACGTTATACATGCCCCGACGATGGAGAAGCCTGCTGAGAGAACAAGCTTAGAAGCAGTACGTAGAGCTACATCCGCTGCTTTAGAGACTGCATATAGACTTAGAGTTGGTAGGATAGCATTCCCAGGTATGGGTACAGGTGTAGGTGGGCTACCCGTATACGATGCAGTTAGGGTTATGGCTGAGGTTGTGAAGGAAGCGTTAGATTCTGGTTATAGATTTAGCGAAATAGTATTTGTAGCTTACACACAGTCTGATATAGTAGAGTTTAGTAGAGCTTTAAACGATGTATTTGGTATAGGAGTCTAACCTGCTTTGCTAGTAGTTAGACCTGCTAGATCTATAGAGGATGTGGAGAAGCTAGTAGAACTTTGGGTTAAGCTTATGGATGATAGCGAAGCTAGCGATCTGAAGTTTATACTAGATGATGATGCTAGAAGGATGTGGGTTGAGTATATGGTTGGAGCGTACATCGAGGATCCGGAGAGTATACTCGTAGCCGAGTATAACGGTATACTAGCTGGGTTTATAGCATCTAGGAGTTATAGCTTCCCATTCAAGCTTAGAGAGAAGGATAGATACGCTGTTATCACAGATCTCTATGTAGTACCAGAGTATAGGGGTAAGGGTATAGGTAGGAGACTCCTAGAGGAATGCTTATCACGACTTAAATCTAGAGGTTATAGTAGAGTTAGGATAACCGTATGGGTTGGGAATAGGAGAGCTATAAAGCTCTATAGTAGATCTGGGTTTAAACCTAGATTCATAGTTATGGAGAAGATACTCTAAGGGTTAAGCTTCTCTAAAGCATACCTCTCAGCTTCGAGTCTAGATTCCTGAGTACCCACATCCCTCCAGAATACCTGGCTCGGTATTCTATAACCGTAGACTGGAAGATTATCTACTATCATAAGTCTTATACTCTCTGTTATCCAATACTCCCCATCCGGGGAGATACCAGTCCTATCTATGTAGCGGAATATATCTTGAGATAAGATTAGAGGACCTGAATTAACTAGGTATCCACCATCGATTATAAGCTTATCTAGCATAGTCTGTGACGGCCTCTCCACGATCTCTAGGATTCTATAATCGGTGTTAATCCTAACTACACCGAATCTTCTAGGATCACCTACTATATGGTAGAGCCCGATGGTAGCTTTAGATTTCCTAGTATAGTGGAAGTCGAGCATAGATGATATGAAGCTTGATGGATGGAAGAATGTATCACCATACATTACTATGAAATCACCGTTAACCCAGCCTCTAACAGCTTCGATAGCCTTAGCTGTACCAACCCCAGCTTCAAGATCTTGATACAGGTATGCTATATAGATATCGAATCTAGATCCATTCTTAAAATATTCTATTATAGCATCCTTACCCTGACTAAGAACTATGAATACACGTTTAACACCAGCATCTCTCAAAGCTTCTACACAGTATTGTATAACAGGTTTACTACCTATAGGTAGAAGCTCCTTAGGAACAGCATCAGTGTATGGTGCAAGCCTCCTACCCCTACCAGCAGCTAGTATCACACCGTAAATCCTATCTTGTATAGGCAAGGCTAAAATCTATACGATGCTATGAAAAGAAAAACTTTAATCTAGCCATAGGGTAATAGTGAACCATTCGGGGGCTCCGGTCGTATAGCCTGGTAAGTATCCTGGCCTTTCGAGCCAGGGGTCGCGGGTTCAAATCCCGCCCGGAGCATAGCCTTATCATTAGGGGTGTTTGAGTATTTCTATACCCCCCTATATTTATCCATGATATCCGGTATGGGGTTTACCCATAGCTAGTATGTGATGTGTTTATTTTGTTTGGAATATATCGTCGGGGTCTATGATGTTAGCGATCTTAGCTATTCTTATGTATGATTTCTAGGTGTGTAGGATTGATCGAGGATTGCTAGGGTAGGGATGCTAAGCTTCTGAAAACTGGGGGTGTTATCCTCTACAACCTATTCCTGATAGTGGGGGTATCAAGGATTAGAGGTTTACGAGAGCTGATGAGTAGAGTTGTTGAAGAGAATCTATGATGGGAAGGATACACTGTTATAGATCTATAGTTAGATATGAGCTGCATCTAGCTTAACAAACTGTGTATCTACAACGATCTATCTAGATACCTCTTCTCGATCTTCGCAGCTAAAGACCATAGATTCCCAACCCTGATCTTCCCAGCTATGGAGCAGATCATCAATCCATCAAACCTATCTATACCATACCTTTCCTCAATCCACAACGCTAATTCTAGAAACGCTATCCTTACAGCATCCTCAAAGCTTCTTCCAGAACCCGTAGTTGCGATACACATCATCTCCTCCCCACTCTCTATCCTAGGCCATCTTAAACCCTGCTCGGAGATATCGATCCTAAGAGCTACCTCAGCAGGCATCTCTATAGCCGTACCGGAGATCTCGCCATCACCCTGTATCGCATGCACATCCCCAACATAGAGTAGAGCCCCCTCATAGAATACTGGGAGGCTTACCCTACTCCCAGGACAGATATCTGGTATATCCATATTCCCACCATGCCTACCTGGAAGGAGGCTTGAAGATACACTCTCAACCTCTAGATAAGGCGCCGTCCCTATAGTACCAACCATAGGCTTATAGGGAAGCTTCAACCCATCGAAGAAGACTGTATCACCCTCTATCCTACATATCTTCATCCTATACGGGAAAGCCGTTCTCATAAACCTTAGTATAGGAACCTCTGTAAGATACCTCTCAGTAAAATCTGAGAAGTATATCGCACCCTGACCTATCGTCGGTTTGATATCCTCTATAGTCACGATTACGGATCCCCCAGGCTTCGCACCCTCCACATATATAGGCCCTACTAGAGGATTCCCGAAGGGTATCCTACCCCTATCCCTTACATCACCCGGCTTCCTTATCTGCCCAGAAGAAGCATCCTCAACCTCGACTACGATCAAACCCCCAGGTTTCACATATGCTACCGGCTTCTCATAAGGACTTAAAGTATACCTTAAACCTATATCCCTAAAGCTAACCCTCACCAAGCAGACACCCCACACCCTCCATCATGCTAGATCAAAACCCCTTCCAATATAAAGCTCCCCAATAGATACACAACCCCACATTCCTATAAAACTACCGGTAAACCTCTACAACCTCAAACCGATAACAGAAGATGAAGCTAAAACACTACCAAGCTTAGCTAAGAATCTCTAGAAGAACCCTTCTGAAAAGGTACCGGTAAATCTAAACCTCTCATACATCAGCATCCTCTAGGAATACAGTATCCAAGAATACATCTTCCAAACATTATTCTCCCACCCTTCTAAGAAGTATACAAAGATTTGAACAAACGGTAGATACTCTTCTGAAAAATAAAGATGATAAAGAAATCCATGAATAAGTAGAGGATTCAAGATCAAACCTCTATGAAAACGGGGAGCCGGCTCCACCATACCTAAATCTAGATTTAGGGATAACCGGGTAGAGATTACGATAACGAATATGCATCAACCACAGCTAGAATAATCGATGAACATTTCCACCATATAGATAAATACAAGGTTTTAGAAGAAGTAGGGTAGAAGAATCTACGATCTATTTCAAAGATTATAGATGACGCCGCCGGTCGGATTCGAACCGACGACCAACGGGTTAACAGCCCGCTGCTCTACCTGGCTGAGCTACGGCGGCATCAAGTTTTGATTTTCTCTAATCGTCTAGTTTTTAAACCTTATGTTTGCTTCGTGAATATTTAAATATACGCGTTATAGGGTTTGATGTAGGGTTGAGTAGTAGGGAGTATAAGCCTATCATCCGTATAGCTGGGCACGATGTAGATGGATCTCTTAAAGTACCGTATGGCCTAGCTTCGATTAGAGGTATAGGTGTTAGGCTAGGCTATGCTATAGCTCATGTAGCAGGTATAAACCCGGATAGGAGGATAGGCTTCCTAACCGAGGATGAAGTTAAAAGAGTAGAGGATGTATTCAGGAGGCCGTGGGATTACGGTATAAGAGGCTTCCTACTGAATAGGCAGAGAGCACCTGAGAATGGGAGGGATGAGCTTCTAATCGGTGGCGAATGGGAGCTTAGACAAAGGATGGATATAGAGTTTATGAAGGAGATTAGATGCTGGAAGGGTATAAGACACGCTTTAGGATTGAAGGTTAGAGGGCAGAAGACTAGGACTACTGGTAGGAAGGGTAGGACTGTAGGTGTGGTTAGGAGGAAGAAGTAGGGTATGGGTGATCCTAAGAAGCCTAGGAAGAAGTATGAAACACCACGTAGACCATGGGATACTGCTAGACTACAGGAGGAGCTTAGACTAGTAGGAGAGTATGGGCTTAGGAATAAGAGGGAGCTATGGAAGTACCAGACTATGCTATCTAAGTTTAGACATAGAGCTAGAACCCTCCTAGCTCTACCACCAGAAGAGAGGGAGAGGGAGGCTAGGATACTCATAGATAAGCTATACGATATGGGTATACTATCAAAGGATGCAGATCTAGATAGGATCCTAGATCTTAAAGTCGAAGATCTACTCGATAGAAGACTACAAACCCTAGTCTATAAACTAGGACTTGCCAAAACGATAATACAGGCTAGACAGATGATAGTCCATGGACATATAGCGGTAGGGGATAAGATAGTTAGAATACCATCATACATGGTTATGAGAGGGGAGGAGGAGCTTATAAGATACTCCTATAAAAGCCCGTATAACAATCCAGATCACCCGGTTAGAAGGATCCTAGCTACAGCAACCTAAAAGGCAGGATAAAGGATCCACTAAACCCTCCTACCCCTCCTACCTCCTGGACGCCTAGTACCATCATGCGGTATAGGTGTTACATCCTCGATACGACCTATCTTAAACCCCGATCTAGCTAGAACCCTTATAGCATGCATAGCTCCAGGTCCAGGAGTCTTAGATTTAACACCACCAGGAGCCCTAACCTTTATATGTAGAGCAGTTATACCCTTATCCTTAGCTATCGTAGCTGCATGCATAGCAGCTCTCACAGCAGCATACGGAGACCCGCCTAACCTATCAGCCTTAACAAACATACCACCTATACCCATAGCTATAGTCTCCCTACCACTAAGATCTGTTATATGGACTATCGTATTATTCGATGAACTGTATATGTGAGCTATACCCCACCTCTCCTTTACCTCCCTCTTAGATTCCCCACTCAAATCTATCCAACCCTCAGATACCGATAAGAAGGTAGAAACCCTAGATTTAAATATTTAAACAGTAGAGCTCCTACACTAACCCTTATATCCAAGATTATACTTGTCTGGTAGAGGGTTAGATTGTCTAGAATAGATAGGAAGATACCAGCGACTATGTCTACACAGCATCCTGATAACGTCTTCACACCTCCATGGCTACGCGGTACCGATATACTAGATGGCGATGATGAAGTATACGAGGCATACTACGTCTTTAGAAAACTTAACATAGACGAACAGATGTGGGATTGGGAAGGTAAGGATGCGGATATCCATGTAGTACGTAAACTACTATTTATCGATAAAAGCTTCTTCACAGAACATAAACTCGGTGAAGAATACTTCCTAACATATAGGCTACCCAACCCATTCGTAGAGACTATAGAGAGGAAGAGCTTCATAGAATGTCTAGAAACCATCCCTAGATTCTACGACTACGTTAAAACCATATGCGGCTTAGAAAACCCACCAGTATTCGAGGTTATACTACCCCTAACTACATCACCTAGAGATATCCTAACAGTCTACGAAACCTATCGAAGCTTAATAGCTAGTAGGAATTCTATCAAGCTATTCGATAATACACCCCTATCGGATATAATAGGCTCTACGAAGCCTGAATCTATAGAGGTCATACCCCTACTAGAGGATATGGATAGCATACTTAAACTAGATACCATAGTCGGAGGCTACATCGCTAAGATAAAACCCAAGTATCTAAGAGTATTCATAGCTAGATCCGATCCGGCTTTAAACTATGGATTAATACCGGCAACCATACTAGCGAAGATAGCGTTAGCTAAGATTTATAGGCTTATGGAGGAGTATAGGATAGATATATACCCTGTAATAGGCGGCGGCCCTCCACCGTTTAGAGGACATATATCACCACAGAATATAGAGAATGCTTTAGAAGAGTATAGAGGTTACAAAACCGTAACCATACAATCATCCTTCAAGTATGACCACCCTATAAACATCGTAGCGAAAGCCATAGAGTATATAGGTAAGGTATTCAAGAAGGATGAATCATACTATCTGGATGATCTAGCAGACTATGTGGAGACGAATATGGATAACATAGTATCGATACTAAATAAGCTAGTAAGCAGATATCAGAAAGAGGTTACCAAGCTAGCTAAACTCGTAAACGATGTAGCAACGCTGGTCCCAGCTAGAAGAGCTAGAAGACTACATATAGGCTTATACGGGTATACTAGGAGTGTAGGCCCGGTTAAACTCCCCAGAGCCATACCATATGTATCCGCACTCTACAGTCTAGGTATACCACCAGAGTTTATAGGCTTATCATCTCTAACCGAACTAAACGAATACGAGTGGAATATAGTGAAAGATCTATACGTTAAGATCCACGTCGATCTAAGCTATGCTGCACGCCACGTAAACATGGAGAATATAGATCTACTAGAGAAGTATTGTAGAAGTATACCGAGCGATGTACTAGATATGTATATTGAGGATCTATCTGAAGCAGAGAATCTAGGTATAAAGCTTGGAGCAGCTAGCTTAGATGATAAGCTATACCTTAACACAGTTAACAGCTTCCTAATAGCATTCCTTCTAGGTAGGAAGGATTCCGAAGACTACTTGGTTAAAGCAGCCATGCTTAGAAGATTCCTAGGCTAAAGTTACTAGTCTAGTATACCTACACCTAGAGATCACTATAAACCCATCAAGCTTCTCTAGATAACCATACACTCTATACGAGGAGAGGTACACCAACAAATCTATACAGCTACAAGTGTATTTTCCGAAACTGGTAGTATGCGATCTGAATAAATCTTCCAACTACATCCCTAAAGTATACATAGCGATAGAGTAGCAGTTTTCAGTATAGCTTAACCTAACCTGCAACCTCCTAGTATAGTATACCTGAGTGGTTAGAAGCATTTAGAAAAGCTTATATCTACAATGTATCATCACGATCTTTGGTTTTAGAGGGAGGGCTGGAGAGGGGAGTGGTAGAAGAGGATTGGAGAACCCTTCTTAAAGACCTTATCACTAAACCAGAGCAGATAACGGAGAAATTTAGGATCGATATAGAACCTCTCAAAGCCGTTGTATCCGTATATCCTATGAGAGTTTCTAGATACTACTTCAACCTCATAGAGGAGGTTGGCGATCCCATATGGATGCAGTGTATACCTAGCCCACTAGAACTTAAAGACCCGTACGGAATTGAGGATCCGCTAGATGAAGAGGGAGATAGCCCCGTACCAGGTTTAGTTCATAGATACCCTGATAGAGTTCTTATGTGTGTATCAACCGTATGCGCTACATACTGTAGATTCTGTACTAGGAAGAGGATGGTGGGAAGATCCCCTGCGAGGTTGTCTATGGATGAATGGGCTAAACAGATAGAGTATATCAAGGGTAACCCATCTATAAGAGATGTACTACTCTCCGGTGGAGATCCATTCATGCTTCCAGATGAGACTCTAGATCGCATATTAGGTAAGGTTAGAGCTATACAGCATGTGGAGATTGTAAGAATAGGATCTAGAATGCCCTGTACACTACCGCAAAGGATAACCCCTAAGCTATGCAGTATATTGAAGAAATATCATCCACTATATGTTAACGTACACTTCAATCATCCTAGAGAGATAACGGAGGAGAGTGAAAGAGCATGCGGATTACTAGCAGATGCGGGTATACCACTAGGTAATCAATCCGTACTATTGAAGGGGGTCAACGACGACCCCAAGGTTATGAAGGAACTCCTACATAAACTATTAAAGATACGTGTTAGGCCATACTACCTATTCCAGATGGATCTAGTTAAGGGGGCATCCCACTTCAGAACCAGAGTAGAGACGGGTATAAAGATACTCGAATCGCTTATAGGCTATACATCTGGTTTAGCTATACCTAGATACGTTATAGATGCTCCGGGCGGCGGGGGTAAAATACCGATTCAACCAAACTATATAGTAGCATTCGATAAGGATAAGGTGATCCTCAGGAACTATGAAGGCAATATATACGTGTATCCGCAGCCTCCCATAGAGGAGGAGGCTATAGCCTACGCTACGCCTCCCTAGACTTAAAGGGAGGCTATTAGAAGAGCTATGCCGCTGAAGGTATGTATAACGTATAATCTAAGAAGACCTGCCGCATCAGATCTACCAGAAGACTACTATGTAGAATATGATGAAGAGGAAACTGTAGAAGCTATAGCTAAAGCTCTAGAGAAGAGTGGATGTAGTGTCGTGAAGATCGAAGCCGATGAGGATTCCTACCTACGGCTTAGAAGCGAGAAACCAGATATAGTGTTCAATATAGCTGAGGGGCTAAGAGGTGAGAGTAGAGAATCGCATATACCTTCCATACTCGAGATGCTGGGTATACCATATACCGGATCTGGCCCCGCTACCCTAGCTATATGTCTGGATAAAGCTCTAACCCACCAGGTATTATCATCGTATGGGCTGCCATCACCTAAATTCCAGGTGTTTGAATCAGTTGAAGAGAAGCTCGAAGACTATCTGGAATTTCCACTCATAGTTAAACCTCTAAGAGAGGGGTCGAGCAAAGGTATTAGAAGCACATCTCTCGTCAGGGATGCGGAGGCTCTTAGAAAACAGGTTTCATGGGTTATATCGACTTATAAACAACCCGCTATAGTCGAGGAATTCCTACCTGGTAGAGAATTCACTATAGGAATCCTAGGTAATAGGAGTCCAGTCGTACTACCGATAGTAGAGATTCTACTCGATAAATTACCGAGGGAAGCTAGCCCCATATACTCCTACGAAGCTAAATGGCTTTGGGATACACCGAACAATCCGCTAGATATACTACGATGCCCGGCAGATATACCGTTAAGCTTAGAATCCAAGCTTAAAGATATAGCTCTCAAAACGTTTAGAGTCCTAGGATGCAGAGATCTATGCCGTATAGACGTCAGGCTAGATAGATACGGTGAACCACGCATAATGGAAGTCAACCCTCTACCAGGATTGATACCGAATCCAGATGCACACTCAGCCCTACCTACAGCTGCTAGAGCAGCCGGATATAGCTACGACGAGCTAATATGCACCATCCTCTGGTACGCTCTAGAAAGGTATGGCATGGAGGATAAGCTAGATAATAGATCACTTGTTAAACTTCCTAGACCTATCTAAGGCATAGGATATTATCCTAGCTATGAAATCCTCATAACGTATACCAGCAGCATTCAAACTCCTAACGAAACCTGAATCTAGCGATATATCCGGGTTTGGATTAACTTCTAGAACATATGGCACCATACCTCTAAGCCTTATATCTACACGACCATAATCCCTACACTTTAAAGCTTTATAGGCCCTTCTAGCAGCATCCTCCACTCTAACCCTTACCCCTTCATCAAGAGGTGCTGGACATAGAGGCCTAGTCCTCTCATACTCATAGCTACCTTTAACCCATTTAGCATAATAGTCTACTATCCTAGGCTCCTCTTCGAACTCGAATACGATCTCAGAGATAGGTAGCATCACAGGTTCTTCACCTCCTATGAACGCTACGTTAAGCTCTCTACCCGCGATATACTCCTCAACCAACGCTGGCTGACCATACCTTACGACTATATACTCGACGATATCTTTAAGCTCATCGAAGCATCTAACAAAATTTCTACGCGTTAAACCGATACTAGCATCCTCAGCTACAGGTTTAACTATAAGTGGGAAACTCAGTTTAGAATCCCAATCCAAGATACTGTTCAAAACCCTATACTCTGGTGTAGGTATACCCTTAGCTCTAAATATATCCTTGGATAACCCCTTATCCCTAGCTAAAGCCAAGGTTAAAGGATCTGCCCCAGTATACGGAACCCCTAGAAGCTCTAGGAGTGCTGCTACATTCATCTCATACATACTATAACCGAAGGCTCCCTCACATAGATTTACAGCTACATCAGGATTACAGTTTTTAACAGCTCTAGCAAACTCGATTATATCATCTCTAAGTGGGATAATATCGTACTTTAAATCAAGCCTCTCTAGAGCTAGTCTAACAGCTTCAACTTCCTCTAGCACCCCTGCTTCAGATAGATATTCGATACTATCAGGCTTACCAGCTGGTGCATTATATAGTATAGCGACCTTCATACTCAAAGATACTCCTCCATAGGATAGCTGGATACAGCCTTAGTTATAAGCCATTCTAGAAGCATAGATGGCTCCACACCTTTACTATAGGCTTCCCTAAGTATAGACTCATGCTCCCTCAACGCAATATACATACTCCTCAGATACTTCTTCAACTCTGCTTCATCCATATCAAGCTCGAACATTATTCTCTCAGGTGTAAACATCCAACGTATAGCCATGGTACATTCACCGATAACTTCTATCTCAAAATCATTACCTAACGGATTTGAGTCTTCACTCCACCAAAACGGCCATACTACGCATATCAGGGGCCTATATCTATTAAGCATACAGCCAAGGCCATGTTTAAGGGCTATACATGAGCCATTCGAAAACCTCATCTGAATCCTATACCATGACCCACCCCATTGATAGTATACCATCCTCATCTCAGGATTCTCCAAATGATCACGATAAGCTTCAGGTATCATGCTACACTCGATCAACTCTTTAACAATCCTTGAATCTATATGGGCAACCATACGCTTAATATCAGCATACAGTATGAATGGTTGACATCGATTACAGCATCCTAAACCTAGAGATGCACATAGGATGCATGTCCTATGCGTTAAATAGCTAGATAAATGCGATAACGTCATTCTAAGTAGAAAACCTATGGTTTTTACCTTTCTAATATTTAAATATTAGATATGTATAGCGGATAGGGAAAGTATATCTGTAAGTTTCGCAAGTCGAAGCGAATAGTATACAGCCATATGCTTCATCAGGATATAGAGGAGTTAAGTTTAATCTTAAGCTAGAACTCTAAGATTATTTTATATAGGAGTAGCTATTAGCCTTAGAAGCTATGGATATAGCGTTCTTCACATGGGAGTACCCACCTAGAATAGTCGGAGGACTCGGTGTATACTCGTATGAAGTTACTCGTAGATACGTTAAGATGGGACATAACGTCTACGTATTCACGTTAAACGATGGAAATCTTAAGACTAGAGAGCTTATAGGAGGAGTAGAGGTTCATAGACCACTACTTATGGATATAACGAGTATAATGTTCGATATAGTAGCATCAGAACTTAAGAATTGGGGTCCAGGATTCAAATTCTTCTCAGATATATACCTGTACAATCTTCTATCAGCCTCCAAGCTAGTAAACGATCTACACCGATTCGAAGGCTACAAGTTTGATATAGTATCGGTTCACGATTGGCTTTCAGTGATAGCTGGGCTACTCGTTAAGAAGCATTTAGGAATACCTATGGCTTTCCATATACATAGTACTGAGAGAGGTAGAACTCTAGGAAATGGATCTATGACCGTTATGGAGCTTGAAAGAAAGGGGGCTGATGGGGCTGATAAAATAGTAACGGTATCATATGCTATGAAATCAGAATTAGAGACGCTTGGATTTCCCATAAGTAAGGTAGAGGTAGTATATAATGGCGTAGACCCTGATAAGTATGATCCTAGCAAGATAGATAGAGGGGAGGTCTACAAGCTTAGAGAAAGATACGGTGTCAAGGAAGATGAAAAGATTATACTATTTATAGGTAGGCTTACAGCGGTTAAAGGTGTCGATAAGCTCATACAGGCTATGTCATACATAGCAGCGAAGCATCCCGAAGCTAAGCTTATCGTAGTAGGTCTAGGAGAGCTTAGAGACTACCTCGTCAACCTTACGAAAACCCTAAATCTCGAGGATAAAGTTATCTTGAGATTTGACTTCCTAAGCGAGGATGAGCGTATACTTCATTACGCTATGTCAGATATATGCGTCTTCCCAAGTCTCTACGAACCCTTCGGTATAGTTTCTCTAGAAGCTATGTCTATGGCTAAACCAGTAGTAGTAGGTGCGGCAGGTATAAGCGGTATGAGGGAGATAGTCGTACCGTCAGGCGAAAACCAGACCGGTATACATGTAGATCCTAGAAGACCTGAGGATATAGCTTGGGGTATTAACATACTATTAGATGATCCTAAGCTGGCGGAGAAGCTGGGTAGAAACGGTAGAAGAAGAGTTCTAGAGGAGTTTACATGGGATAGGATAGCTGAGAAAACTATTGAAATCTATGAAAAGCTTATCAAGAAATAATAGCGGATGAATTAACCGGGTCTCTATCTTCAACCTATACCCGCCTCTACCTTGCCTCCTGCCTTATAAACACCATGTACGATGCTATCAACGTTATACAGGCTACCAACACTAGTACCAGTATATTAGGCCACGCTGATACTAGACCTTGATATATGGATAACGATTGATTAAGCCCACCCTGCATAAAGCCGAGAATGTACTGAATTATCTTCGTGAAATGGTAGTTTGGCGTTATACTATTTATAGCTTCCGTTATAGTAGCTCTAGCCCTTGTCTGCTCTATTATACGCTGCATCTCCTCAGGGCTAGGTCTTCTAATAGTTACATTCCCACCTGGACGCTGTATTATTTCTATACCAGTTATTGGCCTATACATGTATGCTACGAGAGAGGCGATTATAGGTATAGCGAATGTGAATATAGCCCATAGCGTTACGCTTACTATCACACTCTGAGTAGTCCTCCTCGCTATAGTGGATAATAGTATAGCTATACCATAGTAGCTTATAGCGTATAGTATCGAGAATACTATGAATAGAGCTAGCCTAGCTATATCCTCGCTTGTAGGTGTCACACCTAGGATTACTATGGATCCTCCTACATTAACCAGGGATGCTATGGAGACTGCTATAGATACAGCTAAGATTGCCGCTATGAATTTCCCAGTTATAAATGTATCTCTATATATGGGTTGAGCTAGGATCGTCTTCAGAGTACCCTTCTCCCTTTCCCCGGATATAGCATCGCATCCTAAAGCTATACCTACTATCGGAGCGAAGTAGGACATGGATGATGCTATTATCGATGCAGCTCTACCTAGGAACCCTGTAGGCATAGCTATACCGAGACCCTGAGCCATGGAGAGGACTGTAAGGTATATCGAAGCCATACCGACCATGAATACAATCGAGAATACAGCTACGAGTATTATGAAGCGTTTACTATGTATTATATCAGAGAATTCTCTAGATGCGACAGTATACACGCTAGGCATTGGAAGCCTCACCCCTATAATATCTTATGAATAGATCCTCCAGAGACGGTTCTTCAACTCTTATACTCGATATCTCAACCTTCATATCTGAAGCGATCTTAACTATATCCACCCTGATATCCCTCGTAGAATCCACATAGAGGCTATCTACACCTATCCTCACACCCCTCACCCCCTCCATACCGGTTAGAGCTGAAGCAAGCTTCCCTAAATCACCTCGAACCTCTACGTATATCTTGTAGCCTACCTCGCTCATAAGCTTGGATATCAGATCTTTAACCCTACCCTGAACGACAATCCTACCGCGGTTCATTATAGCGATAGAACTACAGAGGGGCCCAACTTCGAATAGTAGATGCGTACTTAGAACTATAGTCCTACCCTCGCTATTCAGCTTCAATACGAGATCTTTAAATGCTCTAGACCCCTCTGGATCTAAACCAGCGGTAGGCTCATCTAGTAGGAGTAGCTCTGGATCTTTAATTAACGCTTGAGCTATACCAAGCCTCTGCTTCATACCTCTAGAGAAACTTGAAACCCTCCTATTTTTAACCTCGTATAAACCTACTAGAGATAGGATATCTTCGATACGTTTCCTCCTCTCAGGCTTAGGTATATCGTTCAAAGCAGCTATATACTCTAGATTCTGTTCAGCTGTGAGATGCTCGTAGAAACCGAAACCTTCAGGTAGAAAACCAACCCTCCTACGTATCTCACGAGATTCCCTAACTATATCGTATCCTAGAACCCTACCGGAACCATTTGTGGGGAGGGTTAAGCCTGTTAGCATCATCAAAAGCGTAGTTTTACCTGCACCATTAGGTCCTAGTAGACCGAATATAGATGATTTCTCAACGGTGAAATCAAGCTTATCTACAGCTACGACCGCGCCGCCGCCAGATCTATAAACTTTAGTTAATCCATATGTTTCGATAACATATTCAGGTATAGAGGTCACCTCCTACCGATCCTCCTATACATGAGGAACAGGCTTGTTAACGCTAAAACTATAGCTATACCTCCGTAGAGAAGCCAACTAGTTTCATGGAATAACTCCACCCTAAGCGTAAACTGTGATGGGGGAACCTGATCTGAAGATAATGTGAAATCTATGTAGTAGTTTCCAGCGTTAATATCGGGCGTCGTCGAGATACGTATAGTGAAGGAGGCTTCCTCACCTACCCTTAATACACTTAAGCTCGTAGGAGATACATCTATATTGAAGCCGCTAGGAATACTGGAGTATAGGAGTTTTACATTAGTAGTATCCCGGCTACCCGTATTCTTAACGGTTAGGGTGAAGGTTGTCTCTCCTCCGACAGTTAGTGATGTATAGAAGTTCTGAGTAATTATCGATAGCTTATATAAGCCTAGGATGTTTAGTTTTAGATCGATCCTATCAGATACATCGCTACTCTTAGCATACACCGTTAGATCCACAGTTCCTAGAGACGAAGCTGATGGAACTGATACTACTAAATAGAATTCCTTGGATCTACCTGCTTCTACATAAAGCTTGGTTATCTCTTGTCTACCTGAATCTTCGAATCTATATCTCCAACCTCCTGGTATACCTTCGACAAACAGATCTAGTAGCTCATCATAGCCACCCATATTCTGGACTAATATCTTAAAACGTGCATCGGATCCAGAGTATACGTCTATGTATGGCGGTGCAGCTACAAGCTTAATGTATGGAGGCGCCCTCTTTACATCTATCCTTAAATCTATCTCATCCGATAGGATACCCGAATCTGCTTTAAGAGTTAGCTTATATACACCATCGCTAACTGTAGATGGTATAGAGATATCTACTATGAGATCTAACGATCCAGCACTCGGTAGGGTTACCTCAGATACAGGGGTACCATCTAGAGTTTTAACGGATACAACCCATCCAATAATCGTAGGCTCTACGGATACCTTAAATCTTTGATCTAGTTCCACAGGATTCCTAACTTTAACTTGAAATCTAACGGTATCACCTGGTATAGCCGTTCTACCAGGTATAGGACAGTACAGTATCGTAGATGTTAGAGGATTAACGTATACCATAAACTCTATTGCTGATACTATATCAGATGAAGCTTTCAAGGTTAAAGTATACTGTCCACGAGAATCTATAGGTATAAAAATCTCTAATTGTAGATTAACTGCTTCGTTAGGTTGTAGTAGAATCTTAGAAACCTCCTGGTTTTGCAGCAATATACGTGTAAGCCATGATGCAGGTTTATCCACTGATAACTCCACCATCTTCGCTTCATCAGCCAGGTTGCTTATAGTTAATGGTAACTGTATCTTCCTACCTGGATCAGTAGATAGCGACACCATCTGTGATCGAAGCTTTATAGCTTTACGAAGAGTTAACGCACCGAGATCGAGTTCACCACTAGATATGGATACCACCTTAGATAGTTTAACGTAGCCAGGCTTGGAGAAGGTTAACGACATACTCTTAGATACGGAAGGTAATACTAAATAGAAGGATCCATCGGTAAGAGATTCGAAACATCCTATAAGAATACCATCCTGAGAGTATACATCTATCTTAACATTACCTAAAGCGGATCCATCATCATCTAATACGGAGCCATATATCCTTACTGTAGGTTGAGGCTGGACATAGATATAGAACACTTTACGAAGCATAAGCGTTCCATTAACTATAATTGTTAGTTTGTACAAGCCTTCAAGAGCATCCTTAGGTATGGAGAGTATAACATCCATCGATATACTCTGCCCCTTAGATAAAACTATACTCAAAACCTCCCTATTCTGATAGACTATCCTAACACCCCACTCCTCAGGCTTCTCTACGCTAAGTGTTAAAAGCTCTGCTACCTCACCTTCATTAGATATAGTAACTGGTATCGATATATCTGATCCCGCTGTAGAAGCTATGGTCGCTGTCATGGATGTAACCCTTATAGCCTCCCGTAAAGTAATATTACCTATATTCATATCGAACTTCTGAGCATTTATACTCCTAGTAACGGTAACGTAGCCGGGCTTAGAGAAGGTTAACGTATACGTATAACCCCTCTCTAATAGTAGCCCAAAGTATCCATCACTATTTGTATATGATAGGGTTTTTACCGATCCATCCTGAGCTGATACTAGGATTCTAACACTAGATAAGCCTGATCCATTCTCGTCTAGTACATAGCCGTATACGAAGGTGTAATTTACTGTTTGAGCTGATAACTGTGGTAAGCTAGATGCTAGTATTAGTAGGAGTGTAGCTATCATAGAAGTCTTTGATGGTATGACGCTAGCTTCACCCATATCTTTCACTATTCCTCCTTTAGAAAGCCAGCCTTAATATAAGGGATTCCGAGAAACTAGTGAAACCTATGTTTCTATACAGGTTTTAAGCTGAAACATTATTTTTAACTAAGAGCTTTTCTAAGATTCTCAGCTGCTTCACTAGGAGGTATAGCATTCACATATATCCATCCACCAAGCTCTAATCCAGCCCATATGGATGTTTTCGGTAGTATCTCGATATGCCAATGGTGATCTCGAGTTAAGCCATAGTGTAGCCAGTAGTTAAATTCAAACTCACCGAGGATTGATCGTAACCTACGCATAACATCTACTAGTATTCTAGCTAAAGCTTCGATATAACTCTCTGTACGTGGTATATCAGGCTTATGTTCGATCGATGTCACCATAACTTCGTACGGTTTGGAGCTAGCTTTAGGGCATATAGCAAGGATATCATCATATCTATTGATTAAGGAGCTCTCCTCTATAAGCATACATACTGGGCATTCACCCCTATACGAGGATAGCTCAAGCTCTACTCTAGGTGGGATAATAGGTGAAGCAGCTATCTGCATATGCATATGCTCTATCGAAGCACCAGCTGATCTACCATAATTCTTGAACAATAGTACGTATCTTATATTTGGATCTAGCTTCAGTATATCTATACGTTCAAGAGCTGCTTTTATAGCTAATGCTTGCTGATCGATTGATATACTCCAAGGCTTATCCTCATGTTTAGGTGTTTCTACAAGAACCTCATGGTACCCATATACGCCTTCATATGTGGTAGAGAATATCGGGTATAGGTTATCGAATACTCTAACTAGCCAATCACTCCTTCTAGCATCATCTTCATCTCTAAACCGATGTATAGATCCATCATCTGATCTTACATAAATAAGCTTTGCAGGAGGTGTTGCACGTTCGTTACCCGGGCAGAATGGGCACCCCTCTACTCCACCATAGTGAATAGGACGTCTACCTCTACGTGGAGCTACTACGATCCATTCACCTGTTAGTTGGTTACGTATAAGTTTAGACAAACCTGTGTTAGGAGTAGAGTGAGGAGGCTGCTAATATACCGTTCGGTGTTAGATAGAATCTAGCACCATTCTCAGAGTCTATGGAGGCTACGTATCCAGAACGTATAAGGAGAGTTATGGTAGAGTCTATGCATCTAGCTTCCATACCGGTTCTTTTAGATAGCTCCACAATGGTTAGAGCTTTGGATCGATCTACAGCTCCTAAGGTTAATAGGGATGAGAGGAGGTTTTTCACAAGACTACTGAAACCTTGCTCTCCTTCCAGCATCCCCATAAGCTTCGAGCACCTTCTTAGCTATATTTCTCCAATCAAACCTTTTAGCTTTTACTATAGCGTTAAATCGGAGTTTCGATACTAGATCAGCATCTACCAGTAGTCTCTCAATACATGAAGCTAAACTGGCAGGATCCCCAGGGCTAGCCCATAAACCATCTACTTCATGCTCAACTATCTCCTTCAACCCACCTGTAGCTGAGACTATTACAGGTAGACCTGAAGCCATACCTTCTAAGGCAACTATACCGAACGGCTCGTATAGTGAGCATACAACCATGATATCTGCAGATTTTAGTATAGCTTTAAGATAGACATCGTCTATAAATCCTGTGAATACTACATGCTCAGATAAACCTAGATCTGAAGCTTGCCTTTCAAGCTCCCCCCTCATATACCCGTCACCTACTAGGATAAGCTTAACATCCCTATACCTGTGAATTACGATACTCATAGCTTGCAGTAGTATATGGAAGCCCTTCTGATGGCTCATCCTCCCAACAGATACTATAAGCTTCTCCCAGGGTTTGACACCTAGCCTGCCACGTATAGAATCTCTATCTACGCTTATATTGAAGATTGATGGATCAACTCCATTATGGATGACGTATACCTTATCCTCTGGAAGCTTAAAGTAGCGGATAAGCTCATCTTTCATATGACTACTTACCGTTATAACGATCGAAGCCTCATAGGATGCCCACCATTCTATAGAGTCTACCATATAAGATTCTGGGTTTGCTAATCCTTGTGATCTACCCCTCTCAGTACTATGGAAGGTTACTACGAGCGGTATTCTAAGCATATGCTTAGCAGATATACCAGATAGAGCGGTAAGCCAGTCATGACTATGCACTACATCAGGTTTACCGAAATTATGAGTTATATACCCTATACGCTTCTCGAAGAAATGGTTGAATAGAGCTACCCACATATGGAAATTTGACGCTCCTATCTCTACGGGAACCCTATGTACATGTACACCATCCTCCACCTCGTAGATAGACTTACCTGGGAAGTCGAGTGTCACGACGTGGACTTCACATCCTTCTGAAGCTAGAGCTCTACTAAGGAAGTAGACATGTCTAGATATACCTCCAACTATCCTAGGAGGATACTCCCATGAAAGCATAATTATACGCAAAGCTTCAACCCTCTGATGATACGATGAGCTTAACTATATCTTCATACCTTCTCAGAATGCTCTTAGCTATCTCAGGATTCTCAGATTCGACGTATAGTAGTATCTTAGGTTCCTCTAGGGAGGGTACGATAGATATATATGCATCGCCCTCGATTATCTTCAACCCTTCTATACCAGGAGCATCGTAATCTCCAAGCTCCTCCCTCAGCCTCGCTATAACTCTACTCATAGATCTCCTAGGCAACTCTACTGAACCATCAACCTTATACTTTAAAGGTATCTGTCTTCTGATAGAGCTAATCCTATGCTTAGATAGAAGTTCTAGCATAACTAGCATCGAAGCTATAGAATCAAAGAACGGTGTTAATCTAGATATACAGATTCTACCAGTTTCATCCCCTCCGAATACCGCTTTAGAATCTATTATACTTCTAAGTAGAGCGGATGGGTCTCTCTTACATCTCATAACGTTGTAACCTAAATTGGATATATAGTTGTATATGGATTCGGGGATACACGATGATAAAACTACATTGCCTATACTACCTATTTCAGCTAGATAATACGCTAGCATACCTAGAGTTAACTCGCTTTGTAACGGGATACCTTCATCATCTACTACAAGTATTCTAGAACCGCTACAATCGAATATGAAGCCTAGATCAGCATTGATAGAGCGAACAACTCTAGATGTCGCTTCAACCTCCTCTAATATACCTTTAGTTTTCGTAGATCTAACACTCCGTACGCCTAGAAGGAATACATCGGCGTCGAGCCTATCTAGGAGTATAGGTAGTATAGCAGAAGTCGATCCTTCGACAGCGTTTACTACAAGCTTTATACCTCTCAAGCTACCGATCGATGAGCGGGCCAGTAGATCGTCTACATACTCCTCCATAAACCCGGTTGGATAAGTTAGCTCACCTATATCCTCAGGTTTAACTCTACGAAATGACTCCTTAAATAAAATCTCATCTATAGCTCTTCTCTCAGATCCGCCTATCTCTACCCCATGCCTATCTAACACCTTTATAACGATATGCCCAGGAGCATGAGCGGGGGCAGATACATATACCCCGCCGTCGAGTTTATATCTGGGTATGTAGGAGTTAAGAAGCGGTAGCGGTGTTACTGTAAGATTCTCTACATCGATACCAGCAGCGAGGAGACCTGAAACAAGGCTACGCTTAATCATCCTGGATATCGTAGAGTTATCTCTAGCTACAGCTACCCTTCCACCGATATTCAACCATGAACCTATAGCTAAACCTAGTTTAGCTGCAAAATCTGGTGTAACCTCTACGTTTACAGCTCCAGTTACACCTTCAACCGTGAATAATGTCGAATACCATCTTATCCCCCATCTGATATCTGAGCTGACTATCGAGTATGAGTCTACGAGTCTCTCAGGCCATATCCTAATACTAGAACGGATAACGCTATGCTTACCGATCCTACATCTATCACCCACTACTACACCTGGGTTGCATAAAACGCTTTCGCCTAGTATACATGATTCACATATAATCGAGCCATCGATCCTAGAATATGCTCCTATAACCGAGGAATCCCATATAATACTCCTAGATATTGAGACACCATCACCTACTGATACATTACGTCCCAAGACCGATGATGGCCCTATCGATGCATCAGAGCTTATAGTTGAACCTCCACCTATAGCTACAGGTGGAGTCAAATGGATATTGTTGATAACATCAGGATCTTCAACCCATATACCTGGCTCATACTCTAAACCAGCTGGTTTTAGCATACCAGCTCTACGGTTTAGAACATCGATATTCGCCTGTAGATAGTTTAAAGGGGTACCTATATCGTTCCAGTAGCCTTTAAGAGGGTAGATGTAAACTGGCTCACCCTCGCTTATGAGTTGAGGTATAAGATCCTTAGAGAAATCGTATGATTTACCAGGAGGTATCTGGTTATAGGCTTCAGGTTCTAAGATATATATACCGCAGTTTATCCATAGACTAGAAACTTCAGAGTATGAAGGCTTCTCTTGCAACCGCTTAACCCTATACTCATCATCGAATACTAGTACACCAAACTCTACAGGATTATCGATCTTGGTAGATGCTATAGTCAGAATAGAACCTTTATCTTTATGGAAATCTAACATATCGCTTACATCAAAGTATGAAAGTACGTCACCACTCCAAACTAGGATGGTACCTTCTTCGACTCCATACATCTCTATAGCAGATTTTACACCTCCAGCAGTACCCATAGGTCTATCCTCTATGCTATAGGATACCTCTGCACCTATGCTCGAGCCATTACCGAAGTACTTCTCAACCACCATAGGCATGTAGTGGAGGGTTAATATGAACTTCTTGAACCCGAATGATAGAAGGGTTTCGAAAGTATGCTTGAGTACAGGTTTATTAGCTATAGGAACCATAGGCTTAGGTCTATTCGAAGTGAGAGGACGTAGTCTAGTTCCTTCACCACCAGCCATTATAAAAACAGGAGGAGCTCGCACCTCGTAAAAGTTTTATGATGAATGCATAAAATAAACTTTCTATAGGAGTTAACGGTAGAGGGTGGATCATTATTGGATTTAGTCCTAGTTTTCGAAGTACATCAACCCTTTAGACTTAGACGCAGGTTTAAGGGTAGACTACCATATAGATACTTCGATAATCAGCTTAATAGGAAGATGCTGGAGAGGGTATCCTATAGATGCTATCTACCAGCTAATAGGATAATATCGGAGATTATAGAGGAAAGTGACGGCCGGTTTAAGGTAGCATTCTCGATTTCAGGACTCCTACTCAAACAAGCTGAGATGTGGATGCCTGAGGTTATAGATTCATTCCAGATACTAGCTGATACGGGATGTGTAGAATTCATAGCTCAAACATACTATCATAGCCTCGCATCGATCTATAAAGAGAAGGATGAATTTAGATTTCAAGTTAAGAAGCATGTAGACATTATGAGAAAGGCATTCGGAATTAAGCCGAGGATACTAGAGAATACTGAACTCATATACAGCGATTCGATAGGTGTTGAAGCGGAGAGTCTAGGATTCGAAGCTGTTATAACAGAGGGGGCTGAAAGAGTGTTGAATTGGAGGAGCCCTAACTATCTATACAAGGCTAAGGATAGTAGTTTGAGGATATTAACTAGGAATTACAGGCTTTCAGATGATATAGGGTTTAGATTCTCAGCTAGGGATTGGGTGGAATACCCCCTAACAGCGGATAAGTATAGTGAGTGGATAGCTAGGAGTAGTGGACAGTATGTACTAGTCTTCATGGATTACGAGACATTCGGTGAGCATCATCCAGCAGAGACTGGTATAATGGATTTTCTAGCATGGCTACCTAGGGAGGCTATTAAGCGAGGTATAAGATTCTTGACACCAAGCCAGGTAATAGATGAATACCATCCGGTAGATGAGGTGGAGGTCCCTGATAGCAACCCGGTATCGTGGGCTGATGAAGAGAGAGATCTCTCCGCATGGATAGGCAACGATATGCAAAGATTATGCTTCAACCGGATAGAACGGCTGGAGTCGATCGTTAAATCTTCTAACGATAGGGGGGCTTTAGAAGCTTGGAGGATGCTGCAGTGTAGCGATCTACTATATTATCAAAGCGTTAAAGGAGGTGGGGCAGGTATGGTTCACATGTATTTCAGCCCATATGAGTCTCCATACGAGGCGTTTGCAAGACATATGTCAGCTTTACTAGATCTAGAGGAATATTGCGAAGGTGAGGGTTGAAAGTACGTAAGTCTACGATTTAACTTATACGACGCTAACTACCAGGTTTACTTGAACTAGGTACGTAAACTTTAATTCTGACAAGGTACTTCCGGTCTATATCCTTGGTATGGAGGTTAACTTAGATTTAAGCGATGATGAGAGTATAATAGCTAGGTTTGAAAGCGATATAGGAGTAGATGGAAGATACGGTGTTAGCCAGCTTATCATCACGAATAAACGTTGTATAGTATGCGATGATAGGGGTAGGATTGTGAACTCCATAGATCTATCATCTATATCCTCAGTAAATATAGTGGATTATGTAGGTAATAGCGAGTTAAAGCTGATACTTAAAGATGGAAGAGCTATGCATCTCATAAGGTTTACGAAGAGTTTGAGAAGAGAGTTTAACGAAGCCGCCAACCTTATAGAGAATGCATCATCTACGAGAGCGATTATCAGTAATCAGAGAGGGGAGCAGGAGAGAACCAGTTTCAAAATGACCCCCCTACTCTTTGTTTTAAGATTTGCTCTACCTTATAAGCTAGCTCTAATTCTAGGTATAGCATCTGGGATAGCTAGCATATTCCTAGGGCTATTACCACCATACTATCTCAGGATATTGATCGATGATGTTATCCTTGGTCAGAGGAGGGAGCAGCTTATCGTTATAATCGTGATAATAGTTGTTACACAAGCCTTAAGCTCTATGTTAGGTGCGGTGCGTAGCTATACGTTATCCTATGTAAGCCTTAAAGTTATGTATTCTATAAGGGTTAACTTGTTTAAGCATATAATGCGGTTCCAACCGAATATACTGGATACATATGAGTCTGGTCGACTCATATCTAGGATAACCGATGATGCTAGTAGGGTGAACTGGTTCTTATCATGGGGGTTGGAGCAGCTTTTAAGGAGCATAATATCGCTAGCATCAGTAGCTACGATGATATTCGCGTTAGATCCGAGACTAGCTATGATAGCTTCAGCACCCCTACCTCTACTCATCTTGGGTGTATCCATGTTTAGTAGAAAGGCTAGATGGGTCTACCACTATGAGTGGAGGAGGTCTACCGATGTATCTGCACTACTAGTAGATGTTATACCTGGGTTTACTGTTGTTAAGGCATACTGTATGGAGGGATACGAGGAAGATAGATTAAAGACGAAGTTGAACGAAGTCGTTAAAGCAGGCTTAAAATCGACAATACTCAACCTGAAATTCTTCCCTATGTTAGGCTTCGCGATATCATCGGCTACAGCTATCATATGGTGGGTTGGAGGATTAGAAGTTCTAGGAGGAAGGATAACTTTAGGGGTACTTTCAGCTTTCATATCCTATGTAAGCCAGTTCTACGGGCCGATACAGACGCTTATAAGTATGGTTGAACCTATGAAGAGAGCTAGTACAGCCGCGGAGAGGATTCAAAGCCTAATGTCTATGGAGCCGAGTATAAAGGATTCACCTAAGAGTATTGATCTAGATATTAGGGGGTGGATAAAGTTCGAGAATGTATGGTTTGGCTATACCCCCTACACCAATGTATTGAAGAATATAAACTTTGAGATAAAGCCTGGAGAGAAAGTAGGCATAGTTGGGCCTACAGGCAGCGGCAAGACGACTATAACCAAGCTACTACTAAGATTCTACGATGTAAGTAGGGGTAGGATACTCTTAGATGGAGTCGATATAAGGGATATAAGGATAGAGAGCTTAAGGAGACAGATAGGTATAGTAAGCCAGGATCCGAGGTTATTCAACGATTCCATATTTAACAATATACGCTACGGTAAGCCTGATGCTACACCAGAAGAGGTTATGGCTGCGGCTAAGATAGCTTTAGCACACGACTTCATACTAGAGAAACCTCTACGATATGATACGCCGTGCGGTGAGGGGGGAGGCATGCTATCTGGGGGTGAACGTCAGAGGATAGCTATAGCTAGAACAGTGATATCTGATCCTAAGATACTTATATTAGATGAAGCTACTAGTAGTGTGGATACCATAACCGAGGATGGGATAAAGAAGGCGTTAGATAATATAGCTAGGGGTAGGACTACGATTATAATAGCTCATAGACTTAGCACAGTTAAGGATGTAGATAAACTGATAGTTCTCGATAAGGGTGAGATAGTCGAGATAGGTACTCATGAAGAACTGCTCGCGAAAAACGGGTTATATGCTAAACTCTGGAATACGCAATTCCAGGAGAAACCTATCGAAACCCCGGTGAACCCGTAGATGAGCAGTATTAAGGATTATGCTAGGATAGCCTTCCGTATAGTAGACCCGGATAGGATAGAGATAGAATACGATAAGGAGAAGGATTTGCTAACCATATATATTGATGGAGAACGGTATGATGATGTAGAACCTATTAAACCGTTTCCTTTATCAAACCCATACTATGTTCTATTTAGATCCTCTATAACTCATGAAGATATATGTGTAGTTAGAGATATGCGTAAGCTTAAGGAGGATCAGAGAAGGCTATTAGAACGTATACTTGATAGAAGATATTTCGTACCCTCGATTATACGCGTATACGATATAACGTATACAGGCGAATACTATATATGCAGGGTTAATACTGATAAAGGTGATAGAACGTTCAAGATAATAGGTAGGAGAAACGTGTATAGAATCGATAATAAGATAGTCATAGTTGATATCGATGAGAATATCTATCTGATAGAAGATTACGAGAAGATGGATAGAAGGTCTAAGGAGGAGCTTATGAAGATAATATAGGTTAGGTGTATAACCGATGGGGTATGGAAGATTGTTTAGATTAGCATGTGTAGGCGGCACATTCGAAACAATACATGCAGGACATAAAAAACTACTCGATGAAGCCTTCAAACAATCTGACCACGTCCTCATAGGGTTAACTTCAGATGAGCTTGCTTCGAAGCTTAATAAACCCTACAATGTTTCACCGTACAGGTGTAGGGAGAAGAGGCTTAGAGCATACCTAGATTCCATGTATAAGGAGCGTTATAGTATAGTTAAACTCGATGATGTATACGGTGTAGCCGCCGATATGGCGGAGCTTGAAGCTATATTCGTAACGGAGGAGACTAGACCTAGAGCTGAAGAGATAAATAGTATAAGAGCTTCTAAGGGGTTAAAGCCTTTAAGTATAGTTATCGTACCATTCGTCCTAGCTGATGATGGAGAACCTATATCATCGAGGAGGATAAAGATGGGTGAGATAGATTCTGAAGGTAGAATACTACATAGGTGAGATAATATGGAGTCTAGCAAGGTATACGACGTTGTGATAGTAGGTGCCGGAACTGGAGGGTGTTCTACAGCGTTATTTACAGCTAAGAATGGATTAAAGGTATGTATAGTAGATGTTAAGAAGGAGGAGGATATAGGTAGGAAGGTATGCGGTGATGCCATCGGTAGACACCACTTCGATAACTTAAGCTTACCTTATCCCTGGAATGCTATAATAAACGAAGTTAAAGGTATGAGAATATACTCTCCTAGTAGGTCCACGGTGTTCGAGATAGTAGGAGAGGGTGTATCAGGCTTCATGTTGAAGCGTTACGAATTTGGTCAGATCCTACTTAAAGAGGCTTTAAGAAGGGGTGTAGAGCTATACGATTCGACTAGAGTCCTTAAACCGATAATCGATGGTAGAAGGGTTGTAGGGGTTACAGCGAAGCATATGGATGGTAGTATAGAATTTAGGGGGAGGGTTATCGTAGATGCAAGCGGAGCTACGGCAGTATTGAGAAGATGCCTACCTGAAGGCTTCCTACCGGAGAGGGATGTTAAACCCGAGGATATTCAAGCTACCTATAGAGAGATTAGGTTAATCGAGGGTGAATACTACGATTATAATTATGGAGAGATCTATCTTAGCAGAGTTTATGCTCCGGGTGGTTACGCGTGGCTGTTTCCTAGAAGTGATGGGACGGCTAACATAGGTGTAGGTGTTCAATGTGGACGTGGATATCCTAATCCTAAGATGCTATTCTACAAGTTTCTATATACAGTTAAGGGCGTAAGCGAGGATATTATAAACAGTGGAGGAGGGCTGGTACCTACGCGGCGACCTTTATCAAGCCTCGTAGCCGATGGGCTTATACTTGTAGGTGATTCTGCATGCCAGGTTAACCCTATACATGGAGGAGGGATAGGGCCATCAATGTATGCAGGTAGGTTAGCTGCTGAAGCGATACTTGAGGCGTATGATCGAGGATCGATGACTGCTAGAGATTTATGGATGTATAATGTAAGGTATATGAGAAGTTATGGAGCTAAGCAAGCATCTTTAGACGTATTGAGGATGTTTCTACAAAGTTTATCAGATGAAGATATAGACTACGGTATGTCGGTTAGGCTTCTATCAGAGGAAGATATACTTAAAGCGAGTATGTATGGTAGAGTAGAGGCTGGTTTTCTAGAGAAACTTAAGAGGTTTGCTAAGGGTTTAGGTAGGATAGAGCTTCTACGTAAGTTTAGGAGAGCGGTTAAGATTATGCATGAGGTTAGGAAGCTTTATGAGGAATATCCTGTAGATGTAGATGGATTTAGAGAATGGTTATATAAATCGAAAAGAATTTTTATTGAAGTAACTGTAAAAACCTTTATTAATGCTTAATATCAAATTTTAAATAAAGCTATTAGATCTATTTAAACTCTTTCTTAAAGTTTATATAGACCAAAAACATCAATAGAAGATGAGTAGGTGAGAAGTAAGTTGATAGAAGATATCAGTAGACACGGTGTAACAATACTATTATTCCTACTAACACAAGAAAAAGTCATAGTTAGCGATGCTAGACGATTGAATATAGGGTATAGTACGTTCTATAGGAGCCTAATACCTCTGATTAAGATGGGGCTTATCGAAGAAGAGGCGGAGGGGGCTCGGAAAGCATTTAAGTTAACAGAGCTTGGAAGACAGGTAGCGCTAAAGCTTAAAGAGATAGATGATATGTTGAAAACAACTGTTAAACAGGAAGTATAGCTGTATATATCCGAGTTTAGATAAGGGGTAGTTTCTCTAAGACTTTTGGATTCGCTATCCTTAGAGGTTTCCTACCTGAAAGTATTCTCTCTATATCTTCTACGAGCATGGTATCCATCCTTCTTACAGATTCCACCGTCAGAAAGGCTATATGAGGTGTAGCTACTACGTTATCCATAGATAGGAGCGGGTTTTCAGGTTTTAAAGGTTCCTCTTCGAATACATCTAGAGCTGCACCTGCTATCCACCCCTCTCTTAGAGCTTTAACTAGAATGGATTCATCTATAACAGCGCCTCTAGATGTATTTACTATAAGGGCGGTAGGCTTCATGAGTTTAAGCTCCCTTTCACCTATCATATGGTAGGTCTCCCTGGTTAGAGGGACATGTATCGTAACTATATCCGATTCTCTAAGAAGCGTCTCTAGATCTACTGGTCTACATCCATAATCCTCTATAATCTTGGGATCCACGTATGGATCGTAGACTAAGATTAACATACCGAAGCCTTTACCGATACCTGCTACGAGTCTACCTATAGCACCGAACCCTATTACACCTAGCTTCTTACCTTCAAGTTCGAATCCTATGAGTTTAGGTGGAGAAGCGCGTAATCTCCTAACGTATTCATGAGCTAACGTTATCCTACGTGAGAGGGAGAGTATCAAAGCAAACGTATGCTCGGCAACTGCTCTAGAATTAGCGTGAGGTGTATATAGTACGGGGACACCTAGCTTTGTAGCAGCTTCCACATCTACATTATCGAGACCTACACCATGCCTAGCTACGACTTTAAGTCCTGTTTCACGTAGAACCCTCTCGGTTACGATACATCCACCACCTAGTATAAGTATATCGAAGCCTCTTAGGATTTCGATCGATTCATCCTCAGATAGGCTTCTACCCTTCAACTCTATCCTAACGACTTCTGCTATAGATCTGAGTCTCTCAACCGCTTCAGGCGTATATACACCGAAACTCGAGGATAGGATAGCTATACGAGTCAACGACTTAACACCGCTAGGATATCGAAGATAGATTCACAGGAAAAACTTTATGTTAGAAGGGGGTGGTAGCGGGATACTGATTCATATAGGCTACGATATAGTCTATAACGCTCTTCGTATACTTCAACCTCATTCGGTACTGGATCATCAGCATCCATTATATTAATAGCTTTATCTAAAGCCTCATCTATGGAGCTGTAGTATCCTAATCCTAGCGCAGCCATTATAGCCGCTCCCATGAGCGATGATTCTTCGAACCCTACATATTCTATCCTTAGATTAAGGATGCCTGAGCATATCCTCCTCCATAATTTTGATGAGGATCCACCGCCACCTATACGTGCAACTCTAGCGTTAAGCATATTCTCACTCATAGAGTCAGCTATCCATCTCAATGTGTAGATCGGAGCCTCCATTAAAGCTCGAACGATATGCCCTCTACGATGATCTATAGTTAAGCCGAAGAATAACGCTTTAGCATACGGATCTCTGATAGGAAATCTCTCACCGGATAGGAATGGTAGGATTAGAGGGTTTAATCGATCTAGATCTACCGATTCAGCCTCCCTTATCAGATCCTCGTAACTATGGCGTGAGCCTAGTATACTATCCCTGAACCATCTGAGACATAAGCCAGCGTTATTGACGGCGCCGCCAGGTATCCATATACCATAGCCTAGATAATAGCAGAAGAAACGCATACTCCTAGATCTATCTACTACCGGCCTATCTGAAGATAGCCTAAACGCTCCGCTAGTACCTAGGTTAATAGCCGCTATACCATCTGATACCGCGCCTACACCTAAGCTATGTAGGGCCCCATCAGATGCGCCGAGGAAGATGGGGGGATTACAATCTAAGCCTAGGCTTAAAGCTATACTTCTAGGTAGCTCTATGAGAGGCTTCTCTCCATCACATAATCTAGACAGCTTTGATTCATCCATCCCTACCAGCTCTAGAGATTCATCATTCCAGCTTAAGCTATGTATATTAAGAAGTTGACTACCAGAAGCCGTAGATCTATCGATGTACGGCTCACCTATAAGCCTATATACGACGTAGTCTTTAGCTGATAGAAACCATCTAGTAGAGTTGAATATACTAGGCTTAGATAGTTTAAACCATAAAAGTTTAGCTAGGGGGTATATGAATAGAGGGGGGCATCCAGTCTCGGTATACAATCTATACCCATCAATCCTCTCTTCCATGAATTTAACGGCTTCCGCTGGCCTAGTATCGATGTACGTATGAAGCATTGTCAGAGGCTTACCATCTACACCTATACATACGAGGCCATGCATCTGCCCGCTTAAGACTAACGCATCTATAAACCTAAGCTTAGAATCTCTAGATACGGATCTACAAGCTTCCAAGAAGCCTTTATACATCGCTTCTGGATCCTGCTCAGCACCTACTTCAAGCTCAACCCTAGCTATAGACGATAACTTAAAGTTATCCTCGAATATCGCAGCTTTAATACTACCAGTCCCTATATCTACGGCTAGTATACGCAAGGTATACTCAAAAGATAAGGTAGATAACGATTAGATAAATCGTTTAGAACGATGCTAGCCTATATTATGCACCCTGTTAAATCTTACATATACAAGCATAGACGGCTAGATTATGGTTATAGCCTATGTAACCGCTCGTATCGTATATGGTATCAAGGTATATCTTTAACCTTAAATGTAGGATATTCGTCGAGACGTGGTAGAGAATGACGCATACTCGGTTCATGGTGGTAGAGGTTGAGTTTAGCTAGAGAGAAGGAGAGACTTATACATGAACTTAAGGCTTTAGGCGCTATTAGATCTAAGCCTGTAGAAGAGGCTTTCCGCAAGGTTCCTAGGGAGTTATTCCTACCTGAGCATCTAAGGATGTATGCATACCTAGATACACCCCTACCGATAGGTTCTGGTCAGACTATATCCGCACCGCATATGGTCTGCTTGATGAATGAAGAGCTTGAGTTGAAAATCGGGTATAAGGTTCTAGAGGTTGGGGCTGGATCCGGTTATCATGCATGTACTATAGCTGAGATAGTCGCACCTAGCGATACGGAAAGGAATCTATGGGGGCATGTATGGACTATAGAGATAATAGAGGATTTGGCGAATTACGCTAGACGTAACGTAGAGAAAGCTGGATACGGGGATAGGGTTACGGTTATACATGGGGATGGATCTAAAGGTCTAGCCGAGTACGCCCCCTACGATCGCATACTCGTAACAGCTGCTGCACCAGATATACCTCAACCTCTGATAGACCAGCTTAAACCTGGAGGGATACTACTGATACCTATAGGTAGACCATACTCGACGCAGGTATTGGTTAAAGTCGAGAAGAAGATGGATGGGAGAATCGAGAGGAGAAGCCTACTAGATGTGATCTTCGTACCTTTAAGAGGGGATTATGGGTGGTAGTATACGAGGACTATTTCTATGCCTGGGGTCACCCTAATATAATGGCTAGGCATAGATCGACGCTAATGGTAACTAAGGATGATTACGTTACACCTAGAGGCGATTGTATAGTAGCGGTTAGAGCTGAGAAAGCCTTAAGGGATCTGCATGAGGATATCAGATCATGGATATGTAGGAATGGATCTATCGTAACACTCACTCTAGATATAGATGGCTATATCTTCGAAGTGAAAGGGTATGGCTCGGGGAAGCTTATAGCCGATCATCCTAGAGATATAGTTTGCAGGAAGAGTAGCTATACCTGTAGTCGTACATTAATGATAAGAGCGGATAAAGCTGCGATCGATATACCTAGAGAAGTTGTGGATATACTTAGACGGGAGGATACTAGAGTACTAGTTATAATCAGAGTATATGCTTGATAGATGATGGTAATCTATATATCCTAGGTTAGAGTACACCGACTATGGGGGCGGGGCTTCATGGTCGTAGTCATAGACTCGAAGGATGTACGTGTGGATATTAAATCAGTGAAGCTTAACTTTAGTGATGGAGCGGGAGCGAGTGGTAGTCTTGAAGGGGTAGAGTGGAGGAGAGATGATTATAGGGTATACAGGTATAGGTGTATAGATTCATATGCTAACATTCATGTAGCTAGGTTTAATGGAGGTATAGGTTTAGGTTTATCTATAAACTCTCCTAGGATGCTTAATGCTCTATACCCAATCGATATAGAGGTTGAAGCAGGTAGTCCTAGGAGGATATTAGCTTTAACCACCCATAGGGGTGCGGCTGGATTCTACTCGGATGCCTTTAGATACTATAACCCTGTTGCTACGGATAGAGAGCCTAAAGGTGCTAAGCCTCCAGATGATCCTGTATATCCGTATGATCTAAGTTATATATCTCACGAAGAGTATGTGAGAGGGGCTCCATGCTGGACATATCCTATAGTGGTAGAGAGGCTCGAAGCTATTCCATACTATACAATCTTCACATTAGCATCGTATGGTGATACATACCTAGCTATCGCTACGATTACGAACGGTTATGTAACCTCGTATATAGAGCCGTATCTAACTTTTAAGATTCTATCTGGAATAGAGACTGGAAGGATAGATCTAAGCTGGTTTGCATCTATCGCTCTAGATAGCGATCCATATAGAGCTGTAGATAGATGTGTAGAGATAGCGGCATCTTCATCTGTGTTTAAGTGTAGGGATAGAAAGAGGATACCTATATTCATGGATAAATTAGGATGGTGCTCATGGAATGCTCTACTAACGGATGATCTATCGCATGAGAACGTGATTAGGATCGTCGAAGGCTTAAAGGCTAGGGGTATACCTATCAGTTGGGTTATAATAGATGATGGATGGCAGGATGAAGTATCTAGGGATAAGTGGCCTCGTAGAGTGTTAAGAAGGCTTTCAGCTAACGATAGATTCCCGAGAGGGTTGAAGAGTCTTACTACGGATCTGAAGAAGTTAGGTGTAGAGCTTGTAGGTTTATGGCATACTATAAACATCCATTGGGGAGGGGTTGAGGAGGAGGTTATCAGAGAGCTATGTATCGACGGGTATAGATCGAGGTTTACAGATAGCTATGTCCCACCAGCTAGTATGGATGGAGCTTACGAATTCTATAATCGGTTCTTCTCCTGGGTTAAGGAATCTGGATTCGATTTCGTTAAAATAGATAATCAATGGATTATCCATAGCTTATATCTAGGTGATTATCCTGTCGGTGTAGCTTCTAGGAATATACAGCTAGCTATGCAGATATCTGCATACGCTAACGATCTAGATATATTGAATTGTATGTGTATGGCTCCAGAGGATTACAGCTACTTCCTATTTAGCAACGCTATGAGGGTATCGATAGATTATATACCATTCTGGAAGGCTGATGCTAAGCTACATACACTATTCAGCGTATACAACGCTCTATTCTTTAGTAATATAGCCTACCCAGATTACGATATGTTCATATCGTATGATCCATATGCGAAGATGCATCTCGTAGCTAGAATATTCAGCGGTGGACCGGTATACATAACGGATAGGCATCCTGAGAAAACGGATGTAGATTTACTTAGGAGGATTATCCTACCAGATGGTAGGATTGTTAGAGTTGATAAACCTGGATTACCTACTCGTGATATACTACTAAGAGACCCGTATAACGAGCCTATAATATTGAAGATAGCATCGACTGTTAGAGGATATGCAGCTATAGCGTTATTCAACGTGTATAAGGAGGGTTCTACTCTAAACGATTATGTGAAGCTAGATATACTACCGTTCAAGGTGGATGATGGGGAATATCTATGCTATAGGGTGTTCGATGAAAGTTATAGCGTAGTTAAGCCTGGAAGCGGGGTTAACGTATCTCTCAGAGAGCTTGAGACTGAGATAATGGTGTTTACACCTATACGTAACGAATCGGCTATCGTAGGTTTGAAGGAGTATATGCTTCCACCATATCCTATCAGAATGATCGAAGCTGATGGAGAGATCTTCATAGAGAGCGAGGCGCCTGGAACCCTACTATACTATAGGGATGGAATATTCAATGAAGTTAGGGTAGCGAAGGGTGTAACAAAGTTTTCAAAATAGGCTTGAGAAGATGAGATTCTACTAACTGAGAAATATTTATCTAAACCTGTTCTATCCCTCTTTCAAGAAGTAGGATCGGGATATGACGTTGACGATGTATAAAGCGTTATCTGAGCTATGGCGTAGATCATTCCATGAGCCTATAAAGGATATTATGCGTAGCCGTATGATAGAGTGGAGGAGCCAGCCAGCTGTAGTTAGAGTTGATAAACCGACTAAACTACATACGGCTAGGAAGCTTGGTTATAAAGCTAAGAGGGGGTTTATCGTAGTTAGGGTTCGTGTACGTAAGGGTTCAGGAGAGAAGCCTAGACCTAGATCTGGTAGGAGACCTAAAGCGCTAGGTGTTAAGAAGATTAAGCGGGAGATATCTAAGGAGGAGATAGCGGTGTATAGAGCGCAGAGGAAGTATCCGAATCTTAAACCTATAGGATGCTACTACGTATACGAGGATGGGATGTATGAGTGGTATGAGGTTATAATGGTGGATCCTATGATAGTTTTAAAGGATAGAAAGATTAGCGTACAGCTTCCAGGACCTACTACTAGGAGGTTTATACGTAGGATAGAGGAGCTTGAAGAGGTTAATCTACCTAAATAGATCCTCCTCTAATGGTCTTACAAGATCTCTAAACGATCCCTCACCCTTCTCGTATCTAACACCTTTAACTATAGCTACGGGTATACCCTCGGTCTTACCCATTACGAGTTCTGCAGCTGATGCTACCTCATCTGCTACAGCTACAACTGTTGCTCTAAGCTCATAACCATACGGATCTCTTAAACCCCTATAGTCTAGTAGAGGCTTCATATTCCATACACCTACTGCTACATCTGTGAGACCTCTACGCCAAGCTCTACCGAATGTATCACTTATAATAACAGCCACGTCTACACCTGTAAGCTCTCTTATCCTTAAACCTATCCTCATAGCGGATGAATCTGGGTTTTCAGGTAGAGTTACGGCTGTATCCCCACCTGATACATTGGATAGATCTACGGCGCTGTTAGCGCATACGAATCCATGTATAGTCTCGGTTATTATATGTGGACCTCTCATCTTAACTATACGTCTAGCCTGTCTGAGAATCAACTCTACGTGTCTAGGATCCTTCCCAAGTTCTAAGCTAATCCTCTCAGCGAATATCGATGGATGGATATCGCTAAGCCTGTATAGATAGCCTTCAGCTTTAGATACTATCTTATGAGTTACGACTACTATATCACCATCCTCGAGTTTAACACTCTGCTTCCTACATGCATCGACTATTAGACAGCCTATATCATCACCGAATCTTATCTCAGGAAGTTTAACACCTATAATCTGCACGACTCTTACATCGCTATGCATATCAGAAATTTCTATCAAAAGCTAAAACTTAAATTTCGTCTCAACTAAATAATTTACGATGTCCACTCTTAAGATAGCTTTAGCCGGACAGCTTGGAGCTGGATGTACAGAGGTAGCTGAAGCTATATCTAACGAGACGGGGGCTAAGGTCTATAATAGTGAGAGTATAATTAAGAAGCTTGTAATCGAGAGAGGGGAGAGCTTCGCAGGCTTTCAGGAGCATATAAGGTCTGGTGAGATAAACCTTGATAGGATACTTGAAAGTTATACATACGAGGTTGTTAACGCTGAGAGTAAGGTTATAGTAGAGGGTAGGGCTGCATTCTTTCTTATACCTAGAAGGAATTTCCTGAAGGTATTATTGGTAGCAGATAAGAGGGCTAGAGCTGAGCATATATCTAAGGTTAGGGGTGTAAGCCTAGCTGAAGCTATGAGGGAGATAGAAGTTAGTGATGATGAACGTGAAGCTCTCGTTAGAAGATTCTATAGGTTGAATTGGCTTGATCCATGCCTCTATCACCTTGTACTGAATACGACAGGATTGGATGCAGCTATAGTAGCTAAACTTATACTGGATGCATACAATGTATATGTTAAACAGCTATAGTAAGTTAGGTTAATAGTTTAGCCTAACTATACACATATATATCCCGTTTAAACCTTTTTAGCCTTAGCTATCTGTAGGGAGCCGCTCTGCTATGAATATCTTGTTTAAACTTGAGGCTAGCATCAAGGCTAGCCGTAGCTTAGAGGATATAGCTACTAAGCTATCTGAGTATCTGGATGAAGTTAAGCCTCTCCTTAGGAGGGGGGCGCCTGCTAAAGCTGAGGGGGCGAGGATAGAGTGGTGGAGTATAGATGGACAGTATCTTAAGCTACGTATAGTATCTGATCGTTATGTAAGAGCTCATGATGCTCTCCTTAGGATTAGGAGGTATCTATCGGAGAAGCTGGGTAGGGAACATAAGATAGGTATTAGAGGGTTAATAATCGATAAATACTTGATCGAAGGTCTACCGAAAGCTGACTATAGTAGTGTAGTATCGATGGCTGGAGGGATGGCTACCATCCGTAATATGGATGGATATTCCGTGATCGAATTCCATAATATCGATGAGAGAGATCTAGAGAATAGGGTTATCGATAGAATAGTTAGCATAGCGTTATCTGAGGTGAAGTCTAAACCCGCTGAGCTTGTAGAAGCTAACCTCGTACCGTTAGGATATACGTTAAAGTATACTGGAGAGAAGGAAATCGAGTTTGAGGGGGATGTAGCCGAGTTTATAGTTAAGCTTGGATGGGCTAAACGCTATCCAGGTAGGGGTCAATGGATACTTACAGCTCCGATAACCAGTCTACTAAACGCTATAAAATCTATGATAGTAGATGGTGTACTGAACCCTCTAGGCTTCGAGGAGTGGATGCTACCTAAACTCACACCTCTCTCTGTTATAGCTAGAATGCCTGGATACCTAGATCATCTAGCTGAAGGTATGATATACTGTATGGTTCCACCTAGACGTGAAGATGCCTTAGCAGATTTCAAGAGGAATTTCATCACTAGAAGGGAGGTAGATGTAGAATCTCTGAGGAGGGAGCTTGAAGGGCCTCTATACGTCTTAGAACCTGCACAGTGTACGCCGTTCTACCAGTTCTTCTCAGGCGAGTATATCGATGTAGATGAGGATCTACCAGTTAAGGTTTACGATCAGAGTGGATGGACGTGGAGGTGGGAGGGTAAGGGTGTTAGAGGGTTGGAGCGTACCATAGAGTTCTATAGACTTGAGGCAGTCTGGCTTACATCTAGAAGCGATGCTGTAGAGCTTAGGGATAGGGTTGCTGAGGAATCCTATAAGCTTGCAGATAAACTATTAGAGCTTGAGGTGAGAATGGTGGTAGGCGCACCGTTCTATATGAGTAGCGAGGAGGCAGGTAGAACCTATGTGGATATATCTAGTCCTGAGGGCTATCCGACAGTCGATCTAGAAGCGTGGCTTCCCTATAGGGGTAGCCGGAGTGAGAGTGAGTGGTTAGAGATAGGGGCGTATACGTGCGCTAAGGATAAGTATGTTAGAAGCTTCAACATACATGAGGTTAAGGATAGGGAGGTTTGGACTGGATGTGCTGGATTCGGTTTAACAAGATGGGTTACAGCTTTCCTAGCTCAACATGGATTCGACTACGATAAATGGCCTAAGGAGGTTAGGAGGAAGATAGGTAGGCTACCGAATCCTCCACGTACTAGGAGTACTAGATCTTGAGAGTTGGATCCTCCTTTATGGTACGTAATATTATCATAGTCGACGTAGATTGTACACCCTTTATAGAGCCTATACGATCTATTATGCTTGCAAGCTCCTCTCTACTAGTAGCTTTAACCTTTAGTATAGCATAGTATTCACCTGTCACATCGTATATCTCTGTTATACCGTCTATATCCTTAAGAGATTCGAGTATACGGCTATACATCGACGGATCTGCTTTTAAAGCTACTATAGCTTTAACGTTGTAGCCTAGCTTCTCCTCATCTAGGATAGTATAGAAGCCTTTTATAACACCGTTAGCTATAAGCCTCTTTAGACGGATATGTACTGTACCCTCACTTACGTTTAAAGCTGAAGCTATACGTTTAAGCGGTGTACGTGCATTATACTGGAGTATTTCGAGTATCCGTCTATCCACCTCATCTAAATGTATCTGCATACCCAATAGAATTATGTTAGACATAGTTTATTAACGTAACTTACTTAAGAGAAGCGTACACATCCTTGAAAGACTGTTTAACTAAATAGGGGGTATATATGATAGTATAATTGGGAAGGTTGAATGGTCACCCAGAAGCCATTCTTATAGCTTTAACTGCTTCTCCAAGCTGAGCCTCGTATAGCTTAGCATACACCCCGCCCATCCTAAGTAAATCTATATGGGAGCCCTCTTCTACTATCCTACCATTCTCGAGTACTATAACCCTATCCGCTAGGAATGTGGTCGATAGCCTATGAGCTATTATTATGCACGTCCTGTTTTCTAGAAGCTTCTTTAAAGCTTTCTGTATTAGACTCTCAGTATATGGATCAACGCTACTAGTAGCTTCATCTAATACCACTATCTTTGGATTCCTTATCAAAGCTCTAGCTATATTTATAAGCTGTCTCTGACCGACCGATAGGTTTGCTCCACCCTCAGTTACACGTGTATATAGCCCTTCAGGAAGCCTCTCTATAAGCTCTTCTAACCCGAGCCTCCGTATAGCTTCGGTTATCTCTTCATCAGATGCATCAGGCCTACCATATCTTATATTTCCTATAACAGTATCCTCGAATAGTATAGGCTCTTGAGGTACTAGAGCTGTCTGCCTACGTAGGGATGATATCTTAATCTTCCTGATATCCACACCATCCACGGTAATTCTACCCTTCTGAGGATCGTATAATCTTAGGATAAGGTTAGCTAGGGTAGTCTTACCAGCACCTGTAGGTCCTACGACTGCTAAGATCTCCCCCGGCTTTATCCTTAGGTTGAAATCCTGGAAGACGGGGGTATTATCATAGCTGAAGTATACATCTTCAAGCGTTATCTCACCCTTCTCTATCTCGAGATCGATAGCATCTGAAGCTTCTACAACTGATGGTTTAGCATCTATGAAATCGAATATCCTCTCAGCTGCGGCTAGAGCAGATTGAAATGTATTGTAGAATAAAGCTACCATAGTTATCGGACCGAAGAACATCTCGAGATAGCTGTAGAATGCTACTAGGGATCCGATCGTAGCTTCACCTATAGATACGAGGTATCCTCCGTAGACTATGATTATAGCTATAGCTCCACCCCTTATCAAGTTCATCAGAGGGTTCATGAGACCGATAACCTTAGTAGCACGTATATTAGCTTGCATAACTTCTAAGCCTATACGGCTGAAGGATTCTACATCTATACGTCTCCTTTCGCTATATGATTGAGCCTCCCTAATACCGGATATACTCTCCTCAACCTTAGATGTAAGTTCTCCAACCTTACTTCTAACCACCCTATACGCAGCCCTACTCCTCTCAGCTATAGTTATAACGGTGAAGATGATCAGCGGCATCATGAAGAATACGGCTATAGTGAGCTTCCAGTTTATCGATAGCATAGCGATTATAGCACCGATTATGGTGAAGCTGTTGAATAGAGTATCTAGGAGGCCGGATGTAGCTGTTTCACCTACGGTATCGACATCATTCGTGAACCTCGATATAATCTGCCCAGGCTCTATCGATGAGAAGTATCCGTAGTCTAGTTGCATAGACTTCTCAAACATGAGCTTCCTAAGATCGTATAGTAGTTTCTGAGTAATCCATGATAGCATGTAAAATCTGGAAACACCTGCACACCATCCTGTGAAAGCTATGGATGCGAGGAGTATACCATACCTAATCATATTATCTACATTAGCAGCCATTATACCCTGATCTATGAGTAGACGGCCTATATAGGGTGTGTATAGGTTTAGGATAATCGAAAGGCTTGCCGAGATTAGTAGTATGGATAATCTAAGCTTATACCTAACTATCAGTGATAGTAGACGTTGTATAAGCTTAATAGTGGATTCTCTAGGTCTACCCTTCTCCTCCATGGTTATGTATCTATGAATATGTGGGGGGTGAGCCATCGCGTTACACCTCCCTAGCTAGTAACGCCTCCTGATGGGCGAACTGCGACATGTATAGCCTAGCGTATACCCCACCTTTACTGAGAAGTTCTTCATGAGTACCATCCTCTACTATCTCACCCTTATCTAAGACTAGTATCCTATCTGCGAGTTTAAGTGTCGAAAGCCTCTGTGTAACGATTATCGCTGTTCTATCCTCGATAAGCTTCTTTAAAGCTTCGACTACGCGAGCTTCAGTCTCTGCATCTAGGTTTGAAGTCGGATCATCTAGTAGTAGAATCTCCGGGTTCATGAGTATAGCTCTAGCTATAGCTATCCTCTGCCTCTGTCCTCCTGAGAGTGTTATACCACGCTCTGCTACAGGTGTCTCATAGCCTCTAGGTAGCTGGGATATGAAGTCGTGGATACCTGCTATACGTGCGGCTTCTATTATCTCATCCATCTTAGCGTTAGGCTTGCCATAGGCTATATTATCCTTTATAGTACCTGAGAATATGAATACATCCTGGTGCACTATACCTATATGCCTTCTTAGAGAGGATAGCTTAACCTTCCTAACATCGATACCATCTATAAGCACTTGCCCACTCCATGGGTCGTAGAATCTAGGTATAAGTTTAAGTATAGTACTTTTACCAGATCCTGTACCTCCGACGATAGCTACCTTCTCTCCAGGCCTTATCTTAAACGATATACCCTTCAATACAGGTTTCTCTTCGACGTATCCAAACGTCACGTTTCTAAACTCTATAGCACCTTTAACCTCTCTAAGCTCTATAGCTTCAGGTTCCTCCCTAACTTCAGGTTCTGCATCGAGTACTTCGAATATCTTACTCGCCGAGACCATAGCTCTCTTATAGTTTATGATGAAGAAACCGAAGGATATGATAGGCCTGTTAAGCATCGATAGGTATGTTATGAAGGCTACTAGATCACCGAGGCTTAGCGTATGAGATATAACTTTAAACCCTCCGTAAACGTATACTAGAACGCTCGCTATACCTGATAGTAAACCTATCGAAGGCCACATAAACGATGCGAATTTAGCGAAGGATACTCTTAGATCGTAAACTCTATCAGCTTTATCCATATAGTTATCTCTGAATACAGGTTCGAGACCTAATGCTTTAACCACACGCATACCGGTTATATACTCTTTGATCACCGTATTGAAGCGGCTGAAAACTGTCCACTGCTCCTCTAGTATAGGAGCTATCTTTCTATTGAATACTATCACGACGAAGGTGAGTAATGGAAGTATTATGAAAGCTATCACGGTGAGTTCTGCGTTGATTGATAGCAGTATTGTTATAGCTATGATGAACGTTAGTATAGAGTGTATTAGACGCGAGAAGGAGAAGCCTATGAACCTACCTATAGTATCCATATCACCGGTTGTTCTCAGTATTATTTGACCTGTATCGATCTTATCGTAGAACCCATATGATAGATCCTGTAGGTGGCTGTATAGATCAACTCTAAGTCTAAAGATAACTTTCTGTGATAGAAGCTCTGAAAAGTATCTATCTAGGAACTCTAGGAAACCTGATGCGACGAATAGAGATACGAGAGCTGAAGCATAGAAGATCATGATGGATAAGTTGAAGTTTCCAGTACCTATTAGCGAGATTATATAGTTTACCATATCTCTTACGACCCATGGTACAAGCATACTTGCAGCGATGCCTGTTACACTGACTATTAGGAATGATGCTAGCGTCTTCTTCTCTCTAACCATGTATGCGAAGAGTCTAGCGAGAGATGTTTTCAATCCCTGATACCACCTCATATACCTAGGTATATAAGATACCTAGTACAAGCTGCATCAAACTTCTTCTTAAACATTTCCTTTGTAGAGCTTAACTGAATTGGGCTTAGAGCAATCATATATAAAGATCTAAATCGAAGCTTTAGAATATTTAGATGAGTGGTATTATGAAGGAAGCTAGAGAGGGGGAGGCTGTAGTTTCACCTATAGTTCACTGTGTATTCCGTGGTGCATGCCCTAACTGTGGGGGTGATATATCCGATCTCAGGCTTATCTATGGTATTCCATGTGAATCATGCTTACCTGGCGATAATTATATCGAGCTTGCACGTAGATTATCTAGGAGTGAGTTAAGGAGGATAATCTTGGATGAGCTTATACATAGTGGTAGATTGAAGCGTTATGCTAGTATAGCTAGACTAGAGGGGAGGGTGGAGGAGTTTGAAGAGGTATTCTATAAAGGTACGGGGTCTAGGCTTCTAAGCGTACAGAGGAGCTGGGCTAAACAGATCTTTAAGGGTAGATCCATAGCTATAGTTGCGCCTACAGGTATGGGTAAAACCTCATTCGGTATAGCTTTGCTTGTATACCTAGCATCGAAGGGTATGAAGGGGTATATGATCCTACCTACATCTCTACTTGCACGTCAAGTTCAATCAAAGATTTCAGCATTCATAGAGAGAGGTGGGTTTACGGATATTAGGGTTGCAGTATACCATTCCCTCATGACTGAGAAGGAGTCTAGGGAGATGTATGAGCGTATCCTCCGCATGGATTACGATATACTAGTAACGACCTCTGCCTTCCTATCTAGGAGGTATGACCTATTAGCTAACGCTAAATTCGATGCAGTATTCGTAGATGATGTAGACTCATTTCTAAGAGCTTCTAAGAATGTGGATAGGGTTCTTAAGCTTCTAGGATTTCCGGATGATATTATCGATGCTGGTTATAAACTAATAGAGGCTAGGAGGAGGCTTAGGAAGGCTTTAAGCAGTAGGGAGAATATCGATGAAGCTAGAGTCGAGGTTGATGAGCTTGAATCTAAGATAGCTAGATTCCTTAGAGATGGTAGACCCGGTATACTTATAGTTTCAGGTGCATCTATAAGGGCTAGACGTACTAAGAGGGTTATGCTATTCAAGGAGCTTCTAAGATTCGAGCTTGGAGGTAGATTCGAGCTTCTAAGGAATGTAGAGGATCTGTATATCGAGTGTAGAGGAGTTATCGAGGAGGAGACGGCTAACCTTATACTTAAGCTTGGAGGTGGAGGGTTGGTCTTTGTACCTATGGATATGGGGGCTGCATACGCTGCTAAGCTTGCAGATTATCTTAACAGTAGGGGTATAAAAGCGTATGCGTATGTTAAACCTAGGAGGCGTATACTAGAAGAGTATGCATCCGGTGTCTACGATATACTTGTTGGAGTAGCATCCTTTAGGAGCCCGCTAGCTAGGGGTATAGATTTACCCCAGAGGATAAGGTATGCTATATTCGCTGGTGTACCTAAGATTCGTATAGATCTAGGTTTAGAAGGGTTTAAGCCTTGGAGGGTTTCGATACTCCTATCGCATCTCAGAGATTACGTATCAGAGGATGAGAAGATCCAGATAGACTATTATATTACGGCTCTACGCCGGTATACGTCTATGATCTCTACATCTGAGGGTAAGATGATAGAGGATGCTATAGCTAGAGGGGAGAAGCTGGATGGATTCCTAGGTAGGGTTCAAGCAGTGTACCAGGATGCTGTCGAATTTGCTAGGAAGCTTATCGCTAGGGAGGATGTTAAGAGAGCTTTGGAAGAGAGTCCTAGACTTATACTGGAGGGTGGAGAGAGGCTTACACTCATAGTACCTGATCCTGTAGGCTATATTCAAGGATCTGGTAGAACTTCTAGACTCTATAGTAGGGGGTTATCGAAGGGTTTATCGATAGTTATAATCGATGAGAGGAAGGCTTTCAACGGCTTAGTCGAAGAGGTTTCATGGTATATAGATGATATTAAGTGGAAGCCTCTAGAATCGGTGGATCTAGATTCTGTATTGAAGCAGATAGATGAGGAGAGGGATTATATAGCTAGACTTACATCGGGTAGGATAGAGCCTAGCGAGGTTAAGGATATAGTTAGGACTGCTCTACTCGTAGTAGAATCGCCTAATAAGGCTAAGACTATAGCTAGATTCTTCGGTAGACCTCTTAAGAAGCGTATCGGTTCTCTAACAGTGTATGAAGTAGATACTGGGACTGGTTTCCACCTGAATATAGCTGCTTCTGGAGGGCATATATATGATCTCGTTACCGATGTAGGTTATCACGGGGTTATAGTCGAGGATGGAAGGTATATACCTGTCTATGGATCCCTTAAGAGGTGTTTGAAATGTGGAGAGCAATATACGGATGATGTTGAATCGTGTCTACAGTGTGGTGCTAAGCTAGTCGATAAAGCTGGTATCGTAGAGTCTCTGAGAGAGGTTTCTACCGAGGTGGATACAGTATTCATAGGGACTGATGCGGATTCTGAAGGGGAGAAGATAGGGTGGGATACTGCGTGTATGCTATCACCGTATACTTCGCATGTTAGCAGGGTGGAGTTTCATGAGATAACGCGTAGAGCTATACTCGAAGCTTTGAATAAACCTAGGGATTTCGATCAGGCTATGGTGGAGGCACAGCTTTTAAGACGTATAGAGGATAGGTGGATAGGCTTCGAACTTAGTAGTAGGGTTCAGAAGGTTTTCGGTAAGCCTACTCTATCTGCGGGTAGGGTGCAGACGGTTGTATTAGGATGGGTTGTAGATAGGTATGATAAAGCGAGGGCTAGTATAAGAGATTTCTTTAGAATAATTCTTGAAAACGGGTTGACGGTTATTCTAGAGAAGCCGAAGATGGAGCGCAGGTATGTTGATGAGCTTCTAGCTAGATTGAGAGAGGGTGAGGCTTCTGTGAGGATAGAATCTCTAGAGGAGGTTGAGGTTAAACCGTATCCTCCATTCTCTACTGATTCTATGCTAGCTGAAGCTACGTCTAGCTTAAGGATGTCGGCTGATGATGTTATGAATATAGCTCAGGAGCTATTCGAGATGGGTTTGATAACGTATCATAGGACGGATAGTGTAAGGGTATCCGATGTAGGTAGGGGTGTAGCTCAGAGGTATCTAGAGGAGAGGTTTGGATCTAGAGCTATCGAGTTATTCAAGCCTAGGGTATGGGGTGTGGAGGGTGCTCATGAATGTATAAGACCTACTAGGCCTATAGATGCTGATAGACTTAAGCAGCTGGTAACTCTACGCGTATATACCTTTCCGATAGCTTTAACGAAGAACCACTATATGCTTTACAAGCTTATCTTCGATAGGTTTATCGCAAGCCAGATGAGGGAGGCTAAGGTTATCGAGGCTAAGTATAGAGTGGATATACTGGATTATATAGTCGAGGGGGTAGGCTACTTTAAGATACTGGATCCGGGTTTCACCATGATTAAACCTATACAGCTACTACCTGAGAAGCTTGAGGGGAGGTTTAGGATAGTTGATGTACAGTATTGGAGGGGGTCTACGATTAGATTCTATACGGAGAGCGATCTAGTAAGGCTTATGAAGGAGCGTGGGATAGGGAGGCCTTCGACGTATGCGAAGGCTATATCGACATTGTTTAGGAGAGGTTATGTTATCCAGCTGCCTAGGGGATATATAATACCTACTAGTCTAGGTAGAAAGACCTACGAGTACCTTTATAGAGGGTATGCTAAATATGTTTCAGAGGAGACTACGCGTAGACTCGAGGAGGCTATGAGGGCTGTGGAGGAGGGTAGGGTATCCTATATAGATATTCTTAAAGAGCTTGAGGCTGATATAAGGAGTATAGCAGAGTATCCGCTAGTCTACTAGGATCTAGGTGAAGTAAAGTAAATAACTAGGGAGGCTGGATGTATTATCTAGGTGGGGTTGGAGGAATCGTCTAAGCTACTGGAGTCTATCGTATCCTCTATAATCGGTAGGGATGGGGTTAAACTAATCAAGCTCCTAGAGGATGGGGTACCTAGGACTGTCGAGGAGATAGCTTTTCAGACAGGTATAAGAATGAGCGATATAAGGAAAGCATTATATACTTTATCTAAGCTAGCTTTAGCCTCTACGATAAGAGAGTATAGTGGTGGTCAGTATGGGGTATACCAGTATAAGTGGATTCTACATAAAGAGAGGGTTGACGGGTTTATCAATCAGGAGAAGAGGAAGATCCTTAAGAGGCTTAGAGAACGTATGGAGTTCGAGGAGAGTAACCAGTTCTATGTATGCGAGAATGACGGCGACCATAGGTATACCTTCGATGAAGCTATGGATGTGAACTTCAAGTGTAAGAAGTGTGGAGCTATACTCAAACCTATCGATAATAGTAGGCTTAGGGGGATTCTAGAGAAGGTGATAGAGGAGATAGAGAGATCTATATGATAATCTACACATCTGGTAAACTCTATGGAGTATATAGGGATAGGGGGTTGGAGTCTCTATACGTTATTCTTAGAGAGTATCTAAAGGGTTTGAACATCAGGTTTAAGGTTTTAGTAAATGATGATGGCTGGGTGGATGTGGAGCTAGATGGGGAGGATTCTAGTATAGCTTGTAGGATTATAGAGAGGATTCTAGGTGTTAGACTTGTATACGATCGTGATCTAGATAGGTTTAGCGTATGGGTTGGACGTATAAAGGCTGTAGCGAGTGGAGGATTGATAATCGATGTAGGGGTTGTGGAAGCTATGATAGCAGCGGAGATGGTTAAGCTACAATTAGAGAGTGATTATGAGGAGGCTATAGCTATGTATGGATTGTATCCAGGTGTACCGGTGGAGATCAGGTTATACAAGTTGATGGAGGGGGGATGTTATGCAGCGTCCTTCTCAGATAGATTCCTATCTAGACTCTATGAGTGGGGTGCTACTGGTTTAAGTAGAGTATTGATAACGGGGGCTACGCTTAGTATGGTTAGAAGATATCTTAGGAGGATGGGGCTGGAGAGGTATGTAGCCTACTATGAGAGGCTAGGTATACTCGAGCATCATATCGTATGTAAGATTGCTTCAAATCCGCAGAGGATTATACAGGTTTTGAAGAGTTTATCTAGCGATATCGCTGTATACCTGGTTAAGCCTAAACCTATAGGGTATCTATCCCTTCTTCAAACTCAGGATTATACCTACGGCTTCAGCGAACCCCTCCCCATCGGGTTTATCTAGAGCTAGATCTACTCTATGCTTAACATCTTCGCTAGCATCGCCTACAGCTATACTAAACCCTGCTATATCGAACATAGGTATATCGTTCTCGCTATCGCCTATAGCTACTATATCTTCGACTCGAATATTCATGAGATTAGCTGCAGTTTTCAAACCTACACCCTTATCTATGCTACGATCTAGGATGTGGTATGCGAATCCGCTATCCCATAGCTTAAGATCTGGATAATCCTTTAGGATCGTGTACAACTCATCTCTAGCTATAGTCCTATGTAGAGCTATATCGGCGAAACGATATATGTTACACCAGCTCTCTACTATCCTATCCCCATACGCTTCTCTCAATCTTCTAAGAGCATCCAGAGCTCTATTCTTAGATGAGAGTACCTTTACTATATGCCTGTACTCTACTACAGCTCCACCCTCACATACTATAGCTCCGGTACATCCAAGGTATATCTGTAGAGCTTTAACTAGCGGATAGGCGTTACCGGATACAAGTATTACAGGTATACCTTTAGATTCGAGAAGCCTTAACGCTTCTATAGCCTCTATGCTAAGCTTGTAGCTTCTATCGGTTAGGGTTCCATCTATATCTGTAGCTACGGCTTTAACATCTATATCGATCATGAACCCCTCTACTAGTAGTTGAGCTATACGTTTTTAACCTTACTCAAGGTGTACTTTATAGTATCGCTATGGATGGAGACTACGCATACGAGGTTCTAGATAGGTTGAGAAAAGCTTTCCCGAATATTAAGTTTAGATCTGAAGTGGATCCATTCCGCGGGTTGATATTGACTATACTATCACAGAATACTAGAGATGTATACGCCTACACCGCGTATAGGAGGCTGGATGAGATGGTGGGGTTGAGGATTGAAGATATACTCGCAGCTGATGAGGAGCGTATAGTTGATGCTATAAGGATCGCTGGCTTGCAGAGGGGGAAGGCTAGGAGGATAAGGGAGGCTGCTAGGTTTATAGCTAGTATTGGTGGATCTATGGAGGAGATATTGAAGCTACCGTTGGAGGAGGCTAGGGCTAAGCTGATGGAGATAGAGGGGGTTGGCTGGAAGACGGCTGATGTTATCCTACTATTCTATGGTGGTAAGCCAGTTATACCTGTAGATACTCATGTTAGAAGGGTATCGAGTAGGCTAGGATTGACGAGTAGGGGTATGGGATATGAGAGGGTTAGGATGAAGCTTGAATCGCTATATAGACCTGAAGACTATATGGATGTACACCTACTATTCATAGCTCTTGGTAGAAGCTTCTGTAGGAGTAGGAAGCCTAGATGCAGCTTATGCCCTCTAAACGATATATGCCCATCTAAAACCTAGGATCTACGAATAGTATTCCTCCACCCTCTTTTTTAGCGATAAACCTACCAAGGCTAGTATAGCTAGTATAGCATAGATTGATACGGTGAGTGTATATGGTAGCTTAACTAGCTGCTGATATAATCCTAGTAGGGATTCAGCCGATGTGTACAACCCTCTCGCATATAGCTCCTCCACCTGTCGTAGTAACGCTTCTAGTATGGATTTAGATATTAGTAGTTCGGGTATAGATTTAGTAGCTTCCCTTAGATAGGATAGGGTAGCTGATAGGCTAATCGTATCAACTACGGTTAAACCGAATCTTCTAAACTCGGATAACCCTATGGATATATCGCCTAGAACTACGCCTATCGATGTAGCTAGGATCGAATCCTCCTTCACGCCATCCATAGCTCTAATTATATCGAATACCCTACCATAGAATTCTAGACCACCGTACTTCTCACCTATGTAATGGAATATGTAGAATGATGCAGCGTATAGGAGTCTGATATCAGCTGGCTTATTTACGAAGCTCCAACCTTGTATAAAGTTTAGCGATCGTGAGCGTATACTCTGTAGCGTTTGCATATGCTGGTTATATCTAGCGTATGCTGCATCCTCGTAGCCTAGCATAGAAGCTAGCTTTATCGATATATACTCTGCTAGACCTTCATGGATCCACAGCTTATCTATCGATATACCTATGGATTTTATGAAGTGGTGGACGAGCTCGTGGAGGGCTACAAGCTCCATAGTTCCGCTTGTATATCTTAGATTGAATAGATTCAAGTTTATGGATTGAAGATCCCCTGGGGATATGGGTACGAATCCAGCTACACCCTCCTGGAATTGTTGTAGTGTAGGTACGAATAGCTTAACCTCGACTATGCTATCGAATTCTATACAGAGCATGTTTGATAGTATCCTATACGCGTCTCTGTACAGCTCCATTATATGCCTACCTATATCTATGTACCTGGATGGTATATCCATACGGAATGGTGGATCTACCAGCGATACCGTATCAGGTGAACCTTTCCTAGAGAATGTGAATCCTATACGTGATACTGAGATAGCATCGAACTCTATCATAGTCTTATCATCCTCGGCCGATACCCTCCTAGGGTTAACCGTTCTCATAACGTTTAGAGATTCGCTTAGATAGAATGCTGTACCGATACTGATTCTACCATCCATGTAGATTGTAGCTGAACCCCTAGCTCTACGATCGAAGCCTATGAGAGGTGAGAGGAAGAATCCGTTAGGCTCTATTATAAACGTGTATAGGGGGATAGCGTAGGCTATAAGCATAGAGAAGATCCTACCGTTTGATTCGAATCTGAAGGTGTAGTTACCCCAGAATGGATTTCCATCGGGTAGGGGTTTGAATACGCCTTCGATTATAGTACCGTTTGATACGGAGATAGTCCAGTTCGTGTATGATGGTAGTATAACCCAGCTTATACCCGGCTCCTGTGATTCGAATCTTATAAGCGTACAGGTATTCCCATCGTAGTCTATGTTGAATCTATACTTGTAAACCATGGTAGGTGTATACTCTACCTTCGGGGTTATGGATGCTATAGAGAATGCTAGTAGTAGGGTGATGACTATTAGGATGGAGAGAATACCCCTATCCAAGCCGCTCTTATCTGAAGATAAACGTATCCTGGGAGATAAACATTTTCTTATATAGTGATTAGGATATATATTTGACGTGTTATGCTATGAGGAGGATCCTATGGGCTCCGTGGCGTATACACTATGTAGAGTCTACCGATACCTCTAGTGAAGCATGTATATTCTGCGTTAAGCCTAGTGAGGGTAGGGATGAGGAGAATCTGATAGTGTATCGTGGGAGGCTATGCTTCGTTATGCTTAATAGGTATCCATATAATAACGGGCATCTCATGGTTGCACCATATAGTCATAAAGCTAATCTAGAAGAGCTTACCGATGATGAGCTTTACGAGCTGATCTCCACCGTTAGATCGTGTATACTATGGTTGAGATATGCGTATAAACCCCACGGGTTTAACATAGGTTTGAATATAGGTAGGGCTGCTGGAGCTGGGGTTGATAAGCATATACATGTGCATATAGTTCCTAGATGGGAGGGGGATACAAACTTCATGCCTGTTATATCTGATGTTAAGGTTGTATCTGAAGCTTTGCAGCAGACCTATCGTAGGGTTAGGGAGGCTGTGAACGCTCTATCTAAGGCTATCTGATATAACCCTCCAATCTAAAACTACGGATATAACCCTATCTTTATGATCTATCAGTAGCTTGTAGGCTTCCTCAGCTTGCCTATACTCTAGTATAGATGATATAAGCTCCCTAACTCTTAGACGCTTCATAGATAGGAGTTTAAAGACTAGCTCTACATCATCTCTAATCGTCCAGTACCATCTAGATGATTCGGATCTAGGTCTTATAGAGTTATGAGCTCCTATTATTATCAACCCCTTCCTATGTACATCGCTATAGAAGTTGACGGTGGATAAGCCTCTAGTACTACCTAGGAGTATGACCCGCCCTCTTCTACCTGCTAGCTTTAAAGCTAGGTTTATAGCTTCAGGATTACCTGTAGATTCTATAACTATCGATGCCCCCCTACCATCAGTTATCCTGTATACCTCTGATACGGTATCGATCTTCGATGGGTTTAAACCATAGTCTATGGATAGGGATCTAGCTACTTCTATCCTATAATCGTATAGATCTACACCTATAACCGGTATGACCCCGCATAGAGCTAGGAGCTGTGCTGTAAGCTGTCCTACAAGACCTAGGCCTAGGACTACAGCTGATTCACCTATCTCAGGCTCGGATTTACGTACACCTTGGAGAGCTATAGCTGATAGATAGAAGAAGGAGGCTTCTATAGGATCTATGCTCCCCGGTATTTTAAAAGTATTCTCAGCTCTAGGTGCTACTATACTAGCATGCCTTGATGGTGATGCAACTATATCCCCGATACTGAACCCCCTTATATCGCTAGCGATATCCTCTACTATACCTACGTTACTATAGCCTGGATACTGAGGGTAGGTAGCCGGGGTGTTGGGTAAGCCTAGTAGGAATGCTGTCTCCGTACCTGGGCTTATAAGCGTATAGAGTGTTTTAACAAGGAGGCGGCCGGGTTCTAAGCTATCGATATCGAATTCTTCTAGGGATACTACTCCTTTATCCTTGAATACTACACCTACACCTCTACGCATAGCTTGATCCTACGTATCACTGCTTAAGGATAGTTAAAGATATAAGAGTAGCGGGTTTAGAGCCATCTCTGTAGGCTATGTATCTAACTAGGGAGGAGGAGCGTATACTAGATGGGGAGGTTGGTGAGGCTGCTAGAAGGGCTATGGAGCTTCTAGTTAAGCTCGGCGATGCTTATGGAGCTGAACGTATGGTGGAGGTATCTTCATGCCATCTAGTATCCTGCGTATACAATGTGGTCTATGATAGTGGTTTAGAGATAGCTGATATGTTCTATAGGATGGGTGCTAGGTTTACTGTACCTACGAGTCTATGCACCGCTTCTATACCGTTGGAGGATGCGGAGAAATTCCTATTCCCAGATGAGTGGGTTGAGAAGCAGTTGAAGCTATGTATGCTTTACAGAGCTATGGGTGGATTGGATAACTGGACATGTATACCATACTGGAATATGAATGTTCCTAGGTATGGTGAGCATATCGCTTGGGGTGAATCTAACTGTGTCTCATATGCTAACTCTGTGATAGGGGCTAGGACTAATAGGTACGCATCCTATATAGAGTTATGCGCAGCTATAGTTGGACGTATACCTATGATAGAACTTCATATACCTGAGAATAGGAGGGGGGATATACTAGTTAGGGTTAAGGGATTAGATATATCTAGTATGACGATTAAGGATTACGGTGCGTTAGGCTATGCTATAGGCTTAGTATCTGCTGGGGGGATACCTGTGATCGATGGTATACCTGAGGGTGTATCTAAGAGGATGCTTAGAGCTATGGGTGCAGCAGCTGCGTCATCTGGATCTGTAGCGTTATACCATATCCTAGGTGTTACACCTGAAGCTAGGAGTTTGGAAGAAGCTTTCGGAGATGATAAACCTGAGGATAGGGTTGAAATCTGTGTTGAGGATGTTAGGAAGGCTTACCGAGAGTTATCTACTATCGAGGATGGATCGGTCGATCTAGTATTTCTAGGATGCCCACACTACTCTATCGATCAGATAGGTATGGCTGCTTATCTACTTAGAGGTAGGAGGATCCATCCTGGTGTAGAGGTATGGCTTGCTACAGATAATCTCACCTATACACTAGCATGTAGGATGGGGTATAGGGATATAATAGAGGGGGCTGGTGTTAAATTCATGGTTGGCTCATGCGCTATGAACGCTCCCACGTATACGAGAGGGTTTAAAGCTATGGCTACAGATTCTGCTAAAACTGCGCATTACGCTCCTATGCAAGCTAAGACAGATGTATTCTATGGTAGTTTAGAAGAGTGTATAAGGGTAGCTTTAGAGGGGAGGATAGCTAGATGAGTGTTAGGATTAGGTGTAGGAGATTAACTAGCGGTGTAGCTTTAGGTGAGGCTCTAGTTTCGAAGCAGCCCTTCGGCTTCTGGGGTGAGCTAGACCCTTATACGGGTATGGTTGTAGATGTGCATCACGAGTGGTATGGTAGATGTATAGCTGGTAAGGTATTGATCTTCCCCTATGGTAGGGGGTCTACTGGTAGTGGTGGTGTGATAGTCGAAGCTTATAGGAGGGGGAAGGCTCCGGCAGCTATAGTTAATCTTAAGACAGATTTTATACTCTTATCTGGGCCTCTATCGATAGAGGTATTCTATGGTGGTAGACTACCCGTGGTAGATAAGCCTGAGCGGGATATATTCACCTTAGTTAGGGATGGATGTAGGGTAAGGGTTGATGGTGATAGAGGGTTTATAGAGATACTTTAAGATCCGTGATGGAGGGTTATAGCGTAGACTAGTATGATACCTATGCATACGCCTAGCATATTGTTCAGTATATCTATCAGGCATGGATTCCTCCATGGCGTTGCGAGTTGTAGAAGCTCTGTTACCGGCGTAGATGCTATGGATACCGGTATGAAAGTGTATTCGAAATCGAAGTACCAAGCCCATAGTATAGTCTGAACTATGTATACGATTATATGTCCTATATCTAGTAGCTCACCGATCTCGCCGCTATCTACAGGTACGATTGATGATATGCATATAGTTGTGAGCCATAGTATAGCGTAGAATCCTCTCATAGATCTAGATGGTGGATCGATAGCTTGACACCATCCTAGAATCTGTAGGATATATCCATAGATCTACCTGATCTCATCGAATCGAGGGATCTTATCAATATCTCACTTACATGTGCACCCCAACGTATACTTGGTAGGGGTTCCCTATCGGTGACTATACATTCTAGTAGATGTTTAACAGATGCTTCGTAGTAATCCCATGAGAACCATCCGTTATGCTCTACTAAGCCTAGGCTAGCTCCATCGATTGATATAGTCTCCACCGTACCACCAATCTTTACCGCTCCAGATATAACGGGGTTACGACTCGAGTGGACGGGTATATCTAGGAAGCCTGTAGACCCGTATACTTCGACTCTAGGTGGACGGGCGAATTCTCTCGGAGTTACATAGTTCGATACTACTACACCTATAGCTCCGTTAACCATCTCCATTAGGATCATAACGTTATCCTCTACTTCGACTCTTATCCTACGCGTTCTAGGAGCTGATGCTATAATCTCCCATACACTTTTCGATACGGATTCGGGTAGATGATGGTTTAGATAATCGTCTTCTACTAGATCCAATTCCGGCACCGATATCCTACCTATAGCTGTAACACTCTTAGCCGGGCCTAGGATGAATGTTAGAAGCGAGACTTCGTATACAGCTAGATCGAATAGGGGTCCTCCCCCCTCCTTCGAGAAGAATGTATGTTCACCCCAGCTAGGTGGATGACGGCCGAATCCTGCTCTAAACCAGTATGGGGAGCCTATACCCTCTACTATATTCGAAGCTTTCAAGTATATCGGGTTGAGCTGTACGTTAGGCTCTACTAGAACTTTAACTCTAGCTTTCTCGACTGCTTCAACCGCTTCTCTAAGCTTATCCAGCTTTGTAGCTAGAGGCTTCTGTACCAGTATATGCTTACCCATCCTAGCTGCTTCTACGACTTGATCTGCATGTATATCCATACCTGTTAGTATGAGTACAGCATCGATATCCGCCTTCTCAAGCATATCGGTGAAATCTGTATAGTAGGATCTGATATGCCAAACTTCAGCAGTCCTACGTGCTCTCTCCTCCCGTATATCGCATACAGCTTCTAGTATAGCATACTTCTTAACAGCGGGTATATACTTGTTATGCGCTACTACACCACATCCAACTATACCACATTTAACGTTGAACATACGGGGTCCCTCGACTAGCTCTACCATATGCTAGGGAGATAAAACTTACCTTTATACCTAAAAAGGGTGAGCGGCTCAGCCTAATGCCTTAAGGGCATAGGGGGTACCCTATAACTCTGAATCATCAGAGCCGCTCATAGGATATCAAACGTTATGCATAACTTAAACGTTACCTAACCCTTTAGCTTCCTTAGATATTCTAGAGCGGATAGCGCGGCTGTAGCTGCTTGACCTACAGCTATAGCGATCTGGAATCCTAAGCCTACGCAATCCCCAGCTGCGTATACACCTTCAACCCTCGTATTACACTTAGAATCCACCTTTATGAATCCTTCAGGGGTTAGCTCGATAGATGTGGATCTTAGAAGTTTGGATGGTGGTAGAACTCCTAGAGCTATGAATACAGCGGATACTGGTAGATCTATAACCCTATCCATATACCTGAACCTTACTGATTCAACCCTATCCCCGCCTATTATACCCTCCACCTCTACGTCTTCGTATACCTTGACGTTATCTTGAAACTTCGCCTCCCTTAATTCGCGGCTAGGTTTAGATGCTAGGATATAGACTCTGCTAGCAAACCTTGATAGGAGCTGTGCATCTTCTATAGCTTCTATACCTGAGCCTAGTATAGCTACATCTCTACCATAGTATAATGGCCCATCGCATACGGCACAGTATGATACTCCTCTACCTAGCAGCCTTTCCTCACCATCTATACTATAGGTTCTTCTAGGAGCACCTATAGCTAGTATGATCGTGTAGCCCTGGTATATGCTACCTCTACGAGTAGCTATGATCTTGGGTGATGTATCTAGTTGTAGAGCTGTTACCTCCTCATACTCTCTGATATCGGCTTTGAATCTACGTGCATGCTCTACGAATCTATCAGCTAGGGTGGAGCCTTCTATACCTTCAGGGAATCCTGGGTAGTTCTCTATCAATCCAGCTGATCTGAGTCTTCCACCAGCTTTACCAGCGTCTAGTATTAAAACCTTGAATCCAAGTCTAGATAGGTATATACCGGCAGTTAGCCCAGCTGGACCTGCTCCGATGATTATCGAATCCCATATATCGGGCATGTACTCCACCTACGACTCAAACCTTATCAGCGATCTATAGGTGGTATTAGTGTTAAATAGCTTAAATTATTCTGAGTAGAATCTAGCAGTACCTAGATTATCTATCCAGGTGTATGTGTATGGGTGTTGTGAAGCTAGATGAATACGATATTAGGATATTGAGGGAGCTGCAGAGGGATGCTAGGATATCCTATAGGGAGCTAGCTAAGAAGGTTGGGTTATCGACTACGGCGGTTATATCTAGGGTTAAAGCGTTGGAGGAGGAGGGTGTTATAGAGGGTTATACAGCTATAGTTAATCCTGAACTTGTAGGCTACGATATAACAGCGATAATAGAGGTCGTGGTATCTAGAGGATATCTTGTAGAGGTTGAGAAGGAGATAGCTTCTAATCCATCGGTTATCTGTGTCTACGATATAACCGGTGAGACTGATGCTATCATAATAGCTAGGTTTAGGAATAGGAGGGAGCTTAGCGCTTTCGTAAAGAGGATACTAGCTATGCCTCATGTAGATAGGACTATAACCCATATATGTTTGACAAGGGTTAAGGAGGATCTTAGAGTATCGTTGTAGAGAGGTGTGTAGCAGGTTTAGTTTATGATTTAGGTATACTATAGTAGATCTATCGATCGTACATCATCTTATCAGAGTTTATCATCCCTATAGTGTTAAATCGTTATAAATCTAGTTTTAAACCCGCTAATACCGCTTGAGTATGTAATGAGGGTATGGTATATCGCTCTACTACCTCGTAAGATAGCTTCTACCCTATTTACCAACCTTCTACCGCTATATGTAGCGTATACTCTAGGTAGGGATTCGGTAGATGTAGGGGTGGTTGCAGCATCGGTATGGCTAGCTTATATCCCGGGATCATTCATCTGGGGTTATCTAGCTGATAGGACTAGGAGATGCAGGTTTATAACTGTATCATCGATAATCGTATACTCCATCCTCCTAATACTTTTCACAAGGGTTGGAGGCTTACTCGATCTAGTAGCTCTATGCCTACTTATCGGATTCTTCGGATCGGCTATACCACCAGTCGAGGATATACTTATAGCGGAGGGGAGTAGTAGGGATGAGTGGTGTGATGAATCTAGATCTTACGGTATCGTATCTGAGATAGGGGATCTATTAGGGTTAGCTATGGGGGCTCTAGTACTATCATTCTATGAGCATGTACAGGTAGTATATCTATGCGGGTTCTTAGCGTTATCATCAGCTTTAGCATCGCTAATATTCGTAGAGGATCCTATGATCATGGTTGAGAGGAAGATGGTACGTCTCGAAAGATGTATAGGTAGCGTGGAGAAGTTATCGATGATACTAGTATCTCAAGATCTATATGGAGAGCGTATAGCGAGGTTAGCCTACCCTAGGATTGGGGTTGATCCATCTAGAAGTATACTATTCTTCGGTATAGGTGCGTTAACCTTCACTATGGCTACGGATGCTATATTCACCTTCATCGCGATATACCTGTGTAGAGTTTTAGGTATACCGCAGAGTATAGCTTTCACTATACTACTACTAAACGAGATCGGATCTATAGCGGGATATATACTGTTCAAGGATGTATACGAGTACTATGGAAGCTATAGAAGTCTTAGACTATCTGCTTTCATCAGAGCTATCCTCATACTTACACTCATACCGTGCGGCTACCTACCATACATAGCAGCTGTGATCGTAGATACGATCATATTGATGGTGGTGGGTATCTTCTATACTCTATTCGCTCTATCTAGCAGAGTAGTGAGGATGGAGATGATACCTGAGGGGTGGATGGGGCTATACGCATGCTTAACTAGGATCGGAAGTATAGCTGGTATGGCTATAGGTGGATATATCGTAACGCAATACGGCTTCGACCATCTATTCACGATAGCGGGGATACTATTCCTAAGCTCATGCATACTATTTCACCTTGCTTAGATCGACAAACGTGTTATACGATGTATCCACCGTAAACCGTAGGCATTAAGGCTACGTAATATAAGATACTATACCTGCTATAGAAGTAGCTTATAACCGAAGCTGGATAGCTAGAGGAGCGTCGTCTATACGGCTAGAGTAAAGAGGTTAGAGTTCAGTATAAGGGAGTTTTCAGGTAAACTCGCTCATAGTAGGGTATATGGTCGTATTGAAGCTTAACCCTACAAGCATATTTCTAGCTATGGGTGTAACGAATATAGCTTTTAGGCTTAATACATAGGCTCCCACTCTCAGTCGAACCTAAGAAAGCTATAGCTACAGCAGCTTTATCTGAGGGATGGGAGCCGTAGTACGTATACCTATCCGGTTTGATAACAGGTTTAGTATGGTTTACACTAGGCTTACCGGGTTTAATCGATCCTCTAGCACGTATAACCCCCTATGCTAGTGATACGGGGCGTATGATTCGGGCTTGCATTAATCCTCGTAAAGAAATCGTTAAACGCGATAGTATCCAATATAACGCTAGCTCTATCCTGTATAGCGTTGATAACCATCCTATCCAAGGTGAAGATTATATCGTCTGCATTAGCCGTTTTCCGTTTAGGCGTTATCTCAGTGTTAAACTCCTAGATAGCTAACGAAAGCTTGAAGCTCGGTATAGGCTTCCAACCTCCAACCATACATCTCCTACCGGTATCCGATATCACGTTAGGGGTATTGAAGGTTATATCCTCTCAGATAGTGTTAACACTCTCCAACGCAGTTTTAGCTACATGCCTCGCTGTAAACGAGGCTGAAGGGGATGGAGCTAGCTTTGAATATAGGTGTACTCAACATTTTCTCATCGTTGATCGTGGGAGTACAGATGTGTCATGGAGCCGGAGGGTTTACCTTCCAATATTTCTTCAGAGCTAACCGGAGGGGCGATGGTGATGGAGGGTATATTCGAACTAGCGTTAATATTACTATTCGCTAGACCCCTCATAGGAGTATTCGCTGAATACTCTCTAGCCGTCGTAGGAGCTATGATACTCTTTACATCCATAGAATCGTGTAAATCCATCCTAGAGCTTAAAGGATCTAAGCTTATACTAGTAGTATCGGTAGGACTGATATCTATGCTATACGATCTAGCAGTAGGCTACCTCTTCAGATTAACAGCTTTCCACATCTCAAGGCTTATAACCCGTAGGGAGAGCTCCTCAGAAGCTTAACATCCATCCTTCGATGAAGAATATGAAGCTTATAGATAGGGGTATCGTTATGGAGACACATGTATACACGAAGAATCTATACATCCAAAGTATAGGATCGGATACTTCAGATGAGTATAGATCGCTTTAAACGATATCTAAGCCAACCCCTAGTAAACACCGTTATAATCGATAGCTGGTAGCGAAGTTGAAAACTACGTCACCTTAGAGTAGCCTCTATCTAGTAGGAGGATCAGCGTTCTGTTATCAGGACTAGACCCCTATACCTGCATAAATATCTAACGGTATAGGAAACAGGTATATGGAAGTGGATAGTTTAACTTTGAAGGCTATGTAGGAGGATGCATAAGGCTTTCTATAATAATCTAAATGGATATTCTACATGGAGCCCCCGCTACACCGTCATAGCTTCTATATAGCTGTCAAAGTTTTCCATATATCCTGATATATTCTTCGAACTGCTCTCCATACTTGTAACCCGTATCCGGGAATACTAGCACGTATACCCCGCTCTCTTTTGCTATCTTCTTGAATGCTTGGAAGACTGCTCCAGAGCTTAACCCTATCAGTAAGCCCTCCCTCCTAGCGACCTCTATACAGCCTTCCACCGCTTCGCTACGCCTCACATCGACTATACGATCGAATTCAAACCAATGCACCCACTTCATACCAGTCTCCACCCTCCGGATACCCGGTATAGCTTCATCTTGAGCAGGTTGAACCCCGACGATCTTCACACCGCCGTTATACTTGCTTCTAAAGTATAGGGAGATGGCGCTCATATGACCCGAGGTTCCCAGTCCACCTATGATACAATCAGGTTTAACCCCAAACTCTCTGAGTTGAAGATCTATCTCTTTGGCTGTATACTTTAAGTGAACTTTAAGGTTAGCATCGTTCTCGAACTGATTCAGATGGGTAGCGCCATCCATCCTAGCTTTAGATTCAACTTCTGAGATCGCTTCCACCGTCAGATTTACTGGCACCCTCTCAACTTCTGCGCCGAGAATCTTCAGATATGCATCGCTAACCCTCTGAACAGTCTTTGGTATGAAGAACCTGCTCCTCAACCCCAGTATATTGCCTATAGATGCTAAAGCTATACCGGTATTAGTCGATGTAGCTTCATATAAAATCTCTCTTAAGATCCCTCTACCCAACGCCTCCATGATCATAGCCCATCCTATCCTATCCTTAACGCTGTTACTGAAAGGGTTAAACCCTTCAAGCTTAGCTAATACGATCCTATCATTCGATGAGAAAGATTTTAGTCTAACTAGAGGGGTAGGCCAACCTTTATATAGCAATTCTAAAGTATCGTTGTAGACTCTAAGGTTACTTCTACGCTTATACTCGTTGAAGAATCCGAGGGAATCTAGATCTACACTTATCGATGGTTCATGGAAACGTAGCTTCACCTGAAAGCTTCCATATCCTAGCTTAGATCCTCCTGTACCGGCGTTCACTATATCTTCTAAGCTGATAGGTCTACCGCAAGTGGATGATATCTCAAATTCGCTTCTATCTAAAGCTATAGTCGGAGCCATATCTACGCCTAGAAGATTCAACGCTTCCAGTAGATCGAAATCCGAGAGGGCGACTCCAGATTCCTCCTCCACTATTATAGGTTTCTCTATGACGCCTTTTCTCAGCAATTCTGAATAGATGGGTACTGCGTGTCTAATATCTACCGCTACCGGCTGCTTAACCTCGTCTATAGGTGTTAACTCAACCCTTCCCATAACACCGTTATGGAGAGGTAACATGGCGGATAAAAGTTTTACGTTATACACGCAATAAACCAATGTAGATACAGGATGATGGATGTATCGATCGATACATCTACTCTACGTATATCCTCTAATCGTATACCACTAAGAACGTAGCGGGCTATCGTATGCGGGATTTAGCTAGAGCAACCTTATAGGAGGTCGATCGCATGAAGTCATCGTTATATATAGTCAGCTTCAATACCGATGCTAAAGCTTAGCTATTCCTCTGAAATCTCTATGCATACCTGCATATTTACGGAGTCTGCATAGAATCTCGTCTTCTGATAGCCCTATCTCTCTAAACTTATCTGCTAGCGAGTTAGGGTTTGGATCAGCCTGAGGCCCGTAGCATCCCTCACAGGTTCTACCTAGAGAGGGGCATAGAGCTCCGCATCCAGCTCTGATGATAGGCCCCATACAGGGTTCCCCGTTTACAAGTAGACACTCATTCTCGCTTAGCTTACACTCGACGCAGACAGGGTAATCTGGAAGCCTAGGTTTAAAGCCTAGTATAGAGGCTTTGATAACCTCTAATATATCGCTTAGGGATGGGGGGCATCCACCGAGATATATATCCACATCTACGTAGAAGTCTATAGGGTATGATATGATGGATTTAACCGATAGAGCTCCGCTACTACCATACACTATCTTCTCCACATCCTTCTGAACCATATAGTTCCTAATGCTGTTTAAACCTCCGAACGAAGCGCACGCCCCGAAAGCTATCAACACTTTAGATCTAGCTCTCACATCCTTTATGGAGTATATATCTTCAGGCGTCGATATAGAGCCTTCTACGAAAGCTACATCGTATGAATCTTCTACATCGTTATCGCTAACCATAACCCAGTAGGCTATATCCAGCTTATCTACTAGATCTAACAGTTTCTCGTTAAGCCTTAGAAACGACAGCTGGCAACCTGAACACGATGAGAATTTAAATAACCCGATCTTCAACATACCTGCACCACACCTCCGCTAGACGATCTTATCAGGCATAGGTGCTATCTCGCTATAGCTGAATACCGGTCCATCAAGGCATACATACTTCCTACCTATCTGGCAATGGCCGCAGAAACCTAGACCACACCTCATCCTCCTCTCCATAGACAGATATATGTTTTCAGGTTTGAAACCTAACCTTAACAGATCCCTCACCGCGTACATCATCATAATCTCCGGTCCGCATACTAAAGCTACAGATCTAAATGGATTTACAGATATCTTGTCGAACAAGCTTGTTACGACGCCTACACTGTAACGCCACCTGTTATCTGGAGCTATAGTGTCCACCGTTAATAAGACTCTACATCCGCTACCCTCTGCGATAGCTTCAAACTCCTCCATATACATGACGTCGCTAGGAGTCCTGGCACCGTATAGCAACTCTATCCTACCATACCTATCTCTACTTCTGAGTAGCTTCAGGATAGCCGGTCTGAGCGGCGCCGCGCCGCATCCACCTCCCACGATTAACACATCCATCCCCTCAGATTCCTTAAGAGGCCATCCCCTACCATATGGGCCTCTAACACCTATGATAGCTCCTTCGCTAAGCTTGAATAGAGCCCCTGTAACGCTTCCAACCCTCCTGACAGATAACTCGAAGTAGTCATCTACATCTGGATCAGAGGATATGCTTATAGGAGCTTCACCGACACCGAAGACCGACACCTCTACGAACTGCCCTGCTTCAAACTTTAGCTTACCTCCGAGAGGCTTTAACCTGAAGGTTTTAATATCTCTAGTTTCAGTCTTTATCGATACTATCTCAGCTTTCATAGGTATATAGGGGTTAGTCAATCCTAGACAGCCTCCCTAAGTCTAGAAGCTACGCTAGTTATATCTATCCTAGCTGGACAATAGAATATGCATCTACCGCATCCTACGCAGCTCGATAGCTCCCCGCCGGCTGCTCCGCCGAACTTACATACCATCCAATGTCTAAGCCTAGCCTTCCTAGACTTTCTGAAATTCCCTCCGAGAGCAACTTCGGCATACCCGTATAGCTGGCATGAATCAAGCCTTCTAACTCTGAAACCGCTATTTAAATCCATATCAAGTGTATCGTATATCTCATAGCAGTAACATGTAGGGCATACTAGGCTACAATTACCACAAGAGAAGCATTTATCAGCCTCCTCATCCCATACAGTGTGAGCTAAAACCTCTATCACAGGATACGATAAGCTTCTAAAATCGGCATACCTCCTAAACTCCCTTTTAGCAGTCGAAGCTACAGCTTTCTTAGCCTCCATATCGCTCATCGAAGCTCTCCTAAACCTAGCTTCATCGATTAGATTAGCTCCTATCTCGGATCCGGCTTCAACTAGGAACATCCTATCCCTAACCTCGGTTAACAGTATATCGTAGCCTCCGTACACAGTGGGACCTGTACCTAGCGATGCACAAAAGCAGTACTCATCCCTAGGACCGTTGCAATTCAAAGCTACTACAACGCTACCCCTCCTCCTAGCAAGATAGTATGGATCCTCAAACCTACGTGTAAAGAATCTATCTAGACGGAGTATAGCGTTAAGATCGCATGCATGAACACCGAAGATCATCATCGGTTCCACCTCAACTACTTCGCCGAATTCAGGTCCATCGGCAAGCTGAAACCTTAGGAGAACCTCCTTAGGTCTATGGAAGATCTTCGTAGGTGGGAGTATAGTCCTATTATATCTTAGATCGGTATCGCTCATACCTTCTATCTTAGAGAATACGTAGCCTCTCCCCCTTCTCACAGGTGCGTAAACACTATACCTAGACCTAGCAACTTCTACAAGCCTATCGAGATCATGTAGATCCGCTATGAAAGTATTCATGCTTCCGACTACACTCAACCTATTATCTTGAGGATCGCCGATGACTAATAAAGTTTCAGATTTTTAAATATTAGGATAGGTTATGCTACCAGGTTTACGTAAGAGAAGAAACCCTTATAGCATCGTTATATCTAGGATAATATCAGCATGTATGCGCGATCTAGGGATTGGAGGTTATGCCCAGGTATAGCTAACCTCCTAAGACCTATACCCGAGTATATCGAGTGTCCTAACTGCGGTTCAGAGGTAGAAATCTGGAGCGATGAAGATGAGACTAGATGCAGCAGCTGTGGAGCTATAGTTGTTCGCGAACAACGCTTCTCATGCTTAGAATGGTGTAAGTATGCAGATAGATGTAGGGAGTTTATAGAGAAGGTTAAAGAGAGTAGGATCGGCGGGATCTAGGATGGTTAGATCTGATCGGGTTAGATGTTGGCGTTTAACCCTAACTAAGATTGATGATCCGCTTCTAGAAGGTGTAGAGGTTTTCGCTATAGTAGCTGATTGCTTCGCTTTAACATATCCTGAGCTACACGTTAAGCTTCTAGGGGATGTGGATCTAGTGTTATCTGCATGCCCAGAGATAGAGAACTATGAATCTATAGAGTCTTCGATTCGTAGATTCATCGCATACGGTTTAAAGCTTAAGCGTGTAATATCTATGACTAGACCTTGCTGCTTCCAGCTTCACTATGCATCCTATGAAGCCTACGGTAGCTTCCAGATGGAGGTGGAGCATCTAGTAGCGGTAGATGGAGGTTATAGAAGGATATACGAGAAGCCTTTGAAGACTAGGACCTATGTTAGATTCCCTTCAAGCTATTCTGAGAAGGGGGCTCTATGGGTTAGGGAGAAGCCGAAGCAGTCTTAGGATGCCTATTCCCTGCGAGGTTAAGGTGGAACCAGGTTTGTGAAACCTAACCTTTCAGCATAGCGTAGGGCTTCCTCATACTCCTCTCTATACAGCCTCCTTCTAAGCTCAGGCACTTCGTACGCTCTCCAGTGAGGTGTATACTGATCCATTATATTGACTCTAACCCATGTACCGAGGTTTTCAGCTATCCATTCCAGTATGGGTTTAGCACAGCATTCTATATGCTCGGGTAGGAGTAATATCCTTATTATAAGCTCACCACTTCTCAAAGCTTCTATATGATTCCTTCTACAAACCTCTACGTATCTAGGTGCGGATGATATCCTTTCAGCACATCTATCGTTACCATACTTAAAGTCTAGTAGGTATATATCTATGAAGCCTTTTAGAAGCTCCGATGCTTCTATACTATAGTAGCTATTGCTATTCCAGACTGTCGGTATCGCTACCCTTACATACCTAAATGTATCTATCCATACGTGAAGCCATGGTGTAGGATCCCCACCTACCATATTACAATTCCTACAACCCTCTCTCCTAAGCTTCTCGACTATACGAGCTAGCTCTCTAATAGTTAACGGATCCCCAGCTTCATACCTCTGTGATATAGTCCAATTCTGGCAGTGTAGGCATACGAGGTTGCATCCTATGGAGAATACTGTACCACTTGGTACAAGCTCCGGTTCCTCACCTAGATGGTGGAAAGCTGATGATAGGAGGAATACCTCCCCACACCTACAGAAGCCTAGCTCACCTCTAGCCCTATTAACCCTACACCTCCTCTCGCAGAAGCAGCATTCCTCTAGGAGTCTACGAGCTATAACAGATTTAAGATCTAGAAGAGAGCGTTTAGGAATCTGTAGATCTTCGAATCTAGCTTCTCCTGAATCTAATCTACGCTCCAACTCTACATACTCTTCGAGAGCAGCTCTATGAGCGTCCCATAGGCTTCTAAGAGAATCGTCATCTGAGAAATCTACATCAACTCTGGAAGCTATCATAAACTTAGGATGATACCTACCCTCTAGTATACCGAAATACCTATTCAAACTTCTCCTAACCCTTTCATCACCTAGAACTTTAAAGGCATCGGGTCTTAGAAGAAACCAGCTCATAACATCCGAATAATATTTATCCCCGTAATCTTATAGATTAACGTTTACTCCTTGATAAACGTTAAACTATCTTCTAGACCTCCTATACTCTCTAACCTTCTTCGATAGAAGCTTATAAACCTCTCTAGGATCAGCTCTACCTCCACACCTCTTAACAACCAACCCTACAAGATAGTTTAAAGCCTTAGGGTTGCGTATAGCATCCTGGAACGCCTTCCCCTCAGCTTCTACAACCTCGGATATAATCCTATCCAGCTCGACAAGGCTTATCCTAGATTCTAAGCTATGCTCAAACACTATAACTGGTCTAGAACCTTCGAGCACCATAGATCTAAGCATAGATAGCGCTCTAGATCTATCTATAAGCCCTTCATCGATAGACTTTAATAGATATGCTATATCCTCAGGTTTAGCTTTAGAATCCTTAACCCCTACTCCAAGCTTATCTAGGAGTGGTAGTAGATCTTCTATAAGCCATGAGGCAACCCTACCTGGTTTACCATAGCATTCTACGATCTTATCGTATAACTCGGATAAATCTTTAGAACTTACGAGGATCTCTGCTAAACCCCTACTTAAACCATACTTCGATACGTATAAATCGATCTTCTCGTATGGGAGTATCGGCATAGACCTCTCCGCCTCCTCTATCAACGCATCCGTAACTATTATCGGTGGTAGATCAGGCTCTGGGAAATACCTGTAATCCTGCTCCTCCTCCTTAACCCTTAGGGATACGGTTATACGTCTACGAGGATCCCAATGCCTAGTTTCACGTATTACACCCAACCCTCTCACCATCCTCTGCTTCTGCCTAGCTAACTCGAAGCTTAACGCTTTCTCAACATCGTGGAAGGAGGAGATATTCTTAATCTCAACCCTACCACCACCAGGTATAGATATGTTAGCATCACATCTCATAGCACCCTCCAAGCTTCCATCGAAAACCCCTATATACTCTAAGAGCGATCTAAGCTTCTCTAAGAATACTCTAGCCTCTCTCGGAGAGGTTATATCAGGCTCGGTAACTATCTCTACTAGAGCTATCCCAGACCTATTATAGTCCATTAGTAGCCCTGTAGAACTTGTTATCGTACCCTCGTAGACTATCCTACCCGGATCCTCCTCTAGCTGTATACGTCTTATCCTTACGATACGCCCCCCTATATCTATCGAGCCTCCTCTAGCGATAGGTATACCACCAGCTCCATCATACTGTGATATCTGGAAGTTTTTAGGTAGATCTGGGTAGAAGTAGTTCTTACGTGAGAAGTATGTGAACCTAGATATATCAGCTTTAAGCGCTATAGCTACCTTCAACACAGATATCAACGCCTCCCTATTCAATACTGGTAGGGAGCCGGGCTCCCCTATACATACAGGGCATATATTCGTATTCGGAGGCTTACCCCTATAATCTGCTGAGCATGAGCAGAAAAGCTTACTCCTAAGGTTTGTAAGCTGACAGTGAACTTCTAAGCCTATAATAGGCTTAAGCTCGGACACTATACGCATACCTCCGAGAATACCGGTTTCAATCTTAGATCTAACGCAGCCTCCAAGTTATAGGCTATCCTAAGTATCGTATCCTCACAGAAATACGAGCCTATAATCTGCAACCCCACTGGTAAATCATCGACTAAGCCGCATGGTATCGAAATAGCTGGTAAACCTGCTAGATTTACAGGAACTGTATCTATATCGCACATATACAGCTCTAATGGATCCTCTATCTTCTCACCTATCCTAAAGGGTAGGATAGGCATGGATGGGCCTATCAACGCATCGAATCTTTTAAATACCTCCATGAATCCCTTCTTTATCAGAGTCCTAACCTTCAAAGCCTTAATATAGTATCTATCATAGTATCCTGCTGAGAGTACGTATGCACCTAAGATAATCCTCCTCTTAACCTCTAAACCGAACCCCCTACTCCTAACATCCTCATAGTATCGGCTCCAATCATAATCCCTCGCGGATAGACTCATACCGTACCTCACACCATCGTATCTAGCTAGGTTAGAGCTAGCTTCAGCCATAGCTATGATATAGTAGGCTGGGAGAGCGAAGCTTATCGATGGTATCGAAACCTCCTCAACAGTTGCACCTAGCGATTCAAACCTATAGATAGACTCTTCTATACATGATGATACTCGTTGATCGACACCTTCACCTAGAAGCTCCCTTACTACACCTAGCCTAAACCCTTCTAAACCTTCGATTAAAGCATACCTATAATCCGTATAGGATCTATCGATCGATGTAGAATCTCTAGGATCGTAGCCGGCTATAGCTGTTAGAAGGAGAGCGCACCCATATACATCCCTAGCTATAGGCCCTATCTGCTCTAAACTGTTGGCGTAAGCTATTAACCCATACCTACTTACAAGCCCGTATGTAGGCTTCAACCCTACCACCCCGCAGAATGAGGCTGGGCATCTTATAGATCCACCTGTATCTGATCCTAGAGCTAGATCTGATTCACCTGAAGCTACTGCTGCAGCACTTCCACCAGAGGATCCACCTGGAACTCTACATGGATCCCATGGGTTCCTAGTAGGACCGAATGCACTCCACTCTGTAGTCGACCCCATAGCGAATTCATCCATATTGGTTTTACCAGTTATAACCCCTGAATTCTTCTTAATCCTCTCCACGACTGTAGCATCATAGCTCGGCTTATAACCTCTAAGTATAAGGCTTCCACAAGTTGTCTCTATACCCTCCATACATATGTTATCCTTGATAGCTACGGTTAACCCCTTAAGTAAGCCTAATCTCTCGATTCTACTCTTTTCGAAACCTTTAACCACTGTTATGAAGCTATTAAGTATCGGCTCCAGCTTCGCTATAGCTTCAGCTTTCCTAGCTAGATACTCATCTAATGGTAGACTACCAGATTCTATCTCCTGTATAAGTTTCAAAGTATAGGTCTCCTTCAAGGCTACCTACATCCTCGGAGCCCATATATAACGCTCCTTAACCCTACTAGGTAGGCTTAGAAGCTTATCGCTAGGATATGGTGAGACAATATCCTCACGGAATACATTGTATATCTCGAGGGGGTGGAAGGTAGGTTCAACATCATCTACCTGAGCTTTATCTAACCGATTAAAGAACTCCAATATCCTAGATAGCTGAACGCTAAATAGCTTCTCCTCCTCAGGTGATAGCCTAAGCTTTACAAGCGATGCTAGACGCTTAACATCGAATCTAGATTCTCTAATGCTCAACCCTAGGTTGAACACCTCCATCTAAGGTGTAAGCCTCGACGGATCCCTAGGATAGAATACCACCTCTCTTATATCATCTCGATTAGTTAACACCATGATAAGTCTATCTACACCTAGACCGAAACCTGCATGCGGAGGCATACCGTAATCGAATACCTTGAGATGGTATTCGAAGCTTTCGGTATTCAACCCTTGCATCCTGATCCTCCTAGCAAGAGATCTCTTAGAGTTAACTCTACTACCACCCGAAGCTATCTCTACATGACCCCACATCAGATCGAAGGATTCTGTAACACCCCCCCTCTTAGACTTTATGTAGAATGGTTTCAACCCTCTAGGCCAATCTACTATGAAGTATGGCTCTCTATACACCTCTGCAAGTCTCCTCAGAGCCGCTGTAGATAGATCCTCACCCCACCCCACTTCTAGACCGAGATCTTTAAGCTTCGATATAACCCTATCATAAGATATACGTCTAAACGGTTTTCTAACCTTGAGATCGCCTATATTCAGGAATGCTAGCTGAGCTATACAGTACCTCCTAACAGAGTTTACAATATATACTATCAGATCCTCTAGCAGATTCATAACGTCTCTATAATCTGCGAAAGCCATCTCCACATCTAGCGATATAGTCTCGCTTAGATGTCTATCCGTCTTAAACTCCTCAGCTCTGAATATAGGAGCTATCTCGAAAACCCTATCCAGAGCAGCGGATAGCTGCTCCTTATAAAGCTGAGGGCTTTGAGCTAGGAACGCTTCCTTATCATAGTAGAATAGAGGGAATAGAGCTGCCCCACCCTCCGTAGCCGATGCTATTATCTTAGGAGTATTAACTTCTATGAATCCTCTAGCTACGAGGAATCTCCTAATAGCCTGTAGAACTTCATGCCTAATCTTAAATATAGCATGGAGCTGAGGTCTACGCAAATCCACAGCTCTTATATCTAATCTCTTATCTAAGCTTGGAAGCTTCCTAGAATATGGGTGGAACGGGGGTATCCTATTAGGTTTAGCTACAATCCTAACATCATCCATAACGATCTCCACACCATTCGGAGCTCTCTCAGTATACGATACACAACCTGATATGGAGACATAGAAATATTCTCTAACCTCCAGCATCTTCTTCCATACTTCAACATCAACCTCATCCATATGAGCTACGCATTGTATATAACCGCCATCGTAGACTACGAAGAATATAACCCCTCCATGAAGTCTAACAGATACTACGTAGCCAGCGATAGATACCCTATACCCTTCAGGTAGCTTAACTAGTTCTGCTGAGTAGTGGCTACGAAACTGCGATGAGATTCTACGCTTCATAGCCTAATCAGTCAACCACTTTAACACCTCTATGGATTGTATTAAACATTTTAGTATACGTCTCGTAGGAATATCGAAAGGGGGTACTATGCTTCCAGGTAGAGTAGATATAGGTATCCCTGGTATGAATGAAATCCTCCATGGAGGTTTGCCGAGAGGGCTTACAGTACTATTATCTGGAGGACCTGGAACAGGTAAATCTATATTCGCATACCAATTCCTATATAGAGGGATAAGACAGGGGGAGCCTGGAGTACTCTTAGAATTCGAGGATTATCCTGCTAGGGTTAGGATGAATATGTCTATGTTCGGATGGGATGTAAAGCCATACGAAGATAATAGAGCATTCGCTATCATAGACTGCTTCACAGGAGGGGTAGGAGAACCCGATAGAAAGGAGAAGTATACAGTTAAGGATCCAAACGAGATACCCAGCATAGTAGATGCCTTAAAAACAGCTATCAAAGATGTAAAGGCAAAAAGAGTTGCTATCGACTCCATATCCACACTATACCTTATAAAGCCTGAGATGTTCAGACAAACGATAGTGCTTATCAAACGTCTACTAGTAAGCTTAGGATGCACATCGCTCTTAATATGGCAGAAAGGTGTAACGGATAAAAACCTACCTACAACCTACGTAGAACATATAGCAGATGGTGTGATAAAATTAGATCTAGAAGATATAGGAGAAGGATATCGAAGAATACTCACTATACCAAAAATGATGGGGACTAGGCACTCCATGCAAAAACATATATTCGAAATAACCGAGAAAGGAATAGTGGTGCAACCATAAGCTACATATACAACCCCTATATGGAAAAGAATAGAAACTACATGGTAAAATACATGGAAAGACTTTAAACCCTAGTAAAACCTTTATTTAAAATAAAGCGGGGGTAGCCAAGCCTGGTCTAAGGCGCAGGGCTTAGGACCCTGTGGGGTAGCCCTTCGTGGGTTCAAATCCCACCCCCCGCACCATTTTACCGGTAAAAATTTATATCTAGGTTTGAATTTATTCTTTTGATTATATATGCCGCGCGCTAATAGGGGTAAGACTGAGACTATTAAGGAGAGAACCGTCTATATTTATCTGCCTTCTCTGGAGATGGTTGAGGATTGGAAGCGTCGAGCCGAGAGGGCTGGTGTATCGCTATCTAAGTTTGTTATTGAGCGTGTCCTAGACTCTATTAGGCGCGAGGATGGCGAGGAGGGCTATCTCAGCAGGGCCGATTTAATTAAGAGGCTTAGGAATACTGAGGAGGAGGTTAAGCGCCTACGAGAGGAGAATAGGCTTCTGAGGAAGCTCGTCGAGAACTTGGATAATGAGCTTAG
>JAGTQC010000003.1 GCA_018396535.1 Candidatus Bathyarchaeota archaeon | reverse complement strand
AGAATAAGGTTGTTGTGGATTTAGCTTATGGCAACGGTAGGCTTTACGTGAACCTTGAATATAGCAAAAGCCTTTATGCATTAAGCGCTGAAAACGGTGAGTCCGTTTGGACATTTAATGGAGACGACTATTTGTCAGGAGTGGCATTCAAAAATAACTTGGTTTTAGTTAAGGAATATAATAGGAGGTTAATTGGGCTCTCGCCGGACGGCACAGTGGTATGGAGAAAGGAAATAGGAGTTCAAAGTTTCTCTGTAGGAGAAGACGCTATTTACGTAGTTGATAGTAGAAGGGTTTCCGTACTCGACTTCCAAGGGAGAGATATAGGTAAGTTCGATTTGCCTGAGGAGGAGCGTTTCCATGAGCCTTACGGAATTGCAGTAGCCGCTAAAAAGATCTTGGCTCTCCCAGTATACGGTAAGAGGTACGGTCGCCTCTACCTATTATGGAGGGGTATAACTCCCATCTTTAATCTGACTTATTTCGGGGAGGGGGCTATTTCTCCAAAGGTAAGTATAGCCTATGGTAGGATTTATGCCGTATTTTATACATATGATAGAATATTGCTCTATAAACTTCATGACGCCGAAAAGCCGGTTATTGTCTCTGCAGGGGCGGCGAGCGAAGTATGTGAGGGAGAGGATCTTGTTGTGAGGGCAAACATCTATGATAGTAGGAGTGGAATATACAGAGCCTTGTTAGCTTATAGTATTAACGGTGGCGAATGGAATTACATAGATATGGATTTAGAGAGAAGATATGTAGTTGAGCCAATATGTGGTTACGGTTTCAGTGAAGAACCATATGTAGGTAAAATACCCGCTCAGCACGCTGGCTCAAGAATTAGTTGGAGAGTCATCGCAATAGATAATGTTGGCAATTACATCATATCGCAAGAACATACCTGCCGAGTTATTGAGAAGAGAGACGTCAACCCTCCAGTAACCAGGGCTTTATATGAGGACATATGGCATAACGCGGACTTCACCATAACCTTGAAGGCTAACGATGATATGAGTGGGGTCGCGGAAACCTATTATAGAATAAATAATGGTCCAGTGAAGAAAGTTAGTGTTGATGGTCATCCACTCATAACTGTGGAGGGTGCTAATAATACTCTAGAATATTGGAGCGTTGATAAGGCTGGGAACGAGGAGGCTCATAAATTTATAACTGGCATAAAGCTGGATAAGAGTAAACCTATCGCAAATGCTGGGCAAGATCGAAAAGTAAACGTTGGTGACACAGTGGTCTTTGATGCAAGCGCATCAACGGATAATATAGGGATAGCTAGCTACGAATGGGATTTTGGAGATGGGGAAAGTGGAACTGGTGTGAAAGTAACGCACATCTATAGGAAAGCTGGAACTTACACGGTAACCCTAACCGTGAAGGACCATGCTGGAAACGCTGGTATTCATAGTATAACAGTTACCGTCACGGAGGTATTCCCAACGCTACTGATGGTTGCAGCCATAATTTTTGCAGTGATCGTAATTGTAGCCGTGATCCTAATCTTGCGCCGCCGATAAGCAAAGAAGGATGCTTTGTATGCTTCTTCTAGAAGTTCATCTGTTGTCTATAGAATCTTTATCGACGCGATCTCATTTCTATAGAACATTTAGAGATGAATAGGCTTTTCCTAGCCCAGAGAGGGGTCTCAGAGATGAGTATACCCCCAAGTATACATTTAACCATCACTCCAATTCATGAAAAAGTAGTTGATAAGATGCTTAGAGATCTGATGGGGTACTTCTATCTTGATTAATCTTCCACCCACTAAAATGGAGGGCATCATAGAAAGTCTCGGCTTAATAATGAGCTTAATAGTCCCCAAAGAAATGGACGTATCTTCACAAAGCAAGATGCAAAAACTATTAAATATCGGTCTGCAATACCTGAATAGACTTTACCGGATAAATCCTGTACCCTTCTAATGAATCTCTGAAGACTACAAAATCATATATTATACAGTAAGGATTGAGCTCAATATTTATCTCAAAAATATTAGTGAAAAATTCTGGTTGAATATAACCCATACATAAGAATATATTACAAACTCTCTTTATAATTCTTTTTGACTAAATCTAAGTTAATCTTTTTAAATCTAAGATCAAACATACTTCTTTTAAATTTTCAACGAGCATAAACTATTTTGAAAAGTTTGAACAAATTAATGATAAATTATAGTAATTGATCAGATAGATTTAAACCAATTACGGTATAAGTCTAGCTTGACCCACCTTCTATAACTACTCTATTAGCCTTTAGCCTAGGATACTAGAGTATACGTTTTATTATCTTTAACCTTTCACTATAGATTGGGCTAGAATAATCGATTATTTCCCTCAAGGATACTTTATTATACTCAAATTTAATACCTAGTTTAGAATTCTACTATCTTCTACAAAGTCGTAGACTAGATTGTAGTTCGATCTATATTATGTTAGTCTAATATATAGGAAAGTTCTATATAGGCGGAGTGGGGAATTACCATAAACGGTATGAAGGAGGTTGTAACTGTAGGTTTCGGTAAGCTTGGTTGTATAGCTTCATCCCCTCTGATAGAATATCTATTAGATGAGAGAGCTGATAGGGATGATCTAGTAGTTAGAGTCGTTTCCTCCGGTGCTAAGATGGGAGAGAAGGATGCAGAAGATGTAGCTAAAGCCTTAATAGAGTTTAAACCAGATTTAGCTGTAGCGGTAAGTCCTAATGCAGGTCTACCTGGACCTAGAAGATTGAGAAGTTTACTTAAGGATGCGAATATACCTACGATCATCGTATCGGATGCACCATCTAGGAGGATTGTAAAAGAGCTTGATGAGGGGGGCTATGGATACATAATAGTCTTAGGAGATTCTATGATAGGTGCTAGGAGAGAGTTCCTAGATCCGGTAGAGATGGCTATATATAACGCCGATCTGATAAAAATTCTATCAGCTACGGGTGCATTCAGAGTTATACAGATTGAGTTAGATAGAGTGATAGAATACTTGAAGAAGGGGGAGGAGTTGAAGCTACCTAAGATTGTAGTAGATAGGAAGGTTGCAGTAGAAGCGGGTCAATTCACTAACCCGTATGCTAAGGCTAAAGCTATAGCCGCATACGAAGCTGCTGCTAAAGTTGCAGATCTAACAGTCGAGGGGTGCTTCAAGATAGAGGATTGGGTAGAATATACATCGATAGTAGCAGCAGCACACGAGCTTATGAGCTATGCTGCTAAACAAGCTTCTGAAGCTAGAGAGATAGAGAAGGGGTTGGATACAGTCTATAGATCACCACATAACCGTAAGGGGGAGATCCTATCTAAGAGGAAGCTTATTGAGAAACCTTCGAAGCCAGGCTAAACGTTTATCTATAGAATCGAAGAAACTTTTAGAATAAGGCTAGTCTAGACGGTATGCCATCTAGATGGTGGGAGCATGTCTTCAGGAGTTAAACCGATGAATGTATTAGCGAAACTAAGAAATTCACGTGTTAAAATTAGGCTTAAGAATAACGCTGAATACTCTGGTGTTATAGTTTCATGCGACACCTACATGAATCTCCTACTCGACGATGCAGAAGAGTATAGGGATGGAGAGCCTAAAGTCAACTATGGGAGGATATTCATAAGGGGAAGCAATATACTCTACATATCCTTCGAAGCCTAAGGTATACAGAGTAATATATTTAAGCTTAAAGGTATAAGCTAAATTATCATCATATATGGAGGCATGAGGGCGATATGCCTAGAATAGTCGTCGAGAGATTGAGAGGAGAACCAGTAGAGAAGCGTAAAGTAGAGATAGTCGAGAGGAAAGCTATCTAACTCGCTTGGGTTAGATAGCCCTCACAGGCCTAGGTCACCCAGACTATATATGCGATGCTATAATGGATAGCGTATCCGTCAAGCTTAGTCTAGAATATCTGAAGAAGTATGGGCAGATACTACACCATAACATAGATAAGGGTCTACTAGCTGCAGGTGAAGCTGAAAATAGGTTCGGCGGCGGTATTATAAAGAAGCCCATGAAGCTTGTATTCGGTGATAGAGCTACATGGAGTATAGATGGTGATACCATACCTGTAGATGAGATAGCGATCTCAGCGGCTAAGGAGTGGTTTAAGAATAATATGAGGTTTATAGATCCAGATACCCATGTCGTATACCAGGTAGAGATTAGACCTGGATCACAGGCTTTAAGAGATATATTCGCTAGAGGAGGTAAATATCTAGAAGCTAACGATACATCCGCAGCTGTAGGCTACGCTCCTATGAGTAGAGTAGAACGTATAGTATACGAGGTTGAAAGGTTCTTAAATTCATCGGAATTCAAAAAGAGGCATCCAGAAACTGGGGAGGATGTTAAAGTGATGGGGTTAAGATATGGTGATAAACTCGATCTTACGGTATCGATGGCTTTTGTAGATAGATTCATAGATTCTGAATACACCTACTTCAAGAGGAAGGAGGAGGTTCTAGAAGAGCTTATAGAACTCTTATCCTCGAAGGGATACTTCGATGAGTTTGAAGTTAAACTGAATACGCTAGATAGAATGGGGAGAGGTATAGAAGGATTATACCTTACAGTTCTAGGTACTTCAGCTGATAGTGCTGATTCAGGTCAAGTAGGCAGGGGGAATAGAGTAAACGGGGTTATACCTCTTAATAGACCTATAAGTTCTGAAGCTGCAGCCGGTAAGAATCCGGTCTCCCATATAGGTAAGATATACAATGTACTTACACATAAGATAGCTAGTAGAATCTATACGAGTATAAATGGCTTACAGGAAGTGTACGTCTGGCTTCTAAGTCAGATAGGAGAGCCTATAAATGAGCCTAAGATAGCTGCTGTACAGCTAATCCTAGAAGATGGGGTGGATTTAAAGGAGATAGAAGACGATGTGAAGAATTGTGTAGCAGAAGAATTGGATAATATAGATAAGTTCTGTATGGAACTAGCTGAGGGGAGATATCCTATAGCATAGAAGATGAACCTGTAACATACCCTATCGCTCTATCTAAATCCACATCTACATCGTATTTCCTCTTAAAGAACGATAGGATATTCCTAATATCCCTTCTAAGATACTCTATAGATCCAGGATGATCTAACGTTATATACTGAGGCCAATCTATTATGCATATATCGCCATCAGATGATATAAGGACATTATACTCGTTTAGATCACCATGTATAATGGACGCTTCGGTATATACCCTTCTAACTTCACTTAAAATATCTAGTAGAATACTACTTGGATCCTCGATTTCTTTACAAAATGCTAGTTCAACACCATCGAAGAAGCTTATGACTATGAGGTGACGGTTACAAGCTATAGGCTTAGGTACTCTAACCCTGAGCTTATATAGGATAGATAGAGCTTCGTACTCTTTATTAGCAGCTAATCTACATTGATAGAGCCATGATATATGATCACGCTGCTCTACATAACTCCTCAATCTTCTCGTCTGTCTGAAACTCGTACGACCTATGCGTAGGAATTTTAAGACTAGCTTAATATCTTCAGGAGATAAGCCTAGATACACATCAGATTCCTTCCCCTCGGCTAGAGCATCACCGATAGCTTTAAGGATACCGGATTTAACCATAGAACGTATAGCAAGACAATCATATGCAATAGAATTTATAGCGAACCCAACTCGTGGAAGTCTACGAGATAAGATTAATTTAAGCTTATTTAGTTTACGTAGCCTATAGGATACCTCCTTCTCATGCAGACCGCTAACTCTAGCTATATAGTCTACAGGTGTAAAGGCATGGCTAGACATACCTAACTCTATAGCTGCTAAGACTTTGAAGTCCTCATCCTCTAATCGATTATACGCATTAAGACTAAGTCTCAGACTCAACTCTTAGATTTCTGATCATATCTAAGTCATATCCTCCGTTAAATACTTCTGCTTACCTATATCTTCCTCCACTATTATCTGGGTGAATCCATAGTATCTAACCGTCTTTCTAGATATAGAGTTAAGCTTAGCCCTTTCATGAGTACCTCTAGATATTATAGCATAGGTAACAGCTTCTCTTTTACCTCCATGCTGCCTAAGTATGCGTCCAAATCTTTGAATCCACTTCCTAGGATTAGATGGTGGATCTACCCATACCTCTAGATCAGCTGAGGGTATATCCAACCCCTCCTCAGCTACAGATGTAGCTACCAGTATCTTAGCTCTTCTCTTGAAGTGTATCAGAGCTGCAGTTTGCTGCGCAAGATCCATCAATTCTTTACCTACAAGGATCGCTACATCATCCATGCCATACATATTCTGAAAAGCTAAACCTATCTGTCTAGCAGCCTCTATAGATTCCACGAATACTATGGCCTTCTCATATTTACTCCTAGATAATATAGCGAGGAGGGCGTCGAATTTATGATTCGGGGATTCCTTCAAAACATCTAGGAATAATCTATAGGGGGATACATCGATACTAGGTGATCTAACCTTAATCTCTGGTAGACGCCAAGTCTGGTAGTGTATAAGGCTGCTTGCTCCATCCTCCACTAGTCTAAATGCGAGAATCTTAAGCGATTTAGCTTTCCTACACTCCTCATGCTCACTACACTTCATATAGTCGTGAGTAGCTCCATAGGATTCTTTAACCTCACGTATAATATCGTTAGCTATCCCTATCAGGGTATCGTAGAGTAGTTTAACTCTAGATGGTAGATCAACCTCCACTATCTTAAGTATCCTCTTAGGTATGGATTTCCTTATCTCAGAATCCTCTACTGTAAACACCTGTATATTATCGAATACCTTCCTAAGCTCACCGTACCTTACAGGATCATGAAGTAGTGGAGTAGCACTTAAGGCAAGTATCCTACTACCCGATGCCTTAGCAGCTAGGAGTATGGAATACCCATCGGTTAGCCCGATATACCTCTGGCATTCATCTGCTACGACGATATCGTAGGGGAAATCATTCAGGCCATTATCTCTTAGGAATTTGATAGGATCTTCAACTCTTCTAGCATCTATAAGTATCCCACGATAATCTGATAGTATGTCGTTGAAGAATGTTTGAGGAGTGCATACAACGAAGCCAGCATTCCACACTTTAAGTTTAACCCTTCTATCCCTAGATAGCTCTCCAGATATGAAATACGCATCGATATTGAGTTTCTCTCTAGCAAATAGAGTTTGTTGAACACCGAGTGGTACAGATGGGACGAGAAATAGAACTCTTATAGGCTTCTCTATACTCATCCTACTGAGGAATGCCCCCGCTATATACGTTTTACCTAAACCCGTAGGTAAACCTACTACAAGTGTATCACCCATTATACGTTCTAAGATCTTTTCTTGAAAACTATACAGTGTATACGATAGACGTTCGATCCTCACATACTCAGTCTTATGGATTGTATAACGCGGGGATAAGCTGCGTATAAGCTTCGATATAGAGTATGGGCTCCCTTCTAAGTATCCTAGATAACTCCTCCATAAGCTATCCACTAGATCTAGCCTTATGAAGCTACTACCCAACGCTACTATACCTAATTGTAGGATTACAACCCACATATAAGATGATGCTACGAGTATAAGTGTTCGTAAAAAGTATAGAGACACTAGATTTTACTCTTAGAATATATAGGGAGAAAGGGTATACATCGATGAGTATACGGAAAGCTTAAATCCTCCTACGATAGTTGAAGAAACTTTTTGTTAGCAATATCCTGGGGGGCCATACTTGCATTATCTAAGAGCTTTGATGGATCTACTATCCTATGTAGAAGAGCATCACCTCTATAGATCTAAATGTATAAACCTGATAGCTAGCGAGAATATAGCTAGTCCACTCGTTAGAAAACTTCTATCGACAGATCTAGGGCATAGATACGCTATAGGCTTCCTTTACACCAGAATCTACAGAGGATGTAAATATATAGATCTCATAGAAGCTTTAACAAGTTATCTTCTAAGATCCCTATTCAAAGCTGAACATGTAAATTATATACCGATAAGCGGTACTCTAGCAAACTTGATAATGATTAATGCTCTTACGAAGCCTGGGGATTCCATAATAGCTTTATCGGTTATGGATGGAGGGCATAGCAGCTTCAGAGAGTGTAGTTTAGTACATGGAGTATCGATGATCCCTCTACCCTTTGATCATAAATCCTACAATATCGACGTCGATGGAGCTGAGAGACTGATTAGAAGGGTTAAACCTAGAATCGTATTGTTAGGTGCTTCAGATATCCTATTCCCACATCCTGTAAAGGAGCTTTCACATATATCTAGGGAGGAGGATTGTATAGTAGCATACGATGCAGCTCATGTACTAGGCCTTATAGCTGGTGGAAGATTTCAAGATCCACTAAGGGAGGGCGCTGATATAGTTACTGGTAGTACTCATAAGACGTTTTTCGGACCTCAAGGAGGGATAATACTATGTAGGAGGGATTACAGCGAGACTATAGATCATTCTGCATGGCAGCTGGTAAATAACCACCATATAAATCGTGTAGCAGCCCTAGCTGCAGCAACCTGTGAGATGCAAGCTTTCGGAGAAGCATACGCAGACCAAGTTGTAAGGAATGCAAAGAAGCTCGCTGAAGCACTGTATAACGAAGGTGTAAACGTCCTATGCTCAGATATAGGGTTTACAGAATCGCATCAAGTGATAATCGATGTAGGTAAGGGGCGGGCGGCAGGTGTGAGTAATAGGTTGGAGGAGGCGAATATAATAGTCAACCCTACACCCCTACCTTGGGATCGATATGAAGGAGAAGCATCGGGTATAAGATTAGGTGTACAAGAGGTTACTAGACTAGGTATGAAAGAGGATTGCATGGAGAGTATAGCTAAACTTATAGCAGATATCATACTTGAGAGAAAGAATCCTTCTGAAGTTAGATGCTATACTGAGCCGCTCGCTGATAACTATCAGAAGATACACTTCTGCTTCAATACAGATGATGAGGCCTACAGATACTTTTATTTAGAATACTTAGTGAAGGAATTGAAGATACAAATATGATACGATCCTAATGTATGAGGTGGGGATATGTCTGCGTTAAAAGAAACAAATTGGATATGGGTTGATGGAACGTTTAAACCTTGGAGTGAAGCTAAAGTGCATATACTTACGCATGCACTACATTATGGTACAGGTGTATTCGAAGGTATAAGAGCTTATGCCTCTAATGGCAAGATGTATATATTTAGACTCAAGGAACATATAGATAGGTTATTCAGATCAGCTAAAATATACTTCATGGATATACCGTATGCTGTAGAGGAGCTCTGTAGCGTAGTAGTGGAGTTGATCAAGATAAACGAGATAAGAGAAGATTGCTACATAAGACCTATAGTATTCCGTGGCTACGGATATATAGGTCTAAACCCGCTCAATAACCCTATCCATATAGCTATCGCCGTATTTCCATTCGGTAAGTACTTATCAACGAAGGGTGTACGATGCTGTGTATCATCATGGCGTAGGATACCTGGATATTCTCTACCACCGCAAGCTAAAGCTTGTGGAAATTATATAAACTCGGTTCTAGCGAAAATCGAAGCTCTAAGAGCTGGGTACGATGAAGCTATACTACTAGATGATAAAGGTTATGTATCTGAAGGGAGTGGAGAGAATATATTCATAGTTAAGGATGAAAAGCTGTATACACCACCCGTATACTCTGATATACTTGAAGGTATAACTAGAGCTTCTGTAATAGATATCGCATCAAACCTAGGATATACAGTTTACGAGAGACCTATAGCTAGAGTTGAACTATACACCTGTGATGAAGCATTCTTCACAGGTACAGCTGCAGAAGTAACACCTATACTAGAAGTGGATGGGAGGAGAATAGGGGATGGAAGTGAGGGGCCTATAACGAGAAGTATAAGACGAGTATTCGAAGAAATAGTTAGAGGTAGATTACCAGGCTACGAGAGTTGGCTAACAGAAGTATCCATATAGGATTTTAGAAGTTTAACATAGCGTGAAAGAACACCTTTAAACGGTTTATACTTAGGCTTCCATCCCGCTCTCCTAGTATCTAACTCGTTTTTAGAAACCTCTAGCTCCAATCTCCTACTCTTTACGTCTATACTTATAACATCACCATCCTTGACTAAAGCTATAGGTCCACCGACAGCTGCTTCAGGCGATACATGACCTATACATAATCCACGTGTAGCTCCAGAGAACCTCCCATCAGTTATCAACCCTACTTTATCGTTTAAACCCATCCCGGTGATCGTAGCAGTTATCTGAAGCATTTCAGGCATACCTGGTCCGCCTATAGGTCCTTCATATCTTACTAAAAGTATATCATATTCCTTTAAACCCCCATTCATAACCAATCTTAAAGCCTCTTCTTCAGAATCGCATACTTTAGCATAGCCTTTAAACATCATCATATTAGTCGGTACTCCAGCTGTCTTTAATACAGCTCCATCCGGTGCTAACGTCCCCCTAAGTATAGCTATACCACCTTCAGGATGTATCGGTGAATCTATAGAATGTATAACTCGTCTATCTAGAACCTTAGCTTCACGTATATTTTCGCCTAGAGTCTTTCCAGTAACTGTCATAACATCTAGGTATAGTAGATCCTTAAGCTCTGAAAGTAAAGCTGGGATGCCTCCAGCTATATGGAAGTCCAACATATCATACCTACCACCTAAACCTATAAGATTGCATATGTGTGGAACTCTACGGCTTACCTGATCAAATATTTCAAGCGGAATATCTATTCCACATTCCCTAGCTATAGCTGGTAGATGTAGAACGGTATTGGTCGACCCTCCTAACGCCATATCCACAACTATGGCGTTGTAGAATGATTTCCAGGATAGGATGGTGGAGGGTTTCAAATCTTCGCGTACAAGCTCCACTATCCTCCGCCCAGCCTCCCTAGCTAGAGCTATCCTTCTACTATATACTGCGGGTATAGTAGCAGTATATGGTAGAGCCAACCCTAAAGTTTCGGTTAGACAAGCCATAGTATTAGCTGTGAATAAACCGTTACATGAACCGCATGTCGGGCATGAATACTCCTCTATCATTCTATACTCCTCCTCAGATATGATAGCACGTTTATACAGGCCGACAGCTTCAGCAGCTGATGCTATACCTAGATGAGTTCTATCACTGAACGATCCTGATAGCATAGGCCCACCCGTGACGACTATACTCGGAATATCTAGTCTAGCTATAGCCATAAGCATACCTGGTAGAATCTTATCACAGCTAGCTACAGCTACTAATCCGTCAAGTCTATGAGCTTCCACCATAAGCTCTACAGTATCCGCTATCCAATCTCTAGATGGTAGACTGAAACGCATACCTATATGACCCATAGCTATACCGTCACAGATAGCTATGGTATTAAACACGAATGGGACACCTCCTGCTTCCCTTACACCCTCCTTGACTGCTTCAGCTAGCCTATCTAGATGCATATGACCTGGAACTAAGTCTGTATAACTACATGCTATACCTATGAATGGTTTGCCTAGATCGCTAGAATCGATTCCTAGAGCTCTTAGTAAAGCACGATGGTGTGATCGCTCTATACCTAACTTGATGGTATTACTTCTCAACATGACGTATAGAATTTCAGAACTATTAGAATATAAAAGGTTGGGTAGGGGTCTGTATGTAACATTAATATGACCGGTTCACTAAAGCTATAGTGATCCAGATATGCCTAGATTGATGAAGATCATATCTACGAGTATAGGTGAAGTTCATGCTGAACTCATGGATAATGTAAATCCTAGAACATGCGAAGCTATATGGAGAGCATTACCACTCGAAGGTGTAGCTAGAAGATGGGGTGATGAGGTCTACTTTAGCGTAGGGTTAGATATCGAGTTAGAGAATTCATCACAGGATGTGGAAGTAGGTGATGTAGCTTTCTGGCCTCCTGGAAGAGCTATATGTATATTTTTCGGACCAACTCCAGTTAGCATAGGTGAGAAGCCTAGAGCTTATAGTCCTGTAAACGTATTCGCTAGGATTTTAGGCGATCCTAGGATCTTTAGAAAGGTTAGAGACGGGGAGAGGATACGGGTAGAGAAAGCTTAGCTATACATAAAGGGAGGCCCTACCTTACGATCTTTAAGCCTAAACCTCTACAAGTTATTTTAGAAGGCTTACCCTCCCCTCCATCCACCTCGAATTCTACACCTAACAACTGCTTAGCGAGTTCTATACATGTAAGGGTGTGGAGAGTTAATTCACATGTAGCAATACTGGATTCGCCATCAGCTAAAGCCATCCATATTATAAGCTGATCTGCTAGATGCTTATCTACAGGGTACGCCACCTCTATCTGCGATTCAAGATCTCTCACAGCTTCTTCAGCTACATCCTCCGCAGGTTTACCTTTAACACCTAGTCTATCTGAGGCGATCCGGAATCCTGAGGAAAGCTCTGCATAGAGTAGTATACCGCAACCTGGACTGATAGCGCATCTAGGGTTAGAGGGTTGAAGTACTTCTCTTTCCAATACGATGTCATAACCCTTCTTAGATAGTAGTTTTTCAACTGTAGATGCCATACGATCTACTATATGTGGAGGTAAACGTGAGCTGTAAACTATCCCAGATATACGTTTAACATAGCCGAATTCTAGGATACGTATAGGTTTTAATACATCTTCTATAGGTGTAGAAGTAGCTTTAACTATACCACCACCTGAGGGGTAGAATCCTCTACGGATCAATTCTATACGTGGGTTAAAACCCATGGACACTAATACCGGTAATAATATCCTCTCTACATAGTCTATCGGGGGGGCCATAGGGTTATTTGTCCCGCCGATTACGGTTACATCGACATTACCGTTAGTGAAAGCCATCACAGGTAAGAGAGCTTGCAATACTAGAGTAGTACTACCGGCTGTACCTATATCGAAGGTATACCTACCACCTTTGAGGGAGCCAGGTATAAACGTTAACTCTTGAGAACCTAGCTCTAAACCCTCTACCTTAGCGTTTGATAATTTAGCTATGGATTCTACTGAAATCATATGTTGTCTCCTAAGACCTGGATTAGGTCTTTTAGCCCTTATCCTAACTATCTTTATGGGTGAGCCTACTATGGCTGCTATCGGTAGAGTAAAACGTAATATCTGACCTCCACCTTCGAGTATATCCCCATAGATAACCTTCATATCCCAACAGTTACGTATAACCTTAAGTAGGCTATAAGCTTACGGAGCTCTAGAAAAACGTTTACTTTAAAGCTACGTACAATGATTAGGATGAAGGGATATGCTTAAAGGTATAGAGGAGGTGTACTACCGGCAGGGATACAGAATCGTTGGGTTGTATAAGCATAGTGCTGTAAAGATATGTGAATGGACTAAGGAATCGTTGAGGAGTAGAGGAGGGAGACATTGTTTCAAACAGAGATGGTACGGTGTTCAGAGTCATAGATGCCTACAGTGTAGTACAGCGATATACTGGTGTACGAATAGATGCCTATACTGCTGGAGGAGTTTTAAAGGTATGAGAGGGCTACCGCTATCAGAGGCTAGATGGGATGAACCTGAAACACTTCTAGATGAAATGATTAAAGCTCAGATGAGTCTATTAATAGGTTTCAAAGGTAATCCGAAAGTCGATAGATCTATGTTAGAAGAAGCTTTCAACCCTACTAACGTAGCTATAAGTCTTATAGGTGAAAGCCTGCTATACCCGTATCTTTCTGATTTTATAGAACTTACTAAGCGTAGAGGGATGACAAGCTTTCTTGTAACTAAAGGAACAGTACCAGATGGTCTTCGACGATTATCATCGTATCCGACGAACCTATATATAAGCCTATGTAGCCCAGATGAGGATGTATTCAAAAAGCTAGAAACCCCGCTGATACCAGATGGATGGAATAGGATGCTGGAAGGTTTAGAAGTATTCTCTACTTTCGTAAACTCCAGGAGGGTTATAAGGATAACCCTAGTTAAGGGGTGGAATATGGAGCGGATAGATGGATATGCTAAGCTTATAGATAAAGCTAACCCGGATTTTGTAGAGCCTAAAGCGTATATGTGGGTTGGAGAATCTACCAGGAGATTACCTAGGGATGCTATGCCTACGCTAGGGGAAGTGGTATGTTTCGCGGAAAAGTTGGCTAAAGCTACCGGTTACAGGTTGGTGGATATATTCGAACCTAGCCGTGTAGCTCTACTCGCTAAGTAGTTTAAAGGTTTAATTATTCTAGACAATCATTCTTAGCATAGGATTCGATATGACGGTAAGCCGTGAGGTTTTAACCGAGATATTCGATAGATTGAAGGAGGAGTTAAGCGTGGAGTTAGAGCTGGATGAAAAGATTAGATTACTCTGCAAAGAAGTGGTAAGGTATTCTAAACTATCGATACTCAATCGTCATAAGGGGGAGCTGGAGAAGGCCCGTATAAACTTAAGAGAAGCTGAAGCTAGGTTGAATACTCTTAGGAATCTGATATCATCGTATCCAGGGGTAATCTGGACTGAATCGTATAAGACAGCATGCCAAGAGTATGTAGAGGCATACCTATACATATGCTGCATGGATGGAGAGAAGCCTAGATTACCGAGGGATTTAGATGTAAGCCCATCTATATACCTATTAGGTTTAGCTGACCTTGTAGGTGAACTTAGGCGATGCATATTAGAGTATCTGAGAGTAGGAAATCCTACCAGTGCTGAAGAGTATTTCAACGTTATGAAGTGGATATATGAGGAGCTATTACTCGTAGAAGCGCCTCCAGCTCTATCTGGTAAACTTAGACATAAGATCGATATAGCTAGAAGGATAGTCGAGACTACTGAAAGCGAACTACTATTCGAATTGAGTAAGAGAAAGCTTATCGATACTCTATCAAAGTTTATAGGTTAACCGGTATACTTATTACATCCACGCCTCCTCTCTATGATAAGGTTTACCGAGATATTGCGGTGCTCCTATCCTCCGCCTAATCCTCTCGATATTGAGTAATGCTAGTGCTACTATTGTGAACAGGTATGGTAGGGTTGATAGGAGTGGAGGAGATAACTTCAGCGGTTGCAACCTGAATTGTAATATTCTTATCCCACCGAATAGGTATGATCCTATAAGAGCGTAGAACGGATTCCATGCTGAGAATACTGTAAGAGCAAGAGCTATCCATCCTTGACCAGCGGTCATACCTTCTATCCATGTAGGCGTATATGCTACGCTTAGATATGCCCCAGCTAGACCTGCTAAAACCCCCCCGATAAGTGTGCATCCATATCTAACCGCGTACACGTTTATACCTATGGAGTCGGCGGATTTAGGATTATCACCAACCATCCTTATAGCTATACCTATCTTGGTCTTGAAGAGTATATACCATAGGATAGCTGTGAGTATGTAAGATAGGTATGTTAAAGTATTCTGTCTAAAGAATGCCCCTAAAATAGGTATATCTGATAGGATAGCTATCTCCACTATCCCTAGAGAATTACGTAAGGGTGTACCTACAAGATTCCTACCTATAAGGGAGCTTATACCTAAACCAATCATAGATAGAGCTAACCCAGATACTATCTGATTAGATTTAATCGTTATCGAGATGAAGCCATGTATAAGTGAGAGGAGCATACCAGCTATGCAAGCTGAGAGAAGCCCAATAACTATATTTCTCGTGAATAGCGTTGTATAGAAAGCTATAGCAGCACCTGCAGCCATCATACCTTCTACACCTAGATTCAGTATGCCTGAACGCTCAGCGTATATCTCGCCTAGAGCGGCTAATAGGATGGGTGTACTAGCACTTACCATCATAGCGATGAATTCTGTTATATAGTCCATCTACCCCACCTTATACGATACCTACCTAGAACTTCTACTATGAGTATTGATATAAGGATCGAACCATTAAATATATTCGAAGTCGCAAACGGGAGACCTAGGGATACTTGTATTATATCCCTACCAGTTAGTAGGAATGCTAGAAAGAATGAAGATGGTATTGAGCCGATGGGGTTTAACCCACTGAGCCATGCACTTATTATAGCGGTATACCCATATCCAGAGGATATCGATGATGCATATCTTAAACGTCTATGTACACCACATACTTCACCCACACCTGCTAAACCTGCTAACCCCCCGCTTATGATCATAGCTATTATCAATCTACTACCATATGGTATACCTAGATAGTCTGCAACTCTCTTACCCTGACCACATACCTTAATTTCGAAGCCTAGAGCAGTCCTAGATAGAAGTATGTATACCAGTATGGATGAGAGTACGCTAAGTAGAAGTGTAGGCCAATGTATCCTTGTACCTGGTATGAGTGGAAGCCAAGCTGTATCAGGAAACTTATCTGTGTACGGGAATCCCCATTCACGAGCACCCTTCCACGGTCCATAAACTAGGTAATCCACTATCCCACTAGCTATATAATTCATCATAAGCGTGGAGACCACCTCATTTACGTTTAATCTAACTTTTAATATTACGGGTATAAGACCCCATGAAGCCCCAGATACCATACCGACTAGTATGGCTAGAGGTAGACGAAGCTGATCGTATACATCTACGAATAAAGCTATCCAAGTTGCACCTATAGCTCCTAGGAGTAGCTGTCCCTCAGCACCTATATTCCATACACCAGCTTTAAACGCTACAGTAAGGCCTACCGTACATAGTAGTATAGGGATTAGCTTAGTTGCTATCTCGGTTAACCCTGAGTATGTGAAGGATTTTACAAATATAAGCGTGTATGCATACCACGGGTCAACCCCGCTTATAGCAAATATCATAGCCGAAAAGAGGAGGGCGAGAAGTATAGCTAGAATCTTCATGAGTATTCTACCCATTAACCCCAGCTCCCCTCTCCTCTCTATTCTTAAATATCGTGTAATCCTAATCTTCATGAAGCTACAACACCACCCATCATTAAACCTATCTTCTCAAGATCCACTTCATCTGAATCCATAACTCCTATAAACCTTCCTCCATACATAACGGCTATTCTATCGCTAAGTTGAAGTATTTCATCTAGATCCTCGGATACTAGAAGTATAGCCGACTTTCTTCTAAGCTCCAGTATAAGTCTCCTAATCATACTGGCTGAAGCAACATCTAAACCGAAAGTTGGATGAAAAGCTACGATTAGATCTTTATCAGCTGAAAGCTCCCTAGCTAAGATTAATCTCGCTATATTACCTCCAGAAAGTTTACCCGCTAGGATTTCTAGACTAGGAGTTACGACACCGTATGTTTCGATAAGTCTTCTGGCATACGATCTTAGATCATTAAACCTAATGAAACCGTTATTCGAGAAACTTTTGTAGAAGATTAAAGCGATATTCTCTAAAACCGTAAGCGAAGGTAATACACCTAGCCCTATACGTTCATCTGGTATATGCGATCCATATAGACGGAAGCATCTTGGAGAGGATAGCTCCTTACCTTTTATAAGAATCCTCCCCTTCTCAATATCTCTCAAACCTGTAATAGCTTCTACAAGTTCTCTCTGCCCATTACCAGCGACACCAGCTATACCGAATATTTCACCTCTTCTAATAGAGAAGCTTACGCCTTTAACAGCTTCTCCACCGATGTCATCGAGTACGTGAAGGTCCTCGACTCGAAGTATTTCCTCACCCAAACTCACCTTATCTTTAGCTATAGACTTATCGATATCCGTACCGATCATAAGTCTAACAAGTTCATGTTCATCCACTTCATTCCTCATAACGGAGGCAATACGTCTACCCTTTCTTAGTATGGTAATCCTATCAGCTATCCTTAGGACTTCAGGTATCCTATGCGATACGAAGACTATGCCTCTACCTTCATCCCTCATCTTAGATATACAACCGAAGAGTGAATCGATTTCTCGAGGTGAAAGCATAGTAGTAGATTCATCTAGTATGAGTACCTTAGATCCTCTCATTATACCTTTAATAAGCTCGATCTTATGCTTCTCTCCAAAAGATAGATTACATACTAAAGCATCTAAATCGAGTGAGATACCGTACCTTTCTGCTACCTCCTTCACATAATCTAACCTTCTACCCATAGTAAGACCTGGTAGTAGCATCGCTAAATTCTCGGCTACGGTTAAACTTTCGACAAGCTCCGGGATCTGGGGGACCCTACCTATACCAAGCCTTATAGCATCCCTAGGTGAATTTATATAAACCCTCCTTCCCTCAAAGTAGATCTCACCAGAATCAGGTTTATACAATCCGTATAGTATATTCATGAGAGTTGATTTACCAGCGCCATTCTCACCAAGCAGTCCGTGAACTTCACCTTTATGCAGCGTAAAGTCTATAGAATCGTTAGCAACTACATTAGAGAAATGTTTCGTTATCCCTACCATCCTTACTAGTTCTTCCATCATATCCGTAGACACCATATAAAAAGAAATTTAAAGACGAGGGTTGAGTGGAAGGATGTATGGATCACCTAGGGACTTCAGCGATAATATTATCCACAAACCAGTCTATAGTCCATAACTCATCATGAGTCATTCTACGCCCAGGCTCAACTCTAAGCCTACCCTTATTATCATAGATCGGCCCTGTGAAGGGGTCGAATACGACTGTATCCTCGGACATCTGCTCCAATCTCTTCATCACTAGATCGTATATGCTTATCCTACCGAACTCTGGGTGATCTATATACTTCTCTTTAAGCATAGGTATGAACTTCGGGTTTATAGGAACGCCATAATCGCATCCAAGCTCTACAGCACCCTCCCTAAGCATCCACCAATAATCTACATTCTCTAGATTCTTATTGGTATAGTATCCAGCTCTTATCTTCGAAAGAATATCAGCGTATATAACCTCCCAGTGTACGAGCTGCCCACTAACACATGAGTTTGGCCCAAATTTAAGCATAGGACTATAGTGAGCAAAGGAGTATACGGGTTTACCACGCTTAGTAGTGTATTCTTCACAAACTTCGACAACTGTAGGAGAATCCTCTGTAAACGCTAAAACATCAGCGCCCCATGATATAAGTGCTTCAGCAGCCTCTCTAGCCTTCGATGGATTATACCATTCGAATAGCCATCTAACATCAACTTTAGCTTCAGGGTTAACTTCCTTAACACCTAGAGCGAAAGCGTTTATATGACGAACGACTTCAGGTATCGGATGAGCTGCTACATACCCTATCTTATTAGTTTTTGTTAAAGCACCAGCTATAAGACCGTTAAGATAGTATAACTGATAGAATTCTGCGAAATATGTACCTACATTCGCTCTCCTCCTATAACCTGAACAATGGAAGAATATCTTATCTGGATACTTCACACCAGCTTCATATGTTGCATCCATGAATCCGAAGCTCGTCGTGAATACGACATCGCATTTCTCATCTAATATGAGCCTATCTATGACTCTAGGACAATCGGCTTCTAGAACACTTTCTACAGCTATAGTCTTAATCCATGGGAATATCTGTTCTAGATACTTACGAGCATCATCATGAGCACGTGTCCATCCATAGTCGAGAACAGGTCCTACATATATAAAGCCAACTTTTAATGGTTTCTTCAAAGCATTAAGTTCAGCTATAACATTGTTATAGTCGCTAATTAACCTATTATATTTTGCTGATAGATCATCGTACGCAGATTTTATCCTCTCATACTCTACCATTGGGACTACACCGATGGTACTACCGATAACATAACCTACTACACCGCCTACTATAAGACATGCTAAAGCTAGAGCTAGCATTTTTACATGAAGCTTCATATATCTTCACTAGATACCATTCTATAAGACAACTTTGATATAAATACTTTTATATTAAACGTGTATATTTGACATGTTCAAGTTAAACCAGGGTATAAGCTATTCATGTACTTCTTGGAAAGTGCGTGGGCAAGATATAGGGGTTCGGGGAGTATATGTGCATCCATACAAGATCTAACAATCTCTAAGCAAGAGTCGAGTGAAACCATATTGCCTGGCGATATGAAGATATATCTTGCATGATGGCGGAGAATATAGCCAACATGTCTACCTGAATAGAATATAGGCTTAGATTCTCCATCTTTAGAAGGCTCCTCATATTCAAACCCCTTTAAAGGATTTAAAGCTACACCTATTGTAGGTGAGTTAAGTACTACGCCTATATGTGATGCTAACCCACACGATCTAGGATGAGCTATACCATGACCATTACAGAGTAGTATATCGAACCATTCATTCAGCTTCTTAATAGATTTCATCGATAATTGAATTTCTCTAAAACCTAGAAAGCCGGGGTAGTATGGTACTGAAACTTTACCTGAAGCATAGCTTACATCTACGATACTCATATCCTGGATATCTAGTATAACTGAAGCAGCGCAACCGAAATTATTCTTAAAACTTACATCTACACCAGCAACCCTCCTCAAGGGCTTATGGAACATATCGGAAAGAATTATCTTAGAAGCTATTACTCTTTGAACATTTTCAAACTTACTTAAATTTATATTATGAAACCGGGACTTCAACATCCACTATATCACCGTCTCTAAGTCTAAGCTTTTCACGAATATTTTCAGCAGAGATGACCTCGACTACATCGTTTCTATAATGCGTTCTCTCAGGAAATACTATGTAGACCTCTTCACTTCTGATATATGCCCTATAGCATTTAACATCTCCATAGCTTCTACTACCGTTACTAAAACCTTTAATCTCTATAGCTGGAAACATAAGTATGCTTCTGGCTACCTTAATATCATCTAGGCTTTTGAGTTTAAGATTCAACGTACCAGGATACGGTATAAAGCCTAGCTTTTCTAGGAAAAGTTTAGAATATATCCTTACATAGTATGCTCCCTCACCTAGACCCGAGAAGACTATACCACGAAACACTAGTGCGGATGGCTTCTCTAAGATATTCTTGAGTAGATTGTAGAGATCTATGAGGGGAACGAAGCCCTCCATAGTCACTTTAACTCTACTACCCCTAAGCTCCCTATTCCTCTCTATTAATCCTTCCGCTTCCAACTTTCTTAGAAGCCGGGAGGCGGATTGCTGGCTTAATCCTAGGGTGGAGCCGAGTCTTCTTGTAGATATCTCGATAAACCCTCTATGAGCACCCAACTCTATAAGCTTGATTAGAGCTAACAGGTATAGAGGCTTCATCCTCTTACCATCTATCATCTATCCATTACCTCCTATAAGATGAAAGTCTCTCTCTAATATCAGTGGAGCTTAATATACTTGAAGATGTAAACCTACCTAACTTAACTATTTCTATACCAATACCTAGATCCTCCACAATCTTTCTAACCTCTTTCTCGATTTCATCTTGATCATATCCTAAAACTATCACATCAGGTTTATACTCCTCTATTATCCTACGGATAGAAGGGGGTTCATATCCTAAGACTGCTCGATCAACCGACTTTAGCTCCTCTACTATCGCACGCCTCTCCTCCTCAGGTATGATAGGTAGTCTACCAGTCTTAGCTTTCACAGTAGAATCTCTAGCTACCACGACTATAAGCTCCCCATCACAGCCAGCTATTTCCTTAGCCTTCTTTAGAAAGTAGATATGCCCCATATGTACTATATCAAAAACTCCAGATGCTATAACCCTCCTACCCATACATGTTCACCACTCGAATCTAGCTAATCCGAGAAGTCTTAAAGCTTCCATTATACCTTCAGCATAACATATAGCTACTAAACTTGAAGCTAAATCCCCTTTATCTAGGAAATGGTATGAGTCCTCTACGTAATTTCTAACCCAATCCAATAGTTTCTCAACCTCTAACGGATCGATAGCTATAGCTGTTTGCGTAACTTCAACCTCCGATAGGATCCTACGCATATTCTCTATATACCTTAAAGCTCTAGTCTTTAAGCTATCTTCAAGAGATCCTGAGGAGCATCCGCGAGACATATTAATGCTTTAACCTCCATAAAGTGTAGCCTACCAGGAATAACTAAGCTATGTGGAGGACCTCCAAAATCATAATATTTAATCTTAGATAACTTATCAGCTTTAACTACAGCGTCCGTAGATCCAATTCTAGCGACACCTACTGTTAGCCTATCATTTGAAAATATGTTTTTCCCAACTATACTCTCCATAGCTTCTAGTATCCCTACAGCTTCACTTATACTCATCCAATATCCAGCTTCTACGTCTATATCTAGGAGAATTAACGTATGTAGACCTCTACCTAGGTTATCTTCTACGACATCGTATACAGATAAAGGAAGGGAGCCGCCCGCAGCTCTGGTTAACGTTATAACTCTACCAAAATTATATATTTGAAGACCAGTAGCACCAGAGATCGCTGAGATAATAGAGGAGGAGTGAACTATCTTCACAGGTATGCTTCTCCTGCGTGCTTCAATTACTAGGGATATATGCGTAGTAGCTACAAGCGGATCTCCCGGAGTTAATAGTGCCACATCATATCTACCAGCTTCTTCTATGATATAATCAGACCCTTCCTCAATATCCCTACGTTTAAGTAATGTTATGTCCCTACCTATGATTTGTCTAAGAGTATCTAAGTTTAAATTAGGTATGATACTCGTATACAATTCTACGTATATTTTATCACAAGACCTAGCTTCAGATAACCCTTCAAGTGTTATACCGTATACATTCAGTCCCAGCCCTATGAGCTTAAGCATAACTAGACCTCACCCTCAACTTCATGTAGAAGCCTATCTAGAAAAACTAGTACGAATCTATGTCTATCTTCAGCTATCTGCCTAGCAGTTTCTGTATTCATACCATCCTTTAATCTGAGTATCTTCTCGTAGAAATGCGTAAGAGTAGACTTAAGCTTAAATGGATCGTATACCTCAGGCTTCTCACCAGGGATATACATGGGTAGCTTTCTAAAGCCACCGTAAGTAAACGCCCTAGCTATACCTACAGCACCTAGTGCATCCAGCCTATCAGCATCTTGAAGAATTTTAGCTTCGATAGTATTTGGAGGTATACCAGCCCCGAATCTATGAACTCTTATACTATAGACGACCTTCTCGATTATATCATCGGGAACGTTATAGTTTCTGAGGATTGAGTACGCAATCTTAGCGCTTTCCTCAGCATGATCTATACCTTCATCAATTTCCCTAAGGATAGCTATATCGTGTAGTAGCGCTGCTAGTATAATAACGTCTAGATCGCCACCCTCCTTCAATGCTATTTTGATAGCTAATCTAGAAACTCTATCGATGTGTAACCATCCATGACCAGCAGTATCGAAGCCGAGTATATCTCTAATGTATGAAGCTAACTTAAGATACAATTCTATGGGTAGCCTGAGATTCTCCTTAATATATTTTAGGATAGAATCAAAGCTAGACATAGCTTATCCCACTAGGATAATCTAGCCTAGATATAGACATAATTTCTATACGATCTTAGTTTACACTAGTTATCTTAGGCTTTAATCTCCTCTTCTGTAGCTCTCTTCTTAACAGCTCTATCAAATACTATCCAGTTTCTATACCACTCCTCATTCTCCTTCTTCAATAAATCTAAGACCATTCTTGTTAATTCTCTAGCTGAAATCTCTGTTAAACCACGATCTAGTATCCTACCCTCTACTATCTTAGCTATCTTTCTAGCAGAATCAAGGGAGGCCCCCGATTTCAAACAGCTTACGACTATCTTCTCAGGTATAAACTCCTCTCTCCTACCATCCCTTTTAACTACCGTTATCATAACTCCTCGATCATATAATGCTTAAAACGACTATATATGTTTTGAGTGAGAAGGTTAACCTTACCTTATAAAGGGTAGAACTTCAAGTAGCTTTCTTAAACCCTCTACATCTTTAATCTCGCTTTTTAATAGATTTCTAAGTTTAAGCCAATATGTTAAGTTGACTTTAACACCAACTGACTCTAGTCTATTCAGTATCTTGTATGCTAACTCTACACCTTGGGGATCAAAATCTGTAAGTATGACAACTTCATCCATATTTTCTAATTTTTCAAATATACTCTCCAGTTTTTCACCATTTCTAATAATTAAAATGTTAAAATTCAAACCTAAAGCTTTAAGAACTTCACGATCCTTAACACCTTCTACTAGAAGAATCTTACCGTTACAATAGGATTCCATCTCCTTTAGGATTCTATAAGCTTCCTCATAACGTTCCATCATACATCGATTCAATAAGGTTCACCTCGTTATACTCATACACTCTACAACCTTAAGTAACTTATATGCATCGCTCTTACTATTGAAATAGTCTCTGATTGGCTTAAGTCTTTCTATTAAGGCTTCGGCTACAGCTTCCTTTAAGTCTAGTGGATGAATATCCCCCTTAATATACATGGATTCAAGTTCACTGTAGGATTCAACTTCTAAGCAAGGAGCATTTCTTCTCTTTACCGTAAGCTTATATCCATCTTTTCTAAAAATTATAAGTCTACATATCTCAGTTATAGGGTTACCTTTAACTTCTCTCGGAGGGCAGTATGCTTTCATAATCTTACCTCTAATCGCATCCTCACTATCGTGAATGAATATGCAGGTTTCAGGCTTGGATTTACTCATCTTAACAGAAACCCAGTCATCCTCACTCATACTAGCTACATCCATCCTACCAACACCTGATAAACCTATTAAGAGCGGTGTATGTAACGCTATAGGCTTCCTATAACCGAGCTTCTCAGCAATTTCTATAGCTAATACGTGAGCTCTTCTCTGATCCATACCTCCTAGACATATATCTAATCCAAGGTAAAATATATCGGATACCTGCATACATGGGTATATAAGCTTCGAGAAATCCATGGATGCTTCACTAGATTTCCTACCCATTATAGTTATAGCTCTCTTAACCCTAGCTAAACTAAGATTCTTAGCGACTTTCAATACTAGAGCCCAGTAATCTGAATCTTCTACGATACTATCAGCTCTGATGAGTTGAACTCTACTCATATCTACACCTATAGCTTTAAGGCAATGCTCTATGTAATCAGCGCAAAGTCTTATATTCTCAAGATTACCTCCAAGTTTATCGTTTACCCATGCATGCCATGTTGCCTCTAATAAGATCATATCTATACCTAAATCTACAAGTTCCTTAAACTTCTCAGCCCATATAAGCCATCCGATGGAGAATAAACCTGAGGGTTCCACGCCAATATAACCCTTAAGCTTTCTCCCTTCATCTAGCATCGATCTAAGTCTAGATTCTGTTATAACCTCCTCTAGCCCTCTAGTGATTATGCGGAGTTTATCCTCTACATCCACCGCTATCTCCCTCAAAGATAAACCTTAATTCGTAGGGAGCCCTAATAACTTTATCTCGGGGGCGGCGTATTAAGCCCCATACGAAGAGTACCGGATGGAGCAGGGTGGAGCACCCGGTCGATGAAATCTGGCCGTTAGTGTATGGGGACACAGCCGCCCCCGACTTAACTAAATGATCCAATTTACATAGAATTATGAATAGATACACTTAATACACAATAGTAAAACTTATATAGTTATATTTTTAGTAATTGATGAAAAAGTAAGAATACAATGCTAGTTTAATCTAGGTAAGGTTATCAGAACGAGAGGTTCACCTAAGATTCATAATGCTTAAGTCAAAATATTTTTTAGCGAGATTTCCATCTCTACTTAACTTACAGTATACTGGTGTAGGGTATGAGTGAACAAAGCTTATCTCTCAAGTATATCGTTTACGCTAGGTTCGAAGTAGATGGGTTAGTCGAGAAACCGGATGTTGTAGGAGCTATTTTCGGTCAGACTGAGGGGCTCTTTGGGGCTGAACTCGATCTTAGAGAACTTCAGAAGAATGGTAGAGTTGGAAGGATAGAGATAAAACTTTCGAAGAAGCAGAATAAGACAGTAGGAGAGGTTATAATACCCACTTCGCTAGATAGAGTTTCGGTAGCACTAATAGCAGCTTCACTTGAAAGCATAGATAGGGTAGGTCCATATAAAGCGGAGATAAAGTTAGATAGGATAGAAGATGTTAGAGAAGAGAAGCTTAAATTCATCGTTAAAAGAGCGAAGGAGATCTTGCAGAGTTGGAATATAGATTCGGCTACAACTATAGAGAATATACGTAGAGAACTGGAGAAGGTTGCATCTGGTAAAGCTGAGGTTATATCGTTTGGCGAAGAGGATATACCTATGGGTCCTAAAGCTCTTCAAGATGACACGCTTATACTTGTTGAAGGTCGTGCTGATGTTATAAACCTACTTAGAGCAGGTATAGAAAATGTGGTATCTATAGAAGGCGTTAAGATACCTGAATCAGTAGCTAAATTAACAAAGAGTAAGAGGGAAGTTACTGTTCTCTTAGATGGTGATAGAGCTGGCGACCTAATCTTACAAGAACTTTTGCAAAGAGATATTAAAATAGATTATGTAGCTAGAGCACCATCGGGAAGAGAGGTTGAAGATCTAACACCGAAAGAGATACTCGAAATTCTAGAACGGAAAGTACCCATAGAAGCCTATAGAGGGGTAGAACTTAATGTAGATCTCTTGAAGAAACTTGCATCCGATGTGAAGGATACACTTGAAGGATTACTATTAAATGAGAAAGGTGATGTTATGGAAAGGGTATCTGTAAGTCAGTTAGCCGAAAGACTAGAATCTGTTGAAAATGTAAGAGCTATAGTATTCGATGGGGTAATATCACAAAGAATACTTGATCTAGCTCTTAAAAAGAAAATTAATGTAGTAGTAGGCCGTAGGATGGCTGAAGTAGCTAGAAAACCACAGAATATTAAAATATATGTATTTGAAGAACTAGGATTGATATAAATTCTAATGATTTGAAATAAATGACAAATTTATAGAAACTAAACTTGTTACTATGAATATCTAGAAGTTAAATATCCATAGTAATACAATATAAATTGTAGTATTATATAAGGTAAAATATGTATTAATCATAGAGTGTCTGAGCATGGAAAAGAACTTATATCTAAGCCATTACGTACAGAATCGACGATAGAGCAACAGTTAACGCCATATCGGTAAACGTCGTTTCTAAAGGTATTACAAAATCATCAGGATCTAAACCGAATCTAAAAGTAACTATCGCCATAATAAATGAGAAAACGATTGTAAACGGTGCAACTAGGAGGAATGTTAAAAGTACAGCTAGAATCGAGACGAAGCCTCCACCAGCAACGAAAGATAACATCGAGTATAGTATGAACATTATCAATGCAGCAGATACCATCTGAATGATCTCCCATAGAAGCTTTATAACACCTCTAATCTTTAATTCGATTAAACCTAACATAATCCTTGTAGTACACATGGATCCAAAGCTTGCTCCTATATCTCCTATCGTATCTATAAGTGCTGGATAAACGACTACTACACCAGGTTTTTCTTCGATAATTCTTCTAATTCTAGATAGAAACACTCCTCCAATAGAGGATATAAGCAAGGTTATACAGACAACGAAGAAAGCTTCACGTATAATCCTTGTATAATCCTCATTCTTTCTGAAACTAAAGATTATGTAGATGGTTGCAGATACGAATACTAATGTTAGAAAGAATATGATCCATGTATAACCCTTTATAGCGGAAAGTATTGCTGAAATATACATGAAGGTAACCACTATATCAGTCATTGTAGATGAAATAGGGTAAGTTACTACATCCGGATCTATTCCACGTTTATAGAATGTAAATGAAAGAAAAGATGTTAAGGGTTCTGTTATTAGAGTGGTAGCATACTGCGATACTATAGCTACGGATATTATTATAGGGAGAAGTTGAAGTTCTATACCGTAAAGTATATGCGAGAGTAAGAATACTATGAAGCTACCTAGAATACTCATAAGCATTGTTGTGGTAAATAGAGCAGATAGGATGGCGTGAAAATATTCTGTATTCTCCTTAAGCTTCGGGTTTACAAGTTTTAGATGCAGTCCAGTACTCAGTCTTCCGCTTAAAATACCGTTGATAGCCCCTCTAACACTTAAAATCATAGGGTAGAGAATCACAGTCCAATAATAGGCTGTTAACGCGGAGATCCAAAGAGCCGCTATACTACCAGCAAGGAGACCCCCTAGGTCTGTTTGAAGTGCTAATAAGGTCTCTTTGAATACTTTAAGTCTCCTACCATCCGAATCTACTCTCTTCGTCATAGCTAGGATCCACACTCTAAGTACTCTACTAGGGGGATATCTGGACCTAGACGTAGTGGTGTAATACTAACCTAAAAATTTATTTAGAAGATAGGGTCGAAAAATCATAACAGGAAAAGGGTAAATTGAAACGTATTTCAGAATTCAACTCTCACAATGAGGATGAGGAGAAGATCTCTTATAAGCCTATACCTGTTAGAGAGCTCCTAATAGAGCTTAAGGATACATCAGAGCTTATGCTAGATCTAGCATACTCATCGATATTATTCGATGATGAAGAACTTGCAGAGGAAGTGTTGGAGTTGGAGAAGAGGATGGATTATCTAGTTAAACTTCTACAGATAAACTGTATGGCAGCGAGTAGAAGTGTGAAAGATGCTGAAAACCTGCTACCGATACTTAGTATAGCATCGGCTATCGATAAGATATCAGATGCAGCTGGAGATTTAGCAATAATCACTCTCAAGAAGATAAAAGTGCACCCATTAGTAAGAGAAGCATTTAGCCGTGCAAGCGAGAAGCTTACGTGCATTAGAGTGAAAACAGATTCAGAGCTAGCTGGTACGAAAATAGGAGGTTCAAAGATACTATCAGATATAGGCGTTGATATAATAGCTATAAGGAGAGGGAAGAATTTGATAGTGGATCCTGATGAAGATGATGTGATAATAGAAGGGGATGTATTATACGCGAGGGGGACTGCTAAAAGTATAGAAGAGCTTGAAGAGGTAGGGGAGGAGGTGGAGTGCAGGTATACAGGTATTGAAGGAATTACTCCTAAGGAGCTGGAGGAAGCTGTTAAAAAGCTTGTAGAGCTTAAGGATACATCAGAGCTTATGCTAGATCTAGCATACTCATCGATATTGCTAGGTAGTAGTGAACTTGCAGAGGAAGTTTTATTCTTAGAGGAGTATATGGATGAGAAGCATACCGAGTTTGAGCTATATATATTATCTATGAAGCCTATGCTAGATGATACAAAGGGTGTCCTAGGATTAATAAGAATGTCCCTAGCAACTGAAGAAATAGCTGATGCTGCAGCTAAAATAGCGGATACGTTGATTTCAGCTCGAGGACTACATCCAGTATTGAAGAAAAGCTTGGAGGAGGCAGATGAAGTAATAGTTAAGGTAGATGTCCCAGAAGGGTCGCCTATAATTGGTAAAACTTTGAAAGAGATAAGTATGCAGAGTAGTACAGGTGTATGGATCGTCGCGATTATGAGGGATGGAAGATGGATAAGAGCGAAGCCTGATACCATCATAAAAGTTGGTGATACACTAGTAGCCTCTATATACTCTGATGGAGTAGACGACTTTATATTTATGGTTAAAGGTTATGGAGAGTAAACCGTAAATATTAAAAACCAGGTTAATGAAAGGTTTATTCAATGAATTTAATCGATAGAATAATGGATTTTCGGTATAATCCACGATATAGTCCTGAATGGGGGTCGGGAGGCATATTTGGACTTAGATACTATAAGGGTATACTATACTTCACGCTGGCTTTTGAAGCTGAAGCCTACTTCATAGGATTAAATCGGAGTAGAGTATATGGATTTGATCTCGTGGGAGAGGGGCATGGTCCACGCTCAGGCGGGGATACGTATAACGCAGTTGAGACTATAGATGATGAAATATACTTTGGAGGATGGGTCCATGCACCAGCGATATATTCGGGTAAGGTTGATAGAAGAGGGAGGATACTTTTCCATAATAAGTTTAGCCATCTACATTCATACAATGTATGTGAGGATAGGGTGAAGGTCTTATGGACAGATTCTATAAGACATGAAACAGAATGGACTGGTGAAGTATCGGAGATAATATACGATCCTGTAGGCGATGGATTATTCATGGGTAGAGCTGATGGACATAGAAATCTAGGTATATACTATATAGATAGAAGGGGGGGTTATATGAAGTGTATAAGCTGTATACCTGGTTTAAAAGGTACAAGGTATCTCGATCAAGTATGCTTTGACGTTACTAGAAGTTGGGTGAAAGGTGTTGAAGCTATACAGACGATAGATCTCGTTACTAAGAGTCTTGAAGTGAAGGAGATAGACTACAGAGAGGCGTCTATAGATGGTGGAACTGTATGGTGGCCATATTCCGGATGCGCTACCTCAGCCTATTCACGCATCTTCTTCTTCGTTAGAGGTGGTGCGATAATAGGTGATCCTATAGGTGATATCGACGGATTAACTTTTGTAAGACTCTTTGATTTCGGATATACAGGGTATAGTCCTTCTAGAACTATGGCTAAATCGATAGCTGGAGGTATACTCGTAGCTTTTAATAGTTATACGCATGGAATAGTGCATCCTAGAAACGAGTTTGAAGAGAAGCTTAAAGAGTTTTTCAACTTCATAGTTGGTCCATCGATACTACTTTACATAACTCCTCCAATAGCACGTATAGTGTTTACTGCTGGAGCAAGAATAACGGGATTCGAAAGTATAGGTGATAGATTGATCGTAGCTCTGTCGAATGAAGCAAATCTCGCAGCAGAGGACGCTACTCCTAATGATACAGGTACGAGAGAACTTATAGCATTAGATCAGGGTAAGCTATTAACCTCTATAGCTAAACCTGTATACTTCCAGCTACTCGGTAAACATATAAGAGACATGCCATGGGGCGGCATACCTTTATACGGTTATAAAAACCCTAGGATCGTTATCTATCCAAGGAGGGATAAGTATACTAAACTTACCATATATTCTTATGACGTAAGTCTACCAGTCCTTAAGGCAGAGGAAGACCATTATACGATAAAGTATGGTGAATACGTGGATCTATCAGCATTTAGAGATAGTATAGTCTCATTTAGATTTGATAACATAGATTTGGATACTAAAATTAAGATATGCTTAAGCTAAAATATATCAGCAACATAACCTAAACATAACCTATAATCATAGTAAGATTTATATGGATAGTCAACTAGTGAAGTCTAATAACAGAATGGATTATATAAATCGATTAATAGACGATTTTAAAGCATGGTTTGAAGGAGAAACCTATACAGATGCGCTTTTGGTAGCCTCGGCACCCAATCCTATGTATATAGGATCTTGGAAATCGTGGGATTCATGGAGTATAGTTAAATTAATCAGACATGGGGAGAACCCTAATAGGGTTATAGATCTATTTGAGGAATGGGTGGATAAAACAGTATTTATCGGAGACGGTTTTCCGAGGCTATGGATAAATTTAGGGCCAGGCGCCCTTTCGGCTTTCCTTGGAGCTAAACCTATACTCATGGAAGATACTGTATGGTTTGATGGGGGATTCGATTGGAGCTACTTAGATAAGCTTGAAGCTAAACCTAAAGGAGATTACTGGGAACTTACAGATAGACTTACCATAGAAGCATGTAGAAGAGGGAGGGGGAAATTTATAGTAGGTATTACCGATATAGGTGGACCTACCGATGTGGCAGGTATGCTTAGAGGAGTTGAAAGATTATTCATAGATAGCTTTAGGAATAGATCTAAAGTAGTAAAGTTATTAGATATAGTAGTGGATGCATGGCTTGAAGTATATAATCGCCACTCAAAAATGATACTTTCGAACCTTAGCGTAATGTCATGCTGGATGAATATTCTATATCCAGGTTTAGGATACCCTATACAATGTGACCTTTCAGTTTATATGTCACCTACATTATTCGAGGATCTAGCTTTTAAACCCCTAGCTAGATTATGTGAAAGACTAGAGTATCCTGTATACCATCTCGATGGGCTTGGTGAAATCCAGCATATTAATAGGATCTGCTCTCTACCCGGGTTGAAAGCTATACAATGGACTCCTGGAGCTGGGAAACCTGATGTAGATGACCCATGCTGGTTTCATCTATACGATAAGATACTGGAAGCTGGATTAAACTTAGTACTTCTAGGAGTTAAACCTAGCAATATAGTCAAGCTCTCTAAAAGATTTAGTAAAGGTAGAATTCTCATCCACACAGAATTCGATGATTTGAATAAAGCAGAGGATACAGCTAGATCCTTAGGATACAGGGATGTACTCAGCTTTACGATCAAATACTAATACGTGGATAACATTCGGAGGAGTATATTTGGGTGTACAATCCTTATATCGACCAGACTATCATATTTCATAAGATAGGTGGGTATATGTTTTTTAAAACATTAACTGAACATTTCGAAAAGCTTGAAGCCACCACTAGTAGACTTGCTATGATGGATATATTAGTACACCTATTCCGCGAGACTCCTCCAAACCTTATGGATAAGGTAGTATATCTTACGCTAGGTGAAGTTTATCCACCCTATGTAGGATTAGAGATAGGATTAGCAGATAAACTTGTATTGAGAGCGATATCTCTAGCTACAGGTATACAAGATAGTAGGGTGGAGCAAGAGTATAAAACTTTAGGGGATTCTGGGCTTGTAGCCGAGAAGCTACTTTCTACTAGACGTAAAGCTGCGTTATTCAGTCAACCGCTCACGGTCGAGAAGGTTTATTCTACGTTTGAAAAAATGTGTAGAATCTCTGGTGAGGGGGCTCAGGATACAAAAATTAAGCTATTTGCTGGATTACTAACAGATGCTACACCAAAGGAAGCTAAGTATCTTTCACGAATAGCATCAGGTAGGCTTAGACTTGGTGTAGCGGAGATGACTATACTAGATGCGTTAGCGATAGCATACGGAGGTAGTAGAGAACTTAGGGATATAATAGAAAGAGCATACAATATAACGTCGGATATAGGACTCATCGCTAAGGCTCTAGCCGAAGGCGGTGTAGACGCTATAAAAAGCATAAGGATAACTGTAGGAAGACCTATAAAACCACAGTTAGCTGAGAGACTCTCATCATTAAACGAGATTTTAGGAAAACTTAACGGGAAATGTATAGCGGAATACAAGTATGACGGGCTGAGGATTCAAGCACATATATCCGATGGAACCGTTCTCCTCTTCTCTAGAAGACAAGAGAACATAACGAAGCAATTTCCAGATATAGTCGAAGTTCTTAGGAAATGTCTAAAGGCTCGTGAAGCTATACTCGATGGAGAAGCTGTACCAGTAGATCCTAATACAGGAGAACTATTACCATTCCAGGTTGTAGCTCAGAGAAGGAGGAAGTATGATATAGATAGGTATGCTGAAGAAATCCCTGTAACATTATTCCTTTTCGATATCCTTTATCTAGATGGAATTGATTTAACTGTTAAACCATACTTAGAGAGGAAGAAGGTGTTGGAGACAGTGATCGAAGAAACGGATAGGGTTAAACTAGCACAGTATATCATAAGTGGGAATATTGAAGAGATAGAGAATTTCTTCCATAAAGCTATACAGGACGGGACTGAGGGGCTCATATGTAAATCTATACTTCCAGATAGTATATATGAGGCAGGTAAAAGGGGATGGCAATGGATTAAATGGAAGAGGTCATATAGGTCTGAGATGGTTGATACAGTAGATCTCGTGGCTGTAGGAGCATTCGCAGGCAGAGGTAAGAGGGCTGGAACATATGGTGCACTCCTCATGGCCGTATATAATCCGGAAAAGGATAGATTCGAAACAATATGTAAACTAGGTTCAGGTTTTACTGATGAAGATCTTGCAAGGCTACCTGAGATATTCAAGCCATATCTTATAAGCCATAAACATCCACGTGTGGAATCCAATATGGAAGCCGATTACTGGTTTATACCTGCGATCGTCGCGGAGGTTATAGGCGATGAAATAACACTAAGTCCAATGCATACATGCGGGTTTGGTATCATAAGACCTAAAAGTGGTTTAGCTATAAGGTTTCCAAGACTCATAAGGTTTAGAGAAGATAAACGGCCAGAAGATGCTACCACAACCGCAGAGATCGTTGAAATGTATAGAATGCAGCTTAAGACGATAGAGGAGGAAACTTCTATAGATACAACCTCCTAGAAGCATTTATATAACCATCATATAGATTTCTCTATTTGTAGTCTATGATCTGATATAACTCTATGAGAAATTTAGCTTAATAACAAGTTAAGAATAGTATTATTATATGAAGCGATTGATGATTCCATACATAAGAATGTTAGCTAGGTACATGGAGTTAAAGCTTAAAGCATGGAAACCCTTAGCAGCGTTTTACAACGTTACTTTAAGGTGTAACCTGAGGTGTAGTTTCTGCAGCGTATGGAGACAGAGTGCATGTAGAGAAGCTAACTATGAGGAGGCTACTAGGATAGTGAAGAATGTGGGAGATGCAGGTATACCTAGCTTAGGGTTTAGTGGCGGAGAGCCGCTTTTAAGGTTAGATATAGTGAAGCTCGCATACGAAGCAAAGAATTATGGTATGTTAACATCCATAAATACTAACGGTACACTTGTAAACGAAGGTAACGCACAAAAACTTAGCAAAGTCTTCGATTACATAATAATATCCATAGATGATATAGGCATATTACACGATAAGGTAAGAGGCGTAGACGGAGCATACGATAAAGCATTGAAAGCTATAACCATACTTAAGAGGCATGGAGCAACTGTAGGTGTTAATACTGTGGTTACACGAGATAATATTTGGAGGATAATCGAGCTATGGAATAATATAAGTGATAAGGTAGATTTCCTTACTATACAACCTGTGAACCCCCCGCAAATAATAGATGCGAAGTTAGCGTATAGGCTAGCTGAAGAGTTGCACGAATTTAAAAAGAGAACCGATACACCTGTACCACTTCCAAAAAGCTACATAGACGGAATGGTTAGCTATATGTCTGGAAACATACATAAAGTATGCGATGCAGGAAGACTTTACATATCAATACAACCAGATGGAGCGGTGATACCTTGTAGTACTAGAGATGACGTAATACTTGGAAATCTGATTAAGGAGAGGCTGGAAATGATAATAGATAGAGAACGGAGTATGATAATGCGTATCGCAGAGCATTGTGATGGATGCTGGCTTACATGTACGACTGGCATATCCCTGACCTTTAGAGAACCTACTGAAATAATCAGAAGCTACTGGAGGATGAAATCTAAGATTAGAACCACCACATTTTAACTCTAGGCATAGCTATTATCTCCCTGATAACAGGCCTTCTATCCCCAGGACCTTTCAACAAGCTATTTGAGGGGGCTGCCCTCATCACTATGGCGGTATCAGCACCCCTTTCAGTACCTCCGACTCCAACCACATCTGCACCTATCTTTACTAATCCTAGATCTGTAGCTATCAATACAACTTCAACAGCGACTTTAAACCCTTGGCCCATAAGATACAGTGTATCTCTAGCTTGTTTGAGCCTAGGATTACTTAGCGGAGTATCACAATTCTCTACTATAAGACCCCCTAGCTCTCTTATCTTTTCCACAAAGCTTCTATCCATACTCTTGTATGATACAACTATAACATCTGCTAAACCTCTTAATGATTCAACGAATTTTAAACCTGTAGCTCCACTGGTACTAGCCACTATGACCCATTTTAACCCAAGCTCTTTCACTCTATCTCTAACAGCCTCTACCACGTAAAGCGTATTTTCATAGCCGAAGCGATCAAAATAGAAATCTATGCGTTTTATGAGAACCATATCCATATACCTTTTATCCAGTCGGTATATCATAAGCTTTCTAGTAAGCAATCGCTGATGGTCATCATATTTACGGATGCATGTATACAATAGTCGAAGTATTATTACCTAGACTATAATTGACATTTATGTGTAAAAATATACTGGAAGCAACTATTGTAGATAAAAATTTTCATATAGATTTCTCCATATAGTTTTTTCATGTATATGTGTAAAATGTTAATCAGATAGGGTTTACTAAGAGGAGGGCTAATAATCGGGGGGATTGAAGTTAAGAGAAAGCTGTGGAGTATTCGGGATAACTTCCAATACCCTAAACAATATAAACGTAGCGGAAGTCATATTCCAAGGGTTATTAGCCCTTCAACATAGGGGGCAAGAATCTGCAGGTATAAGTATAATCAATCACGGTAGAATACATACTTATAAAGGCTTAGGATTAGTGCTAGAGGTATTTGATCCTAAAAGGTTAAAGCTTCTCGATGGAAAATGCGGGATAGGACACGTAAGATACTCTACTCGCGGTATGAATAGAATCGAAAATAGCCAGCCTATGGAGTTTAATTCTACACAAAAGTTTTCACTATGTTTTAACGGGAATATCGCTAACTATGGAGAGCTTAGAGAAAAACTGGAAAGTGAAGGGTATAGTTTTTCGACAACATCTGATTTAGAAGTTATAGGCTACCTTATATCGAAATATATCAAGAAGGGTTGGGGTATAATAGACTCCATCGGATATGCTATGCAGGAGCTTGTTGGATCCTATTCAGCGTTACTCCTCCTTGATAATGGTGCACTGATAGCTTTCAGGGATAAATACGGGGTCAAACCTCTATGTATAGGCCTTATAGATTATTCAAACTACGTTTTCTCATCTGAAAGTTCAGCTTTAGATGTTGTTGGAGCTAAATTCGCTAGAGATATACCTCCAGGTACGATAATTGTAGCAGATGATGAACTACTGGAAGTAGAGTGGGTAAAATGTGATAGACATGCACATTGTATGTTTGAGTGGGTGTATTTCTCTCGCCCAGACTCTATGATAGAGGGTATAAGTGTATATAGGGTGAGGTATAGGCTTGGTGAAAAGCTTGCAGAGCTCTGTAATGTAGATGCTGATGTAGTTATACCAGTACCTGAGACTAGTAGGATAGCTGCATTAGGTTTTTCTAAAAGAAGCGGGGTTCCTCTAGCAGAAGGTTTCGGTGTTAATAGATACGTATGGAGGACCTTCATAATGCCTGAGGATAGGGGTGAATATGTAACCATGAAATTCAATCCTATAAGGGAAGTTTTGAAAGATAAACGTGTAATAATGATTGATGATAGTATAGTAAGAGGAACTACTTCTAAGGTGCTAGTATCTATTTTACGTAAGGCTGGTGCTAGAGAAGTCCATCTAGCAGTTACATGTCCTCCTATAGTCTCGCCATGCTATATGGGTGTAGATTTTCCGACATATGACGAGCTTATAGCGTGTGATAAAGGTATGGAGGATATTAGAAGGAATATAGGTGCAGATAGCTTAACATATATGACAATAGATGGATTGATCGAATCTATAGGTATAGATGAATCTGAACTCTGTTTAGCATGTCTGACAGGTGTCTATCCTATGGAAATTGATCCTAAAATTTTAAGTGGGAGGTGGGTTAAGGAGTGAGTGGTATTCTAGGCATATATGCATTCGATGACTTATGGTCAGTATCTAGATTCATATACTATGGGCTAATGGGGCTTCAGCATAGAGGACAAGAGTATAGCTCCATAACGACATGGAAGGAAGGGGGGATATATACTAAGACAGTGGCGGGCTTAGTTGAAGAGGGGTTCACAGAAACCAGTATTAGTAGGCTTAAAGGATACGTAGGATGCGGGTGTACAGCTACTAGCAAGAAAATGGGGAGACCTCTAATCGTATCCAAGAATGGATTAACTCTTATCCTATATGCTTCGGGAGGTTTAATCAATGCAAACTTCCGTGGGATGGCGGAATTCTTACTAAGTAAGCTTATAGAGAATAATGCAGAGCAAGCTGGAGAGGCGACGATCGAGAAGTTTAGGGGAGGGTATAGCTTTGTATGCATTACTAGCGATGGACGTATGATGGCAGCAAGAGACAAACTAGGTGTTAAACCTCTATGTATAGGTGGGCTTGGATTCGATCTAGCTATACTAGCTTCAGAATCTTCTGCTTTAGACGTAGTCGGAGCCGATCTATCTAGAGATATAGAGCCCGGTGAGGTATTCGTTATCGAGAAGTTTGATGTAAGGAGAAATGTTGTAAATAGTGGAATGAGAGCCTACTGTTCATTCGAGTATGTCTACTATGCTAGGCCAGATTCCATAATCAACGGTATACATGTTTACGATGTTAGGAAGAAGATAGGGGTATTTTTATCTGATATCGATCCTGTAGATGCTGACGTAGTTATAGGTGTACCAGAGACTGCGATACCATTCGCTATGGCTTATGCTCAAGCTAGAGGTATACCTGTAGAAATGGGGTTCTATAGGACTGGAAGAAGTATGAGAACAGCTATAAGGCCTACGGAGATTGAGAGATTGATGGGTGTTCAGCTTAAACTAAACCCTATTAGGAGTGCCGTAAGAGGTAGGAGAGTTGTTTTGATAGATGATAGCGTTGTAAGGGGTACTACGCTAAGGAATACCGTATATATACTCAGGAAGAGGGGGGCTAAGGAAGTTCATGTTAGGATAGGTAGCCCTGCTATAAAGGCTAGATGCCCTTATGGCACAGCTGTCCCACCAGAGGATGAACTTATAGGTAGGGCATTAACACCTGAGGAAATAGCAGATGTTATAGGTGCAGATAGTTTCAGTTACCTACCTGTGGATAGGCTTGTAGAAGCTATAGGCTTAACTAAAGATTCACTATGCCTTGGATGTTTTACAGGCGTATATCCAGATGGTGGAGGTAGCTAGATGAAAATTCTACTCGTAGGTGATGGATCTAGAGAACATGCGATAGCAGAAGCATTAGCCAGAAGCGTAAAGGAGCCTAGAATCTATGCTTTAATGCATCTCATCAACCCTGGGATAGCTAGGATATGCGAACAGAGCATGGGTAGGTATCGTAGAGGCTCCCCGATAGATCCTGTACAGGTGGCAGACTATGCTGAAGAGCTGAACGTGGATTTTGTATTCGTAGGTCCTGAGGAGCCTCTATTCCATGGAGTAGCTGATGAGGTTGAACGAAGAGGTATAGGGTGTATAGGTGCACGTAAAGCTGTAGCTGAAGTAGAGATGTCTAAAGCCTATATGAGAAAGCTTATGTGGAAGTATGAAATTCCAGGAAGGCTTAGATTTAAAGCATTCAAAAACATAGAGGATGCTATAGCGTACATAAGCGAGTATGCTGAGAGCTTAGCTATAAAGCCTGCTAGGCAAGCTGGAGGTAAAGGTGTCAAGGTTATAGCGGATATGCATGTATACCTTTCTAGAGAGAAGAGGGATGTCAAAGCTAAACATGCTGAGAGAGTTGTTAAAGAGCATATGAGAGACTATAGAGATGTAGAGGAGAAAATCCTACTGGAAGAGAAGGTTGAGGGGCCTGAATATACACTTCAATGCTTTAGCGATGGGGAGACCATACTTCCCATGCCCCTAGTCCAGGATAATAAACATGCATATGAGGATGATCTAGGACCTGAAACTGGTGGTATGGGTTCTATATGTGGTAAAGGATTAACCCTACCATTCATAACTATGGAGGAATACTATAGATCAGTTGAGATCGTTAGGAAAATGGTCGAAGCTGTACAGAGTGAGACAGGTGAGCTTTATCGTGGGGTAATCGCTGGGCAGATGATGTTAACAGATAAGTGGGGTCCAACAATAATAGAGATGTATAGCCGATTCGGGCAGCCGGAAGGGGAGAATATCCTTCCAATACTTGAAACAGATATGGTAGAGATATGCGAAGCTATACTCGAGCGGAAGCTTTCGAAGATTAAACTCGAATTTCGCGAAAAAGCTACAGTAGTTAAATGTATAGCTCCATTAGGTTATCCTGATAGAAGAGATCTAGCGAGGGGCCATCCCGTAGCTGTGGATGAGGAGGCTATAACTAGGAGGGGGGGAAAGCTTTTCTGGAGCTCTGTAGATATGGTTGATGGAAAGCTCTTAACAGGTGGATCTAGAGCATGTGAAATATACGCTGAAGCTGATAGTATAGAGGAAGCTTCGGAAATAGCTGAACGATGTATATCCTACGTGAGGCTTTTAGATGGATGGAGACTATTCCATAGAAGCGACATAGGTACTCCTAGACTTTTAGAGAAGAGGAGGATTCTAGCAGACCTTGTACGCGAGATATACCAGTATAGAGAGAGGAAGGGTATGCTAGGCCGTAGTATAGATTGGATACCAGGTAGAGGAAAGATAGAGTTGTAGAGGGGGTGCTGGGCTATCGTAAAGCATGCTCTGAAACTTGTCGATGTGGATCCAGAGATAGCAGAATTGATTACGAAAGAATGTGAAAGACAGGTGTATGGTATAGATCTTATAGCATCTGAGAACTATGCATTCGAAGCAGTTATAGAAGCACAGGCAAGCCTACTAACTAATAAGTATGCAGAGGGATACCCTGGGAAGAGATATTATAGTGGATGCGAATACTACGATGAAATAGAAAGGATAGCTGTAGAGAGAGCGAAGAGATTATTCGGTGCGGAGCACGCTAATGTTCAACCTCATTCAGGTAGTCAGGCTAATCAAGCCGTATATCTTGCAGCGTTAAAGCCTAGAGATAGAGTACTAGCTATGGATCTAGCACATGGAGGTCACTTAACCCATGGAAGTCCTATAAACTTTTCAGGTATTTTTTACAAATTCGCATTCTATGGCGTAAATAGAAGTACAGAAGTTTTAGATTACGATGAGATAGAGAGTATCGCTAGGGAGTATAAGCCTAAACTAATCATCGCTGGAGCAAGTGCGTATCCTAGGGAGATAGATTTTAAAAGATTCAGAGAAATATGTGATGAGGTAGGAGCACTATTTATGGTCGATATGGCACATATTGCTGGGCTTGTAGCAGCTGGAATACATATGAATCCAACACCATATGCGGATTTCGTTACATCTACTACGCAGAAAACTTTGAGAGGTCCTAGAGGCGGGTTTATACTCTGTCGTAAAGAGTGGAGTGAAGCTGTAGATAGGGCAGTATTCCCAGGTATACAAAGCGGGCCTTTAATGCATATAATTGCAGCTAAAGCTGTATGTTTCAAATTAGCGGCTACAGAAGAGTTTAGAGAGTATCAACGCCTAATAGTACGGGATGCTAAAGCTCTAGCTTCAAGTCTATTAGATAGAGGTTATAGAATTGTTAGCGGTGGAACGGATAACCATCTACTGTTGGTTGATCTAAGGAGTAAAGGTATGAGTGGACTTAAAGCTCAAAAGATGTTAGAGAAGGCATTAATATATGTTAATAGGAATCTCGTACCATACGATGATAAACCTCCATATATTACTAGCGGTCTAAGACTTGGAACACCCTGTGTAGCAGCTAGGGGTATGACTGAGTGCGAGATGGTTGATATCGCTAAGATGATAGACCATGTTATAAGGAATAATGGTGACCAAGCTGCTATAGAGGATGTGAGAAAAGACGTAGTGGATATGTGTAGGAGGTTTCCAATCTATGATTGGACAACAAAGTAAGGTTAAGATTATGGATGGTAGAATTATAGCAGATTATATGTGTAGGATACATAGAGAGAACGTGTTAGAGTTAGCCCATAGAGGGCTAAAACCAAGACTATCTATAGTTATGGTAGGTGATGATCCAGCTTCAAAACTATTCGTCAAGAATAAGGTTAGTTATTGCGAAAAAGTTGGTATAGACGTTATAGTTATACGTAAGCCAGATTCGATCGACCTCAAAACTCTTCTCGAGATAATAGGATCTCTAAACGATGATACAAGCATTAACGGAATATTGGTACAGCTACCACTACCTAAACATATCGATCCTTATAGAGTATTCTCTATCCTAGATCCGAGCAAAGATGTGGATGGGTTAACACCTGTTAATCTAGGTAAGCTTATGCATGGAGATGAGACTCTAGTACCATGCGGAGCTAGAGCTGTTGTGAAAATACTGGAGTACTATAGTGTGGAATTAGAAGGGGCTGAGGTATGTGTAGTAAGCAATAGCATACTTGTAGGCAAACCTCTCTCAATGGTTTTAACGAATAGGTTTGCGACAGTATCTATATGTCATGCTAAAACTAGAAATCTACCATCGCATACCTCTAATGCGGATATCCTCGTATCAGCTACTGGTGTTCCACTGCTCATAAAGGCTTCTATGGTACGTGATGGGGCTGTAGTGGTGGATGTAGGTATATCCAGAGTTGAGGGGAGAATAGTAGGCGATGTCGATTTCAAGAATGTCGGATGTAAAGCTTCGATGATAACACCAGTACCTGGAGGTGTAGGTCCGGTAACTGTAGCTATGGTTGTAGATAACCTCTTCCAAGCTATGAAGCTCCAGGGGTTGATGTAGATTGGAATCAAATGTCATATACCCAGTCAAGGATAGACCATTAAGAATAGCAGTCTTAGGATCCACTAGGGGGACTGATCTACAAGCGATAATAGATTCTATAAAGAGTGGAGAGCTTTATGCAGAGATAGTGTGTGTTATAAGCGATAGGAGGAATGCGTATATACTAGAGAGAGCTAGGATGAACGGAATAGAAGCGATATTCATCGATCCTAAGGGTCTTTCGAGAGAGGAGTATGATAAGATCATCGTAGGCGAGCTTGAAAAGAGGGGGCCGATAGACCTAGTATTGCTCATAGGATATATGAGGATACTCAGTAAGTTTTTCGTAGATAGATTTAGATGGAGGATACTCAATATTCATCCATCTCTATTACCGGCTTTCTCCGGAGGTATGGATCTAGAAGTTCATAAAGCTATTCTAGATTACGGTGTTAAAGTTACAGGATGTACACTACACTTTGTCGATGAAGGGGTTGATACTGGACCGATACTTATACAGAAGGTTGTAGAAGTAAGCGATGATGATACGCCGTTAACTCTTAAAGCTAAGGTTCAGGAGAAGGAGCAGGAGGCTTTAATCGAAGCTATAAAGATTTTTCAGGAGAGAATAATAAGGATTGAAGGGCGTCGTGTTAAGATATTAAATTATGGTTGACTAATATTGGTGATTCTATGGCGTACAATATAACTGATTATGATCAAATTGTAAACTATATATACAATCTTAGAAGGGATAGAGCTAAATTTGATCTGAGAAATATAAAGCGACTACTTAAACTTGTAGATAATCCGCATGAGAAGTTTGACTCTATACTTGTAGGAGGTACTAACGGGAAAGGGTCTACTGTATCGATGATAGCCTCCATACTCCTAGAAGAAGGTTTCCATGTAGGGATGTTTACCAAACCTCATCTATCAAGTTATACGGAGAGGTTTGTAGTAGATGGTAAACCAATAAGGGAGGATAAACTGTTAGAAGTATGCGAGGAGATACTACCATACGTAGAGAGGATGAGTAGATGTAAACGTTATGGTAGACCTTCATTTTTTGAGGTTACGGTTGCTATAGCGTTTAAACTATTCGAAGAGGAGAAGGTGGATATAGCAGTGGTAGAGGTTGGTCTTGGAGGACGTCTCGATGCTACTAATGTCTTAAACCCCCTAGTCTCTGTCATAACTAATGTAGATCTAGAACATACACATATACTAGGGAATACCGTAGATAAGATAGCTAGGGAGAAGGGAGGTATAATTAAGCGTGAAGGACTAGCTATCACAGCTGCTGATAAGATCGAAGCACTAAGAGTACTAGAGATGATAGCTCAAAGGAGGAGAGCAAAGCTCGTAGAGGTTTGTAGAGATTTGGTATTTACCATAAAATCTGCTGGATTAGATGGAGAGGTATTCGATCTGAAGGGTTTACTGGGTATATATGAAGATTTAACCCTAAGTATGATAGGGTTACATCAAGTAGTCAACGCCGCTACAGCTGTAGGTGCTATCGAGCTCCTTTCGTTAAGGGGGATCGAGGTACATGAGGAATCTATTAGGAGAGGGTTAGGGAATGCTTTCTGGCCTGGTAGGTTTGAGATAGTCGAACGAAAGCCTATGATCATACTGGATTGTGCTAAGGATCCTAGAGCTGCTTCAGCTATTAGAAGGGAGTTTGAAAGATTATTCTCAAGTAGAAGGGTGATACTAGTTGTCGGTATATCTTCCGATAAGGATTATGAGAGTATGATGAGAGAGTTTTGTAGCTTTTCAGATATGGTAATCGCGTGTAGACATAAGGTTATGGGTAGGGGTTTAGATCCTAATATATTGGCGTCTAGAGCAGAGTTTTACGGTAGGAAGGCTATGGTGGTGGAGGATGTAAAGGATGCTGTTATGATGGCAAAAAAGCTCTCATCGGAAGATGATGTTATACTTGTTACAGGATCGGTTTTTACAGTAGGTGAAGCTAGGGAGATATGGTTTCCTAGGAATACGATTTTAGGTAGAAGCTTAAATGAGGGGGTATAACTGCTATGCAAGATACTCATAGAGTTTGGAGAGTCTATGTTAGTTATAAGCAGGATACACTAGATCCAGTTAGCATGAGGATACAGTGGGAGATAAGGGATATGGATGTAAAGGGGGTTGAGAAGGTGAAGGTTATTCAAGGCTTTAGATTAGATGGGGATCTTTCCGAGGATGATGTTAAATTGATATGCGAGGAGCTCCTTCATGATCCTATAATCCAAGAGTATGTATACTTTCTAGAAGGTGAATCCAATATAAGACTAGATGGATGGATTATAGAGGTTAAGTATAAACCTGGTGTATTCGATAGCCTAGCTTCTAGCGTATTAGAAGCTTCGAGAATCATAGGTATCGATAGGTTATCGCATGCAGAGACTTTCACGCTATACGTTCTTAATGGATGCTTAAATTATGATAAAGTTGAATTAGTCGCTAGAAGATGTTTAGCAAATCCTATAATACACGATTATAAGATACTTCCACCGGTGTAAATTTAGACTTGAAGGTAAGAGCGGTAACTCTATTTCTAGATCTAGCGGATAGGGGCCCGCTGGCTATAAGGGAATATCTTGAAAGTAGAATTCAATCCTTCCTAGAGGCTATAGATGATTTTAGATCTAGAGGAGTTATATGGGATAGAGGTGTAAGGATATCTCTATCGCATCTACATACTAGTGGAGGGAAGACTATTATAGCAAGGATAGTTAGAGAGGTGTGCGAGAGTATCGGTATTAGTATGGTATCAGGGTTCGTATACGATGCAACAAACGATGATCCAATGATAGCGGAGGATTTATCTACTATAGGCGTATATACTTCGATTAAACCTGGATCACCTGAATATTATGGTAGGATCGTAAGGTTGTTGAAGAAGATTTCGTATAGAGATCCTATATTGCTGACTAAAATCGCTATACTATTTGGAGGAGATGATCTTCTCACACCGTATTTTCCATTATCTATGAATGTGAAGCGTGGGGAGGGGGTTGCATTAGCCTTACTCTATGCTAGAGATCTAATCGAAGCTTATAGGGGTGGAGGGGTGAATGGTATGAGCGAAGCAGTTCGTAGGATATTATCAGAAACAGAGTCCATAGGTAAGCGTATAGCTTCGAGGATTGGTGTAGACTACTATGGATTAGATTACTCGCTATCCCCATGGATGGATGATTCTGTAGCTCTACTCGTAGAAGAATTATCTGGGGTAGCCCTACCAAGCCCTGGATCTATGCATACAATCTCTAAGATTAACCACTTCATACGTAGAATAGCTAGCGAGTGTAGTATATCCTCTACAGGATTTTGCGAAATAATGCTGCCTGTAGCTGAGGATAATATACTTAAGGAGAGGGTATGTGAGGGTATGCTTAGATTAAGGGATCTAGTAGCTCTTTCATGCTTCTGTGTAGCGGGTGTCGATATGGTGGTCATACCGATCGATATATCTGAGAAGGTGTTGGAGGGTGTAATGCTAGATCTGTACGAGGTGAGTAGGCTTAAAGGTAGACCTATAGGTTTAAGAGTTATACTGTATCCTGGAGTCGAGCAGGGAGATAGAGTCGATCTAGGAGTATTCGGGATAACACCTGTAATCTGGATTTAGATAGTCTTACCATCTCGGTGGTGTGGTATGGCGAAGGTTAGTGTAATACATGTAAGAGAAGCTACAGATGAGGAGTTGATGGATATTAGTAGACGCTATATGTTATCCTTATCGCTGGATGAGATGAAAGCTATAAAAGCATATTTCATAAGTATAGGTAGAGATCCTACGGATGTAGAGTTAAACACCATCGCTCAGACATGGTCTGAACATTGTTATCATAAGACCTTTAAGGGGATAATAGAGACAAACGATGGTATTATCGATAACTTACTCGAAAGCTATATATTCAGAGTGACTAAGGAGCTTTCTAAGCCATGGTGTCTAGTAGTATTCGAGGATAACGCTGGGATAGTGAGACTTGAAGGTGATTGGTCTATAGCAGTTAAGGTTGAGACGCATAATCATCCGACAGCTTTAGATCCATATGGAGGGGCAGGAACCGGGACTGGAGGAGTTTTTAGAGATGTTATAGGTGTAGGCGCAAAGCCGATACTATCCATAGATGTACTATTCTTCGGTCCTCTAGATTATCCTTACGAGCTACTTCCTCAAGGAGTTATGCATCCTCGAAGGGTTATGAGAGGAGCTGTAGCAGGTATTAGGGATTATGGTAATAAGATGGGTGTACCTACAGCATGCGGTGCTATAGGATTTGATGAGGGATATCTATGTAACCCGTTAGTCTATGCTGGATGTGTAGGTATAATGCCGTTTAGTAGGTATACTAGGAAGCCTAAGCCTGGAGATTTGATAGTATTAGTGGGTGGAAGGACTGGTAGAGATGGACTTAGAGGTGTTACATTCGCAAGTACGGAACTTACACCTGAATCTGAGAAGGTATCAGTTATATCTGTACAGATAGGCAACCCTATAGAGGAGAAGAAGCTTCTAGATGCTATAATGAGAGCTAGAGATGAATATAGTGAACCATTATACTCAGCTATAACCGATTGTGGTGGAGGAGGTTTATCATCAGCTGTAGGGGAGATGGCGAAAAAAATCGGTGCAGAAGTGGAATTATCACTAGTACCTTTGAAGTATGAGGGGCTTGAACCTTGGGAAATATGGCTTTCAGAATCTCAAGAGCGTATGGTACTAGCTGTACCTGAGGGAAATATAGATAAGTTGATGAAGATATTCAGAGAGGAGGATTGTGAAGCGACTGTTATAGGTAGGTTTACCTCGACTGGGAAGCTTAGAGTATATTATGAAGGAGAGGTTGTTTGTGATCTAGATTTAGAATTCCTCTTTAAGGGTATACCAAGGGTTAGGAGGAGAGCTTATTGGAATCCGCTTCGTGAGTGGGATCCGGATTTCCCTATGCCTACAGATCTTATGGATATACTCAGGCGTATATTGAGTGATCCAAATGTAGCTAGTAAGGAATGGGTTATCCGTCAATATGATCATGAAGTACAGGCTAGGGTTGTTATTAAACCTATGGTTGGTATTCATGGAGATGGACCTAGCGATGCATGCGTATTAAAGCCTTTAAAGGATAGTTGGATAGGTGTTGTTGTTTCATGCGGTGTTAACCCTAAGTATAGTAGGTATCCTTATAAGATGGCTTTATCGGTTGTAGATGAAGCTATAAGGAATAACGTAGCAGTAGGTGGACGTAGGATAGCTCTCCTAGATAACTTCAGTTGGGGTAATCCTGAGAGGGAGGAGACACTCGGAGCTTTAGTCGAAGCTGTTAAGGGATGCTATGATGCTGCTAAAGCATTCGATACACCATTCATATCTGGTAAGGATAGCCTATACAACGAGTATAGGCTTCCAGATGGGAGTTATAGATCTATACCGGGTACTCTACTCATAACAGCTATAGGTATAATACCGGATATAAGGAAGGCTATAACTATGGATTTTAAGGAGCCTGGAAATCCTGTATATGTTGTGGGATATACTAGGTGTGAGTTAGGTGGATCATACTACTACTCTATCATGGGTATAGATAGCGGTGTGATACCATCTGTGGATTTGAATAATGCTAAACTAATCATGGATAGGATCGTAGAAGCTATAGATGTTGGATGTATCAGATCTTGTCATGATTGCTCGGAGGGGGGGTTAGCAGTAGCGTTAGCCGAATCAAGTTTCTCAGGAGGCTTAGGAGTGGAGGTATGGCTATCAGAGGTACCTAGACTAGGCTTAGTAAGGGATGATAAGATTCTATTCTCGGAATCTAATACTAGGTTTATAGTCGAGGTTAGGAAGGGTATGGAGGATTATTTCGAAAGGATATTCTATAATCTTCCATATAGGAGGATCGGGTATACTACGAGAGAGGGGAGGCTTGTAATTCATGGGGTTAACGGTAGAGTATACGAGGAGGATATATGGAGTTTGAAGGATGCTTGGAAATCCACTTTCAACTGGTGAAGCATCTATGAAGGTGAAGACTCTTATACTCAGAGCTCCGGGTACTAACTGTGATCAGGAGACTATCGAAGCATTCGAAGAAGCTGGATCTCGAGTAGAAGTGAAGCATATAAATAGTCTCTTAAAAGATCCGTCAATCCTGGATGAGTATCATATATTCTGCATACCTGGCGGGTTTAGCTATGGAGACGATCTCGGAGCTGGGAAGATACTTGCATGCCAGCTTAAGTATAGGCTTAGGAAGCCTATAGAGAGGATTGTATCAGAGGGGAGGATTATACTCGGGATTTGTAATGGTTTTCAAGCTTTAGTTAAAGCAGGATTACTACCAGGTTTGAGCGGGTTATTTAGTAGGCAGGAAGCGACTCTAGCTTTAAACGAGGGGGGATTCTTCATAGATAGGTGGGTATATATTAGGTGTGAGGAAGTTACACGTTGTAAACCTTTGAAGGATCTAGCTGGAGCTATACTCCATGCACCTATAAATCATGCTGAGGGAAGGTTCATAGCTCCACCTGATATACTTGATATACTCGAAGATGATGGATACATAGTATTCAGGTATGTAGATCCTAGTGGATGCATATCTAGGGGGTGGAATCCTAACGGTTCGATGAATAATGTAGCAGGTATATGTAATAGGGATGGTAATGTAATAGGTTTAATGCCTCATCCTGAGAAGTATATCCACCCATATACACATCCAAGCTGGACCAGGTTTGATAACATACTCGAGGATAACTGTCTTAGATTCTTTAAGACGCTTGTAGAGTATACATACCTTCATATATTATGAAGCTTAACGTATACTGGTTTCACGAATATTTTTAAACTAGGTATTCAACTATTAGCCTCCCGGGTGTATATAGCTTGGATGATGTGGATGTTCTAGTAGTACTGGGTAGTCTATCTGATAGAGAGTATGGGGAAGCGGTATGTAGAATATTAAGGGAGCTGGGTGTGAAATACTTGTTGACAGTAGCCTCAGCTCATCGTCACCCAGATAGGGTAAGGGAGATCGTGGAGGAGGCTGATGCTAACGGTGTTAAAGTATTTATCGCTATAGCTGGTTTATCCGCTATGCTTCCCGGATTGATTGCCGCGTATACTATTAAACCTGTTATTTCGCTACCGTTGAATAGGAGCTTCATGGGTTTGGATGCTCTCCTATCCTCTATCCAATCCCCTCCAGGTATACCTGTAGCATGTGTAGGCGTCGATAATTCTGTTAACGCAGCGGTATTAGCAGCTGAGATAGTAGCTTTATCTAGATCTGATGTTAGGGAGAGGCTTATACAGTATAGGGTTAATCTTAAACGTAGGGTTGAGGAGGATGCTAAAGCTTTAGAAGCTGTCTAGGAGGTTTTGCTATGAGTTTCGATCTATCGATGTTTAAGCTGGTTAAGAAGGGGAAGGTTAAGGATATCTATCTTGTAGATAGCGATAGGCTACTATTCTATTTTAGCGATAGGATTTCAGCCTTCGATATAGTACTACCTTCTATCGTACCGTTTAAGGGTGAGGTACTATGTCGGATGGCTGCATTCTGGTTTAGATACCTAGAGGATAGGGTTGGAGTGAAGCATCATATGCTATGGATCGAGCCTCCTAACTGTATGGTTGTGAAGAGGTTAGATATGATACCTATAGAGTTTATCGTCCGCGGCTACATCTATGGAAGCCTATATGAGAGGATGCTGAGAGGGGAGGTTAATCTACCTGTAGAGCCGGTACTAGCAGCTAGACTTCCTGAACCGATACTGGATCCTACGACTAAGTTTGAAGAGAAGGATAGGCCTATAACCAGGGGGGAGGCTATAGCTAGAGGATGGGTTACATCTTCTGAGTATGATATGTTAGAGGATCTATCTATAGCTATATACGAAGTTATGAATAGGAGGGCTGAGGAAGCTGGGTTTATACTCGCAGATTTGAAGATCGAGTTTGGTAGGTATGGCGATAGTATTATCCTAGGCGATTCTATAGGTCCAGATGAGTTTAGGTTATGGGTTAAATCTAGCTACGCTCCGGGACGCCTACAGGATAGCTTTGATAAACAGCCTGTTAGAGATTGGCTTGATAGGGTAGGGTATAGAAGGAGGTTAGAGGAAGCTAGGAGGAGGGGGGATCCGATACCTGAACCTCCAAGCCTACCTAGAGAGCTTATAGAAGAGGTTAGTAGAAGGTATATAGAAGCTTACGAAAGGCTTACAGGTGAGAAGTTTAGGTGAGGATATGGGTATACCTAGAAGTTATAGGGAAGCAGGTGTAGATGTGGATAGGGTAGCTGAGATTCATAGACGTATAGCTTGGATAGCGGAGAGGACGTTTAAAACTAGGAGAGGTAGGTGGGGTGAGGTATTGATAGAGGTGGGGCATTATGCTGGTCTCATAGATATCGGTGGGGGTAAAGCGTTAGCGATGCACGTCGACGGCGTCGGTACTAAGATCCTCGTAGCTCAGATGATGGGTAGATACGATACTATAGGAGTGGATTGTGTAGCTATGTGTGTAAACGATGTTATATGTATAGGAGCTGAACCCGTAGCTTTAGTAGATTATCTAGTAGTCGAGGAGCCTAGAGAGGATCTAGTAGTACCTATAATGGAGGGCTTAGCTAAGGGAGCGGAGGAGGCTGGAGTAGCTATAGTAGGTGGGGAGACAGCTGTGATGAAGGATATCGTTAAAGGTGTTAGAGATGGTTACGGATTCGATCTAGCAGCTATGTGTATAGGAGTTGTGGATAGAGATAAAATCGTTTATGGGGATAGGATCGGTATCGGAGATTGTATCGTAGGGTTAGCTAGTAGTGGTATACACTCCAACGGGTTAACCCTAGCTAGGAGAATACTCCTATCTAGGTATAGAATCGATGATTATCTAGATGAAATCGGGTGTAGTATAGGTGAGGAGTTGCTAAAACCTACAAGGATCTATGTTAAACCTATCCTCGATGTATTGAAGAGATATGAAGTTCACGGATTAGCTCATATAACTGGTGGAGCTTTCAGTAAGCTTATAAGATTAGCACGAATAGCTAGAGTAGGCTTCTATCTAGATTCTATGCCTAAACCCCCACCTATCTTTAAACTAATACAGGAGTTGGGGGGTGTAAGCGATAGGGAGATGTACCGTACCTTCAATATGGGTGTAGGCTTCTGTACGATAGCACCTAAGAGTGAAGCTGAGGATATAGTAGACTTCTGTGAGAAGATGGGGATTAAAGCATGGATTATCGGTAGAGTATACGAGGGGGAGGTTTCTATAAAGGTTAGGGTTGGTAACGAGGATGTGAAGCTAGTCTAGGAATATTACCGAGCTAACCATATACTTAAAATATTTTTTAACTATTAAAGAGTATTTTCAGTATACCTCCATACATTTTATAAAGGAATAGTTATATATCAAAATTAGATTTTGAGAATAGTTTAAATTTTATATAGTAAAATTTAGTAATCGATATGAGTGGAGTAGTTGAAATCTATGTTAAACCTATGGAGCAGAATGATATCGATGATGTAGTTAGGATATACCTATCATCCTTCAAAGGGATGCGTAGTGAAGATCTCGTTAAACGCTGGTTTGAATGTAATATGAAAGCTTATCCTAGGATGCAGTATTTCGTAGCATTGTATAGGGGGAGGGTTATCGGTTATATACTCTGGGTTGAGAAGGGTGGGTTTAGAGAGGAATCCGTCTGGGAGCTGGAGCAGATAGCTGTTGATCCGGAGTTTAGAAGGCTAGGTGTAGGTCGTAGACTTATAGAGGATTCGTTAGGCTATCTTAAGATATATCTAGATGAACGTCAACCTAGATCTAGGCTTAAACTAATCCTAGTATCCTCGAGTTCTTCGAATGAAGCTGCTCGTAGATTATATGAGAATGTTCTAGGAGCTAGAGAGGAAGCCGTTATAAGAGACCTATATCGAGGTGATGAGATCGTATATATAGCTAGATACTATACGTTAGAGAAGCTTAAACAGTGAGGTCGATTCTCCAACGCCTAGCCTATGGGAAGATTTATCTTGAGATGTAGGTTGATCTAATCTAGGTTAGTTATGGGTACTATCATGAGTGAAGCTAGGAGGGGTATTATACCGGGTATAGTAGTCGAGGTAGCTAGATCAGAGGGGGTTAATCCTGAAAAGCTTACCAGTATGGTAGCGAGGGGTGTAGCTGTTATACCGTGTAATTCATCTAGGGATAGGAAGCTGGGTAAACCGGTAGCTATAGGAGAGGGGTTAACCGTGAAGGTTAACGTTAACGTCGGTACTTCGGTCGATCTATCCGACCCATATCTGGAGCTCGAGAAGGCTAGGATTGGTTTGAGATATGGAGCAGATACGGTTATGGATCTATCTACTGGAGGAGATCTAGACTATACTCGTAGACTACTTATTAGAGAACTTGACTCTCCTATAGGTACTGTACCGATATACCAAGCTGCTATAGAATCTATTAGAAAGTATGGCTCCATCATAGATATGAGCGAGGATGATGTGTTAAACACTATAGAGAGGCATTTCAAGGATGGGGTAGACTTCGTTACACTCCACTGTGGTATAACCTATAAAGCTCTAGAATCTTTGAAGAAGGGTAGAAGGGTTGCTGGTATAGTTAGCCGTGGAGGAGCATTCATAGCATCGTGGATGCTACATCATGGTAGGGAGAATCCGTTATACGAGAACTATGATTACATACTAGAGTTAGCTAGAGAATATGATGTATGTATAAGTTTAGGTGATGGTCTTAGACCTGGATGTATAGCTGATGCGAACGATATAGCTCAGAATATGGAGCTACTAACAGTAGCGGAGCTCGTAGAGAGGAGTAGGGGGATGGATGTTCAGTGTATGGTTGAGGGACCTGGACACATGCCTATACACCAGATAGCTGCTAACGTAGCTTTAGAGAAGGCTGTATGTAAAGGAGCCCCATACTATCTACTAGGACCTATAGTTACCGATATAGCAACCCCATACGATCATATAGCAGCTGCTATCGGAAGCGCTATAGCTGGGCTTGCTGGTGCAGATTTCCTATGCGTAGTTACTCCATCAGAGCATCTAGGCTTACCCCTACCTGAAGATATAAAGCATGGTGTTATAGCTTCTAAGATCGCAGCTCACGCTGTAGATTTATACAGGGTTGGAGGTAGGGTTTTAGATATCGATAAAGCTATGGGGGAGGCTAGAGCACGTCTAGATTGGGTAACACAGTTTAAGCTATCTATGGATCCTGAGAAAGCTTCGGAGATTCATGGGAGAGTGAAATCTAGGAGCGGTACATGCACCATGTGTGGAGAATACTGCGTCTATAAGATACTCGATAGGAAGCTCTACACATAGATATGCATATTAGTAGATTTAGCTAGTTCTGGATCGAAGTTAACGGTGTGATATTATAGTTAAATCCTTTATCCTAGTACTAGCCGTATGATGTAGATGGGGTTAAGTAGTAGGATACTATTCGGGGGATGGATGAATGGGTAGATACCATGTGGTAATAACAGCTCCCATACATAGCGAGGCTTTAGAATTATTGAAGAAGTATACTGATGTATATGTATTCGATAAACCTCCTACCGAGGATGAGCTTATAGAATCGGTTAGAGATGCTGACGCTATACTCGTAACACTTAATGTAGAGAGAGTGAGTAGGAGGGTTATAGAATCGGCATCTAGGCTTAGAGTAATAGCTAGGCATGGGGTTGGATACGATAATGTTGATGTAGATGCTGCTACCGAGAGGGGGGTATGGGTTACCATAACCCCAGTCCTCCATGAAACCGTAGCGGATATGGCTTTCGCTCACATACTCTGCTTAGCTAGGAATATCTGTAGATCATCTCAGTATGTCAAATCTAGGTTATGGAGGATTAGAGATCCATTCCTATTCGTAGGGATGGATGTATGGGGTAAGGTTATAGGTATAATAGGCTTAGGAAGGATAGGATCGGCTATAGCTAAACGTGCTAGAGGATTCTCTATGAAGATACTATACTACGATATCGTTAGGAAGCCTCAGCTAGAAGCAGAGTTTGGAGTAGAGTATAGATCTCTAGAAGATCTACTTAGAGAATCCGATTTCATAGTAGTATCATGTCCGTTAACAGAGTATACACGCGGTATGATAGGGGAGGAGGAGCTTAAGCTTATGAAGCCTACAGCTATCCTAGTTAATATAGCTAGAGGACCTATAGTGGATCACGATTCTCTAGTAAAGGCTTTAAAGGAGGGGTGGATAGCTGGAGCTGGATTAGATGTATTCTGGGAGGAGCCTCTACCCCTAGATGATCCTCTACTAGATCTCGATAACGTAATACTTACACCACATATAGCTTCCAATACTTCAGAATGTAGGAGGAGGATGGCTCTGACAGCTGTGGAGGATATACTAAGGGTTCTACATGGAGAGCCCCCCAGATACCCTGTGAACGATGTATCGAGGAAACGCTAATCTAGAAGAATCTAATATATACTAGTCTCGGGGTGCGATGGCAGCTCTGGCCCTTGCGATCCTGATGAGCGGGATCTTGAGTGTGCTAAGCACCCCAATCCCATACTAGTATAGTTTAGATTGAGAGGGAATGTATGGCGATCGTTCATGATCAAAAAGTTTTTAAACTAGCGGTGGGGATGCTTCTTTAGCCCCGCTAAGGGGGAGGTGTTAGATCATGTTCAGATTCGAAGAGGAGGAAGAGGAGGAAGAATGGGAGGAGGAATGGGAGGAAGAGGAGTGGGAGGAGGAAGAGTGGGAGGAAGAGGAAGAGGAGGAGTGGTAGCTTAGCCCCCCAACCTTCCACTCCTTCCGTTACCTTTTTTCCCCTTTCCACTATCATTCACCTATAGCGGAATCATTCTAGGTGTCGGCTATGACTAACAGGATTGCTGTAATAGATAGAGATAGCTGCCGTGTAGAAGATTGTGGACTACTATGCAGACGTCTATGCCCACTCGTTAGGAATAAGATCGAAGTTATCAAGGTGGATGATAAGGGTAAGCCTATAATATCTGAGGAGCTATGCATAGGATGCGGTATCTGTGTTAATAAATGCCCGTTTAAAGCTATATCGATAGTTAATCTTCCAGGAGAGCTTGAAGGTGAATGTATCCATAGATATGGTGTTAACGGGTTTAAACTATTCAGACTACCTATACCAGCTAGATCTACCGTACTAGGTCTAGTAGGTAAGAATGGTGTAGGTAAATCTACATCCCTCCGTATACTTGCAGGTAAGCTTAAACCTAACCTAGGAGTAGTGGAGGGTGATCCGCCAGACTGGGATAGTATAATAGAGTACTTCGGAGGTACATCTCTTAAAGACTACTTCGCTAAACTCGCCTCGGGTAATCTTAGAGTAGCGTATAAGCCTCAGTATATAGATGCTATACCTAGAGTGTTTAAGGGCGAAGCTAGTAGACTCCTATCTAAGCTAGATGAGCGGGGCGTTATGGATTATATCGTATCGATCCTAGAGCTTAGAGAAGTTATCGATAGAAGGGTGGATGTACTTAGCGGTGGAGAGCTACAGAGGGTTGCTATAGCAGCGGTTGTATGTAGAGATGCTGATGTATACATATTCGACGAGCCTTCAAGCTATCTAGATGTACGTCAGAGGATTAAGGTAGCTAGGGTTATCAGATGGCTAGCTAAACAGGATGTTATGGTAGTCGTAGCTGAGCATGATCTGATAGTATTGGATTACATGTCTGATATGATATCGGTTCTATATGGTGATCCAGGTGTATACGGTATAGTATCCTATCCTAGAGCTGTTAGAGATGGGATAAACATGTTTCTCGAAGGATATATTCCAAGCGATAATGTAAGGTTTAGGAGTCAACCTATAAGATTCCAGGTTAAACCACCTACCCAGGTAGCTGAGTCTATCGATATAGAGTATAGCTGGGGCTTCATGGTTAAGAAGCTTGGAGGATTCACTCTGAGAGTTGAACCTGGATTCATACGTAGAGGCGAGGTTATAGGTATACTAGGACCGAATGGTATCGGTAAGACTACGTTCGTTAAGCTTCTAGCCGGGTTGGAGAAGCCTGACGAGGGGGATGCCCTACCAGGTGGAGTTAAGGTTAGTTATAAGCCTCAGTATATATCCGGGGATTACGATGGGGTTGTAGAAGTATTATTGAGGAAGACTCTAGGCGATAGGATGGAGTCCAGCTTCTTCAGAGAGGAGATATATAGACCCTTCAGATTGGATAAGATCTTAGATAGGAGGGTATCAGATCTAAGCGGCGGTGAGCTTCAGAAGCTAGCTATAGCTATATGTTTATCCATGGATGCTGATATATACCTACTCGATGAGCCTAGCGCATATCTAGATGTAGAGGAGAGGTTAGCTATGGCTAGAGCTGTTCGTAGGATCGTAGAAAATCTCGGTAGGGTTGCCTTCGTCGTCGAGCATGATATACTAGTCCAAGATTTCATAGCTGATAGGCTTATGGTATTCTCAGGTATACCTGGAGTCGATGGTTACGGGCATCAGCCTATGGATATGAGGAGTGGTATGAATATGTTCCTCAAGGAGCTTGGAGTAACGTTTAGAAGGGATAGACAAACGTATAGGCCTAGAGCTAATAAGGAGGGTTCGAGACTGGATAGGATACAGAAGGAGATGGGTGAATACTACTATACAGCCGCTACTATCGAGGAGGAGTAAGTTTAATATTGGTTAAAGATTCGACAATTTCTATTCGGGGTGATAGCGGCTTGAAGGTATCTAAGAATAATCTTGCGAAGCTTGAAACAGAGTATAAGGGTTATCTTGAAGGCGATGTACTGGATAGATTCTTCAAGGATTTCGATATAAAATTCGCAGCTGGACACTGGTCTGCAGGAGATTTTCTAGATAGATTCGCTACTAGAGGATACTTCCCAGAGTTGGATTCGAGTATAGAAGCACAGCTTAAGAGGATAGCTGAAGCAGGTATAGAAGGGGTTGAGTTCCACGATGTACTATTCCTAGATGAGAATCTAAGGATAGATGAGGATAGGGTTGTGAAGGTTAAATCGATCCTCGAAAAGCTTAGCCTCAAGGTATCGAATATGAATATAAATATGTTCACAGATCCCAGATGGAAGCTTGGATCTGTAACAAACCCTATAAGAGAGGTTAGGGAGAGGGCATTCGAAATACTACTACAAGCTGCAGATCTAGCTAGAGAAGTTGGAAGCCCTAGCCTAAGCCTATGGCCAGGTCAGGATGGGTGGGATTACAACTTCGAATCAAACTATCTACGTAAATTCGAATGGTTCCTCGATGCTTGTAGACAAGCTTCGAAGAGGTGTAGAGAGCTTGATCTAAAATTCGGTGTCGAAGCTAAGCTTAAGGAGCCTAAAGAGGGGAATATGATAGTTCCTACAACACACCTAGCTGGATGGATAGCCTATAAGGTGAACGAGGAGGTGGGGTCTAAGGTTATGGGTGTAACCATAGATTATGGGCATGAACAGATGTATGCAGTCGAACCAGCATTCACAGTATACGCATTACATGGTATGGGTGTACCCATAGTGGGATTCCATATAAATACTGCTAAACTACATAGTAACGATGAAGATAGGGTATTCGGTACAGGAGATATATGGCGTTTCGTAGACTACCTATACGCAGCTATAGATATAGGCTACGATGGATGGTTTGGAGAGGATCAATTCACGTATAGGATGGATCCGGTGAAGGCTATGAAGCTTAGTAAAGAGATATTCGGAAACTTGATGAAGAAAGCTCTACTAATATACGCTAGGAGAGATGAGCTGGAGGAGGCTAGGGAGACTGGCGATCAAGCTAGGATTATAGACGTCGTTAAGAAGATAATACTTACAGGTTAGAAGGATAGCTTAAACAATCTCCAACCATACCATTTCTTAGTTATCCTACCGATCGTATAGCCAGCATGCTACGTATCTATCCTTCTCAACCTCTCCGAGTATAGGCTCCCTCTCCCTACATACAGGCATAGCGTAGGGGCATCTAGGATGGAAACGGCATCCTGGAGGTATATCTATAGGGTTAGGCGGTTCACCTGCTACAACCTTTCTCTCCACAAACCTATTCTTCGGATCCGGATCCGGTATAGCTTCTATCAACGCCTTCGTATACGGGTGTAGCGGATCCGATACCACGGTTTTAATCAAACCTGATTCGACAAAGTTACCTGCATACATAACTCCTATACGATCTGAGAAGTATTTCACCGTAGCTATATCATGGGTTATATACAGGAAGGCTATACCATACCTCTCCTGCAATTCTTTGAGAAGGTAGAGTATCTCTACCCTAACCGATACATCGAGCATAGATACTGGTTCATCAGCTACTACGAAACGCGGTTTCAAGATTAAAGCTCTAGCTATAGCAACCCTCTGCCTCTGCCCACCGCTCAGCATATGCGGATACTTACCTACAAACTCCTCGATCGGTGTGAGCTTAACATCTTCTAGAGCTTTATATACAAGCTCAGATCTATCATCTCCAACCTCGTTTACTATTAGAGGCTCCTCCAGAATCTTGTATACTGTGAAGAATGGGTTTAGACTACTGAATGGATCCTGGTATATTATCTGAGCTTCTCTACGATACCACTTCAATTCCTTATCCGGTATACTAGTAATATCCCTCCCATCGTATAATATCGAACCGGATGTCGGTTCGACTAGCCTAAGACATGCCTTACCTAGAGTCGTCTTACCACATCCGGATTCCCCTACTATAGCTAGAGTTTCACCCCTACGTAGATCGAAGCTAACACCATCAACAGCTCTAACAAATAAAGGTTCTTTAAACAACCTTCTTATAGGAAACCAGACTCTTAGATTTCGAACTTCGAGTAGATTAGCTATGCTCAAATCACCCACCGTATAGCCAGCATGCTACGTATCTATCCTTCTCAACCTCTCCGAGTATAGGCTCCCTCTCCCTACATACAGGCATAGCGTAGGGGCATCTAGGATGGAAACGGCATCCTGGTGGAGGAGATACTAGATCTGGAGGAGCACCAGGTATGAATTCAAGCTTCTTATCAGTTCTCAAAGTAGGTATACTAGCTAGTAGCTTCTGAGAGTATGGATGCTTCGGATCTAGGTATAACTGTTCTGCAGCCCCATATTCCATTATCTTACCCCCATACATAACCGCGACTGTATCTGCAAGCTCGCTTGCGAGAGCTAGATCATGCGTTATAAATATGTATGAGAGACCCCTCTCCTTCTTAAGCTTCTTAAGCAGGTTCATTATGTTAGCTTGAGTTATAACATCTAACGCAGATGTAGGCTCATCTAGTATAACTATTTCTGGATTCAAAGCTAGAGCCATAGCTATAACAACCCTCTGCTTCATACCTCCACTAAGTTCATGAGGATACCTATCAGCTATAAACGGAGGTAGACCTACCAACCCTAGTAATGTCCTAGCTTTACCTAAGGCTTCACCCTTATCCATTTTACCATGAAGTATCAGAGGCTCCGCAACCTGGAATCCAACCTTCATAACAGGGTTTAAAGCATTCATAGCACCCTGGAATACCATAGAGATCCTCCTCCAAGCTACCTCCTCTCTAAATCTACCATCATCGATCTTCATAATATCAACCCCATCCAGTATTATCTCACCATCATACGTATCGATATTTCTAGGGAGTATCCGTATTATAGCTATAGCCATAGAGGATTTACCACATCCGGATTCCCCTACTATAGCTAGAGTTTCACCCCTACGTAGATCGAAGCTAACACCATCAACAGCTCTAACGATACCTCTCCTAGTCCTATAGTATAGCTTCAAACCCCTAACCTTTAAGAGGCTATCCATACAGTTCTACCTCTCCCTCAACCTAGGATTAACAACCTTATCTAGAGCTAGCCCTAAGAATGCGAACGAGATAGCTGTAAGTATTATAAGAGCTGATGGTAGCAGTATCCACCACCATAACCCATGCACAACCGCTCCCCCAGAGTAGGCATCGCTTATAATCTTACCCCATGTAGGCATCATAGGATCTCCCAGACCCAATACGCTTAGAGCTGCTTCGAGGAATACATAGCCTGGTACAGATAATACTATGTTAGCCATAGTATAAGGCATCAACCTAGGTAGTATGTATAGGAGAAGGATACGTCTACGACTAGCACCATAGGATATAGCTGCTTCTATATACTGCTCAGCCATAATCTGGAATGTCATACTCCTAGCAGTCTTAGTAGCTCCTCCAAATAAGCTTAAACCTACGACTACCAGTAGAAGAGTCCATATATCTATCCTATATATAACCGATATAGTGATAAGTATAGGTAGGAAGGGGATTATCATATATACATCCGTAACCCTCTGGATAGCTTCATCGATAAAGCCTCCATACCACGCACTCAACGAACCTATAAGCGTCTGTAGAAGGCTCGTAGCTATAGCAGCGATTAAACCGAAGGCTAAAGCTATAGGTGCACCCCAAACTAGACCTACGAATAGATCACGCCTCTTATCATCAGTACCTGCTAAACCATAGACCCTACCATAGACTATAAATTCAGCTTCTACATCCGTATACGGATCTGAAGATACAGCTTCTATCTTAATCCTATACCTACCGTTAACCGGTGTAAGTTCGCTATGAACCATAGTATTATCTACGAATAGGATTACCTCAGGATTCACTGTTGATGGTATTGTAAGATTAAGCTTTTTCAAAGAATCCCTGATAAATTCACGCACATCTATCTGACGTGATATGTAGATGGTATTAGAACCACGTTTAAACGAACCCTTCCATACCGTTAGATCCACACCGTTAGGTTGAATCCATCTCACCGTTGTTAAAGCTTCCTCACCTTTTATATAGAGTAGGAGACGCAGTTCGGATGGGAAATCTCCATACGAATACGATAAATCCGCTTCGAGTATACAATACTTCAATCCTACTGTTTCAAGATAATACGAGTATTTACGGAAGCTATCGTTAGAGAGTGTTATAGTCTCCGGGAGTCTCCCACCTAGGAATATATTTATCCAACTCGGTAGGGCAAGTCTAGGATTACGCTGCCAGAATGATGGGTTATTCCACTCCCTAGCTACGTCGAAAGGTACATATGCTAGAGCTAGGATAGATAAGATCACCATAGCTACCAGGATGGATAATCCTACCAAACCGGTTTTAGATCTTAGTACGGCATCCGCTACATCTTGTAACCCCCTAGATGCACTCATAGTCTAAATCCTCCCAGCTCTTATCCTCGGATCTAGTATACTATAGACTAGATCTAGTACGAGTACAGTAGCTACGAGTAGGTAAGCGTATATAACTGTTAACCCTATAACTACAGGTGCATCCAACGAGTTTATCGCTTGATAGAATAACGTACCTAAACCAGGCCAGTTGAACACAGTCTCGGTTATTATAGCTCCTTGCCATGAAGCTATAAGCGATAACGAGATAACCGTTACGATAGGCGGGAGGCTAGGTCTCAATACATGTCTACGCATAACAATATTCTCAGGTAGACCTTTAGCTTTAGCCGTGTTTACGAAATCCTCCTCAGCTATCTGAACTATAAGGTTCCTAGCTATATACGCCCAAGCACCGAATAGCGAGAATATCCATGTGAATAACGGTAGAGCCATATGGTAAGCTACATCTAGTACATAGTTCAGAGGATCCCTAGGTGGAGGTACACTCACCATGCCCCCGAACGGTACTAATCCGAGATAGTATGCGAACACCATTATGAAGAGGATACCGAAGAACCATGGAGGTATAACTTGAGTTACCACAGCAAAGACTGAGAATATCCTATCGAAAAACCCGCCTGGACGTTTAGCCATATACAATCCTAGGAGGAGACCTATAATGGAGTAAAGTATGGTACCTGTAGTGAATAATAGCACTGTTTGCGGCAACCTCTCCAGTATTATATCGCCTACCGCTTTAGATCCGCTAGCACTCGTTATGAAGAGAGCTCTACCGAGACTTAACGTTAAGGCATCTATGAGATATTTAAACGTACGCTCTAGGAACGGTCTATCCAACCCCTTAGCTTCTATAGCAGATTGAAATCTCTCATCTATAATCCTCCTCTGTTCCTCCTCAGTGAGCTGAGACCAGCCTGGAGATCTAGCTAGATTACTCGCTATCTCGTATCTAAGCTGAGCCTTCAATATATCATCTATAAGACCGCCAGCGTTAGCTATGATTATGGTTAGATATATAGCTACTACGAGCGTAGCAAATAACAGTATCATACGCTTAGCTAGATACTTTAACATCGCTAGCGGCAGCCGCATACCGATTTACCATAGCATAAGCTAATACATTAACCTATAAACTTTTCTCCACACTAGCTATCGAGTAGGCAACAAATATGTCGAGGAGAAAAAATGTAGTAGAGGATGATCAGGGTGGATTTACCTTCTACGTAGCGATAATACTATAGCTACTACAGCTACGACTATAGCTACCACCGATAACGCTAATACGGTGTTAACCGTACTCTGAATACCTGTTAAAGTAGTGGATAGACGGTCTATATCGCTAGATATAGTGTTTACACGGCTTTCCATAGTCGAAATTCTAGCTTCTAGATCGGCTCTAGTAGCTTTAACTAGACGTTCGAAGTATGCGATCGGAGATGTAACGGTGAACGTATAGGATGATGTCGATGGGAGAGCCGCCTCCTCTCCTACAGCTATAAGTTTCAGTGTATACGTTCCTAAAGCAAGTCTACCAGTCTCTATACCTGTAAGGGTTATATCGAAGGCTCCTCCACCTTTAGGTTTAGCTATTCCTGAAGCGACTAGGTTACCTAAGCTATCTAATAGCAGATATTTCACTACCGCTCTATCGTATGGTTTACCCTCTACTTCGACTGCTAAGTTGAAAGTAGCCTCCAACCCTGGGATAACATCCTCTGGAGCTTTAACTACACGTACACCTGGAACCTTCATAGTTATCATACCATCCCATCTATCAGCTCTGAACGGGTAGTCTCTAAAAGCTTCGAAAGTCATCTGTAGAGCTACAGTATCAGCCGAGCCGAATATGTATGGACCGTTACTAACCCAGAAGTGTTTTCTAGCCTCGTAGAAGCTTCTAAGAGCATTCCATCTAACTCTAGCTTCATCCAAAGATACTAGCCCTTCAAGCTCGGATGGTATACGATTCTCCTCGACAAGCCTATACAGTATGTCTTTAAGGATCTCTATCGAAGGACCCTTAGTTAAGTCCAGCTGATCCACACCCCATTCATCAGCCATATCGACTGACCATGCAAGCTTCCTCTCGAGGACAGCTTCATTCATCAATACTAGCAGCTCCCACGGTGTATCAACCCATACACTAGCCATACTAGCTATATAGCTACTATCAACATGCCAGTAATCTACATAGACTTCAACCGTATCATCAGCTATAAACTTAACACCTCTAAGTAAACTCGTAAATAACACTCTACCTGGAGATGCTGCAACCGGATCGTAGAGAGGAGATTCTTCCAACGTAACCTTGAAAGTCTCTGCTATACCGTAAAGTATATCAGCTTTAGTTATAGGCTGGCCATGATGCCATTTACCAAGTGTAAACTTAAAGGTAACCTTACTCGTAGCTTTAACACCCTCACCGACAGGGATAAACCTCTCAGATGATAGATCATATTTTAAGGCATCCGCTGGAACACCAAGCTTCCCATCAGGTCCTGCTGTAGTAACCGTATACTCAGCCCTAATAGGTATGTATATACCTGTATGCGGATGCGGGAATACACCTGGATCAGCTACGAGATAGTATGCGTATACATCGTAAAGCCATGAGAAGCCAGCTATAGGGTTGAACCCCTCTATAAACATCGCTCTATTACCAAGCTTAATATCCCCTCCAGTAGCTCCAGCTAGCCTAAGAGTGCGTAGGAACCAGAAGCTCTGGGTACCGCCGTAGAGATCCGTCACGAAGCTTCCAAGCCTAGCGTTCAAGGGATATATTTGAAGCTGATCTAGAACCCATACGTGAACCCCATCTTCTAAAGCTAGTTCGCAAATCCTCTTAATGAGCTCTAATCTCTCCTCCATAGACTTATACTCAGCATTATTAAGCTTGTTTATAGCTTCTCTGAGAAGCGGTGGGCCGCTATATTCTTCGAAGAGCGGTGCGTTATCTGGTGAGTACCAGAACCATGGATCGCTATCATCGTATGCTGTTATAGCTGTGAAAGCCCATCCAGCGGTGTATATATGCCAGTCGCCACGCTTAGTAGGTGCGAAAGCACCCCAGAGTAGGAATGCATCTCTACTAGGTTTATACAACCTGTTTACGGTTAATCCTAGCTTCTCAAGCTGTGAAGCTACATAGTCTCCTAGATCCTTCCTCTCATCTTCAGGTCTTATCAGGAAGTTTATCGTGATAGGCTTACCTTCATAATACCATTTCCCTTCTCTGTACTCTGCTCCAGCTTTCGATAAAGCCTCGAATATCTGTACCTTAGCTTTCTCGAAGTCGTAGCTATACCTGGATTCGAGTATCTTAGCGAAATCTACTATCCTAGAATAATCTGGTGATACAGCTCTGAACATAGTCCATCGAGGAACACCCCTACCATGATATATCTCGCTAACAATATAGCTACGATCGATAAGCCAGTTTAAAGCTTCTCTAACTTCTCTTATAGAGAATGGGTTAAAGCCTTCAGTCGTTTCTAGCGGGTTTACAAGCAGCTGGATGCCTCCTCCATATGTACCAACTATCTTCACATAGGGGGATTCCTCAGCTTTCTTTATATTCTCTGGGAGACGTAGATAGTATAGCCATGCATCCATCTCACCCTTCTCCATCATCGGTACGACGGTGGATTCATCTGTATGCCTAAATATTATGATTCTATCTGGGAACGGCCCGTATGGTACTTGCTCAGCTGATAATGATGTAACGCATACTAGGATCGTAGGTAGGATGATGAGCACCACATATAATAACGTCTGAAGGTTTTTCCTGATGTTCATATCTGGCTAAAGCTATGGCTGCATCTATCTAAAAAATCTTTCTATCCTAAATCTATGGATACCAAGTAGGCAACCTATCTCATTAAGCGTCTAGATATATATCTACCCCTAGCCTTTATCTCACCTATACGCTGCTTAACCTCGCTAAATTCTTCTCCTAGGATTCTCTCATACTCTTCGATGAAAGCCTTCATACAGTATTCGTAAACCTTGTAGTGCACGCTCAGTAACGCTCTCTCGAATAGTATCAAATCCACAGCTCTATCCTCAGCTTTAGATGTATACTGTGATAATCCGTAGTCTATTAGGAATATTCTACCATCACCTACCAGTATCATGTTAGATGTTGTCGGATCCCCATGCTGTATACCTGCTTTATGTAGTTTAGCTATATAGTAGCCTACCTTTCTACATACTGATACTGCTTCATCTACACTCGTAGAGTTTATGTATTCTCTAAGTCTAAGCCCATCTATATAGCTCATAACTAGTAGAGCTTCAGATGGATCTATATAGTATACCGTTGGTGATGGTACACCAGCATTCTTAGCATCTCTCAGAATCCTAGCTTCAAGTATCGTTCTCCTACTCCTTATATACTCATCGATCTCCCTTATCCTATAGCTTTTAGGTTTACGATACTTGAATACAGCTTTCCTCCCATACCATAAGCCTACATAAACCTCGGCTTCAGCACCCCTATATATGAGTTTTAGATCGCTACCTCCTAGAATAGACGCCAAACCCTCTCTCTAGCTTTAAGCGATTGATCTTTAAAACTATCAGGTACGATATAGAGGTATATAACGTGACCCTGGAATCTATCTATCTTCACAGGAGTCCATCCGGGTATCGTGAAATCGTGGCTTACAATCCTAGCTCCAGGTTTAAGCTCGGATTCAAATTTAGGCTTAAGCTTCTCATTACCTAGAGTCGTAAGGTATAGCGTTACTACAGTAGCCTCTGATAGATCAGCCTTCATAGCATCGCTATTATACACCCTAATCCTACTATCTATATCCGGTATAACTGGCTTAAGCTCCTGTATAGTCGATAATATCTTAAGGTATAGATCAGTCCTTATCTCGTATCCGATTGCCTTCCTAGCGTTAAACTCTGTGATAGCGGTCGTAAGTATACGTCCATCACCACATCCTAGATCGTAGACAACATCCTTGGAATCGACCTCTGCTAGAGAGAGCATACGTCTAACCACTTCTATAGGTGATGGTACGAAGGGGGCTAAGCTATCAGCCATAGAGACACCAGAAGAAAGAAAATGTATTCACCCTCCCTTTAAACTTTAATATTTACTCTCCACATATTCCCACCAGATTCTAATGGTTAGAATAGTAAGGGTAGGGAAGGGTTTAGAGAGGATAGTAGAGGAGGCTGCAGCTATACTAGAGCAGGGAGGATTAATAGTATACCCTACAGAAACATGTTACGGACTTGCAGCGGATGTAACGAATGAAGAAGCTATAGCTAGAATCTATATGGTGAAAAGGAGGCCGTTAGATAGATCGCTTACAGCGATAGTATCTAGTATAGATATGTGGATTGAGTATGCATACCTAGATGAGAGAGCTTTTAAACTCATAGATCGATTCAACCCAGGACCACTAACCATAGCTACATGGAAGAAGCCTAGACTCCCAGATATAGTTAACCCTAGAGCTTTCGCTGCTAGAATATCGAGTCATAGAATCGCTACTATGATAGCTGAGAAGCTTGGAAAACCTATAACGGCTACGAGCGCAAATATTCATGGAGAAGCAAACCCATATAGTATAGAGGATGTATTGAGACAGATAGGTAGTAGCGTAGATTTGATAATCGATCAGGGATCACTACCTATAAGACCCGTATCCACTATAGTAGATTTAACCTATGATCCACCTAAGATAGAGAGAGTCTACCCATACGGAGCATATAGGTTAGAGGAGATCCTAGAAGCTTTAAGAGATCCATAGATTCTAGGAGATCTACGCTTAATGATATAGAAGGTTATGGATGCTGAGATTAAAGCTATGACAAGACTATAGAATTCGAAACCTACAACCCTAACCCCACCTATAGTTAAGCTCTTCCGCTCCTCTAGATCGCTAGCCCTACTAGGCGTATATTCAACAGGCTTCAGTTCAGCATTTCCATACCCCTCTAATACTAGATTCAAAGCGTATACGGTAGCTAAACCTAGTATAGAAGCTAGAAGCATGTATGCTACTAGGATCTTCAATTCGATTATAGATTAAGTACTAGGTAGGCTATAACTCTAATTATTTGAAAAGAAGATCAGAAGGGTTTATTCCTCCAAGCCTTTATAGTCTCATACCAGAAGATAACCGTAGCTATAGCCGTAACTATGATCGTATAGAGGTTTAGATCGCTCCATGAAAGTATTATATAGGATACGAGGAAGCTTATGAAGAATACAGCATAGAACATCAATCTAGGGATAAGCCTACCACTGAATACTATGTATGGTTTTAGTATCGATAGCTCTATCTTCTTCGAAACTCTATAAAATCCATCCTCATCCTCCTCTACTAGACCTAGCTTAACAAGCTTCTCTACATGATAGTATGCTAGACTAGGCGTAGAAAAACCGAGACCCCTCTGTATATCCCTAATCCTAGTAGGCCCGTTAACCATTATATACAGGTATACTTTGAGTGTAGTACCTCTAACCTCGCTTTCCACATCGATATTAGACGGCAAAGTCTATCTACAGATTATTTGAGGAATAGTATTAAAGATAAATCTGATCGACGAATATAGATCCGCTACCCCCGCTAAATTTATAATACGGAGGATAATCTAGAAGGTTTAGATATAGCATAGCTAACCCTCTATTCTACCATACATAACCTAGGGGTAGGTGACAGAGGTGGATAGAGATATTAAGGTTTGCTTAGGAATAGAAGGGACAGCTCATACCTTCGGTGTAGGATTAGCTACTAGCGATGGAAGAATACTAGCTAACGTTAGGAGATCGTATAAACCCCCACCCGGTATGGGTATACATCCTAGGGATGCAGCTCAACACCATAGTATAGTTGCAGGAGAAGCTATACGTACAGCATTAGATTCAGCTAATCTAAAGGTTAGGGATGTAGATGTAGTAGCCTTCTCCCAGGGGCCTGGGTTAGGCCCATGCCTAAGAGTAGCTGCGACTGTAGCTAGAGCTATAGCTCTAGCTATAAGTAAACCGTTAGTCGGGGTAAACCATCTACTAGCACATATAGAGATAGGTAGGGTTACTACGAATGCACGGAATCCTCTTACACTACTGGTTACTGGGGGGAATACCCAGATCCTTGGATACGAGGATGGAAGGTATAGAGTATTTGGTGAAACCCTAGATATAACGATAGCTAACTGTTTCGATGTATTCGCTAGAGAGGTCGGGTTATACGATCCATCGAATCCCTGGCCTGGACCAGTATTCGATGAGGTAGCTGATAAAGGATCTACGTATATACCTCTACCATACACTGTGAAGGGGATGGATCTACAGTTCTCAGGACTCCTAACAGCTGCTCTAAAAGCCTATAGGAGTGGGAGGTATAGGCTTGAAGATGTAGCCTACAGTCTAAGAGAGGTTGCTCTATCCATGCTGGTTGAAGTTACGGAGAGAGCTCTAGCACATACAGGTAAATCAGAGATACTAGTTATAGGAGGGTTTGCACGTAATCGGAGACTACAGGAGATGCTATCAGAGATGGCTAAAGCTCATGGAGCTAGGGTATACGTAGTTCGGGATGAGTATGCGACAGATAACGGTGCTATGATAGCTTGGACAGGGCTTCTACACTATAGCGTAGGAGATACGATAAGCATAGAGGAGAGTGTGGTTAAACCTAGATGGAGGATAGAGGATGTAGAGGTAAAGTGGATCAGCTAGATATCATCCATACCTATCTAGCTATTAGTAACCCGAAGTATTTTGAGATATCCATGCGAGATTTGAGAAGTCTTATATCGAAGCCAGTCTTCCTAACCGTAAAGTAGAAATATATACCACACACCTCCATCGATGGCCTAGCTATCTCCGGATATCTACAATCCTTAAGTGTACACTCCTCATATAATTCACACGAACCTACAGTCACAGCGAAAGCAGAGTATTACTCAGCTAGGAAAAACCTACTTCTCAAATCTAGCCATAACCCTATGGATATCAGCTTCAATTAGAAATTCTACCAGTATTACAATCTCAGTATTCCTTCTAGTCTCATCAGATGTCGGAGAGTATGAGGGGCATGCAAGCCTCTCCCCATAGCCACCACATCCATACATTTAAGCCTAACCAAATCCGCGACTACGACATCCGCAGATCTCCTAATCTTAGCCATCCTAGCACATAGCTTAATAACTAGATTACATAGTGTCCTTCAACGATATGGAGTAAAATACATCACTCGAGGATAAAACCCACCCATCCTAATCGACCCAGCCGCACAGCTTCTTCAGAAGCTCTACGAAATAGCTGAAGTTATCGAAGGATACATCTGGCGGGACTGCATGATCCACACCTGGAAAGTATCCTCTACTCTCGACTAGTGGCGGAACCTTCCTATACACCTCCCTCTCTATATCAGATTTAGATGATGCTAGCATCCTCTTATCTATACCACCCATCATAACTAGCCTAGGATACCTCCTTCTAAGCTCAACTATATCCATACCAGCTGCTACTTCACACGGAGATACACCATCAACACCTACAGACATAAGTTCAGGTATCAACGGTTCTACATATCCATCACTATCGACTATAACAACTTTAACACCATTATCTCTGAGAAATTTTATAAGCTCCCGATAGATGGGCGATATATATTCTCTAAACATACGTGGGGAGATCATAGGTCCATGCTTGTACGCCATATCCTCGTTAAGCGTAACATAATCTACTTCAACCTCTTCTACAGCTCTTCTCAAAACCTCTATATGGAAGTCTAGGTATAGATCGAGTATATCATTGATCAACGCTCTATCCTTAAAGAAGCTTTTAAGAGTAGCCTCCAATCCCATCATATCCCTAGCCCACCAGAACGCTCCTCTCAACGACATATGTGTAAGGAAGCTTCCATCGTTATTCTTCCTAAGGAAATCCACGGTTTCACTCCATCTGGACGGGTATCTATCCGGATGATGGGGATCATACCTAGTTTTTATACGTTCGAAATCACCCCTATCCTTAACTGGAAAATCTATGAATGTCCTCGTAGCAAACCCGCTCCACCCATCCTTCCAATCATCCTGAAAACCTAACTGAGTTATACCTAAACTATCAACCCAAACCCTATACCTCTCATCCTCCCTCAGAATCCTATACTCGAATGGGGGTATAGGACCTAGGTTTACAAGCCTATCACTAGGCTCCCATAGGAAACCCTCTGAAGGCCAGGATGTCAAATTGAAAGATTTCATATCATATATATCGAACCTAAAGTATGTAGCTGCATCCATACCGGGTGGTAGACCCTCCCTCCACCATCTCTTAAGCGTAGCTGGTCTAATACCCCAAAGCGATAGCGGTATCCTATCGGGTCTACCGAATCTAGCTACTTCAAGAAATCTTTCTCTCAGATTCAACTATGTATCACCGATAACAGACTAGCAACTCTACATCTTATTAAGCTAACTTCTATAGGAGGAAACGTTAAATACCTGTGTAGATAGATCTTATGATCATCCCTGTATAACCGGCATACTAAGGTGGTATATATGACAGGTGACTACCTTCCAAAAACCTAGCGATGAATATTCAGAGATAGTCGAACTTGAAGGTCATCTTATAGATTCGTATATACTCCCGAAGGTTTTCGATAGGATTATGGATCTAGGTGGAGAATTCGAGGTATTAGAATTTCGTATAGGGAGAAGGAAGGATGAGGTAAGCTATGCTAGGATAATGGTTAGAGGTAGGAGTCGTGAACATCTTGAATACATGCTTAAAGAGCTTAGAAGCTTAGGAGCTGTACCAGCATGTATAGAGGATGTTAGGTTAGAGGAGGCGCCGAACGATATGGTTCTACCAGATGGATTCTATGTTACTACGAATCATCCTACATGGGTAAGGTATAAGGGTAGATGGATACCGGTCGAGGATATATGTATGGATAAAATTATAGTCGTAGACCCAGTGAATTGTAAAGCTTATTGTAAAGGTATTAGGGATGTACGTAGAGGAGATCTCATAGTAGTAGGTGATGAAGGGGTAAGAGTTAAACTTCCAGAGTATCCTAGAACTGGTGCCGGTATCTTCGAGTTTATGAGTAGTAGAGCATCATCAGAGAAGCCTACACCTACCATAGTTAGAAGGGTAGCTGAGGAGATGCATAAAGTGAAGGCTTCTGGAGGTAAGATCGTAGTCGTAGCTGGACCTGCAGTAGTACATACAGGAGGTGCTGAACACCTAGCTCGAATCATACGTATGGGATACGTCGATGCTCTACTATCTGGTAATGCGTTAGCAGTCCATGATGTAGAATACGCTCTATTCGGTACATCACTCGGATTAAAGGTTGATGAAGGATATAGAGTACCCGGTGGGAATAGGAATCATCTAGTAGCTATAAACGAAGTGATAAAGTATGGTGGTCTACGTGGGATAGTGGAGAAAGGTGTATTGAGAAGCGGGATATTTTACGAGTGTATAGTTAACGGTGTACCATACGTACTAGCAGGCTCGATAAGAGATGATGGTCCAATACCAGATGTTATAACGGATATGGTTGAAGCACAGAAGGCGTATAGAGAGCATCTTAGGGATGCTAACCTAGTTTTGATGCTAGCATCTATGCTACACTCTATAGCTGTAGGGAATATGATACCCTCCACGGTTAAGGTCGTATGCGTAGATATAAACCCGGCTGTACCGATTAAACTCCTCGATAGAGGGACAGCTCAATCTATAGGCGTAATATCGGATGTAGGTGTATTTCTACCAATGCTCGCAGACGAGCTGGCTAAACTTAAAGCTCTACACGGATTACCTAGAAGATGGGAGGCTCGTCATGGGTAGTGATATATTGGTCTATAAGTTTGGTGAGAAATGTGTAGCTACAGCTGACGGTATAGATAGGATAGTCGATGTAGTAAGAGACACTGTGGGTAGCGGATGGAAGCTTGTAGTAGTCGTAGCAGCTATCGAAGGTGTAACAGATAGTCTCTTAACACTCTGCAGGTATAGCGAACTAGGTATCGAAGGGAAGATCGAAGAATACTTAGATTTGATTAGGAGAACCCATTCAAGTCTAGTAGAGAAGGCTCTACGTAGAGTCGAGTCTAGGGAATCGGTCTCTAAGAGGATAGATAAAGTCCTAGAGGATATCAAATCGACTCTATACACCTGTCTGAAGCTTAGAGAAGTTACTCCTAGAGCTAGGGATTACATAGCCTCCACCGGCGAGGTTCTATCATCTATAATAGTAGCTAGTAGGTTAAGGGAGGAGGGGGTCGAAGCTGTAGATCTAGCAGGGTGGGAGTCTGGGATAGTTACAGATAGTAGATTCGGAGATGCTACCCCACTGATAGAGAATAGTAGAGTAGAAGTTTCTAGAAGATTAAAGCCTCTAGTAGATCGCGGTACGATACCTGTAATAGCAGGCTTCTCCGGTGCGACGGTTGATGGTAGTATAACAACCCTTGGACGTGGGGGAGCTGATTACACTGCTACAATCTTAGCTGCATGTTTAGATGCAGATGAAGTCTGCCTATGGACTCATGTAGATGGTATAATGACAGCCGATCCTAAGATCGAAGGGAAGGCTAGGACTATAGATAGGTTAAGCTACGAGGAGGCTGTAGAACTAGCTAGATTCAGTGTTAAAGGCTTACATCCAAGGGTATTCGACCCTGTGATCTCTAAAGGTATACCTGTTAGAATCAGGAATCTATTCGATAAGAGTAGGCAAGGGACACTTATAGGACCTGGTAAACCTGAGATCGATAGACGTATAGTTAAGACTGTGGTATTGATAAGAGATGTAGCCTTACTAGCCGTCGAAGGCACGGGTATGGTTGGCCTACCAGGAGTAGCTGCTAAGGTTTTCGAAGCATTAGGTAGAGCTGGCGTGAATATACTCATGATTTCACAAAGTAGTTCTGAAGCAAATATAACTATGGTCGTAGATAGAAGCTCACTAGATAAAGGGGTTTCAGCTTTAGAATCGACTGTTACAGGCTCGCTAGTTAGCAGTATATACTATGAGCCGGATGTATGCATAGTATCCGTGATAGGAGCTGGCATGAGGGGGACACCGGGTGTAGCAGCTAGGGTATTTAAAGCTGTAGCTTCGAAAGGGATAAACGTACGTATGATAGCGCAAGGTTCCTCAGAATACAATATATCATTCGTAGTTAAAGAGGAGGATGGAGAGGAAGCTGTGAGAGCGATACATGATGAATTCAGACTCTACGAAGCCTAACAGAGTCTTCTAATCCTATAAACCCTCTTAACAACTGTATGGATGGATATTATAGCTACCACAGCTATCGATAATGATATAGCGAGATCCCTAGCTATAACTAGAATAGGATCATCTATAAGCTTCCTATACTCGATTAATTTAACATCGAATACTATCTCCTCATCCCTGAAATCATCACTAGATACCTCTTCAGGATACCCTTCTACATATAGAGCTAGATAATTCGATGTGATATAGCCTAGAGTTTTAGCTTGGAATACGGGTTCGGTAGCTTCTATAGGTATCCATCCTAAGTATGGGCTCCACACCTCAACCCATGCATGCCATCCTTTAACTTCGGAATCCTCTACGTACACGCCTAAAACCCTTCGAGCAGGTATACCCAAACCCCTAGCTATAGATATTAGCAGATCTGAAAACTCGGAGCAATCCCCATAACCTTTCCTTAAAGCTTCAGAAGCACCGAGCCTCTCATCCACCCTCCTATATGATAGTCTAGAATTGACGATCCTCTTAGCCTCTAAGATCAATACATCTATACGAGATTCTCCTGGTAGAGCTGATCTAACCCTGTCGATGAGTCTGGATATCATTGGATCTGTGAAATTCCACCAGAAACTCGGAGCTAGGTATATCGGATCTAGATCATCTAAGCGAATATCCTCAACCCTACCATACCCTCCAGCTGCTATAGCAGGTATAGAAGTATAGCATACGACGCGATATCTTCCCTCCATCCTGAAGGTTGATCCATATAAATCTATATCGATCCTAAACCTATAAATAGTATTACCCCATCTATCGGTAAACCTTTCGTACACGCTAGGATTCAAATCTAGTATATAGGATACTTGATGGCTATTATTCATAGGTACAAGCCAATCTACATAAACAGTCTTGTTAGAACCTAGATAGGTTAGGACAGCTATATCCTTAACATCGTAAACTCTATACTCAACGTATCTTAACCCAGGGTTAAGATACGTAGACGATCCTATAACTGTGTAGATGAGTAGTATATGGATTAGGTATGCTGATCTAGTAAAGCTCCACAAGCTATATCTATACGAGTTTAATCTATACTAATAACTTTACCTCTACCCTTACCTATCCATAATAATAACCTTAGAGTAATCCTAGAGCTAACCTATAATCTGAGAGAAGCCTTTAACAATATCTACAAATTTCTTGATAGATTCTTCGATACTATACTCGATCCTAGCTTCCAAGCTTATATATCCTCTATACCCTATCAAACTTAAAGTCTTTAGAAGCTGATCTACAGGAAGCTTCCCTAACTCAGATACCCCTCTACACCTATCAGCTATATGTACATGCCTTATATATCTTCCAGCATACTCTAGAGATCTAGCTATATCACCCTCTTCGTTTAACACATGATAAACATCGAATAGGATACGTACAGATCTAAACATATCTACAAGTCTTAAAGCTTCCCCCACATTATTCACAAGATTTGTTTCACTACTACTTAACGGTTCTAACAATATATCCACACCCCTATCATGTGCATAACGATCAAGCTCTATTAAGGAGGATATCAGAAACCGCATACCTAGATCACGATCGTCACACCTACCCCTAACCAATCCTAGGACGATTCTATACGATTCAAGTACGCAAGACAAGTCTATATATCGACGTATCCACCCCACAGCTTTCAATCTAGAATATTCATCTATACTAGATAGACTAATCCCATATAGGATATGCGATAAGCCTGTCGATAGCACAGGTATATCTAACCCGTAATCGTGGGTAATCCTACGTAACCTAACGCCGTCGATATCGAAAGGATTAGGTATATTATACTCTACGCCATCTATACCCAAAGATCTAATCTTCGGTAGTAGACTATCTAGGGGGCCTCTTACACCTAGACTAAACCTGGGATCCGATGTTAATAGATATACTACGGATAGCTTCAACAAATCATCAACCGTAAACTTCTAACCTTTAGGTTCACACCACGATCTAGGCTTATCGAAATACAGCTCCTCAAACTCTATCCAAGTCCTAGGTATCCTACCAGCTGGATAACTCCTCTTAAGCCATTCGACAAATTCTACAACCCTCTCGATAACCTTCTCGACTATAATCCTACCCTTAGCCGGATCTGCGAGATTAGCGTAGCCTACGAAACCCTTACGATAATAGTAGAACTCGGGTAGAGCGCTTACATCATACCAGTTAAACGGTCTATCCGTAAACACGTTACCAGCTGTATTAACCCACCTAGGTGGTAGCGGCCTATATACACCCCATTCACCCTCCTTCCTCAACTTTTCTTCATCGATTAGATCCGGAGCTAGATACCATATGATGCTTGTCTCGACCTCATCTGCATGTATAAACGGTGTTTCTATCCTTACACCCGGAGCTACTTCTTCACCACTACCAGCTTTCCTCAATATATCTTGAACCCAAGCCCACCAGCTAGTAACGAGTATAAGCGCATGTACCCTCTTCTCTACTATAGCTAAATCCTTAGCTATCGGAAGAACATACTCCTGCCCATGACTATTCCATATGAATATTTTCTTAAACCCAGCGTTAGAAAGCCATCTAATAACCTCTGCTACATACTCAGCTAGCAGCGTAGCTTTAACAGGGATAGTACCGGGTATACCGTAGTGATGACTAGGATGACTACCGTAAGGTATAGGTGGTGCTACCGTAACACCTGTCTCGTAGGCTACCCTCTCAGCTATGGAGACGCCTATTATAGTATCCTCACCTAACGGTGCAAAAGGACCGTGAGCCTCTAAGGATCCGACTGGAAGGAAGACTATATCATTCTCCTTCACCTTCCCTTCAAGTTCACTAGTACTCATCTGATCTAGGTATATCTTACGATTAAAGCGATCTAGTACTGGCTGAGACCAACGGCTACTAACTATACAGGTCATGCCTAGACACCAGAATATATGCAGGTATAATCTGAGGAAATAACTCTATCCTTATATCCTAAGGCTTCAACGTTATCTTACCATCCACCCTCTGCCTAGCTCTCTCGAATGCTTTGAATATCTCACTCAACCTAAACCTGCTAGTTATCATCTTCGTAGTATCTATAGATCCAGAGGACATTAACCTTATAACATTTCTGAATATACCCCATCCAGAATGGCCTTGGCTACCATATATCTGCCCCCTTCTAACCTGGAATATCTCAGGATACATCGATACAGATCTAGGAGCTCTACCTATCCATGCAATCTTACCTCCTATAGCTAGACTTCGCTCCATCTGAGTAAGTAGCTCAGGTACACCCGAAGCTTCTACGTGTAGATCTACACCCCATCCATCTGTAACCTCGATTATCTTCTCCCAAGGCTGTACACCCATCCTCTCAAGCTCTATAGGATTGAATACGTAGTCCGCACCCATAGATCTAGCTAGCTCAATCCTGATAGAACTTACTTCGAAAGCTATAACTCTACTAGCACCTGCAGTTTTAGCTAAAGCTATAGCCGATAAGCCTATAGGTCCTGCACCCCATACAGCTACATAACTACCTGGATCGAATCCTCCAGCTCTATTGAATATCGCTCTATACGCTACAGATGCAGGCTCCACTAGGCTACCTGCTTCGAAAACCCTATCCTCACTTCTATACCTATCTAGAAGCGAGTTTATACTCCATAGATACTTTTCATGAACTACGACGTATTCAGCCATAGCGCCATCATGTGTGAAACCTAACTCCCCAAACTCAAGGTCTCCGGGATCGTTAAGCCTAGTACAATGATTCACATCTATCGATCTACATATCAAACACTCACCACACCAAAGCATCTCCTCACTAGTAACCATATCGCCAGGTTTAACGCTTCTAACCCCTCCACCAACCTCCTCTACGATACCACTAAATTCATGCCCTAATACTACAGGTAGCCTGGTTAAACCCGGGTATAGCATATAGCCCTCGCTATCGGATTCCACCATATGGATATCGCTACCGCATATCCCTACAGCTTTAACCCTAATCAACACCTCCCTACCCCTAGGTTTTGGAATATCTCTCTCCTCTAGCCTAAGCCTAGGATTCCTCCATACACTACTACCTTCACGAACTTTACGAGAAGCAACTTCATCCCTAGATATAGCATAACCTCTACGTGGATCGAAATCTGCATAGAGAACTGCAGCTAGCATCCCACCTATCCCCCACTACGAGTAGACTAATGAGTATTAGGGATTTAAAGCTCAAATACTCTAATAGACTACAGATACAACTCGCCCCTCTCTAAAGGACTTCCAACATGCATCCGCTATACATAGAGCTTTATACCCATCCTCCACGGTAACCTGAGGAGGTGAGTCGTTTAGTATAGCTTCTGTGAAGCTCCTCAACTCATCGACGTAAGCTTCATAAAACCTTCTCTCAAACCACGGAGCCCCGCGAAACCTTACACCTTCAGGAGTACCATGATAGAATGAGTAATCGAAGCTGCAACCGATAGAGATCGTGCCATCTGTCCCTAGAATCTCTGTCCTCAAATCATAACCGTATACAGATCTCCTACAACCCTGTATTAAACCTTGAACACCGTTTTCAAATTCAAGCATAATATTAGCGAAGTCTAAGTCTCCAAGCATCTTCAAATCGTTATAGAAGAAGTTTCCACCTAATACGTATACCTTCAATACTTCCAAGCCTAGGAGCCATCTCGCTATATCAAAGTCGTGTGTAAGCATATCTGCGAATATACCTCCACTCAGCTTCGGATCAGCAGCCCAGCCTGAAGGGGGTTGCGGATCCCTAGCTATATCGATGAAGCATATAGGCCTACCTATACCCTCCTCCTCTATCCTAAGCTTAGCCTCCCTATACGCGTAATCGAATCTACGTTGATAACCTACCATAACCTTAAGACGTTTCCTATTAGCTATAGAAACTATCTCCTTAGCTTCGCTTGATGATGGAGCTAGAGGCTTCTCTACGAATACATGCTTCCCCTCCTCTAAAGCTTCTAAGACTATAGATTTATGGGTAAAGGTAGGTGTAGCTACGACTACAGCATCTATATACTGGTTTACAAGAATCTTCGAATAATCTGAACACCATTCTACACCAAGCTTTTCACCTATAGATCTAGCTAGATCCTCTGATAGATCGCATACAGCTACAAGCTCGGCTTTATCGACTCTCGATCTAAGCGTTTCACAATGCAATCTACCTATCCTACCTAGACCGATAACAGCGTATCTTACACTCTTCAAAGACTACACCGATAGGATGTCGGTATAGATACGTGGCTTAAGAATTATTTATAGAGACTAAAATAATGTGTTAGAAGTGCTATTCAGCTTTAAACATAGGTATTATCTTAGAGCTGATAATCCTCATAGCTTCATAAGGCTGTGGACCTATAGGTGAACCTACTACGAATTGCGTCACACCCACCTTTAAGCATTCATCTATACGCTTAGCTACAGATGATGGGCTACCTGAAACACTGAATGCATCGATCATATCGGTAGTTACGGATTTAAATGCTTCACCGAAACGCCCAGATACTATAAGCTCTCTTATACGAGAAGCAGTCTCGAGATTTATACCATGCCTCTCTAGTACAGCTTCAGGACTTCCAGCTACTATGAAAGCTACCACCTGTTTAGATGCTTCCACAGCTTTAGCTTCATCATCCGCTACCGAGAAGGATGTATAAGCTACTATATCCACGCTCTTAACATCTCTCGAAGCTTTCTCAACCCCCTTCTTAACATATTCTATAGCATACCTGAAATCCTTGGGATGACTTGCATTTATGAGCACACCATCACCGATCTCACCGGCTAGGGATAGCATCAGCGGGCCTTGAGCACCTATATAGATGGGTACATGAGATCTACATTTGAAGTTTAACGAAGCAGATTTAACTTTGAATACACTCCCATCGATGGAGACCTGGTTTCCAGCTAGTAATTCCTTAATTATATGTACAGACTCCTTTACAGCTGATAAAGGCTTAATTATCTCGATACCGATACCTTCAAGTGTAGCTCTATCCCCTGCTCCAATACCTAAGACCACCCTATCAGGAGCCATCTCAGCTAGGGATGCTACAGCTGATGCCGTAGCAGCCGGATGCCTTATATACGGGTTCGTTACACCTACACCTAGCTTTATACTTCTAGTATATATCGCTGCGGTAGTGAGCGTAGTGAAGACGTTCCTATTATTATAATGATCTGTAATCCATACGTAATCGAATCCAAGCCTCTCAGCTTCTATAGTATATAGAGTCGTCCTCCAGAAGGGTTCTCTAGGAACAAACTCTACACCAAACTTCATATAGGATAACCCCCTATTGGAGACCACACTTAGATCTTATATCCTTAGCCTTCTCTGGATCCATATACTCCAGTACTTCTAGGAGAGATTGAAACCCAGATGAGGAGGATAATTTACCTTCAGATGCATATCTCAACATGGCTAAAGCTTTATCTGGCGGAACCTTACCTGCACCCTTACCTTGAAGTACTATTGATAAAGCTTCATCGATATATCTCTTAGATATACGGCATCGACTCATATCTATCTCCTCGCATCAAAATGATTTATTAATTCTTTAAAAAGCTTAAGGTTTAACTCTCTCAGGATCCCTAGGGAGTAATACAGCCTCCCTTATATTCTCTAGATCCACTATCTTCATAGTTAGACGTTCTAAACCCGTACCCGAACCCCCATGCGGAGGTACACCATACTTAAAGAATTCTAGATAGAAACCAAAGTTATCTGGGTTATACCCTTTCTCGATACATTGATTTCTAAGTATATCATACCTATGCTCCCTCTGACCTCCAGTTGTTATTTCTAAACCATCCCATATTAGATCGAAACTATAAGCCCAGTCAGGCTCATCAAGCTTACGCATAACGTAGAAGGGCCTAGACCCAGATCTCCACGGAAACTCTATGAGGAAAGCAGCTTTATACCCATACTCCTCTTCTACAGCTTTAGAGAATACCCTCTCTCCACGAGTATCTAGATCCTCCATATATGTCGGCTTATAGCCTCTAGATTCTACGAGTCTATACGCTTCTCTAACCGTTATCCTCGGTAATCCTTTATCCATCCTAGGTGGTTTAACATTGAGTATCTCGAATTCTCTACTACATATGTCTCCTATACGATTCACTATGTACACCACCATATCCTCTACTATATCCATAACGTCATGGTAGCTCTCTATGTAGCTAACTTCGAAATCTATACTCGTATATTCGCATAAATGTCTTGGTGTATGATGTGGTTCAGCTCTAAATACAGGACCTATCTCATAAACCTTCTCGAAGCCTGAAGCCATAAGCATCTGCTTATAGAACTGTGGGCTTTGAGCTAGGAAGACCTTCCTACCGAAGTAGTCTACTGGAAAAACTGATGCACCAGATTCGGTAGCCTCAGCTACTATCTTAGGTGTATGAACCTCTATGAAACCTCTACTCCTGAAGAATTCGTGTAGTAGACCTGTGATAGCACTCTGAATCTTGAATATAGCTAAAACCCTAGGATTCCTTAGATCGATAAACCTATAATCTAGCCTCCTGCTAAGCCCTGTTTCAACCGATGGGTTGAGGAATTCTATCGGAAGAGGCTGTGAGGCTTCACTTAAAACTTCAAACTCTATAGGAATAACCTCTCTACCTAGTTTAGCTATAGAGCTCTCGATCATAATACCCCTTACTGCTACGATACTCTCCCTAGGTATAGAGCAAACTTCTTCGAATACATCATCTGGTACAGAACCCTTCTTGAATACTATCTGGGTTATACCAGATACATCCCTTAAGATCATGAAGACTACATTCTTTAAAACTCTAACATCCTGTACAAACCCTGCTAGTACAACCTCACCATACTGTGCATCTGCTATCCTTACCCTCTTCCTTAGATCTATCTTACTAACCATACCTATCACGCTGCCAGCTTTCTATCGATGATATAACCATGTAGAATCACGCAGATATATTCTTCACTAATAGTAGGGAGAGAAAAATGTTATCTAAGCCTAGACGGGTTAACTACATGAATGTATTGTACCTCTCACCTGTTTAGCTATAGCCTTATACTGTTCATCAGCTATTACACCAGAATTGCTTAGTATCTCAGCTATATCGAGTATAGATGCTACCGAGTGGAGTTTCACACCATCCTCCTCCAGCTTCTCCCTACCACCCTCCATCCTATCTATAAGGACTACAGCATCCTCTACGATTACACCCTCTCCTCTCAAAGCTTTAACAGCGTTAAGTATACTCTTACCCGTTGTTATAAGATCATCGAGAACTACAGCTCTATCACCAGGTTTAACTACACCCTCTATCATACGTTCACGTCCATGAGCCCTCTCCTCCTTCCTAACATAGATTAAAGGCTTGTCTAGAAGGTATGCTGTTATCGATGCGAACGGTATCCCAGCTGTAGGTATACCCGCTATTCTATCGAATCTATCGATACCTACCTCCTCCTCTAGTAGTTTAACATAGAATTCACATACCTTCTTAAATACTGATGGAAAGCTTGGGACTATCCTCAGATCTATATAGTATGGGCTTATCTTACCACTCGTAAGCTTAAACATACCGAATTGCAGAGCGCCGAGACGCACAAGTATATTGCATAGGTAGAGGGTAGCTTCACTCTTCCAACTCAAGATAGATCACAAATCGAAGTGAGATGCTATCACCTATAGAAAAAGGTTGTGTAAACCTTAGTAACCGTTATATACCTGTCAGCGAGGGTTTACTCCTATCTAGGAGTTGAGTAATGAGTATAGGATAAGGGAATGTAGGAGGGAAGATATAAGGGAAGTTATAGCGATCAATAGAAGGTGTCTACCTGAGAATTACGCACCGATATTCTTCGAAGAGATTAGAGAGAAGTATCCAGATCTATTCTACGTAGCCGAAGTAGATGGAAAGATCGTAGGATACATCATGTGTAGGGAGGAGACAGCAGGCTTCGATCTACCTAGACTTAAAGCTAAACGTAGAGGACATATAATATCTATAGCTGTTCTACCAGAATATAGGAATAGGGGTATAGGTAAATCCCTGCTAGCTAAAGCTTTAGATTCCATGAGGGAGAGGAGGCTGGAGGAATGTATACTAGAGGTTAGAGTATCAAACTCTATCGCTATAAATCTGTATAGAAAGTTTGGGTTTGAAATAGTTTCACAAATACCCTTCTATTATCTGGATGGAGAGGATGCATACCTTATGAAAGCTAAACTCGCTAGCTAAATACTACCAGTATCTTCTAGCTAAAGCCTTTCTTTCAGCATCCATTATAAGCTCGAAGAATCTATCCGTGAGCCTAGGTTCATCTTCCAGTATAGCTTCTACATCATCTAGGTTTACACCTCTAGCTGAGAGAGCGTAGATAGCTGGTAGCCCATACCTCGATACGATCGAACCAGCTCTGATAAGCTCATCGTATAGTCTATCATCACGTTTAACCTTGAAAACTAGTTTATACGCATCGTTCTCATCCATGTTTAAAGGAACTAAACGATTCGATCCGCATAAAGGACATCTAACATCTGACAGCAGCTTTAAGACTACGGTTTCTATATACTTGAAACATTCTGTACATACTAGGGTTCTAGATTCATTCATAAGTCTAGCTTTAACTGATTCAAGGATAATCCTCCTCATCTTATCTGCAGGTATTATATCCGTCTTCCTACCTATCCTCTCTATACCCATCTTAGCTAGTGGAGATAACTCACTAGACTCTACAACGATAATCTCCATCGAGCCGTTATGTAGAGGCTCTATTATATCCTTTATCAAGCCATCTATATCCATATCCTTCTCCAAGGTTTCCTTCAAAGCTTCTTCATACACTACCGTTCCCTTCAAACTTTCAGCTATTTGATTAAGCGATACATCAGTGAAATCGACATCCTCACTTATAGCTGAGAATCTTCTAGCGACGTGAACCAGTCTACGTTTGAATAACCCGGTCTTCCTAGCAGCTTCTAGACCCCTAACCCGAACCTCATCGGAAGAAAGGGATTTGATTATCGAAGCGATCTCAGAGGGAGCTATAGATCCACCGGGTACATGTATTATAATTCTATATGGATCCTGTTGTACAGCTACGCTTACACCATACCTATCTGTGATTATATCACCTAAAATCCTACCTAAACTCCTATTGATTAAGCTACCTCCATGTACATGTAATATTATATAATCACCCCAACCCTCTATAACCATCCTTCTATCAGTAGGTAGGGGGTATCCCTGAGCTAGATGGCTCCAACTCTCCTTTAAAGCTTCTAGGATAGTCGATGAATCGGCCGGGTATAGTCTAGCTATTCTTCTAGCAGATGATTCGAGACTTAAACCCTTATTGAAGTATTCCTCAAGCTTACCCCTTATACGTCCAACTTCCGATGCAACTTCGAATGGAACAGGTATCTCTTCACCAACCCAGCTTGGTATAGCTCCTGTAGGATCATCTACAGGCTTTACGTATATCCTATCGCCTACTATACTCATAAGCATCCAAGGTCTACCTTGACATATGAATTTGATACCTGGCTCACCGTACTCGGCTACGAAGGCTTCGTCGAGTATACCTACAGGCATATCGTTGACTTCATCGTATACGAGGTACTGCTTCTCATCAGGTATCATCGATAGATTCTCGAAATAGTATTCATACAGAGCTTTACCCCTTACAGGTTTAACCACTATCCTATCCTCGAATGAAACCCATGCTAATCTAGGATATCTATCATGCATATATGATAGAACCTTAACCATATCCTCCTCTGAGAGATCCCTATAGGGGTAGGCTCTCCTAAATGCTTCTAGAATCTCATCGAACCTCCACCGCCTCCTATACATAAGCAGTCCTGCTATCTGATGAGCTAATACATCGTAAGGCTTGTAGGGTATCTTAGCTGGTTCGAGTTCCTCCTTTAATGCTCTCCTAGCTATGACTATAGCTTCAAGGGTATCATCGCCATCCATAGTGACTATTATACCCTTCGAAGTCCTACCTAAGCTATGCCCGCTACGTCCAACTCTCTGTACAAGCCTCGTAACCTGTCTAGGACTCATGTATTGAACAGTAAGATCTACTCTACCGATATCTATACCTAACTCTAGGCTAGAAGTGCATACGAGACCCTTAAGATCGCCTTTCTTTAAGCCTACCTCAGCCATTATACGTGCAGGTTTAGAGAGGCTACTATGATGGATACTTATAGGTATACTATCATCCCAAACCCTGAATCTACTAGCTAGAACTTCTGCTATCGAACGTGTATTCGTGAAGAGGAGGACGGATTCATATTCTTCGATAAGCTTCCTAAGAAGTCTAAGTCTCGCAGCTACCTCAGGCCTAGTATACAGTTTATCAGCTAAATCGTAATCTTCAGGTTGGGGTTGAGGATATAGAACATCTAGCTTCATATGTTTAGCAACCGGGACTTTAACCACAGATACCCTTCTACCTACACCTACTAGGAATCTACCAACCTCCTCGAGACTACCTATAGTAGCTGATAATCCTATACGCTGAAAATCCCTAGAAGTTAATAGAGTAAGTCTCTCTAAAGCTAGAGATAACTGACTACCTCTCTTATCCTCTGCAAACTCGTGTATCTCATCTACTATAACCCATCTAACACTAGATAGATGCTTACGCATAATCCTACCTGTAAGGATTGCTTGTAGGGTTTCAGGTGTTGTTATAAGCATCTCTGGCGGATTCCTAGCTTGTAGTACACGTTCCCTATTATCGGTATCGCCATGTCTAACAGCTACTGTTACACCAACCTTCCCACACCACCATCCAATCCTATCTAATAGATCCCTATTTAAAGCCCTTAGAGGTGTTATGTAGAGTGCATATATTCCAGATCTGCGTTCAGGTAGTTTTAGAAGCATATCTAGTACCGGAAGTACAGCTGCTTCAGTTTTACCAGTACCTGTTGGAGCTGAGAGTAGTATATTCTCACCTCTAAGTATCCTAGGTATAACCTCTACCTGTGGTTCGGTAGGTTTTAGAAACCTACGTTCGAGTAAAGCATCTCTTATAGGTTTAGCTAATAGATTAAACGGGTATGGCAGCTCTCTGATCTCAGCCTCCACGCCGGATACACCGTACCGAAGATATGCTAAACTGTTTCCCAGGTAATTCTGGTTTAATAGCTGTGAAAAGCAATATTTAAACTACAGTATTGCTAGGTTTTATAATCGGGATGATGAAGGAGTTTTCGAATGAGCCCTAGCTAGGCTTTGATATAGGCTCAATAAGCTGACTAATATCCTTAAACATGGATCACCATAACCGATCAGAGCATAAGAGTATGCTACAGGTTAAACAGAGCTATACATGTTTAGAAGGGAAAGATTAATCTGAAAAAGTAGTGAAGTATACTACGAGAGCGTCTAGATGACATCTGAGAAAGAGGAGCTAGACGTAAAGAAGTTGGTAGAGTTAAAAGAATGGATAGATAAGAGGGTGGGAGAGCTAAAGGGTGAGATAGAGATACTCTCGGCTCTATCCTCTATGTTGAGTATGGTTATAGCTGAGAAGAGCTTTCAGCCAGCATCGACGCTTGCTCGAGAACAAGCTACTCCTGAACAACCTAAACCTAAGCCGGTACAAGTCGAGCAGGCTAGGGGTATACCTATACGATCATCTGATGGTACTCTACTAGCCATGATATATCGTGAAGATACGCGTATGAGGATAGTATTCTCTAGAGAACTAGCTCTAAGAGAGGATATACAGCCTTTCAGAGCCTTCCTTATAAGGAAGGTTTTAGAACCGATAACATCTCAGGATCTGGAGGCTGTGAGTAGAGGTAGGATACCGCCTGATAGAGCTTTTAACTATGAATTGAAGGTTGAAGAAGGCGTGCTTAGAGAACTTATACTCAATAACCTATACGATACAGCTAGGATCAGGGATATACAGAGCGCTGTTAGATGGACCCTTGAGCGTATGTACGAGAGAGCTAAGAAAGCAGGCTAGATAGATCTAAGGTTACGTATACCTGTAATCCTTACACCTACAGCTTTAACATTGTACAGTCTACAGAGGTATATCATCAGGGAGGCTAGAGATTCTGTTAGCCTAGAGTTCTCTAGTGGACCACAATCTATCGCTCTAACACCAGGTATCTCTTCAGCAAGCTCTGCGACTATACGTTTAGCTGCTACATCATCACCACATATCAATACGTCGCAATCTACCTCTCTATCTAGATCGTACAGTATGCTAGAGCCTATAGTATGGAAAGCTGATACGATCCTTACACCTTTAGGAATATAGCGTGCAGCCTGTTCAGCTGCAGAGCCATCCCATGGGTATAGGATCCTCCACGGATCTCCTCCTATAATCGATGCTAATGGGACTGTAACATCTACGAGGATCTTCCCTTGGGATAGGTATGGCGCTATCCTTCTAATTATACTAAGTTGAGCATCGAATGGTACAGTTAATACGATAATATCAGCTTTATCAGCTGCTTCACTATTAGTACAACCTTCAACCCTTACTCCATTACCTAGTATCCTCCTAGCTTCATCAGCTTTAGCTTGAGCTTTCTCCCTAGATCTGGATCCTATGATTACATATTCACCAGCCTTAAGCCATCTTAAAGCTAAACCGAAACCCTGACTACCAGTTCCACCTAGTATAGCTACTATCCTATTCAAGTCGGGTCAATCATTTATTTTAACGAAACTTGTTCATAAATTTACAACTCCGAATACTCTAGATATAATTTGAGTATTACTGTAGTATGTATGTAATGATCCAAGTATCTTAGCGGTAAAATCAACATTTACCTATGTAATGTGCATATTTTGATAGATACTGTTAAAATGGTATTTATAGTTTCGCCGACCTCTCTCCCCTCGGGCTTAGCCTAGGAGGTGGGCTTAAGATGAGCACGAGAGATCTATTCAAAGCATGGGAGAAAGGGACGGGGCTACTTAAGAAGCAGCCTCCGCTTAAAGAGAGGATAGGGAAGACTATCTATAGGCTTAAGATACAGAAGGATAAGCTTGAGATGGCTGCTACACGTATGCAGAAGCAAGATAGGAACCTCTTCGAGAAGTGTGTAGAAGCACAGCTAGCGAAGGATCCTATAAGAGCGGCTATGTATGCTAACGAATGTGCTGAGATAAGGAAGATGCTGAATATAATGCTTAGAGCACAATTAGCTATAGAGCAAGCTATACTAAGGTTGGAGACAGTGCAGGAGTTTGGAGATGTAGTAGCCGTTATGGCTCCTGTAGCTAGCGTAGTTAACGTACTTAAGACGCAGCTCTCAGGTATCATACCTGAGGTAAGCTATGAGCTTGGAGCTATAGGAGAGGAGCTTAATGGTATAGTAGCAGAGGTAGGAGAAGCTACTGGTAGAAGCTGGGAGATAGAAGCTGCAAGTGAAGAGGCTAGACAGATACTGGAGAAGGCTGCTTTCGTAGCTGAACAGAAGATGAAGGAGGCTCTACCAGAGATACCATCTACAGAAGTGCCATCGAAGGAGTCTGCTAATAGGAAGATATAGGGGGGTTATATCTTGCCACTTAGATTTGAACATGTTAAGAATTTTCTTGGCAAACCTATAGTAGATAACTATGGTAGAAACCTAGGTAGGGTAGTAGGTTTCACTGTTAATGCGAAGAATGAAGTCGAAACGTTCGATGTCGAAACATGCGATGGGGAGTATCGTAAACTTAGAGGAGATAGGGTAAGGATAAGGAATGGGAGGCTAGTATACACGTATGGATGGAGAGTTGAAGCAAACATACTAGAGAGAGTATATACTGTAAGTCTAGCTAGACTTAGAGCTCTAGATATACTTTACAAGAATGGCGAGATAACCGAGGAAGCATATAGTAAGCTTAAGACTATGTATGATTCAGCTATAGAGGAGCTGGAATCCAAGAAGGTATCGTTTATAGAATCTCTTAAGAAGAGAGTGGAGATCCTTGAAGGTAGGATTAAGGATCTAGAATACGTTTTAGCAGTACTAAAGCTACAGTACACTCTAGGTGAGATACTACCTGAAACGTTCAACGAAGCTAGATCGACGATAGAGAAGGGTATAAACTACTATAGAAGCGAGAAGGAGGATATAGAGAAGTTCATAGATGTAGCCGAGAAGGGGTTCATACCTATAGTGGAGAGTAGTGTTAAAAGCGAGGCTAGGACAGGTGGTGTTGTAGAATCTAAGATAGAAGTTACATCAGCTAAACATGTAGAGCCGTTGGTAGTGAAGCTAGAAGAGTAGATAGGTAAAGATAGGCGAGGGCTAACGGACGGCGGGGGATGAAGGTTGATACGTAAATTCTTCTCATCTCCTAGAAGATCCTTAAAGGAGCGTATAAATATAGCAATATATAAGCTTGAATCTCAGAAGGAGAGGTTAGAACACATAATGGCTAAACTCCAGCGTAGAGATAGGGAGATCTTTGAGAGATGCGTTGGAGCATATCTATCTAAGGATTATGCGAGGAGTAAAATGTATGCAAACGAATGCTCTGAAGTTAGGAATATAGCTAAACTACTCTTAAGCATACAGCTAGCTTTAGAACGTGTAATCCTAAGGTTGGAGACTATACAGGAGTTCAGCGATCTAATGATCCAGCTTGCACCAGTACTCGGACTTGTAAAAGAGATGAGGAAACAGATAGCGAATATTGTACCAGATGTTGCTAACGGGTTAGAGGAGGTTAGTCGATTATTGATAACTACCGTTAGCGAGATGAAGGTTGTAAACGGGCATAAACTCGAGGAGATAGAGTTAAACGATGAAGCTAAGAGGATTATAGAGGAGGCTGCATTCATAGCTGAACAGAAGATTAGGGAAAGCTTCCCAGAACTACCGGTGGAGGGGTTGGAGAATCAGAGAATCCCTGTAGCAGAAGCTGAAGCCGTACTTCCAAAAACTACACCGACCCAAACCGGGGGGGCGCCGTCCGTTAGCCCTCCGATACCGAGTTTCGACGAATTGAAAACGAAGATACTAGAATATTTACAGAGTAATAGAGGTGCTTTAAAGATATCGGTGTGCGCTAAAGAGCTACAGGTATCTCCAGAGGATGTTGTTCGTGCGTTAAAAGCACTCGAAGAGGAAGGAAAGATAGTCTTGAGCCGTTAACCATACCGATATAGATATGAGGAATGAAGGTTAACGGGGTGTAGTTAATGGATATGCGTGAACTCGAAGAGCTTGCCGTTAAGAGTGCTTCAGAAGCAGTAGACTACGATCGGAGTGGACAGTATGATAGAGCTATCGAGAAGTATAGTAGAGCTATAGAAATCCTTAGTAGAATCTGCATGTACTACCCAGAGCTGCCATATATACATGTATATAAGGAGAGGATTAAAGCCTATCAACGTAGGGTTGAAGAACTCCGATCTAAACTTCAACCTCAGATTCTAGGTAGCGGCGATTTTTCTAGACAAGCTTCCACGGCTATCCTAGCTTCTAAACCATCGATAAGATGGGATGATATAGTCGATCTGGAAGAGGCAAAGAAGGCTATAACCGAAGCTATAGTATACCCTTTAAAGAGGCCTGATCTATTCCCGTTAGGATGGCCTCGAGGTATATTATTCTTCGGTCCACCAGGATGCGGTAAGACTATGCTAGCTGCAGCTGTAGCTAACGAGATAGATGCTGTCTTCTTCGATGTCGATGCGGCTACGATTATGAGTAAATGGCTGGGGGAGAGTGAGAAGAATGTAGCAGCCTTATTCTCTGAAGCAAGGGGTTATGCTGAACAAGGTAAGCCTGCTATAATATTCATAGATGAGATAGATTCGATAGCGGGGATAAGGAGCCAGGAGGTTGGAGGAGAGGTTAGGGTTAGAAATCAGCTTCTAAAGGAGATGGATGGAATACTAGAGAAGGGAAGGTATAGCTATGTATACGTTATAGGAGCAACTAATAAGCCTTGGGATCTAGATGAACCCTTCATCCGGAGATTCCAGAAACGTATCTATATACCTCCACCAGACTATAATGGTAGATTAGCTCTGCTGAAGAAAGCTACGAAGAATCTGATGCTAGATGATGATGTAGATCTAGAGAAGATAGCTAGAGTTACTGAAGGGTATACGTTCCATGATCTTACAGAGCTTGTAAGGGAGGCATATGCTATAGTGGTTAGAGAATTCTTCGAAACAGGAAGGGTGGATGATCCGAAAAGCTATCCTAGACCAGTAAATATGAGGGATTTCACAGATGCCTTAAGTAGGAGGAAACCTAGTGTAAGCAATGTTACTATAACCAGGTATCAGAAATGGTTCGAAGAATATAGAGCAGTATAATCGTAATTTCTACATTATTACTCTTATTTTTATATTATACAGCCGTAATTTTTACTTAATAAATTACAAGATAAATTACAAGTAGATATTCTGTCACCGATATATGGGATCGTATTAAACAAAATATTTATTAAGTAGAATATAGCATACCCCGCTACTGCTAATCTTAACCGTTATGAAGAGCTAGGGATGGGTGGAGAGGAAGGGGTAGAGGGGTAATCCATCATGTTTGAACAATTAGGCTTACTTGGTAATGTATTGATTCTCTTAATCTCACTCTACGTTCTCGATAAAGCTTGCGATATAGCTATCGATAACGCTGTTAAAGTTTCTGAGATAACAGGTTTAGGAAAAACTACTATAGGTTACGCATTAATAGCGTTAATCACTACTCTACCCGAGCTTAGCGTATCTATCCTCATCGCTATGGGAGTCGGGGATATAGGTATAGCTATCGGGAACGTTCTAGGTTCAAATATCGTGAATGTATGTTTCATACTTGGTTTAATATTTCTGATAACTTCTCTAAGGAGCCCCCAGCTATATATCACGGTCAAAGAAGAGGTTAGAACCCTGCATTTCGGACTTTTCATAACTTCGCTTATTCCTGTAGTTCTAATCTACATAGGATACGCTAGTAGAGTTGTAGGTATAATTCTCGTATCAATCTTCGTATACGAGATATACAATATATCGAAGAGAAGGAGGGTTGAAGAGGTAGGGGGAGCTGAGAGGGTATCTAATAACTTGAAGAGATATTTAGCTCTAACAATCCTTGGATTAACCGCTGTTATTACAAGCGCATACCTGATAGTAGATACAGCTTCATACATCGCAGAGTATATAGGTATTCCTACCACAGTGATAGGTGCTACTATAATAGCCTTTGGAACTAGTTTACCAGAATTTACGATTGGATTAAAATCCTCTTTAAAGGGTTATCTAGAGCTAGTTATAGGAAATATAGTCGGAAGCTGCTTTACGAATATAACGCTTATATTAGGAGTAGCTTTGATAGGGAGGGAGTTTGTAGTTAACATGGCATCCTATACGAGTATGGCTACGTTCACGATAATGGTATGCCTAATACTATGGTACCTCCTCTCGAATAGGAGGATAGGATGGAGGGAGGGTATACTCCTATTCTCCCTTTACATACTATTCCTAATCGAAATTTTTGGAGGATACAGAGTAGTGTAACGATTATCAGAATAGTAACGTATGTATTATGAGAGATATAAGCATATTCATACCTACATGGATATAAAATATTAGATGAATGATATATCTAGTAGACGCTATTTTCCAAGCTTATCATCGTTCTTACAATCCTCATATTTCTTCGACTCAGCCTGTATGATTTTCACCGTAACGGTGCTCGATAAATGCTTGTTATAATAAAGATTTAACGATTACTAGCCTAATATCTTTAGAGGAGGGGGTTAACGTGAAGAGAAAAACCTGTACCCTTGCTTTGCTTTTAATCCTGTTTATGCAGTTTTATTTGATCGTAGAGTGTTATGCATGGGGTAATGGCGGATATAGCTCCAGCCCGAACACTCTGAAATATGGGACACACGACTGGCTTGCTGAACATGCATTAGACTGGCTTCCAAACGATGCTAAGCAGTGGATAATCACAAACCTGAACCTCTACCTATATGGAACAGAGCTTCCTGATAATGGGCGGGCTCCGGATGGTATAGGTGATACAGGCCTCCACCATATATATTTCAGCATGGATAGAGTTCTGATAGACGATGTAGCCGCCCGTAGGGCTAACGCAACGTTTAATCAAGCATTGACATTCATGCTTCTCGGAGACTTTGCTTCAGCTGCAAAGTATGCTGGAGCTATGACCCATTACATAGCGGATATGGCTGTTTTCGCTCATGTAATGGGCTCTAGTACAGAGTGGGGTGCTGAAGTACACCACAGCGACTACGAAGATTACGTAGGTAAGAAAACTTCAAGCTACAATTCGGAGTGGAGTATATATCTATCCTTTGACGGGGAGCTTAGATTCATCACAGCATATGATGCAGCTATTGAACTAGCTTATGATACAACATTCGATAGATCTGGGAGAGGTTTAACATGCGTCTGGATGGATAGGAATTACGATTGGAGCAATCCTATCTTCGTCGGGAGGGTTCTTGAATCGCTCAACCTTGCTGTAAACTATATCACAGATGTCTTATATACGCTCTATACGGTGTACACCACCCAAACATCCTCAGAAGCTTTCACATTAACAATCTATGTTTACTATGCTAATACTGGGATTCATGGCGTAACTGTTAGAGTCGACAGTATCGATTATACAACAGATATGGAGGGTAAGGTTAGTGTAAAGGTATCTCCAGGAAACCATACGGTTGAAGTTACTTCGCCCTACTCTCCGAGTCCAGATATCAGCTACATCTTCATCGGTTGGAGCGATTACTCAACATCAAACCCGAGAAGCATAGTCGTCACTTCGAACATGACGATAGCAGCATATATGCAGCCCACTCCAAGCGGAGCCCTCCCCAACGGTGGACGGCAGACGGCGACCGTTACGTTTGCAGTAAGCGGTCTTACAAACCCTTCACCTGCTAGGTCTATCCTAGTTGTGGATAACCAGTTCTATGGAGCCGATCAGCTACCTGTAACCTTCACTTGGGAGGTTGGCTCGACCCACGTATATGCATGGGCTGAGATAGCTGAATCAATAGTTGAGGATACAAGGTTTAGGCTAGACTCTGTAACAGGACTTTCAAACGAACCTTTGGGCTACATAACGGTTCCACCTGAAGGGGGCTTTATCGAAGCTATCTATAGGACTCAGTATAGGGTTGGGATAGGAGCTGAGACTGGTAAAGGTACAACCAACCCGCCTCCGGGGATATACTGGTTTGATGCTGAAACATACTTGAATGTAACAGCAATCCCTGAGCCGAAGTATGAATTTAAAATGTGGAAGGCGGTTGCGACGGCTGACGTAACGTATGATCGATATAGCAATCCGACGATTATCTGGCTGGGAGGCTCAATAGATATAGTTGCTGAGTTCATCGAGAAATTCGATTATCATATAAACTTGATCCCAAGTAGCATATCCGTGTACAAGGGGAAGTCTGTGAACGTAAGTATTCAGGTAGAGCGTACTGCTGGAGAAGCCCGCTGGGAGATTAGGCTTTCGCTTTCAGGTATTCCAAGAGGGGTTTCGTATAGGTTTTATGGGGAGCCTGATTACCCGCCATTCAGCGCTATACTAACGATAACAGCATCAAGAGATGCGCCTACTGGAACACATATCCTGATCGTTAAGGCAATCTATAGCGAAGTTGTGAAGGAAGCCCCGTTATCAATCACGATAATGGAGCCTGAGAGAGCATGGTATGAGAATTCATGGATTCTAGCAGCCGCATTCCTCATAGCTATAGTAGTGATCGCTATCGTACTTTGGAAGAAGGTTTAAAACATTATAATAACATAATTCAAAAATATGAAGAAGTTGCTGGAATAATATCTATAATGTCTGAAATTATAAGTAATATCTTAACAACCAACTTAGATTTGAAATAGAAGTTAGAGTTTAGATTTAAGTTTCACTCTATTAAACGTATAGAAGATGGGATTAAACTTTTAATGAATGTATTTTAGCTCCTAGTTACAGAGTAACACCATCTCTAAGAATGGCTATAGTATTGGCGTTAACCTAATTTCCGATACCACCTCATCTTCATGTAACTCGATGTTTAGTAGCGGTGTTTTCGGCTTTACCCCTACAGGGAATGTAGCACCACATATCTCCCTGACGATTACCTGCATATCGGCTATGGAGCTCAGGTGGTTAGCTATAGCGCACTCAGGCCTAATAATATTAAGCCTTACATCCTCAAAGTTCCTTATCCTCGCTAAGTCTTCGCCCAAAGCCTTTAGCAACTTATCTTTACTACAGTTATGTTCTAGTGTATCGAAGACGATAACCGAGAAGACTGATCTACTCTTCTGCTACCTAAACTCTGAGATAGTGTTCCATAAGCGGTTGAGACCTGTGGTAGAAGAGATGAGATTCATTTTTACTATGAGAATTATTTCGGTATAGGTGAGGCGGTATTACCGCTACATGAATCTTGAAGAAGTTTTTGAAACGCTTATGGAAGGAACAGAGATAAACGGTGGAAGCAACCCTAACCTCTAGCAACATTATTATACTGAGATATCTAATATCAACGTCGTTTAACGATAACAATATTTTAGCCTGCTAAATCAACAACTACTAAAACATGGTGATGAAGATGTCATATTTAAGAGAGCTAAACTTAAAGGATGGTGGACCGGGCGGGATTTGAACCCGCGACCTCCCGGGTGCGAACCGGGTGCTCATACCAGGCTGAGCTACCGGCCCACGATAGCATCTAGTAGATATACTTCGCTATTAAAGGTTGTAGCTGGGATAAATATGTGGTGTAGAATGGTGTTCAAAATAGGTTGAAGGAGGATACTTTATGCTAAGCTATTATTCCGCTATGGTTTAGCTTGGGAAGAGTTCTGGGTAAAGTTCCTTAGCTTTCTCTGTTAGGAAGTATCTTCTAGTACCTTTAAGTCTACCTAGGATTCCTCTTTCTAGTAGGAATCGATAGTTTACTTTCCTCTTTAATCCTCTCTCTTTAGATACTTCTTCACATATCTTTATCAGTTCTGGTCTTGTAAGTGATGATTCAGTTGAAGATTGTATCTCGCTTATAACTCTTCGTACAATCTCACTTCTTGCTTCCTCTATCTTAGTTTTAGGTACTCTTTCAGGTACTATCTCAGATGCTTTAACCCATCTTCCCTTATAAAATACCTCAGCAGTTTCTGAAAGGACAGTTTTTCTACGTACACCTCTACTCATAGCTTCTCACAAAAATAGATGTAGGTAGCATATATTTAAATATTTTGCAGAAGATAGTATCAGCAAAAGCTAAATATACATAGGTTGAAATAAGCATATCCATTTAATGCTATACTAATATATCCATCTACTTGAAAATCTAGAAGTAATCGAAGTCAAGATTAGACGAAATGAGCTAAATATACATGGATCTAAGTGATAAGGAAAACTATAAGATAGAAGAGGGGATGTGGGAGAGAAGTTATCTGTTATTCACTAAGACTTAAGAATTTATATCTTGGGAAAAGGTTTTCTACACCTTTCTCTAAGATTAAAACTACATCTTCTAATCTCAACCCATATCTATCTGTGTATATACCAGGTTCTACAGTATGAATCATATTCTTCTCGATAAGCGTAGTCGATAATGGATGGATTATAGGTTCCTCATGCAGCCTTAATCCAACACCATGACCGAGCCTATGTGGGAAGAATCGATCGTAACCCCTAGCCCTTACGATACTTCTAGCTATATCATCTACATCGCAGGCTCTAAGACCTGGATTCTCAGATCTGTATACGGATTCCTGAGCTTCTACTAGAGTATTAAATATATCTTCTTGTTCATCTGTAGGCCTACCTAGAATCCATGTTCTAGTTATATCTATCCAGTATCCATCCACGCATACGTTAAACTCTATTAGTATTGGATCACCTCTCAAGATTCTACGATTCGTCGATATATTGAATGGATACCATGCTCTAGAAGTATTTATACCAGACATAATGAATGCGAAGCCTCTAGCTCTCTTAACCCTACCCTCGAATCCTATACCTTCAGAATAAACTATGTATTCAGCTAAAGCTGCAAGCTCAGATTCTCTTAAACCTTCTTTTACCGCTTCTATTAGCTTTTCGATAGCTATAGATGCTATTTTTGAAGCTAACCTAACCTTCTCCACTTCTAAATTGGATTTAACCATCCTAAGCTTAGAAAGTAGAGGTGTAGCATCGACTAGTATAGCTTTAAATACTTTTCTCAATAGGTCGAAGGTAGGTGTGCATGCATAGCTCGCCTCCCCTGCGATCGTACCTGTAGCTATAGTTTCCATGCCGAGTTCGCATCCAACTCTAATACCTCTAGGTAAACCTATTTCTTCGAGTATCTCCATTATGAATCTGTATGGATTCCATGTATACTCTAATCTTTCAGCTTCATATGTATATACATTCTTAACCCAAGAATCCTCGACATAATCTATCTCAGATCTAGGTATGATGAGTACTGGATCGCCATCTAGCGGTATTAGGATCAGCGACCAGCCTGTTAGAGGCCAGTAACCTGAGAGGAAAAGTACGTTCTCAGGATTTCTACATACTAGTAGATCTATACCGTAATCTTCCATAGCTTGTTTAACGATATATATTCTACTTGTATCTGATGGTATAGCAGCCACCCCCAGGGTTAGTATACGATACAACATTAGTATATCATGATGGTGGTATTAACGGTATCTCTATACCCTTATCTACGTAGTCCATAGATCTTTTGAAGATACGTCTATCCGTGTACAATAGCTTAATCCACTCTAGTTGAGGGATGTATAATGCTTTAGAAGGTTTGAACGGTCTTCCAGATCTTATATCCCACGGGTTTCTTATCTCCCTCCCTACGAAATCTATCAATGTAACTGTTAAATCTCTCGGATCTAGATGTTCTCCTGTAAGTTTAGCTAGTAGATCTATAGTCCATGGGTATGATATATCTGGTATGGCTTTCTCTACCCTATATCTTCTAGCTAATCTACGATTCAATATACGCATCTGATCTATGAAATTTAGATTGCTATAACCGAACATTATATCTAGAGCTAAGCTTTCTAGAGCTGGTGTATCGAAACCAGCTAAAGCAAACCCTCCGAACCTCCTGTAACCGTATATAAGTGGACCCTCACCTTCTTGACCGACTATACCCGATATCAACCCAGCGATCTTAGCACCTTTAGCTTTAAGTTTTTTAACGATCGCGGAGTATATTACCGAAAATCTCGCTATCAGGTATCCTATACCTATCATCAATGTAGAGAGGCTGAGACCTTCTAGATGGTGCGGATCGACTTGAGCTAGCAGTTCTCCTCCAACTTCGTATACTGATAGGGGGGATGAGGAGAGTAAGCCATTAGATATTATCACGTAACGTTTATCGTTTGATGAAATCGTATACACCCTATACTCTATACCTTCCGCAGCTTCTAATCCGAGTATATCTTCGATATAACCTCTATCATTGAATATCCTTAAAGGTATACCGTGTATGCGCCATCTAATCCTTCTAGGATTCCATGTTACACTAAAATTTTTAGCTATAAGCGAGTAGTATGAGCAATTATGGGTTTTAGCTAACGATGCTATTATTACTAGATCATAGTTTTCATCGAATAACGCTCTAGGAGGCTTAGCTTCGGTATAGAATCCTAGATCATACCCGTCAACACTATCCAACTTTATAGTCTCTAACTCTATAGATTCACCTTCATAGAAATCTACGAAGAATACTCTACCACGATACCTTTCACCCCTGAATATCTTTAGGTATCCAGTCTCCCAGAAGGCTCTAGGAGTGCCACCACGCCAAAGCATATTCTCACCTATATCGATTACATCTACTCCATGATCTATGAGAGCATCTACTATACCTGCGATCATAGAGGGTTGAGAGGCTATAGGCTGTAGATCTGGATCCAAGCTGATACCATGGATACGCATAATCTTACGAAGCCTGGGATCGCTTATAAAAGCTCCTATAAAGCCTGTATTATTGGGTTTTACTAGAACCTTACTAACGGATCTTATAGACGAAAGTATACCAGACGTTAGAAGATATGCTGTAGAATAATTGTAGGATGGGATAGAATCTATAGATGCATCTGGCGGTATACGAGAACAGAATATCTCTCCACTACCAGACCATAACTTAAACTCTCTAATAGGCTTTATAAACCTATAAACTCTACGACCTAGTCTAGGAGTAAACCAGCTAGGCTCAACTCTGTCGATCCAAGATTCAGCATCCCACCTATTAAACCCCACGGTTATCACCAACCACAACTATATCGTGAAGAGCCTAAACCCTTATAGTTAAGTATTCAAACCTATATAGAGGGGATTATACATTAAACCCTGATGAATAACGGCCGCCGTAGCGTAGCCTGGCAGCGCACAGGCCTGTGGAGCCTGGAGGCCGGGTTCAAATCCCGGCGGCGGCCTTTCTTAAACGATAGGCTAAAACTTATTATGATAAAGATAGATTTTCTAGAATGGGGATTCTGATGAATAGAAGGAAGCTGATTGCTATTCTTTTAATCATAGCTATTTCAATATCTTCTGCTACCATCTCTATCTTCTACTTCGTCTTAGGATCTGAGAAAGCTACTAGAATCTTAGATGTAGCTGTCTACCCAACTATAAACTCTGCCGGGATAATAGTTACTTATCAAGGCGATGAGAATTTTAATAATAAAGCCTCTGTTAGGTTTAGATCTACGGTAGATAGGGTGTGGAGGGAGGGGCATCCTCTTTCACCTCTAAGAGAATTGAAGCAACTAGCCGGAAGCCTAGTGTACCTTAATCCTGGTACAGAGTACGAGATTATAATCACTATCGAAGATCCAGATGGTGTGGATCGATCTGAATTACATACAGTCTTCAAAACTAGATCTGAACCTAGTGATGTATATGGTGCCATAGGGAGGGTGTTCTACGTATCGCCGGATGGTGATGATAGGAATCCTGGAAGCTTCGAGCAGCCTTGGAGAACTATATCTAGAGCTGTATCAGAGCTTCAGCCAGGCGATACACTATACTTGAGGGGGGGAGTATATTATGTAAATGGAACTGTAGATGTAGCTATATCAGGTCTCCCAGATAGATATATAACGATTAAAGGATACCCTGACGAGATAGCTACACTATATGGTTCGGATAGGAGTATACTGGATGGCAGAGTGGAGTGGATAGAATATAGGGAAGGGGTATACTTCTTAGATGTTCGTAGAGAGCCAACCTATATCGCTCAAGGAGTAGAGAGGCTCTACCATTATACATCTCTTGAAGATCTCCTAGCAGCGAGGGTAGGATATAGGGGTGGCTGGTTCTACGATTCTTCGACAGGCCGATTATACATAGCTACACTCGATGGTGCTCATCCATCTAGGGTGGAGCTACATGTATCGTTCGTAGATTATCTGATACGGATATCCGGTAATTATGTAAGGATAGCTGATATAGAAGTAGCCTATGCATCATGCGGGGTAGCTGTGAGGAGAGGTTATAGAGGATGTATAATCGAAGGATGCCATATACATAACGTTAATACCGGTATCCTACTCTCCCAACGTGTAGCAGATTGTATAATCCAGAATAATGTTATCTGGGATACAGGTATAATCAAATGGCCATGGGATATGGTTAAAGGTACAGAAGCAGAGGGTTCTGGCGTATCTCTCAGTCATGCAGGATCTGGGAATGTCGTAAGGTTTAACAGGATTGAGGGATTATTCAACGGTATAGCAGCATCCTCATGGGGAGATCTCTATAATACGACGATAATAAGGGATACAGATATACACGATAACTATATAGCGAACGTAGGAGATGATGGATTAGAACCGGAAGGATCTGGGATAAATTTTAGGATGTGGAATAACTTCATAGTAAACTCCTTATGTGCTATATCCCTAGCTCCGATAACATACGGACCTATATACGTCTTCAGAAACATCTGTATAGACTTCCGTTTAATGGGTGTGAAACTGAATAGCGGATACGCATCCAGCGGATGGAAATACCTATACCATAACACCTTCTATTCATCGATAACACAGCCTTCACCAGAATGGAGACAACCCCCTATAGGTATAGGAGATACAAGCGCTAAATTCTCACGTCTAATTACACGTAACAATATACTACATTTATCATCAGACAATTACATATTAGCAGATACCGTATACGATGAGAGTAGCTACGATTATGATAACATGTACATAAGCGGGCTTCATTCAAAGTTCGTGATTATACAGGGAAAAGAATATACAACCCTATATACACTAAGAACTTTACTAAACCTAGAAAAGAATGGTATCTCTGCAGATAGCCTTTTCATCTCACCTGATATAATGGATTTTAGACTATCCTCAAATAGCCCGTGCATAGATGCAGGAGTATACATACCGAATTTCAACGATAACTACTATGGAAAAGCACCTGATATAGGAGCTCTCGAACATGAAACAGAAAGTTAAACCACGGCTTACTAACATGATGGATATGTCGATAATTAGACTAACATTATTAGATATAAGGGTTTCAGATGCTCGACTGGTTTTATTGAAACCGACATAGGCTAATATTTCTTGTATAATCCTCCTAATCATAGATTTGGCTTCTATTATCATACGATAGTTGTGCAGCATGTTAGATTAGAGCTTCATAGATAACTCTACCCTCACAGTCTCTCGGTACTGGGATCCCGAGTAGGTATGATATTGTCGGAGCTATATCTGTTAATCTTATAGGCTTCTTTAGCTTTTCACCTTTCTTTACGTGAGGCCCATTCATTATGAATATAGCGGTGTTTGAGAATCTATCCATCCTTTCGTTTGGTAGATAGTATCCATGTATACCTGTAATCCTAGATTGATCTCTTACAAGCCAATCTTTCAGATGATCCTCGGTTGCTTTATAGGTTAGTAGATCTTCTGTAGGGCCATGCCATATGGTATACGGTGGTTTTAGGAAGTAGACTATATCACCTGTCCTCTCATCTCCAAGCCCTATGTTGACAGATTCCTCTCTTCTCAAAACCATGGCAGTTATCTTCCTACCTGTATCAGGATCCCTTAGGTTTTGAAGTATATCTACGACCTGCTCTCTTAGATCTTCATAATCCTTCGCTTCTACTATACCGTTTGGATCTCTACCTACAAGGTTTATCCAAACCATGAGGGGTTCAATCCATGGGAAGGCTTTTGTTCTACTCCAATCTACGAGATAACCGTCTGGACTAGCCTTATAGGATAGTAAGCCTTCGTTGATGAAGATCCTTCTTATGTTGACGACCCTCCATGCAGGTATTGCTGCATGATCTGAGACAACTATGATAAGCGTATCTGGTGTAGCGCATGATTCTAATAGTAGGCCTATAAACTCATCGATGATCTTATAAGATTCTATGAAGTATCTCCACGCATACCTAGCCTTCTCCTCATCATAGAATGGGAATTTCGGATCCAGCAAACCTAGGAATCTATGATTCACGCTATCCATGATATGGTAGTGGAGGAAGCATAGATGCCAACCTATACGCTCCCTGAGATACTTCGTAATTCTGGCAAGCCTGTAAGCTTCGATCCTCTGTCTAGCTAAAAACTCAGCCTCCATACCCGAAATATCGTATATAAACCTGCTTCTACCATACTCTAATATAGACTCCTCATCAGCTAGGTAATGCGTATATGCGATGGTATCCCGCTCCAAGCCTCCAGGATCCATCCAGCCTCTGGTAGAGTAGATTTCGCTAACTTGAATTTTCAAACGGTTCTCAGAAGCTTCTAAAAACTTAAGCTTAAAAATACCTTTGATAAACCCGCTAAACATCTGAACATCCGACCTGCTACCAACTATCTTAAACGTTGCTTCTATCCAATCACTCCATCTTCCAGGTTTGATTAACTCGTAATCTTCAGCTCTAGGTATAGCAAGCCTATATTCGCTGCTATCCTTCAATCTAGTTAGGTATAGATCGAAGGCTTCAGATTCATCTATAAAGCCTCCTTCAACCTTAAGCCTAAATCTATAAGCTGATTCTATATCCTTTCTAAACGGTTCTACAGCTACACCCTTCTCTAGAGTATAATCCCTAGCTCCAGCTAGGATCCGAGGAACGGATTCAGGCATAGGCCAGGTATATAGGCATACGTAGCCGTTCCTCATTCCTCCAGGCCATCCGGCTGGATAGTTTAGAACTAGCGATCTTATACCATATCTATCTGCGATATCCCATATATACTCAGCTTTACAGTACCTTCTAAGCTGCCCCCTAGACCTATTTCTCTGCCCTAATTCATAGGGTTCGCCAGGTATATGTATGTAGAAGCTTGTAACACCATGCGTAGCTGTAGATGAGCCTGTAGCTATCGTCGTCCAGTTGGTAGGGGTATCGGTTGGGGGGCAGGGGAGTGCTTCACCATACACACCTTCATCCATAAGCCTACATATATTGGGTAGTAGATCCTCTTTTACAAGCTCCTCTATGAAGTGATACATAGCACCGTCGAGACCTATTAGAAGTATATCTTTAACGCTACCGCTATTCATAGCGGGTTGTATAAAACTGCTACACTACGACTAGATATAATTATGCTAACATGATTGTTTATAACTAAATCTTAGCTAACCTCGTTCTAACTATACATACTACATGAGTGTTGTTCGAGATGGGGTCGCATGCTTCTATGATATGCTAGGTTTTTACCTGGATGCCTTGGGTTTACCACATTTCCTCTATGATTTCTAATGCTTCATATATAGTTACTGTTCTAGGATTGCGTTTTAGTAGTCTTTCTAGGGATAGGAGTTTTGAAGCTAGGGTTGGTATATCGTTTCTTTCTATGCCTAGCTGTCTTAGCTTTGTAGGTATACCTAGCTTTTCTAGTAGTTTGAGTAGATTATCTTTTATTGTTTTGGATAACTCCTTTATGCTTCTACCTTCCACCTCTACACCCATTGATTTCGCTATACATGGTATCTTCCGATCGATGCTTATAGAGTTGTATTCGAACGCGTATGGTAGGGTTAAGCCGCATGATACTCCATGCGGTACTCTATATTTTACAGCGAATGTGTATGCTAATGCATGTCCTAGGCATACGCCTGCGTTACATAACGCTATACCTGCGAGTAGGGCTGCTAGACTCATATAGTATCTATTCTCAGGGTTTGGTGAGCTGTATGCTTCTGGTAGGTATATATATGCTAGCTTTAAAGCTTCTAATGCTAGTATATCTGTTATAAGGTTTGAGTTTACCGACATTAATGCTTCGAGTGCATGGCTTATAGCATCTAGACCGGTCGAGGCTGTTATTCTAGGTGGAAGCGTGTATGTTAGGCTTGGATCGATTAAGGCTGTATCTGGGAGTAGGTAAGGGCTTATCACGGAGGATTTAACCTCATCCTCTGGTAGCGTTACCACCGCTATATCTGTAGCTTCTGAGCCTGTACCAGCTGTGGTTGGTATGAGTATATGGGGTAGGCCTGGCTTCTCTACTAGGTTGATGCCTATATAGTTTCTAACTGGTTTAGGATTGGTTGATGCTATCGAAGCTATCTTAGCCATATCCATGACGCTTCCACCTCCAACCCCGATGACTAGATCGAATCTAGCAGATCTAGCGTATCTCGATATAGCTTCAGCAGTATCTATGGATGGCTCTGATTCCACCTTATCGAAGATTTCTATTTTGAAGCCTTCGTCTAGGAGTATCCTTTCAACTCTACTAGCTATACCTATCCTAGCTATATTCTCATCTGTGACTATGAGCGTACTCCTACCTTCGGTTAGGGTTTTAGCTTCTAAACCTAGCTTATCTAGGGAGCCTATACCGAATACTATCTTCTTAGGAAGCTTAATCTCATACGATCTGAGGCTTCCATATGCTAGATTGTACATGGATTGTGAACACCGTATACAGATGCATCTTTGAAGATTAATAATCTATCTATAGTTAGGGTGGTAGAAGCTCTGATCCATCTATACGTATATCTACCACGACTGTTTCACTAGTTCTATTAGCTTTTAGAGCTTCATCTAGAGCTGATCTAAGTTGTATAGGTGTCTCAGCTTCTAGACCGTAGCATCCGAATGCATCCGCTATCTTAGCGAAGCTTGGGTTTGATAGATCTACCGAGATGTATCTACCGCTATAGGCTAGTGTTTGACGATGTTTTATAGTGCCTAAGGCGCCATCGTTGAATACGCATACTATAACCGGTATATCCTCCTGGATCGATGTAGCTAGCTCGTGTAGACTCATATAGAAGCCTCCATCACCACATATAGCTACTACTATCCTATCAGGCTTTACAAGTTTGCATGATATAGCTGCTGGTAACGCGTAGCCCATAGGGCCGAAGCATCCTGATTGTATCCATGTTCTAGGTTCGTATATCTCTATAAACGTCGAAGCCCATAGCTTATTATTACCAGCATCTAGGGTGAATATCGTCGATCTATCGAATATCCTTCTTATCTCGTAGCATACTCTTTGAGGTTTTAGAGGGGTGTTATCTGAGTATATCTTGGAGAAATACTCTGATCTCCTCCATCTCTCCTTAGCTTCCTCTAGGAATCTAAGCCAATCTCTACGTCTAGATATACCGGTATCGCTTAGCTTAGAAGCTTCTTCTAGCATATATCTTAGGATTGTCTTAGCATCTCCGATTATAGCTATGGTAGCCTTGTAGTTTAAACCTATCACTGATGGATCTACATCTACATGTATCAACGTAGCTTTAGGGTTTGGTATACTCCAACGGCGTGTGCTGAGGGCTGCGAATCTGCATCCTACTGCTAGTATGGTATCAGCTGATGATGCTACCTCATCTGTATAAGATGCGGAGTTTACACCCATCCTACCAGCTGATAGGGGGTGATCCTCTGGGAACGATCCTCTACCGTTGAATGTTGTAGCTACGGGTATAGCCATATACTCTGCTAGAGCTTTAACCTCTATCCATGCGCCTATACCTGAATAGTGGACGCCTCCACCAGCGATTATTAAAGGTCTATTGGATGATGCTAGGAGGGAGGTAGCTTTTCTCACAGCTTCTATATCTATCTTAGATTCTGAGATTTGTGGTGGGGGTTGGAGATCTATATCTTCTACCAGTAGATCGGCTACCTGAACGTCTAGCGGCATATCTATATGTACGGGTCCAGGTCTCCCCTCTACCGATATCCTGTAGGCTTCTCTGATTATGTATGTGATACTCATAGAGTTTGATATTCTTATAGATATCTTGGTTATGGGGGCGAATATAGCGTTATGATCGAGCTCTTGGAATGCTCCTCTACCTAGCTCGCTTAACGGTTGTTGACCTGTGAATACGATTACAGGTGTACGATCTGTCCATGATGTAGCTACACCTGTTATCAGATTGGTTGCTCCAGGTCCGCCTGTACCATCGCAGACGCCTGGTCTACCAGTGATTTTAGCATAAGCGTCAGCCATGTATGCGGCTGATTGTTCATGTCTAACTAGTATATGCTTTATACTGGATGAGTATAGTGCATCGTAGAACGGGCATGTCTGGGATCCAGGTATACCGAAGATGTACTCTACGCCTAGCTTCTCTAAGGTTTTAACTATAGCTTCTACTATCTTCACAGGTGTAAGACACCCTTATCTACCTCTATGATCTATGATTGGTATCGGATAGGTTTTTCTAAGCTGCTTCTACCACCATACACGTTCTAGAGGCTTCCTTATTATGAGTGGTTTTAGATAGGATATAGCCTTCTCGACGCCATCCTCTGGTGACATAATCGGGTCTTCATGCTCGAAGGAGAGGACGTAGTCGTAGCCTACTTCGATCAGCGCTGTGATTACGCGACGCCAATCTACATCACCCCAGCCTGGTACTCTGAACCTCATACCTCTACCCCTCCTCCTCCATGGTCCGGTTGATAGTATGCCATCGTAGGCTACAGCTTCCTTAACTATTTCCACATCCTTAGCGTGTACATGGTATATCCTATCCCCTATCTCGTGTATGAATACCACCGGATCTATACCCTGCCATACTAGATGGCTTGGATCGAAGTTGAAGCCAAAATTCTCTCTTTTAATAACTTCTATAGCCTTCTTAGCTGTGTATAGGTTGTAGGCCATCTCCTGCGGATGTACTTCATGAGCGAATTTAACCCTATGCTCTGATGCGTAATCGATTATCTCACCCCATCTCTCTTCGAATATCTTCCAGTATCTATCCCACATCTTCTCGTATGCTGGTGGGAATATATACCATGAACCCCAGTTTGGATGGCCTACGAAGCCGCATACGACCGGTACTTCTAGTAGGCATGCAGCTTCTATCGTCATCTTCGTACGCTTTACGCCATAGGCTGCCTTCTCCTCAGGTGTACCTTTAAACCATTCATCTGTAGAGGTATCGTGAGGCCCTAATACAAGCTGGGATTCTAGATGATTACTTAGAGCTGAGATGATCATGCCTCTAGATTCTATTATTCTTCTAAGCTCGCCTGCACCCCCGGAGAGTATTCTTTCCAGGTTTAGATGGTTGCTAGCTTTCCATGCTGCGAGTTCTACAGCTTCGTATCCGAGCCTAGATATATGGTCTAGAACCTTTTCTAGAGGCCAATCGTTGAATGCTACGGTTAGGAATCCTATCTTCATAACCATAGCTACCACTACACCATACTCTCTTATAGTTGGATTATTAAGATTTTACGGTTTGAGAATCTACGACAATTTTAAATGGGTTGTAGAGTCTATAGATTATTCTGGTGATCGTATTGTCTAGTCTTAGAGAAGTTGGTGTAGCTATGCTTGGGTATGCGTTTATGGGTAAGGCTCATAGCCATGCTTGGAGGGATATACCTCTATTCTTCTGGCCTCCACCAGCTATACCTAGATTGGTTACGATATATGGTAGGAGCTTGGAGCGTGTTAGGGAGGCTGCTCTGAGATATGGATATAGGAGGTATACGACTGATTGGAGGGAGGCTGTTAGGGATCCTGAGGTTGAGGTTGTGGATAATGGTTTGCCTAATTATATGCATAGGGATCCGTGTGTAGAGGCTATGGAGGCTGGGAAGCATGTTGTATGTGAGAAGCCTCTAGCTCGTAATGCTTCTGAAGCTAGGGAGATGAGGGATGTAGCTCGTAGAGCTGGTGTTAAAGCTATGTGTGCGTTTAATTATAGATTTGTACCTGCTGTTATGCTTGCTCGTAGGCTTATAGAGGATGGTGTTTTAGGGCGTATATATCATTTCAGGGCGCGTTATCTTCAGGATTGGCTAGTGGATCCAAGCTTCCCCTTGGTGTGGAGGCTTAGGGTTGAGGAGGCTGGGTCTGGTGCTCTAGGTGATCTTGGGAGTCATATAATCGATCTAGCTAGGTTTCTTGTAGGTGAGGTTAAGGCTGTTACTGGTGTAGCTAGGACTTTCGTAGAGGAGAGGCCTTTAGAGGGTGATCCGTCTAGGAGGGGTAGGGTTACTGTTGATGATGCGTTTGTAGCTACTGTCGAATTCGAGAATGGGGCTATAGGTACTCTGGAGGCTAGTAGGTTTGCTACTGGTAGGAAGAACTATAATTGTTTCGAAGTGAATGGTGAGAGGGGTTCTATAGAGTTTAATCTTGAAAGGTTGAACGAGTTGAGGATCTATATGGTTGGTGATAGAGCTACTGAGGGTTGGAGGGAGATACTTGTTACGGAGTCTGATGTGCATCCGTTTATCAAGGCTTACTGGCCTTCAGGTCATATAATCGGTTGGGAGCATACATTCGTTAACGAGCTTCACCACTTCCTAAGATGCTTGGTTGAGGATAATCCTATAGAACCTTACGGTGCTAGCTTCGAGGATGGGTATCGCTGCGCGGAGGTTTGTGATGCTATACTAGAATCTGCGAGGATTGGTAGGAGGGTTGAGGTAGTCTATCGTTGAATCTTTGTATCTACTTTAAGCCTAGATACTCGTTTATCTCAGCTTGATACTCCTCTATCCTTAGCTCTTCTACATCCCTAACTTTAACTGGTTTATCTAGTATAGCTGATTCGTAGAATGCTATAGGTATAGCCATATCTCTGTATGCTTCTATCCCATCGACTTCTGGTCTACGCTTATCTACTATAGCTTTGTAGAAATCGTATATCTCTATAGCGAACGGGTCTGTTATACCCTTCGGGAATAGCTCCTCTATATCTTCAGGCTTCATAGCTTTCATTATCTCGCTTCTGATATAGCTTATACTCCTCTCCTCTATGTATCCATCCATCTGTATCCTAACGTATCCTGATGGGAAGCTTGCTAAGCCTGGCATGTATACTGCTCCTCTAGATCCGTATATTACTCTGAGATTTAACGGGTAGCCTGGGGCTAGACGGGACCATGACCATTGGACGTATACCCCACCTTCATACTCTATTATAGCTAGGGTAGCATCGTCTACGGTTGATCTAACACCATCCTTTACAGGTTCGAATATCCTATTCTTAGCGTATACTTCTAAAGCCTCCCTTCCTAGATGGTATCTATCGATATCTGCTATATGTACTCCTCCATCGAATACCCAGCTTCCACCAGCTTTAAGCTTATCCTCTCTCCAACCCCATGGCTTAGGGCTCCAGTTTAAACCTAGCCAGAATACCATTCTAGGCTCTCCTATCATACGATTATCCATTATCCATTTAACCGTACGATTATCAGGTGTTCTACGATAATTCTCTGCTACAGCTAGAATCCTACCTCTAGATGAAGCTTTATCTATTATAAGCTTAGCAGCTCTCATAGTTATAGCTAGAGGCTTCTCGATAATCACATGCAGATCCTCATCTAAGCAGCGTATAGCAACGCTATGATGCATATCATGTGGTAGACATATATCTACAGCATCCAGAGATTCGTTAGATAGCATATCATCTAAGCTAGAGTATACCCTAGGCTTAAACCCCTGAATCAACTCTACCTCCCCAGCCCTCCTCTCAGCATTCTCCAAGACTATATCGCATACAGCATCCACACGTACAACCCTAAGCCCACGAGTATAGAGCTCCCTCAACCCAGCTACATGCGCTGAAGAAATACCTCCACAACCGATTAAACCCATAGATACGATCCTAGACATAGATAACACACCAACCCCTACATGAAACAGAATATCCTAGAACACCACAGCTAATTAACTCTACCCTCTAATAAACCATAGACTTCGATCATAGAAAATACATGTATAAACAGCAGATCTATGAAATAGGTATGGAAGAATTATGGTAGAGAAATAATGGCTAAACCCCCCGGGGTATCGGAGAAGCCTAAACCTGTATGGGCCCGGCCGGATTCGAACCGGCGACCAACAGGTTATGAGCCTGCCGCTCTGCCTGGCTGAGCTACGGGCCCCAGTCTATAGATAGATCGATGTAGATCTTTTAAATATTTCCCCATAGACTGTGAAGGCTGGTATACTAGCTATATAGGTTATGTTAGGCTATACTATAGATGACTTTGTACTAGGTATCTCAGCTTTAACCTCCATGGATGGGCGGACTGCTCTAAACCCTTCCTGGAATCTCTTAGCTATCTCATCGTAGAATTGTAGTAGCTGCGGTGATAGCGGCTTCACCTTTGTTAAAGCTTCTCTGAAATGTCTCATATATATCTTAAGATCGCTAACCCTCTTCTTCACCTCCTCCTGATCCCTAAACTTCGATAGAAACTCTCTTAAAGCTATCATAGCTGCTGTATTACATAGAGCTGCTATATCTGCACCAGTATAGCCTTCGGTTATCCTCGCAAGCTCTTCTAACGATACATCCTCTGCTAGAGGTTTACCCCTGGTATGTATCTTGAAGATTTCTAATCTAGCTTCATAATCTGGTGGAGGTATGTATATTAAGCGATCGAATCTTCCAGGTCTTAGTAGAGCTGGATCTATTATATCCGGTCTATTCGTAGCAGCTATAACGACGACACCTCTAAGCTCCTCTATCCCATCCAGCTCTGTTAGAAGCTGGCTTATCACCCTCTCGGTTACATGACTATCACCATACCCTCCCCCTCTTACAGGAGCTATCGAATCGAATTCATCGAAGAATATTACGCAAGGAGCAGCCATACGAGCTTTCCTAAATATCTCTCTTACAGCTCTCTCAGATTCTCCAACCCATTTAGATAGTAGCTCAGGACCTTTAACACTTATGAAGTTAGCTTCACTCTCGGTAGCTACAGCCTTAGCTAGCAATGTCTTACCAGTACCTGGAGGACCGTAGAGTAGTATACCTTTAGGAGGTTTGAGGCCAGTGTGTGCGAATAGCTCAGGATACTTTAAAGGCCATTCCACAGCTTGTCTAAGCTCCTCCTTAGCTTCTCTAAGACCACCTATATCATCCCATCTAACGTTAGGTACCTCCACGTATACCTCCCTCATAGCTGACGGCTCTATCTCGTTTAAAGCTTCGAGGAAATCGTTCATAGTAACCTTAAGCTTCTCTAGGATTTCAGCTGGTATCTCATCAGCTTCGAGATCTATCTCAGGTAGGATTCGTCTTAGAGCTCTCATAGCAGCCTCCTTACATAAAGCTGCTAGATCAGCTCCTACGAATCCATGAGTAATACTCGCAAGCTTCTTCAAATCCACATCCTCAGCTAACGGCATATTCCTAGTATGTATCTGTAGTATCTCTAACCTACCCTTCTCATCTGGTACACCGACTTCTATCTCTCTATCGAATCTTCCAGGTCTACGTAGAGCTGGATCTAGAGCGTTAGGCCTGTTGGTAGCACCTATAACCACAACCTTACCCCTACTCTTCAATCCATCCATTAATGCTAGTAGCTGTGCTACAACCCTCCTCTCAACCTCCCCGGTAACCTCCTCCCTCTTAGGAGCTATGGAATCTATCTCATCGATGAATATTATAGCTGGAGCATTCTCTTCAGCTTCCTTGAATATCTCTCTAAGCCTAGCTTCAGATTCACCGTAAAACTTACTCATAATTTCAGGTCCACTTATACTTATGAAGTATGCATCACTCTCATTAGCTACAGCCTTAGCTAGCAATGTCTTACCAGTACCTGGAGGACCGTAGAGTAGTACACCTTTAGGAGGTTCTACACCTAGCCTCTCGAATAGCTCTGGATGCCTTAACGGAAGCTCTATCATCTCTCTAAGCTTTTGTATCTGCTCTGATAAACCACCTATATCCTCGTATGTTACCCTCGGTATACCCGATGTAGATGTTCTAGGCGGCCTATCCGATATAACTATACTAGTATTCCTAGATACTATACCAACCCTAGCAGACGGCTCCATACCAACTACTATAAACGATATCTCACGCCCCATTATACCTACCGGGATCGTATCATTCTTAGCTAAAACCCTACCCTCTAGAACTCTTGATAGATAAACCTCACCACCCATAATCCTTAACGGCTCTGTAGGAGCTAAGACTACCTTAGAGAGTCTCCTAGGCTCAACCTTCCTAACCCTAACCTTATCATCTATAGATACATCAGCATTAGCTCTAGTATACCCATCCATTCTTATAATACCCTTACCATAATCCTCCGGGTGTGTAGGCCAACATATAGCTGCAGTCCTCTTCTTACCGATAATCTCGACAGCATCACCGGTAGATAGACCTATCTCCTCCATAGCCTTAGGATCTATACGTACTATACCCCTCCCTACATCTCTAGCATACGCTTCCGCAACTCTAAGCTGTAGCTCTCTAGATTTCTGAGTAGCTGACATTTCTACACCCCACCTCCTTTCTTCCACCAAGTTATTAACTAAAGGTTAATATTTAAATGTTTCTCTAGACTATACTAGGATTTAGAGTTATGAGTATCGAGGAGCTACTAGAAGTATTGGGTAACCAAACTAGGCTTAGAATCTTGAGATCGCTAGCCGTTGGTCCGAAGTATCTTCTAGAGTTAGCTAGAGAATTAAACCTGAGTGAGCCAGCCATACTTAAGCATCTAAATATACTCGAACGCTATGGATTAATATCCAGTTTTAAAAGGAATAGTAGTATAGGTCCACCTAGAAAATACTACTATCTCAAAACAGGATTCTCCATAGATCTAGGATTTACAGATGGAGTATTCGATATATCGATTAGAAGTTTGGAAGAATCTATATGTGGAGAAGTGGAAGGCATGAAGGGAGAACTCGAGAATATTAAGCGTATAGAAGATTGTAGGGAAGCTATAGAGAGGATATCTATACTATCCGAATTAGTGGATAGGGATCTAACTAGGTTGAGGATGGTGGAGGCTAGCTTATTAGCCTTAAAGAGGGAGATATATCGTTATCTAGATGAACTGCTACGCATACTCTGCGATACATATATAGAGAGGAGGCTTGCTGAGCGTATCATACTCTCTAGAGGTAAAGAGATGGACCTACTATTAGATGAATTGAGAGAGATCTTTAATCTAACAGATACAGAATTTAGATTAATCCTAGATAAGCTAAGAGCTAAAATACCATGTCTAGACCGTTTTATAAGTTAATCATGCGTATAATAGAATACCATAGTACCATCTGGTAGCTTCGAATCAAACTTAGCAAAACCAAATCTTTCAAATTGGATAACTTCACCTAAACTTATCGTTTCACATAATTTCTCCCCATACCCACTAGATTCCGATGCATCTGGCATAACAACTCTAATCGCTACATTCTCCTCTATCGGAACCCAGTGTATGAGTCTAGCTCTAAGCTTTGCAGCTTCCTCATAACTTCTACTATGCCATACCGCCTCCACTATCTTATCCGATACGCTTATGGGGTTAATATTGAATAAACCTATAAGTCTCACAACATTACCCGTAGCTAGGATAACGGTATCACTCTTCGATATATACAATTCGACTACACCATCCTTAACCTTCACCTTTATCTCCCTATACCCCATATCCTCCTTATTCGGATGGAATGGTATCCTAGCGGTAACCTCTGTTAAGGGGATCGATTTGATCCTCAATCTTATTGGATCAGCTACATAGAAGAATCTCCTAGCTATCGGATCGATTATCTTCCTATTATACGCATATAGATTCTCCCAACTAAACCTTACCTCAGATAGCTTTACACCAAGCTCTAATATCATCCTATGTATAGATTCAGGTTGTATACCTCTACGTCTTAGAGCAGCTAGCGTCGGTAAACGTGGGTCATCCCAACTCTTATACAATCCTAGCTGGATATCTCTAAGCATCTTAGATTTAGACATGGTACCGGCTCCGATCATCATCCATTTACCGTAGTGTATATGTTCAGGATAATCCCAACCTAACCATCTATACATATACATCTGCTTCTCCACGCTGACTAGGAACTCCTTCCCTCTTATTATATGGGATATCTCCATTAGATGATCATCTACACCAGCTGCGAAATTGTAAGTCGGCCATACATGATATTTATCACCAACTATGGGATGGGGATGTACTTTAGTATCTATTATTCTTAATGCAACCCAATCCCTCACAGATGGGTTGGGATGGGATAAATCAGTTTTAACCCGAAGTACAGCTTCTCCCTCCTCGTATATTCCTTCAAGCATCTTATCGAATCTTTCAGCTTGATACTCTACTGCGAGATCCCTACATGGACATGGATTAGATGAGTGGATAAACGAGCGGAATATATCCGGATTGCACGTACATACATATGCTCCACCTATATCGATAAGCTTCTTAGCTATGCTATAGTAGATTTCTAGACGTTTACTTTGGATATACTCCTTATCCCATTTACATCCTAACCAGATTAAATCCTCCCTTATAGCATCGTAGAATTCTATTTTAGGTTTCTTCACTCTCGGATCCGTATCCTCAAATCTAAGTATGAATATACCATTATACATCCTAGCATAATCATGGCTTAAATATATAGCTCTAGCTTGACCAAAATGCAGTACGAAATCCGGGTTTGGAGCATACCTTGTAACTATGACCGAGTACTTCTCAACATTAGGTAGGGGAGGCAATTTGAATTCTCTCTTCTTAGGCTCCTCTTCCATCAAGAGTTCTGGGAATTTCTCCTCCAATATACGCTTCTGTTCTGCTAATGTAAGACTATTAACCTCCTTAACCACCTCCTCCACCATAGATATTACTTCTCTAGCCCTATTACGTAGCTCTCTATGTTCACCTAGAAATTTAGATACCACAGGTTCAACCCTAGCTTTACCATTATACTTTACTGCGTTTATCAATGCGTATTTGAATACTTCCTCTCGGAAGACTCTAAGATCCATACTCATAGAGAATCAACCTTCAAATATTATAATCTCCTATCTACGAATAGCTTTGCTAACTCCTCAAGACTCCTCTTACTAGGGCTAGGCTTGATTCTAGATATAGCCTCTATAGCTTCATCCCTAAATTTTAGAGCTATACTCCTAGCATAGTCTATGCATCCATAACGTATGAGTGTATCGATCGCTCTTCTTACATCACTATCTGATGCATCCCTTCTACCGAGAACCCTGGTAACGATACCTTTACTCTTAGGTGGGAGATTCTTAAGGCTATACACTATTATCAAAGTCTTTTTACCCTCCCTAAGATCGCTACCTACTGGTTTACCTAACTCTTCCTCACTACCTATCAGCCCTAATATATCGTCCACTATCTGAAATGCCAGACCAGCTTTTAAACCATATCTAGATAAGGCTTCGAACTCTTCACTACTACATCTACCTATGAGAGCACCTATCTCTGCAGATACCTGGAAGAGTCTAGCTGTCTTCAATCTTATCATCTCAAGGCATTCCTCCTCTGAAACATCCATCCTAGATTGTAGAAGCATATCTAGAGTTTGACCCTTAGCTATATCTATCATAGCTTCAGCTATCATAGCAGCTATCTTCGTGATCTTATCATAGCCTACCTTCTCGATATCCTTGAATCTACATATAGCTTGAAATACCTTTGCAAAAAGATAGTCTCCAGATGTTATAGCTTGAGGTATACCCCAGATTGTATGCACTGTAGGAACCCCCCTCCTGGTATCGCTTTCATCCATTATATCATCATGAATCAACGTGAAGGTATGAAGAATTTCGATAGCTGAAGCGAACGGTATAGATATGTACGGGTCCCCTCCTACAGCTTCACATGACTTCATAGTTAGGAAAGGCCTTACACGCTTCCCACCAGCTCTAAATAAATGGATACTAGATTCGTAGAGAACAGGTATATCTTTATCGGATTCTAGAAGCTCAAATATATACCTATCTACCACCTCGCAACATGCTTTTATCTCATCTAAAAGATTGCTCAACTATTCAACCCCCTTTTATTCACCCACTCTGCTAGCCTACCTACAATTATAGGTTTAATCTTCTTAAGATCATCTATCTTTGATACGCCTGTAAGTACCATAGCTATCCTCAATCCTTCGATAAACGTCTTTAGAGTTTTCTCTACTTCCTGGGCACTTTTAAGCGCTGGCTTAAGTATGGGTAGAGCTATTGCGCACATATCGGCACCGAGACATATTGCTTTAGCCATATCTACTCCTGATCTTAACCCACCAGAAGCTACTAACTTAATGTTTCTAGTTGCGGATTTAACTTCAAGTATACTAGCAGCGGTAGGTATACCCCAATCCCAAAAGGCTTTAGATACTTCCACCTTTATATCATCATGCCATCTTATCGCACGATAATATTCCACCCTAGACCAGCTTGTACCACCTAAACCAGCAACATCTATAGCTTTCACGCCTATCTCCTCTAATCTAGCCGCATCTTCACGAATTATACCTGCACCTGTTTCCTTAACGATAACCGGTATTTTAAGCTCTTTCACTATATCTTTCATCGCGGATAATAGCCCTCTAAACATAGGTTCACTTTCGACTTGCAGTAGCTCTTGTAGAGGGTTTAAATGTATAGTTAGAGCGTCAGCCCTTATAGATTCTATCAGTTCCACCAATCTATCTACACCATATCTCCTCAACTCTTGAAAACCGATATTAGCAGATATGAATGCTGTAGGAGCCTTATCTCTAACTATCTTAAAGCTGTATATAGACTCTGGTTTCTCTAGTAGTATCCTCTGACTACCTACACACATACCTAATCGAAGCTTCTCCACGGTTTCTGCTATATTCGCGTTAATCTTGAATCCTAGATTACTGCCACCGGTTATAGCTGAAACCATTATGGGTGCGGAGAATTTGAAGCCTAGGAAATCTATTTCTAGATCTATATCTCTTGGATCTACTTCAGGTAGGCTTCTATGAGGGAGGTATACGTATTCGAGCCATGTAGTCTCTCTCTCAGCTTCGACCGGCTTAGTGAGACATATTTCTATATGCTCATTTTTTCTCACTTCTATATTCAAATACCATCTTACCCTCCGATTAGACGTGTACCTTCTACATCAAACCCCATAATCGCTCTATATAAACGACCCGGTTTCAAACCATTGATTATATATACTTCTATACCCTTCTCTATTAGAATCGAGGCTTCTCTAAGCTTAGAAATCATTCCACCCGTCACGTCTATGGATCCACTATATACTGGAAATATTTCTTCTAGAAATTCTATCTTAAGCTCTCTTATAAGAGAGGCTCCTTCAGATCTCGGATCCCTGTCATAGACTCCATCTACATCTACCACGAAGATAACTTTATGTGCTTTGAATTCTAAAGCTAACCTAACTGCTACTTGATCCCCAGATACGATAGAGAAGCCATCTTCGTAATCAAAGACTACATCACCATGTAACAAAGGTATTAATCCTATCTTAAACGATAGCTTTATAGGTTCTAGATAGATTGAATCTATACGTCCTCTCCTAGCTACCATTATGCTGGAAGCAGAGATTGGGTATATACGAAGACCCTTACTAGAAAATACACTTACTAACCTATCCGTAAGTCTACGCATACTCATATGGGTTTCCAGAAGACCTGGTGTAGCTTGAGATATGGGTTTAACCACTTTGTTTAAACCGTAAGTTGAAGCTATGTAATGCCCAAAAGATCCCCCTCCATGAACCAATATCACATCCTTTAAGCCCGTAGATAGTATTTCATCAGCTAACCTTCTGGAGACATCTTCATTAAACGATAAGGGCTTACTCTTATCGGTTATAACGCTTCCACCTAACTTAACGACTATCATCACATAGCACCTACCTCTGCTATCCTAGCCTTATATACTGCTTCAGCACCAGCATCTATAAGAGATGAAGCAATCCTATCTGATTCTCCAGGTTTAGCTAGAGCTATAATACATCCACCTCCACCAGCACCGGTAATCTTCGAACCTAAAGCTCCAACCTCTCTAGCCACATATACAAGTCTCTCCAACTTACTATTCGATACACCTATAGCAGATAAGAGCCCGTGGTTTAGGTTAAGCATATCTCCCAGTATTTCGATTTCCCCTTCGACTATAGCTTTCATAGCTCTTCTCACAATCTTACGCATCGTATACCGTAATCCTAGAAATACCTCTGGGTACTTTGAAGAAAGCTCACCTACCTTACGAACCATAATACCTGTAGATCTCTTTATACCTGAATCGGCTATCACAAACTCCATAGGCTTAGTGGGTTTTATCCGTCTAACCCTTCCTCCACGCTTAAATAGGAGTATTCCTCCGTAAGTGGATATAGTTGGATCTATACCTGAAGGTCTACCATGAATAAACTCTTCTGCCCTAACGCCTAATGATATAACTTCTCTTTTCTTAAGCTTAAGCCCTAAGAGCTTTGATACTGCTAAGATTGACGCTATAGCCACAGCTGCGGAAGAACCTAAACCAGCAGAAATCGGTATTTCTGAATTAATCGATACTGCTATACCCCTATTATCTAACCTTACATTCCTAGATTCTAAAAGAAGCTTTATAACCTCATGTATAGGCCGTAACGAGACTTCGGATACTCTACTAGAGTATATATGTATACCTAGTTCATCTACAAATGAAGCATAGGCATATGCTTTAAGATCTACTGCGGCTACTATAGCTGGTTCACCATATACTACGAAATGCTCTCCACATATTATTATTTTACCTGGAGCAACAGCTTCTGTCATAAGGTCATCTTTCCCATATTCAAGAGTAGGGTTTATTAAACGTTAGGTAAATCAATTCCTGTATTGAGGATGCTATGGATAAATCTGATAGGATAGTTATGGCTCATGGAGCTGGTGGGTATCTTATGCACAGGCTTATTAAGGAGCACATATTATCCATCCTGCCTAGAGATAACTTCGAAGTAGGGCTGCACGCTTTAGATGATTCTGCTGTAGTTAATGACGTGGTTTTTAAATCTGATTCCTACACCGTCAAACCATTATTCTTTCCAGGTGGGGATATAGGCAGGCTAGCTGTTTCAGGTACAGTTAACGATATATCTGTCATGGGGGGTAAACCTATAGCTTTATCGCTAGCTCTCGTATTAGAGGAGGGATTTCCTATCTATGATCTAGATAGAATTATGCAGAGTATAGCCTCTACATGTAGAGAAGCTGATGTATATGTAGTCACAGGCGATACTAAAGTTGTTGAGAAAGGATCATTAGATGGATGCATAATAAATTGTTCTGGAATAGGTGTAAGGAGCCAATACCTAGATTATAACATAGATGTTGTACGTAGGTTCAGAGGAGGGATTGAAGCTAGATGGCTTCTAGATTCCAATATTAGACCTGGGGATAAGATAATAGTATCAGGGACTATAGGGGATCATGGGGTAGCTATACTAAGCTGTAGAGAAGGGTATGGATTTGAGAGTAGTATAAAATCTGATGTCAGACCTCTAAATAGGATGATAGAGAAAGTGTTATCAGTAGGAGGTGTAGTATCTATGAAGGATCCTACAAGAGGCGGTTTAGCTAACCTACTCAATGAGTGGAGTGAGAAATCGCATGTAGGTATACTGATTAAAGAAGAAGATATACCTATAAGGGAGGGTGTGAGAGCTGCATGTGAAATGCTCGGTATAGATCCACTGGAGATAGGAAATGAGGGTAAGGTTGTCCTAGCTGTAGTAGCAGAGATGGCTGAAGAGATCTTAGAAGTTTTAAGAGAAACTGACGAAGGAAAAGATGCTGCTATAATAGGTGAAGCTACAGACGAATTTGAAGGTGTAGCTATGGAGACTTTAATCGGTGGCAAGAGAATTATACCTCCACCGTTAGGCGACCCAGTACCTAGGATATGCTAACTTCCAAGCTTCTTGAAGAATTCGTATGCCTTCGCTAGTATTTCCTGACATCTATCGATTCCTATACCTGTTATAACCGATAATTTATCTGGAGTGAACATTATGATCTGTTTAAGTGTTACAAGACCCATATCGGCTAGGGTTTGCAGCTCCAATCCATCAAGATCGCTTATGATAGTTATTGGATGAAGCCTATTCTCTAATATAATCCTCTCTATATCCTCATATGTACCCCATCCTAGAAGGTTTATACCTTTACACTTAGCGTATCTCATTGCATGATCAGTAAACTTTGCGTTGGTGACGATATATCCTCCCGATATCTTAATCTGATTTATTCTCTTTTCATAACCCAATAGTAAATCCTCTACTATAGCTCTAACCTTAAGTACCACTGTTAGATCCACTTTCTCGTGGGGATTTGTATGATGTTTAACTTCTAGGATATAGATCTGACCATCTTTGAGTAATAATCCGTCTAATTCATACTCTACACATTCGCCTCTTATGATCTGGTTTGGAGCAACTTGAAATCCTAAAGACTCCAAGATGAGACGCGCATACTGCTCGAAATCAGGCTTAGATCTAAGTCTAGATATAGCAGATCTTAGATCAGATATCCACGAGTATGATGAATCGAATACACTAGCTTCATCTCGGATTATTCTTAATATATCCTTTGTCGCTATACCATCGTAAACCTTCTCCTCCACTTTCCTGCATATAGCATCGATATACTCTCTTGGTATATTCATCTTCAAACATGTTCTATACACCTTACTTAAATCGAATGGTTGCCTACTACCATCAGCTTTAGTCACGTACACCATCGTATTAGGATTCAAACCTCTATATAGTTAAGTCTTATGTATGATCTACACAGTTAATTTTAAATATTGAAGTATGTTTTGAGGGGATACTGGTGATAATTTGACTCGGATATTCTATGATGAGGATGCAACGCTATCCGTGTTAAATAACCTAACTATCGGAATCCTAGGATACGGTAATCAGGGAAGAGCATGGGCTATGAATTTGAGGGATAGTGGCTTAAACGTTATCGTAGGGAATATTAAAGATGAGTATTGGGATAGGGCGTTATCTGATGGGTTCTATGTATACGATATAAGCGATGCTACTAGACAGTCGGATATAATTTGCATTCTCATACCAGATGAAGTTCAGAGGATAGTGTATTACTCGGATATAGAGCCTAATATAAAGACTGGGTGCATGATAGTATTTGCTCATGGCTTCTCCATAAGGTATGGATTAATAATTCCACGTAATGACATAGATGTAGGGTTACTAGCTCCTAGAATGATAGGGGTTGGCGTAAGAAGACTATATGAACTAGGATATGGAGCCCCCGCCTTTGTAGCTATTAGACAGGATGTAACTGGAGCTGCATGGTCTAGAATTCTAGCTTTAGCTAAAGCTTTAGGGTTTACACGTGCAGGAGTTATAGAATCGAGCTTTGAAGAAGAAACCGAACTCGATTTATTCACCGAACAAGCCGTTATGCCTGTAATAATCTCAGCTTTCTTAAGAGCCTACGAAATACTCGTGTCTAAAGGATATAGTGTTGAAGCTGTATTAACAGAGCTTATAGCTTCTGGCGAGCTTATAGAAGTTTTTCGACAAGTATGTAAACTAGGCTTATTAGGACAGCTCATACTCCACTCTAAAACCAGCCAATATGGACAGCTATCCCGTATAGATAGGTACATCGATAAAATATATGAACCTATGGTTAAGAGCTTGGAAGAGATAATTTCAGGTACATTTTCTAAAGAATGGATTAAAGAACAGGAAATGAGTTATCCCAAATTTAGAGAGCTCTTAGAGAAGGCTCTGTCATCACGAATAGAGAAGGATTCTGAAAATATTCGTAGAAAACTTAAGATACCATATGATATATTATAATTAATGCTTGATGAACTGAACTCTATCGTATATAACAATATATTATAAATATATCCAATAATCGAAGTTAATTCATATTCGCATAAGAAGTATAATCTATAAGGGGGAATTTCTCAATGCGAATATATTAATGATAGGTAGGATAGACTCTGATTATCGAGGAGATATCAAAGGTAAATCGTTTACGAGTTTTAGCTTTATATTTCTAGATGAAAACATATAATTTTAGTTAATTTTAGTCAATACACTGCACATGTATGATCTTAGAAGGTTATGTATTATGTCTAAAGGAGCAGTTAATGATGAACCTATAGTTGTACTAGCTCTAAAATTATAGCCGTATGCATGGAGCTGTCATAAAAACTGGAGTGGATGATCTGGTTCACATGATTTTGATATATCATCCAAATCTAGCTTATTACAATCCTAAAGTGAAGAAGTATTATAACGAGGAATCAGATTCGTATTTCACAGTTAACTGGACGGTATATGGATTATCCTCGCAGATGAACTGAGTAATGCATAGTATGATTGACCAAGTGATATCCCTCCATCACCAGCTGGTACTAGTTTATGCTTCACGAAGTTTAACCCTTCACTCTCCACAATCCTTCTAAACTCTCTAATTATAATACCATTGTAGGCTACACCACCCGTGAATCCTACATGCTTTACACCTAGCTCTAATGCTTTATCAACAACATAATGCGCGAAGCTTCTAGCTATGTAGATGTGAGCTGAATAGGCTAAATCCTTCCTACTGACCCTATCGAGGTTATCGAAAATTGATTCTATTAATGCCTTAGTGATGATGACATCGCCGTTATATAATGGGTTTAAGTGCAAGATATCTTCTCCTCCTTGAGCTGCTGATTCAAGCTTCATAGCTGGCTCACCTTCATAGGTCCTTTCGAAGCATATACCAAGTAGAGTTGACACAGCATCCAATAACCTACCACAACTAGTTGTACGTGTATATACACCTTTCTCTAGCTGATTGAATATTACATCTAACTCCCTCTCGCCGTGTGGCAGCATGTATATCCTAGATTTAACCCATTCCTCTATTCTAGGATCATCCTTAAGTATACCTATAACCATTCTTACAGGATAACGAGTAGCTAGATCACCACCTACCATGGGATGCTCCTCTAAATGGCCTATCCTTGTCCATCCATCCTTAGATATATGAATAATCTCACCACCCCAGGCAGCTCTATCTAAACCATAGCCGAAGCCATCAGCAGCTACTATAATAGCTTCATCTAACCCTGACTCTGCCAATAGGCTATATGCGTGAGCTGCATGATGTTGGATTTGAATTACGGGTATATGCATTACTCTAGCCATATCAAAGGCTAATCTCGTCGTAGCAAAACGCGGATTAAGATCACATACTATAATTTTAGGATTGACCGACAATAGGTTTATGAAATGTTCTATGGATTTTTTAAGGAAGACCAAAGATTCTATATCGTCCATATCTCCTATATGCTGTGTAAGGTATGCTTCGTTACCTCTGATTATACATGCTACAACGTTTTCCTCACATCCTAGTGCGAGTATATCTAGATTGGCATTGTATTTAAGTCTGATGGGCATAGGTGTGTACCCCCTGGACCTTCTAACAATCAATGGCTCACCATCTACTATCTTGACCACGGAATCGTCGCATCTTTGTACTATAGGTCGATCATGGAATAATATATAATCTACTAGCTTACCAAGTTTGGATATAGCTTCGTCATCATCCTTAACTATAGGTTGACCAGATACATTACCACTTGTCATAACCAGGGCTGGTTCTTTCGTACCCTCAAATAAAAGTATATGTAATCCAGTGTACGGCAACATTACACCAATAAGATGCAAGTTTGGAGCTATAAGATCTGATAGGTAGTAATCTTTGTTCTTTTTCAACAGGACTATTGGGTGCATATAGCTTTCTAGAAGCTTCCTTTCGATATCTGTTAGTTCAGCGAAGCCTTCTATAGTCTTAATATCCCTAGCCATTATAGCGAATGGTTTATTCTTCCTACCCTTCCTTTCTCTAAGCCTCCTAATAGGTTCATCTATCGTAGTAGCTGTAGCTATATGGAAACCACCATAGCCTTTCACAGCTATTATGAGGCCTTCATCTATAAGCCTACTAGCCTCCAGTATAGGATCTGCACATTCCACTTTAACTCCATGATTATCCGTAAGATATACTTTGGGACCACATCGAGAGCATGCTATAGTTTGAGCATGAAATCTCCTATCTAACGGGTTCGTATATTCGTTAAAACATTCACTACACATGTCGAATATCTTCATCGAAGTATTTATACGGTCGTACGGAAGCCTCTCTATTATCGTGAATCTGGGGCCACAATCTGTACACGTTATAAAGAAGTATTTATAACGTCTATTGGATGGTGCCCTAAGTTCCTTCAAACATGAATCACATATAGCTATATCTGGAGGTATAATCGAACCTTTGCTCCTACCTTCTTCACCACTTTTTTCTATTCTGAAAGTCTCCTCTCCTCTAGGTTCTACTTCAAATGTTTCAATACAATCTATAACGGTTATCGGCGGCTTCTCCCTAATTAGATCATCCATAAATTTGCAGATGGATGAGCTAACACCCTCGATGTATATCTCTACATCTCCATTCTTAAGATTCTTAACGTAGCCCTTAAGATTATATCTATGTGCTAAACGATATATAAATGGACGAAAACCTACACCTTGAACTATGCCTTTAACTCTAACCAGGAAACCTATGATATCTTCAGAGTTATACCTCCTCTTCAAATTCTTTCACTGGTATGTTTAAATCCTCACTTGGTGATAGAGTACCTGTGACTCTTAAAACTTCACGTGCTAGCAGCCAGAATACCATAGCTAGCGCTTTTCTACCCTTATTATTACATGGTATAGCTAGATCTACATTAGAGAGAGAGTTATCCGTATCCACTAGTGAAATCACAGGTATTCCTACTTTAGAAGCTTCTACTACAGCTTGCTCATCTACTCTAGGATCAACTACTAAGACGACCTTAGGTTCCACATATGTAGCTAAACTTGGATTAGTGAAGGTGCCAGGTAAGAAGCGCCCAACTATCGGCTTAAATCCTGTAACTTCACAGAACTTTAATACAGGTTTACGTGCATGAACTCTAGATGATACTATATAAACTTCAGACGGGACAAACCTAGCTAGGAATTTTGCGGCAATCTGTATTCTCTCCATAATCTTTACCATATTGATTATATTTACGCCATCACTTCTAACTTTGTATATGAATGGTTCCATATGCTTCGTTTTAACCATAGACCCTATATGTATACCTGATGATAACGCTAGATCTAGCGGAAGTAGGATACCCCCTCCACCACTAGGTACTTCACTACTACTCATAATACTATCACCTGAACCTAACCTTAGCCATTCTAGCTTCAGATCCTAGATACTCCTCTATACGTATGAGCTCATTAATCTTAGCTATACGCTCGCCACCTACAACACCAAGCTTTACGAAGGGGCATCTTAAGCCGACAGCTAGATGTGCCAGTACTACAGATTCAGTCTCTCCAGACCTATGGGAGAATACTGTTGTATAAAGGTTTTCATGAGCGTATTCAACTGTAGCTATGGTATCTGATATCGTACCAACTTGGTTAGGCTTGATTATGAGAGCATTAGCTGCTCCCAGACTCACACCTTTCTTAAGTCTCTCTATATTAGTCACGAATAGATCGTCACCGACTATGAAACATCCTCTTACCTTAGATGTAAGCTCTCTAAACCCTTCAAAATCTTCTTCATGAAGTGGATCCTCTACGTATATAAGCCTATAGCTTTTTATCTTATCTACTATGAAGTCTATCTGTTCGCCTGTCGTAAGCTTTTTCCCTCCATGTTTATAGAAATATACATCCTCCTCTTCTCTCCAGAATGATGAGGAAGCCACGTCGACACCAAATCTTACTTCAAATCCTATTTCATCAGAGGTTTTTTCTATAGCTTCAGCTACATATTCGAAAGCCTTATCATCACTCACAGCAGGAGCCCAAGCTCCTTCATCACCTTTGCCACCGAAGAATGGAATATTTTCCCTCTCGAGAATATTGCGTAGATTCTTATGAGCGAGAATGTTAGCTTGAGCAGCTTCCATAAAATTCTTAGCACCTAGTGGTATCGATAGAAATTCCTGTATATCTGGACATCCTGCACCTGCGTGCTTACCTCCACCCAGTATATTACCTACGGGATATGGCATATACCTAGCGTTTCTTCCACCTAGATACATGAATAGAGGTAGATCATACGATGAAGCTGCTGCTAGAGCATTAGCTATAGATATAGCATACGCTGTATTCCCGCCTATATGTGATAAACGTGGAGAGCCATCTATCTCTTTAAGTATAGCATCAATCTCTTCCTGCTTCTCTGAATCCATACCTATAAGCCTAGGAGCTATCTCATCCTTTAGTATCTTTAAAGCTTCGTCCACACCTCCAGGCGGATAGGCTATAACCTCCCACTTACCTGTACTAGCACCTGCAGGTGCCGATACTCTACCGACTCCACCACCCCGCGTGTAGATCTCAACTTCTACTGTTGGATTACCTCTACTATCGAATACTTTACGAGCTCTAATATCCTCTATAATCGTATAATCAGGCATTACTCTCGCCTCCTATATATAGCGTACTTTATTACATCATCTATAAATTCTACTGTAGAAAGCATAACAGTTCTACAGCAGTAACGTTTTATACCTAGATCATCTAGAACCTTAGCTGGATCTTCACCATTTGCGACTCTTGATTTAAACAAATTCCACTTATCTGCTAGAAGTTTTCCACAACTAAAACATCTTATAGGGACCATACCCAATGTAAACACCCCTTATCTATAACTCTTTTGCCTCCTTCTTCTAGGACCCGGCCCTCCGAATTTCTTAGGTTCTGTTTGACGAGGGTCGCCTACAAGCATCGTACGATCATAATCCTTAAATATTGATTCAAGCTTTTTATCTTTGCTCCATTCAACCAGAGCTCTTGCAATAGCCATTCTGACAGCTTGAGCTTGACTCATTACCCCTCCACCACTGACGTTAACATCTATATCTATAGATTTCGTTATATCTGGATTTACAAGATTAGCTATCAAGAGAGGTTCCTCAGCCAGTATACGTGCTTCTTCAGGTTCTAGAAGCTGTATCGGCTTATTATTAATTCTCACTATACCCCCACCACTTCTTATATACGCTCTAGCAATAGCAGTTTTCCTCCATCCAACTGTTACTAAACCCTTACGAACTACTCTAGCTCTACTCAATCCTCACCACCACATTTCCAACCTATACTCTCAGCTAATTCTGCAAGAGTTATAAACCTACATCTAAGCTTATCTGATTTAGCTTCTGGTACTTCCAGTATACTGCAACCCTTCAATTCTTCAGGGAAACCTATGTATACCTTTAATCGTTTATAAGCTCTACGCCCCTTTTCAGTTCTATAGGGGAGCATCCCCCTCACAACTCTACGTAGTATTCTATCGGGTCTCCTATAATGGAGTGGCCCTGCTCTATAACGGCCAACCTCTATAAAACTCTTCCACTCTTCTACGATAGATTGCCGAGATGTACAAGATACTACGGCTTTTTCAGCGTTAACCACGAATACTCGGTAACCCTGAAGAAGTTTCTTAGCTATGAAGCTTGCAAGTCTACCTAATATATGGTTGGATGCATCTATGATTATAGAATCTGTAATGGTATTAGACATGCTATATCACCCGATAATCTTAACATATGATCCATCAGGATTCTCTTCGATTAGCTTCCTCAAGCTTATACACCTACCACCTGCAGATTCTATCTTACTCTTAGCCTTTGCGGAAAACGCTAAAGCTGCTACGGTAACTCTCTTACTGATAGAACCCCCACCTAGAACCTTACCTGGGACTACAGCTATATCACCATCGTTAAGATACTTATCGAGTTTAGAGACGTTTACGATCCTGATATCACCAGGCTTTTCTAGCTTATTCGCTATAGCATCCCATACACGCTTCTTACGGGATTTAGCTGTATTCCTAAGGATTTTTATAGTCTCTATTAGAATTGGATTAGATTTACCTAATTTCACCTTTCTACACCTCCAAGCTTAGATACGAACTCTGAGGCTTTAGCTCTAAGGATTTTAAGCGCCTCTTCGAATATCCTTTGAGGGGGGAGCGAACCCGTAGTTTCAAATTTTAAGTAGAAGGAGTCTTTCTCAGGCCTAACCTCTATAGCTGCTCTAGGACATGAAGTTACACAATCATTACATAAAGTACATTCAAGTATATTAACTGGACTAACTATACCATTTATTAGGGCTAGAACTTTTCGATAACATACATCCACGCATCTACCGCATCCATCACATCTATCTCTATGGATAGTGATAGAAGCTATATATCTGTGATAGCATACAGTCACAGGCTGCCATTTAGCATGCTGCAAACCTACACCCAGTCTGGCGTAAGCTTCTAATTTGATCCTCTGGCCTGGGGCAAGCTTAGCTATAGGTATATCTGGATTCACAGGTCTAACTGTAGGATTAGATGGGTCTGGTTTTAGATCTGAAGAATATACAACCCTTATAGAGTCTTTAGCTTCCACATCTAGCAGTAGGACCGCCCTGCATCGACCACAACCTAAGGGTTCTCCACAATCACAGTCTTCAGGTTTAACAAACGAGTCTAAATCGGTTATAAGCGGTATAAGTCCAAGTCTATGAGCTAAAACTTCATCGTATATGAAAGAGCTATTCTCTACTATCAATACGTCATCTATAGCCATCGATGGAACTTCAGCTATCATTATCCTCCTTATAGCGTTAATTAGACCTAAGGGTAAACTATGTATGATTAACGCTAATGAATCTTCCGTTTTTTCGACTACCTCGAGATTCAAACCTTCTTAGCATTTCAAGGTTTAGATACCATATATTTAAACTCTACGTAGGGATATAACTATTTTTAAAGACGGGGATCCTAATATAATCAAGACTTATCTAATTAATTTGGACTAGTAGGATAAGCATCCCTATTAAGCCAAGTGAACCCATTAGTATGAGAGCTGGATCGAATGATGAGTATACATCTACGATATATCCTATCACAGCAGCCCATATAGAATTAGAGATGAAATTTACAGTAAAGAATAATCCTACAACTAGATCCCTATCATACCCATATACAGATCTAACTATGTAGGATTGTAGCAAGGTCGGTAGGGAGAAGCCTGTGAACATAAGAAGAAATATGTGTAATGCTAGAAGTATGCTGCTAGACTTATGCATCACCATAGAATAAACTAGGATAGAAGCTATCCCAGCGGCTGTGGGAGCTATCCTTAGGTAGCCAGCTATATCTCCATATCTTCCAAGGAGAAGTGGCCCTATGGATCCACCAAGAAGGCCTATAGCATATATGAGGCTCCTCTCGTATACATCAATTCTTATAAAATCTGCGAGGAAGATAGGTATATATGTAGTTAATATCCCTATATCTACTCCACCGGATATCGCTATCTGAGAAGCCAGTACAAAGGGTATACCTCTAACCCTTAAGATAGAAGTTAGATCAGACTTTAGATCCTTAACCGCATGCCTATCCCTTATACCTCTACCAGATATACTTGGATCCTTACCTAGATACCATACGATAGTTAAACCTACTATGAGAGCTGGTATAGAGAATATGAGAAATGTCATCCTCCAACCTAAAGCTATAGCTGATACCGTCATCAGAATAGGCCCAACTATATTACCTATATACGCTATACCGTAATGGAAGCCTAACGCTTTACCAGTAGACCTACTATCGAATTTCTCACTTATTATCGCAGTACCTATAGGATGCTGAGGGGCAGTACCTATGTTCGAGAGGAGCCTTGCAAAAGCGAGATCTGAGATACCTTTCGATAAACCTGTGATAATCATACCTATCGATAGAGCCATATTACCAGATCCTAGGAGTATATGCCTAGATACTCTACGGCTAGCTATACTAAACATCATTTGTGATAGACCTCCGATCGATGATGCTAAAGCTATGATTACACCGAACGTAGTGTAATCTAGGTTCAACTCTGAAATTATAAGAGGGAAGAGGATGGATGATCCTACGAATATATGCTGCATAGTATGAGATAGAGTAACTATGAGTAGAACGTTACGTGGATGAAGCCCCTTCACCATACCTCACCAGTACAGCTGTACAGTTTTGATTCCCTAGTAGGATATAGGTTATGATACCCTGGAAGATCTGAGATTTAAAAATTGCTGAATCATGTTTAAAGATGGCCAAATTATATAACTAAATATATGAGCACTATCTATAATCTATGTAGACTGAAGTAAATTTTTAACCTCATCTCAAATCTAATTTAGGTTTAAGGTAACGCTATGAGTAAGGGTAATATTCATCTATATACTGGAAGTGGTGAGGGGAAAAGCCTAACAGCATTCGGCTTAGCCTTAAGAGCAGTAGGCCATGGGTATAAGGTCATTATATTGCAATTTCTTAAAGGTAGAAAGGATGTAGGTGAGTATAGGATTAAGGATAGGCTTTCACCTGAATACGAGATATATCAGTTTGGCAGAGAGGAGTTTATAGATCTAAGTAAACCTACCTCGATAGATTACGAGCTAGCTAAAGCTGGCTTAGAATTCGCGTGGAAGGCTCTGGAGAGGAGGCCTAGAGTATTAATTCTAGATGAAGTAAACCTCGCAGCAGCTGCAGGCTTACTTAAAGTTGAAGATATTATATCCCTCCTAGATGCAGTACCAGATGAAACAGTAGTAGTCTTAACAGGGAGAAATGCTCCTAGAGAGCTTATAGAGAGAGCAGATCTTGTTACAGAGATGATCGAGGTTAAGCATCCATTCTATCTAGGTATACCAGCTAGGAAGGGGATAGAGTATTAGTATGGTCTAACAGATGATCTAGCACCACATGCTTGACATACTAGGAATAGGAATTTTTTCTCTTTAACTAAAACTGTATCTGGCCTCTTACATACAGGACACACTACATAATCCCTTATATATGTGTTGATAGCTCTCTCCACACTCTGCTGGCTAAACCTACCCTGTAGTACGAGATTATCACCTTCAAACGAGGGGGCTGTACCAAGCTCCCTAACTAGGTAATTAGCTAACTCCTTCTCATCTCTATTCATAGCTTCCGCTATCTGTTTGAAATTTAGGATTATAGTCCTCTTACCAGCTGCCTCTACTCTAGGACGTGGAACTTCAAACCTACCTGTAGATTTTAATTTAGATGGGAGTCTACTATAAGCTTCATCAAGCATAGATTCATAATCGAATTTGAATCCACTCATAACTGGTATAGAATGTATGCTACATATTTTAATAAACATTCCTCCGTTGATCAAGCTACTCGTTATCGTTTAGTATAATACTATAGTCTAGAAGTAGTGTATAGTTGAGAATCAATCTTAAGACCGCTTTTATATGTAGAGCGAGTATAATGCTTAATATCTGATAGAAGGAGATCGAAGATAAGATGGATAGCATAGATAAAGCTATATTAAATCTAGAGAAGAAGCTTAAAAGTATAGATAAGTTTCATAGAGCTGTAGATACATATCTAAAGGTAGAGCCTTACAGGTTAATCTATGAAGCATTGAACCTGGAGAATCTACCTTTAGAGAGGAGGAGACATCTTCTAATCGAAGCTAGAACCTTAATGAGGAGGATCGAAATTAATAGGGAAAATTTAAAACCAGGTCTAGAGGATAACCTGCTACTCCTAGCATGGCTCCTAATATTGTTTCCAGAACCGTTTCTAAGCGATGCTATGGGGCTTGGAGTTATAGGTTTATGGGCTCTAATTAAGAAAGCAAAGGGTGAACGAGTAGATCCATCTACGATTAGATGCATGCTCAAGCAGAGTATGGAAAGACTTACTAAGGATAGAATGTAAGGCGTATTCAGATTAATAGCGGGAAATATTTACTTGAATCCTATAGGCTTAACGATAACTTAGATGTAGATGCTAGAAGAGGAGTGGAGGTGTCTGAGAACTGGGTAAGCGTATACTAATAACAGCGGCTCTCCCGTATGTATACGCTCCAAGACATTTCGGCCATCTAGCTGGAGCATACCTCCCAGCAGATATATATGCTAGGTTTAGAAGGATGAAGGGTGATGAAGTCCTCTTCGTCTGCGGAACCGATGAAAATGCCGCCTCTGTAATCCTAGAAGCTTTAAAACAGGGTTTAACACCTAGAGAATTATGCGATAAGTATTACGATATACAGAAGACCGTCTTCGAAAAACTAGCTATAAGCTTCGATATATACTCTAGAACATCTAAACCTATACACTATGATACTGTTAGAGAATTCTATGAGAATCTATACCGTAAAGGCTACGTATATCCTAAGGAGATTACACAATTATACTGTCCTAATTGTAGAAGGCCTCTACCAGATAGGTTTGTTAAAGGTGTATGCCCATATTGTGGAGCGGAGGATCAGTATGGAGATGTATGCGAGGTATGTGGTAGATGGTACGAGGCATGGGAGCTATTAAACCCTAGATGTAGTATATGCGGAGCTAAACCTATAGAACAGAGGACTATACACTGGTTTCTAAAACTTTCAGCTTTAACAGAGGATGTATTAAGGTATGTAGAGCCTAAGAAGAATTGGAGACGGGCTACATATAATAAGACTATAGACTGGCTTAAAAGAGAGGGATTAAAGGATAAGGATATAACTAGAGATTACGATTGGGGTCCTCCAGCACCGTTCCCAGGTGCTGAGAAGCAGGTTATATATAACTGGGCTGAGAATCTCCTAGGATACATCTCAGCTACTAAGGATTGGGCTATGGAGAAGGGGGAATCCGATTCTTGGAAACGCTTCTGGTTAGATAGTAGTACAGAACTGTATTGCTTCATAGGTAAGGATAACCTATTCTTCCATACCATACTATTCCCAGCTCTACTAATAGCTCACGGAGGCTATATACTACCTGAGAATGTGGTAGTTAATGAATTTGTAACTTTAGAAGGGCGTAAGCTATCTACTAGTCGAGGATGGGTTGTATGGCTGCATGAGATGCTCGAGAAGTTTCATCCAGATATGATTAGATTCTACGCTGCTAGGATAGCACCTGAGTTTAGGGATAGCGATTTTAGATGGATCGATTTCATGTCTAAAGTTAATGATGAACTTATAGGTAATCTAGCTAACTTCTTGTATAGAACGCTAACTCTAACATATAGATTGTTTAACAGCGAGGTACCTGATCCAAAGATTCTGATGGATGAGGATAGGATGTATCTAGAGGAGGCTGATAGATTGGTTAGAGAAGTCGAATCAAGCTTAGAGAGCTTCAGGTTTAAGGAGGGGCTCTCCCATATACTAGAATTATCCGCTCTCGGGAATAGATTACTTAACGAAAGGGAGCCTTGGAGGGTTTCTAGGGATGAAGCTGCTAGGACTATATACGTAGCTTTACAGATAATCTATAAGCTTAGTGTACTATTATTCATGTATCTACCATACACTGCGATCGAGCTTAGAAGAATCCTCGGTTTAGATGAGATGGTTAGGTGGGATGAGGTGTACATGGAGTTCAAACCCGGTGCTAGGATAGGGAAGCCGAAGATATTCTTTGAGAAGATATCTAAGGTAGATGTAGAGGAGGAGGAGGCTAAGCTTAGGGTGAAGCTAGCTGAGAATTAAATTAGATCTACACGTACATACGGTTAGATCTAGGGATTCATCTATAGGTATATCTAGCTTGATAGCTTATACTAGGATGAAGGGGTTGGATGGTGTAGCTATTACTGATCACGGTATAGCACCTAGATCTGGATTAGTAGAGAGGATTTACGGTAGGATTATCGCTATACCTGGATTAGAAGTGGAGACTGAAATCGGGCATATGATAGGTTTAGGTGTTACAGATGTATGTGTGCATGGGAGAACCTATGCTCAAAGCTTCATAGACTATATACATAGGCTTGGAGGTATAGTCGTATTAGCTCATCCAAACCCTATGAGGATAGGTGATTCCAGATATACTAGGCTATCCAGGATCGATTGTGTAGAAGTTTTAAACGCTTCTCTAAGACCATATAGGGTAGCTTATACTAGGAATTCTAGGCTAGCAGAGGTTTTAGGAGCGGCTAAGCTCGGTAGTAGTGATAGCCATATACCGGATACGATAGGTGATTCATATACCATAATCGAATGCGATAGCGTTAATCTAAAGGATATAATCGAAGCTATATCTATGAAGCTTTGTAGACCTGTAGGTAGAGCTTCCACTATATCATCTAGGATTACTAGGATAGCCTATAAGCTATCTAAGCTATCCTCGATGATAGATTCCTAACCTTATCTAGACTCATCCTAAGATAATCCCTATCCTTAGAGAATACTTCTAGCGTTATAGTTCCACTATAACCGTAATCCTTTAGTATTCTGAATACCTCCTCCCAATCTATCGATCCTACACCTATCGGTAGATGTAGATCCCAACCCTTAGATGCTGATCCTCCTACATTATCGGATATATGTATATGGAGGAGTCTATCACCAGGCTTGAATCTATCTAGAAATGATCGTAGATTAAGCGATTCTACATCCAGGTTTGCATGAGCTACATCTAGATGGAAGTATACATCTACTTCGCTAATAATCCTAGCATACTCATCTATACGCCACATCCTACCACCATCCATATTCTCTATCATAACCTTCATACCGTTATCGTCTGCTCTAATACTAACCTCCCTAAGGGATGATATGAGGTATTCTAGAAGTTTAGATCTATAAGGTTGTCTACGATACAAGCTTGAAGCTAGAAGAAATGGGTGGAACGTAACCTTATCGACATCTAGCTTAGCTAGTATATCTAAAGCTTCTAAAGCTTCCTCTAGGAAAACTCTACGTATACGTTCATATGGATGGGCTAATTCTAGAAACCATGCTGTATGACCTACTATATCCAGATCTAATCTAGATATCTCATCCCTCAACTCTCTCAACCTATCCATGATATCTCTAGTAGAAGCTCTAGGACCCTCTACTGTAAGATCTATATAGTCGAAGCCGAGTAACGCTATAGATCTAACCTCCTCTACTATATCCTTAGATGGATCGTTCATAGCGCCGAAGATTAGCTTCATATACACCACCTAGATAGCCATAAGTTGAAGCTTCACTGTATAAAAAGCTAAGCCTGGTTATAGAGTTAAACCTTAATAGAAGTCGAGCACCTATCCTCCTATAGTAGAGCCGGGGTGGCTGAGAGGCGTAGGCGGCGGGCTGCAGACCCGCATCACAGGGGTTCGAATCCCCTCCCCGGCTTCTATGTATATAGGTATCTGGTATACCCCCTCCTAGTTTTTCCATAACATTCTATATGGATTTCAACCATCAGCTTAGCTTTAGTATTAGCCTATTTATCGAATGTTTCTGAAGGTTTAGGGTGAATCTGTTACTCTTGATATCTATGGATTCCTCGGTTATACGTATATTGTTAGGTGTATCGAAATCGTTGTAGGATCTTACACTTTTAGATGTTATGTATGCGTATTCACTCTCAGCTATCCTGTATCCTCCGTTAACTACCACTTCTATATCGATATCTTCATCTAGACTTCTATTCACTATAGTTATAACTAGTCTACTACTATTTAGATCTATAGATGCTGATGCATCTATAGCTTTCAGAGATTCAAGCCTTCTACGAACACCGCGGAGACCTACGAAATCATCTCTAGATGGCTCCTTTATGACGGGGGATTCAACCCTCGTTCCCAAAGCTATACCAGCTATATGAGGCTTATACAATTTGAAAACATGGTATGTAGGTGTTAGAACCGTATCCCTACCCCTAGTTAAACATATACTCTGTAGTACGTTAACAGCTTGAGCTATATTAGCCATCCTAACCCTCCTCGAATATTTGATGAATAGGTTGAGGATGGATGCTGCTAGTATAGCATCTCTAAGAGTATTCTGCTGGTATAATCCATTCTCGGTAGTAGCTTGAGGATGCCATACACCCCACTCATCCACAGCTATCCATACATCCTTCCTACCCTCGGAGAAGAAGTCTACTATAGATATAGCCTGCTTAATCTCATACTCTAGATGCTGAATATCGAATAAAAGATTCAGATACTGCTCATCTGTGAAATCAACATCACCACCATAACGTTGATGATTACGGAAGAAGTAGTAGTGTATAGATAGGTAATCGATTAGATGGATGAAATTCCTCAAAGACTCCATTAAGCGTAGATTCCAATCGGTAGATGTATGCCCGCAAGCTACTAGTTTAACCGATGGATCAGTCTGTTTAAGAAATGTAGCAAACCTACGATACTCCCAAGCATAGTATACAGGATCAAACGATCCGCCACAACCCCAACTCTCATTACCAACACCCCAATACCTAACCCTATACGGCTCTGGATAACCATTCTCAACCCTAAGCCTCGCATACCTACTACCACCAGTATAGTTACAGTATTCAAGCCAAGCAGCAGCCTCCTCAGGACTACCGGAGCCAACATTCACGCATATATACGGCTCAGCACCTACAAGCCTACATAACTTAATAAACTCATCCGTCCCAAACTCGTTAGTCTCCTCACCACCCCACCATATATTAACCCTCCTAGGCCTACGCTCCACAGGACCAACACCATCCATCCAGTGATACGTATCCGCGAAACAGCCGCCAGGCCATCTAATAATAGGCACACCGATAGATCTGAAAGCCTCTACTACATCCATCCTCAAACCATCAATATTAGGTATATCAGAACCTCTACCAACCCATATACCATGATATATACAACGCCCAAGATGCTCGATAAAATGCCCAAAGATATTAGGATCTATATCGCTTACACGTTCATCCAACCCTACGACTAACCTACAACACCCCATCCATAACCCCCTAGAAGAGAGAGTTAACACCCATCTACTAGACTTAAATCTTTAGAAACAATCTCTATCCTCGATGATGGTAAACACTTATATCTAGATATCTGATATACCTAGATATCTGAGTAGACATGTGTATAGATCCACACATACACCCTAAACATCCACATGGATGCGAGCATAGGCTACCCCATCCACACCACCCCCCGATACATCTCGGACCTATACGTGGACTACTCCACATAGCTATACTCAAACTAGTTAAGGAGAAGTCTATGCATGGAAGCGAAATACACTCACTCCTAAAGGAGAAGTATAATCTAGATGTACCTAAACCACTCGTATACGGGTTACTACGTAAACTAGAAGCACACGGCTTACTACACTCTAGATGGGAGACAGATGATGGAGGCCCAGCTAAAAGGATATACACTATAACAGATGAAGGTATAGAGTATCTGGAGCATATGTTGAAGAAGATAGAGAAGGTTAAGACTATAATAGACCGCCTAATAGGCTAACCTAATACGATAATAAACCTAGCAGATCCTAGACCATATACGTAAAGCTTAAGAGGATTAGTGGATGATCTATATCGTTCGGTGGAATCTATGATAGATATAAAGATTTCTGTAATAGGCGCTGGTAGTATAGCTTGGTCTGCAACCCTAATCCGCGACCTATGCCTCACACCCAGCCTCTACGGGAGCACGATCTCCTTCATGGATATAAACGAGGAGAGGCTAAACCTCGTATACGATTTCGCAAGGAGATATGCATCCGAAGTTAAAGCTGAATTCAAATTCGAGAAGACGCTTGATAGGAGGGAATCCATAGAGGATGCAGATTTCGTTATAAATACAGCCCTAGCCCGCGGGCATGGATACTACGAGAGGATGCGGAGTATATGCGAAGAATACGGCTACTATAGAGGTATAAACAGCGTCGAGTGGAATATGGTATCAGACTACCATACGATATGGGGCTACTACCAGTTCAAACTCATGATGGATATAGCTAGAGATGTAGAGGATCTAAGCAGAGATGCATGGCTATTCCTACTAGCAAACCCTGTATTCGAGGGAACAACACTACTCTCCAGGGAGACAAAGGTTAAGGTTGTAGGCTTATGCCATGGGCATCTAGGCTACTCCGAGATAGCGGAGACGATAGGATTAGATCCGGAGAAGGTCGAGTTCGAGTGTATAGGATTCAACCATGTAATCTGGCTTACAAAGTTTAGGTATGATGATAGGGATGCATACCCACTCATAGATGAATGGATAGAGAAGGATTCAGAGAGGTACTGGAGGATATGGCGTAGAAAGCAGAGAAGCCCATTCGATATACAGATGTCTCCAGCTGCAGTAGATATGTATAGATGCTACGGATTATACCCTGTAGGTGATACAGTACGTGGAGGAACATGGAAATACCACTGGAATCTGAGAGTTAAGAAGAGATGGTTCGGACCTACCGGTGGACCAGATTCAGAGATCGGATGGAAGATCTACCTAGATAGACATGAAGAATGGCTGAATAAAGCTATATCCGCTATAAAAGATGAAACGACACCGCTAACTCAACTACTACAACCTAGGAAGAGTAGAGAATCGATAGTACCTATCATAGACTCTATAGTAAACGATATAAGGGGGGTCTACCAGGTTAACGTTACGAATCAAGGAGTAGTAGAGGGTATACCAGATAACGTAGCTGTAGAGATACCTGTAGAGATAGATGGAAAGGGTGTACATAGGATTGGAGTAAAGAAGCTACCTAAACGTATAATGAACTACGTAATCTACCCCAGACTCCTTAGGATGGAGTGGGCTCTCGAAGCATATCTAGAAGGTGGGAGAGATACGCTATTCAACTGGGTGATAGTAGATGTTAGAACAAAGAATACCAGGCAGGCTGAAGGCGTAATAAACGCTCTACTATCCATAAGCGAGAACGAGGAGATGGCTAAACACTTCAGATAACAAGACTATACTTTCAAATACCCATCGATTAAACGGATCCATACGATCATAGATCCAGGACCCCTATTCGCCCAAGCATAGTAGGGTATAGCATTAAACCTAACCCTTCTAACCCTATAACGTAGATTATCTATATTGGTATAGAGCATCTCTCCACCTTCAAACTCTAAGGTATACCCATCCCCCACTATCCTCACTATACGTCCTAAAAAATCCTCACATAGCTTCAACTCGAATCTTATACTACGATCGATAGCTAGATCCCATATATCAAACCCCTCATTATCAACCTGCTCTACACAATATACTAACGGACCTCTCACTATAGAGACTCTACTACTATTCTCGGTAACCCATGGATGAGAAACCATAAGCTCTACAGGCATATCCATATACAAACTTATGTAATCCCCATACCTCCATACCCGTCTAACCTCTAGATATGACGGCGGCCTAACCTTAGCATCGATCCTCTCCCTATCAACCTCTACGCTAAAGTTACGACACCATCCAGGTATACGTATGTATATGGAGAATTCATCCTCCCTCTCCGGCTCGACAATAAGCTTCACCCTACCATCCCATGGGTAATCGGTAACCTGCTTCAACCTAACTCTACCACATTCTAGATTAGTAGAAACCGTACTCTGAATATACAGGTTAACCCATAACCCATCTACGGATTTAGAATAGATATACCCTGGGATCGAAGCTATAAGCCTAGCTATATTAGGTGGGCAGCATGCACATGTAAACCAATCCTGCCTCCTATGACGACCCCTATCCGCTAACGGGTTTACATAGAAGTATGATCTACCATCCAACGATATACCTGATAGGATAGCGTTATACAATGCAAGCTCCATAATATCCGTATAGCATGCATCCATACTAGCGTTAAGCATCCTCCAATTCCACATGAAGCTAGCTATCGCAGCACAAGTTTCAGAATATGCTCTATAATTTGGAAGCTCATAATCATCACCGAAGGCTTCACCCTCATACCTGGATCCGACACCCCCCGTTATATACATCTTACGATACACCATACTACGCCATAGACGCTGTAACGCTTCCCAAATCCTATCATCCCCTATCTCCATGTATACATCTGTAGCTCCACAATTCAAGTAGAGTGCACGTACCGCATGCCCCACTATCTCTGAAAGCTCTCTAAACGGTTTGTGATCTATATGGTATGGACTTCCACCTATAAGACCTAGACCTCGATTATCTATGAAGAAGCATGCTAGATCTAGATACCTACTATCCCTGATCGTACGGTATAATTCTACTAAAGCCATCTCAACTTCAGGATGACCATCTACGCATCGGAAGCCTTTAGCTACGAATGTATCGTATATGTTATCCGCAAACCTTATAGCAGAATCGAGAAGATCCCTCCTACCGGTAGATCTATAGTATGCTACCCCAGCTTGCATAAGATGGCCAGCACAGTATAACTCATGGCTATCTCTAAGGTTACGCCATCTCATATTCTTAAATTCAAACATGAAGTATGTATTGAGATAACCATCATCATCCTGAGCAGCTACAACCTCCTCTACAACAGATCTGGAGAGCTTGTAGAGATTCTCATCGAAACCATATGCGAGAAGGAATGCTACAGCTTCTATCCACTTATATACATCGCTATCGTTGAAGATCAAGCCTGAAAACGGTTTAGATACCTTCCCTGCTGCACGTCTAAAGTTATCGATACGCCCAGTACTCTCAAGTAGACTGTACTGAGATGGAATGGTAACCTCTCTAAGAATCTTAAGCCTAGGAGCCCAAAATCCATCTTCAAGACGTACTTCTTCGATAGGTATAGGGTGAAGCTTAGCATACGGACTAGATGATGTATCTATGATAACGGTATTATAGGGCATACTTATCCACCTACACATATAATTAGTTTCTCCAAGAGTTAAGCCATCGAGTTATCGGTTAGAGGATATATCACGAAGAAGCCTATGGTACCGCAAGTCCTAGATGCCAGCTCCCTCTCGATCTCCAACACATAACTCTTCGAACACTCGATTAAAAGAACCAATTCTAACGCATCTAAATCAGGTCTATCAGGAAATATTCTCGTCACTATACGTTTTATAACCCTGGAATTCTTTATATCGGATACGAAATCAGATACTCTATGCCAATCCCTAGCAGGCATACAAACCCTCAGTATATAACGAGGCATACCCCACAACACTACTATACACATACAATAACCATCTTAAAGTTTAACATCCCTACAAGGGTAAACCACCGATGCTCATAGACACCTTATCAATGGATTATACATTCTCTCCCTCCATATCGTAGTATATGGCCCGTGACCAGGTAGGATCAGCGTATCGGTAGGTAACATCATCAACCGCTTTAACGAAAGTTTGAGATAGTAGAAACTACCACCTGGTAGATCCCATCTACCAGTACTACCCGAGAATAATGTATCACCAGTAAATACTCTACCTTCAGAGATTATAGAGCAGCTTCCAGGCGTATGCCCAGGCGTATGTATAATTTTCAACTTCGATTCACCTATACGTAGGATAACGCCATCCTTTAGAAGTATATCTGGACTAGGTGTATCTACCCTATTGAAACCGAAATCTTCAGCCATCCTAGAATATGTATCTAGGTAGGGTGTATCAGCTTCATGAATACATAGTTTTGCTTCAAACCTATCCCTAATGAAGCTTGCAGCTCCTATATGATCGAAATGTGCATGAGTACATAATAGCGTAGTCACATGTAAATCTAGATCTTCAACCCTCTCGATTATAACCTCCCCTTCGAAACCTGGATCTATTATACAGGATTCACGTGTAGATTCACACCATACTATATAACAGTTCGTTGCTAGAGGACCTACAACTACCTTCACTACATTAAGGATATTCATGCCGCTAAACCATCTATATATATATTATGTTGCTAGCTTAGAATTTTCTCCTGATATAACTGGATAGAGAAAACTTATACCACTCGAGTTCAGCTATCCTTTGATCCTAATCTTCGAGGTGTATCATGTATGGAGATACCTATATGCACAAGATGTGGTAGGATAGCACAGTATAGATGCGCTATAGATGGAGAATATCTATGCTATAGGTGTGCCAGAGTAGCTATCATCGGAGCACACCATATATCTAGACCCGAGATAAGCGGAGATATACAAATCGAGATTACAGATAAGATGAAGCAAGATCCGAAGAAGAGAAGTGTATTTGAGACGCTATGGGATATCCTCGGATACCCTCCAGCCGAGAGTATCGATCTATCCAGGGAGTGGATTCCACCAGACTTCTACCCATATAAGCATAAAGAGTATAACGTAAAGACACTATGCATTTACATAGATGGAGAGCCAGCTGGATTCCTAGATTTCCTCTTCACCATGGATCCAGAGGAGAATATCTCTATACAATACTGGAAGATGAGCGTTCACCCAAGATACCAAGGCACAGGATTATTCAGACTTATGATAGATAAGCTGAAGCAGATAGCTTACGAAAATAATGTTAAGAGACTTATAGTATCCCATGAAAATGATAATATACCAGCCTTCATAGCGGAGTATATGCTCGGTGGTAAGATACTATACACTCGTGATCTCGCTCACGAGGAGGTAGGTAGATTCGGTATACCTCGAAGGAATGATATAATATTTGCATACGAACTTAAATAGGGAGGATTACTCGATTCCATAAATTACTTAAGTATTTTTCCCGTTTCTATATACCACAAGTATAGGTCTAGCTCACCCAATGTTACATTCAGCTTTGAAGCTATAACTCTAAGTATAGATTCTATCTCACGGTACCTTCTAGGAGTTAAAGTCTTAGGCTTCTCTATTATACCATACCTAGCTAGGAGGTTTAGTATATGGAAATCGATTATAGCTACATCATCAAACCCTACATTCCTTAAGAAATGGCTGGCCTCCTTATATCCTAGACCCTTGATATTCTCGATAAGCCAGGATCTAGCTTCTACACCGTTATCGAAGGAGTCTATAAGCCATCTAAGTTTATGTATATGCCGTCTAGCTTCAACTATATACCTAGCTCTGATATATGGATACCTATGACCGAGCTTCTTCAACTCTCTAGCTAGATAATCCTCCGGTAGCGTTATAAACCCCTCACCCATCCTCTCCTGTATACGTATACATCTTTCAGCACTAAATCTGGCAGTGAGTATACAGAAGCATAGCTCCAAGAATAGATCCTTATCAGACCCATACCTACCCAGTCTTCTAAACTCCTCCATCCTAAGTCTAACTCTCTCCCCTACACTACTCCCGATTAAATACCTTACCCTATCCAGGAGCTGCTCTATCACAGCCACTATACCCTGATTTATAATTCTACTCTAAGCTCAGGGTTATCTAGATATATAGATGAATCCGATGGATCATAATACATGGATACAGCCTTAACGAGAACACCTGCTCTAATAGCTAGTTTCAATAGATCCGTTAGCTTCGGGTCCACACTACTATTAGGTTTAAATGTATCTACATAGGGTAGGGAGGCTAGGAAGAGGATAACACAGTTTAAACCTCTAGATGAAGCAGATATAAGATCCTCCACATGCTTCCTACCTCTAATCGATGGGCAATCTGGATATGAAGCTACGGATCTATCAATCCTCATAACCGCGCTTTTAACCTCCATATACACATCCTTCTCTTCGAGTTTAAGTAGATAGTCTATCAGCGAGGAATAGAGGCGAACATTCCTTTTAACTATCCTAAACCCGCTAAGCCATGGTATCAACCCTCTATTCAAGGCTTCCTCGAAGAACACTGTTTGAAGACGGGTATCGATTAAAGCTGCTAAGCCATCCTCATCTATAGCGAAGAGATTATAGGTTGTTCTTCGATTAGGAGGAGCGGTAGAAGCGTATGCTAACCTACCCTCGATAAGATAATCTCTAAGCCTACCAGTATTATTTAGGTAGGCTTTAACAAGCTTTCCATCCACTGAGACTAAGACTACGAACCTATTCAGCCTTCTAACTATACGACATACAATTGGGGGATCGATTCTAGCTAGGAGCCAAACCAATATTTAACACCACGTTAGAGGAGGGAGATTATTACGGATTATAATCTAGCCTCTAAGTAACCTAGTAATACCGTCACCAATCTTCCTCAAATCATCTATACTCGGTCGACCTTGAAACTCTACGACCCCCACCATCTCGAAACTTGTTTTAGCTAGTTTCTCGGAAACCTTAGCTGACGCAACCCTACTCCAACCGTAAGATGATATCAATAGTATGGGTTTACCTACCCGAATCTTCCTAGCCATAAGTTCGAGTAGATAGCTCATATATGGGAATAGATCGTTCTCATAGATAGAGACCCCTATTATCAGAGCATCTGAATCCACTATCTCGGATAGTATATCGCCTATAGGCGGGTGTTCTGAATCGGTAAACCTGAATACGATAGGCCTAACACCCATCTTCTCAAGATATCCGACAGCGTAGGAGATAGCTTCATACACAGAGCCATACATCGAGTTGTATACTATAGTCACCTTACCTTTCTCAGGTAGTCCTCTAGCTATCCTCTCATAATAATCCATTATAATCCTAGGGTTTCTACGAAAGATAAGCCCGTGAGCAGGGGCTATAATCTTAGGGGATATACCTGAATTCTTCATCTTATCCAAGGCTTTAAGTATATAATCACTGTAGTATCCGACGATGTCTACCACATATTTACGAACATATTTAAGGTAGTCTGTTAGATCGTTTTCATCATCGAATATCATTAAAGGTATGGAGAAGCCTCCAAAGATATCACATGAAATCAATACACCATCCTCTACGATATAGCTAACCATAGTTTCAGGCCAATGCAGCCATGGAGTATAGATAAACTTCAATGTTCTACCACCTAAAAGTAATTCTTCTCCATCCCTAACCACCCTGAATCTAAACGGAGTAGTATAAAGCGATTGAAGCATCTTAGTAGCAAGTGGATGACATAGGACTTCTGCTACACCGCTATTAGCTTCGAGAATTCTCTGAATAGAACCGCTATGATCCTGCTCTACATGGTGTACCACTATGTACCTTATATCCTCCGGATCGGATACTTCTCTAACAGCATCTACGAATTCTTCAGCATAACAGTTCTTCCATCCATCGAAAAGTATAACACCTTCTTCAGATGTCAATAGGTATGCATTATATGTTATACCCTCTGGGATATACCATAAAGCTTCGAAAAACTTTACTCTATCATCATTAATTCTTAAAAGGTACAGGTTATCTAGAATCCTCTCTACGATATACTTCGCCATAGGTCTACACTCCCCCTTCTACTTTAAACCTAACTATAGCACCTCCACCTATTTCAACAATTCTTTCCAAGGATAAAATTATACCAAACTCTCTAGCTTCGATTATGAAATCTTCAAAATAATCATAGAAGCCACATGTATAGCAGAACGAGCCTTTAAACAATATATCGATGTAGTCTTCCCCGATATACTCTATTTTCGCAGTAACTTCTGGAGATCTATATCTATTATACTCATCTATAACTTGACCTAAACCTGGTAATACTCTTATATACAAAACTACACCACCAAATAATTGAAATAGTGAATAAATAATGTTATAATTCTTCGAGTATACTTACAAAGAAGTCGTGATGTCTCTCCTCATCCTTCAGTATATCCCTGAATAATTCACTCGTCGTTATATCACCCTCCTCCTCAGCCTTCCTCACTATCACTTTATACAAGCTTATAGTGCTCTCCTCAGCTTCTCTATCGAAATTAATCATCTCTCTAAGAGTAGCACCTATCGATATAGGAGCAGGGATAGTCGTAGGCGTACCCCCGAGATACACCAGTCTTTCAGCGATAGCCTCAGCATGCTTCATCTCTTCGATAGCTATCTTCTCAAGTTCACCCTGCACTGCGAATGCTTTAACACCCTTCCACAATACATGCTGCCACATATACTGGATAGAAGCCTGTAATTCTCCAGCTATAGCCTTGTTCAGTAGATCTAGTAATTCCTTTGAAACCATGTTAAATAGTATGTTAGCTAACAAATATTTAAATCTTATGCTTTAAAAATAGTTAAGATTAACTTTTAATAAGTTTAAGCTTTCTAAAAACTATCAAGACAATCTTCTCTATCCTATCCCTCCATACTAGAGCAGCCACTATCAATATAATCGTTCCTACAAATGATATTATAGATCCCCATACACCCATAGACTCCTCTAATAACCATAAGATCCTCTCACCTAGAATACCAGCGGTTATACAAGTCGTAAGCTTTCCTATCAGAAAGCCTAACGTGAATTTCACTATATTGAAACCGACGATGGCTAACGGTATAGCAGCCCAATCATCTGGGAGCGGTGTTACCGCCGCTATGAAGGCTGCTAGAAAGCCGAATCTATTCAGAAGTATACTATTTTCGAATACTCTCACTTTAACCTTCCTAGCGGTATAGTATGCTACTACGTAATGTAAGATCTTAGAAGCTGTAGCACCTAATGCGACTAGTATGCCTACGACTATAGGATTTAATGCAGGTGTTACCTGTATTATGAGGAGGACTAGGAGGGGGTTAGTGGGATTTGTGAATGGAGCTAGGTTTAAGAGAAATGCTATAACGAAAACTCCTAGATAGCCTAATTCGATAAACCCTTCTACACTTATCGACACAAACGATAAGAATACCATCCATCACGTATAAAGTTTATGTCTACGCAACTATGACATGGATGTAACGATCAGTCTATGAAGAAGCATATACATAGGAAGGGGGAGATAAACCTGGATGATATTCTATCTGGATTGTATAGTAGAAGCGATTCGTATAAGATTGGAGCTATAGCTGTATTCATAGGGATTGTACGCGGAATAGGTGTAAAGGGTGATGTAGAAAGGCTTGAAGTAGAAGCTTATGAAGAGATGGCTGAAGATAGATTGGAGAAGATATGTAGGGAACTAGAGGGGAGGGAGGGTATAGTAGCAGTCGAAATCCACCACTTCGTAGGAGAATTCAAAGTAGGCGAAGTACTAGTTTACGTAGCCGTAGCTGGAAGCCATCGTAGAGAAGTTTTCGAAACACTAATAGAGGCTGTAGAAAGGTATAAGAGAGAGGTACCACTATTTAAGAGAGAGATGCTTAGAAGTGGAGAATCATATTGGATCGAAGAATATACACTCTAGCCTTCGATCTCCTTGATAATCCTTCTTAAATCTTTTTTAGCTAGTATCTTAGAGGAGAGGGTCTCAATCTCATCGTTTAGGATATAGCTTATCACAGCCTTTATGTGATCGAGTAGATCTGTAGCTACTATATACGGCTTAGATTCTACAGCTAGATCCCCAGCTGCCCCGTTAAGGAATGCTGCCGCTAACCCTGCATCAAACGGTGAGAAGCCTTGAGCTAGGAAGCCGGCTACTAATCCTGTAAGAACATCTCCAGTACCCCCTACCGTCATAGCAGGGTTTCCCGTAAAGTTGTATCTTATATTCTTCCCATCAGAGATTATATCAACCGGGCCCTTAAGTAGGATTACCGCCTCAAACTTCTCAGCCCACTCGGATACTACCACACCTCTATCCACTAGTCTTTCTGGAAGAGTTACTCCTGTAAGGATGCGGAACTCACCTTGATGAGGTGTTAAAACAGCTAACCTCTTAAACTTAGACTCTCTAGGTAGAGCTTTCAAAGCATCAGCATCTATTACTATAGGCTTCCTAGCTTCCACTACCTCGCTTACGATAAGCTGGACAGCCGCTATAGTCTCTTCTTTGAGACCTAATCCTGGACCTATAGCTACTGAATCACATCGATTTATCCACTCTTTAAGAACGTCGAGGTGGCTCTTCTTTAAGTGGCCTCCAGGAAGTTTAACCACTATAAGGTTTGGCGTATAGGAGGATATGACTAAGCCAGTAACTTCAGGGGCTGCAACTACTACTAGATCTACACCTACTTCGAAAGCTGCTAAAGCTGTTAGGGTGGGTGCACCTGTGAATACTTCACTTCCTCCTATCACGAGGACTCTACCATAGTCGCCCTTATGAGATTTCGTCTTCCTAGGCTTAATGACAATTCTAAGATCCCCTGGTCCAGCGTATAACTCGGTTTCACGGGGGATACCTACATCTACGACTACTATTTCACCTACGTAATCTGGTCTAAGTCTTAGACCTGGCTTAACACCGTGTATAGTAATCGTAGTATCGGCTTTAACTGCGCAACCTAGTATTTCACCTGTATCAGAATCGAGACCGGACGGTACGTCTATAGATATCTTAAAGCCTTTCATACCGTTGAGTACTCCTATAGCTTCGGATATCGGAGGTTTAACCTCACCTCTAACGCCGACGCCTAATAGTGCATCGATATATACTTCAGCTTCTATCTTAGGTATGGATAAGCTATCAGAAGCTATGTATGTATCTATCGTATTTAGACGTGATACGAGAAACCAGTTCTCCCGTGTACCTCTATGAGAGATTCTATCTGGATAACCGACTAGCACTACCTTAACATCGAATCCACGAGAAGCTAGATACCTAGCTGCTACTAATCCATCACCACCATTTCCGCCTAGACCACAGTATACAGCAACTCTACAAGGCTTAAACCTACTGGATATATAGTCTGCTACAGCTCTACCAGCTGACTCCATCATCTGAAGCTCAGATAAGCCTAGGAATCTAGCATTAACTTCTATACGCCGTATATCGCTAGAATAGAATATTCTAGACATAGCTTATGAGAAGTTGTATTCATGGTTTAACTATAACTTTCACAGGATTCCCTCTTCTCTCTATTATGGTATCGAAGGCTTCCTTAATTCTATCCAATGGGAATATATGCGTTATTAGAGGTTTAAGCTTAATACGACCAGATAAAGCAAGTCTAATCGCCTGCTCGTATACGTTGGCGTAGCGGAAAACTCCGCGTATATCCACCTCCTTATCTATTATAAGAGCAGGATCGAACGTTATATACTCCCCAAACATACCTATCTGAACTACAACTCCTCCACGCCGTACAACCTTCAATGCATCGTTGAAAGCTTTAGGATTACCAGATGCTTCGAATACGACATCTACACCCATACCATTAGTTAATTTCCTTACATAGTCTACCACATCAGTCTCTATAGGGTTTACGATATATGATGCACCAAGCTCCTCAGCAAGCTTAGCTCGATAATCAACTGGATCTATAGCTATAATCGATGCTGCACCTGAAACTAGAGCTGCCTGGATCGTTAGTAGACCGACAGGGCCGCATCCGAATACAGCTGCGATAGATCCGCTCTCCATACCACTACGTTTTACAGCTTGCATACCTACGGCTAGAGGCTCTATCAAAGCGGCTTCCTCGAAACTCATACCTCCACCTATCCTATAGACGAATGACGCTTTAGCTATGGAGTACTCTCTAAATGCTCCATGTATGGGAGGAGCCCCATAGAAAATGACATCTGGGCATAGATTATACCGGCCTATCCTACAGTAGTAGCATCTACCGCATGGGAAGCCTGGCTCCACAGCAACTCTATCACCGACTTTAACGTTATCTACACCATCACCTACATCTACTACTTCACCTGAGCATTCATGTCCAAGTATTAATGGCTCCTTAACTACAAAGCCACTACACTTACCAGTAGTGTAGAAATGTACATCTGATCCGCATATACCTACTGCTCTTATCCTAACTAGAACCTCTCCGTAACCCGCCTCTGGTCTAGGTATATCTTCGATTCTAATATCGTATGGAGCATATAGAATTGCAGCCTTCAATCCGAGTACACCTACATGGCTATATGTATAGGTAGTTCAGTTATTAACTTTGACTTTAAGGTATTATCTCTACGCTATTATTGAACAGCGGGTAGGTTATATCATCTAATGATAGACCGTGAGATTCTAGAGAGTCTATAATAGTATCTAGACGACTCTTTAAAAGCGATATCATAGATAGTGTTATACTACATACCTTACGGAAACCTTCCAGACCCCACAGCCTCTCCATATAGGCGTATAGACATCTACCTCCACATACCCTAAACTCTATGCAAGATGTACATGGTTCACCTATCTCTGGAGCTTTCTTCAATTCACCGAACCTATCTAAGCGTATATCTCCTAACCTACCCCATTCTACATCTACCGCTATAGGGCATGCGAGGATAGAGCCATCTGTAGATATCGCATATGCATCTACACCAGCACCACATGGAGGAGCGGATCCTCCTAGAAGGATACGTTTCAAACACCCCTGGAAGGGGGCTATCCCTAGAACCCTCCCCTCATCCTCCATCTTATATACCCATAGATCCAATAACCTTACTAAACCATCTAGGTAGCTTCTACACCATTCTTCGAAGTTAGACCATGGAGGAGACCATACGACATTAAGCTGCCAATGGATATGATCGAATAGGTTTAACTCTACAAGGTGATATACATCCCTATATATATCGGTATCTTCTGTAGCAGTCATTCTCGCTACAAGATCCCCCTCGAAGCCTATAAGCCTAAGCTTACGAGCGGATCTAACTACTGTATCATATACGCCGATACCCCTATGCTTATCTGTAACATACTCTACACCATCTATGGATAACAGAATCGTATCCATTCTACGCCAATATGCAGGGTCTAGTCTATCAATTAGTAGACCATTAGTTTGAATTATATATCTTTCAGCATCAAACCTATCCATAAACGCTGATATGAATTTAGCGTTCAGTAAAGGCTCCCCACCATAGAATGCTATGGATACGGGATATGTATCTTCGAGAAACTTGAGGAGAGAACCCATATCATATACAGGTTTAGCCGGAACCATTCTTTCAGAGAAACTTCCACCACAATAATCGCATCTAAGATTACATATGCCTGTGGTAAATATGAAGAATAGCATAGCTAAACATATAGAATAAGATAACTAGTAGAAATGTATTTCCTTACAATCCAGACGGAACTGCATCGTAGATTCAGACATATTATGAGAACTTTAACGGTGATTATAGTCTTAGGGGGTGAATCGTTAAATCCTTACATATAGAGCTAGACTCGTATAACGCTCTATAAGATGGAGTTATTAGAAGAGTTTTTATCTAACATAGCGATCTGATAAAGGAGAGGTTAAATCTTTCACCTAGCAGAGCTAGAAGCGGCTGGTATAGAATGTATCGGGATATACTATCCCTAGTAGGGGGTACTCCGATAGTAGAGCTTAAGAAGCTTAGAAGAGATGGTATGGCTAGGGTACTAGTTAAGTTAGAGTATATGAATCCTACTGGTAGCCATAAGGATAGGATAGCTATCTATATGGTTAGAGAGGCGGAGAGGCAGGGGAAACTTAAGCCGGGCGGTGTTATCGTGGAGGCATCGAGTGGTAATACAGCATTATCTGTAGCTTGGGTTGCATCGAGGCTGGGTTATAAAGCGATATTAGTCGTAGAGGAGGAGGCTTCACCTGTTAAGATAGGATTGATTAAAGCTCTAGGTGCAGAGGTTGTCGAAGTATCTGGTGGGTATAGAAAAGCTCTAGAGACTGCTAGGGAGATAGCGTATAGGGAGGGAGGGGTATTCCTTAATCAATATGATAATGAAGCTAATGTGAAAGCTCACTATGAAACGACAGCTAGAGAAATCTATATGCAGACTGGGGGGTATCTTGATGCCTTCGTTATGGGTATAGGTACATGCGGGACGATATCTGGGGTAGCTATGTATCTTAAAGAGAAGCTGAGTAACGTAAAGATCGTAGGAGTAGTGCCTAGAGGAGCTGCTATCCTCGATGGCCCAGGCTCGGTAGGAGAGAGGATAGAGGGGCTTTCACATAACGGAATACCTGGGATATACGAAAGATACCGTAGGTTTATCGATAGAGTGGAGAGTGTTGGATTTGAAGATGCGTTGAAGTATATGAGGTATGCTATAAGATTTGAGGGTATTATGGGCGGTCTCTCCACTGGTGCGAATCTATGTATAGCTTTAAAGATTGCTGAAGAACTTAGGGAGGGCATTATCGTAACGTTAGCACCAGACTCAGCTATGAGGTATAGCCACCTATTATCCTAGACAATGTTTATATAAAGCTACTACCGTTATAGCTTGGAGAAAACCGGGACTTGCCAAAGTTTATAGTAGATCTATCAGCGTTGAGAAATGGCTTCATTAGGAAGCTTGCCTTAGAGGAGATGCCTGATTCCGAGGTATTAATACCAGATATCGTTCTAAGGAAGATACGTGAAAGATTTCTAAGCGGTGATAAATGGCTTCTCCAAAATCTAGAAGAATCTGTGAAGCTTCTTAGAGAGAGGGGTATATCGCTAAACATACTACCTGTACAGAGTGAAACACCTGAAGCTCTTATAGGAGAAGCTTTAAGGATAGATGCGACGATAGTTACATGCGATCTAGCGTTAGCTAGTATAGCCGAGGCTTTAAACGTAAAATGTATGTATATGCCTCCATCTTCTAAACTTAAACTCGAAGACTTCTTCAAGGAGAATGTCATGTCCGTTCATCTTAAGGAGGGGGTTCAACCTAGACTTAAACGCGGTACACCAGGTAATTGGCGTTTTGAAACTCTTGAAGAGGTTATCTTGAGTAGGGAAGATCTCGAAGCGTTGGTGGAGGGGTTTATGGATAGGGTGCGGAGTGGAGAGGCATATTTAGAGATAGATAGGGATGGATCTAAGATATTCCAGATGGGGCCATATAGGATAGTCGTAACTTACCCACCGTTCAGCGATGGTTTAGAGATCACGGCTGTTAAACCTATAGTTAAACTTACGCTCAAGGATTATAAGCTGCCATCTAAGCTTGTAAGTAGACTTGAAACACAAGCAGAAGGTATTCTAATAGCTGGAGCTCCGGGTATGGGTAAATCCACCTTCGCTCAAGCCTTAGCCGAATACTATCTAAGCCTAGGGAAGATCGTTAAGACTATAGAATCTCCTAGAGATCTACAGCTTCCAGAAGCTATAACTCAATACTCTAAGAATGTTTCAAACCCTGATGAGATATACGATGTACTCCTACTAAGTAGACCGGATTATACGGTTTTCGATGAGATGAGGGGTACAAACGATTTCAAGCTATATGCAGATCTAAGGCTAGCTGGCGTAGGTATGATAGGGGTTGTCCACGCTACCTCCCCTATAGATGCTATCCAAAGATTTGTGGGTAGAGTTGAACTAGGTATGATACCATCCATAATAGATACGGTTATATTCCTAGAGAATGGTATCGTTACAAAGGTCTACTCTCTGGAGACTATAGTTAAGATACCTCATGGTCTACGAGATTCCGATCTAGCTAGACCTGTAGTCCAGGTTAAGGATTACCTCACAGGAGAGGTTGAATACGAGATATACGTCTTCGGAGAGAGGACGTTTGTTGTACCTATTAAGCGTAGGGAGATATCGGAGACATCATCCATTCTAGAAAACGTTCTGAATAGATATGTAGATAGGTGTAGAGTCGAGATACAAGGGGATGAAGCTGTAATCTATGTAGATGAAGATGAAGTTGGTAAACTTACACGTAAATGTCTACGTAGATTAGAGAGAGCTGGTAGACGGATGGGTATCACAAACTTTAGGATAGAAGCTATGAGAGACTAGGTTTAAGACATCTAAAGCCTTGAACATCATCTATCCATTCTAAATCTTCGAATCCAGCATCATGCAATCTACGAGAGATACCGTTTACAAGTCTACGACCTTGAATCGTACCTGGTCTACCAGTATAGTGTAAGAGTAGGCCTCCAGGTCTTAGTATCCTGTAAAGCTCTCTATAGAATTCTAGGCTGTATAACTCTCCAGCTAAGCTAAACCTAGGAGGATCATGGAGTATTCTATGAAAGACTGAGTCTGGTAGAATCTCTACGAGTTTACACGCATCTAGGAGTAGTATACATATACCTGGATCCTCTAGGAATCTACTCCAAGGATTATAGGATGCAATCCTGAGAACCCATGGATCCTTCTCCACAGTATAGACCGAAGCACCCATACGTCTACACCATATAGCTGTATAGCCTAGACCAGTACCTATATCTAAGACCCTCATCCCTCTTCGTATCCTTAGATACGAAGCTTTAAGTTTCGCATCGCTCCATGGGGTTATACCGGATACTCTATGCATATGTATCCCATCTATCTCCAGCGTAGGTGCAGTATCATACTTGATAGATACGAGTTTATAGAAGTGATTACCACCCCAAAATGCTATAGGCTTGAATACATTATCTTCTAGGATGTATATAGCACGCTCATCCCTTAACTCGTCTATGCTAGATATATCTATACGTAGTTCACCTATATGCAGATAATTATCGAGGATTTTACATTCGATCCAGGATAGACCTAGATCTAGCGTAATCCTAGATTCTCTCAGAGACTTTCTCAGACATTCTACCGTAAATACGGGTATTCTAATCCATTCAAACCTATATCTAAGCTTACCTAGATCGTTAAGGGTCAAGCTGGAGCACCACTATGTATAAAGGTGTATCACTCGATAGTGTATATTATTAGATGTTTAAGATTAGCCTATGGATAGTTAAACTTTGTTTAGAAGATTAGAGAGGGGGCTTGAGAATCTAGAGAAGGAGATAGAATTAGTGTATACATCTAAATAAGCACAAAACGTTTTTATTCTACCTATAATTGTTTTGCTCTGAAACTTAGTAGAGAGGTGGTGTTGAATCCTACCTAAAAAGTTCTTCGTAACAGGTGGCAAGGCGTTAAGTGCTATATCTAAACTTAATGCTTTCGATCAGGCATTAATTAATGCAGGTATAGCTCAATGTAACCTCGTCCCGGTTAGTTCGATCATACCTAGAGGCTCTGTGATGATAGACTACTACAATATAGAGGCTGGAGCTATAACGTTCACCGTTATGGCTCACATAGAGGGGGATCCGGGAGAATTGCTAGGAGCTGGGATAGCGTGGGGGTTTATAGAGGGGAGTGATTACGGATTAGTAGCTGAGGTACACGGTAATATGGATGAGGAGCAATTGAGGAAGAATCTACAAGCTAGGTTGAACGAGATGTGTAAGGTTAGAGGCGTTGCCTTAAGGGATGTAGGCTATAGGATAGAGGTTTTAAGAGTACCCGCAGGGTTATATGGATCTGCAGTAGCTGCTCTAGTATTCGTACCAGAATACTAGCGGCTACCTGTATCTGTACACGTATACGTTTATATATTCATCCCCCATTACAACCTGGTATCCTGCTGTTCTAAGAGCTTCCATCGATAATCTAAGCCATGAACCGAATGATCCTGGTGAAGTATTATCTGGATCCATAGATGATAGATCTCTATAACCTAGAATACTAGCAGTTTTCATGAGTATATTCTTCGAAGCCCAGTAGTCTAGCGCTACAGGGTCAAGGCTAGCTGCTATAACCCCAACTCTAACCGCAGAATTGTAAGGTGTTCTAGGACCGCTTCTAGGATGCGGATTGATCCATATGGCATCGAGTATATTCAATGTGGGGAATCTAGTCTCAGCCATGAGCGTACCCATACCACCCGATCCTACGGATATATGCGGGTTATGCTGTGTAAGCCTATCAGATGGGATACCCATATAGTGCTTTACACATGCGGTAACCCCATATATGGAGTGCGTCTTAAGTACAGGTATATTGATTACCTTAAGCTTATCTTGACGGTAGCTCTTAGATTCCGGATCCCATAATCCATACTTGAAGCTTATATATGTACCAAACTTCGTCTTGAACTTAGGATAGGATACGATTATACCAGTTTTAGGATCAGGATTATCGTAGACAACGTATCCATCCTCCATATCCCCTTCGATATACTCTTTAACTCTTCTAAGTGTTATAGAATCCCAGAGGTAGGTGGATACCCTATATCTGTTAGAGAACAGATCTACAACCTTCTGTACAGACTGCGCCCTATCTTCAGCATTGTTACGATCCCAGTTTAAACTTCCTCCAAAACCGTACGGTCCATACTGTGCTTGACCATTATCCGCTACGACTATCTCACCTATAAATCCATCTGGATGACCTACTATAGCTTCTATAACAGCTTTTAGAAGATCAGTATTTGTCCCACCTCTCTCATCCCATTGAGAATTAACCTTCACTATAACGACGTCATCGCGAGCTATCAACCCATCCGGACCCTTAAGCTCTCCTACAGTATCAGATCTATAAAATCTAATACCATAGGTTGACATAAGTTCGATAAGCTTACGGAATCCTCCATCATAACCATTAGTACCTACGATAACGAATATATCGGATGACGGGCTTCTAGATGCTAACCTCCCTTCTATAGATAGTTCCACAGATACTTCACGACTACGTTCTAAGATAAACCAGATTGTAGTAAAGCTTGCTATAATTATACATGAGGCTAGAGCTATGGTGAATAGCTTCTTACGTTTGAAAAAGTTTTTAAGAGATGATAGATTTAAACCGTGAAATGCATATATGATTGGAGCCATGTACAATATGAGCCATAGCTGAACGTTCGCTAGAGCTACCCTTTGACAGGGATATGTTATTCTTGAAGGTTTAGTACCGCTTCTAAGGATGAGCCATATTAGGCTTAGCAATCCTATGAAGAAGAATCTCCTCCTATCTATATGCTCCAACACCCTATTCCTATATCTATCGCACATCTCATCATATAAAACCGTTGAATAGGTAGAAAAATATTCAGCTCCTAGATATCATTCCTCGATTAAGTATTTATTTATGAATTAAGAATCAATACAGTCTCTAGGGGGTTGATTATGCATATGATCAGGGTTACTGTATGGAATGAGTACATCCATGAGAGGGAGGATCCAGAGGTAGCTAGGATATACCCTAAGGGGATACATGAAGCTATCGCAGAATATCTTAGAGGAATGGAGAATCTAGAAGTTAGTGTAGCTACTCTCGAAGAACCTGAACATGGGTTAACAGAGGATAGGCTTAGATCGACTGATGTACTTGTATGGTGGGGTCATCGAGCACATGAGAAGGTTGCTGATGAAGTCGTAGATAGAGTATACCGTAGGGTTGTATCCGAGGGTATGGGTCTTATAGTCCTCCATTCAGCTCATCTATCTAAGATATTTAGACGGCTTATGGGTACAAGTTGTCGTTTGAAATGGAGGGAAGCTGGTGAAAGGGAGAGGGTTTGGGTTGTAGCTCCATGGCATCCGATAGCTGATGGTTTAGGCGAATACTTTGAAGTGGAGCATAGCGAAATGTACGGTGAACCCTTCGATATACCTCCTCCAGATCAACTCGTATTCATAAGCTGGTTTAAGGGTGGCGAAGTTTTTCGAAGCGGATGCTGCTTCTATAGAGGTATGGGTCGGATATTCTACTTCAGCCCTGGACATGAAACCTACCCGATATACTACGATCCTAACGTTAGAAGGGTTATATACAACGCTATACTCTGGGCTAAGCCTGTTAGGAGGGGGCCTCCAGTATTCGGTAGGGTAGATCCATTAGAGAAGCTTTAGTATGGTAGCTCCATTCTATATCCTACAAAGTTTCCATTACCATAGAATGTTTGATTATATATTTTTCTATCAAACCTATATCTAGGCTTAGCTCCGCCCATCTGTGTATAGATGGATAGATACCTCTCATCCCATACGATAACTTCCTCTCTAGCATCACCGCAGATATCATATGCGAATACTTTAGAACCCCATATACTACCTACATGCGGATCTGGGAATTCGACCACCATATTACCATAACAATCGTATAGACCTCTAGGTGAAGCTAGGAGCTCTGATCCATCCCCAATCCAGTTTACAGGTATCCATCCGTATACTCCATCGAATATAGCGTAGACTATCTCTCCATCTAGATTAAAGATGAATTGGTTTAACCCGCCCCAGAAGGTATGCCCACATATTAGCCTCTCCCCTCCGACACCTATATATCCTAGTGAAAGAGTCTGAGCATGGCCTAGGTAATACTCCTTGATTATATCACCAGTCTCAGCATCTAGGAAGTGGAAGCCTCCATTCTGATATGCTACGGCTAATATAAGTCTATCTCTATGCCTATATACTATTGCGCTGTCACAATGATCGTATATATCTATATGCCATATGGGAGAGCCATCGTGATCTAGGAGAGCATCCCCTACGAATACCTCCATCCTCCCATCGCCATCGATATCGTAGACTAGGGGTGAATGTATAAGCTTACCACTATAATGCCATATCATCTCCAGCTTATCGTTATATGCCCATACATTATTGTATCGATCTTTAAGAAGGAAATCTCTATCGCTATCTAAACCTCTTAGATTACATACGACTATGCAATCTCCGCTGATCCTCCCGAATAAAGTTTCAGGCCCCTCGACATAACCTCCACCAGTACATGATTCTGGAGTATCGGCCATACGTATAACCTTTCCAGTCAAACCGTCGAGAATCATTATCTTGAAGTTCATACAGCATATAACCTCGCATCTACCATCCTCGTTGATATCGTATATAGAGACTGGTAGATCGGAGGTAACTTCAAAGTTTTCGAGTGAAGGAGAGCCTATCTGCCATAGGATCCTGCCATCCATATCTATAGCGGTGAGACATGTTATATGCTTATATATGTCACCTGGACCTATCCTCTCGTTCTGAGCGAATACGAATTCGATATTACCATCACCGTCGAGGTCGCCCATCCTTAGGAATTTAGCAGCATAATTTCCTAAGCTAATCCTTTTGTATACTATGGCTCTAGGTGCATCTCTAAAGTAGACTGGTTGACGGGTAGACTCTATATTCATAGGGATACCGCGTTTAAGCTCGATACGCTTTACATAACTCTCCCCCTCACCTCTACCTTCGATAACTATAGATAGATACCTCCCACCCCTAGGTACCTGGAAGAAGCTTATTCTACGTTTCAAGCTTTTAGATCCTACAAGCCTTATATCCCCGCATCTCCATAGACCTAGATCTGTACGTATGAATGGTTCACCTGAATCACCGAAGATCCATCTATCGAAGACTACTCTAACAGGGTTTCTATTCTCATCTAGAATATCGATCCTAGTCGATAGGAAATCCAACTCCCCAGTCCTACCACAGAATCTAGTTTTCTTAAGTCTACAAGAGGATTCCACTTCTAATGTAAAACGCTCTCCTTCAGAAACTCTGAGTAGAGGCTTATACTCGAGCCTCCATCCACCCTCACGACAGATAACTCTTACACCACCATTAGGGTCTAAGATAAATGTACTACCGCCAATCCTATCAGAAGTTGCAAACCAGTTTAAGAAGCCGATACTGAAATCTAGGTTTTTAAGATCGATGATAGAATCCACTATAGGTCTAGATGGGAGGCTCATAGTGGTCTACGGTATGATGTATGGTGCGGAGGATTTAAGGATTAACTACTGAGTATACGCTTAAATACGGGAGATCGGGATGCGGATATGATTCAACCACTAAATCTTAATCACTATACAGTAGGCTATGATATTCCGTTGTAGAATATATATTCATGACTTATATGAGCTCGATCTTTATCAATCGATAGGTTATGAGCAGGGTTAGAGTAGGTATTATAGGAGCTGGGGGTATAGCTGCTACACATGCAAGATTCTATAAGGAGCTAGGAGTTGAGCTTACCGGTGTATGCGATATTATAGAGGAGAGAGCTTTGAGTTTTGCTGAAAAATTCGGTATACCCAGAGAGAATGTTTTCACAAACTATAAGGATCTTATAGATTCCGTCGAACTCGATGCTGTAAGTGTATGTACACCCCACTCATCCCACGCTGAGCCGACGATATACGCTCTCAGACATGGAGTAGATGTCCTCGTAGAGAAGCCTATGGCTACGTCTGGTATTGAAGCTTTCAATATGCTTAAAGCAGCTGAGGAGAGTGGGAGAATACTTATGGTGGGGTTCCAGACAAGGTTCGATCCAGAAATAATAGCTGCTAGACGATTCGTCGTAAACGGGTTACTAGGAGAGTTCTATTATGGAGAGAGTATAGTAGGGGGAGAGAGGAGGAGAGCTATACCTGGTGAAAGCTTTACTAGAAGGGATATTTCCCGTGGTGGTGTACTTTTAGATCTAGGATGCTATGCTCTAGATAATGCATTCTACATACTCCTATCACCTATACCAGTTAGCGTATACGGATATACAGCTTCAGCTATAGGGAGACGTAGAGAGGCTGTAGTCGAGGGGGGATGGAAGTGGAATCCAGATGCATTCGAAGTCGAAGATTTCTTTATGGGGATTGTAAGATTTGACGGGGGAGGTATACTTCTAGTAAAGGTTGCATGGGCTATGCATAACGATAACCTTGGCGAAACATTCTTCATGGGTAGTATGGGTGGCTTGAAGCTTAACCCTCTTAGATTGTATAGAGATGAAAACGGGTATATGCTCACTTCGCAAGTTATCCTACCTAAGAAGGGGGAGGAGGCTTGGCGTGAGAAGATGTATAGGTTTATCGAAGCTGTAGAGAAAGGGCTACCGTCACCTATAGATCCGGTATGTATAGTCGTAGAGCAGTATGTTATAGACGCTTTCTACGAGTCTGCTACTAGGCATAGGGAGGTTGATGTTAATATACCTAGCGAGGTTATGGATAAGTATATGGCAGGTAGAGCTGATCTAAGATGAAAGCTTCTCTATCATAGCTCCTATAGAAGAGAGTATCACCGTGAACAGTATAATTGATACTGTTAAACTATACATCTCACCGCTATGAGGTATACGATAGTACGATGCTAAACTCGCTATAGATGCTGCTGCTAAACCCCTACCCACCATGAATGTTAGAATTCGTGTTTTAAGCTTAACGATTAGAGGAGCTTTGAATAACGATACTCTGACAGCTAAGTATCTCGTGATGATGAGGATTATCGATATGGCTAGCCCGATGACTACTATCACTATATCGTCGAATACTGAGACTACACCTATAGATACAAATAGGAATGTCCTTACTAGGAAGGATATCTGGGATTGGAAGGTTCTAACATCCACGCCTATGCTAGCCTCGCTTCTTGAACAAGTTTTTAACAGCCTTGTATTTCCTAGGGTTAGCCCGAAGGAGAGAGCGGATATAGGTCCACTTCCTCCTAGGATCTCGACAAAGCCGTATAGTAGTAGAGCTACTGATAATGTTAGAATATCCCTATAAGCCTCCCTGTAAGCTGCTTCGAGTATTTTAGACCATATTAAGCCTGCGATTATACCTGAGAAGCAACCGATGGAGAAGCATGATACGGTTTCTCTAACCAACATCCATATAATCGATTCACTAGCTAGATTCACAGGTATCCTAATAAGCGTTAGACCCACGACTACGACTAATACATCGGTTAACACCGATTCGAGAGTTAGCATAGATGCTATCCTACCGTTCAGTGTTGATAGCCTAGTTACGATGGGAATAGTTACAGCTGAACTCGTATCGCTAACTATGACTCCGAGCAGTACTCCACTATGTATATCCCAGTTCAGGATTAAGATAGAGAATAGTGTCACCGATATCGTAGATAAGATGAAGCCTAATAGAGCTAGGATAACAGCTCTAGAAGCACCAGATATTACGGATCTAATATCGAAGCTTAAACCTCCATCGAATAGTATTATAGCTATAGCCAAAGTCGATATTAGATGCATAGATCCCCTGATATAGTCTACATCTATCAAACCTAGTATAGGACCTACCAGTAATCCTAAACCTACGAGAACTATTAGATCAGGTATACCTATCTTCTTAAAGGCTATATCAGCTATAAACCCTATTATTATGAATAAACCTATGAGCGAGAATAGGGTGGATACATCCATAGCAGCCAACTAGCTTCTACACCTTTACGCTAACAGTCTCTACTAGAATTAAACGCTATATGAATCTTAATGTAAAGGATGAAGCTATCCTAGCCTATACTATGTAGATTAGATTTAAAGATACGTGGAATCTAAGACTGGATGTATAGTTAACCTAGTGGTAGACTACGGTTTTAGTATGATCTTTATAGCTTCATACTCATCCTTATGGATAGCTACATGGAATGCCTTCTCGACTTCATCTAACCTGAATATATGCGTTATGAATGGTTTAACTCGAACCCTACCTGATGAGAGTAGATTAACAGCAACCGTATATTCATGATATAGATTGTTAGATGATGATGTTATAATCCTCTCCCCGCTCAAATCTAGAAGATTCAATTTGATATCTAAACGATTCAACGCTACAAGTATTAGCCTACCCCTTCTAGCTAGAGATTTCAAACATTGAGTAATCGTGGATTCTGAGCATACGGTATCGAAGATTACATCTATACCTATACCTCCAGTCTCCTTTAAGAGGCTATCGTATATACCAGCTCTAGATACGTCTATGGTAGAGTCTGCGCCTAGATCTCTAGCTACCTCTAACGGCTTACTCCTAACATCTACAGCTATAATCCTGCATGCACCCATAGCTCTAGCTACCTGCAGAATCATAAGCCCTATCGGTCCAGCTCCTAATACCGCAACCGTATCGCTAGGTTTAATATCTGCTCTACCAACTGCATGCACTGCTACGGCTAGACCGTCTAATTGAGTAGCTTCTTCAAAGCTTATCCTATCTGGTATGGGATGGGCTTTATCCCACCATAGAGGCATATACTCTGCATATCCTCCAGGTATGTATTCTCTATCCCTCCACCGTCCGTCATGACCTATATGAAGCATATCGCCACAGAGGTTATGGAGACCTCTAAGACAGTAGTAACACCTCCCACATGATTTGAAAGCTATAACGCCAACCCTAGATCCTATCATATCCTCGAATTCTGGTGAGCCAACATCTACAACTAGACCTGAAACCTCATGTCCGAGTATGGTGTTCTGAGGGATAGGCTCCTCGATTCCTAAAGTATGTAGCGACCATGGGTTCTCCCCCATGAAGTATCTTACATCACTCCCGCATATACCGCATGCAGCTACCTTTAGAAGAACTTCATCAATCCTAGGTTTAGGTGTAGGTATAGATTTCAGCTTTATCGTGAACGGTGCTTCCAGGATAGCGGCCTTCATACGATCAGGGATAGTATACTTATACAACGGAGGCCACCAAGCTATCTTCCTAGTTTACATAACAATATTAATATATCTTAGATCTGGTAGCCTTGATTTAGGTGGTATAGTTGGAGGTATTCAATGTAATTAAGAATCGTAGAACTATAAGAAGGTATAAGGTTGGTGTCGAAGTAAATGAGGATAAGGTTCTCAGGATAATGGAGGCTGGTAGACTTGCACCTTCAGCTGGTAATAGGCAGCCTTGGAGCTTCATAGTGGTTAAGGATAGTGATATGAAGAAGAAGCTTGTAGATGCTTGTAGAGGGCAGGGCTTCGTAGCTGATGCATCATTCGTGATAGTAGTACTAGGTGATCCAAATATCTCTAGATGGTATAAACAGGATCCGTTTATAGCTGCTAGCTTCATGACTCTCGAAGCATACGAAGAAGGGTTAGGTGTATGCTGGATAGGTGCCTTCGATGAGGATAAAGTTAAGGATGTACTAGGTATACCTAAGGAGCTATCCGTCATAATAATATTAACAGTTGGAGTACCTGACGAAACCCCACCACCTAGACCTAGGAAGCCTTTGGAGGAGTTATTCTACCTAGATAGGTATGGTGTTAGATATCCGTTTAAACATTGAGCTAGAATCCTTTATTTAACATCTCTTCACGCTGTATATCTGATATCAATCTTTATGAGGATCTCAGTTTTACCGTAATTATACTATATAGGGTTTGGATTATAACTATCTAAGGGTATCGGTAGTCGAGTGTAGATATGCACTAATCCCTAGTAGGCTTCCAGATGTAGATTATGCTCTAAACCCATATGTAGGATGCGAGCATGGATGTATATACTGTTATGGTAGATCTATGCTTAGAGGTAGGGTTGAAGCTCTATCATGGGGTAGGTTTGTTAAAGTTAAGCGTAATATCCATAGAATCTTAGCGAAGGAGGTTAGATCTGGTAGGTTTAAGGGTGTTATAGGTATAGGTACCGTTACAGACCCCTATCAGCCTTTAGAATCTAGGTATATGTTGACTAGACAATGTGTAGAAGTTCTATCCGACGTAGGTGATATCCATGTAACTATACAGACTAAATCTGATCTTATCGTTAGAGATGTAGATTTGATTAAGCCTAGCTTATTCGATGTAGGAGTAACTATAACAACTATGGATGAAGATATTGCGAAAATAATAGAGCCTAAGGCTCCACCACCATCGAGAAGAATCTCAGCCTTAGAAACCGTATCTAATCTAGGTGTAGATACATGGATATTTCTAGGACCTATAATACCCTATCTAAATGATGATTATAGATGTATAGAGCTAGTAGTGGATAATGCTAAACGTATAGGATGCGAGATCATATACGATAAGCTTAACTTGAGAAGGTGGGTTTTAGACTCGATGAGGATGGCTTTAGAGGAATATGGAAATTACCCTATCGATAAACTTCCTCTACTAACTAGAAGGAGTAGTGAATGGTGGATGGATGTGAGAAGACGAGTAGAAAGGATATGTAGGGATAAAGGTGTTAGATGCAGCCCTGCATACCTATAGCTATCCGTACTTTTAACAGTTATCGATCAGGTCTATCCGAATAGAGTTCAGATGCGTTTTGAGGAGATATGATCTTATCGAATCCTTACCAACTTTTATAGGTTACTCTTCAGATACCTATGTAGATGGTGTGAGGTATACTAGGATTAGAATGAATTATCTTGAGAAAAAAACTGTTTGGAGGATCTAGCTGAAGTATGGGTTTCCGTACCTATCTCTATAGGTTATGCGGCTTATAGGTATCCTAGGTGTAGGTCTAGGCTGCCTACCCGGATATCCTATGGGTATTATCGCTATAGGCTTAACATGATCTGGTAGGGATAGTATACGTTTAACCCTATCATCATCGAATGCCCCTATCCAACATGTACCTAGACCTAAAGCGTATGCAGCTAATAGCATATTCTCCACAGCTGCAGCTGCATCTAGTATAGCATATAGGGTTCTACCCCTCTCACCATATCTTTGAGCAGATCTTTCTAAATTTGCACATACGACTACGACCACCGGTGCTTCTGCTATAAAGTATTGACCCCATGATGCTTCTGCTAGCTTAACCTTCACATCCTGATCCTCGACTACTATGAAATCTCTAGCCTGCATATTCCCAGCTGATGGGGCCCATTGAGCTGCCTCTAATATCCTGATTAAAGTCTCCCTGGATACTGGATCCGTTTTAAACGTTCTAATACTACGTCTACCAGTTATAGCTTGGAATATATCCATCGACATGAGGTTTCCCACCGAGATATTGGATGCATCAATACCTAGATAAATGCTTACATCTCTATAATCCATCGGTTATCGAGCCAGTGGATATCACCGATACTTGGAGATAGTATGGAGTCTATCATTGCGGTCTCGATAGCTGATACTGCATGCTCAGAGTCGACTCCTATAGTATACTTTTCACCCTGCTCTAGTTGAAACTCTCTACCGTCTACATCAACCCTGATCTTACCTGAGACGACGTATATTGTTTCGCTAGCTCTATGCTTATGTAGAGGTATCCTATAACCCTCTTTGATAAGTATCTTCTTATATATGTACGATCGGGATGATTCGATTAGCTTCTCATACCCCCATGGTTTATCCTCCCTATATGCGAATTCTTTACGTACTTCTTCTAGATCCTTCACAGTATCTATGGATTTCCAGAATACATCGTAGGGCTCCATATAGTATCCTAGTAGACCTGATTTAGCTAGCTTAGGGAATACATCCTTCTCGAGATCAGAGTAGGATTTGGGTCTACCGATAAACTCTAGTATATCGAAGCTATCGTTAACGATGTAGAAGCCTCCGTTTATGTAGTATGGTAGCTGCGGCTTCTCTAGGAATCCTATTATCTTATCACCGCTAATCTCTACTATACCGTATGGACTCTTCATAGTAACGATGAACATTGCAACAGGATACCTAGAGGAGGATATCATCCTCCTTATGTTTAGATCTGTTACTATATCACCATTCGATACAAGTATCTTACATCTAGGTCTAAATTTCTCTAGGGCAGCAGATACAGCACCCCAGGTACCTATCGGATCCTCCTCGATGGAGTAGTCTATGCGTATACCATTCCAATAGCTACCATACCTCTCCTCTATCTTCTCGTGAAGGTAGCCTGTTAGAAGTATCACGTGATTTATACCTGCATACTTCATATCGAGTATCTGCTTATCTAGTATGGTGTATCCATTCTTTATCTCTATCAGAGGCTTAGGCGTGGAGTCTGTAAGCGGTCTAAGCCTCTTCCCCAACCCCCCGCATAGTATCATACCGATAGTTTCGCTATAGCTAGCTGATGCCAATCCTCTATCCACCTATACGTAAACGTAGCTCTAGATCACGGTAGGCAGCTGCAGACCAGAATCTACCGAGAACCCTCTCCAACCCGTTAGGCTTCCTCTCACTCAGCCATAACTCTGCGTATATACTAGATAAACCGATATAATCTGAGATAGAATCTAAGCCGTCTACCTTCTTTAAACCTAGTTCTATACATCTCCTTATGAATTCTAGATCTCTAGGCAGGTTTAGATTCGATAAGGTTTTAGCCGTAGACTTCCAGTATTCGTAGACGCTCCCTCTATCTTTAAGCTTAGATCTAGGCTGGAATAACGTAGGTTTTAGATGTTCAGCTATCTCCATCCTACCGAGGGATCTCCTAACCTCGACTATACTCCTATGCTCACCTATTAAGGCAGACCACTTATCCTCCCATCTACCATCACCTTCACCATACTCTATAGCTGCTAGTATCAACGGCTCTATGAGTGAGAATAGGCATTCCTCTCCATCATCACCCCAAGCCGTTATGATAAATCCATCAACACCCTCCTCTCTAGCTGCATCCAGAAAGTTTCTGAGGTTTGTTAAAGCTATATCGAAATCTGGATAATATCTATTCCAGTTAGCAAGCCCTGGGCAAACAAACTGTGTTAAGCCTCTATCCGAGAATATCTTTATCTTACGTTTGAAATACTCTTTGGATTCCGGACTATAATCCCAGTTAGCTATTATGACTGATTTCCATAGATCTGCTTCTACTAGATCCCTCCATAGCAACGCCTCCTTTTCTCTAAGATACATCCCAGATATCATATCACCCCATAGTATCGGTATCTTCCCTCTACGTTTAACCCTCTCCACAACCTCCCTATAGAATTCTAGGTATAGCTTAGGCCCTTCAAACCTACCAGTAGCATCTAGACTTCTACCCCTACCTAGAGCCCACGTTTCATCTCCACCTACATGTATATATTTCGATTCAGTCTGATCTAGAGCATCCTCGAGTAGAGTCATAGCGAAAATTCTAGCTTCTTCGTTCGAAGCATCTAGACAACCCTCTTCAGGTCTACGCCATTCACTAAACCTTCTGAAACCCGGCAGCGTTAGGATATGCTCCATATGCCCTAGAATCTCTAGCGATGGAAAGACATCTACTCCGAGCTGAGCTCCATACCATACTATCCTAGACCACTCCTCGTATGTTAACCTACCTCTATCCACCCCTATCTCGGGATAGGATTTCCATGGAAATAGATCCTCCACGTATACAGCTAGATAATTGTATTTCAATAGGAAGAGTAGTCTTAGAAGTTTCTCGAAATACTCGAGTTTAGGAACACCTCCCCTAGCTATATCTAGGTGGAAGCATCTAAAGTTGAAGTTGAAATCCTCCTCTACAGATACCTCGGGTATGTATCCTGGTTTAAGTCTAGTTAGCTGTATTATAGTAGCATAGCATACGTTCCTATCACCCCATACCTCTACACAGTTTCCTCCCACATTAAGACCTGTACCTTTACCTTCAACCTCCTCTATTACCCATTTACCCTTAGGTATATTGAACTCTCTAGATAGAAAATCGGGGATATTCTCGAAGCCATCAAATTCGATCCATCTACCTGTAAACCTTAGAGTTTTAGGTTGGGGGACTATCTCTACCTGCATCGATGAAAAAGAATCTGTTTAAAGCCTATTTAAGATTGACTCTATGAATAGCCAGCCGTATATGTTTAGCTCAAGGATAGCTTATATTCTAGGATTAACGTAGACTGGATATGTTTCTTAGAACCTTCTCGATAGCGTATACGTATTCTTCGAGTAGCTCTATGCTTACTCTACGATGTATTACAGGTAAGCGTATGGTTCGAAGCCATATTCTTTCAGCTTCTGGACATATACCTCTCTCGTACGTTATCTTACGGCTTACGTAAGATGCATCAAACGGATAGCCTTCACGCCATACACTCCTCTCCTCGTATATGGGATTCCAGTATACTGGCAGGAATCCACGCATATCAGATGCAGGTAGACCCTCAGCTTTCAAAGCCTCTATGAAACGGCTTTTAGATACCCCGGTTTTATCAGGATGATATTGACATACATAGCCGTACCATAGACGCTCCGTCCCGGGTGCTTCGTATGGCGGCTCGAATATATACCCCAACTCTTCTCCGATGATAGATAAAGCTTTGGTTATATACGTCATATTGCTCCTCCTTATAGAATTCCATTCATCTAGATGCTTCAATTGTATAGAAGCTATAGCTGCAGCTAATGGATGAATACGATATTTAAACCCGAAACATGATGGAGCCATATCTCTATCTGTCTGATAGTATCTACGATACTTCTCCATCCTAAGTCTAGGTATACGCTCATAATGCCCTAAGATACATGCTCTCTCATAATACTCCTCGTTATTCGTTATCATAACTCCACCTTCTATACCCGTCATAAGTTTACTAGCTTGCAAGCTGAAGCAGCCTATATCGCCTATCGTACCAACCTTCCTACCCTTATACTTGGCGCCGTGAGCATGGGAGCAATCCTCTATCACAGCTATATCATGATCCTTTGCTATCGAGATTATTTCATCCATAGGGGCTACCGCACCATACAGATGTACGACTACTATAGCTTTAGTCCGATGGGATATCTTATGTTCGATATCCCTCGGATCTATACAACCCGTCCTAGGATCTATATCGCAGAAGACTGGGATAGCGTGGAGAGCTAGGATCGGAGCTACTTGTAGATGCCATGTATAAGCTGGTGTTATAACCTCATCCCCAGGCTCCACACCGACGGCGAAGTATGCTGAGTGTAGAGCAGATGTCCCATTATTATGGGCTAGAGCAAACTTAACGTTATGATATGATGCGAATTCATCTTCAAACCTTCCTATATACGAGTATGGATCCCTGCTATCCAATACCTCGCATACAGCTTTCTTCTCTTCATCACCGAATATAGGCCAGCGGGAAGCTGAGTCTAACTCTTCGATCCTATTTAACGCTCTCGTACCACCTAGCAGAGCTAGATTCTCCACCATATCATAAGCTAATCGTAATCTACTAGCATAGATAAGCATCTCGGTCTATGGGTTATAGCGGGGATAGATTGTAGGCGCCGGGGAGGGGATTTGAACCCCTGATCCCCTATGAGGGGAACCGGATCTCGAGTCCGGCGCCTTACCGGGCTAGGCTACCCCGGCTTCCCTCTATCTAGCTCATTTTACCATGTAATTGGTTTAAGCTTTACCTATGAAGCCTTTCTTTCTACTTGTTCAATTAGTATCTCCGCTATTTTAGATATATACCCTTCTCTTCGTAACCACTAGCTTTCCATTAGCGTATAGGATCTTAAGACTTCAATTTCAGATATAAATCTAGCCTTTAAAGCTCCATCAGGGTTTAAGATTTTAGGCTACCCTGTTGGATCGACCAACTTAGAGGCTATATCTATCCTTACATAGCATTCCTCATGGTATTTGAGGGTATGGTGTGAAAGTTTCCATAAGGAGGATTTAGATGGTAAAGCTAAGTTTAGATTCAACATCCACTAGATAATATTCGAGTCATGCCGAGGGCATTGAATGTAAAGCAGCTTGTAGAGTATGTTAGGCGTTGCGCTGAGCTTGCCTCAGCTTTAGAGGTGAGCGGTTGGCCTAAGCCTGGTAACGTCCATAGGAGTAGGAGTCGTGATGGTACACGATTCGAGCATTTCATAGCTGGATCTATCGCTTTAGGATCGGCTATCAGAGATGCTGCTTTAAGAGGTGTTATGGCAGCTAGGGGGCGAGTACAGTTATCGAAGCTAGGGGTTGGGAGGCTTATCAGGAGGGCTGTTATGGATGTTTTATCTTCGCATCATGGTGGGAATACACATCTAGGTATCTGTCTGCTATTCATACCTCTCTCCATCGCTTCTACTAAAACATATATTGAGAGAGGTGGGTTTGAAGAGGATGTTTTAAGGAGGAATATCGATAATGTGATACGTTCTACTATACCTATAGATACTATCAATGTGTATAGAGCTATAGCTACGGCTAATCCCCCTAGTAGGATGGGCAGAGTTATCTATGGTAGAGCCCCAGATCTATACGATAGTAGCGCGAAGATGAAGATCTTAAGGGATGGTATAAACTTATACGATGTTATGCTCGAATCTTCATCATACGATAATATTGCTAGGGAGCTTGTTACATGTATGGAGATATCGTTCGAATACGGGTTTAGGTATCTTATCGAAACTTTCGAATCGACTAAAGATATAAACACAGCTATAGTTCATACTTTCCTTAGGATTCTATCTATGTTTCCAGATACGTTTATCGCTAGGAGTGTAGGGCTTAAAATCGAAAGCGATATAAGAAGGGCTGTGGAGGTAGGTGTGAAGGAGACTTTATGGGTATCTATAGAAGCTGGGATGATACTAGATCTGGGAGGCTTAACTACGGATAGAGGACGGGATGCTCTATGGAGGTTTGATGAGAAGCTTCATAGCTTAGGTAGAGAGTATAATCCAGGTACGACTGCAGATCTAACAGCTTCATCGCTTATGATAGCTTTACTAAACGGTTTGAGATTCTAGGTGGCTGAATCTATGGATGTACGTGAAGGATATTTCCTAGAGACCGTCGAGGGTTTGATATTCGATGTTAAGGGGTTAATTCATCCGCCTGATAGGGTTATAGCTTATCTAAGGTATTTCGAGGAGCCATCTGGAGGTAGGGTTAGATGCGGGAGAAGGTATAGCAAGGTCTATTCTCTAAGCGATAGAGACTTCATCCTAATGATGGGGTATCCGCACTACATCTACTATGATCATGTATTCGATGATTGGATGGAGGGTGTACCTAGACATCTAATAGCTAAACTCTACGATCCGGTAGAGAAGGTTTCGACGTTATCCAAGGGTTACGATATAGATATCGTAGAATCTCAAGCGTTAACGCTCGTAAATATCCTCCACGATCTTACAGGCATCCCCACCGATTGTATCGGTATATCTGGATCTATACTTGTAGATCTACATAGTTTTGATTCCGATATAGATGTAGTAGTTTATGGTAGGAGGAATTGCTTCACTATACACGATATGTTGAAGAATCTACTAAATAGTGGGGAGGGTATGTTCTCTCCATATTGTTTAGATGATCTTAGGAGACTGTATGATTTTAGATCTAGGGATACATGGATGTCTTTCGACGATTTCTGTAGGATTGAAGCTAGGAAGGTTCATCAAGGAAAGTTTCTAGGTAGGGATTTCTTCGTAAGGTTTATACCTGATCGACATGAAGTTGGGGAATCCTATGGGGATAGATTATATAAACGTATAGGCTACGCTAGGATAAAGGCTAGGGTGGATGATGATAGCGATTCCATATTCACTCCATGTAAATATATAGTTTCCAACGTTGAGTTTCTATACGGCGTCGATTATGCTAAGCCTCTAGAGGAGGTCGTCTCCTTTAGAGGTAGGTTCTGCGAGCAGGCGAGGAGAGGGGAAATCGTAGTAGCGGAGGGTAAGGTTGAAAAGGTTGTAGATAGTAGTGGATATGAGTATTATCGACTAGTTGTAGGTAGTAGACCATCAGATTTCATCATTAGTAGCACCATCTAGATCTACATAGGTGTTCGTGGAACGAGCGTTTCTAGAGGTTTCAGCTCTATAGATACTATTCTGGGAAGAGCGGGGTTAAACCCTTCCTCTTCGCATACTCTATAGCTTCAGCCTGCTCCTCTATGGATAGCTTTCTAAATCTTACAGCGGAATCCAGTACTAGGGGCCATAGCCTTACATCGCATGGAAGGGAGTATGTAGCTACAGGCTCTTGGGATAGCGTAAACCATACAGCTAGATCTATATCATACGGATCATCTAAGGGTTCATACCATGTCGAGTATCTCCTCTCATCCTTCCATCTACCTTTAGCTATAGCCTTTATAGCTATGACTGCTATATCGCGTTCGATAGCTTCTCTGAGGATAGGTCTAAAATCGTTCTCAGGAGAAGGTGCTGTCATGCTAGCTATATTCACGGGTAGTAGCACTGAGTCGAAGTCGAATAGTTTTAGAGCTTTCAAGAGTATACGCATATCCCTATGCCCGGTTATACCTATATATCTCGTCAACCCTGTATCCCTAGCTTCTATGAAGGCTTCTAATGCTCCTCCTGGACTGAAGACTTTTTCTATATCGGTAGGCTCTCCTAAAGCGTGCATCTGGTATAGATCGAAGTACTCTACACCGAGTCTATCTAGGCTTCTATCAAGCTCCTTTAAAACCCCCTCCCTCGTACGCTCCAATGTTTTCTCCGCTATGAAGAGTCTATCCCTGTACATCTGAATCCATCTAGCCAACCTATATTCAGCTTCACCATAGCTCGGAGCTACATCGACTATATTCACACCATAACTTAGAGCTAACTCTATAGCCTTATCTGCTTCCCTCTGATCTAGCTTACCTACACCGCATCCGCCGAGCGTCAATATGCTAGCTTCATAGCCTATACGGCCTAAACGCCTTCTCTCTAGGAGAGGCATAGAATATAATTCGGTGTTATATCTAGTATTTAAACGAACTCTCTATCATATATCTAGGAATACTTCATGGTATCTCTGAGAGCCTAAACCGATTTTCTCAGCTGCTTCGAGAAGTATCCTCCAATCTGTACCTCTTATCTTTAGTATCTTATCTGATCCAGGATCTAAAGCTCCCGCATCCTCTGCCGCCGATCCGGGTATACCTGGAGCTGCTACTATCTTATCGGCTACTAGCCTATCCAAAGCTACAGGATCTCTAGAAGCGAATATACCTTGATCCGGTACTATAGGTGTATCAACCCTCCTACCGCAATCGCATTGAGGCGTTATCTCTACGGCCACGTTTATGTACGCTATCCTACCATTCAAAGCTTTCGATACTGCTAGAGCTGAATCAGCTATACGATACTGTGTCTCAGGCGGTTCCGTTCTATCAGCTGTTAAAGCCTTCTTTGGACATACGTTAACGCATATAAGGCATTGATTACATCTGGAGGGGTCTATTACAGGTATACCGTTTCTAAGCTTTATAGCAGATAGCTTACAGTATTTAACGCATAGACTGCATCCATCGCATAACTTTACATTGATCGATGGACCTGAAGAAAAGTGTATCCTACTTTTACCAGCACGACTGACGCATCCTACACCTACATTCTTTATAGCTGCTGCAAAGCCTGCGGATCCATGAGCCTTAACTCTAGCTATCGATACTAGGAAATCTGAGTATGCTATAGCAGAAGCTATACGTGTCTCTTTAAGCTTTAACCCATCTATCTCGATCTTAACCTCGTCTAAACCCCATAACCCATCGGCTATGAGTATAGGTGCACCTAAGGTTTCAGATGTGAAACCGTTAGCTATCATCTCACGTATATATCCTTCAGCAGTACCTCTACTACCCATCGGATTATGCCCTACAGTTTCGGTTACAAACGGTTTACCACCCCTAGCTTTAATCACTTCGACTATCTTCCTCACATATACCGGTCTAAGATACCTTACACTACCGTATAAACCTGGATGAACCTTCACAGCGACTATATCACCTGAACCTATATCTTCGAATACACCTGATTCCTCTATCAACCTCTCCAGCTTAGAAAGTATATCCATACTAGTAGCTCTATAATTCACCCAAAACACATCCGACATAGCTATAACGCTAACAGATGATAGGATGCTACGATTTAAATATTACCATAACTTAAAGCTTCAAGTAAATGGGTGAAGTACGACGATCAATATAGCTTTGGATAGGGTTATCTAGGCTTATCTAGGATTTAAAAGTTTAAGCTTAAATGGTAGTATAGAGAAAGGGAGGGGAAAAATAAGGCTATATTCTAACGACCTGCTACATTACAGCTAGGGTTGTCGTTAACTGGTATAGACCTGTTATCACTAAGGCTGGACCTGTAGCTACCGTTAAGCCTATAGCGAATGGCATAGCTACATCCTCGTATAGCTTAGCTCCACCAATCCTCATAACGATAACCTTAGCTATGTAGGCTACGATAGCTGGTGTTAGGACTGGAACCATCATCCAACCCATACCCATCGTTACTCCTGCAGGATTCAGTGGGAACCATGGATACTTCGCATGTAGAGCATAGACTATAGATACTATCGCTGCACCTATAGAGAATAGTATCCACTGTGAGGCTCTAGGTCCACCAGCGCTTAAACTACCTCGATAGTAGTCTCCTACCTCGGTTATACATGCATATGTGGGGCCCCTCTGATAGTAGTTATGGGGTGCACCCGTATAGTTGAAGATCGATAGGTTTAAGGCTCCGAAACTATGCCATAGAGCTGTTAAGTAGAATAGCGATATAGGTATACAGAATGCTATGGCTATAATAGTTCCTAGTAGTACATGTTTAGCATGCAGACCTTCGAGTGAAGCTACCTTATAGCTTTGTAGTAATGTAGCTACGGGTGTTGATCTAACTACACTGAAGTACCATGGGTAATCGCTCCTCAATACGAGATATCTAGCTTGCAGATCTCTTACAAAGAATGGTGATGCTGGATCTGCGATAAACCAGTGTCTAAATGTATACGTCCAGTTATGAGCCCAGTAGTTATCGTTTATCGGATCTGCTAGTATACCATACTCTGCGGCAACCCTAGCTCTACATACCATCCATAACATATACATTAGATAGTTTATGAAGCCCCATACGACTGGCAGGTTTCCTATACTAGCATACCACCATAAAGCAACAGAGATAGCCATGAATAGTATCAGAGCTGATAACTGCCATCTATATCTTAGAGGCTCCCTAGCCTCAACCTCAGGCGGAGCCCTACCTAGAATAGCTCTTATACTATTCATAAGCTCTCCTCTAAACGTTACTAGTATCGGGAAGAATACTAGCGCATATCCAGCACCGAATGATATGAAAGCTACAGCACCCCATGTATAACACCATCTCTGCATGTTAGGTCCAGTCCAGCTACGATATACTGTGTGAATCCAGCCGTGTAGAGCCGTTATATTACCTGCACCTTGAGGCTCCCAGTATCCTAGCCAAGACATCATAGGCCACCAAACCCAGTGAAATACTATCGCTGTTACTATATAGCTGAATAGAGTCTTTACAGGTGCTAGGAATGATGCACCTATCCAGAACGTATCAAAGTTGAAGCATATAGGAGCAAGAGGTATTATAACGTATTGGGTTAAATCGAAGCCCATATTAGTACCTCCAGCAGCATATGGTGGTGGTGTTAGTCCTAGTCCTGGTAGTGTCCATGCCCAGTATCGATATATCGATAGGAATCCTATTAGTAATCCTAGCCATAGCCATACGTTTTGGAATAGTCTTGTTCCTCCATCAACCTTCTCGTATGCCATATCTATAAGCTTAGCAGCTGCAGTAGCATGTGGGAATGGTAGAGCTTCTATATCTATCCACTGCCTCCTCCATAGTGTTGCGAAGAATGCGAACATAAGATAGTATGGTATTAATCTAGCTGTATGGAATAGTAGTGCAGGCATCCACTCAGCCCATGGTACTGGTCCACCATACATCCAAGACTCCCAAAGCTTATCGTTGAACGGATCGGGGCCCCACTGCCAATGAGCAGGTTTAAGATACTCTAGATTCCATCGGTGGAAGGCTGGAATCTGACGAGCAGTACCCATCATAGTGAGGACGGGTAGTACACCGTAGAATGATGGGATCATCCAGGAAACCCAAACCATAGCTAGTACTATCGTTACTTCCTGTTTATTCAATCCGCCATTCCTAGCTAATACCGCTGCTAAAGAGGCTA
>JAGTQC010000002.1 GCA_018396535.1 Candidatus Bathyarchaeota archaeon | reverse complement strand
AAGCTTTAACTTCGTGGTCAGAGTAATCTCTTCTCATATAGGTACACTAATAATACCTTTTGACAGTTAACTATATATACCTTTACTCACAGGATATAACTTGATAAAAAATGGAGTGTGAATCGCTCTTAATCAAAGCCTTAGGCAACTCACCAAAGCTTAGGATCCTAGACTACCTATTAGACTTTAAGCTAAACGACTTCACCAAGAAGGAAATAGTGGAAGCTCTAGGAATGAGTAAGCTCACATTTTATAAGTACTTTAAAGATTTAGAGGAGCTCGGCCTAGTCGTAGCATCAAGAAAAATTGGACGCGCCACCTTATATAAAGTCAACCTTGAGAACCCAATCATAAAAATGCTCATTGAGTATGAGAGGCAACTCTCCCTACAAATAGCGGAAAAAGAAAAAGCTAAGATGCAAAAGCCAGCTATAGTAGAACAATAAAATAGATTAGCATAGACTTTAAATTTAAGCGAAAATTATTTAGAAAATCACTCCTAGTGCTTAGAGGAAATCATGGTTGAGCAAAGGGGATTCAAGTATTATTGATATGGGAAAGTCTTGTGCTTAATCCTCAACATAAACCATGGGAAAACAGTTCTCTCAACTCGGAAAAGTGGCGTTATCCCTGTAAGAAGGCTGGAAGTGGTAATGAGAGGTAAATGTTATTAGGGTAATGTTTGTTTTCATCATTTTAGGTGAAGCTTTTTGGGCGAGGCGGTTCTTGAGAAGATTGAGGAGATTGGTAAGAAGATTGATGAGCTTAAGGGCTTTCTCGAAGACATATTCCTAACAACCGAAGAATACCTGCTACTAAGAGAGATTGACGAAATAGTTAAGGATAAGCGCTTCAGTGAGCTGAAGCCCCTTGACGAAATTTAGGATTCTTCTCCACAGAAGGGTGCATGAATATTTGAGCGAACTCAACCCCGAAGACAGGAGACACATAATCGATAAACTTAAGCAATTGGAAGACTTCCCAGACATTCAACTCGATATTGTTAAGATCGCTGGCGAAGCAAACACATTCAGACTACGAGTTGGAAAATATAGAGCGCTATTCAAAGTTTATGAGCAAGAGAAAATCATAGTTATCGCTAAAATAGACACCAGAAAAAGAATTTACCAGTAACCACCATTAGAGAGACTCAATTAAAAACTACTCAATTCAATCCATAACTCTGTTCAGGACATCAATTGTTAAAGTAACCCGCCTCTAGAGGTTGGGAACGGCCAGCATACTCAGCCCAAGTTTTAGCAAGTTAGCTTCGATATCTACGTATTCTACTAGCTGTACGCTCATATATGTGTGCACCTATCCTAAATCTAGGTGCACATGTATGGTCTCTAGAACATTAAGGATATCGATAATAGCTGTATCCTCACCCCTATGGGCTCTCCTAAACGCTTACGTAGGCCCTATAGGATTCCAGCTATTCGGTCTACCAGTACTATGCGATCTCTCATCATACCTACCCTTGATAATCGCTGCTGGTCTAGCTCGCATACCTGGTACAGCTATCTCTGTATCGTTAGTAGGTTCGCTTATACTCCTACTATTAAGGCCTGGAGCCTTCCATATATTCGGCTTCGTAGCTTCATCGATATTATTCGAAGCCCTAGCCTTAACTGTACGCTACAAGCTTACAGGTAGATTACTGAATACTATCGTAGCCTGCATAGCTACGATAGCTTCAGCATACCTAGCTGGGGTATTGATAGGTATAGTATTTATGGGTAGAAGCTTAGAGTGGGCTCTAGGATACTGGGGGCCACTCCACGCTTCAGGTGGAGTATTAGCGCTTATAGCAGGTCTACCAACATTGAAGGTTCTAGAGAAGGCTTTAAGGATAGAGAAGGAGGTAAGGTAGATTGTCTGATCTAAGCATGATAATATCTAGAGCTGTAGAAGCTCATGGACATAAGGGGCCATTCCTAGCTCTAGGTATTAAAGCTTCTATAGAAGCTTCTAGGAGGCTTGGAAGGATAGATCTATGTATAGTATCATGTCCAAGGGTTAAGCCATACCTATGTATAATCGACGGTATTAGAGCAGCTCTACCAGATACAATCGTAGAGGTTAGAGAATCGAGTAGAGGATTAAGGATAGAGTTTAGATCAGATGAAGGTGTATTAACTCTATCGGTTAGAGAGGATGTTCTAGAGAGGTATATAGGTAGATCCTGGGATATACTACCATCGCTAGCAGATGAAGCTCTATCCATGGATCTCCACGATCTATTCGAGGAATGCTAATACTACGAGTTTAACATTCTCCAAGCCTCTAAGACTCCTAAGCCTAGATAGATACTCCTCAACCCTCCCAGCAGCCCCTCTAACGAATACTGTTTCTAAACATCTATCCTTAGTTAGATGTATATGGAAGGATGATACGATCATATCTAGATACTCATGACCTAAGCTTCTAAGCTCCTCCTCAAGCCTAGCCGATACATCGGTATACGTATAAGCTATCAACCCCGCGATAATCCTACCAGGATCTAGACGCCATAGATTCTCAGATATAAAGTATCTTATAGCCTCTGAGATAGCATAACTCCTACTCTTATAACCCAGCCTCCTAGAAGTCTTCTCAAACTCCTCAGCCAGCTCATCTGGAAGAGCTACACCGAACTTCACGGTCAATCCATACACCATCCTAGAAGCTTATAGGTGGAGGCTGCCTCCTAATCAAATCCTCGACCTCGCTTAGAGTAGGGCAGCCCTCCATAGGTCCAAACCTGGTTACAGATAGAGCTCCAGCAGCGTTAGCGTATACACCAGTCTTCTCGAGGCTCCACCCTCTAGATAAGCCTACGACGAATCCTGCATCGTACGTATCCCCAGCACCAGTAGGATCAACCTCATCCACCTTGAAAGCAGGTATATATATCTCCCTACCCCTAGTATATATCTTAGAACCTAGACACCCCATCTTGAGAGCAACTATCTCAGCACCCATAGATAATAGGCGATCGCATGCATAGCTAGGATCATCTAAACCTGTAAGCATAGTAGCCTCCTCACCACTCGGTAGTATAAGATAGGCATAGTCTAGTATAGGCCTACATATCTCTCTTATCTCCTCTACAGGTAGAAGCTCAGGTCTAAGATTAGGATCGAAGGATACCATAACACCGCTATCAGACGCTATCCTCACAGCTTTATAGCATGCATCCCTAGATGAAGGGCTTACAGATAGAGCCGACCCCATCACATGTAGGAATCTAGCTGAAGCTATATAATCCCTATCTATATCATCAGGTGATAGTAGAGATGCAGCAGAGTATCTAAGATGGAATATAAACCTTCTAGAACCATCAGAACGGTAAGCTACGAAAGCTATACCCGTAGTATACCCCTCAACAATCCTGAAGTAGCTTAGATCCACACCATCCCTCCTAAGCCTATCAGCTACTACAAACCCGAAATCATCAGATCCCACCACACCTATAAACCCAGATCTAGCTCCAAGCCTAGCAGCTGCATCAGCGAATATAGCTGGAGCACCGCTAGGATAGGGGCCTAGAAACTCAGCTGGAACCGTGAAGGGGGTATCCCTAGATCTACGCATAATCTCGACTAAAGCCTCACCGAGACTGATTATCTCAGGCATAGGATACTAAGCCCCCTACCCCTACCTAGGCATAGCTATAATCTCCCTAACCTTAAGCTTAAAGAACTCCCTACTATAAGCTGATGTAACGATTATAGCAGTATCAGCTCCGCTAGCAGTCCCAGCTACAGATACTACATCAACCCCGGGAGGTATAAGCCCAGCATCAGTAGCCATCAATACTATCTCGACAGCGACCTTCATACCTTCAGAAAACCTTCTCAAAGCATCGGCTACGATACGCTCAACCGTAAACCCTCCCCCATACCTAGATCTAAACGAATCCCCTACAGTCCAGCCTAGGGTATGAGGACATGTGAGAATCCTAGCCCAAGAAGATCTAAGCTTCTCAAGATCCTCAACCCTATACTCCACAGCTCCGGCATGAGTAACTACGATAAGATCAACCCTATCTCTAAGATCCCCTAGTATATCTAAAGCTCTAAAAGCTGTATAACCTCTAGTAGAAGCTACAACCATGTAACGTATCCCAAGCTCCTCAAGCCTAGCCCTAGCCGCCTTCAAGGTTTCATCAGTATTCTCAGATCCAGGCTTATCGAAGTATACAACCTCCCTCCTAATCATAGGCATACACCTAGCAAGACTATACCTCTACCCGAATATATATGCGATCATACATCTATAAGCCATAAATGTATAACTGTTAGAAGCGATAACAGGGTATACCTAAACATAGAAACATAGATCGGGATACTATACATAGAATAGATCCTCCAGGATGCTAACGTTAATATCTGTACTCAACTCATAAATTCTCTAAAGGATAGAGCTACTATGCGTCCGCTAACCCTAGACTCATTCTACAAGAAGGAGGAGCCTGAGAGAAGTGGAGAAGTGGAAAAACCACCAGGTATAGAGGTAGAAAGGGTGGAGGGGTATAGGGAATCCAGGAGGAGCATAGAGGATAGGCGTCCAAGCAATCTAGGCTCATCCATAGTATTATCTGTAGACTATGATGGAGCTGAAGGATGCGCATACGTTAAACTCTACTCCCTAGAGGATAGTAGAGTATACTTCTGGTACGATAACACCGGTCATAAACCCTACTGTCTAACAGATATGAGTATAGATGAGGTTAAACGTATACCAGAGATAGCTTCGCATAAAGGGTTGGAGGGCTTCGAAGAGGTTAAACTATACGATGCCGTAAACGATGAAGAGAAGGTTATGACTAAGATCATAGCTAAAGATCCGTTATCGATAGGGGGTAAACCATCCGGATCTATAAGAGATATCCTACAGCCTAGAGTCTGGGAAGCTAACATAAAGTATCATGATTGCTACATGTATGATACAGGTATAATACCGTGTATGCCCTACCGTATAGTTGATGGTAGACTAGTACCGGTCGAAGTAGATCTAACTAGGGAGGCTATAGGATTCATAGATTCACTCAAAGATGTAGATGAAGAGGAGAGGAGGCTTATAGAGAGATGGTTGAAGAGGCTTGAATACCCTGTACCGAAGATGAAGCATCTAGTACTGGATATAGAGGTATCATCCCCATACCCTTCACGTATACCGGATCCTAGGAGAGCAGAATACCCTATAGTAGCGGTAGCACTCGTAGATTCTGAAGGCTCGAAGCGTATACTACTACTAGAGAAGCATGATAAGCCTAGAGAGGATTTCAGGATGGAAGGAGTATCCGTAGAATTCTATAAGGATGAGAAGCTCCTATTAGAAGAAGTTTTCAAAGCGATCGATAGCTACCCGGTGGTGGTATCGTTCAACGGCGACGACTTCGATCTAAGATACCTATTCCACAGAGCTGAACGTCTAGGATTCCAGAAGAGCGATATACCTGTAACCCTATCGAGGGATTCAGCCTCTGTTAGATACGGTATACACCTCGATCTATACAAGTTCTTCTTCAATAGATCCATACAGGTATACGCGTTCAAATCCAGATACTACGAGAATACACTCGAAGGAGTAGCATCAGCTCTACTAGGCGTAGGTAAGATAACCATAGATAAGCCTATATCAGATCTAAGCTATCGTGAACTAGCAGAATACTGTCTAAGAGATGCTGAGCTAACATACGGTCTACTATCGTATGAGGGTTGGCTTACATTCAACCTCATGGTTGTATTATCCAGGGTTACAGGCACAATCCTAGAGGATCTATGTAGGCAAGGCGTATCAGGATGGATAAGGAATATGCTTGAAAGAGAGCATAGAGCTAGAGGATGGCTGATACCTAGGAGAGAGGATCTACTCAAATTTAAGGGTGGAGCTACTACGAAAGCAGTTATAGAAGGTAAAAAGTATCGTGGAGGCCATGTTATAAAACCTGAGCCAGGAGTACACTTCCAGATAGCAGTCCTAGACTTCCAATCGATGTATCCATCAGCTATGCAGAGGTATAACCTAAGCTACGAGACTGTTAGATGCAGCCACGAGGAATGTAGATCGAATATAATACCAGGTACAGCCCACTGGGTTTGTAGGAGGAGGAAGGGGGTTACAAGCCTACTAATAGGATCACTCAAGGATATACGTGTAAGATGGTATAAATCTAAGGCTAAGGATAAGAGTCTACCACAAAGTCTTAGAGACTGGTATTCAACCGTATCTGAAAGCTTAAAGGTTCTAATCAACGCCTCGTACGGTGTATTCGGAGCTGAAAACTTCGCATTCTACTGTCCACCCGTAGCCGAAGCTACAGCAGCTATAGGTAGATACGCTATAGAGGAGACTATCAAGGAGGCTAGGAGGCTAGGCCTCCACGTGATATACGGGGATACAGACTCCCTATTCATAGAGAAACCCGACCCTGATAGAGTTGCTAAGCTTATCCAGTGGGTTAGATCAAACCTCCTCATGGATATCGATGTAGATAAGGTATACAGGTATACGGTATTCAGTATGAGGAAGAAGAACTATATAGGCGTATACGAGGATGGAAGCGTAGATGTTAAAGGATTAACAGGTAAGAAGCGTAATACACCTGAATTCCTTAAAACAGCATTCGCAGAGATGACTAAACTACTAGGACAGGTTACGAATGATAGAGAATTCGAAGATGTGAAGAGGAGGATAAAGGATCTAGTTAGGAAATACTATATGAAGCTTAAGAAGAAGGAGTTAACGTTAGAAGAACTAGCTTTCAAGATAATGCTAGGTAAGCCTATAGAAGCATACAAGAAGACCACACCCCAGCATCTCAAAGCAGCTCTACTACTCAAGAGTATAGGGAAGGAGGTTGATGTAGGTGATATAATATCCTACGTAAAGGTTACCGGTAAGATAGGGGTTAAACCTATCGAGCTAGCATCGCTGGATGAGATAGATGTAGCTAAATACGTGGATCATCTTAGAACGACATTCCAACCCATCCTAGAAGCTCTAGATATAGATTTTAACGAAGCTATAGGTTTATCTCAACTCGACTTTTACGGCTTCAGCTTTGCATAGAGATGAGCTACCTACAATAGGCTGATACCAATCTGCATTATCTAAAAGTATACTTCAACCAAGGCTAAAATTAATAAAGAAGCTAACACCATAGTATTTGGGTTTTCTAATCATGAAGTTTTCAGTTAAGCTTGAAGAAATAGCTAAAGCTATAGAAGAGATGCGTATACGCGGAGCTACACCTATAGCTAGAGCTGCAGCTGAAGCTCTAATCATAGAAGCTGAGGAGAGTAGAGCGTCGACACCAGATGAGTTCATCAAGGAGATGGATGGAGCTGCGCGTAGACTCCTATCGACTAGACCTACAGCCGTATCCCTGCCAAACGCTGTTAGATTCATCATGTTTAGAGTACTATCAGCCTATAGGAGAGGAGCAGGCTTAGAAGATCTTAGGAAGATATCTATCGAAGCTGGAAGAGAATTCCTTAGAAGGGTGGATGAAGCTAAGAAGGTTATCGCTAAGATAGGCTCTAAGAGGATAGTAGATGGGGATATCATACTCACACACTGTAATAGCTCAGCGGTTATAGCTATACTCACCGAAGCTAAACGTCAGGGTAAAGATATAAAGGTTATAGCTACCGAGACTAGACCAAAGTTCCAGGGTAGGCTAACCGCTATGCAGCTAGCAGAAGCAGGTATACCAGTAACATTGATAGTAGATTCAGCCGCTAGATTCTTTATGAAGAAGGTTGATAAAGTCTTCGTAGGAGCAGATGCTGTAGCATCGAACGGTGCGGTAGTCAATAAGATCGGTACATCTATGATAGCTCTAGCAGCTAAGGAAGCTAGGGTTAGGGTATTCGTAGCAGCTGAAACATACAAGTTTAGCCCTGAGACTATAATAGGTGAGCTTATAAAGATAGAGGAGAGAAGCCCGGATGAAGTCGTCTCTAAAGAATTCCTAGAGAGATACCCTCTAGTATCTGTTAGAAACCCAAGCTTCGATGTAACCCCACCAGACTATATCGATCTAATAATAACAGAGAAGGGTATAATACCACCACAAGCCGCATACCTTATAATACAGAGCGAGATATCAGAAGTAGGATACGACGACTACATGAGGTATACCACATACCTAGAGGAGAGCTAGCCTCCGCCAATACGTTGTAGAGGTTTAGGAGTCCATGCTACAAACTGCACCCTCCTACTAAGCTCCCTAGGAACATATAGAGGCCTATAAGGCATACCCTTACACTCTGATCTAACCCTATCTACCAGCTCCTCGATCCTCATCTCGATTATAGAATCCCTATCTATCGTAGACTCCCCCCTCACGACGACTGGGAAGATGCCAGTCTCCACCTCCCTATCCCCGACTACGATTATATAGGGTATCCAAGAAGCTTTAGCCTCCATAACCCTCCTCGAGACGGTTAGATCCCTATCATCTACACCAACCCTTATCGAAGATGATTCGAGTTTAGAAGCTATCTCCATACAGAACCCTACATGCTTCTGGGATACAGGTATAAGTCTAACCTGCTCTGGTGAAAGCCATACAGGGAACATGGGGAGCCTACCCTCCCCCATCCTATATAGAGCAGATTCTATAAGAGCGTAGAGTGTACGCTCCAAGCTTCCAAGCGATGAGGCATGGAGTATTATACAAGGTTTAACCGCTCCATCTGAATCCCTATAGACTATACCGAACCTCTCACCATTCTTCACATCGAATTGTACAGTCGATAACTGAACGTTAGCCTCATCCGTCCCTATAACCTGGAATTCATTCTTGAACGCATAGTAGTGAGTCATACTAGGCATAAGCTTAAAGAACGATGGTACACCAACCTTAACGCATAGAGAGATAAACCAATCCCTATACTTCTCGAAGAACTCTTCCACACACTCCCATCCTAAAACCCAGTTTCCACCCGCTATAACATGATCGAGTAGATCTCTAAACATAAGCGTTAAATTCTCGAATTCCCTTAAAGCCTCCTCCTCATCCCTACAGAAACAGTGTTGATCAGTCATAGTGAAGTATCTAAGCCTCCTAAGACCTACAAGCTCACCCCTCTGCTCCCTCCTAAAGCACGGGACCTCCTCATAGACTTTAAACGGCATATGCCTATACGTTAACTGAATCTTCTGAACATATGGGAAGGCTCCGGGGTCAGAAGCAAATCTAAGTAGGAAAACCTCATTCTCGATCGGTATCCTATAATCCCTCTCATGGAATTCACCCATAAGATCCCTTATAGCTTTCACACTCTCCCTATAGATCAGCGGATTCTGTATCTTTACAGCACCCCATGGTAGAGCTACATTAAAGAATGCATAATCCTTCAATAGATCGAATACTAGTACGCCGTTAGGGTATAGCTTAAAGTGTCCAGCATCGCTTTCAGGACAATAATCTACAAGCTCCAATCTACGCATATACTCTACATGCCTAGGCCTACCCCTACCAGGGCTACCCTCAAGCTCATTCCTAACGAATACCTCTAGAAGCTTATATCTACGATCAGATCTAGCGAATACGGGGCAGACCCTCCAATCTGATGGATCCAACTCGTATACAGACCCATCGATATCGACTATAAGAAATCTATGAAACTTACCCTTCCTCCCAGCCTCAGCTTCAACTCTAGCATACCCTCTACCAGTAACCTCCCTAGAAAGCTCCGAAAGCGGATGACCCTTAACCGTTATAGAGAAGCTCTTATACCATCCGAAGGGTGCTCTATGAACTTTAAATCCTAAACTCGATAACCTCTTCTCGAATAAGGTGAGTAGCTCGATAGCTCTAGTAGGTGATGCTAGATTAGATGATAGATGAGCATAGGGATAGACTACGATACTATCTACAGATAGCTTACCAGCTACCTCACGTACAGCTTCGATAGCTTCACCTACAACACTATCAACATCAGATTCATCCCTAGATTCCACCGTAGTAAACACTACAAGAGCTTCATCTATAGAGAATATCTTAGAATCCTCCGATACCTCATCCCTCACACTAGAAGCTGGAGTCAATACTCTATACTCAAACCTATCCGCATGCAGCAATAATAGTCTCAATCCCTCCCCATCCCTTCCTATAAAACCCTACTACGAAGAATAGGTTGAGAATAAACGTTATTTATTAAGGTTATACCCTAAATAGATGGGTTAATCTTCTCTTCATAGATCCTCCTAGCCTCCTCGATAATTTCAAGGAACCCCTTCCCCTTAATCGCTACAGGCTCTAAACCTATGAGCTCACATAAAGCCGATACTATACTCTTCTCAGCGAACTTAGCTCCATCACCAAGTATTCTTACAAGAGCATCATGAACCCTACACGGATCAGACCCCATACAACCCTTCTTCACACCATAGAATTCACTCATAAGATGTAAAACGACTTCTTTAGCGATATTTCCTACGATAGATAGCCCCCTATCCACAGCCTCCTCGAATACATCCTCAAACCTTTTACTCAATTTCCACTCAACTATTCTCGATCATGTGATATAAAACTTTTTAGCTTAAATGTGAAATCACTCAGCCAATATTAGAAAAACTCTTCTTAAACGATCCATACTCTTCGAGCAGAACCTTACCTCTAACACTAGTTACATATACATTCCTACCACCAACTCTACGAATCTCAAGTAGGCCAAGTCTAAGAAGTATAGGTATAAACTTACTAGAATCATTATCCGAAGAAACTGTATCCTCATCTAAACCATCTGCAAGCTTCGAAAGTATCCTCGAGATAGCATCCATAATAGGTTCTTCGATGCTCAAACCGAAAAATAGGTAAACCATATACCCCTATATCAGTCTAAATCGGAAAAAACGTAAACATATTCCAAGAAGACTTTGTGAAAAGGGAAAAATTTAATAACCCAACTGATATAAATCATCAAATATGAATAACCCTACCCAAAAGGGGGAGGTGTATAGTATGCTCGGAATACCGATCGGTGCACCTATACCTATAGATTAAATTCGCTAACCATATTGTAATGGAGTATTTGAGTATTCTACCGATCGCATTAGTTTACCGTATTCTTCGATAATATATAACGTATCGTTTACATTGAAAATCCATCCATCATCATCGTCATACATTTCATATGGTATAGTATAGGATTGATGAATCTTCGAATCTATCAATTCATATTCCATACACTTCTTTAGAGTGGTACTTACCCTTTCAGATATATACTCGATTACAGGTATCATATACTGCTTAGGTATAACTAGATATGAAGTATAAGCTACTGGATTCTCAGAAACGGTATCCCTTACTGTAAAGGGTATCCTCTCCATAACCCTTCTAGCTTCATCTATATCCTCTCTCTCTATACCTTCAAACCTGATGATAATACTCCTCATATCCTGCTGGCTCCATCCAGCGGATACTATATACCTCTTTATTATACCCTGCTTAACTATATGCTCCTTGTAATGGTATAACGCCTTCTTAGGTTCGCACATAATTCTCTTAGCTATATCTGTCGGTGAGAGATAGGCATCTACCTGGCTCCATGCTATCATCTTTAGATCTATAGAATCTATACGTGGATCTCTACATACATCCTCCTCTATAGATACCTCTAATTCATCCCTATAGTTGTAGCATTCGCTATCGAAGGGTATACTCCATATACCCCTATCGAAATCGTAAAACCTAGTATCCATAGATAGGTATCTTACAGAGGTTAACCTACTCATAGAATACCATTCTATAATCCTTCTATCCACCAATCCATCTAGGAATACCCTATACTTCAACTCTAGATCCGGCGGTAATGCTATATTACATACATACTCCCATCTAGGTATAACCCTACCATAATAGTATAGATAGCCTACCTCAGCTAGTTTATCTAGAATCTTAGGTGCATAAGCTTCTACCTCATGGCTAAACCTTAATCTCAAAGCATACCTCGCTAATCCGATTCTACCATAATCTACATGAGCATATACCCTTATACCCCTATTCCTCAACTGTGTCTTTATCTTGTATCTTACGGTTTCTGCAGGAATACCTGTTATCCTAGATATAGCCGTGTAGTTTCTAGGACCGAATACATGTATAGCTTTAATTATCTTAGAGAGGCTATCCTTCTCCCCCTCTACAGCTTTTACTACCTCTTCTCTAGATAACCTATCCGATATTAATGCACCTTTACTATAACCCATAACTCTTGGTTAAAATGTTACTACGATCAACTATTTTAATATTTACCTTTTCTACTAGCTTAAAATACAGGTACTACTACTATTTCTATCCTAGCGGGAATTCGTAGCCGCATTTAGGACATTTAACATAGCTACAGTGTAGATCCTCTATGAGTACGGGACATGATTGGCAGCTATATGCTCTAGCATACGTTAGATCGAATCTATACCCGCATTTAGGGCATGATATAAGTCTACCCCGCCCTGCTATCCTCAATACACTCCACCTTCATCAGCTAGTAGTACGCCTCCTACTAATTAAGCGTTATATACGGTTTAAACGGTAGTATGGGTTTAGGTGTATATAGATGCTTATAATAGATTGTCATATCCATAGTACAGGGTCAGAGTCCATAGATACAATTCTAAAGGGTATGGATTCAGCTGGAGTTGATAAAGCCATAATATTCTCTCCATACCCATCGGAGATGCGTAGGACGGATATATTCCCTAAACCCAAGTCTGGTGTAACTAGATATATGGAGTTCAGCTACCCAGATGTAACTGTAGAGAAGCAGAGGGAGGTTATAGAGTTTATAGCAAGCCTTCAGAAAGAGGCTCCAGATAGAGTGATAGGCTTCGTATGGCTTGAACCTAGACTTAAAGATGCTGTTCAAATCCTAGAATGGGCTGTAACTTCTAAAGAGGTTAGAGGTGTTAAGATGATACCCGATCACTGGTATCCATATGATGAATTCATGTACCCGGTATACGAGAAAGCTGAGAAGCTAGGTATACCTATACTATTCCATTCAGGTATACTATTCGGCTTCAAAGATTCATCTAGATTCTGTAGACCTGTAAACTACGAAGTACTCCTAAGCTTCCCAGATCTCAGATTCGCTCTAGCCCATATAAGCTGGCCTTGGGTTGATGAATGTATAGCTCTATGGGGTAGATTCAGATCATATACTATCAGGGAGCTTGGGAGAAGTAGGGAGGATATACGTATGTTCATAGACATAACCCCGGGTACACCTCTAATCTATCGTAGAAACGCTCTTCAAAAACTTATAGCATACGGTGCTGAAGACTACATGCTCTTCGGTACAGATTGTAGAGCTGATAGAATCGAATATGCGAAGCAGCATATTGAAAGAGATACATCGATACTAAGACAGATTATAGGTGTATCAGAGGAGACTGTGAGGAAGATAATGGGTAGAAACGCTCTGAGATTTCTAGATATGAAGCTCTAATACCGATCGATCAGAGTATCCATCAAGATCGATAGTATCACCCATACCTATACGGCTAACTCTATCAAGCAGAAGCTTTATCCAATCTCCAATTATATCTTATGCTAGATATCTAGGTGGCTCATACAATGGCTTTAAGAGATCTTCGCTTACCCCTGATAGCTAAAGGATTTCTGAAGGTTACTAGGGATAAAAACCACTTTACATTAGAGGAGATATCAGAATATACACGTATACCTGTAGATGATATACCAATACTCCTAGAATCCCTATACGAGATTACCAAGCTAGATAGCCTAGACGATATAGATTCTTCTAGGTTTAGAGTATTCCTCTTTCTAGCAAGGTATTCTCAAAGCCTAGAGGATACAGCCTCCCTATTGAAGTGGAGGGAATTCGAATTATTTACATCGATGATACTGGATAGTTTAGGCTTCGATACATTCTCGAACTACAGGTTTAAATCTCTCGGTAGGAGATGGGAGATAGATGTCCTAGGTTTTCGTAAGCCTATAATAGTAGCTGTAGATTGTAAGCATATGAAGAGAGGTTATCGTAGTATATTAAGCGAAGCTATAGATAGGCATAGGGCTAGGGTTGAAGCCCTCGCTCTAATCGTTAGACATAGCTTTCGTAGGATAATCGACGGATGGGATAGTATCAAATTGATACCCGTTATAGTTACATTGAGGAGGAGTGGTTATACGATAGTAGAAGGTTTTCCTATAGTACATATATCAGCTCTAAATGATTTCCTAGATTCAGCTCTACCCATAATGGTATTGGATGGAGGTTTAAGAATACTAGAAGTCTAGCTAGCTTCTAGATCTAGAATCAAGCCTCTAGATATAACCTCGCTAGGATCATCCATAGAATTTAATATCCTACTAGCCCTCCCCCTCAGCTTAGCTTTCATAACCCTCCACCTCGTAGCTAGATCTCTAAGCTTCTCCATAGCTTCATCCAAAGTATACGCAGCTACCAGTAGCCCCCTGCGCTCTAGATACTTCTCCGTATAGTATGATCCGTAGAATCTTAGGCTTAGAGTCGGTACCCCTAGAAGAGCTGCTTCACAAGTCATAGTTCCACCGAACCCTACGAAGATCGATGCATAGTATAGAAGGTTAGCTGCTTCTATAGGCTCCCTACATACGATAACCCTATCCTCAAGATACTCTAAAGCCTCCACCTGATCTTCATATCTAGGTATAACTACTATCTTAAAACCTCTAAACTCCTCAGATATACGCTCGATTAGAGCTAGTAGAGGGGATCTAGAATTCCTAGGTATGTAAGCAGATTTAGATTCCTCGAACCTAGCTACAAGTATAGGTTCACCGATGTTTAAGCCAAGCTTATCGACGACCTCTGTAGAAGGCTTAAAACCCTTAAGCCATGCAGCTGGATCTAGAGCGTTATACCTAACTATCTGGGATAGCTTCAACCCATACCGAGTCCACATCCTAACAGGTATAATCCTAGGTGTATATAGTCTACGAGCTAGGGGTAGTGTGAGTCTAGCTACAGCTTCAGCATGAGGTGAGTCGTTAGCTATATACAACGGTATAGATAGACCGAAAGCTACTCTAGAAGCTTCAGGTGATGAGAAGCATAAGACGGCGTCTGGGTCAACCTCCTCAAAGAATCTAAGCATCTCTAAACATCTCTCTAAGCTAGCTTTAAGCTTACCTTCAAGACTACCACCCCCATAGACACCTATAATCCTAGCATCTATACCCCTACGATTTAGAAGCCATAAAGTCTCCCTAAATACTCTAGTCGATACGTAGACATCGAACCCGTTAGACCTAAGCCTACGGATAACCGGCTCGAAGAATAGAACCTGTTTAGGTGTGAGTATATCTACGATTATCCTACCACCACTCATAACAGGTTATCAGCCTTTACCTATATGTCTAATCGATATCGTATAACTCTCACCATCTATATCCCATTCTCTTACATACCCATAATCCAATCGGCCTGCGACCACGGTATCGAATACCTTTGCTCTAGTTTCACTAATTATGAAATCCTTGAATTCCTCAACCATCTCTAAAGCCTCAACGCTAGGTACAGATATCCTAACCTCTATATAGTCTTCGACAGGTAGATCGAGCTCCTTACGCATATACTGTATCCTCCTTATAAGATCCCTTGCAAGACCCTCAGCAGCAAGCCTCTTATCGACTACAGTACTCAGTAGAATCCTACCGCCATCGAAATCGCCTATAACCCACCCCTCAGATATCTCCTCGTAGAATTCGATATCACTACTATCGATATACACCTCCACACCATCCAAAACCATCTTGATGCTACCCGTAGATTCAAGTATCCGTTTAGCTTCAACCCCATCCATCCCATCTAGAGCCTCCATGACAAGCCTCATACGATCCTTAAACTTCGGTCCGAGCATTCTAGGTATACCTCTAACCCTAAGCCTAGCTATACTACGAAGTTCATCCAACCCTACGATCCTAACATCCTTAACGTTAAGCCCAGAGGATAGTACATCCCTAAACACCTCTATAGCTTTAGCTACCTCACCACTATCCGTATATATCAGACAGTATGCTAACGGCTGCCTAAGTTTAACACCTATCTTATTCCTGAGACTCATCCCCTCCTCCATAATCGATCTACATATCTCCATATACTCCTCAAGCTTATCGTCGAGCCAGCTTACATCGGGTTCAGGCCAATCCTCCATATGTATACTCTCAGGTCTACCAGGCTCAGCATACCTAAACATATCCTGGTAGATCTTCTCAGCTAAGAATGGCGTATATACAGCTAATACTTTAAGACATGTATCAAGAACCCTATAGAATGTTGCGTAAGCTGTAATCTTCTCTATAGATTCCTCCTCAACCCATACCCTCCTCCTTATAAGCTTAGCATACCATCTACTAACATCCTCGACTAATAGATCTCTGACAGCTCTTAACCCTTCATGTATCAGGTATGAATCTAAAGCTTCAGTAACCTTCATAACCATCCTCTGAACCCTAGAGAGGATCCATCTATCCTCAGGTCTAAGCCTATCCCTTAGATCCTCAAGCCTATACCTATACGGTTGGAATCTATCTAGATTCATATAGAGTGAAGCGAATAGGTATAGATTCCATACAAGGTTCAAGATTCTGTAAGCTTCATCTAAACCCCTCCACGAGAACCTTAAATCCTCCCATGGGGTGAATTGAAGCTCGTAGAATCTAAGTGTATCCCTACCATACTTCTCTATAACCTCCTCCGGAGCTACGAAATTCCCCCAAGATTTATGCATCTCCCTACCAGTCTCATCTAATGTGAATCCATGCATCAAGACGGCTTTATACGGTGTAGAATCGAAGGCTATAACCGATGATGCGAGCTGACTATAGAACCATCCCCTAGTCTGATCATGCCCCTCTAGTATGAAGTCTGCAGGCCACCATTTATCGAATTCACCGCTACGTCTAGGATAACCTAGACAAGCCCATGAAGCTACACCTGAATCCATCCATACATCAGCTACATCCTCAACCCTACTCATAACTCCTCCACATAGATCACACCTAATCTTAACACGATCTATCCACGGTCTATGTAAATCCGTAACATCGTCAGGGTTTAAAGCTCTAGATCTAAGTTCATCCCTAGATCCTACGATAACCCTAGAGCCGCAGCTACTACAAACCCATATAGGTAGGGGTATACCCCAATACCTCTGCCTAGATATAACCCAATCCCTAACACCCTCCAGCCAGCTTCTAAACCTACTCTCACCAGCCCAGCTTGGAATCCAGAATATCTTCTCATTCTCCTCTAAGAGCCTATCTCTGATAGCCGTAACCTTCAAAACCCATTGCCTAGTAGCTCTAAGTATAAGCCTACTTCTACAACGCCAGCAGTGTGGATACCTATGCTTAACCGTAGATGCGTATAATAGTAGACCCTTACCTCTAAGATCCTCTACTATAACCTTGTTAGCATCCCATACTGTTAAACCCTTATACTTACCAGCTCTCTCATCGAATACACCTTTAGAATCTACTGGGCATAGGACTGGTAGACGATACCTTAATCCTACATCAAAATCCTCCTCACCATGGCCTGGAGCTACATGCACGCATCCAGTCCCCTCACGTACATCTACATACTCTCTACTTAGAACGATTATATGCGCACCTCCTACACTCCTCTGTATATCCACCTCCTCTAGTAGTGGAGGCTTATACCTCAACCCCTCAAGCTTTGATCCAGGGAAGACCTCTATAACCTCGTACTCGAACCCTATCTCCTCAGATAGAGGTTTACACCTAGCTTCAGCTAGTATATACACCTCATCACCAACTCTAATTCTAGCATAATTCTCATCAGGATGCACCATAACGGCTACGTTAGCGGGTAGGGTCCAAGGCGTAGTCGTCCATACAAGTATATACTCTCCACCCCTACCTTCGATCGGTAGTTTAACATATATCGATGGATCCTCAACCTCCCTATACTCCTGAGATACCTCGTATCCAGCTGCTAGAGCTGTCTCGCATCTAGGACACCAGTGTGTTACGCGTAAACCCTCTTCGAGTAGTCTACGTTCATCAGCTCTCTTTATAAGCCACCATACAGCTTCTATGAAATCATCAGATATAGTCATATACGGGTTATTCCAATCCATCCAAACTCCTAGATTCTTAAACTGCTCGGTGAGTATCTTCATATGATCTAACGCATACTTCCTACACTCCTCTACGAATCGATCTACACCTATAACCTCTATATCCTTCTTACTCTTCAAACCTAGAATCCTCTCTACCATAACCTCTATAGGTAGTCCATGCATATCGAAGCCAGGTTGATCCCTAGCTTCATATCCACGCATCCTCCTATACCTTAGGACCACATCCTTCATTATCTTATTCCACGCAGTCCCTACGTGTATAGAAGCTGTTACGTATGGTGGACCGTCTAGAAAGTAGAATCTACCCTTAACCCTACTCTTAGATCTAGCTCTCTCGTAGACGCCGCCATCAAACCACCATCTAAGTATATCTTCTTCGAAAGCTTTAGGATCATAACGTTTAAGGGTTAATCCTCCAACCATGTAATCCATACCCGTGCTTATCCTCCCCCACACTCTCCGTAGTGTCTACTCGATCAGGGTACTATCTACATGCGTCGTATTTAAGAGTTAAACCCGTAACGGTTAAGTATAGCTTAAGCTTTAAGATATACCGCTAGAGTATTGTCGAGGAAAGCAATTCTTTGTATGGTTAAAACGAACCCGCATGACCATGAGCTCTATAGGTTTAAGCTAGAGGAGCTTAGAAGGCTGGCTGAAGCTTTAGGCTACGCCATAGTGGGGGAGTTTGTTCAGGTTAGATCCAAGCCATCCGTAGACTACGTCTTCGGATGGGGTAAAGTCTTAGAGCTTAAATCCATAGTATCCTCCATCGATATCGATACCGTTATATTCTACAACATACTAACCGGTAAGCAGAAGTTCAATCTAGAGAGGTTGCTAAATCATAGGGTTATAGATAGATACGAGCTTACGTTAGAGATATTTAGCTCCATGGCTTCAGATGAGATATCGAAACTACAGATAGAGATAGCTAAGCTATCGAAGAGTTTCACCTACGATAGGATAATCCTAGCTGAGAAGTATAGGATCGGGAGGGAGCATCCAAGCCTAAGGAGTCGTGGAGAGTACATATATAGGAATCAGATAAGAGGGTTGAAGCGTAGGTTATCTAAGCTTAAAGAGAAGATGGATAAATACCTAGAGATGCAAAGGATGCAGCTTGAGAAGAGACGTAGCCTAGGCCTACCGTTAGTATGTATAACCGGATACTACAACGCTGGTAAGACCACCCTATTTAATGCTTTAACAGGTCTTAGGAAGCCTGTAAGCCCACTACCATTCACAACCCTCTCTAGTAAATACTATCTAGTTCAAGGTATAGCTAGACGCTTCTTCCTAGTAGATACTATAGGATTCGTATACGATCTAGATCCCTTAATGATTGAAAGCTTTAAACTAACACTTAACGATATAATCCAATCAGATCTCATACTACTAGTAGCTGATGTATCTGAGAGTGAGGATATATTGAGGTTTAAAGTTGAGACTGTAAGCGATATACTAGAGAAGACTCTGAGGGTTGACGGATCGAGAGTTATACTCGTATTGAATAAGGTGGATCTGATAGATTCGGTAAAGCTATCTAGGAGACTATCTTCGATAGCAGATTATAGTAGGAGGTATCCCTCAGTAATCGTATCCGCTAGTAAAGGATACAACTTAGAATACCTATTAAATTTCATAGAGGGTAAGCTTGAATCTATAAGGAGTACTATATATGCTAAAATTTAATAGATGGTAATCGTGTAGTTTGCGTAGTAGTCTACCAGGGTCTTCTACAAGTTGTAAGGTGTCTAGTCTTGGTATCTATCGGCGAAGATGTGTTAGCTAGCCTTGTTAGAGATAAAACCCTAGAGAAGGTCCTATTCTATATAGCTGAGGGTAAACCTCTATCAGTGCATTATGATCTAGAAAACGGGTACCACTATCCTCAGATAGAATCTGAGACAGGAATACTACCTAAAGAATCCGTGCGTATACTATCCGATCTAGCATCCCTAAAAATATTATCCGAGAAGATGCTATTTCTATCAGTTATATGTCCTAGATGCCATTCAACGAATATAGCTATAGTGTATAGATGTCCTAGATGCGGCTCCATAGCTATCAGAAAGGATCTGCTCATGGAGCATATCCCATGCGGCTACATAGGATTTAAATCGTCATTCGAGGAGAAGGGTCTAGGTGTATGCCCTAGATGTGGTAAGACTATTTCTGATGATGTAAGGATAGTAGGCGTATGGTTCGTATGCCTCTCATGTAGTTCACGTTTTCCAGAACCTGGGCATAACCTCTTCTGTAGGGTATGCGGAGATTTCTTCACCGTGAAGGATAGCTCTATGGAGTTTGTCGTAGAGTACAATGTTAGTGAAGAAGTTTTATCTACGCTTAGAAAGCTCATATTTCCATCTCGTATAAAAGCCATCCTGGAGGAGGTCGGGTTTAAAGTTGAAGAAAACGTAGCTTTGAAAGGTAAATCTGGTGTTGTACATACATTCGATCTCGTAGTTAAGAAGAGTAACGGTAGGGGGGTTGCATTCCTAATAGAGAATATTCTGAAACCTATTACAGAAGCTAAGGTTATAGAATGGTATACAATATCCATAGATGTGGATGTGGATATAATCTACGTTACCACCGCATATATATCTGAGGAAGCTAGGAGGCTTGTGAAATTCTACGGTCTATCTGTAGTCGAAGCTGAAAACTATATGGATGCTGAAGCTAAGGTTAAGAAGCTGGCTGAAACCCTTAAATGATGAGTAGGTTATACTACATGAAGAATCTGAATGTAATATAGGTTGCCAGCATTAGCGTTACTATATGCTTAACTCCAGCTTTAACCGTCCCCTCAGATACCTTACCTATAGATAATCCTCCGAATATGGATTCTATGATAGCTAAGTCTAGCATAGCGGTTTTAAACCATAGTTTATCTATGGTGAGGAATATCGGTGATACAGTCTCCCCCACTGTTATAGCTTCTATAAATCCCTTGAATATTATAGCTGCTAGTATTAGGAGTAGGATTATCGATGTATAGAATACTATTACATATGGTCTAAGCTTCCTCCACCTCTCCCTCCTAAGATCGTTTATCTTCCTAACGAATTCGGCTGTACCCTTAAATACTGTTACTAGGTCTCCGCCATATCTTACAGCTTCGGCTACTAGCGTAGCGATTCTCCTAGATAGGGCTGTTATAACTCTAGATTTGAATACCTGTAGAGCATCCTCTACCGTGAACCCCCATTGAATCCTAGCAACCATATACCTTATATCACCAGTTAAAGCTCCATAGCTTCTATTAGCAGCTTCTTCTAAAGCTCTAATCATGGTTATACCGGATAGCTGTGCGTCGGCTAGATCCATAAGGAATCTCTCGAGATTCTCATCGATCTCGGTACAGAGTTTAGAGTCTAATATCTGAAAGACCGCTATAGGTGATAGAGATATAGCTAGAGCTAGAGTCGTACTCAACCTAAAATCGTAGGTTAAACCTAGAATGAGGTATAGTAGTGTAAGGGATACAACCGCCATGGATATCGATACAAGGTATACTATAAGCTTAATCTTCACCCATATGTATGTTCCTCCAGGCCTCCTTAAAGCCTCCATCTCGATATCACCACATCTGCTATTACTATGAATATAATCGATGCAAACGGGACGACTACGTAGATCGTTAGATCTATGATCTGTCTAGGTGTTAGAGGACCTATATACCCTCCAGCTAATCCTATCAATACAGCTACCACGACTACTACTATAGGCATAACAACGAATAGGGTTAGATAGAATTCTGAGAGGAAGTCCAGCGTCTCGGTTAGATTCTCGATAGAATACCTATACTTTGAGAATACCTTCTCAGAGAAGCCTAACACATAACTCTTCAAATCGCCTCCACTCTTAACGACTGTGCTCATACCTCTAAGGAAGGATTGATAAATCTTAGATCTAGTCCTATCAGCTTCGCTACCCAGTGCATCGAGTATATTCAAGCCTAGGAACTCTACACTCTTAACTATATTCAGAGCGCTAGGCTTTACGTTGTATATATCACCGATTATAGCTAGGGATGCGAATATCCTCTCTACAGGTATACCTGCTGTATAAAGTATCGATATATATCCGAGCGTGTATATGAGGTCGGATTCCAGCTTCCTAGAGAGTTCGCTCGATAGATATACCGGGTATAGATACATGGTGATAGATGTAGCTGCGAATACTATCAGCATCCATATCGTTATAGCTATAGCCGAGGCTATAGTATAATCCGATACTATGGGTGATAGGAGCTTAGCTACGGATCCTGCGAGGATGTATGATATACGTGATAGAGGTTCTATATCTAGCGTTAACCCGGTGGCTAGTAGGATTAACACAGCTATCGATGATATCGAAGAGTATAGTATCATGGAGGCGGTATAATCCTTAGAGCTTAGGTTCATATACGCTCTATCCAGGTTTCTTTGTACGATCATATTGAATCTACCAAGTCTATCTACGATCGGTCTAAGTATAAGGTAGCTGGACTTCATACTATACACCTATCCTAGCATACCTCAATACGGATTCAGGATCGTATACATACCTCCTGATAACCTCAGCTACATCGCTGAAACTCCTCCTACCAGCTCTACACATCCATTCTATAACCATTCTCCTCCTACTAATCTCCTCCTCCACCCTCTCCATACTGTAACCTATACGTGTCGCTATATTCTCGAGTGATAGACATCTACCAGTATAGGTGAAGGTATCGTTTTCAGGCTTCCACCTATAGATTATATTTAGCTCGATCCTATCTTTCTCCCTATCGTATCCTACTATCTCCGCTAGGACCTCGGTCCTCCTTATAGGTGTGCCATCCTTCTCAGCTCTACGCTGTACTAGTATCGTATCTAATATAGATATCATACTTCTAGGTATATTCATAGGCGGGGATTCAAGCCTCATTAAAGCTGCTTCGATAGATTCAGCATGTAGTGTACACATACCTAGATGGCCTGTAGCTATAGCTTGGAATAGGGTATAGGCTTCCTCACCTCTAACCTCTCCTATGATTATGTAGTCTGGCCTCTGCCTCATAGCTGTTCTAAGTAGATCGTATACCGTTATCTCACCTCCATACATCGTCTTAGGCCTAGTTACGGATCTAACCCAATTAGTATGGTAGAGTTGAAGCTCAGGTGTATCCTCTATGGTTACTATCTTAGCATCTGGATGTATGAAGTTTGAGAGACAGTTTAGCATAGTAGTCTTACCAGAAGCTATACCACCACATACTAGTACCGATACCCTATTCTCCACTAGGAACCATAGTAGAGCAGCCATATCCGATGTAAGAGTCCCTAGATTCACGAGATCGACTATGGTTAGTAGATCTCTCCTAAACTTCCTTATACTAAAACTACTACCATGTCTAGTAACCTCGCTACCTAAAGTTAAATGTATACGAGAACCATCCGGTAGGGTAGCTTCTACTATAGGATCTGCATATGTTATCATCCTACCACTCCTGTATGCAAGTCTTATCACGAACGAGTCGAGCTCACCTATATCATAGACTATATTCGTCGGTATGGATTCGTAGCTCCTATGCCATACATATACATATCTACCCGGCCCGCTACAGGATATATCCTCTATACTCGGATCCTTCATTAGAGCATCTATCCTACCATAGCCTAGTAGATCCCTAACTAGGTAGTATTCTAGCTTTGATAGGGATGAACCTGGATCCACACCTCTCTTAGCAAGTATATCTTTAACCTTCCCCTTCAAGTATTCTACAGCTCTTCCATAGCCTCCTATCTCATCGATAGTTCTATCGATAACTCGTAGAAGCTCGGATCTAACTAAGTCGAGTAAAGCTCTCTCCCAACTAGTTAGGGTTGGCTCAACTATTTCGTAGCGTAGTTCACCAGTTACTGGATCCCTAACTATCATACCGTAGGCGTATCCTGGTTCTAGCTCGTATACATCTAATATATCCTTACCCTTATACTCCTCTATCAAACCAAGGCTAGGAGGTTTGGGTGGAGGGTTAGCTCTCCTTCTAGCTTTAATAAATCTAGTTAAGATGCTAGCTAATCTTCTAAACATCGCTAATTTTTCACTTTACCTATGAATATATTACCTCTACGAGTTATAACTTTAACCTCTACCAGATCCTCAGGTATCCTATCGATGATTATACAGCTTTCACCTGGACGTAGAGCTATGCATGTATCCCTTCTAACCTTAGATCCAGAATCGTATACCTCCCATAATCCTACTATATCTACGGTTATATCACCAATATTCTGTACCTGGATGAAGCCTAGACGGTAGCATCCTGTAAACCTAGCTTCAAAACTTATAGCATGTATAGCGAAGGATTCGCTACTCTTAGCATGAATATACATGATTATAGATCCATCTGGATAAACGTATACAGCTGGCTTCGGTATAGTGAAGGGTCCATAGATTCTATCATAGCTTGATGCATCTATACTTGCTATGAGATCTCTACCTCCATCTATTTTCGATATGTAGATTGTATGCTCGACAACCCTATCTGAATAGACATACCCCCTATAGTATAGGACTAGATATCTAACGTTGTATACCCCCAGCTCCATTCTCATCGTTAGATTAGCTTCATAAAAACCGCTCTCCTCAGAGAATGATGCTTCGATAATCCTATCGATCAAATAGACTACTCTATGCTGAGTATCGGCATCATCCAATCCTACGAATACTATATTCTCCCTAGATCTAAGATCCTCCCTCCACCGTGTCTCCATATAGGCTTCGTAGAATTCAACCATATACATAGCTATTATGATGGATGCCATCAATAGGAATACAACCCCTACTATCGTCGATTCACTCCTACGTCTAGATATGGTTATACAGCTCATCAACCCCCCTCCAAAGATATCTAGAATATACTCCTCCATCTTCTGTAACCACCTTAACCATGTATACATACGGTGATCCAGTATCTACATATAGGTCGGAGATAGATCCGTATCGAACGATACATCTTTCATCTATGGATGAAACAGTATACGGGTCATACAACCATAACCTAGATACTATAACCGGCTTATACTGTGATAAACTATATAACCCTATCCTAACGATATTCGATCTTCTAAGATAACCTATAGCATATACTCTATCGAGATTTACCGATCCATCCGAAATCTCGAATTTCATATAGATCGATCCATCGTAGAGATTGTTCGAAGCATGGTAGAATCTAAACGGTCCGTAAAGCCTAGTATACTGGTCAACCGTAAACTCCGATATTCTATGCCATACCCCCTCTCTATAATCGTATATGTAGAGTTTGATCCTCGTATAACCTGATAGTGATCTAGCTATAACGTTAAACTCTAACGCATGGATATATTCAGCTCCCAAGTAGAGTCTAAGAGTTAAATCTCCATCTAAAAGTATATCTAGGGATTCTCCCATGTAAACTTCCTCATCCACGTAGTATGCATACCTTACCTCTAGAGATTCACCGATACCTCCTAGGCTTAGGATAGCAGATTCAAAGAATCCCTCGATGATACTCCAGTATGTATAGGCTATCAATACTATCGCTATAACTGCTAGAGCTAAGCCTATAGGTTCAGATTCACATCTAGATTTTTGGAGATTTCTCTTCGATACGTACAACCCTCCCACTCTCCGTATAAACTATGATAGCATACTTTGTATCGTAGAACCAGTCGTAGCCTACATCTATCGATAAATGGCTACCAGGCTCTATACTATACCCTCCGCTTAATACTAGGGTACCGTTAACGTATATGCGGCTAATTGTTAAACCTACACTTCCATAATTGTATATAGTTATCGTTATGACACCTCTACTATCGATATGTCTAAACCATACATCCTCGATTACGAATGCCTCCCTCATCATATGGAGAGTTATCCCCCTCTGCGTATAAACCCATTGATTCACAGCCCCCAATACTATCGAAGCTAAAGCTACTACCATAACTATCATTAGAAGGGATCCGACTACCTCTGATACGGCGAGTCTAGACATAACCAGCAATATTATTTCTACGTATAGCTCTTTAAACTTAGCTTTAACTTACATCTATAGATATTTCTAAAGTGAAAAACTATTTATAGGTAATCGATTACAAAATAGTATGCGTGTTGCGTGGAAACCGTGTGAATATCGGTAGGAAGATCGTAAGCCCAGTAGTAGCGACACTACTACTCATAATCATAACGGTTGTAGCTTCGGTAATAATATGGACGTGGGTATCGAATATGGTCGGCCAGAAGCCGTCTCAGGTTATCATAGATAAAGTCGTATACATAGATAGGAATACGTTAGGTGTAACTATAAGGAATATAGGTGCTACTACAGTGAGGATAGGTGATGTTAATATTAAGGCTGGCGGGTTAGATTGGGATTCGAAGGATGATGACGATATCATAGCAGGTGATCGTTACGTAGATCTACCACCAGGTAGGATTCTAGTAGTAGAGGTTAAGGGGGATGAAGGATCTCCCGATATAAGGATAGGTGATAGGATCATAGTAGTAGTTCTAGACGATTCTGGGAATAAGATCTTCATGGCTGATATAACCGTAATATAGGATCTTACGGTACCCATACCCTATGATAGAATCTTATACTTCAACTATAGGTATGCTACATCCCCTTCCCTCTATACGTGTATCTAGGTAAGCGAATCTAATAGTATCCGATCCTATATCAAGGATAAACTACTAAACACCAGCCTCCCTACCCCTCCTAGCTCTAAGAATATCGGTATGATAGTTTCATCTAGGAATAATCTAGGAATACACGACCCCCTACTCGAATAGTGAACGTTTACCAGTTTAGAATTGGAATAGCATAGCATTCATTATAGCTAGTGTAGCGAATACTGTGAAGACTAGTATCGTCGAATGTGTAAGTCCAGCCATAGTCTGCTGATTACTTATCTTACCTGCTACAAGCCCTATAAGCCATGAGTTTATTATCATCGATGTAGAGAAGTAGAATACAGCTTCCTCCATAGTTATCGGGGGTTTACTCGGTAGTATAGCCATAGTCTGGCTTGTGAAGTATACTATGAGTATGGTTGATACGACAGTCATCAATGCTCCGAAGTATGGCATCATAATGTATGGCTTTATCCTAGCTCTAAGCTCCTTCTCATACTCTGCTAGCGAGAAGGAGAATCTAGCTAGAGCTTCAAGTATCTCTACACTCCCACCTCCTACATCTATAGCTTCAGCTAGGAATGTTAGTAGAACTCTAACAAACCAATTCTTAGTTCTAGATATCACCCTCTCGATAGCTCTACGTATAGGTATACCCCATGATAGTAGTTTAGACATATCGTTTACTAAGGGTGTAAACCTGCCATAGCTCCTCCTAGATGTATAGATTATGCATCTCTCAGGTGATATACCAGTCTTCCTAACCTCTACTAGATCTCTTAGAAAGCTAGCAACATCATCTTCAAATCCTCTAATACCTTTAGCTAGTAAGGAGTAATGTAGTGCAGGAGGTGTTGATAAAGCTATAAGACCTATGGATAGAGCGAATATAGTCGATACTACAGTATACCTGTTTATCACTCCACTCTGTATAAAGCTCCAGCCACCGGTAGCATAGAGTACGGCTAGAGTTACACCTATACCCAATGGTATACTTAGGATAAGCGTCTTATTAGGCTCGTTTATCGGTATAACCATCTTAGGCATCATGGCATCTACCATTAGAAGAGTTATAAGCGATAGTAGAGGCATAAGAAGGTATGCGAATAGTATTAGTGATACTATCGAGGAGAATGGGCTTGCAGTTTGACCAGGCATCATAGTGGATACAGCGAAGAATATGTAGAATCCGAGACCTACCAACACTATGAGTATAACGTATACCTCAGCTGCTAAAGCAACTTTATCCGCTATCCTCTTAATCATAGCGGCATGAGCTTCGAATAACCCCTCAGTCTTACTATATAGATAGTGGATTATATCTCCACCCCTCCTAACCGTAGATGTATAGCCTAGTATGAAGTCTCTATAGTATCTATTCGGATGCTCCTTAACACTATCCTCTAGAGCGGATATAGGATCCTTCCCGAAGACCTTTATATCTCTAAGTATACGTTTAGCCTCCATAGAAGCTCCAGGCAGATCCTTTATCCTAGATAGCCTTTCTAAAGCTGCGCTTATACTCAATCCCCCCCTAATCATAGTCGATATGTAGGCTGCGAAGAATGGCAGCTCATGCTCCATATCCTTACTCCTGCTAGAAGCTTTAAGTGATGGATATATCAGGAAGAATGAGAGTGTCATGAGAGGAATCATGGAAGCTACGATCAAGACTAGAATCTTAACTATCATACCCTCTGCGAAGAGTATAGTAGAGGTTATAGCCATATAGGCTATGTAGGTGGATATAAGCGTAAATAGTAGAGCTCTAGCAGCGTATAGCGTAGGGCTAACATCTATACCAGCTCTACTTAGATACTTATCGAATTCGAAGCTTCTAGCAACCCTAGAGGATATCCCTCCGAATAGGGAGTATGCGAATACATCTAGCTTATCCATGAAGGTTAGAGGCTCTTCCGGCTTCGGTAGAGCCTCCTCCGTCACAGCTTCTCTACGCTTCCTTAACCGCACGTTCATACACCCTCCATGGATCAGCATAATACAGATGCACCATGGAAGCTACATCCTTATAGCTTCTTATACCTTTAGAAGCCATCCATCTGAGTACGGTGCTACGTCTAGAAACCTCTTCTAGAAGCTGATCATAGCTCCTACCTATGGTTTCAGCTATCTCTCTCAATACGAAGCTATCGTTTAGATTCTTCTCGAATCTATCCCTATAAGGATCCCATATGGATACACGATTATAGCTTCCAACCCCCTTCACCTCGTAGACTCCTGCAACCCTACGTGTAATCCTACCTGCAGGATTATCCTCTGAGAATATCCTAACCCTCCTTATTATCATACCAAGCTTCATCAAAGGTATGTAGCCATCAGGTATATTCATAGGTGGTGATGTTAAACGTCTAACAGCTGCTTCCACATCCTCAGCATGTATGGTTGTAAGCCCTCCATGACCCGTAGCTAGAGCTTGGAATAATACGTATGCCTCCTCACCCCTAACCTCACCTACTATGATTATATCAGGTCTATATCTTAGAGAAACTTTAACTAGATCGAAGAGTGAAATCTCCCCAACCCTCTCAGGTCCAAGGCTATAACTAGGTCTGGATACTAGCTGAACCCAGTTCTCTAACGGTAGTCTAAGCTCAGGTATATCCTCTATAGTAACGACTTTAAGTGTAGGTCTGAATAGACATGTGAGAGCGTTCAATAAAGTAGTCTTACCACTACCGGTAACACCCATTATCAAAGCTGGCATCTTATACTCCATAGCAATCCATAGGTAGGCTGCAGTCTCAGGATCTATCGTACCAAAGTTTATCAGATCGATTACCGATATAGGATCCTCCCTAAACTTCCTTATAGTAAATGTAGATCCGCTTGTCGATACTTCTTTACTAAACGTAGCTGCAACCCTATGCATACCTGGTAGCATAGCATCGAGTATAGGCCATGCAGTCGATACATGTTTACCAGCTTTATGTGCAAGCTTTAATACGAATTCGTTAAGCTCCTCCTCATCTTCGAACATCACGTTCGTCGGTATATACTCATAGCGTCTATGCCATACGTAGATAGGTCTACCATAACCATCGCAGCTTATATCCTCCAGGTTCGGATCCTTCATTAAAGCATCTATCTTACCATAGCCTAGTATATCCCTTTCAGCATAGTATAGTATCTTAGCCCAAGATACACCAGGTATATTCCCGAGCCTAATCCTATACTTATGTATAGTTTTAACAGCCGTCTTCCTAAAGTATTCATATGGATCTTCAGTTTCTTCTATAGGTTTAAGCTCCCATTCGAGTGTTTCGATTATACGTAGATAGATACTCCTCTCCCTACGTGTAAGTTTAACCTCATCTACGAGGTATAGTATCTCACCTGTTTCATCGTTACGAACTATAGCTATACGTACATAGGGTTCTCTTATACTATAGCCTTCGATAATCCTGAAGCCTTTTGGTATTAGAGTAGGGGTTATCGTTACTAACCCAGCTTCTGTAGAAGCATCTGTTCTCCCAACACCTTCTATCATATCATCTACTCCTAACCTATTCTGAAATTGAATACTTTTAGAAAATAGAAAAGTATTTAAAGGTTTTCTATGTCAATATAAGGCGTGGTGTAATTTAGATTTGGAGAATAGATCTGTAAATATTCATCTATACATGTTTGTATGCATAGTACTGGTATTAACCATAGCATCTATGTATATGCCTAGATATAGAGCTGAATATGTAACTCCCATCATATCTATACCTAAATCCATTTATACCAAGATTGATGGATCGATAACATCCATAGATATAGCTTACGACGGTTCACATATAGCTGTAGCATCTGATACCGGGTACCTATATCTCCTAGGATACGATGGGCGTATCCTATGGAAGACACCTATGAGAGCCGGTATATCCCATATGCAGGGTAGCATAAACCTAGAGTATATAGTAGCCGTATCCAAGGCTATGGAGCTAACAGTCTATAGCTATAACGGGAGCCTAGTAGACTATAGGCATAGATGTAGTAGAGCTCAAACTAGGAGTCTCCTATACCTATACGATAGATCGATCGTAGTACTTCTAGATGAACTTGGATGGATATACTCCTACGCTATAGGTAGACCTGAAGGTAGGGGTGAGGAATGGATACTAGGATACAGCTATACGGTTAAAGGGTATAGTCTATCTATAGCTAGATTCGATCCATCGATATTCACAGAGATTTATCCATCTAAATCTAGCCAGGGGTTAACTGGTGAAGCTGCTATAGCTATATATGCTAGGATATCCGATAATAGGACTGGAGTATTATCGATATACGATGCGCCGCTACTCAGATTTTACCGTTTCACAGATACTATTATAGAGAATCTATTCCAGGTAGTCTTAGATGATATGCGTGGATATAGGTTAGATTCACTAGAACTATACGATACAGGCTTCTCTAAACTCATCCTAGCAGCTGGTAGTAATCCAGCTAACCCAGATCCTAAGGCTAGATACCTTATACGCGTATACGAGCTTAGCGAGTATAAGCTTAGCGGATTCTACACCATCAGATCCTTCTGGAGTTATAGTCTTGGAGGAAGATGTGTAGCTGTAAGAATGGATTCTAGCGGTAGATATATAGCGGTAGTATCCGAAGACTATCAGCTATACCTATTCGGTATATCTGCTCATATCGTTAACTACTTATGGAGTATAAGCTTAGGATATACACCATCATGTATCGCTCTAGAATCCATACCACTTACTATAGCGGTAGGCGTATCCGATGGATGGGTGTACATGATCGATGAGGTAGGGGATCTACTATGGAGATCACCTCTAAGCCTATCAAAAGCTACCTCTATAGATCTATCAAATCTAGGTTATAGACTAGCTGTAGGCTTCTCCGATGGAAGCCTAGCTATACTATCAGATGCTAGATTGAAGAAGCGTATACTAGATGTATCGCTAACGGATCCTACAGGTGTAAGTATAACCGGAGCGAATTTAACGATAGCAGGTATGGGTATGGAGATATATACTACCACACCATCTAGGCTACTCCTACCGGTAGGATCCTATACTATAGTAGTAGATCATATAGATATAGGTAAAGCATCCATAGATATACGGCTAGCATCAGATCTATGTCTAGAAGTCGATTCTAGAATCCTAGTTCAACCTATGTATCCATTGATATTCAACGTATACGATGAAAGAAGCATCGATATTAAACCTGAGAGCTATAGAGTAGAGGTTGAAGGTAGGCTCGGATTCAACGTATCTACCACGCTTACACCTGTAAACCCGATACTAGTACTACCAAGGGATACGTATAATGTTAAAGTCTATGCAGATCATTATAAATCGTATAACGCTACGGTTAGATTAACTTCTAGCGTAAACCTTAGCATACCGTTAACACCCGAATACTATAGGCTAGCTTTAACCGTAGGCTCATGGCTCGATGAATTCATAGGTAGAGCATCGGTAGAGTTATGGTGGATGGATAAGCTATACGGGTACACCTATACATCAGCTAGAGGTGAAGCTGTATTTACAGCTCCATACGGAGACTATATCTTGAAGATTCAAGCAAACCATTACAATCCTAAAGCTATACCTATACGATTAACCGATGATACTGTTACGATAATATCCCTCGATCCTACGATATACACTCTAACAGCATCTATTAAAGGCTATGATGGTACACCTCTATTCGGATCTGTTAGAATCTATAGAGCTGGTAAGCTATATTCGGAAGCATCCTTCACCGATGGTTTACTTAGAGCCCCCCTACCATACGGCTCATATAGATTCGAATTCATATCAAGCGGTTGGAGAAGGTATTCGGTAGATCTAGTTATACCTGATAAGCTTTCACTAGAAGCTATCCTACAACCAGAAACCTACACCCTAACTATAACAGTAGTAGATGATGTAGATAAGCCTCTAGAAGGTGCTAGGATAACCATATCGGGGCCTGAGAGTTTAGCATCCTATACAGATAGCTACGGTATATTCAGAAGGGAGCTTATCAGAGGGAGATACACCGTCACAGTATCTATGGATGGATATAAACCTACAACTACATATATAGATCTATCAGAATCTAAGCAGATTCTACTAAGGCTTCAACCCGAGTTTATAACTATATTATGGAGGTATCTACCATACATACTACTACTAGCCGTGATACCTATAGGATCACTGCTAACTATAATATTCTATCTACGTAGACGTAGGATGAGGGAGCTTGAAGAAGTATCTGAAGAAGAGCTTAGAGAGCTTGGAGTTGGAAGCTGAATTATGGTATAATATCACATCCTAACTATTATCGTCTTAGGTACACCATCCCTATACACTACTTCGATAGGTATATCGAGACTCTGAGCTTCCTGAAATACAGATACAGATTTCTTGATATTCTCAAGCTGATTTATACGATCCTGAACACTCTGCATAGCTTCTAGAAGTATATCAAGCTCCTGTTTAGGAGAGGGGTTGATCAAAGCCTCCACACCTTTAAGATCTATCACCTCACCTTCAGGAAGCTTCTTCTTAGCTATCTTAGATATCGCACCCTGAACCTTTAGATGCTTCTCAGCTCTAGCTTTAACAGATTCGACTCTACGCATATAATCGCCTAGGAGAGCTTTAAGACGTGTAACCTCGCTATCGATAGATTCTATGAAATCCTGAAATCTTTCAAAACCTCTAACTTCCACAACCAAACCCAGTTATACACCAGTAATACGAATATAGCTATATAGGTTCTAATAAAATTTTCGAAGCCTATATGGTAAAGGTATTACCAAATAATAAGCTTTAAATACTCTAGATTTGAAATATTAATAGTATAGGTGTAGGAGGTGAAATTATGAGGAAGATTGAAAGAAAAGCTATATCACCAGTAATAGCTACGATAATAATAATAGCGGTAACCATAGCTATATCGCTAGCAGTAGCAGCATGGCTTATGGGTCTATGGTCGGGATTCGTAGGAGGACCAAAAATATCAGCATCACTCATAAACATGACTCAGGTCATTACTAATGAGGAACCTAGTGAGAATGTTACTGTAGGAGTATTATTCATGAATACAGGTACCTCATCAGATAGAATACAAGACACATCTGCTATAACGCTTAGAGTCGGAGGTTATACCCTACCCTGCAAAGGTATATACACTGATTCTAATCTTCTACCTACACCAGTATCCATCGATCCAACTCCACCTGGAGCAGGTACTGTCTTAAAATTCGTGTTCGATGTTCCTAAAATTCCTGGTAATGGGTCTGCTGATCTTAGAGGTTCTACAGCGACTATCGAGATTCGTTTAGTAAGCGGTAATACCATAGTTTTAACAGGATCGATAGTAGGGGTGGTTTCACAATCTGGAGGAGTTTAAAGAGTATTAGTAGCCTTCGCTATGGAAATTCTCTAGTAGATGGTAGGGTTTATCTATGGTTAACCTATAACCCCTCAGCTTTAATAGAACGTAACGAACGTAACGTATATTTTTGTATCTTTTATACCTAGCCTAGGGCTATTTTTAGTGTAGAACTGTTATGGTTGGGATAATATCATAGTTTATGGTAATCTTAAACTCTAGGCCTCCCTTATAGTATAAGCTATGTTAGCAGCTATATCGATATGACTGGGGTATTCGGAATGATGAGCGTACTTACCGGGATTATGAAGGAGGCGTTAACCTATATAGCCGAGACGAGTATAGATAGCTATATGAGGCTTCATGTGAAAGTCTTAGTAGAACTTGAACTTACTCTCGATATTAATTCCTAGTAGGCTTACATATACTATGTCCGCTACCATCTGCTTTAGATAACGTAGCTGAGTCTAGATTAGCTTCATAAAGCTGGTATCCATATGTTTTCATCTAGGCTTGGAAGATAGCTGTGATTATACTGTTTCTAGAAGCATTTCTAACGAGATGAATATATACCTGTTTTCGGAGAGCTATTAGGAAGCTGCTAGTATGGCTTATCTTAGGCTTGCAGGGTTGCAGAGTTATCAGTCATCATCGTAGCATATCAAGCGATTCTAGTATCTAAGGATTACAGCTATGTGGAGTTTAAGGTAAGATCCGTAATAGAGCTTATGGAAGTATTCTAGGAATCTGGGGCGTAGGGGGTTGCTAGATAGGTTTAGGAGGATTTAAGTTTTCCATCTAGAGTTGGGTAATGGTTCGTGGAAGAGTATAGTCGTGGTTGCTCGATGATATGTTATGATAGGTTTCCGACTAGTTTGAAGCATCTATCTATTATCCACATAACCTTACGTGGTAGTTCTAGCGGGACTGGTGGTGGTGCTCCGTATCTTATGGTTTCGTATAGCTTCTTATAGAAGGCTACGCCGCTAGATCCGGCTTCCACTCCTATATGATGCTCCTCTTCTCTCCACGGTATTTCTTCACGATTGTAGCTACGATCTGGTGTTGGCTCTATCTCGACTTGTCTAGGTGGTAGTTCTCTAGGATCGAAGTACTTGCATCTTATGATATTGGAATCCCCTACCAATCCTCCTTGTGTACCCATAACCAGCCACTTGTATTGTGGGTATGCGCATGCTCTCGTAACCTCTATATCTATTAGGGGTGAATCATCTGCTTTCAGTACTAGTTTCACGTGATCCTCAGCATCTCCTAGGGTTAATGCTCTTCTTAGATCGCAGAATACTTCCACATCTCTATCGCCTATTATCTGTAATGCTTGAGCTATCAAGTGTACACCGTTATTTCTAAGTTCTCCTCCACCAAACTTTCTAAGAGTCTGCCAATCCCATCGTCTACCGAATGTATGGCTGTATATCTTAACTAGTAGTATTTTTCCAAGTTTACCAGATTCTATTATCTCCATAACCTTTAGATAGTCTGGAGCGAATAAGCTGTTATGGAATACCGTTAGGAGTCTACCAGTTCTACGAGAGGCTTCTATCATAGCATCGGCTTCAGATAGGTTTGAAGCCATAGGCTTCTCGCATACCACATCTTTACCAGATTCTAGAGCAGCTATGGTATGGGATGCATGTAGATAGCTAGGTGTAGCTACAACTATAAGCTCGATCTCATCATCTCCTATTAGATCATCGAAATCATCGTATATACGGCAACCGAATTTAGCGTAAGCCTCCATCCTCCTCTCCCTTATCGGATCGCATACACCTACAACTCTATACATATCAGATAGCTCTTCGAAAATACGTGCATGAATATTCCATCCACTCCTACCCAGACCATCTATACCAACCCTTATAGCATCGCTATTCAAATAAACCACCGAGATAAATCTTAGTTGATCAGGAGGGTTTAAAGAATTTAGCATAGTATGTTTAATACTTAGATAGACTATCTAGATAGGGTTGATAGAAAACTAACATTGATAAATGTCGGATCGGATAGGTATCTATGGGAGCGATGTATGGTGTTAAAGATTAGTTGGTATACCTATATGGATAAGGTATATGGATGCTGGCTCGGTAAGAATGCTGGGGGGACTCTTGGAGGACCGTTAGAGGATATATATGGGAGGGATGAGATGTTTAATGTATGGTGGTATCCACGTATAGTTGAGGGTGGTATACCTAACGATGATTTGGAGATCCAGCTTGTATGGCTTCAAGCTTTAAAGGATAGAGGTATACTATTATCAGCTCGAGATCTAGCTGAGTATTGGCTAGATTGTATACTCTATAATCCGGATGAGTATGGCTTCTGTAGGATGAATCTTAGGAGGGGTCTTATACCGCCTATCTCTGGATTATACGATAACTGGTTTAAGGATTGTATGGGTAGCCCTATAAGATCTGAGATATGGGCTTGCATAGCTCCTGGAGCTCCAGATATAGCTGCAAGGTATGCGTATCAGGATGCTATATGCGATCATGCAGGAGGTGAATCTGTATATGGAGAGGTATTCAATACCGTCTTGGAATCTTCAGCTTTCGTAATCAGCGATAGGGTTAAGCTTGTTGAGATAGGTTTGAAAGCTATACCAGAGGATTCGAAAACTGCTAAAGCTGTGGAAGCTGCTTTAGATGCATACCTAGATGGATTGGATTGGATGGATGCTCGTGAGTATGTTAGGAGGATGGTATACCATCCTGTAGCGCAGTATTCTCCTATAAATCTCGGATTCCAGACTATAGGTCTACTATATGGTAGGGATTTCGGTGATGCTATATGTAAAGCTGTGAATTGTGGATGGGATACTGATTGTACGGGGGCTACCGTCGGAGCTATATGGGGTATAATCTACGGTAGGAGTAGGCTACCTAGGGAGTGGATAGATCCTCTAGGTGATACTATAACTGTTAGTAGTGGTATAGCAAATATCTGTATACCATCGAGTTTAGGAGAACTTACATACGAGGTATGTAGTATAGGTAGGAGAGTAATATCATATTTCGATACATCTATCGAGATATCTGATACAGATCATTTCGAAGATGCGGAGAGGATTATAGAATCTAAGCTAGAGAGTGTGAGAGGCCTATGGAGTATACCATACGATAGGATTGAATTCTACTCTAATAGTATAAGGGTCTATGTAGCCTATCTCGATGGACCAGCTATACTACCAGGTATACCTAATAGGTTTAAGGTATCTGTAGAGAATCTTAGGAGTATACCAGTATCTGCTAGGGTAAAGGTTCATACACCAGATGGATGGATCCTAGATCCCCATACTCTCGTAAACCTAGATATACCTGGTAAGGGTGTTGCAGATACGATCTTCACGGTTAAAGCTTATAGTGGTAGTATATGTTCATCGAATAAATGCCTCGTAGATATCGATCTAGTTGGTAGACCTGGAGTTATAGGTATACCGGTAAACTTTGTAGGAGGATATGTATGGCTTATATCCGATGTATTCTATGGAGATTTATCTATAGATACATACCTACCACCTGAGGATGATGTAGATCTATACGATATAGGTGATGGCTGGAGGATAGAGTTATGGTCTGAGAGTAGGCTTGAAGTAGAACGTTTCTTCAAAGGGAAGCCTGGTATAATATATCTAAGACACTTCATATACTCACAGTCTGAGCGTAGGGTTAGGATAGGTGTACCGAATAATAGTATTATGAAGCTGTGGCTGAACGGATCAATTATCCATGAGACAGTTAAACCAGTACCTCTAAGACCAAACTATAGTGGAGATAGATCGAACTATACTGATGCAAAGCTTAGAAGCGGATGGAATCAGGTAGCGATAAAGCTTTTGAGAAGTAGTAGACCGTTAGAAGCATACTTTACTATAGCAGATAGCGAGAGATATGGGGGTATACCAGATCTTATACATTGGAAGCTTCCATGGGAGTAGGCTACCTCATAGGCGTTAACCTAGTTTCGATAAGGTTATCGGATACATCTATATCCATAACGTATAGCCCTGTTCTAGGTTTCACACCATAGAGTAGGTATACTCCATGCTCTCTACTAAGCTTTAAATGCATAGTAGATATCGCTGGTAGGACTTCCACAACTCTCCTATACCTATATACCGGCTTTGCTATGATTATACATAAACCTCCAACCTTCATAGTCTCATGTATGCTTAGACTAACCATTCTGATAGAATCCTCTAAACCATACCTAGCTATCAAGCTATCTAACCCTATTATAGCTAACGGAGGCCCCCTCCCCCTCATAAACTGATCTAGACGATTTACGAGTATACCATAATCCTCATCTATATCTCTACCTTCGAGATTGATTAAACATCGATGCTCCTCACCTCTTAACCCTAATCCTACAACTCTCAATAATTCTTCGATAACTTCATCTCTATACCCAATATACCTATTATACGAAAGGATTTCTTCGAAGGATGTATTCAGCGATGGGATGATAAGGATAGGCCTATGCTTCTCCATAAAGCTGTATACCACCGGGAGTAGTAGACCTAGCCGGTATACGTTATCCTCTACCTTAGGATCAACCTCCATTACTATAGTCGATCCTCTAGGATATCCTCCTAAAATCCTATCTAGATCTCTTACACCTGTAGAGTACATATTACCTGATGGATCATTTGGAGGATATGCGAGTCTATGCTTATCGTAGGTAGGAAGCTTAAACGGCGGGTATACTCTTACACCACTACTTAACGTGAAGATGAATCTATACTCCTTAAGCTCTACATTCCTAAGTTTCACTATCTCGAGCTCTCTTAGAATCCTCTCATCGAATAGTCTTTTTCTAAGGATAACCGTTGCATCTGCTATGAATTCTTCAACCCCGAATCCGATACGTTCAGCTCCGATAGGTATCTCCTCTATGAGTATGGTAGTACAATCCATATTCCTACATATCCTATACAAAACGTTATGAGTGAATATACGTAGTTCAGCTTCATCCCTGAAGTTTTGGGCTAGAGCTGAGAATGAATCTATTACAAGCCTCCTAGCCTTCAGCTTATCGACCGTATCTATTATAAACTCAGCTATGCTAGATACGCCAAGCCTACCTACAGGTATTAGATCTAAGTATGCGAAAAGCCCTCTATTTTCAAGTTCTTCAAAATCTAAACCTAAACCTCTCATATTAGAGTAGAATCTATGCTTATCCTCCGTGAAGCTAGCATAGATTCCAGGCTCGCTATACCTAACCCCTCCCTCGTATAGAATCTTAGCTGAGAGTATAGTTTTACCAGTACCCGGCTGTCCAGCTAATACTATTAACCCACCTTTCGGGAATCCTCCTAAAACCTTATCGATCCCATCCAAACCTGTAGGTGTAAGTCCGGTAAGCATGTTCAGCCCCCTAATCTATTCTGTATATATGGATCGTTATATCTACTAATCTCGGATAGATTAGCGAAGATCTTCCTCAAAGCTTCTCTATCACCACTCTTAACGATATCTAGGAAGCTATCAAAGGATAGATCTAACCCTATCTTAGCTCTAATATAGATGTATATAACTTTGAATATGAATACTGCGCCAAACCCGTAGATTTCCTCAACTTTATTATAGATGTAAGTAGGATCATCTAGAAAAGTTTCGAATAAATCTTTATTCAAACTTTTATTCATATAGAAAACGAAAATCCGGTAGAACTCCATACTAAAGCTGGATGATAAAGCTTTACGAAAAGTATCCTCAACTATATCTCTTAGTGAAGATTTATGCTTCACGTTTCTTCAAGAAGTGTTAGAGTGCTATATAAGTTTATACATAGGTATATACGTATGCTATTCTACTACATAGGTTGACTACCATGTGGGAGTATTCGTATATGTGCTTACACTATTAGTTAAGATACGCTTTACGATTTTATAGGTTAAGCTAGATTTTGGCTAGCTTAAGGTTTAGTAAAGATTTAGGATCCAGGTTGCTGTCATATTTAACCTCATACATTGATTCTAGGTAGCTGCATACCGTATTCGTAGAGCATCATTTTAGAACTCGATTTTCTCTCCTATCTTATCGTCTATCTTGTATCCTGGAAAATATTCTATGAATCTAGATGCTAATCTATCTATCTGTTCTACGAGTTGTCTAGCAATATTTTTTCCTAGTGAATCCTTTCTAACTACTAGATCATATCTTTCGTAGTTTATATGAGTGAAAGCTAGATTGTACCTCTCTGCTACATACCTGATAGCTACACCTACATCTGCTATACCCTTGGATACGATGTATGCTACAGCCTCATGTGTTTTCACTTCGAAGTTGTATCCTCTAACCATATTCTTCAGCTCATCTATTTCTAACCCTCTCCTTCTAGCCTCCTCCTCTAATAGTAGATCTACTAGAATTCTAGTACCGCTACCTGGATTCCTATTAACGAAGTTTAAGCTTTTATCAATTATATCTCCTATAGATGTTATGCATCCTATACCACTCCTATACACGAAGCCTTGTTCACGTAGATAGCCTCTGATAAGTATTATATTGTTTAAGCCTAGCTTCCTAACAAACGGTATATTATACTCCCTAGTTTCGTAGTCTAGTAGATGTGTTCCAGCTATATCCGCTATACCCATCTTAATCATATGTAATCCAGTCATACTACCTACGTTAAGCATACGTATATTCTCAGTTGAGGATATGTAGCCTACTATATGCTGTAGTAGAGGATCATGGCTACCGATAATATTTATATCGTAAGGCTTCCAGAATGGGTTTACCAGAACTTTCAAACTATAATTCTGTGGTGTATACTCTAAGTTCTCGGGTACGATTATATATCCATCTACAAGGCTTAGGGATGATATCCTACCGCTATGCCCTGGTAGAGGATAGGCTTTTACCACTCCTCCACGTTCTACTAGTACAGCTGGTATGAAGACTCTTATACCCGGCTCCCCTCTAAGCGGTATGGTTATGCATGCATCTATATACCTGTACTCGTATGATCTGAATCCTTGAAGCTTAGCTAGTATAGGTAGAAGGTATAGGTTTACTGTTAGGAGACATGATAGGGGGAATCCCGGTAGCCCTAACACTATCTTATCCCTATGGATTGCTATAGCTAACGGTCTACCAGGCTTCTCCCTAACGCCATGGATTATTAAGCCTGGGTTAAGCTTTGATAGAACTCTATAAACTACATCTTCTAAACCTGCGGATGTACCGCCTATCGTCACAACTATATCATTCTCCTCCATAGCTCTACGAAGCTTATCCTCTACATCGCTCTCATCATCTAAAGCTCTACCGTATATCCTAGGATCAGCACCTATAAGCTTAGCATAAGAGTAGATAAGGTAGGAGTTAGAATCGTATATACAACCGTAATCTAGCGGTTCACCTAGATTTCTAATCTCTCTACCGGTAGGTAGTATACCAACTTTTACAGGTTTATACACATAAACTCTATCCACGCCTAGAGCAGCTAACATAGATGCTAGAGTAGGTGTAACTACTTCACCCTTCCAAGCTGCAACCTCGCCTTCAGAAAAATCGGAGCCTATATGATCGATATTCTCACCTCTAGCTACACTCCTATAGAATACTATATAGTCACCCTCTCTATGCGTATACTCTACCGGTACAACAGCATCCGCAGGGTATGGTATAACCGCACCTGTAGATAATTCTATACACTCACCTCTACCAATTCTTAGAATCTCCGTATCCCCGGTAGATACGTATCCTATAAGCCTCAATCTCTTAGGCCTATCCTCGTATACGCCTATGAGATCATCGCTTATAACGGCATAACCATCCATGAGCGAGCGTGTATATGGAGGATAGTTGACTCTCGCATATACATTACGGCTTAAAACCCTACCTAAAGCCTCGTTTAGAGGTATCTCTAATTCTCCGAGCGGTTTTAGAGGATGGTATCTCTCAACTATCGGTATAACTTCATCTACGGAGACTAGCTTACGGTAAATTTTACGCTTACTCAAAACTTAGACACCGATCCGTATAGGTTAACTTCGACCTCACTCCCCTCATCGAACCCCTCTACATCCTCTGGGACTTCTACGAAGCCGTTACCCTTGAGCAAGCTTGCTAGAGCTCCTGATCCGCCAGTCATGAGTGGTTCAGCATATAACCTACCACCATCCATATAGACTTTTACACGTACGAAGCATTTAACACCGAGTTTAACGGTAATCCTACGAGTTAATGTAGCTTTAACCTTAGGGTAAACTGGTATATCCAATCCTAACCCCCTCATCAAAGGCTTCAATACACATTCTAGAGTAGACATAGCTGCTACAGGTAGGCCGCTTAGAGCTAGTATAGGCTTCCCATCCTTGACGGCTAGGCATGCAGTCTTACCAGGTTGGATAGCGAATCCGTGAACCATGTATTCAGGCTTTATTCTCTCTATAGCTTTAATCGTATAATCGTATCTACCCATAGATGTACCTCCTACCAATATGGATAGATATCCTACTCTATCCTCTCGGATCCAGTTAGCTATCTTCTCAACATTATCACCTACTACGGATATCTCGTCGACTGTGAATCCATGCCATCTAAGCCATGCTGCTATGAACATATGTGTAAAAGGCTTAAAGTATAAGCCTCCAACTATCTCATCCCCTACGTTTAGAATCCTAGCTCTAAGATCGAAAACTCTAATCCTACTCCTATCCTCGAGTATAAGTCCAGCTATAGATTGAGGTGTAATCCTGCAACCCCTATAAACTATCGTTATACCCTCACAGTATTCCTCACCTGGTAGCGAGACATTTTCATATCTAGCTAGACGTTTCGATACGTAGACTACGCCATTATCCTCGACCACATCCTCCACAGGTACTACGCCATCAGCGCCAGATGGTAGTAGAGAACCTGTTTCAACTTTGATAGCTGAACCCCTCTCCAATACTATACCTGTATCGAAACCAGGTCTAACAGATATATCGAGAAGCTTAAGAGGTATAGGTGAGATAGGTGATGCAGCTTCTACATCCTCGACTCGTACAGCATATCCATCCATAACTGCTTTAGGTTTAGGTGGAAGTTTGAAGCTTGAGATTACGGTTTCAGCAGAATACCGGCCTAGAGAATCCTCTACAGGTATATCTATCTCACCTGGAGTTTTCAGATAGCCTAAGGCTTCAGATAGTATATCCGAGACTCTATGAAGCTCCCTCAACCCTCCTCAAATCTGCTATATGAATTCTACGATATCTTAAGGTTAACCATTGCTAATCTATAGGAAGGCGTCAGGGTTAGGAGATATATCAAAGCTATCGGTAATATCCCTAGAACATGGATGTATGATCGATGACTTGTATGCTACGTAGACCTTAACATAGGATTTCACGTAACTAGCTCTAGCTCCCTACCGATCATTAACCTAATACCTCTTCTGCTACATTCATCCCTAAGGTACTCCACCACTTCGCTAGGAGCATTAGCTAGAACTAGGATCTTAAGCAAAGCCTTCCTACCAGTATTCTCCTCAGCGGCTTTTATCCTAGCTTCAAGCTTCTCTAACTCTTTTATAGCAGAATCTCTATCCCTTAGGTAGAGTGTAGCTTCACCTACGACTAAAGGATCTTCACAGAATATATCAACCTGGTAAACTGTCCCTCGATATAGAACGAAGCCTCTACCTACGCTAGCATCTGGATAACCCATCTCATCTAATAGAATCTTCACAAATCCACATGCATAATGCTCTATAGTAGCGCCTAAAGCCTCACCTAAAGCTTCGAACGATCCTCTAAGCCTCCTCTGATCCCTCCTCAACTCTCTAACCTCCTCCCATAGCCTATTCTGCCCCTCCCACAGCTTCTCTTGGGTTTCTCTAAGAGCTTTAACCTCCTCCCATAGCCTATTCTGCCCTTCCCATAGCTTCTCTTGACCCTCTCTCAACGCCCTAACCTCCTCCCACAGCTTCTCTTGGGTTTCTCTAAGAGCTTTAACCTCCTCCCATAGCCTATTCTGCCCTTCCCATAGCTTCTCTTGGCCCTCCCTCAACTCTCTAACCTCCTCCCATAGCCTATTCTGCCCCTCCCACAGCTTCTCTTGGTTTTCTCTAAGAGCTTTAACCTCCTCCCATAGCCTATTCTGGTTCTCCCACAGCCTATGGATTTCGCTCCAAATCTTGGTTTGCTCTTCGTAGAGGTTTAATATGTGTGTCTCTATGGAGTCTAATCTCTTGATGATCTCCGATAATCCTAGATAGCCTGCGACGGCGTAGCGGAATTCTAGATCCTTATCTAGAGCTTCTAAGAATCTAAGCTTCTCTTCTCTAGAGAGGGCTTCCACCATACCTAGCATAATAGAGTTGTTATAGCCATGTTAATAAACATCTCTCTACTACACTACATGATGGTTTCTCGTATACATGCTATAGCTATCCTATTTCATGGAAAGATTTATAAATATTGTATGAATTTATGGCTGGATAGCTTATGTCGTCTATAGGTTTCGGTATCCATCTACCCACTCATGGAAGATATAGCTATAGGGATATAGTGGAGGTTTCTATAGCTGCTGATAGGCTTGGCTTCGATACTTTATGGGTTGGTGATCACTTCTACCTACCGAGGAGATTCTATGAGGGGACTGGTGGTGATCCGAGTAAGCCTGATAAACTTGATGCATGGACTCTTCTATCGGCTATAGCTTGCTATACGGAGAGGATAAGGCTTGGCCCTAGGGTTTCACCTCTTCCATTCTATAATCCTGGTAGATTAGCTAAGATGGTTGCCACCGTGGATATAATCTCTGGTGGACGTGTAAATTTCGGTATCGGAGCTGGATGGTTTAGAAGAGAAGCTATATCGTATGGTGTAGGTTGGGGTAGTCATGAAGAGCGTATATCAAGGATGATAGAAGCTTTAGAAATAATAGTTAAGCTATGGGTATCAGATAGTAGTGTAACATATCAAGGTAGATACTATTCTGTAGTTAAAGCACCGTTCTGGCCTAAACCGTTGCAGAAGCCTTATCCACCAGTATGGGTTGGTGGTTCATCAGATCGGATAATAGAGGTAGCCGTAAGGTATGGTGTAGGGATTCTACCCATGTCGAATACATCTATAGATAGGTTTAGGGATCTAGTACGTAGGGTATCGGAGGCGTCTAGGGGTAGGGTTATAAGTATAGTACCATCGTTTACTTATCCAGATGGTTTAGGTAGAAAGCTGTCTGAGTGGAGATCTAAGATCGATGAGTATATCGAAGCAGGTGCAGATGGTATTATAATAGATTTCTCGATGACGAATGTTCCGTTAGGGGAGGCTGTATCTATGTTGAGAGAGTTTTCAGCATCCATATTTCCAGAGTATAGGTCTACCTCGTATAGTCTATAATGGTGTGGGGTAGCTGTATGTAAGTCTCTGTGAACTGGGTTATGTTTTAGAATACTATGGTTAGCTTATAGCTTAGATGTGGGTTAACCTTTGTGAAAGATGTTACATCGATTTTGATTTTTAACCAGAAACTTTAATAATTAGATATTCTCAATGTTTATAAAGAGTATGATTGACTATGCGCTCTAAGATGAAATTGAGGTTGAGTCAATCTGAACCTGTATCGGTAGTTATCCTTACAGGTGTGGTTTTAGCTATAGCTTTAGCTGTCTACGGTTATTTCGCATCTCAAGCTGCTATATCCAGCTATAATCAGAGTATACAGAGTGAGCTAGCTAGGCTAAGGTTTAACACGGTTATAGATGAGCTATACTTCAATAAAACAGATCACTTCATATTTGTTAAGAGGTTGGATACGAGTAGTGCTAGGATAATGTTCTCTCTGGTAGTGGGTGAGTACTATAGCGATACGCTACTAGTGTATAAGGATCTATCTAGTCAACCTGGATGTCGTATACTCCTACTTAAGGGTGATGGAGGTATGTATAGACCCTACTCTCCCTCCGCTTCTCTAATACCTTTAGCAAGGGTTTATCCATCGGTGGATAAGCCGCCGCTCTATACAGGATATACTCAGGCGGTTACGGTATACGAGGTGTGGGCTGAACCTAGTCCATCAGGCTGTAGTATACTTCTCGATGCTAAGATAGGGGTTCTGATTGATAAAGGGTATCCTATCCTTATGATACTAGAATCTATAGGTGATAAGTATTATATAGTGGATAGCCTGCAACTTAGAGGTGTATAAGTATGGGTGGGGTTGGATATTTGAAAGGTAGGAAGGGTCAGGCAGCTGTGATAGGAGGTATAATAATAATATCTCTAGTATTCAGTATAGTTCTGCCGCTTATACTTTTGTATCAGAGGGCGGCGGAGTATACGTCAAGTCAAGCGATAGTAGAATTGAATTTCATAAACGAAAAGCTTAGGGAAAGCTTATCTGTTAAAGGATCTGAGGATGCTTCAACTATAACAGTGAATAATACAGGATCGACAACTGTAACGCTTACTAGGTTATGGCTTATAAGAGAAGGGAGGATAGAGTATATAGTAGATCTTATACCACCGAATAGTATAGTGCTAGGTTTAAGTGTTGATGGGAGGGCTCCGGATAGGCTTCCACCAATGTTGAAGCCGGGTTCTGTACTTAAGATAGATCTAGCTAGTCTTGCAAACCCGGATCAGATATACTTCTATTTAGAGTCGGATAGAGGTGTTCTGCATCCGAGAGAGAAAGCTGAGCCGTTAAAACCGCCTAAAACAGAGATAGAAACTATAGTAAGGAGGGAGGTTGTAGAATACTTAGCTGAAACGCAATTCGGACCTATGACTCTCTGGTTCTATTCCTTCACATATTATGATGTCTCTAAATCAGGTGATAGATTGTTAAAGTATCCGGATGGCGGGCTTCCCGGGTTTGAGGTTCCATCAGGTAGTTTGATAGCTTTCACTATAAATGTTACGAATTATGATCCGCGAGGAAGAACGCTTATTATAACACGGGGTTCGTATATGAAGCTTTATCATGAAAAGCTCGGTATAGGTAATTACATATTGTTTAGTATAAAGAATGTGAGTAGTAGTGGATATATATTGGATTTCGATAGGTTAGAAGTGAGATATGGGCAGAGTGTAACCCTTGTATTCGTCGGGGAGAGTAAAACTCCTAGTAGTGGATCTGGCTATGTTACGATAGTTATTGAAGGACAGTTTAGCGATGGTATGCCTCTGGTGCAGAATATCCCAGCTATAGGTATAAGGACTAAGTAGTGGATTTATAGTTTTATTGTCTAGTTTCTGTATTATCTTTTAATGTTATTCTATCTATGAGTGTTTGTATCGATGATTCGAATGCTGCGTATAGGGTTTTCCCTGCATCGTATAGTAGTATTAGGGAGAATATGAATACTGTTATGGTTAACGCTATGTTTATCCATCCTCCTATTCTCGGTATGGATGTTATTAGTGGTGTAGCTATGGATAGCGCTATAGCTGCTAGGAATACTATCGATATCTCTTTTAATGCTCTGATTATCGATGGGCTTTTTTCAGGGTTGAATCCGGGTATGCGTTTTAGTAGGGTGTTAGATGCTATATCTACTAGTCTTATGAGATCTAGTATGATTCTTAGAGCTATGAAGAATAGTATGACTGTTATCATAACTGTTATAGCTGTTATGAATGTGAATCCTTCATGCGGTATGAGTCTTAGTATCGATTGTATGTTTATGTTTAGGAAGCTTAGGGCTAGCATTATGAGGGCTATTACTCCTATATTTGCTAGTATTCTTAGTATTCTTCCTTCAACCTCCCTCCTCAATCTTCGGTAACCCTCCTAGTTCTATGAAGCTATCCACTTCTATAAGTGTCTATATCTGCTTTGCTATCCATTTCTATATCCATAGATTAGCTTTTATAGATTTTCTCTGTTATCGGTATAGCGGTTTAGTGGTTATGACTGGATCTAGGTTTGAGAGATCTGGGGAGCGTGTGTTGAAGGCTTTGTATAGGAGGGTTCTCCTATCATCTTTTGGATCTGGGTTTGTAAGCCCGTTTATATCTATCTATGCAGCTCAGCTTGGAGCTACGCCTACGGAGTTGGGTTTTGTTCAAGCTGTAAACTCTGTTTCTCCTAGTATAGCTCAGATACCTTGGGGTTTCGTTGTGGATAGGGTTAAGCGTTGTACACTTTTTATAGCTCTCGGTACTCTGCTATACGGGTTTATTCTTCTACTATTGATCTTTGCTAGCGATATGTTAAGCTTCATACTGGTTGTGTTATCTGCTTATGTACTTCTAGCTATGGCTGCTCCTGCTTCGAATTATCTTCTAGGTGAGTATTCTAGCGGATCTGATCGTGGTAGGGTTATGGCTAGGCTTAACGCTATGGCTTCTATAGGTAGTATGCCTGCGACTATTCTATCCGGGTATATCATCTATAGGGTTGGCGGGTCTGTGGGGGAGATGTATCGTATACCTTTAATCCTATGTTTCGTATTTAATCTAGCTGCGGCTTTAGCTATCTTTAAGGTTGGGGAGGAGCCTATCCGTGGGTTTTACTCATTCTCTATTAGGGATTGGGTTAAGGCTTTGAAATCTAATAGGTATTTTAAAAGGCTTTGTATACTTTCTACGTTTCAAGGCTTCTCTATGGGTTTAAGCTGGCCTCTATTTACGTTAACTATAGTTAGGGTTGTTAGAGCTGATATGTTTCAGGTATCGCTTCTAAGTGTTGTTAGTGCTTCTACAGCTATAATTGTACGTAGGTTTACCGGTAGGCTTGCTGATAGAGCTGGGCGTAAGCCTCTCATAGTCTTGGGTAGGGTTGGCTTATTCCTGATACCTCTCATATATGCTATAGCTCGCTCTATCTATGAGCTTATAGTAGTGAACTTTGTGATAGGTATACTAACCGCTGCTTCTGATGTAGCTTTATCCGCATACCTACTCGATATATCGCCTAGGGGTATGAGAGGATCCTATACAAGCTTATACAACGCTATAGCTGGATCATCATCCTTCATAGGATCTACGGTAGGAGGATACCTGCTAGATCAGCTTACAGGCTTAGGCTACGGATTCCATGAAGCTATGACTATAATGTATACGGTATCCATAATCGGTAGGCTAGCTTCAGGAATACTATACCTGACGATAGAGGAGCCCTACAAGTATCCGGCTAGATTCGAAGAGGAGTTGAAACGTATATTCGAAGAGGAGTTGGAGGCTGTAGAAAAGAGGATCGTAGAGTATAGGAGGATAGAGGATGAGGATCTAGAATGGTTTGAGAAACTATCAGGATCCAAACCCTAGATAAACGATCTATATACAGATCTATGGATAGGCTATGGATGGGAGCCATAGGGGAAATTATGGAAAAACCAGAGGGGGCCCTCCTAGAATATACTAAACCTCAACTACAACCTTAAATCCTCCTAAAATAATCTAGCGATCTAGGTATGTGTAATCTAAGCTTTAACGAAGCTAAGAGGATGGTTAGAGAACTAGTGGAAGCTAAGGGCTTCCCTAACGATGAACCTGCTCTAACCCAGAAGCTTCTATGGGCTTTCGTAGAGTTAGGTGAAGCTGCTGATGCTTATAAGAAGGGTATGGATTGGCTTAAGGTATGCGAAGAGCTTATCGATACCATATTCTACATCCTAGATTTCATAGGCTTGGTGGAGAAGACTCAGGGTATCGAGATAGATGTAGATAGGTTATTCATAGATAAGTGGAGGATGAATATGGAGCGTCCTAGACGCTACGGTCAGGTTAGGGGTTGATAACTTCTTAAACCAAGGGATACTAGTATACTACATCCTGAGCATATATCAGATATCGATGGATCCCCGCATAACCTACATCTCCTAAGCTCAACCTCTGGTAGATTCTCTTCTATAACCGATCTTATACTATCCCACATCCTAACCACAGTGAATTTTATACCTGGATGCTTATCCTCCATGATATTAAGGAACATCCTAACATCGCTTCTAAGAGATACACCCCTATAGGGGCATGGCTCGGATTGAAACTCTATACCCTCAAGGTAGGCGTATAACGCTATCTCCTTCTCAGGTATCTCTCTAAGAGGCTTTATCCTCTGTACAAACCCCTTCCTATAATCTGTTACAGGCTTGGTACGTACTAGCCTGAATAGATCTCCATGTAGTATATTCACTATGAATGTTTGAGCTTCATCATCTAGGTTATGAGCTGTAGCAAGCTTATCCACACCTATCCTAGATGCCGTATAGTTTAGAGCTTTACGCCTCAATACCCCGCATATACTGCATGGTGTAAGCTTCAACCCCCTCCTACCAGCCTCCTCAACCATAGAATCTAGGGTTGAACCATACAGTTCTTCAAAGGATACTACTATATGCTCAACTCCTAGTCTAGATGCTTCTCTAGATGCTAGCTCTATAGATCCGCTCCTATATCCTTCTATACCTTCATCGATAGTTATAGCGTATAGCTTAGCTTTAGGGAAGCTCTTCTCTATCTTCGCTAGTATTCTTAGGAGTGTTAAACTATCCTTTCCACCAGATACCCCTACCGCTATCCTATCATCTATATCCAGCATCCTATATCTTCTGATAGTAGATCTAACCTTATCCTCTATAGATGATACGAAGTGTCTAGCACAGTATACCTCTCCAGAGTATACTCTCCGATATACAGCCTCCCCTCCGCATCTAATACACTTCAAGGCTTCACCGTTATCAAGTATCCTATCCTAGTAACCGTTAAACCTATATTCGATACGAGTAGTATAAGCATAAGTATATTCATAGATATCCTGATAATCCTTCCAGTATCACCGCCGAGATGTAGGAAGCTGAGTATATAACCTTCACCATCTAGAGGGTATAGTGGAAGCATATTGAATAATGCTAGGCTTATATTCACTAAGTATAACCCAGCTAGGAGTATGGAGATGTAGAAGTTTAGCGGAGCTATATCCAAGCCTAGAAGCCTCCTATATGGTTGAGAGTATAGCCTTACACCTATGCCATAGCTTAGATCTCTAGAAACCTTCACAGTATAGGATCCGGTACTAGTATATATGGTTACGTAACTATCGATCCTACCTCTAAGATAATCCATAAACTCTCTTATACTAGTCATCTTCACGCCATCTACAGAATATACAACCGTCCACCGATCAACACCTAGACTCCTCAATGGACTACTAGATTCTACCTCAGCGATTATAAGTCCTTCAGGAGCTGTGAATAACGTAGAGTAGAGGATTATGGATGCTATACCTAGCATAAGGTTAGCTAACGAACCAGCTCCTAGTATACGTCTCCGAATCCTCCTATCAGCTCTACTATAGGATTCCTCCTCAGGTTCGACGAATGCTCCTAGGAATAGTAGAGCTAGGAATATGCCTGCGCTCTTCACAGGTATATTCTCGATCTTCATCACAACTCCATGAGCTAACTCATGTATGAGCATAGCTATAGCTACAGGTATAAGGAGGTATAGAAATAGCTCTATATCCACAGTTACCCCAGGTAGGAATGGTAGTATCGGGCTAGGCTCCCCTCCAGGTACTATGAAGCTTGCTAGATTCCATGATAGGAATATCATAGCTGATACTGATAGAGGTATACCTATATACTCTCCTATCCTACCGTATACTATCCAGAACATCTTAGAGGTAGCTGCTAATCTATCGAGTAGTTTTATAGCCTTCTCCGTCTTCAACATTATGTATACCGGTCCTACTTCCAACCCGTATCTAGATAGATCTATCCTTCTAGATACGATGTATAGTAGCGATAGCATCAGAGCTGATAGGATTAGTATCGGTAATCCATCCATACCTATTCACTCCTCATATATCGATGACCTAATCTTCCTTCTAACAGCCGGGTCTCTAGATGCTATATCTCTTAAAGCTTCTTCGAAACTCTCATCGATAGGTATATCTTCGGATAGGTATACTCCAGTCCTACCTATCCTATCCCTTCTAGTCAATACCTCTATCCTTTCGCGAACGATATCCTCACTTACACCGAGCTTTCTAGCTGCTTCTGATTCAAATCCTAGTATAGAATACTCTATATGACCGTAGCTAGTAGGCTCTACCATAGTTAACCTCTTAGATACACCTGGAACCCTCGATCCAGCTAATACTCCATTCAAATCTAATATACCGCCGAACTTGTAAAACTCCCATTCTAACCTAGTAAACTTAACTAGGGGGAATGTTACGCATACCCTACCCTCTAGATCTAGATATATATGCGCCTTTATAGCTCTCCTAGGTGTAGCTTGAACGATCCTTTTAGCTTCTATCCTATACCCACTATTAGCTAGAGCAAGCTCGACTCTATGCGATCCTACCACTATAGGTATAACTACATCTATATCGCTATACTCATCTACATCACCTCTAGCTATACTACCATGTATATAACCATCTACACCATACCTATGCAACGCTTCTAGTATACCCCTAGCTTCGGATCTTAGATTCGATAGAAGCCTCCATCTACCTTCATCGTATACGACTTCTACTATATCCTGCATCCTACTAGGCTTATCAGCTGATCCTCTCCTAATCCTCATCTACTTAACCTCATACAGAGTTTAGACATATAAAGGAGAGAGTGTTCAGTTTAATAATAAGCTATCTCTCAGAATCTAGGTTACATGGTAGAGGGTATATCTATGGAGGATCTATACGATAGGGTTATGGATCTAGCTAGACGTAGAGGCTTCATATGGCATTCATACGAGATATATGGTGGTGTAAGAGGATTCATAGATCTAGGACCTCTAGGAGTTATACTCAAGAGGAGGATAGAGGATAAGTGGAGGAGATTCTTCGTAGATCGCCTTGGATTACTAGAGATAGAGACGCCTATAGTATCTCCTAAAATAGTATTTGAAGCATCTGGTCATCTAGAACATTTTAAAGATCCTATGACCGTATGTACGGGCTGTGGTAGAGCTTATAGACTCGATCATCTTATAAAAGACTCGGTTAACATACCTGATAGTAGACTCGAAGGATTAGGGCTAGATGATCTAGAGAAGCTCGTCTATAACTACGATATCAGATGTCCTCAATGCGGTTCTAAACTTGGTAAACCAGAATACTTTCTCACTATGTTCGAAACTAGGATAGGACCCCTATCTGGTGATATAGGTTATGCTAGACCTGAAACCGCTCAGGGTATATTCATAGCGTTTAAGAGGTTATTAGAGTATAATAGGGGTAGCCTACCATTTGGTGTAGCTCAGATAGGCAGGGTTCTGAGGAATGAGATATCTCCTAGACAGGGGCCTATAAGGCTTAGAGAGTTTACGATAGCTGAATTCGAATTCTTCTTCGATCCAGAGGATAGATCATGCCCATATATAAGCGAAGTAGAAAACGAGGAGCTCAGAATACTAACAGCAGAACAGAGGATTAAAGGGCTGGATGAACCCATAACTATAACAGTAGGTGAAGCTATCGGTAAAGGTTTAATCAAACTCGAATGGCTCGCATACTTTATGGCTCTTGCGAAGAGATTTCTCAGAGAACTCGGTGTTCCCGATGATAAGCAGAGGTTTATAGAGAAGCTTGATTCGGAGAGAGCGCATTACTCTATACAAGGCTTCGATCAGGAGGTATACCTATCTAGGTGGGGTTGGGTTGAAGTTTCTGGACACAACTATAGGACAGACTATGATCTAAGTAGACATCAAAGGTTTAGTGGAGTAGAACTTACGGTATTTAAACAGTATCCTAGCCCTATCAAGGCTAAGAAACTTGTAGTCAAACCTGATTATAGATCGATAGGATCTAAGTATAGGGAGGAGGCTAAGACCATAATCGCTACTCTAAGTAGGATGGATCCATACGATGTTAAGAGAGCTGTATCCGAGAAAGGGTGGATAGAGATCGAAGGGTATAGGATAGAGTCTAGCGATATCAGATTCATCGAAGAGGATTATGAGGAGAGTGGACGTAAATTCATAGCACATGTAGTCGAACCTAGCTTCGGTGTAGAGAGGATGCTTTACGTAGTTTTAGAGTACGCTTATAGCGAGGTTGATGGACGTATAGTTTTGAAGCTACCTAAGGATCTAGCTCCTATACAGATAGCGGTCTACCCACTACTTTCTAGGGATGGTCTTCCAGAGAAGGCTTACCAAATCTATAGATCTATAAAGGATGCAGGATTTAGGGTTGAATACGATGAATCCGGGTCTATAGGGAGGAGGTATGCGAGAGCTGATGAGATCGGTATACCGATAGTTGTAACAGTGGATTATAGGAGCTTAGAAGATGGTACAGTAACTCTTAGAGATAGAGATACGTGGCGTCAGGTAAGGGTAGATACCCTTAACCTTGTAGATAAACTTAGAATTTATTTTGAGGGTAGGGTTAGCTTCAGCGAATTAGGTATTCCTGTATGAAATCTCAGGGTTTAATCGAGGTTATCCGCTTGATGGAATCCTTTTCTCCATCATTAGAATCCATCCAATCCATAGGATTACAAGCCAGAATAGAACGACTATTAGATAAACTGGTACTGCTAGAGCCCACCAGCTTATAGGTTTTCCTAGTAGACTCAAGTTCTCTGGTACGAAGAATAGAAGTATAGTTTGAAGTGCTATGAATACTATGCTAATAGCGAATAGAAGAGCACCTATAAGTTTAGGTTTCTGATTAGATATCATCGTAACCTGGTTATACATGCTTCAGCACCCTTCAACTTTGATGCATAAGATATAGATGTGAAATCTAGCCTATATGTATAGCTATAACTCTAACCTGATCGACCGTATCCTCACAGCTATCCGCAGTATTCTCTAAGGCATCTAGGAATTGTACAAGAAAGATTATATGTGCAACCGGCATCTTATCCGAGTTATCCACTATGAGTCTACGACATCGACCATAGACTTCATCGATACCTTCTTCTATCTCCTCGACTTTATCAGCATACTTCAACGCCTCCTCCTTATCCTCTAATAGTGTTTCAACGCATCTACGTGTAGCTTGACCACACTTAACTAGTAGCTCAACCATATCCCTTATACATGATTTAAGCTCTACTGGTAGATCTCCGAGTTTAGGTAGGATAGATAATATTCTCCCGGCACCTCTAGCATAATCAGCTATCATATCAACTCTCTTTACTAGATGGCTTAGATCATCCTTATCCTCCGCTGTTAATTCGCTCTTAGAAAGCTCATAGATTATACTCCTTCTATACGTATCGGCTTCTCTCTCCTTCTCGTTCAACAATTCGAGTATATCGATAGGATTATCGTTATTTAGAGCTCTATGTGTAGCTTCAGATATATCTTCCACGCATCTGGTAGCTAACTCTAAATGTCTCACAACACTTGATATAAGCCTGCTCTTCCTTCTACCGTATAGCCATCCTATAAGCCCTGAAGCCAAGTTTAAACCCACCTAGATATTATCAGGTTATCCTAGGTAAGATATTTAAGAGTTCGTAGAGTATATAAAAAATAGAGAAATAAACGAGGTATGCATAAAAGTTATGAAGATCTCTCTTTCAGAATCTAACCCTTAGATACGCTTAAACAGGGTTTGATAAAGATTAGCTGAGGAAGGGTTTAAAGGATATGAGACGCCGTGGATATGGTAGACGCGGGTATCTCATGTTTATACTAGGTGTTATCATAGGCTTCCTACTCTTCCTTCTAATTTCTGCTGTATATTCGCTTTCTTCTATTCTCTATTTTCTCAAGTTAACCCCAACCGATATGCTAGAGATAACTTTCCTCTATACTAGTGAGAAACAGAGTTGGATAGAAACGGTGACACCTATATTTGAAAGGTGGGTTAGAGAATCTTTTGGATTGAATGTTAGGGTTAAGCTTATCGTAGCTGGTTCGCATGAAACTGTAAACCTAATACTACATGGAGTTGTTAAGCCTACCGCTTGGAGTCCAGCATCATCGTTATGGATACCATATCTTAATTCTAAATGGAGAGCTTTAGGATACGCCTACGATCTAGCTCTAAACGGTATACCTCTGGTATACTCTCCAACAGTTATCGCTATATGGAAATCATTCTCAGAACGCTATAATATAACAGGTTTAAGCGATCTATACCGTATAATCGAAAATGGTGTAGAATTTAGATATGGTCATCCAGATCCCATGTTAAGTAATGGTGGTATAACAGCTCTACTTATGGAGGTAGCTGCGGCAGCTGGTAAACCTATATCTATGCTAACTATAGAAGATCTTATGGATCCATCTGTTCAAAGAAGGGTAGCATCCCTAGAGAGACTTGCAGTTAAGTATGGTAAGAGTACAGGGTTCTTTGGTAGATGGGCTGCTGAAAGTGGTCCTCAGGCTATACAGATATTCATAGTATATGAGAATGTTGTAATAGATAATTCGCTTGCAGCTAAAAGTAGGTGGGATGATCAGCTTATAGCTATATATCCGAGTGAAGGTGTTTTCCTATGTGATCATCCTTACGTTATACTTAATGCTCCATGGGTAAGTGATGAAGAGAAACGGTTAGCTGAGATTTATCTAACCTTCCTTCTAAGCGAGTATTCTCAGATAGAAGCTATGAGAAACGGGTTTAGACCAAGTGTGGAAGGCATAAAGATGGATACAAGTATATTCGATCCTAGTAACGGTGTTAAATTCTACATAGATGTGCCTACCTATACAACTATACCTTCTAGCGAGTTTCTCGAGGGTTTATTCGCATTCTGGAGTAAAGTTAGAGCTGGAGGATAAACGGTTATGGCTTCTCTATACCGTAAAGGTGGTTTGATTTTAAAGATAGCGATCCTGATAGCTACAGCTGTATTTGTGCTTATGCCCTCAGTTTTCTTGATATCTTTTATACCCGTGAACTGGGATGAAATACGCTATGAGATATTCGATAACCCTATAGTCGGTGATACCGGTTGGAAACTTATACAATCTGTTCTCATATTTTCGTTTAAACTATCGATCCTAACAGCTCTTATAGATGTATGTCTAGGTATACCCTTAGCCTATATACTAGCTTACGGCAGATTTCCAGGTAAATCCATACTAGATACACTGGTATCTCTTCCACTTGTGATGCCTACATCGGGATTCGGCTTCGCTACTCTCATATCCTGGACTACAAATCTAGGTTTAGGAGGCCTTTTCGGGTTAAAAACTGGTGTTATAGATATAACCAGTAAGATACCTGTGGTCGATATCCCTATCCTGTTATTGCTGGTTCATGTAACGTTAACCCTTCCATATGTGGTTAAACCTCTGCAGGCAAGATTCATCGATATAAAACCTAGCTTATTAGAAGCTTCCCGTATACTGGGTGCCAATCCATTCACATCCTTTAGAAAGGTTATTCTACCATTATCACTTCCAGCACTTTTGTCAGGATCTATAATGGCTCTAGCTCGATCTTTAGGTGAGACTGGAGCTACCATGATAGTATCTGGTACTTACATCACAGCAGCGGTAGCTATCGTTAGATGGGAGTTCGAATTTAAGATAGCTACCGCATCATTTCTAGGAGCCCTACTTATACTTTCGACATGGGCTATAGTACTTCCGTTAGAGATGATGTTATCACGTAAGGGATGGGTTTCGTTACCTAAGATTCTAGCTAGGCTAGATCTAGAACGTAGAGTAATAGTATTGGAGGAAGTTCTTTCTTCAAGTCTATCCTCGATAATAGGTAAAGCCTTTGTGGTGATTCTTCTACTCATACTCGTAGTTTTACCTATATTTTCTACCTCATACTCCGCCTTCTTATATTGGGGTAAAGATCCGTTTACTGGTAAGATGGAGGGTGGTATACTCTATCAGATTTTTATGAGCCCGGCTGGTTATGGATCGCTACTATCTAGAGCAATACTAACATCATTTATAGTAGCAGGCTTATCCACGTTCTTATCTGTATGCATTTCTATACCGTTAGTATACATTATCGAAGAATACGGCTTTGGAAGGGTGCTTAGAACTTTACTTAAGATTCCGCTCGTGATACCTACGTCTGCCTTAGGTATATCTTCTATGCTTCTATGGGGTCCTAGACTATTTAACATAGTAACTCCTGGTGTATGGCTTATAACGTTAACGCATATGACGTTTTCTGTACCCGTCATTGTCGAATCTATAATCGCTGTTTTCGAAGGATCTGATATACGTGATTGCGAAGATGTAGCTAGAACTCTTGGTGCTAAGCCTATGGAGTTAGCCGAATTGATATCTATACCGATGCTTAAGAGGGGGATCCTAACAGGTGCTATATTATCGTTCACGCACTCTCTAGGCGAGACTGGAGCTACATTCATAGTTATGGGTGGCGACTATACCGTATCAACGTTAGTCGTAACTATGGTGGAATCGCTAGCTATACCCGCTGCTCTATTCTCGACTCTTATTCTAATAGTTTTCTCACTAGTATTTATGGGTATAGTGAAGGTGATAGCTGGTGAATAGCTTCCTAAAGATATCTAACATATGGAAGTATTACTCTGGTAGACCCGTCTTAAAGGATATATCCTTCGAAGTGAGTAGAGGAGAATACTTTGTAGTATTGGGACCGACTGGAGCTGGTAAAACCACCCTTCTAAAGATATTAGCTGGTATAGTAAGCCCTGATAAAGGTGAAATATATATCGATGGTAAGCCTATGGTAAATGTGCCTCCCGAAGAGAGGGGGGTAGGCTATTTTCCTCAGTTCTTCAACCTCTTTAACCATATGACTGTATGGGATAACGTCTGTTTTCCCTTACTAGTGAAAGGCATCGATATCGTCGAAGCTGAGAAGATCTGTAAAGAGATGCTTAGCCTCATGCATCTATTAGATAGAGCTGACTCTTATCCGTACGAACTCTCGGGTGGTATGCGTCAAAGAGTAGCATTAGCTAGAGCTTTAGCTACTGGCGCTGAGCTTTTACTCCTCGATGAGCCTCTAAGCCAGTTAGATGCTAAATTATCCGTTGAATTAAGGGAAGAATTAAAGAGTATAGCTAGAAGTTTAGGTAGGACTGTAGTACATGTTACTAATAATGTCGAGGAAGCGGTAGAGTTGGCTGATAGGATTGCAGTAATGAACAATGGTTATATTATCCAGGTAGGATCATATGACGAGCTACGCAGAAAACCTAAGAACTTATTCGTAGAATACTTCCTATCAGATGTTAATGTATTTAGAGCCTACGTTCTAGATCCACATGATGGGTTACTCAGATCGTCTAGTGATGTATGCTTTAAGTTTAGGGTTAAGCCATTATGTGAAGATGCATCAAGTCTACTTAGAAGTGGAGGTGAAGTTATCGTATGTGTAGATTCTGATGTTATCGTGTTAGATCCACCCTCTGACTCTGGATGGAATGTTTTTGATGCTATAGTCGAAGAAGTATTGTTCCATAGAGGTGGATATACATACATCTTAAAAACCTGTTGCGGAGCTACGAAGATAATGATGAAAGTTATGGATGAAATGGAAGTTGGAATAGGCTGTAAAGTTAAAGTCGGGTTTAAAACTTCAGATGCACGTATATACGATGTATCAGAATATGATTCTATACTCTATCATGGTGGGTAGAATTTGCCAAGTGTGGATATCGTAAACGTATCTAAAAGTTTTGGTTATATCGAAGCATTGAATAGAGTTAACCTTACGGTAGAAAATGGAAGTTATGTTTGTCTATTGGGTCCTAGCGGTTGTGGTAAAACAACGCTTCTAAGGATAATAGCAGGGTTCATAAAGCCTGATGAAGGTGATGTCTACATAGATGGTAAATCAATGAAAGGTATTCCACCGGAGAGAAGAGGTATAGGGTTTGTATTTCAGGATATAGCCCTATTCCCTCATATGCGTCTAGTGGATAACGTTTCTTTCGGACCTGAAGTAAAGGGGTGGTGTTATAAAGATTCGTTAAAAACAGCTATAGAAAATCTAGAAAGGATAGGTATACATATGGGCCGTGATGCTTATCCCAATGAAGTGAGTGGTGGTATAGCTCAACTTGTCTCTATAGCTAGAGCTTTAGCAGTTAGATCTAGATTACTACTTCTAGATGAACCGCTAGGCGCATTAGATCCTAAGATAAGAGTGTATATGAAGTATAAGCTTAGGGAAATCGTTAAGGGTTTCGGTCTAACGGCTATTCATGTTACTCACGATCAGGATGAAGCACTATCGATCGCGGATAAGATAGTAGTTATGCGTAGAGGTAGAATACTTCAAACAGGTCCGCCTAAGGAGTTATACTGGGCACCTAGAAGTCTATTCGTAGCATATTTTGTAGGAGAAGCTAACATCGTAGAGGTTGTAGCTAGATGCAGCGGGGGGTCATACATAGCTGATAGTGGTGAATATAAGCTTATATGTGGATGGGTGCCGGCTCCAATTGAGGATGGTAAGAGGGCTATACTGGCTATTAGACCTGAAGCCTTCAAAATTGCTAATCAGGATATGGATAGAAATACTATTAAGGTAGAGGTATCATCAGCTAGACGTATAGGTAGGATGCTTTACTTAGGCATCGTACTACCAGATGGTGTGCATATGAAAGCTAAGATATGGTCTAATACAAATGTTGAACCTGGATCAAGGATATATGTTAAGGTACCAGAATCCAGATGTTTTCTGTATCCATATCCTAAAGCGGGATTGACAGAAGAACTTTCACCTGTATAAACCTTATTAGGTGCTATAGAATCTCCCTCCTCCTATCTATTATATCTTCAACTTTAGGTCCAATGCCTATGAGAGTTACAGGTACTTTGACTTCGTTTTCCACATGTTCGATAAACATTCTGGCCTCCGTCGGTAAATCCTCAAACTTTCTGGCATAGGCTGCTTCAGGATACAAACTATCAAGTTTCGTTATAGCTATTTGGGTTGCGCTATTTAGTATAGCAGCTCTCCTAGCTAACTCAAAGTCGAAGGGGGCTGCTCTACGAATTCTACCAGTAACGGTAGCTATCTCCATCCATCCTCTACGCCTAACCTCTTCTTCACTTAGCTCCCCCTTTAGCGGACCTTTGCCAACACGTGTGACATAAGATTTGAACACTACTATGACATCATCTACCCTTTTAGGTCCTATACCAACTTCACTACATATAGCTGATGCTGTTGTATCTCTACTAGTAACATATGGGTATGTTCCATGTATCAAAGACAAGTATGTTCCCTGAGTACCTTCAAGAAGAACTTTACCTCCTCTATCTAGGATTTCGTTTACTCTTAAAGCTACATCATCAAGGTATGGTTTAAGATAATCAATCTCTGAAACGAGTTTAGCTATACGTTTAACTCTATCCTCTTGTGCTGGACCTACACCCTGCCCAGTCGTTCCTATTCTTCCTCCTTCGCTTCTATCCCTCTCTATATGTATTGGCTCGATGACGGATGCCTGTCTATCTATCCAGATCCTTCCCTCTACTTTTGTAAGTTTAACTTCCTCTAAAAATATGGACGGATTAACATTGCATCCGGCTGCTAAATATAGTTTCGTTTTCGGGTTTACAAACCCACTTGGAATCATCCTTAACTTATACGTTATATCGCCCCACACGACAGTGTGACCTGCATTAACAGAACCTGTTCTAACATTAGCATCCATGTCATCTTTAATAGCTAGATATGATGCTATCTTACCTTTACCTTCATCCCCAAAGAATCCTCCAACAAGAACTGTACAGGTCATACTCCATATACATCCTCCATTAACGGTTAATTCTGCTACCTTAAAGCTTCACTTAAGTATAGTTTGTATGGTCCAAGCTTCCCTCCGTAGTTGGCTGTAGTTATATATTTTACACCATCGAACTGCGAAGCTGCTTCTATACCAATTTTAAGAGCTTTTCTGACGGAGTCGAAGGTAAGACCATTAATTACTATCTCATATACAGAGTTTACGCCCTCAGGTATTCTTGAATCTTTCACCTGGCTTCTTATAGTTGGGCAGAATAAGTGGTTTGTAGAAGCTCTAAGCTTATACTTTAAACTTCCGACTTTAGAACCTGATCTACATATTCCACCTGGAAACGGTAGAATAACGCCCTCCACAGTCTTTATAGCTTCTACAGCAGCTTCAGCAGCTTTTAAACCTGAAGCTTTATCACTTGCTAGTATTAGGAACATACCTCCAGCTACCCCTCTAGTAACACCCAAACTTTCCTCTACGATGAATTCACCCTCCATAACAGGTATTCGCCAAACCTTTCTCCCGCCGATTGCATCCTCTTTTTGAAATCCATCACCAAACGTAGATAGACTTTTACCTACCTTAAACCTCCTCTTAGCATCTTTAAGTCCATCAAAGAGGGCTGTCGTAGGGCATGTGAGTATACACTGTCCTATCCTAAATAAGAGTTGAGTTCTTAGCATAACCCTATCAGTATGGTATATCTGTACATAGACTCCAGGTCTACCATCAGGTGTATTCTCAGGTTGGATGCCTTCTATTCCAGCTTCAGCAGGAGACATTATTATAGAGGTAGCAAAACCTGTAGCTACGTGTGCAGCTGTTAAAGCCCATTCAGGAGTATCTGCTGTTATTAATAATCTAGAAACCCACATAGGAAACATTTCTGTGAAATCATCTATAAGCTCAGCTACACCCAGTTTCATAGAGGATCACCGAACACCATATTTTCGTAATAAACGATTATTAAAGGATTTAGCTATACTAACTCCATAGAGTTAATTATATGGAGCATTTCAGCCTTTTTCTTTTCATCCACATAAACAACTACGAAGCCTCTATGTGGTTGACCATAAATTACGATCGAACCTATAGGCATGAAAAGTACAAGAGGTATTACCATAAGATCCTCCTCCCCTTCCACCCAAACCCATACTGATCCGTTATACTCGGTAGCTCTTCTCAAAACATCGATACTCTCTCTTGTTATGAAGCCTGGTGGATTTCTAACTCTAACTATGATATCTACGCTACCAGCTCTTTCTAAACCAGCTAGACTTCTCATAACCCTACCATCTGCAACATAGATTTTAATAGGTATACCTGCAGCCATGGCCATGCTAGATACAACGTCACCTACAACTGCTATAGCTACGGGTCTAATTTTATCTACTATATGTTTCATCTTATCTATATTCTCTTTTGGTTGCCCCTCTATGAGTATACCTAGAGGCTCCCTCAATCTTTCTTTAAGTTCAGATGTTAATCGTCTATCTCTAAATAATTCTACCACAAGTTCACCCTCCTAAGGGGTATTAAAAATTTTTATAATCATTGTTAGCAGCTAAATAAACTTGTAGTCGAGGTGATCTCTCTGAGTATATCACCTGAATATGTGGTGAAGGTTGAAGATCTACGTAAAGTCTATTTACTAAAAGGTGAGGAGGTCCATGCTTTAAGAGGGCTTAACTTAAATATAAGTAAGGGTGAGTATTTATCCATAATGGGTCCTAGTGGATCTGGCAAAACTACATTATTCAATATGATTGGGGGCCTTGATACACCGACTTCTGGGCGTGTACTTATAGAGAATGTAGATATAGCTAAGATGAATCCTAAAGAGAAGGCCTGGCTTAGATGTCATAGGATAGGTTATATATTCCAGACGTTTAATCTGATCCCTGTACTAACTGCTTTAGATAACGTGGCTCTTCCTATGATATTTGCTGGTGTACCTAGAGAAGAGAGGGTTAAGAAAGCTAGAGCTCTTCTTGAAACTGTCGGTTTAGGTGATCGTCTGAATCATAGACCGACCGAGCTTTCAGGTGGTCAGCAGCAGAGGGTTGCTATAGCTAGAGCATTAGCAAACGATCCAGCTATAATACTAGCAGACGAGCCTACAGGAAACCTAGACTTAACTACTGGCTTTGCTATAGTTCAGTTACTCTATAGGCTTAAAGCTGAGAAAGGTGTGACTGTTATATGTGCTACGCACGATCTTAAGATGATAGATGTATCTGATCGTATAGCATGGATAAGGGATGGGCAGATAGAGAGGATCGAGGAGAGAAGGTCTGTAATGTTAACTGAAGAAGAATTACCCATAGAGGTATAGTAGCAATTATATCAGGTTTGTACGTATGATGTATCGATTTTATTATGGAAGCAGCTTTTGAATCCTTCATGACATGCTACACCTACTTGCTCTACTTTAACCAGGACTGTATCATAATCGCAGTCGAATATTACATCCACTACCCTTTGTACATTACCTGACATCTCCCCCTTCATCCATAATCTACCTCTAGATATACTCCAGTAGTGTACCAGACCTGTAGTTAATGTCTTTATAAGCGCTTCTCTATTCATGAAAGCTACCATAAGTACTTCACTTGTATGTACATCTTGAGCTACAGCTACTATTAGGCCTCCAAATCTGAAACATACTCTGTCAGCTATCTTCTCAGCGTCTGCTAACTTTAACTTCATCTACCGACACCTTAAGATATTAGCTTAAATAACAATTATAGGATTCATCGTTTTCTCTTCATGAATTCTAATGGTATAGCATTTAACGGAACTTTCTTGTATACTAAGAGGACCATTATATGGAATATGAGATCTGCAGCTTCATGGATTAAACCATGTTCACCATTTCTAGCAGCTTCTTTAAGTTCTTCAGCTTCTTCATCTATCTTACTTAATATAGCTTCAAGGCCATCTGCTATAAGCTTTGATGTATAGGATTCACTCCTAGGATTATCTCTTCTATCTTCTATAACCTTATATATTTCATCGAATATACTCCAGCTCAAATAGATCCCCCTCTTAACCTAGCCTCGATAGCTTTACGATGCATAGTAAATCCTTCTATATTAGCAAGTCGAACAGCTGCTTCAGCTATACGTTTAAATCCTTCGTACGATATATTCTGAATGGTTATATGCTTCATAAAATCGTATACAGAAAGAGCTGATGAAAACCTACCTGCCCCTCCTACTGGTAGTATGTGATTTCCTCCTGTAGCGTAATCGGATATAGCTGCTGGTGAAAATTCGCCTATCAGGATTGTTCCACAGCTTCTACATCTCTCTACAAGATCTATAGGCTGCTCTTCTAAGTGTACCTCTAGATGCTCAGGAGAGTATCTATCTATGAAATCTAAAGCTTCATCCAAATTAGATGCTACAAGTATGAGGAGGCTATCTTTAGATAACTCTATAGATGCCTCTGTGGCGTAGTGCCCTATAATCCTAGCTACTTCCATAGCGTAATTCCTGGATAATGTTATAAGTATAGCTTTACAGCCCGGCCCATGCTCCAGTTGAGCTAGTAGATCTAAAGCTACATATTCAGCTTTAGTAGATCCATCGGTTAGTATGACGATTTCACTAGGGCCGGTAGGTGCATCTAATCCCACAATACCATATAGTAGACGTTTAGCTGTAGCTATGTATATACCTCCGGGTCCGACGATCTTATCTACTTTAGGTACAATATCCGTACCAAAAGCCATAGCCGCTATTGCTTGAATACCTCCAATCTGAAATACCCTTTCAACTCCAGCTACAGCAAAGGTGGCTAGTATATACGGATTCAACCCTTTAGGTCTAGGAGGCGTGCATGCTATTATCTCACGTACACCAGCTATTCTAGCTGGAGCTGAAGTCATAAGTATAGTAGATGGGTATGGATGCAACCCTCCAGGTATATATAAGCCAACTCTAGTTAGGGGGGTCCATCTGAATTCTAACTTAACACCAGGCGATACTTCTATCTTAAAGTCTTTTGGAAGTTGCATCTTGTGAAACTCTAGTAATCTATCATATACCTCCTTAACGGTACGTATATAGTCTTCAGGTACTATAGATAAGGCTTCGTATATTCTCTCTCTGCTTATCTCGATCTCGTTCATAGAGAGTTTTACTCCATCGAATTTCTCTGTATAATCTATAACAGCGTAATCACCCCTAATCCTTACATCTTCTATTATTTCCTTTACATAATTTTCTATCCTGTAGTCTAAATCGTATATTCTTACAATATTGCTAATATCTATATCTGATAAATTATGAATTTCTACTATCATAGCTATATAACTCAAATTACAATCTTACAGGTACGCCTCTTGAAGCTAAGTATAGCTTGATATCTCTAATGCTATACTCCCCGTAGTGGAAAATTGATGCAGCTAAAGCTGCATCAGCCATACCGTCAGTTAGAACCATATATATATGTTCAGGGTTACCCGCCCCACCAGAGGCTATTACAGGTATATCTACAACTTCAGATACTGTACGAATTAATTTGATATCGTATCCTCCTCTAGTTCCATCAGCATCTATACTCGTTAATAGTATTTCAGATGCGCCTAATTCCTCTACTCTAGTAGCCCAATCTACGACATCCAAACCTGTAGGTCTACTACCACCATAAGTATAAACTTCCCATTTATCTTGAGATACCCTCACAGCATCTATAGCTACTATAATATGCTGACTTCCGAATGTAGATGCAGCCTCCTTCACGATCATAGGATTCTCTACTGCAGCAGTATTTATGGAGATTTTATCTGCACCAGCTTCTAAAAGAATTCTTATTTGATCAATACTTCTAATACCTCCACCGACGATTAACGGTATACTTATACTAGATGAAATCTTCCTAACTAAATCCGTGGCAATACACTTTTTCTCGAGAGAAGCAGATATATCTAATAGTGCTATCTCATCAGCACCTTGTTCTTCATAAATCTTTGCCCTATCGATAGGGTCTCCTAAAATACGTATACCGTTAAATTTTACACCTTTAACAAGCAATCCGCCTTTAGTATCTAAGCATGGTATTATACGTTTAAATCTCATCTTCATCCTAAAACCCCCTTTCTACTCATACTCTTTCCCATCGCTCTTTCATCATATTCAATGGCTGATCTTAAAGCTTTCCCTAGTGCTTTAAATAGAGCTTCAACTTTATGATGATCATCTACTCCATAAAGAATCTTGGCATGTATGCATATCTTGCCATTATACGCTAAGGATTCAAGTATGTGTCTAATAAGATTAAGCGGTAAGTCGCCTATTATGTTAGATAAGAATGATGCTTTAAATTTGAGATATGGCCTTCCACCTAAATCTACAGCTGCGAAAGCTAGAGCTTCATCCATGGGTATAAAGCTGAAGCCAAACCTCTTTATACCCACCCTATCGCCTAGTGCTTGATCGAAAGCTCTACCGAGAGCTATCGCCGTATCTTCAGTTATGTGATGTTCATCAAATCTATCTACATAAACCGTTTTAATTGTAGTGTCTATGAAGCTATACAATGATAGGGTTTCCAGTAGATGATCTAAGAAGGATATACCTGTATCTACTTTAGCTTCACCTACGCCATCAAGGTTTAGGTAAACTTCTACTCTCGTCTCGAGAGTTTCTCTTTTGAAAGAAGCTATACGCATAGTTTTTGAGCCTCCCTAAAACTTATCAATCCATCGTAGAGGGCTCTACCTAATATTATAGCTGATACGCCAAGCTCTTTAAGTTTCTTAATGTCTTCAAGCGTAGAAACTCCTCCAGCATAAATTATAGGCGTGTTAAGGTTCTCTACAAGAGTTTTAATCATATATGTATCTATGCCACTAAGTGTACCTTCTAAATCTACGTTAGTGTATAGGAAGCCTGCTAGGCCTATACAGTCTAGTCTCTTAGCATAGTGTATAATATTCGTGCCTGTTTTCATCCTCCAGCCATGTATCCTAAGCATACCCTTAGATGCATCCAACGCAACTATAATTCTCCCTCCACCTAGAGTATTGACCAATTTATCCACCATCTCCGGTTTCTCATAGGCTACCGTACCAACTATGACCTTATCCACTCCGATCTCTACGTATCGTAAAAAATCATCTAGTGTCCTCAACCCTCCCCCAACTTGTACTGGTATTTTAACCATATTTACAATACTAGCTATTACCTCGAAGTTAACTGGTTTACCTATGAATGCCCCGTCAAGATCAACTATATGTAGCCTTGAAGCTCCTTCTGAATACCATCTTAATGCAACCTGTTTAGGATCTCCTATTTTGATACCGCTACCAGGTTCTCCACGTATACGTTTAACACATATCCCTCTTTCAATATCTATCGAGGGTATAATCTCCATATGGCATTATCCTCCTATACAACAACGCGTTCTATAGGTAGCACAATTATATCTCTACCACCAGCCCTCTTAGCTTCACTTATAACACGGTATAGATCGCTTTCAGGTATCACGGTATATACTTCCCACATTTTAGTTTCAGCTTTAACTTCAGCTATAGTCGGTCCAGCCATAGCTGGTAGTACCTTTAAAACAGAGTTTAACTTCTCGTCTGGGACGTTCATCATGATAAGTTTCATACCCTCAGCTCGTATAACACTATCTAGTGCTAGACGTATCTCTTCTATTACTTCACGTTTGTCTCTAAAGCTTGATGGATTCGCTATAAGCCTAGCAGATGTCTCCATAACTTCTGATAATATCTTCAATCTATGCATAGCTAATGTATGTCCAGTGCTAGTAACATCAACTATAAGATCGGCGATACCTATGTATGGTGTAATCTCCGCGGCACCAGTTATTCTAAGTATAGATACATTCAATCCTATATTCTCAAAGAATCTTCTGGCTATATTCACATACTTCGTAGCTACTACGCTACCCGGTTTTACATCTTCGATATTATCTATGGAGTCTTCATGGGCTGCTACTACTATCCTAGCTCGACCAAATCCTAAGTCTAAGAGTTCTACTACATCTACACCTGCTTCTACTACGTAATCATGTCCCGTTATACCTAAATCCGCTGCTCCTAAGGCTACGAATCCAGGTATATCTATGGCTCTAGCGAATATAAGTTCAACAAACGGATTGGAGGTTTGGCAATACAATAGTCTACCACTATACTCTCCTTTTAACCCAGCTTTCCTAAGTAAGTTTAATGCAGGCTCTCTAAGCCTACCCTTATTAGGTACCGCTATCCTTATTCTCATTATTTCATCCACCTCCTAAATCTACTATAGCATCGAGGAATAGATCGTTATCATTAGGTCGACCTATTGTTACACGGAATATGCATCCCATACGCATACCAAGTTTAGACCAAATCCTAACTGAAACACCTCTCTTCATAAGAGCTGATTTAAATTCATCTGGCTTCAATCCTAAACAACTACCATCTACGAGTATGAAATTAGCCCTAGATGGGAATGGTTTAAGAGAGGTTATACCCGATAGTTTACGAAATACTCTCTCCCTCTCTAATGTTATTGCCTCTACCACCATCCTTAGATGTTCATCATCTTCGATAGCCACCGAAGCCGCCTTCAGAGCCAGGAGATTAATGCTATAGGGAGATCTAACCTTTCTCATATTATTTGATATCCATCTACTAGTAACGGCGTATCCTATTCTAAGACCTGCCAATCCATATGCTTTAGAGAATGTTCTTAAAACTACAATATTTTCGTAATCTCTAAGCATACCTACAGCAGATTCTAAACCGGAGAATTCTATATAGGCTTCATCCACCAAGACTGGTATTCCATACTCTAGTATTCTAGCTAAATCGCTCCTTCCTATATATCCTCCAGTAGGATTATTTGGATTACATAATGCTATCAGACAGATATTATCTTTAAGCATATCTATTATACCTAAGAAAATGTCTATATCAAATACATAGTCTTCAGACATTGTATACTCGACTAAACGTCCCCCAGCTATATGCGTATATACCCTATACATCGAGAAACTTGGGTCTACCGTGAGAATACTACTGCCCTGATTTACGAATAGCTTGAATACTACATCTATGAGCTCATCTGAACCAGAACCTAATACAACACATCTAGGATCATCCAATTTAAGTTTGGAGGCTATAGATTCTTCAAGTTTTTCGTATTCTCTCACAGAGGGGTACTTCCATATATCCTTCAAGCTGCAGGTTAATGCTTCGTAGACCCTGGGGGATGGGCCATAGGGGTTTTCATTTGCGTCAAGTTTAGCTACGATACCCTCCATTTCCATCGGGGCCTCATATGGATCCATAGTCAATATAGTCTTTCGAATACGTGTGTTTTCTAGTGGGAACATTGTGGGATTAATCCTCAAATTACAAGCTAATAAGCATTTCTACTATATGTTGTATACTCAGCTATCTCATCTAAGAGTTCTTCTATATCCTTAAATCTTTCAGCTATAGTCGGACCTAAACCAAAACCTTTACAACTAACTTTCGATGAATACTCCCAGTTCATATTTAAGATGAACGTATCGTTAATGAGCTTAACAGTTATTGGAAATAGTCTGCAATTAACCGGGCTCCATTTATGTTTAAGTCTAAGCATGCATAGATCATCATCTGTAAGAAAAATACAGTGTGAATTCACAGCTCTAATGTAATGTACACGCCCTATATAGGCTATGGAATCTCTATAACCCATATCTCTTATTCTAGAAACTTCTTGTGGATAAAGCTGAAGAGGCACGATGTTATGAGTAGTTGTACGACAGCATGAACCACACTTAACGCATTCAAATCTCATATTGGGATCGAAACCTAGTACTATTCTACACTTCATATTTGTACACTCCAGCTAGTTGGTAATGAGCATACTCGACGCGATAGATTGATATAAGTATTTCTATCCCTATCTTAATCTAAGGTGGAGCATCCCATGGTTATAATAGACTTTCATGTCCATCCGATCAATATAGAGGAGATCCATAAAGGAAACCCACAGATGACAACGGCTTTACGCGATGTATATAATCTCAGAGTGAGTATACAACCATTGAGAGTATTCGTAGATCAACTTAAATCCTTCGGTGTATCTAAAGCTGTTATATTGGGGTTGGATTTATCTAGGACATATGGAGTGAAACTTCCTAGTAATGAAGAGCTTGATAGAATTATATCAATGCATCCTGATCTATTCATAGGGCTTATAGGATTAGACCCTCTAAGAGGTGATGAAGCATTAGATGAGATCGAGAAGTATATTGATCATCGTAGATTTAAAGGCGTTAAGCTAAATCCATCGCTTCAAGGCTTTAGACCGGATGATGAACGGATCTACCCTATATACGAATCATTAGAGGATATGGGCGCAATCCTAACCATACATACTGGTTTCTCTTGGAATATCCGTAGTAATCTCCTATATAGTTACCCCTTATTAATCGAACCTATCGCTTCTAAGTTTAAAGAACTCAGGATAATACTGACGCATATGGGTTGGCCCTGGATCTGGGAATCGATTTGTTTAGCTCTTCGTTACGAAAATGTGTATCTCGATATAGCTGATACATTTACGGGTACGCCCAAAGATCATTTCAAGAAAGTTTTCATAGAAACTCTAGGCATTAGATTCGTAGAGGCATTTCTTAAAGATAAGATATTATTTGGATCGAATCATCCACGTATGGAGTCTGGGAAAATGATAGAAGCTATACAATACCTCCCTATGGATAGCGAAGTTAAAGAATCCATATTAAGGTTAAATGCATTGTATATCCTAAGTTGAGGAGAGACTATGAAAATCTATGGCGAATACATAAAGGTTGAATCTAGAAAAGACGAGGATTTAATAGATATAACAGACTTGGTATCTAAAGTTGTAGATAGGAGTGGGGTTAGCGATGGTATAGTTATGATCTATACTATGCATACGACGACAGGTATAGTTGTTAATGAGAGCGAGAAGGGTCTCACTAAAGATATAGTTAGATTTCTATCTAAGCTAGTACCTGAAGATGGTGAATACATGCATCATCACTTCTTTAGAGAGGATGGCCGTATGGCCGTGAATGCATGGGCTCATTTACGATCCATACTTGTAGGTATGCATACTTCGTTACCTATATCTAAAGGGAAGATAGTCATAGGTACAAGACAGAAAGTATTCCTTATAGATTTTGACGGGCCTCAAACTAGATCAATATACATACAAGTAATTGGCATTTAGGTAGTCGTCACTCTTCCTATTACTAACATACCTCATAATCTCTTTTAGTGAAAATTGTGTTGAAGCCGTTTTCTTTAATTCTAAAAGTACTTCATACCATGTAAAGACTTCCAAGTCTTATGCTTCTATTTTTAACCCATCGTAGACTTTCTTTGCTTTACCTCCCTTTAGCTGTCTCCTCGATAATCCATCATTGATAAGATACAACTTTTCTAAGTTACCTTCTTTGTTTCTTTTTAAGCCTTCAGCTGCTTCACGGATTTTTTTGCCTAAGTTTTCTCCTTAACGGTTTCCACCCTAAACCTATAGATGAGATTGGTATCCTATGTTTTAGCTATGGCATTTTAAACCTAAAAGTTATCGTCAATTTGATCATTAAGCTAAGCGTAGTAATCTATATAATGTATTCTACTTCACCCATTATATCTGTATATTCTTTACGATTACGTATTCTCCGATTACCCAATATAGATAGTTAACTTTAAATCCATAAGGATATTCGACGATTATAGTTGCTACTCTATATGGCATCCTATACCTTATATCTACATTAGCTGGTTTAGTAACTTATGAAATTTGAGATATCTAGTACTTACTAACTTACTACTTTAACGATAACATCTTATATATTATGACATTTTCATTATGCTCCTCCATATTTATCATGGTAGCTATTATATGGAATGTACTATATAAGTATGCTACTCTTGCTATTATTATAAGTACTTCTATGATTGAAGACTCTTTTCATACCGCATCATTAAAATCGTCTCTCAATATACGCCTCCCTATCTAAATAATTACTTATACATTCTTAGTCTAATATCGATTATTCTTATTAATCTGTCAAGTAGCATTCTTATAATTTGACTTACTACTGACAATATGATTATCTTAGCTACCAGCCATAGTATATCTGGATAAGATACAAATCCAACTTAACTTTTATTCATTAATCTAAATTAAAGATGTTGGGAAAAGATTGCATAGTGGCCTGGAACAGTTTACCTCTCAAGTATGAAAGTTCTACTATAGACTGGAATTTCCTCGACCTTCTGTATTAGCATATCCATATATCCTCCTACTCCTATGAATGCTCCTTCCTCCTCGATCTCTTTGATAGCATAATCTAACTTATACTCCTTCTCAGCATATAGAGTGAATAACATATCTCCAGGCTCTACGGCATCTCCAACCTTTTTATGCAACTCTACACCTGCACCCTTATCCTTAGGTGCTCCTAATGATCTAGCAACTTCCACGAGTCGATTATTGTCTATCCATAGAACAACACCTTTTCTAGTAGATCTAAAGGTATATTTACATTCACCTATAGCTATATCTTCAGGTTTAATATTCGGGTCACCTCCCTGTGCCTCTATAATCTCCCTAAGTTTGGATAGAGCTATACCTCGCTTCACAGCTGCTAAAGCCATATTATATCCGTCTTCTCTGCCCACAGATTCTAGTAGCATCCCAGCTATATTACATGCCTTATCTAGTAAATCGGGTATATATTTAGACATGGATAGTAGTTCTAAGGCTTCTTTAGCCTCTAACGCTGGGCCTACTGTAAATCCTATGGGTTGTTCACCATATGTGATACAACATTTAGCCTTTATACCCAGTAAACTACCCAGTCTTATAAAATCTTTAGCCAGAAGATTCGCTTCACCTATCGTTTTCACTTTAGTACCCCTGCCAGTCGGTATATCTACAACTAAATACTCAGCTCCAACAGCCTTCTTCTTAGCCATAATAGATGGTAATAATAGTGGATCTATTTGTAGAGGCCTCTCGATATTTACGAAGATGTCATCAGCGGGAGCTAGATGTAGAGCTCCACCCCAGACTATACATCCCCCAGTCTTTTCTACTACCTCCCTCATCTCGCTTATCGAAAGAGATACAGGCATGATTGCTTCAGCTCTATCAGCAGTACCAGCTGCAGATGTTATAGCTCTAGACGATGTTTTAGGTATAGTATAGCCTAATGATGCTACTATCGGTACTACTATCAGTGTGGTCTTATCTCCAGGAACTCCGCCTATTGAATGTTTATCGAGTATAGGCTTCCTTTTAAGTTCAAGTTTTTCACCTGTAGCAACCATAGCTTCAGATAGAGCTGCAGCCTCCTCTAAGCTTAATCCATACATATGTAGGCTTGCTATAAATGCTGTTATCTCGATTTCACTCAGATTACCATGGGCGACATCATAAATTATATCGTATATAGCATCCTTATCGAGACTTCTACCTCTAAGCTTCTCCCTAATATGCTGTATAGATCTAGGTGGAGGTGAAGGTGTTACATCTATTTCCACACCCTCCCTTAAGCCTAGATAAGATGTTACCTCTCTATATGTCCCTATCCATCCAGAATTTATAAAATAACTCGTAGTATTAACTATAGCCGTTACCTTCTTTCCATCTAAAGATAGATTCACTCTACTAAGGCTCTTAACTCCAAGTTCTTCAGCATCGACCTCATTGAGTACAACGATCCACTTACCACCAGCTTCTAGACTTAAGGGTTTGGCTTTAAGCTTCAAAGCTTACTATAACCCCTACTATATAGCTAGATAGATAAACGTTAATTTCAATTTGTATAGTCGTTAGCTTACATATTTTCTCTTTATCAAAAGTATCCAAGGGGTCAAAATCGCTACTAGATTTAACGGAAGAGGGGACAGATCTAAGATAATGTTACCAGTCCTGAATAAGAGTAGCCACACAGCATAAGCTAGAGTAGAAGTCATCACATAGGATGAAAGCAATCTAAAATATCTAGCACTCTCAATTTTCCTCTTCACTATATAGAAGGACAGAGGTATGGATACTGAAGCTAGTACATAGCATAAGATTAATATAGGTAGACTTAGATAACTAGACATAACCAGCCATAAATCTCAACTGAGCTATACGATCCATAACCTCTACGGCTCTCCTCTCCAACCTATACCTCTCTTTCCTATACTCATCTTCAGATATAGCTCCGCTATTACGTCTCTCCTCCAACTTCCTAAACTCTTCTATAATCCTATCCTTCTCCCTTTCCAACTCCTCTAGCTTTTTCCTAACAGATTCTATATCGTACATACCGTAGCGACCACGCTCATACGACTTGGAAGATTCTAACCCTATTATGTCCACCGACGCATCTAACTATACCCTTCGACTCTAACATCTCTAGATAATCCTTAGCTATACTTAACCTTATATTATATTTGGATGCTAGAGTATAGGGTGTTAAAACTCTCATTTTCTTTATTTCTTCTATAAACTCTCTACTACCTAACGTGGGTGCGTCTATATTCAAAATCCTCTTCTCAGTTTTCGCAGCCTCTTTACTACGCGTCTTCTTCTCTTCCTCTTTAGCTAACTGTGCTTTTAACATCTGTGATATGGATTTCTTCTTAGTACCGCCCATAACCACTTAACCTCCAATCACTTATTTCTTCTAAAAACTATTAATTAACCTTTACCTTCTTTCTAAAATCTTAATTAGGTGGATGTATTGAAGATAGTCTTACCATATGGCGAGGAGACTATAAAATTTGAAATACCCAAGGTAAGAAATATAAAATACTATACAGTATCATCGAAGCTTCCAGATAGAAGCATTTTAGATCAAGGGAGAATAGTCGAAGAAGCCCTAGATACTCCTATCAATACACCGAAACTGGACGATATACTCAAAAAGACTAGTAGGGTATCAATACTAGTCACCGATAAGACTAGAGCTACTCCCAATAATCTAGTAATCCCCATACTCCTATCACGTATAAAAAGAACTGGTGTAAAGATGGAGCACATAGATATAGTAGTAGCAAATGGGCTACACGAACCTATGAATAAATCGGAGTTGGAGAATTTCCTAGGGAAAGATATAGTTTCAGAGTATAACGTCGTGAATCACGTAGCAGATGATAAAGACTCTCTAGAGTATATAGGTAAAACTAGATTTGGTACAGAACTCTACGTAAATAGAGTCGTATCTAGATCTAGTTTTAGAATAGCTGTAGGATTGGTAGAGCCGCACTTCTTTGCAGGTTACAGCGGTGGTAGGAAGCTTGTACTACCTGGTGTAGCTGGAGTTAGATCGATCTATATGAATCATAGCTTCAAAATGATAGCCCACCCGCTAGCAGACTACGGATATCTGGATGGAAATCCTATTAACGAGGATATGATGAATGCGGCATCTATAGTAGGTTTAGAGTATACTATAAATATAGTTCTGGATAAGAGTAAGAGAATCATCTACGTATCATCTGGAGATTACGTGGAAGCCTATCGTAGAGCCGTAGACTTCTTAAGCTCACTAATATGTATCGATGTACCGTTTCAAGCCGATATAACGATCACATCTAATGGTGGATACCCTCTAGATAGAAACTTATACCAAGCAGTTAAAGGTATGGTGACAGCTTCTAGAGCTACTAGAGAAGGTGGTGTCATTATAATCGTGTCAGAGTGTAGGGATGGAGTAGGGCATAAGGATTTTAGAGAACTATCATCCATTCACAAAGATCCATGTAAAATCCTTGAATACATAGAAGCTAACGAACCGTTAAGAGATCAATGGGAGGTGCAGAAACTCGCTCAAGTACTATGCAAGAATAAAGTGATACTAGTATCTAAAGGTATACGTGAGGAAGAGGCTCTCGATATGAACCTTCTATACGCATCGAATTTAGAGGAAGCATTCAGAGAGGCATTAAGGATTATAGGTAGATCAGATGTTAAAGTTTTGTCTATACCTGAAGGTCCCTATGTAATACCTTTACCCTCACGAGCTAGCTAGCTCCTTCATAGTCTCTACTATAAACCTACTATACTCTTCAGCTAGTCTCTCAGCTCTCTCATACGATCTAGCTTCAGCTATAATCCTATACAGAGGCTCAGTCCCACTAGGCCTTATAAGAATCCAGCTCCCATCATTAAACCATACCTTCAATCCATCTATCTTCTCCACTCTCTCACCTTCTCCCTTGATCTTTTCCTCAATTATAGATAGTAGTCTAGATTTAACCTCCTCTTTTAACGAAACCTTCCTCTTAACCATATAGTATGCTGGAAGCTTGGATAGAGTTTCAGATAGACTTTCACCTCTCGTAGCAAGTATATGAAGTATTAAAGCAGTAGCCATCCCCCCATCCCTTACAGGCTGATGTGGGCCGTAAAATATGCCACCATTCTCCTCTCCACCTAATTCTGCATTCAATCTCTTCATAGTCCATGATACATCCACACTACCAACTCTAACTCGCATTACTTTACCCCCCCTCATCTTAGCTACATCATCAACTATTTGTGACGTACTAACAGGAGTTACCAGTGTAGCCCCAGGTTTCACTTCCATCACATAATCCTCTATTAAAGCTAGGCTCCTATCTCCATGGTGGAATACACCATTCTCATCTACGAATATAGCTCTATCCCCATCCCCATCGTATGCTACCCCTAAATCCGCGTCAAATGCCTTAACGGCTTTAATAAGCATACCTAGATTCTCCTCAGATGGCTCTGGGGATCTACCTGGGAAGAATCCATCTATATGATCGTTTATCGTGTAGACTTCACACTTTAAAAACCTGAGAATATATGGTATCGTTAATGCTGATACACCATTCCCTAGATCCACTACCACCCTATACCTATTTCTAGCGATAGATTCTCTATCGACATGTTTAACTACAGCTTCTACGTACCTTTCTATCGAACCTACTATACCTCTAACCCTACCAACCATATTCCATCCTACAAGGTTATACTTTCCTTCAAAGAATATCGATTCTATCTTCTCCTCATCCTCACGTTGTATCTCAACGCCATCTGGTCCACATACCTTTATACCTATATACTCCGGAGGGTTATGAGATGCTGTGAATATAACGCAGCCATCTACATCGTTGAATCTAGCATCATATTGAATAGTAGGTGTCGGCGCTAACCCTGCATCCAATACTTCACATCCAGTCGCTAATAGACCTGAGATAGTAGCAGTCTTCGCTACAGGGCTACCTACCCTTCCATCCATACCTACAAGGATCCTACCGCCTTTAAAAAACGTCCCTATAGCATAGCCAAGCCTAATCAGAGTATCGATTGTTATGGTTTTGTTAAGTATACCTCTAACACCGTTCGTACCAAATAATCTACCCATACTTACTATTATTTTGGTTGGTGAGAAGTAAAAATATTTTTTAGTGTAAATCTAAGGGATGGGCTTCTATAGATTAGATAAGTCTTATACATAATCGATAATAGTAACCGTACAATCCTATAGTTCTCTCTTTCCTATAAGCTTCCTTTTACTCTTAAGTAAGATAGTATAGGTATATTCGATACGATACTTCGGGTGGACATCTATGATCGACCATAGGTATATACCCACCAGTCTCTAGTATAGACCTAAGCTTTTCTATAGTAGAATCTATAGCTTTTTCGCCTAGTATCAACGCTATCTTATTCACTCCGCCCATAAATACGAATCTACCATGATATTCCTCGCAAAGTCTAACTATATCGTTACACCTACTCTCTAATGGTAGAAGAGCGTTTATACCTCCTTTAATCCATCCAGGTATCAGTCTATATACTTCGCCATCGCAATCTCGTTAACCCTTTTATATCTTGGAACCATAAACTCTTCGAAAATTCTAGGCGATATCATAGGCCCCCTATTATAGCACATATCTTCCTACCATGTTGCAAAATCCACTTTGATATCTTTCAATACTTCCTAATCAATTCTACCCATAATTCTACGAGTGTATCCATCATTTCACATACCCAATCTGGGTCTCTATAGAAAGCTATAGATAACCCCTGTATACCCATCCAATTCCTAAGCCATCCATAGAGACTAAACGATCCTATACCTAATGGGTAACTTCTATCTTTATATGATTCAACTACTTCATCCCAGTTTAAAGGTATCCTACCGGGGGTATTCGGATTGAAGAATTGTTTGAGTCTCTCCCAATCGTTACGACTTCTTATCGGATACCTTATATAGTATGGTGGTGTAGACCCCTTCTTATACGATACATAGATTCCACCTATACCATCGTCAACTACTGCATGCTCTTCATCTTCCTTTATAATTCTACTCGGAGGTATAGGTCACAAGCCAACTCTAACCGGTAGCATCTCTATACAATCTCATTCTTCAAGTCCTAGATACAGTTCTATATCCCTATTCGTCTTATTATCTATAGGCAAACCTTTCCTATGCTACCTATCTATAGTTTCAGTCCAATATCCGAATTCATAGTCCGGAACCCTATCTACCTCCATAAATTTAAAGACTCTATGAAATCTCTCAAGATGATTCAAAGTCATACACCTAGCAATATTTTAAGAAAAAACTAAATATAAATAATTCATTAAGGATAATGTATCCCTATAGATGGATGATAAATAGAGGTACACTTCTACTTACAGGTAGAGAGATAGAGAGGATCATATCTATAAAGGAGGCTATACCTCTAGTAGAAGAAGTATTCAAGCTTAAAGCTCTAGGAAAAGTTAGAATGCCTCCCAAAACATATCTAGATCTTCCAGAGTATAACGGTGATCTAAGAGTTATGCCATGCTATATACAGGATAAAGGTATATTAGCAGTTAAGATAGTTACAGTTTATCCATTTAACCCATCTACTAGAGGGTTACCTACTGTTCTCGCAACTATAACAGTATTGGATAGGGAAACCGGGTGGCCTCTAGCTATTATGGATGGTACATGGATAACATTCATACGTACATCAGCCGCTGGAGCTGTAGCTGTTAGATGGCTCGCTCCATCAGACGCTCATATACTCGCTATCGTAGGGGCTGGAAGACAAGGGTACGGGCAGATCGAAGCTATATTACAAATCTCTAGGGAAATAGAAGAGCTGAGAATATACGATATACGTACTGAAGCATCTGAAGCTCTAGCTTCAAAATTTAGGGAGCGTGTAACTGTAGTTAAATCCGCACAGACTGTTAGAGAAGCAGTGGAAGGCGCAGATATCATAGTTACAGCTACACCCTCTCGTAGACCTATAATCGATAGATTATGGGTTAAGCATGGTGTACATATTAATTGTATAGGTGCTGATGCACCTGGTAAACAAGAGCTCGATCCAGCTATACTTAGAGATGCGAGAATCTTCGTAGATGATTTAATTCAAGCAATCCATAGTGGAGAAGTTAATGTACCGATAGCTACTGGGATTCTTAGAAGAGAGGATATAGCTGGAGAGATAGGCGAAGTTATAGCTGGTATTAAGCCTGGAAGACTATCTAGAGATGAGTTAACAGTATTCGTATCCACAGGTCTAGCTATACAAGATGCGATAGTAGCTGATTACGTTTATAGGAAAGCTTTAGAAAGAAATGTCGGTATGAAGATCGATCTAGTCCTCTAATGATATTCATTCTATTTTATCGTTAACAACTAGGCATGGCAACTATCTCCTTAACCTTGAATTCTAGAAATCTCCTGGAATAGCTCGGTTTAGCTATTATCGCTGTATCGGCGCCTCTATCCGTACCTGCTACGGCTGCTACATCTCTATCGATAGGTATAAGCCCTGCATCAGCAGCCATAAGGATTATCTCCACTGCAACTTTCATACCTTGAGAAAATCTTCTAAGTGTATCAGCTACTATCTGTTTATACGATCTACCACCGAATTTATCTGTAAACGCAGAATCTAGATCATCCCCTAACGCATGCGTACACGTCAACACTTTAGCACCAAGTGACTCTATTTTTCTCCTGATTTCTTCATCCATAACCCATCCCTCCTTCTCAAAACTCTTAGATATAGTGACGACAATTATCTCTACATCCATATCCTTAAACATCTCTATAGCTTTCAAAGCTGTACTTCCATAAGTGGAGGCGACTACTATGTGTTTGATACCTAAAGCCATCATTCTCCCCTTAATAGCCTCTAATGTAGCGTTCGTATTATGCGGGCCAGGTTTATCGAAATACCTTATAGTTTTATCTTGGTAAGACATATTAATCCTAAGTATAAATATACCTAAATACTAAAGTAATAATATTGGCTATATATCGTATATAGTATTAGTATACCATGAACTCCAGAGCTATATAACCATGGCGTAGTATCCCTTAAGGACGGAATAAACAGGTAAGGTCATAGATATTCATAGAATTCCACTGGTTGTAAATCTTTAAATCCACCGACATCTAGGGCTAGGTATCTCCTTATATCTAAGCATAAGTGGCATTTTGAGATATATCCTTCATTAAGAGGCTTATATCCGTATCCTTCGATAGCAAGTCTATAGAGTTCTCCTATGCCTTTCGATAACGCTTCGATAACTGGTTTATCTGATAGATCAACTCCGACTTCTATCATCTCGTTGATACTCCATACGCTCCCTATGGATATACCGCTACAATATCCTGGTATATAGTTGCCATAGCAATCCATATGTATATGCCAAGGCCTAGTAAGTTCATCTAGACATTCCTCTCCAATATAGAATTTAGCATCCTTTCTATCATAGAATCTATTTAGTTGATAGCATAAACGCCCCATGGGAAGTAGTATATATGGATTGAATATATCGGTTAAACTATAGCCCTTAGATAATGCTATCCTGAGATACTCATCGAAAGCCATCTTTCCTTCAATATTCATATTCTCAGCTTGTTTATAAAAGTATGGATGATATACCATAGTATTACTGGAGCCGAAGATGTTTAAAGCTATTCTAAGACATCTTTTTACATTCCTGAAATCTACGTATTCAAGCATAAATGGATTAACGCTTATCAGTATACCGTGTAGACCGGTCCTCCTAAGTATCGTAAGTCTATCTACCACATCATTATCAGAGTTACACCAGAAGCAGTTTGTTTCTACAAACATAGACGGCAGCCCTATATTGGATGCCGACTTAACGTATGAAGATAGTAGCTGGAAGTTTATAAATGGCTCACCGCCAGTTAGATGAAACCCGTAGTTAATACCGTGAATTCTATTCCTAGTACCCCTATATACGTGAGATGTTATAGACGTTATCCTCTCAACTATGAATTCGAATAAATGTTTATTCATCCATACATTCTCTCTTCTAGGTGAGCACGCATACATACAATGCTTACATTCACTAGTACATTTATATGTTAGTATTATGCCAGCGGATATAGGTCTTCTAAGCTTAATAATCTTCAACGCCTAGAAATCGTGGTATATGGCTCTGTAAATGTCGTATTTATAATATTCCTATGGTAAGTGCTAGCATCTGATCATCCGTAATACTATTCCTTTTGAAACATACTATAGCTACTTGGATTTGGTTTAGGTCTTCATGCCGTAAACCTTTATTTACATTTGAAATCTGACTAATATAGTTTCCGATGATATGAGACCGCCATTTGTAGTGGTCCGTGGTAGGTGTATCGCTGAAGTTTGGGAGATGTCTGTCGAAGTGGTATATCGCAATGGATTTGAGACGGATACGGAGTATGGTTGTAAAGCAAGGGAGTCTACGTTGTTGATGATAGTTGAAGATCCATTCTCAGAGCCGCGTATACATCCCGGGGACGTGTACGCAACTTTAGGTCTAAAGAGCTATATACGGGAGGTATTAGAGGGTAGTTTAGATTCAATGATAGCTACTGGGAAGCTTGCTTATACATATCATGAACGGCTATTTAGGTATGGATCTGAAGGTATTAACCAGATAGATTTCATAGTAGAGAAGCTCCATAAGACTCCGTATACTAGGAGGGCGCAAGCGATAACATGGATGCCATCTAAGGATTTAACACTAGATTCTCCTCCATGCTTACAGAGGTTATGGTTTAAAGTTTATGGCGACAGTTTAATACTTCAATCTGAATGGAGGAGTAGAGATCTATTCCGTGCAGCTCATATGAATATGCTAGCGATGACAGAGCTTCAGAAGATGGTAGCAGATAAGCTTGGATTAAAAGTAGGAGCATACTTCGACTTTTCAAATAGTGCTCACATATACGATAAATCATATGAAGATGTAGAACGTTTTCTTAAGACAGCATATAGACGTAGAGACGAAAGATTTAAAGTAGATGTTTTCACGATCTGAACTGAGGCTTGTCTAACCCTAAGATGAATGGTGGTGGATCGGTTAGGATAGCCTTCAGACTTAGAAAATTAATATCGCTAACGGTAGTAGGTTTAATATTATTGACACTATTTTTTTCATCGTATCCTGATATAAAACTATCCATAGGCTATATATTTTCAGCAAATCCTATGCTATATCTTGCATCATTCATATCGGTTACACTTGGAATAGCCGCATATTCAGAGTCATGGCGTATACTCTTAAAAGCTACAGGGTCACCTATAGATTTCGTTTCATCCCTAAAGATAATACTAGGAAGTATATTCCTTAATCTCGCTATACCGACAGCCTCCATAGGCGGGGAGCTTTTTAGGATATATACCGTAAATCGTAGATACGGTTGCTCATACGAGATCGCGTCTGCTACAGTACTACTCCATAGGATTTTCTCCCTTCTCCCTTTTCTTTTAGGCTCGATTATAGGCTTCCTGTACCTATCTATGAGCTTTACACTAACATCTATGTTATTCCAGATGTTTTCTAAAATCGCTATAGTTATTGCTATATTTTCCCTTCTAGCATTAGTTATGATAATATATCCAAAAATAATCTTTACTACAATAAAACCTATCCTAAAACTTATAGGGAGTAAAAGTGAAAAGCTATACTCTAGGATAGAGGTTTTTGTATATAAGTTTGACTATTCCATGAAACTTATAACTACTACGAAGAAGATAGTCGTCCTATCGATATCTTTATCGTGGATAGCATGGATTTTAGATGTAATGGTAGCATACTTCGTTTTTCTCTCACTTAGATACACAATTGAAGTACCCATCATCATATCAATATATACGATAGGTATAACCATTCAGATGATACCGATCGGTATACCAGGGATGATTGGTGTGGTCGAAACTATTATGGCAGCTCTATATTCCTTAGTCGGTATACCATCTGCTATTAGCGTAGCAGCTACGCTCATGATAAGAATTGTTATGCTATGGTTTGAAATAGCAATCGGTGGGATCGCGTTAATATCTTTAAGAATGTAGGGGTGGTTTAGCCGGCACCTATTTTAGGTGGAGTCATCATCCCTGGTAAAGGTCTGTTCGCCCGTCTCCGGTGCCTTTAGCCCTGGAGAAAAATATGGTAAAGGGGTTGAGATTAGTTTTTCCCGAGCGTTATATTCAGGGCTTCTTATACTTTCATCTCAGATACGCTAATCTTAGCTTCTTCTTCATAGCATCTGATCCAGCTATCGTCTAGTGGCTTGAATTTAAACCCGTAGCTTATTATCCCCTTATCGCCTTGACTAAATATCCTTCTGAAGCATACCTCGACAGGCATACCTATATATACATCCTCTGGATTGCAATCAACTATCTGGCTCATAACTCTAACACCGTTCTCAAGCTCTACTATAGCTATTATGTATGGTGCATAATATTCAAAACCCTCTGATGGTACTCTTATGACAGTATAACTATAGACTTTTCCCCTCCCAGGTAGCTCTACATCTATCACCCTACCTCTACGCCTACAATTAGGACATATCTCCCTCCTAGGGAAGAATACTTTGCCGCATGCCTCGCATTTAGATCCTATAAGCCTATATCTTTCCTTCCTCCTCCTCCAATGTGATGGAATACCTAGCATAGACATACATAATCACCTCCCGACTATAGTTACTACTACAGTAGCTCCAGATCCGCCTACATTCTGAGCTAATCCATATTCAGCATTCGAAACTTGTCTACCCTTCTCAGCTTCGCCTCTTAACTGTTTCACAAGCTCTATCACCTGCTTAACACCTGTAGCCCCAACAGCATGTCCACCAGCTTTCAATCCCCCATCAGTATTAACCGGTAGTCTTCCACCAACATAAGTCTCCCCCTCCTCATATAGTCTACCAGCATCACCCTTTCTTACGAATCCTAGATCCTCTAACGCTATTATCTCTGCTATAGTGAAGCAGTCGTGGACTTCGATTACATCTATATCTGCGGGCGATAGCTTAGCTATCCTATAGGCTTCCCTGCTAGCTTCGATCGTAGCTCTTAGCGTAGTTATATCTTCACGTTCAAATAAGGCTAGTTTATCTGAGGCAACTGTACATGCCTTGATATAGATAGGCGTATCCGTATACCTTCTAGCCTTTTCAGCAGGTACTAATATCATGCATGCAGCTCCGTCGGATATTGGGCAGCAATCATCCCTACGTAGTGGATCTGCTACTAATGGGGATGATATTACGCGTTCAACCGTCGTCTTGAATTGGAAGTGGGCGAGTGGATTCATGCTTCCATGGTAATGATTCTTTACAGCGACTTCCGCTAAGGTTTCTCTAGAAAGCTTATACTCATGCATATATCGTTGAGCTATAAGCGCGTATAGGCCTGGGAAGGTTGCTCCGAAGTATGCCTCCCATTCTGAATCCATAGCTCCTGCTAATGCTAAAGTAGCTCTATCTGGAGGGGCATCCGTCATCTTCTCTATACCTCCTACAGCTACGATATCGTATAGACCTGAGGCTACGGCTAGATATCCTTGGAATAAGGCTACACCTCCAGATGCACATGCAGCTTCAACTCTTATAGCTGGTGTCGGGTTTAAACCTAGAAAATCAGCTATTAAGGCTCCTACATGCTCCTGTCCTGCGAATAAGCCTCCAGACATGTTACCAAATATTACGAGTTGTATATCCCGTCCCTGTATACCTGCATCTTCTACAGCCGGTACGGCAGCCTCCCATGCCAGCTCTCTGAGACTCTTATCCCATCTTTCACCGAATTTAGATGTACCTACACCTACTATAGCTACATCTCTCTTCTTATAAAGGGGGAACTCCATTAGTACTCCACCCCTTTAAACATACGTCTAAGCTTTATATATGCTGCATAATCTATGTACTTCCTCCTATCCAGATAGTATCGTACAGGGGGTGCAAGCCTTCTCTTCTCCTCTATAACATCCGTTACTAGAAGACTAAAGCTATCAGATCCAGCTCCAGATCCATATGATGTCATAAGTATTCTCTGACCAGGTTTAGCTATATCTAGGATAGCTGCTAATCCTATGAGGCTAGATCCAGAGTACGTGTTTCCTATCCATTGAACTACGAGACCTGGTTTAACCTTATCCAATGGTATACCTATCATAGTAGCAGCTCTAAGCGGATACTTAGCGTTAGGCTGATGGAAAACAGCATAGTCGAAGTCGGATGGCTTCAACCCAGCCTTCTCCATTAAGCCTAAGGTACATTTAACTACATGTTCAAAATATCCTGGTTCACCTGTAAACCTACCTGCATGCCTAGGATAGACATCCCCATCCCTACGCCAGAAATCTGGCACATCCTGTGTATACGAGTAGGTGCATTCTACCTCCGCGATAACCTCCCTCCTACCGATTATGTAAGCCGCTCCGCCTGCTGCAGCAGTATATTCTAACGCATCCATAGGGCTTGCTTGAGCTGTATCAGCACCTATAGACATACCGTAATCTATATATCCTGAAGAGACTAAGCCTAGACATGCTTGTAGAGCAGCTGTAGCAGCTTTACAAGCGAATTCTGTATCTGCTGCAGTTAAGGATGGTGTAGCTCCTATAGCTTCAGCTACTGTTGCAGCCGTAGGTTTAACTGCATATGGATGTGATTCTGATCCTACATAGATAGCGCCTATACTATTTGGCGATACTTCTGGAGCTCTCTTTAAAGCATTCCTAGCGGCTTCTACAGCTATCGTAACTGTATCCTCATCGATTGATGGAACAGATTTCTCCTCTACCCCCAGCCCTTCACGGTATACGTTAGGATCATGCCCCCATACTCTCGCTATTTCATCAACCTTTATTCTCCATATCGGTACGTACACACCATAACCTACTATACCCACACCCAAGCTTCTCACTCCTCGATACAAGAGTTATTCAGTATTCTAGGGTATAAATTAGGATTATTTTACCGTTGTTAAACTATTTAGGTTTAGAGTATAGCAGATTCATAGTGTATGGCTATAATAGCTACGCTACTGAGGTTGTTAGGTATTTATAGATTGTATGAGTGGTGGCTCTACCGTCAGGTTAGGAATGGATCTATCCCACAGCATGTAGCTCTAATACTCGATGGGAATAGGAGGTGGGCTAGAAGTAGGGGGTTACCCCCCTGGATTGGGCATGAGTACGGTGCGAGGAAGGTTGAAGACTTACTGAAATGGTGTCTAGAATTGGGCGTACCTATACTTACACTCTTCGTCTTTTCTACCGAGAACTTTCATAGACCTCGTGAGGAAGTTGAGAATCTCATGTCCATATTCAGAAGGTATTTAGAGAAGCTTTTAGATGATGAAAATATACATAGGAATATGGTTAGGGTTAAGTTCATAGGTAGACTAGATCTACTCCCGGATGATTTATCTAAGCTTGCGAAAGCTATAGAGGAGTCTACGAAGGATTATTCTAGTAGATGGCTTAACATAGCTATAGCATACGGAGGTAGACTGGAGATAGTCGATGCTGTTAAGAGGATATCTACCAAAGTTGCCGAAGGTTTACTAAAACCGGAGGATATAGATGAGAGGATACTAGAGGAGCATCTATATACATCGCATCTACCTAAGCCGGATCCAGATCTTATAATAAGGACGAGTGGTGAGGAGAGGCTTAGCGGCTTCCTGCTATGGCAGAGCGCATATAGTGAGTTATGCTTCCTAGATGTCTACTGGCCTGAATTTAGACGTATAGATCTACTAAGAGCTATAAGAACCTACCAGAGGAGGGAGCGTAGATACGGTAGATAAAATCGTGTAGTAGTGGAATATGCAATCCTCCTAGCAGTATACAGCTAAAATTCATGTTATTCTAGTTAACTTTGAACGATCTCATAAAACCTACTCTATAAACGTATAACTTATCCCTAACTATAATATCCGTCTATAACTACTAATAGTATAGTGTACTCGGGGTATGGGTAGACTTAAAATCATACACACAGCTGATTTTCACCTAGGCGTATGGCCGGTAGGGCTACCGTTATCTAAGCGTAGGTTTAGATTAAAGGATTTCGAAGATCAGCTACATAGGATTAAGAACTATGCGTTAGAAACGGGATGCGATTTCCTAGTTATCGCTGGAGATATATTCCATACAGCTAAACCTTCAAGTCTCCTCCTAGATTTATTCGCAAGATTCGTATATAGTCTAGCTTCGAGAGGGATATCGGTAATAGCCGTAGCTGGGACTCATGATAAACCTAAAGCAGAGGATACCCCATCATACCTTAAAGCATTATCGGATGCAGGTACCCCCCTATTCTACTTTGCAGAAGAGCCTGGATGCATATATTTGAAGGGGCGTATAAGCGGTAGGGTAGTGAAATTCTTTATGATACCGTATGTACAGGCCTCTGCGATAGATTGGGAGGAATCTAGATTGAAGATCATGGGGTTAGTGAAGAATCTAATAGCGAAGGAGGAGTATAGGTACGATTATAGTATAGCAGTAGCTCACCTAACCGTAGACGAAGCTTACATAAAGGATATACCAGCCATAGTTCTTAGAGAAATCTCCGTACCTGTATCCATATTCTCGAATCTCGATTACGTATGTCTCGGACATATACATAGGCATCAATCCCCCTCAAAGAATGCTGTCTACCCCGGATCTATAGAACGTGTAAACTTCGATGAGGAGGATGATGTTAAAGGATTTGTCGTAGTCGAGGAAGAGGGGGGAGGTCTGGGATGGATGTTTAGAGAACTCCCATGCAGACCTATGAAGAGTATACCTAAACAAGACTATGCTTACATATCGGATGAGGTTGATATAAGCGAATTATTAACATCGTTATTGGAAGCCTCACCAGGTATAGAGGATGCTATCGTTCGTCTAAAACTCAGGATTAAAAGCAGTCGGAATATAGCTTTTTCATCGATAGAGGAGGTTATGAATAGATTCAAAGTATTCCACTGGATACTAGATGTAGAGAGGGTTAGGGAGGAGGGGTTGAAGACTATTCGACATACCAGGTCATCATCTATAGAAGACCTATTTAGGGAGTATGTTTCAAACCTACTCACTGGTACACTAGATTCAGCTTTAACCGAGGATGTGGTATCGGAAGGATTGAAGTTATTGGAGGCTGATCGTTCTGAAGATTAATCGTATCTATATAGAGAATATAGCTTCTTACGAAAGCTGCGAGCTTAACCTAGATAAACTTGGAAGTAGGATAATAGTTTATGGAAGTACGGGATCAGGTAAGACAACCCTCTTCGTAGATGCTTTAACAGCTGCATTCTTTAAGAAAGCCTACGGTGAGATGGATCCATCATCAGCATGGTGGATTCTAAGATCCGGATCTGGTAAACCTGCTAGAGTAGAAGTAGATTTCGAAGTAGATGGTGTAAGATACAGGGTTAAGAGGATATTCTACCCTGATAAGAGGAGTCAAGCCTGGTTGTATATGGTAGATGATAGTGGAGGGGTTCAGCGTGTCATAGCTTCAACTGTGCAAGCAGTAGATGCAGAGATAGAGAAGCTTGTAAAACTCGATTACCGTACATTCCTGTATACGCTTCTAATACGTCAAGGTGAGGTAGCTGGGATAATAGGTAGAGGAGTCTCCCCCTCTCAGCGTAGGGAAGTCTTTATGAAAGCCTTCGGTATAGATTTCGGAATACAGAGGGATGAAGCTAAGAAGCTTAGAGATTCATACTATCTTAGAGTAGAGCAGCTTAGATCAGAGCTATCTAAGCTTAGAACGTATACTACACGTTTAGATGATTTGAAGAAGCTTCTAGCAAGTATAGAGCTAGAGTTAGCTTCAGTATCAGGGGAGATATCTAAGCTTAGGATAGAGCTGGATAGGCTGGATGAGGAGATACGTAGGGGTGAGGAGATGCGTAGCTCACTTAGTAGAGAACTTGGATGGCTTGAAGCAGCATACTCTAAACTTAGAGAATCTGTAGAGAAGCTAAACGAGCTTAGATCTAGAAGGGAGCAGTTTATACGAGGCTGGGAGCGTTACCCAGTATTGAAGTCTGAAAGAGAGAAGTTGAGGTATAGGATAGATATCTTAGAGAAGCTTTATGATAGAATGGTTGAGTATGAGAAATTGAAATCCATAGCTTCCACTATGGAATTAGCTATGAAGCTTTCTAAATCTCTAAAGATTAGGCTTGAAGAGCTTAGGAATAGCTACGATGAACTCTCCCATCGGGTAGAGCTACTAGGTAGGATAGAAGAGGAGAGAGTGAGGATCTTAGATAGTATAGAGAAGATTCAGAAAGAGGTGGTTAGTCTAGAAGAGCAGCTTAGATTCATAACGACATCATCCACCGAGCTTTCGAAAAGCGATTCATGCCCGGTATGCGGATCGAAGCTCACCGATACCGTTAGGGATAATCTAAGAAAACGTCTATTAGAGGAGGCTGAAAAGCTTAGGGAGGTTATGGAGGAGAGGAGGCTTGTATTAAACGTCTTAAAGGAAAGGGTTAGGGAATGCGAAGCTAGGATTACTGCTTTAACACAAGCGAAGGGTGCTATAAAACCTATAGAGGAGGAGATGGAGAGGATACGTGTAGAATTGAGTAGGCTACCTACGGATGAGGAGGAGTATTCGAAGGTTAAGCAGAGACTATTATCTATGGAATCTGAGCTTAGATCCATACTAGGCTTCACGTATAGCGGGTTAGATGAGTTTAATAAGAAGCTAGATGAGCTTAGATCCATCTATAGATCTATAGATGATGAGATTAAGAAACTGGAGTATTCTCAGATGGTAGTTAAAGATCTAGATGATGAGATAGCTAGAATAGAGCATACGCTAGCAGATATAGGTAGAATAGAGAAGGCTTTGAACGATGTTAAAGCAAAGATTAGTAGTATAGAGTATACGCTTAAAGATCTTACGAAGCAGAGGGATGAGCTAGCTTCTAAATTAGAATCGTATATAGGTAGGTATGAAGAGTTGAGGTTGAGGAAGAAGGATGTAGAGGATAGTATTAGCGAGTGTATGAAGTATCTAGAGGAGGCTTCAAGATTAGAAAAAGAGCTTAAAGATACGCTACACAAGTATAACGTGTATAGGATACTATACGAGAAGGTTTTCCATGATAAAGGTTTCCCCATATACCTACTACATGAGATAATATCCTCTGTAGAGTATTGGAGCCGTATATACCTATCGAAACTCCTACCTAGATTCGATCTAAAGATAGATGTATCTAGTGAAGGTGATATAACGATAAAGGTGTATAGCGATGGAGTTGAAAGAGAACTCTCAACATATAGTGGTGGTGAAGCTACTCTAATAGGGTTTGCTATACGTCTAGGTATAGCTAAGACAATAGCTGAGAGGAGAGGTGTTAGAAGCTTCAAGACGCTTATAGTAGATGAGGGTTTCGGTCCTCTAAGCGGGGAATTCAGGATGCATCTCCTCGAGCTACTACGAGAATTCTCCACGGATTACGAGAAGATTATCGTTATATCTCATATAGAGGATATTCAGGATTCAGATATATTCACAGATGCTATCTACGTAGATAAAGATGATTATGGGAGGAGCCGTATAACTCTAGTAGGTAGAGTATTCTCTAAGGCTTAACTAAACTTTTTATCCTAGAAGCCTTCCTAGAATCTCGGTATTAAGGATATGCCGGTAGATGAATCTAAGCTATCTGAAGAAGAGAGGATAGTATATAATGCTTTAAAGGATATCAGAGATCCAGAATTAGGCTTCTCGATAGTGGAAGCAGGATTCATAGATGAGGTAAAGGTGGAGGATGGGAGAGCTCGTATAATATACCATCTATCAGCCCCATTCTGCCCACCGATATTTGCTTTACAAATAGGTCTAGATATCAAACATAAGCTTCATAGCCTACCCTTCATACGTGAATCCGAGGTTATACTCGTAGATCACTGGCAATCCGAGGAGATAAATAAAGCTATAAGAGATTATAAACCCTAACCAGCTCTACCAAGCTTCTCAAGGATTTTAAGAGCATCTGATACAGTGATAACCTCTGGAGGTTTAACCCCAGCCCTCTCCATAGCTAGCTGCACCCCCCTAGTAATCTCCGATGCGAGTGTAGAATCTATGTAATCAGCTAGATGAACTATAAGAGCCTCCACAGTTTTAGGTGTAGATGGCCCATACTTCCCGTGAGCTGCTAGAGTTGCGTGAACTATATCGATCGGGAAACCTCTACGTATAAGCTCAGATACTATTAGCGTATGATGATCTAGGAGTAAGCCTAGATCACTACGTCTAAACCCTTCATTCCTCCTTTCATAACAGTAAACCTTGTATAAGTCATGCAGTATCAACGCCGATATGATTATATCTCTATCCACCCTACCCCTATAATGTTTCTCTAGTAGATCAGATAGAGCTAGAGCTATCTCGATAGAAGCTACCATATGCTCTAATAATCCGCCTCTATAATCGTGGTGGATCTTCTCCCCAGCAGGAGAATCAGCTAGGGTAAGCGGATGATAATCGTAGAGCTTCTCCCCGATAGATTTGATAATCCTACGAACCTTACGTCTAATACTCCTATCTGATATCCGGCTTATGTAACGGTGGATTTTATCCATCAACTCATCCGTAGACATATCGTTCTATAGTAGAAGTAGAGTTATTAGGTTAATTTAAATTCGCTTAGAATAGCGTTAGGATCGAAGATACCACCATCGATGATTACCCAAGCAGCATCCTGATCGCTGCTACCTATTAACTCATAGGTATAGCGATTTACCGATATCATGTATGCTTCTCAAGAACTAATCCCCCCCTCTCCCTCACAGCCTTCTTCAGATACTCGGCTACAGCCGAGAGTATGGATTCAGCTCTCTCTCTACTCTCAGAATAGGTTGTTATATGGAGCTCTATATGGGGTTTACCCTCCTCAACCCTAGGATGGGATTTCACATATATATCCGTATACTTACCCATAGCCTCCTCCAGTATCGGAGCTAGCGATGATTCAGGCACCCCCTCTATGAATAGGTATCTCTCAGCGAATACTCTATCAGATATCTTAGCTAGAATCGGAGCGATATACTCCTCGAATATAGCTCTCATCTCACTCGGCACCCCTGGTAGCGCATATATTACCGTAGAATCGATCTTCAATCTTACACCTGGCGCAGTTCCTATAGGATTACGTATAGGTTCAGCATTCTTAGGAAGTATAGCCATCTTGATTCTCGCAGGTGTTAACTCGAACGGTATACCCCTCTCCCTAGATAATACCTCATACCTCTCCCTAACCATCCTTAAAGCCTCCTCGTTTAACACCATCTCCAAATTCAAAGCTCTACCGATACCAGTAAGCGTCATATCATCGAATGTAGGTCCAAGCCCACCAGTAGTTATTATAAACGATGGCCTCCTTCCCAAACTCTCTCTGACAGCTTCCGCTATCTCATCAAGGTTATCACCTACTACTATTATTCGAGTAACCTTACCTCCAAGCTCCGTTATCCTTCTAGCAAGATACTGTGCATTAGTATTCGCAATCTTCCCTATCAGAAGCTCGTTACCTATACTCAGTATTTCAACAGTAAACATAGCCTATCACAGTCTATCTTCACCCTAAACCCTACATTAAAGTATTACTTATATCAGTCCTCCTCAGATTGTCTTTTAGAAGAAGTCCACCATCTAAGATACTCTCGTGCATCCCTCTTCCTTACATCACCCCCCCTAGCTAAGCTAGCTATCCTATCCCGCTCTCTGATTATATCCTCCAACGTTAACATCGCACCGCAACTCTGACAAACGTATAGTTTAACACTATTATCGTATACAAGCCTACCCCCACATAGCGGGCAGTACCTAGGCATTCTAACCAACCGAGCGATAAAAGTGTAGAAGGTTGTATAATAATATTTACCTAGGCTATAGGGTACATAGCTTAAATCTTAAGCCTAGGCATACATAGATTATTCAATGTATGCCGATCGCACGCTTCGGTCCTGCAGGTAAGCCTATAGGGTTTAACGGCGATATAGATGAGATACCCCGCTACCTGTATGGAGAAGGGTTAGATGCATTCGAATACCAAGCTGTAAGATGGGGTAGTAGACCACAGATAGCTATGAGTAAAGCTAAATCTCTCAAAGAGGAATCTGAGAAGTATAATACCAAGCTTAGCATGCATGCTTCATATTTCATAAACCTGTCTGGTAGAGAAGATGTTGTAAAAGATAGTATTGAGAGGCTTAAAGCAGCTCTAACAGCTGCATCATGGATGGGTGCGTATATCGTCGTCTTCCATCCAGGCTACTACGGAGGTAGAAGTCATAGGGATGCTTTAGATTTATGCCGCCAAGCTTTAAAGATTATCGCAGACTGGATGGAGATGGAGAATCTATCCGGTATATACCTAGGTTTAGAAACTACTGGAAAGAGAAGTCAGCTTGGATCTATAGATGAGGTTCTAGAACTTTCGATATCGGTTCCCTATGCTAGACCAGTAGTAGATTGGGCTCACCTATATGCTAGAGAACTAGGATCGATAAAGGATAAGGATGATATCATCGCAGTATTAGGTAAGTTAGAGAAGGTATTAGGCTCAGATTATGTTAAGAAGGAGATGCATTGCCACTATTCTAGGATAGAGTATGGTAAGAGCGGTGAAAGAGAGCATCATAATCTCGATGAGAAATCGTACGGTCCAGATTTCGATACGATAGCTGAAGCACTCCTAGAGATCGGTGTAAACCCTACGATAATATGCGAAACACCATTACTCGATATAGATGCTGTGAAGATGAAGAGTATATGGAGGAATCTAGGAGGAGAAACACTAGTTTAACTTAGATATAGGAGTGTAGGTGGAGAGATGAAGGTTACGGTAAACGTCTACGCCTTTCTAAGAAGCAGGACAGGGTGGGGGTCGAGGGAGGTTGAGCTTAAAAGCAGTTACGCAAAGCTAGTAGATGTACTTGAAGTTATACCCGAGCTTAAGGAGATTGTCATAGTAGATGGTGATATAGATAGAGCAATCATAATATTGGTTAACGGGCGTAACATCCGTCAAACTGGAGGCCTCGATACAATGTTAACAGAGGGGGATAGGATAGATGTATTCCCCCCTGCAGCAGGTGGATGAAATCTAGGAGATCAACAAGTAAGATGTAGAGCAGCAGCTACACGCTTACCCTTCGAGATTAGCTCATTATATATCTTCACAGCCTTCCTCGTATTCTCGATGAAAACTTCTATACCCAAATTCCTAAGAGCTTCTACTGTATCCGAGGGTACATCCATAGCTTCGTAGAAACCAGATCCTATAACTAAGATTTCCGGTTTATCATCTAGTATATCCTTTAAATCATCTAGATACAGTTTGTGGCCTTCCCTACGCCACCAGTTAGGCTTAACACAGCCACCTACTAGTATAAGTATATCTCGAGTATAGGTAACGCCATCAACCTTCACCATACCGAATCTGCATTCCTCTATCAATAAGCTACCCCTAAGACGATATTACGGTAGTTATCTCTATTAAAACTTAAACGTATGAAGATAAATTCTCTGATCTCTGATACTATCCCAAACTATATGCGGTGTTAGGTATGCGGATAGGTATAATCTCCGATACACATGATAATCTTGAAGCAGTACGGCGAGCTACTCGTATATTCGCTGAGAGAGGGGTTCATACAGTATTGCATGCAGGAGATTGGTGTGCCCCATTCACTATGAGAGCTTTAGTCGTAGATAGATGTAAGGTTATAGGAGTTTACGGTAATGTAGATGGGGAGAGATCGATGCTTAAAAAGACCGCTGAGGAGATGGGTTATAGTATAGAAGATTTTCAATCGATCGAATTAGAGGGGGTTAAGATAGCCCTCCTACACGGTACGATCGAAGCGATAGTTGATGGATTAGCTAGATCAGGCTTATACAACCTAATCGTTAGAGGGCATACACATAAGTTCGAAGTTAAGAAGGTTGGTAATACAGTATTAATAAACCCAGGTGAAGCTTGCGGATATCTATCTGGGAGAAGGACTGCGGCTATAGTAGATCTACCAGATATATACGTGGAAGTCGTAGAACTATGAGATTAGTTAGGAAAGGATATTCGAGGTATCGAACAGTATGGGACCCATAAGCATGGGGGATCCATTTGGATTGGATAGTCATCGCTGATAATATTAGTAAGATATACAAGACTGGGGAAACAAACGTTATCGCATTAAAGAATGTAAATCTTAGAATCGAGAGGGGGGAGTACATAGCGATCCTAGGCCCAAGCGGTTCTGGTAAATCTACCCTACTCAATATTATCGGCGGGTTAGATAGACCAACATCCGGTAAGATATATGTAGACGGGGTGGATCTAGGAAGATTAAAGGAGGGAGGGCTAGCTCGTTTTAGAGCAGAGAAGATCGGGTTCGTCTTCCAATTCTTCAACCTGATACCAACCTTTACAGCTCTAGAAAACGTTATGGTTCCAGCTGAGATAATAGGTTTAAAAACTAGGGATGCTCGAGAAAAGGCTGAGAAGATTTTAGCTAGGGTCGGATTAGAGGGTAGATTCAACCATTTCCCCTACCAGTTATCTGGAGGTGAGCAGCAGCGTGTAGCGATAGCGAGAGCCTTGATAAATAATCCACCACTACTACTATGCGATGAACCTACTGGAAACCTTGATACTAAGACTGGGGCTGAGATAGTGGAATTACTAAGCGAAATAAACGCGGAGTATAAAACAACACTAGTAATAGTAACCCATGATCAACGTATAGCTAAAGCAGCCGACCGTATAGTTAATCTAGTAGATGGACAGATAGTAGAGACATAGCTATGCAGCCATACCTAAGATACTCTCTCAGAGGTTTAGTAAAGCGTCCTTTAGGATCATTCCTAACCATACTAATGTTATCTATCGCTCTCGCGCTCATGTGCGGAACCGCGATAGCTTTGAAGAATATCCCATTACTAGTAGAGGCATCGATCGAGGAAGCAAATATGGCTGATTTCTCTATCAGTACAGGAATATTATCTAAAGATCTAGCTGAGCAGATACTAGGTGGGAAAGATTATATCGAGCAGTACGAGTTTAGATTAACATACAAGACTATAGCATACAATCCTAAAGGTTGGCCTAGAGAGGTGGATATACTTCTTATAGGAGTATACCTTCCATTAAAAATGAATAATATCACTATAGTTAAAGGAAGAATACCTGAGATATATGAGGAAGCGATAGTCGTAGAGCATGATTATGGAGAAAACGTATTAGATAAACATATACTAATCGAAACCAGCAAAGGAAATGTAACAGTAAAGGTAGTCGGTACATGTAGAGCTGTTTGGATGCCTAGATGGTATGGAAGCTCTATAGTATATGCGATTATACCAATTCAAATCCTACAAAATATATTAGATGCAAATAATACAGTAAACCAGATATTGGTAAAAATTAGAAGGAATTGCGATGTTTTCGAAGCTATGAAAAAAATAGGTGATGAATTCACTTCATACAGAATTCCAGTATTCAAATCTATAGAAGGGAATGTTATACCTTTCATAGAGACAAGATCATATTATAGTTATCTAGTTTCACTTTTATCATTAATAGGATTTTCAATCTTTATTATCAGTTTAGCATTAATATATACATCTATGAATCTAATGGTAACAAGAGAATTCAAAGATATAGGAATATTAAGAGCTATAGGAGCTTCGAATAAATCGATTTTACTTACATATGCTCTAAGAGGCTTAATCATAGGAGCATTTGGAGGTTTTCTAGGATCATTCCTAAGTATAGTCGTAGCAAGAGCACTCCTATCCGGGTTTGCTAATGTAAGCTTAATTATGGAAGGAATGTACTTCGTATTAAGCTCTCTACCAGAGATATTAAATCAAAATATATACCTGATAATATTCTACACATTAACTGGGATATTATGCTCAATTATTTCAGCTATCCCTCCAGTAATGTATATTATGAAAATCCCAGTAATACAAGCTATAAAAAGCTTTCCAGGATTAACATTATCTACTAAAAAAATAAGAACTAAAATTAGTGAATACCCTTACTTCATAAAATATGCTTTAAGAAGTATATTAAGAAAGAAAAACCGTGAAATAGCTATAATAGCAGTTATAGTTGTAAGTGTTACTATTAATTCAACTTTAATATCTGCATATGAAGTTCAACAAAATATCCTAGATGAAACTTCAAGCTCTCTAATATTTGATTTAATCATATGCTTAAATAGGCCATATGATATGTTACCATTGATAGCAGATATAGAAGTTTTAATAAATGATATAGATCGCTTAGAATTTGCCTATTACCGCTATGTCAAAATAGATAGATACACAATTTTATGTATAGGATTACCAGTAAATGCAACATGCTTTAACTACTCTCTAGTTAATGGCAGATATCTTATGAATAATGATAGTAGTGCTATACTACCTGAAAATTTAGCACGGATTTTAAATGTTAAAGTAGGAGATAATATAACATTAATAACTGAAAAACTAGATTTAAACTTAACGGTAGTTGGGATTAGGAGGGATTTAATATTTAACTTTATAATTGTCCCCATTCATATAATGCAAAAGCTGGATGATTCTGAATGTAAAGTTAATGCTATGGTTATAAAATTTAAAAATAGTACAGGTATAGATAATTTAATAAAAATTGTTAAGAAGAAAGTCCCTGGATACTTATGGGATATAAATAAATCTGGAGTTATAAATATCCTATCTGATGTATTAACAAAAGCATTTCAGTCTGCAGCAACCGTAATGATATTTTTCACATGGACTACATCCATTCTTCTCATATTCACTATATCTGGGCAAGATATAATCGAGGAAAGAATTGTTATAGCCACATTAAGAGCATTAGGTATGAGTAAACTAAATGGTATTTCATTTATAATTTTTAAATTAGCTATTTTAGGCGGGTTATCTGTGTTATTATGTTTATTCACAATCCCCATCACTCTAAATATATTCTCAAACTTTCTAAATAGTATAACCCCATTTTCGATAGCCATCAATCCATCGATAAGTATTTTATTTAATATGCTACTATTTATACTATCTACGATTATACCAAGCGGCTTGATCCTAGGTAGCTATATAGTAAGTGTTAACATAGCTTCGACTTTAAGATATGAATAAGCTCAATAAATTATAGTTACAATAGATGTTGAATAGCGTCATATAGGGGTCTCTAGTAGGTTACACTCGACTACTGGTTTATCTTTATCTAATGGTATCCTTAGGGTTTTTATCTCGAATGGCTTAATCTCAATCCCTATCTCTCTACCTAGAATCGGTATATCTATATATGCCTCGGTTTCGATCCCACAATATTCTACTAATCTTAGTATCAAATCGTTTGATTCTTCAGAGAGTTTCAGAACAGATGGTATAACATTGTATGGCTCGACATTTATCGATGAAAGTTTAAGTGGTAGAGAGCCTATATGCCGATCTTCGACTATGTAGAAGAAGCCTGTATTTAGTATCTCAGCTATCTCCGCTATCCTATAGAAAACAGTTTTCCAATCACCAGGATGGGGTATTAATACATATCTAAACGTATGGAGGCCTTGATCTATATACTCATAATCTACATTAGGTTTGAGTTTATGCGGCTCGTGATGAGCGTACGGTGGACTTCTAAGTATACTCATACGGAGTTCTGAGCCATAGGCATCATAACTATACTTAGAATCGTTAACTATAGCTAACCCAAATTCTACACTCCTATCTGGTGTTGAAAGGGTACCAGATACATCAACCCATCTCTGCCCAGGCTCCTCTACTCCGTTAGCTATCCTAGTTATAACGCCATAGGGGATTTCATATGTTACCTTAGAGGAGTTTAGGTTAACGGGGAAGGATAGCTTAAGCATCCTATGCTTCTCTCTCCAATCAAGCTTAACCTTAACATCTATAAAGTCGAGTCCTCTATAGAGAGATATGTATTGCCAAATCGTAGAATTCGAAAAACATGCTTTAACACAAATAGTCGCTCTTATAGGACCGGATTCTATAAGCGAAACTTCAGTATTCTTAAACCTGCCCTCCTCATACCTGTAGGTGTATACTCCATGACCCCATGTATCGCTTTCATCCTTCAAGACTATGGGTGAGGCTCCGTATCCTCTGAATACGTTTACACCGACCCTCCTATCATAAAGCATCTTAATCCCACAGTTTTCAGAATCCACCTCGATTATGAAATAGTCATTCCTTATAGTTAGATCAGACGCTTCCAGTACCCCCTTAAGCTCGTTCTCCCGAACAGGTTTATCGACTAATCTATACGATTTATAGCCTAGAGCAGGTATATCCGCTGTGAATAATACTCTTCTACGAGCGGTGATAGATGATGGTTTCACATCCTGCACCTGGACTAGCCCACCATTATCTGGATCTAGGATAGCATAATCCCCAGGCCAAGGCTCTACCTCTATAGGGAATCTAACATGAACACCAGTAGGATTAAATACTATGATGTATACTCCGCCACTCGTATCAACCATGGACGATATCCTCTGTGCTGCTAGATTGATGGATTCGTAAGCTATGTCTATAGATTCGCTATACATGCTCCGAATATCCCAATACGCCTCCGGGATACATGTCCCAGCTAGCGAATCGTGGAATTGGCAGAATAATGTATGCATCCACCCCATCCTAAGCCTATCCCTAGGATAGCTCAAACCAGTCAATAGATATGCTAGTACGGATAACCTCTCTGCAGCCATAAGACTATATTCAGCTCTCCTATTCAATGTTTTAACCTCCGATAGTAGAGAGTAGCATCCCGTTGCATGGTGTTGCAGCTCACCTCTAACGATAGGCATATCCAATCCAGCTTCTACTATACGTTTGAAGAACTCCTCCGGATTAGAAAATCTAATACCAATATATTTGAATCTACCTGCAAACTCCTCTATAGCTTTCACATCCTCGTATGTAGGTCCACCTCCATGATCCCCCCTACCGAATAGTATAAGGATAACCGGTAGGGGTGGATTCGATGCTAATCTCTCTAAAGCTTCTACAAGACGGTCACCGTGTAGTGCATAGCTTACAGGATGCCTATAAGCTAGGATTCTACTTCCATCCGGAGACTCCCATAGAAATATGGGTGGAAGATCTTTTTCACGTCTATCAGGTCTCATAAAGATGTAGTACTCGTATCCAGATTTCCTGAGTATCTGTGGAAGAGAAGCGTTATGCCCAAAGCTATCTATATTATAGCCGACCACTATGTCGATTCCTAGCCTTTCCTTAAAGTACATCTTACCGTATAAGGCTTGACGTATATACGATTCTCCGCAAGGGATATTGCAATCAGGTTCAACAACCCATCCACCGATCGGAATCCATCGGCCTTCACCTATCAGCTTCTTAACCTTCTCGAATAATTGTGGTTCACATTCCTCAAGCCATCTATACATGATGGAAGAAGAGAAAACGAATGTTATAGAGGGATGTTTCTCCATGAGATCTAATACACGTCTAACAGTAGATCTTACAGTCCAATATCCTTCAAACCATCTCCAAAGCCATACTGGATCTATGTGCGCATTACCAGCTAGTATGAACTCCACCAAGCCTAATACAATGGTCTGTAAGCTACCATACTATAAAAGTAGCTTTACTCATGATTTTGAAAATCTATTGGTGAAATATGATAAATACCCCTCTAGGTTAGCTGAGAATCGCATATTTTTCACAAAGTATCAGCTATACGATAAAAGCTAGGTGTATAGACGTATCTATAAGATGTAGAACCGCTTTAACAGAATTAGGATACCAGCTGAAGGATAGCTTCAGTAGTATTTAAGAAGGGAATAGTTCGGATCGGGGAGACCCATATTAGATACCGGTATAATTCTCGATAGATGATAAAGCTCTATGAAGAATCATATTATCAATAAGATTATCTATGTAGGAGGAAAAATAGATGGCTAAATTTAGAGCACAGCCTTATTCCAACCATCCACTACGGTATCTAACCCTTCGCGACAGCTATAGGTAGTAAGCGGGCTACCTTACGCGCTATACCTACATTATGACTTACCTCGACTACCCTATCTACATCCTTATACGCTTCAGGAGCTTCTTCACTTACTACAGCCATACTCTCAGCACGTATGATTATACCCTGTCTCTCAAGCCTTCTTACAACCTCGCTACTCGGATACCTTCTCTTAGCCGCCTCCCTACTTAGAACTCTACCAGCACCATGAGCTGTCGATCCGAAGCTTATCTCCATAGCTTTAGGATCTCCTACTAGAACCCATGATGCTGTACCCATACTTCCAGGTATAAGTACAGGTTGACCCACATCCCTATACTCAGCAGGTACATCTGGATGTCCTGCTGGGAATGCCCTGGTAGCCCCCTTCCTATGTACAAAGACCTTAACCCTCCTACCATCAACAGTATGCTCCTCCACCTTAGCTATATTATGAGCTACATCGTATACTAAGTGCATACCTAGATCCTCAGGATCCCTTCTAACTATATCTTTAAAGGCTTCTCTCACCCAGTGTGTTATAAGCTGTCTATTCACCCATGCAAAATTGCATGCACAGGACATAGCTGCAAAATAGTCTTCAAGCTCCCGGCTTTTAGCAGGTGCACATGCAAGCTCGCGGTCAGGTAGTTTCAAGCCATACTTATGGACTGCTCTCTCCATAACTCTGAGATAATCGCTGCATATCTGATGACCATACCCTCTACTACCAGTATGAACTAGAATCATTACTTGCCCCTCATGTTCTATACCAAACCTACGTGCAACCCTCTCATCATAAATCCTATCCACTACATCTATCTCTAGGAAGTGGTTTCCACTCCCAAGGCTACCTATCTGACCTACACCCCTCTGCTTAGCTGTGGACGATACCTTAGTAGGATCAGCCATCTTCATACATCCCTCCTCCTCGCATCTCTCAGCATCCTCATGCCATCCGTAACCAGCTTTAATAGCCCACGCCACCCCCTCTGTTACAGCTTTATCAAGCTCGCTTTGAGTAACCCTTATCCTACCCTTACTCCCTAAACCTGATGGTACATAATGGAATATAAGGTCTATCAGCTTACCTAACACCGGTTTGATATCATCTATATCTAGGTTTGTCCTAATCAATCGTACACCGCAGTTTATATCATAGCCAACTCCTCCAGGGCTTAGAACACCTTCCTCGTAATCTGTAGCAGCTACACCCCCTATAGGGAATCCGTAGCCTTCATGGCCATCTGGCATCGTGAGAGACCACTTATAGATACCTGGTAAGTGGGCTACGTTAGCACACTGGATGAGAGTCATATCGCTTCTCATCTTCTCTAATAGAGCTTCATCTGCATATATTCTGCATGGTACACGCATACCTGGTTTGAAATCTTTAGGTATCTCCCATACATACTCATCTACTCTTCTAAGAGGAACATGAGCTGACATCTCTCGAATCTATGTTGGATAAACGTAGTACTGGCTTATAAATGTCATTAAGGTTTTCAGATACGTTCATAAAGCAAAAATTTAGATACAACGGTTATCATACAGAATTTCAAGGCTAAAGCTATGTATATAATGTTCATAGGTACCGCTGGATCAGGCAAATCTAGCCTTACACATTCCTTCGGGTTATGGCTTGAAAAGGAGATGGAGGTAGAAGTCGGTTACGTAAACCTAGATCCTGGATGCACGTATACCCCGTTTAAACCAGATTTTGATATACGTACATTCTTCACGGTTAAGGATCTTATGGAGAGAGAAGGTTTAGGCCCTAATGGAGCTATTATACGAGCAGCCGAGCTTATGAAGGAATACAGCGATAGGATAGTTTCAGATTTATCTATGATAAAGTCGGACTTCATGTTGATAGATACACCTGGGCAGATGGAGATATTCGTATTTAGAGATACAGGGCCAATCATAGCAGAGCTTCTTAGGAAGCTTGGTAGGATCGTAGCAGTATACATATTCGATCCTATACTTGCTAGGACTGCTTCAGATCTATCTGTAGCTCTAAGCTTAGCCGTAGCTACACAGGTAAGACTTGGCGTACCATGCATATCCGTCCTGAATAAATCTGATTTACCTGAAGCTGAAACTGTATTATCTCTACTAAACCATCCAGAGAAGTTTAAAGCTAAAATATTGGAGGAGAAGCTCGGCGCATCAAGCGATATAGCTTTAGCACTAGCAGATTTGGCTCAAAAATACTCTAAGCATACCGGTAACATAACTGCCGTATCCGCTAAGACAGGTCTAGGCTTAGATAGGCTATACGATATTTGTAGAGAGGTATTCTGTGTATGTGGAGAGCTATAGCAGGCTTCACCCCGCTTTTAGGTATAGTTGTTTAAACCGCTCAGCATCCTGAGCCATATATATGTTATTCCATAAAATATACGTTTCTAAGCCGTTCTCTATTAGAGGCCTCACATATTTTTCATATAGAATTCTTAGATCATCATCAGTATACTTGTACACGTACGGTCTACTACCTAAACCGTGTAGTCTATAATATACGGGGCTAACATCCTCGGTAGCACATCTCTCCTTAAACGGATCCACTATGTGGATTAAACCTAGCTCCAAGCATATAGATCTAACCAACTCATAAGTCCAAGAGCTATGTCTAGGCTCCCATGCTACGATTAAGCCTCCGGTAGAAGCTTTATTAAAGAATGCTTTCAAATCCGATACACTCTCCTCTGTAGCTTGAAACGATGGTGGGCATTGAACAACTACTACCCTACTACGTAGAATCCGCGCTATCTCTACAATCATATCCCATGCCTCTAGGTTTTCCTCAGTAGGCTTTAGTAATCCGTAACTAGAAGCCTTATCTACCGGTGGCTTCCACCTAGCCCTCCTCCATGTAGGACTATCAAGTGGATGAGTAACAGCCTGCCACGCTTTTAAAGTAAATTCAAACCCCTCGGGGGCCTCCCTTCTCCAACTCATAGCTGTACTAGTATTCGGAAGCTGATAGAATGTCGATTGTATCTCTACTAGATCGAATAATCTGTAGTACGCCTTCCTACCCCCTTTCACACTAAAGCCGCAGCATCCAACCTTTATCTGCATAACTCATGTGTAGATTTATCTATATGTCAGAGGCATAAAGCTAACCTGACATGAAGAGGTTTAAGTACCGTATAGAGGATTTGGCAGTTAGTAAGAAAACAAGGCTAATACTTGCTCTAGATCCAGTCGGGGTAGATTCATCTAAACTCGAAGATTACGCTTTATGTATGCTAGAAAGATTATCCGATTACATATGTGGAGTTAAGCTGAACTGGCATCTACTACTACCTTTAAGTTTAAATGAATTATACAGGATAACCTCTAAAGCACATAAGCATGGAGTGCAATGTATAGCTGATTGTAAACTTAACGATATAGGCTCGACGAACGAGGTTGCTGTAAGATACCTGATGGATGCTGGATTCGATGCTATAACGGTAAATCCATTTATAGGATGGAGTGACGGGGTAGATGTTATCGCAAGGGAGGTTAATGCGAGATATGGCGGTGTACTACCCCTGATATACATGAGTCATAGAGGAGCATCTGAAGGTTACGGTAGGATAGTGTTGGATGGAGGTTATCAGCAGCCATTCTATAAGATATTCGCATATAGGGCTTTAGAATGGGGATGCGATGGAGCGATAGTAGGTGCTACAAGAATCGATGTAATACGTGAAGTCTACGATATATTAGGGGAGGATATACCGATATACTCCCCCGGTGTAGGCGTTCAAGGAGGCTCTGCTATCGAAGCTGTGAGAGCAGGAGCTAAGTATATAATCACTGGTAGAAGTATACTATGCTCGCAGAGCCCTGAAGAGGAAGCTAGAAGACTTACCAAGCTTATACATTCAGCTTTGAGTTCTCCATAACTCTCTTCTTAGAAGATCTCTAACAGCAGCTCTTATAACAGCACTTCTACTAGGGTAGAACCCTGTCTTAACGAGTTCATCTATACCTTCAACTATAGCCTCAGGCAGCTTAACTGTTACAAGACGCATAGAGTTTCTTCTACTCATAGCATAGATAATCGATAAGCTTAGTAGACTTTAACCCTTAAGAGCTTACATATGTGGAACATAAAATCTGCTTACCGCATATTTTTCATCCACTCTACGTATATACTAGCATTCTTTCAGCCTACAACTATTATAGAAGCTATCGAATCCGTAATATAACACTACTCCCATAGCTATAAGTAGTATCGCATACACCTTCTAATAACATAATCTCCCCAGCTACACAAATCTATGTTATATCACCTTGTATAAGCTGTAATGATATACCAAGTCGAACATCTACTTTAGTAGCGATTCGAGATCATATGTAGAGAACGTTATCCAGTTTACCTAGTGTATTGCTTAGAGTTATATTTGCTTATAGAATCTTATGCGGTGGGCGGGATTCGAACCCGCGACTCCCAGCGTGGCAGGCTGGTGTCCTAACCAGGCTAGACGACCACCGCTTAATCCATTAGGATGTTGTTTCTTGAAGTTTTATTTAAGAATTTCCCGTTATAAAATCCATAGAGATTATAAGCACTGTATATATCAGCTTCGGTTTAACACTTCTACCCCAATCTTTTACTCATATACGGGCCATCATACTCGTATCCTAGCCTCCTATAGTACCTCTTCACACCGAGACCACTTATTACTACTATCTTATCTAGGTCATACTCCTCTTTAACAATACGTTCAGCTTCTAGAAGTAGCCCTCTACCTAGACTTCTATGCTGCCACTCCTCTGTAGGTTTAAATCCTACTGGTAGCATAGGTCCGTATACGTGAAGTTCACGTACGATAGCAGCATTTCTAAGTTCCTCTCTATGAGCATATCGTGAAGGAATCCTCAAACGTAGGTATCCTACCAGTATATCTCTCACCTTATCTTCAATCGATAGAAATATTTCGATCCCCATACTAGCTTCGTATTCTATCCTAGATAAGGCTAGATCTTCGATTCTAGGTTTAACCCCCTTCTTCAGCATCCTATGCCCCACCTCCCTACACCTTATACATCTGCATGGCTTACCTCTTCTCTCCATCTCTGCTTCTACGTATTCCCTAAGATTCCCATACCTACATCCAGCTTCTATAAGAGGTGCTGGTATATCCCTCTGTATCCTCTGTATACGAACATACGGTGGGATGCAGCTTAAAGCCTCAGCTAGAAGATCTACAAGCTCATCGCATCCATATGGTTTATACAATCCTTTAATCCATAGATCATATAGATCTGAGCCTTTAACAACTAGGCATGGATAGATCTTCAAAGCATCAGGTCTAAAATCAGGATTATCAAATACCTCCCTAAACATCTCTATATCCATATCCCTATCGGAGCCTGGGAGACCCGGCATAAGATGGTACGTCACTTTTAAACCAGAATCTTTAGCTATCCTAGTCGCTTCTACTACATCGGAAACCCTATGCCCTCTCCTAACCATACTATACACGTGGTCGTATATTGTTTGAACACCAATCTCAACCCTAGTAACACCTAAGTTTAGCATAAAATCCACATGCCCTTCCTTACACCAGTCAGGTCTCGTCTCGACTATGATACCAGATAACCTTATAGGAGCATCCTCAGCTATCCTCTTAGCTTCTTCAAGGCTATTAGATTCCCTACCGTTAAGCGCGTCTAAACATCTCTTAACAAACCACTCCACATAGTCTCTAGGTAAAGCTGTAAACGTACCTCCTAAGATTATAAGTTCAACCTTATCGACCCTATGCCCCACCTTCTCTAGCTGCTCAACTCTAGCTTTAACCTGCATATAGGGATCATAATCATATTGTATAGCTCTAAGCGCTGCAGGTTCTTTACCTGTATAGCTTTGTGGTGTACCATACCTAGGTCCACCGGGGCAGTATAGGCATGGAACCGATTGTGGGCATGGGTAAGGTTTAGTCATAACAGCTACTACAGTAACACCGCTTATACTCCTTACAGGCTTCCTTCTTAGAAGCTTCTTTAGAACCTCGTATTCAGATGCATAGTGGATTAGCTCGCTATTCGATGGAATCCTCGGTAAAGCATACTTCTTCGCTACATCAAGCTTAACCCTAGCTACATCCCTAGGAGTGAGGCTAGGTTTAGATGCTAGGATAGCTACAATCTCCCTACAAGCCCTATCGAATACCGTCTCCTGCATATCCTCTCTTCCTTACATAGAAAGCTTACGTAGAACTACTGGATAAACGTTCTCACACCATTTACACAAAAATAGAGTTTTTGATACAATATTGTGAATAACATTTATATACATATCACTCTACTTTTCTAGAGTAGAAGTATGAAGGGTACTCCTGTAATACTTGTAGATGCTATGCTATCTCCACTACTTGTTGGATGCCTAAAGGCTTTAGGATACGGGGAAAGCTACCATATAAAGGATATCCTCTCCATTGATGCATCCGATGAGGAAATAAAAAGCTTTATAGAGTATCATTCAGCTATATTCGTAACTAAAGATAGGAGGCATTTTAACGGTGTTAAGAATGGATATGTGATACTTCTAAGAGACGGTAAGTTTGAAGATGAGTTACGAGAACTATTGAAATCTCTAACCGAGATGGGGTATCCTCCAAAGCTGGATTGGATTAGAATCGAAGCCTACACATCCTCACCATAATAGTACTTCATAAGATAGTAGCCCATAGGTTTACGAGAACCGAACGATCTTACACCCTTCTCCCTAACCTGCCTTCTCACTGATTCAGCATATTCTCGAGAGATCTCCCCCCTTCTCTCCAGATAGTCTATAACTTCGTATGCCTCTTCATCTGTATCGCATCTTCTAAGAAAGGATACGACGTCAGGGTTTCGAAGTTCATCGTAGTTTTCGCCATTCTCCCATCTAATCCCACCGATAGATATACACATAGTCTTCTCTTCTATCTCTCTAGCTAAATTCGGATACTTACGTTTAAACTCCTCCCATGATATATCCAAGATGTACCCACCACAGCAATATTATGAGTGGGTAGCCCTATATCTTTTTTATCCTCCTCCACCAGATGATTGCTAACACGAAGAAGATTACAGCTAATATATATGCTAAAACTACTAGAACCAGGCTATAAGGACCAAAAGCTAAACCTATAGGTATGGGAATGAATGGTATCACAACTATACCACCACTTATACTTCCAGATTCAAACCCAGATAACCCTATGAGAAGTGCTCCTATAAACATGAGAGTAACACCTAGAAGTATCATGATTAGGGGGAGCTCCATAAATCCAATCGGTTTAACCTCTAGGTAAGGTTTAGTATAACGCTCTTTTAAACATGATTTACATAATCCCGAATACGTATCGAAACATATAGCACAGACCCTCTTACCGCAATCTTCGCACACATACCTAGCTTGATATCTACCGCACTCCTCGCATAATACTACCATCTACTTAGACTTCCCTCCACCTAAGAATCAAAGATCGCTAAGTAAAAGATAACCCTTATCTTTTTCATAGGTAATTCAACCTATGGATGACGTAGATTAAAGTGAAGCTAATATCGGTGGTAGCAATAGTAGAACCAGCGTTAACACGATCATGATTGCTAGAAGGATGAAACTATATTTAATAAGATCTTTATCCCCAAATACTATGGGGAAAGGTCCTATGAGTATAGCTCCTCCAATCCTCCGTCTAGCCCATCTAAGATTTTGAATCACCGTAATAATAATTCCACATATTACGAGTACAAAACCTACCATAAGTAACGCTAATCCAATCTGAACCAGGGTCATCCCCATACTATAGGAGGGTGATGCTCGAAGTTTAAACTTTAGGTTTACGTTATCCAGCTTCCTACATTAAACCAACCTAGATATTCTAGAATACTATAAATTACGGTATAGTATACGGTAACCGTTTTCCGATACATTTATAAACCTGCTATAATGCATTTAACGTTTTTCGGTTATGAATTCATCATATCTTAACTCTAAGTCAACTACATGGACAACCTTAAGGGTTGAGGATCCGGCTGCTACAAGCGGGATGTGCCCGCTCTGCATAGAAGAGTGCCCCTTCATATGCGAGATAGCATTATCAGCGTTTAGAGGGAGAGAAGCTCTCTACCCTGCGCCATTCCTCTTCGGCCTCAGCACAGCTGGAGCTGTAAAGGATTACGGCTTAGATTGGAGCCACTTTAACTTCCACTGCGAAGTAAGGGGTGTTGAAGGTATAGAGCCTGATCCAGATAAAGCCTTATTTCCAAACGTAGATGTCGAAACTTCCGTCGGCGGGATTAGGCTTAGAATCCCAGTCATTACAGGGGCTTTAGGATCCACCGCTGTAGCAGCTAAGTATTGGAGAGGCGTAGCTATAGGAGCTGCACTATCTGGTATACTCGTTACAATCGGTGAGAATGTATGCGGTATGGATCCTGATGCCGTAATCTCTAACGGTAAGATCGTAGAGTCTCCTGCGTTAAGATCTAGAGTCGAATCCTACAGAGAGTTTTGGGATGGCATATATGGAGGTATAGCTGTACAGACAAACGTAGAAGATGAGAGGTTAGGGGTAGGAATATACGCGTTGACGAAGCTTGAGGTCGATGTGATAGAAATAAAGTGGGGTCAGGGTGCTAAGGCTATAGGCGGAGAGGTTAGGGTGGCAGATCTAGATAGAGCTTTAATGCTTAAGAGGAGAGGCTACCTTGTCATACCGGATCCAGAGGATCCCGAGATCCAGGCTGCGTTTAAGGCTGGGTTCTTCAAAAGCTTCGAGAGGCATAGCCGTGTAGGTATGGCATCTAGGGAGGAATTCCTTGAGGGGATAGATAGGCTTAGGGAGCATGGTGCTAAGCATATAAGTCTTAAAACAGGAGCCTACAGGCCTACGGCTACGGCCTACACGTTGAAGCTTGCATCGGAAGCTAAGATAGACTATATAACATTTGATGGCTGTGAAGGAGGTACTGGTATGAGTCCGGTATCCATGATGGATGAAATGGGGGTTCCAACGGTATACTTAGAGGCTCAAGTTCTCAGGTGTGCGGAGATACTTAGGAGTAGAGGTAGGTATGTCCCGGACATAGTCATGGCTGGTGGTTTCATAAACGAAACACAGATTTTGAAGGCTATAGCTATGAGCAACTTCGGTGAAGGCCAGTATGTTAAAGCCGTCGTTATAGGTAGGGCTATCCTCACCGCAGCTATGAAAGCGGAATACTTCGCTAGACTAGCCTCGAAAGGTAGTGTACCTAAAAACTTCTCATACATATATGGAGAGGATCCGTACAAGTTCTTCATAGCGTTCTCAGAGCTACAGCCTAAACTTGGAGATAGGATAGGATCCGTTCCGTGGGGTGCTTTAGGGGTCTACGGATATATGGAGAGGATAAGGGTGGGGCTGCAGCAACTACTAGCTGGTATGCGTAAGTTTAAGCTAAGCTTAGCATCTAGGAGAGACCTTTTCGCCTTAACGGAAAGGGCTGCGAAAGCTACCGGGCTACCCCTACCTGAGGAGTCTGAGGCTGAAGCTATGGAGTCAATACTATTAGACGGTTAGGGGTACAGAAGCATGATTCAGCCTAAACCGAACTTCTGTAGAAACTGCCTGAATTTTGTAGAGCGTAGGGATATAGAGGGGTTCGCTGCATGCGTAAGAAATCATAGACCTAAGATAGCATGCGGGGACTTTAAGCCTAAACCTGACTCGCCAAGGTTTATCAGAGATTACGGGGGTTTTTGCCTTTACTGTGAGAATATTGTGTTGGTCAATGGGTTTACGGCTTGTGTAAGGGGTCATAGGCCTAGGGTAGCATGCCAGGATTTCAGAGACGCATTCTCTAACCTTATGAAGGAATCTAGCTTGAAGAGGGTCAGGGTGGCTGAGGTGATATTCGACATATAAGGGTGACTATTATGCCCTACGGATTTATGGGTAGAATTTTGTATATAGATGTCACTGAGAGAAGCTATAAGACTATACCTCTAGATGAGGGTTTCATTAAGAAGTGGCTTGGAGCGACTGGTATAGGTATAAAGCTTCTAATGGACTATCAGGAGCCCAGAATAGACCCATTCCATCCATGTAACCCGCTCGTATTTACTGTAGGCCCATTCGTAGGTACTATGGTTCCATGCAGTTCTAGATATGGCGTTTTCGCTAAATCCCCCCTATCAAATCTCCTCGGGGAGGCATATTCCGCCGGCTTTTGGTGTCTCGAGTTTAAGAGAGCTGGTTATGATGCACTAGTAGTTAAGGGTAAGGCTGATAGACCATTATACCTATATATAGAGGATGACACGGTGCATTTCCTAGATGCATCACATCTATGGGGGAAGACTACATGGGAAACCGAGGATACTATACGTAGAGAGCTCGGCGACCACGAGGTGAGGGTTGCCTCCATCGGGCCTGCAGGTGAGAACCTTGTCAGATTTGCCTGTATAATGAACGATAGGTATAGAGCTGCAGGTAGGACTGGGTTAGGAGCCGTCATGGGTAGTAAGAACATTAAAGCCATCGCCGTAAGGGGTACCGGTGCAGTCGAGGTAGCTGAGCCGAAGACCCTTCAGGAAAAGTGCCTAGAACTTTACCATAGGCTTCAAGGACCAGCTACTACCAAGTATAGAACGCTAGGTACATCGGCAAACATACTCGTACTAAATACTGCCGCAGCCCTTCCTACTAGGAACTATAGGGAGGCAATGTTTGACGGAGCATTACAGGTTAGTGGTGAAACATTAAACGAAATGTTCGTAGCTAAGATACAGGCATGCCCCTCCTGCCCTATGAGGTGTGAACATGTGGCTGAGGTTAAAGATGGAAAGTTTAAAGGTACTACCGTTAGGGTTGAGTATGAGTCATTATGGGCTCTTGGACCTTACTGCGGTGTAAGGGAGCTTGACGCTGTGATAAAGGCGATAGAGCTATGCGATCTCTACGGCATGGATGCTATCTCGACAGGTGTGGTGATAGGCTTCGTTATGGAGTGCTTCTCCAGAGGCCTAATATCCAGGGAAGATACTGGTGGAGTGGCTCTCGAATTCGGTAATTCAGAGGCTTTACTCACTATGATTGAGCAGATAGCCTTCCGAGAAAATCTAGGTAGCATACTCGCTGAGGGTGTTAAGAGAGCTTCCGAGAAGATTAGTGGTAGCATAGATTTTGCTATGCATGTGAAAGGTGTCGAGATGACCGGGTATGACGTTAGAGGGTTGAAAACAGCTGCGTTAGGCTATGCAGTCTCTAGGAGAGGAGCCCACCATCAGACACATGGAGCTTACAGCTTCGATTTAAGCGGTAAAGTTGATAGATTTAAAGCTGAAAGAGGTCGGGGAAAACTTGTAGCTGAAAGCGAGGATATATACATCGTATACGACTCCTTACCTCTCTGTAAGTTTACAAGAGCGGCATGGAAGGGTTTAGAGGAGATAGCCTACATATACAATCTAGTTACAGGCTTCCAGTTCTCAGCTGCAGATCTACTAAAGAGCGCTGAAAGGATAAGCAACCTAGCCCGTATATATAATATGCGTGAGGGGCTCACATGGATGGACGATACGCTCCCACCAAGAGTGATGAAAGACCCTATACCAGAGGGGCTTGCGAAGGGTAGTAAAGTTGCGCCTGAAGAACTTAGAATGCTAATCCTTGACTATTACGAGGCTAGAGGCTGGGATAGTGAAGGTGTACCCCGCCCATCTAAACTTCTAGAGCTCGGTATAGAAGAATATATTCCGCTCATAAGCTACATAGCGAGGTGAGATATCGTCTTGAAGAAGTTCAAGTTTGTATATTGCGACCCCTCCAAATGCGTAGGATGCGGCATCTGCGAGCTTGTATGCTCTTTGAAGCATGAGAATAGATTTAGCTCCGTTGCCTCTAGGATAAGGAGTGTACGCCTCTACCCATATAGGAATGTAGCTTTAACATGCGTACTTTGCGAAAACCCTCCATGCGTTAAGGCTTGTCCTAGGGATGCTCTCACACAAGCTCAAGATGGGCATATAGTGGTCGATGAGGATAAATGTGTTGGATGTGGGTTATGTATAGAGGCATGCGACTTCGGCGTTATAATGCTTCATCCTTTGAGGATGGTGGCTATAGTATGCGATCTATGCGATGGCTCACCTCTCTGCATAGACGCATGCCCGGAAGATGCGTTAACCCTTACTAGCCGCGACATCAGGGCTCAGATTAAGAGGGTTGAAGTAGCTAAGAAGCTAACGGGTGGTTCAAGTGAAGGTTAAGATCTCCCTAATAGGCTTATCTAATAAGCCATATAGCTTCACCTTAACTATAGAGGATCATACCAGCTTAACAGTAGAAGAAGTTATGGGGCTACTAATAGATATGCTTGAAGCCTCACTTAGAAAGGAGATGTATAGTATAATGGAGCCCGGTAATCCTACCTATGCGGCTATGGTTAATGGTGTAGCATTACCTCGTGAAAAGTGGAATATACACCTAGTTAGGGATGGAGATGAGATAGTAATAGCGCCTATACTTGTAGGCGGAGGGTAGCTTACATTTATAATCGATATGCACGCATCATATCTCATTCAGATAGTGCTTTTGAAAGCTCTCCGTTAAGCCATGGGTACAGTGTTTTCAGCTCTCTTAATGCCTCTATAACATGTTCCCTAGGATAGTAGTATGGGTGAAGCTTACCCCTCAAATAGTCGTCGAATGCCTGCATATCCAATAACCCATGCCCGCATAGTAGGAATAATATTGTCTTCTCCTCATTTTCCTCCCGACATCTTATAGCTTCATCTATCACGGCTTTGATAGCGTGGCTGGGTTCAGGAGCCGGTAGTATCCCCTCAGTCTTAGTGAATAGCGCGGCGGCATCGAATACACTAACCTGATCGTAAGCTCTAACATCCACTATTCCATGTCTAGCTAGTAAGCATAGCGTCGGAGCTTTTCCATGATACCTTAAACCTCCGGCATGTATTGGTGGGGGTATAAATGTATGTCCTAGCGTATACATCTTGAGTAGCGGTGTTAATCTAGCTGTATCTCCATGGTCGTAGGTATAGAAACCCTGAGTTATAGAGGGGCATGCCGTAGGCTCTACCGCTATGAATCTGATATCCTTGGGTGCTTTGCCTGATACCTTATCGTAGTAAAATGGCCAGAATATACCTGAGAAACTGCTTCCACCACCTATACATCCAATTATCATATCTGGATATTCATCGATTACCGCAAACTGCTCCCTAGCTTCCAACCCTATAACCGTCTGGTGTAGTAATACGTGATTCAAAACACTTCCAAGAGTATACTTAGCTCTAGGATCTTTAACAGCATCCTCTATAGCTTCGCTTATAGCTATGCCTAGACTACCAGGATTATCTGGATCCTTTTCCAAAATCTTCCGTCCAGCCTCAGTTCTACTACTTGGGCTGGCTAAAACCTCCGCACCCCACATCTCCATCAGAATCCTACGATAGGGCTTCTGATTATAGCTAACCTTAACCATGTAAATGGTAGATTTCAAGCCGAATAACATACATGCAAATGCTAAAGCTGAACCCCATTGTCCAGCTCCCGTCTCAGTTGTAAGCCTTTCTATTCCTTCTATCATATTGTAATATGCTTGAGCTACAGCTGTATTCGGTTTATGACTTCCAGGAGGACTTACCCCTTCATACTTATAGTAGATCTTAGCAGGGGTTTTCAAAGCCTTCTCAAGCCTATACGCTCTATAAAGGGGTGTAGGCCGCCAAAGCTTGTATACATCCCTAACTTCATCAGGTATGGGTATCCATCTATCCTGTGAAACTTCCTGTCGTACTAGTTCTTTAGCAAAAATAGCTTCAAGATCTTTAGGATTGACTGGTGATCTAGTAGCAGGATTCAATGGTGGTGGTAGAGGCTCTGGTAGATCTGGTAGTATATTATACCAGCTCCTAGGGATGAGTTCTTCATCCAATACTACTTTACATATCCCTCTAGACATAGGGTATCACGCCCACTAAGTACATTTAAGCTTAGTATTAAACTTTATTGATCAAAAATGTACATTAAACATAATATACCATGAAATAGGGGGATAGCCACATTACTCAATCGATCTTTATAGGTAGTGTTTTCTCGTATGCTTCTAAAGCTGCTAACGTAAGTTTGAGAGTCTTTACCCCTTCGCTTATCGGAACCTCGCTTTCGCCTTCACCTTTGATAGCTTTTATAAATTTTAAATCCTCATCTAGGTATGGATCGTTGAGTGACGTTATATCCTCTACACCGTCAATCCTATATATGGTGGCTTTCTTCGTACCACGTATTTCTATATGAGCTCTCCTAGCTACTATATCCATCTCTACTTTATGAGCTTGAGGATTAGCACCACATGTATTCGTGATAACACCTATAGCCCCGTTCTTAAACCGTAGTACAGTTGCTGCAGCATCCTCTATAGTTAGATCAGGTATATCTGTAAGCATAGATTTGGTTAACTCTGTGTAAACTCTTGAAACATCACCTACAAGGAATCTTGCTAGATCGAATATATGCGTAGCCTGCTCCACTATCTGCCCTCCGCTAAGCTCTCTTCTCCACCACCAATGTTTAGGATCTCCTACTATTCCACCCCACCATCTACCTAAAACTACACCTACCGGGCCAGACTCGCTTAGTATACTCTTGCACCGTCTTATAGAGTACGCCTGCCTAAAATGGTAGCCAACCCATGATATAACCCCACTCTCCTCCACAGCTCTCCTCATATCCTCAGCCTTCTCCAGTGTTAAAGCTATAGGCTTCTCTATAAACACATGGATACCTCTTTCAGCCGCCTCCTCTACTTCATCTGTATGAGCATATGGAGGTATACATATCCATACAGCATCTAGCTTCTCGCTTTTATACATCTCCCTCCAGTCATTATAGGGTTTACCACCATACTTCTCAGAGAAGCTTCTAGCTTTATCGTATACGACATCCGCTACTGAAACAACCTCAACCTCTGGGATGGTAGATAGCTTACTAGCATGTAATCCTGCTATACCTCCAGCACCTATGAATCCTACACGAATCCTTCTCATATCACACCTCACATATCACGCTTCTGATATATCCTATAGATCTCTCTAGATTCAGCTCTGTAGGTTCAGGTATCCTACATTCGTAAGCCATATAATATTTATATCCATGCTTCTTGAGCAGGGAGAGGGGTGTCTTAAAATCTGTATGCCCAAAACCTGGTGGGAGTCTATTGCTATCCGCTAGATGTATATGTTTAAGTAGGTGGATACATGAAAGTAAACTTTCTGATAAATCTCTCTCCTCTATATTCATATGGAAGAAATCAGCCATAACCGCTATATTGTTTCCATAGACCTCACTTACGATTTTAATCGCATCTGAAATTTTATTCATGAAATGTGTCTCATACCTATTGATAGGCTCCAACAGTATGTATACTCCATAATCGACAGCGTATTTATCCAGTATTCGAAGCTCCTCTATTATAAGTCTCCTCTCCAGCTCGATTACATCACGATGTAATGGGTATAGATCTGGAAGCTTAGGTCTACCGAAGGTTGGAACGACTATCAAACCTATAGCTCCAAGTTCAGATGCATATCTAAGTCTCTCAATTATTCCATTCATAGCTTCTTCTCTTTCCCTCCTATCTGTGCTTAGAAGATCACCAGGATAACCACTACATATGGTGGAAATCTTAACTCGACTAGATGATATTGCATCTAGTATGGACTTAATTCTAGTATCAAGGTCTCTACCCCAAACCTCTATAGCATCGAGCTTAAGCTTCTCAGCTGTATACACCTTTTCTTCAAACGATACACCTGTTAGTAGGTTTTCTTGACATGATATCTTCATAACACCACCTAAAGGAAATGATATACTTCTCGATATCTGGATATATAGGTTATCTAGGTAGAGTATATTCGAGATTGGATTATACAGCCATATATGATTTAGCTATTAGATATACTTGTCTGATCGATATCTAACCTACATACTATACAATGACAAACTTTAATATTAAAGTTAAAACTTGAATAAATTTCCGTATGAAGACGCTACAAACGTATCTAGCTATCATAGGAGGAGCTATCATAGCTCTCCATACATTAATGAGTGTTACTCATATACTATACGCTGGCGGATACACATTTCTAAGTGTTGTAGATATTCCAGGCTATATGAAGAATAGTTTAAGCTTGTTATTAACTCTCGGCCTTCTATCACTACTTCTAGTACTAGCATCTTTGTTCACTCGTGGATTATGGTCGATACTATTATCGCTATCCTCCCTATGCTTAGGAGTGGCGTCTATAACCTATTCGAGAATCATAGGCGTGGATATGCCGTTAATAGATTTAACAGGGCTAGTAGCTATAGCTATACTAGGCTTTAGATCTGGTTTTATCTTCAAGGAGGAGCCTACATACAAGCCTACTGTTAGATTATCTAGCTTAGAAGCAGCATCCATAGCTATATTCTCAGCTTTAACAGCCGTAGCTACAGCTTTCACAGGCCAATTCTTTCCATCACCTACAGGGGGGTATACCCATATAGGTGACACTATCATATTCATATCAGCACTTATGCTTGGACCTAAACTAGGTGCTCTAATAGGTGCTGTAGGAGCCGTTGCTGCAGATATCTATATAGGTTATCCTCGATGGTTTGTCTCTATACCTGCACATGGGTTAGAAGGGTTTATAGCTGGTCTTGGTAAAGGTAGAAGATTCTATATACAGATAGCTCTATGCGCCTTGGGAGGAGTTGTTATGGCTATGACATACTTCTATGTGAATATATTCATAAAGGGTTTAGCTCCAGCTCTAATATCCCTGTATAGGGATGTATTCGGTCAAGTAGCGGTCTCGCTGGTATTAACGACTTTATTGAAGCCTGCTTTAGCAAGGATATTCCCTAAGAGATTCTAGTATTCACTAGAATCTACGTATACGCCGGCTTCCACTTTAGGTTTATCCATACCCTCAGCTATATATGCATATACGAAGTCTTTACGCGATGATGCAGCTCCTATTCTACCTTCACGATCGATTGCTAACACTGCTATACCTCCATGATAGTACTTATATCTAAAGGTATTTTCTATAGCTTTCTCGCATGCATCTTGCGGATCTAGACCCGTACGTATAAGATCGCATACATTCTTGGATAGAAGTGTTATCTGAGCTATCTCGCCTACGCCAGTCGTACATGCAGCTCCTACGTCATTATCTGCATAGACGCCTGCACCGATGATGGCAGAATCCCCCACTCTTCCAGGAATTTTAAGCGGTAGGCCGGTAGTAGAGCTACCGGATGCTATGTTTCCATATCTATCTAGAGCTACTACGGATATAGTCTCATGTAGTCTATAATGCTCAATATAAGCTTTAATCTTATCCATATAGGGTTGAAGACCCACTCCGAGATTTATACTGGATAGAAGCTCTCTCCACTTTTCTAACGCCCCCTTCTTCCAAGTAAACTCCGATACCGTTAATCCGAGTTTCGAAGCGAAATCTATAGCCTCATCACCAACTAATAGTATATGAGGCGTTAATTCTAAAACCTTCCTAGCTACCGATATAGGATGTAGAACATTCCTCACTCCACCTACAGCTCCCGCTTTGAGAGAGTAGCCGTCCATTATGGAGGCGTCGAGCTCGCATACACCTTTAAGGTTAGGTATACCTCCAAGACCGACTGTTAACACCTCTGGATCAAGCTCAACCACTTTTATACCCTCCTCGACGGCGTCGAGAGCGTTTCCGTTTAATGTGAGAATCTCCGCGGCTCTCGATACAGCCTTTAAACCAAAGCTCCATGTAGCAGCTACTACATAGGGCATAGCATACGACACCCTAACTTTTAACTTTCAGTTGAATAAGACGATATTAGGATTATGAGTATACCTAGAGTAATACTAGGATGCCTACCATTTCTAGGTGAATCGTACCAGGGACCTGAAATAAACCGATTGTATAGGGAAAGATTCTCCGATATGAATGAGACGATGAATATTCTAAGATCCGCCTATGTAGATTACGGTATTAGAGTAGTAGCATCACCTACATATTCTGAGGATAAGCTAGTCAAGCTATTCTTCCTATCGATCTCTAAGCTTAGAAGCGAAGGAATAGAATGGATGCTAGCACCCTGTATAAGCATACCTTTAACCATTAGGGGGGCGAAGATAGACGATGTAAGACGTTGGGTTACATATCTCATACTAGAATCTAAGAGCGTCATGGATGCATATATCTTGAAGGAGAAATACCTTAGAGATCCTATACTATCATGTAGACCTGGATGGATGGAGATCTTTTCTAAAGCTTTAACAGATATAAAGCCATACGAATACGAAGATTTTCAGGAGCTTTCCGTAGATTTAAAGCTAATAGAAGAGAGGGTATCGTATTTCGATCTAGATAGATGTCTCTTCTTAGAGCTTGGCTCCGAAGCTGATTTCCTAGTATTAACGCGTAGACTGGATCTTCTAGGAGAATGCATAGATATTCTTAGAGAATCAGGGTTAGAAGTATTCATAGGATCCCACCATGCGGGATCGGTTATACCTATACTCGAAGAATCCGATCTAGATTTTAAAGGATACATAACGCCGTTAAACCCTATAGGAGCCTTAATGCTCCCATCTAAAGATAGTGTAGAGGATGCTATAGCTAGAGCGAGTAGGCTGATAATAGCTATAAAGCCTTTAGCAGGAGGGAGGGTTCGTCCTATCGATGCATTTCACTATGTATTTAGGGTTGTGAAGGCGGGATCCGCTATGGTTGGTGTAGCTTCTCTAAAAGAGCTAGCTGAAGATATGGATGCTCTACTGAAAGCTTCTACTTATGCTTAAATATGAAATCTTTATAGCAATGTTGTCTACTTTAATACTCTTAAGGATTGTTTTGTGGAGTAAGATAGCAAAACATTTCGAAGAGTATCCTGGGAGACTTAAAGTTGCTAAAGCTCTAGTAGAGCTTGGATTGAGGATAGGTCTAGATGGTAAGATATACTGTGGACCCATAGAGATGGATGAAGCTAAAATAGCGAGAGCTCTAGGTGTAGATAGGAGAACGGTAAAGGCTACTGCTAAAAGTATACTTGAGGATGACTTTCTCAGAGAGATATTCTCTAAGCTTAGGCCATCAGGAGCCTTTCTAGCTGATGCAGCTAAGCTCTTAGGTTACGGCGTAGTCGAGATATACGCTGATTCTAGGATGAAGGGTATCCTAGCTGGTGCAGCTCAAGCTATAGCTAGGAGAGGTATAAGTATAAGGCAGGCTGTAGCTGATGACCCGGATCTTCATCCCGAACCTAAACTTACTATAATCACGGAGAAACCTTTACCTGGAGATATAATACCAGAACTTCTAAGGATAGAAGGTGTTAATAAGGTTGTGGTTTACTAAACCTACTCTGCTATGTCTAGATCAGAGTTACTATTAGAAGCGTTAGAAGGAGGCGTAGAGACTCTAAATAGAGTAGTAGCTGAGGGAAGCCTTGAAGATGTAGACGTGAAAGTCGAGGATTCGATAGCTAGGATACTCAAGCAGAGATTGAAGAATGCGACATTGATAACAGAGGAGAGTGGCATCATATCTTGGGGTGGTGGAGGACCACCGATACTCATATTAGATCCTATAGATGGTACTACAAATTTACTCAAAGGGTACTCGCTATACTCTCTAAGTCTAGCTCTAGCTTATGGGTATAACTGGGATGATATAGTATCTGCGGTCGTAGTTAATCCTATTCTAAATCAAGTATTCGAAGCATATAGGGGTGCTGGAGCATACTTAAATGGTAAGCTTATAAAGCCATCCAATACCGCTAAACTAAGTAAAGCTATGGTAGCTATAGATCTAAATTTCAAAGGAGCTATAGATGATCATACAGCTCTAAGTATCATCGAAATAGTTAGAAGAGCAGCTCATGTAAGATGTATCGGATCTGATGCGTTAGAGATCTGCATGGTAGCTTCAGGTAGTCTCGAAGCATTCATAGATTTGAGAGGCATATTGAGACTTACAGATTTTGCTGCAGCAGGATTCATATTGGAGGAAGCTGGAGGGTACCTATTCGATAAGGGTATGGATAGATTGAAACCTAGATTAGAGTATGGTGTTAGGAGTCCTATAGTAGCTTGTAGCAATATGGATATAGCTTTAGAGTTATCAGAGATACTTACTCATTATAGGCTATCTTAACAGCTTATATAGCTAGCATACAGATATAGTAGGTTAGGCTATGAATATATCCTCGTCTACACCAGCTTATTCAGGAATACCTTTAGGGGGATTAGGTACCGGTTCTGTGGAGATTAGAGCAGATGGGCGGTTCTATGAGTGGCAGATATTCAATAATAGGCCGTGGAGAGCTGGAGGTGAGATAGAGCAGTACTTAGATAGAGAGGGCTTCATCTTCGCTTTAAGAGTAGCGTCTGATGAAGATGAGCCTGTAGTAAGGTTCTTGACAACTAGCTTATGGATGGATAGCGATCCAGATATAACTTACCGTTTATGGCAGTCTATAGTGGATCCTTATCGTATACCGTGGGTTAGACCTGTCGAGAAGATAGATTTCGAAGGTAAGCCCCCCTTCGCTATACTCAGATATACGGATTCCTCATTCCAATACTTCGGTTTAGAAATCTCTATGGAAGCTTTCTCACCGCTTATACCATCCGATATTAAAAACTCATCTATACCTGTAGCTATCCTTGTATTCCGCTTTAAGAATAATGGATCAAGAGAGGTTGAAGTATCGCTACTATCTATTCTGAGAAACCCCCATAGGATAAGCCCGAATGTAAAGATTGTTAACAAGCTATATAGAAGCGGTAAGTATACAGCCATGCTGCTCAAAGGTGAAGGTTTAAGCGTAGATCATTGTATGTTTAACGGCTCCCTAGCGTTAGCTGTTTTAGGCGAAGCTAATTCATCTGTAAGTATAAAGACAGCTCCAGATGATAGGAGAGCATTTTCTAATATCGTGAGGAGGCTTCTAGTAGATTTCAGGAAGGATGGATTGATATCAGGTTTAGCAGATGCCGAAGCCTACGGTTTAGATCTATACGGCTGTCTCACTAAGAGTATAAGGATTAAGCCTGGTAATGAGGGTAGGGTTACTATCCTACTAGCCTGGTACTATCCAAACCATATAGATTTGAGAGGTGTACTAGTAGGGCACTACTACGAGAATATATTCCCAGATGTTACAGCTGTCCTAGATTATACTGTAGATAACCTCGATTACCTATACTCTAAGACTAGGAGGTTTATAGATACGCTCTACGATGCATCCTACGATAAGTGGATCGTAGATTTAGCCTCCTCCCAGATAACGACTCTATCTAAGTGTACATGGCTACTGAAGGATGGTAGATTCGGTGTATGGGAGGGTGGGCCTGGATGCTGTGGTTTCAATACAGTAGATGTAGCTTTCTGGGGTATAACTGGGATAGCCTACCTATACCCTGATCTAGCTAAGAATATAATCTTCAATACGGAGAGGTATATACTGGATAAGGATAAGTCTCCATACTATGAATTATTCGCTCTAGCTTTCCCAGAGAATATGCAGCTCTATAGGGATGCTTTGAAGAAGGATCCGTCGATACAGCATGATCTAGAGAAATTTAAGAAAACTATAAGAGAGATCGTCGGTAAGACCGGGAAGGATCCTACAGGTAGGGTTCCGCATTTCTTCATAGCATCGCTAGATATAGTCGATACGTATGATAGGAATGATCTCCTACCAGAGTATATACTACTAGTTCTACTCAACTACTACTGGACAGGTGACCGTGCATACCTATCTAGGTTATGGGAGTCTATAAAAACCGTTGTTAAAGCAGTATTAGTACAGCATGATGATGCAGGTCTTAAGCTAATGTATCATTCACCACCATCTGGCTATGAAGGATTCTCCCAGGTAGCGGAGGCTATAAGCGGGGTTATGGGTAGGAGACTTCTAGAATCTCTGAGAATACTCCTCTCAGGCCCGATGTACATACCCATATCTGTGAATACATTCGATGCTTTAAGCCTACTAGGTGTAGCGACGTTTACATCAGACTTATGGATAGCATCGCTTAAAGCAGCTATAGAAGCTGCTAAGCTTAACGGATTTACAGAGGATGCTAGAGAGTTCGAGAAGATATATTGTTGCGCCGTAGAGAACTTCATAAAACTCCTATGGAATGGTGAATACTTCGATAACTGGTATGATCCTATAAGCGGTATGAGGGATAAAGCTTGTATGAGTGCAGCACTTACAGGTGAATGGTATCTTAAATTCCTTCTAGACCTGGACTATGCATTCGATAGAGAGAAGGTTGTATCGATGCTAAAATCTGTATACAAATACAATTTTAAGAAGTGGGAGGGTCTCATAAACGCTGTATACCCTGGTAAACCTAGACCAGCGTTAGCTGGTGATATGAAGTACTTCAACGAATCTTCGATACCGTATACGGTTGGATCCCAGGCGGATACACCGTGGACTGGGATAGAGATACCTGTAGCGACGCATATGATAGAAGAGGGTATGGTGGATGAAGGTGTAGAACTTCTTAGATCTGTACATGAAAGGTATAGAAGCTGGGGTCTCTACTGGAATCATATAGAGTGTGGAGGACACTATTTCAGAGTTCTTGTATCTTTAACGATATTCAACGCGTTAGCAGGAGCACGATATAGAGGAGTAGATGGTATACTCAGGATAGATCCCAAGATTAATAAGATGGACTTTAAAGGACCGATTCTCCTACCAGGTGCTTTAGCATCTTTAGCGTATAGATCTACAGAAGGTAAGATTAGCTTAGATATAGAAGGTAGATTAGGATCTATAACGATTAGCGGCATCACTATACCTGTAACATCTAGGTTTAGTGGAGCTAGAGTCTTTATCGATGGATGCGAATCGAGGTTTAGCTTAGAATTTAGCGATGGCTGTATATTACTGAAATTCGCTGAACCAGTTGGACTTAGAGAAGGGGTTAGATTATCCGTAGAACTCTATAGCTAATCTCGGAGGCTTAACAGTATTATTGTAGAGATATCAATGTTTCCGTACGTATAACGTTTGGATGCTGCTCTATTACCTCGTATATTATCTTCTTCAATTCCTCTAAGCTATCAGCTTCTATCACTACTACAGCATCGTATCTTCCAAAGACGGAGTTTGCCAGTTTAACACCCTTAATCCTCCTAGATCTAACTATATCTTCGGATGTACCTGGGCTCGTCGTGATTAGAACGAAGGCTCTTATAGGCTTTCTACGGAGGGATCTAGGTTTGAGATTCGCGATATCTTAACCCTCCTTAAGATAGAGTTAGAGATGTCTCTGTATGTATAACATCAGGATCGCTAGCTATCACTCTATATACTATCTCGTTTAATCTATCGAAGTTTTGAACATCTAATACGATTATAGCATCAAACCTACCGTATATGGAATCGGCTAGTAGAACCTCCTTCACCTTCTCCTTAATCCTCTTAACGACATCCTCCGATGTCCCCGGCTTTGTCCTTACGAATATATATACTCTCAACCCCGGTAGACACCTATAGAAATTCCTAGTGTATGTAAACCTACTTATACTTTCATATCTTAGATTTTTAGCAATCTAGATACTTCACTATCTCCCATGGAGTGATGTACATGGAGTACTGCCTCCACTCCTCCATCTTATATTCTATAAATCTATCGAATAGATGACTACCTAGTGTACGATGGATAACATCATCAGTCTCCATCTCTTCTAAAGCTTCTCTAAGCGTACTTGGAAGCTCTCTTATACCTAATGCTCTACGCCTCTCATCTGGGAGCTTGTATACATTCTCATCTACAGGATCGCCTGGATCAATCTTCCTTCTTATACCGTCGAACCCAGCTGCGATTATACATGAGAATGCGAGATAGGGGTTGCATGAAGGATCGACTGCACGATATTCGATACGCTTATGTGAAGCATATTCTGATCCCTTGAGATACATCGGCACCCTAACTAGGGCTGATCTATTACGTCTAGACCATATCAAATATATAGGAGCCTCAAACCCGGGTACAAGCCTCTTATACGAGTTGACTGTAGGGCAGCATATAGCTGTTAATGCTCGAGCATGCTCTAGTAAGCCTCCGATGAAGTATCTAGCTTCCTGGCTTAGCTCAGCGTAACTATCGTCTTCATCATACATTATATTCCTACCTTCACTCCATAGAGATACATGTACATGCATACCGCTAGCATTATCGAGGTATACGGGTTTAGGCATAAAGGTAGCTATGAGTCCACGTATCCTAGCGATATTCTTAGCTACAAACTTGTAGTATACTACTCTATCAGCGGTCTCTGTAAGCCTACCGAATCTGAAGTTTACCTCAACTTGACCTGCTGTAGCTACTTCATGATGGTGTCTCTCTATCCTAAACCCGAAGCTATCCTCTAGTATCGAAGCAACTTCATTACGATATTCGAGTGTCGTATCCTCAGGTGGTGGACGTAGATATGCATCCCTAGGCTTAACTACATATCCGCCAGGAGATATCTCCGGTGATTCAGGGAGTATCCTAGGTGCACCCCACATCTCAAATCCGTGACCACCTGGGCTAACCCATAAATCCCATACGAGTTTAGTCGGATCTACGGATTTGAATACAAAATGCTCCATCTCCGCTCCTATAAACGCTGTTAACCCTGCTTCTTCACATAACCTTTCGATACGCTTCGCTACATATCCACGTGGACATGCTTCAGAAGGCTCAGCTTCGCCATAGGATTCGTAGACATCCCCCAAGATTATGGCGCTTCTCTGAGCCTCCTCCCTTATCCACGGTATCACAGCTAGGGTTTTAGGATCTGGTATCAAAACCATATCAGATTCCTCTACATCTCTAAAACCCTTCACAGATGAGCCATCGAACCCTATACCATATCTAAAGGCATTACCTTCTAGATATTCTCTAGCAGGTACGACTATATCATGCATAATACCCCTTATATCCACGAAGGATGTATGAACCCATCTAACGTTATTCTCCCTAAGGATCTTTATAGCTTCCTCGATAGCTCCGCTGTACATAACGATCCTTAAATATGTTGACAAACGTCTATTTAAATATTAATTGTATTGATGAATAGATTATAAAGTACTACTGCGTATTGACATTCATCTACTCTAAGCCTTTAATCCTTTTTATAAGCCACACCATCCTCTTAGCCATATTCCTAACAGTATTCACACCCTCCAAATCCTTAAGGACATCACCCTTCTCCCTACCGAAGGCTATAGTCCAGTATGTGGATCCGGGGATTATCATACCTTGATGTAGAAGGAAGAATAGTAATTGTGCTAGCGTAAAATTCTGTCCAGCACGTCTAGCTACTACTATCACCTCTCCAACCTTATTCTCGAAAACCCTACCCCTAGCCATAGATAGATATCCAGCTCTATTCAGTAAAGCCATAATCTGAGGTGTAGCAGAACCGAAGTATACAGGTGTAGCTAGTATTATCCCATCAGCTTCAATCATCCTATCGAATATCTCCTGAAAATCATCCCTTATACGACACTCCCTACTACTCCTACAACTAAGACAAGCATCACACGGTTTAACCTCCCTTTCAGCAAGTCTAATCATCATAGTTTCCACTCCATCTTCAGCAGCAGCTTTAAGAGCTTCACTAGCTAATATCTCCGTATTACCTCCAATCCTAGGACTACCTACTATAGCTAATATACGAATCATACAGTTTACACTGGAAGAAGAATCTAAACATATAGCTCTTACCTACATAACCTTCAGCGGTAAGATATAGTTTAAAAACCAACCCTACCTATGGAGAAGATTTAATAAGGAGCTTTCTAAGAGAGTTAGAAATGCCTAGAAAGCCCTGGTGGTGTAGCCCGGCCTAGCATCAGCGGCTGTCGCCCGCTGGACGCGGGTTCAAATCCCGCCCAGGGCGCCAACCTCTATGGTTCAATTTCCTTCACCTCCTTTAAATTCGGAAATAATGGGTTTAGTGTGAAGAGCATGATCTATGATTATGATGAGAGGCTTAAGCGGTATATGCGGATAATCGCTAGATTCAGGCATAACGGTGAGGTAGCGCGCCGCTCTTATTCCATTATCCACATCTCTATTTTTGTTTTTAGAATTATTATTAAGTCGCTATAGTAAATAGCATCGCACAGCAAACTTAATTATCTTGTTGTGATAGCAAGGATAACGTTAAGTTTCAGCGTAGCTAGACAGTTTATGTAGTAAGGCTGGTGAGATAAGCTGTCAGTAGTTGTGGTGACTGGCGGTGCAGGCTTTATCGGCAGCCACCTAGTTGGTAAGCTTCTCATGGAGGATTTTAAAGTTATCGTTTTAGACAACTTTTTTACTGGGAGCCTTGAGAATATCCAAATGTACGTAGATAACCCAAGTTTTCAGGTAATTAAGGGAGACATTAGAGGGAGGAAGGTTGTGAGAGAGACTGTTAAGGAAGCCGACTACATCTTCCACTTAGCAGCAATCGCCAGTATTCCTCTATCATTTAAGAAGCCCAAAAAGATAAATGAGGTTAACGTTATTGGGACATTAAACCTTCTCGAGGAGAGTTTAAATTCTAATGTTGAAAAATTCATCTTCACTTCATCGTGCGCCGTTTACGGCAAACCAGTATACATACCTATCGACGAGAATCACCCAACAAACCCATTATCCCCCTATGGCGTCAGTAAGCTTGCGGCTGAGCATTACTGCAGAGTTTTCTACGAGACCTATGGGCTTAAAACTATAATTCTGAGGCTCTTCAACGTTTATGGTCCAGGACAGGAGCGTAGCCCATACCGTGGGGTCATATCAAACTTCATAGAAGCGTTAAGGAGTGGTAGAGCTCCAGTCATATTTGGTGATGGGGAGCAGACCAGGGACTTTATATTTATCAGCGATGTTGTTAACGCACTTATGCTCGCCCTGAAAGCTGAGGGAGTTGGAGGAATGACCTTTAATATAGGCTCCGGCACGGAGACAAGCATAAATAAAGTCGCCGAACATCTACTGAAAATTTTTGGGTTAGACATTAAACCTATTTATACTGAGGCAAGAGCTGGCGATATAAGGCGTAGCTGTGCAAACATCAACAGAGCTAGAGAAGTTCTAGGATTTAGGGCAAGTATATCATTGGATGAGGGTTTAAGAAGGTATGTGAACGCGCTAAAAGGGTAGTTAGAGGAGTGGTTGTTAATGGAGGAGCCGCTGGTATCAGTCATCACCTGTGCGCACAATGAAGAAAAATACGTTGGAAAATGTCTAGCAAGCGTTAGAAGAGCCTTAAAGGGCATTAATGGCGAAATAGTTTTCGTCGCCGACCGATGCAGCGATAATACCGCGGAAATAGCGAAGAGATTCAACGTCGAGAAGCTTATAATTAAGACGTGGAAGAGGTGGAAAAACAGCTACGCCGAATCCCTACAAACAGGATTCCTAAACTCCTCAGGAAAATACATAAGCATAGTAGATGCGGACATAATTCTACCAGAAAATTTCTTCAAGGAAATGCTGCCGTTAATCAGAGGAAATATAGCATCAGTCTCAGCGAGGGTAGAAACCTACCCCTCAACCCTGCTTAATCGCATAATTTATGCATGGGAAAAAACTCATGAAATAACACCGTTTGGAAGGGAACCCAGGGGAGCTGCAAGGGTGATAAGAAGAGAGGTTCTCCATGAGATCGGTGGCTTTAAAGATACATCCGCACCAGACACAGACCTTGATATTAGGCTGAGAAAGTTAGGTTACAGAAGCATATATATGCATAAGGTATTTGTTTGGCATATACGTGAAAACACGCTAATGAAAGTTGTAAGAGGGCAGCTCTCTTCAGGAGATGCAAGATATGATTTGGGAGTTGGGTTTATGAAAACCTTAGCTCACTCAGTTTTTAGGCTTCGCCCATTAGTAATCTGCGGATGGATTATAAAGAAATTAAAGAAAGATTAACCTAAGCCAAGACATCATTAAAACTGCCTCAAAATAAGATATAAATTTAACATGGTGAAACTTGCTCAGCAGACGTTTAAGTTTTTTCAATCGACGAAAAATTCCCTCTGTACAACTTTTCCTAAATATAATTGGCGCGAATGAGTAAAAAGGTTTGTGTTTAAAGAGAGCTGTTAGGTAGCCGAGAAACGTGAAAGTTGGTAGGAGCGTACGTCTGGCGCGTATTAATTTTAAAACTATTCTAAACATTCTCAATGGACATATGCCTGATCGATAATAATCAACTCCTCGAAGAAAATAGTATCTCCACCCTCCACCCACACCACCTTTTTTCAGAACCACAACATCTTGAGGTAATGGTTCATATTTTAATCCTCTACTTATAAAGGATAAGCAAATATATGAGTCATCAGCTGGAGTCTCTGGCCATTTACCGCCAAGCAGATATATAAATGGCTTCATATTTACCAACATAAAGGGACCTAGCCCAACTAAGTCGGCGCTTACACCTAAGCTTTTCTCGAGACACCGCCTTGATAGGATAATATCAGCATCAAGCTTAAGAATATAGTTAAATTCACCTAAATTGATAGTTGATAAAGCTGCATTAATAGCCTTGCCCACACGAACGCCCACATGCTCTTGCATGTTTGGCTTAACATATATTGCCTCTAACGGTACAGGCAGCTTACCCTTAAGTAAGGAAACTTTATTATAAATTGCACGCGTACCGCAAACTACGATTATTCGCTGAGGCTTAACTGTTTGGTTGAGAAGAGAAGTAATAACTATTTTTGGGTCATCTTTAAGGGTTGTGATCACCGATAAAATTTTAGCAGGCATAAGTGCTCACCTCCCAGTAATAAGTTTATCGAGTTTAGATACTAGGTGCTTTACACGGTAGTAAGCATAACTCCTCCACCATGGATATCTTTTCTCTTTGTTGAGAAGAGCAGAAAGATAGCCAACAAGATTATAAATAAGACTCTTTAAGTCTCGTCGTCTTGTAACGAATAATTGCGGTAAGAGTAGAATAAAAACGGATAGCGGAAGCCCCCACTTATAATACTCGCGACCATAAGAATACTCTCTACTTGGCTGATAAATGCGGCAGAACCAAAGCAAATCCTCTCCATCATACTCGGGCGGCCAATAACCGCATGCAACAGAAACTGCGGAGACGTAACCGTCATCACAGTAGCTGATCGGATATTTACCTTTAAGGACTTTCTGCAAAAATTTAACAGAGATAAGCATAGCAGCACCTCTGCCAGCTAACGGTGCCTTCTTGGCTAGAAGGTTGGCAAGATAATCGTGTGGCAGATTAACGTCACCATCCACCTTGAAGATATGAGTGTACTTGCTTAGGTTGAAGCGTCTCAATGCTTCATTAATAGTAACACCAATTCTTATGGGAAGCGGATAATTCCGAGGAACAGGAACAACAATATTATTTTCTATAGGAATAGGTTCAGCTGACACAACATAAATTTCCTGCTCAACTCCCTCTTGAAATTTCACCTTCTCGTAGTTCTTATACACAAAAGTTGATGCGTCTCTAGTTAAAAACAGTGTCAGGATTCTTGCTTCCACCTTTCGCTACCCCCCAACCTTTATAGGCAAATAATCCTCTTTAAAAGTAGCCCCTCTAAAACGACGACTTTTCTATAATATCTTCATAAACTTTATCCATATTCCAGTATTGCCAACAACCCCATCGTCCAATAGGAGTTATGCCCCACTCATTAAGCCAATGAAGTACTTCACTTCTTGCCCTGTTTGATGTTGTTGTATGGACTGGGTAGCCATATTCATGTAGCCAAGCCTTTACAAATATTATTTCTTCCCTTTTAACAACACCAAGTTCCTCTAGTCCTTGAAGAGTTTCCTCAACATATTTTTCAGCATTAACTGGCTGGTTTGGTGGTATGGTAACCTCCACTATTAGCGTTGATCTTCCTGGAGGAGCGTTTAATGGGCTATAGTTCGATATCCATGCGTATCTATGGAAGGGTATGTCTGGAGCTGGAACATATATCCAGTGCTGCTCTGGCGCTGGCTTCCTTATAGCTAAGCCAACTACTAACACTCTATTATAATCGAGTTGCTCAGCCAATCTAATAATATGTTCTGGGGCTTCCATGAGTTTGACAAGTTCATTTAATGGAATCGAACTAACAATTTTCTTACAGTATATTTCATTATTTATGAACCAGCCATCATTTACGCGCTTAATGCTCACCACATTATAGCCTTTAATATAACGCACGCCATATCTGTAGGCCATGCCCATCGCGCAATCAAATATTCTTTGAATTCCGCCATATCTCGGATAATAAAACCTTGACTGTTCAATATAGCCTATGGTTAATTGTCCCATGGCTGACCTAACAACATCCCTCCAGTCAGGAATCGGCAATCTACCTGGTGTATATATCCAGTCAACATCAATATTCTCTAATGGTCTCTTCCAGATCTTCAAATTATATGGGACAAGATATTTTTCAGCAATCCAATTGCCAAAAAAGTTGTGAATCCAATCCCGAAAATTTTTAGGAATAAAGTCATCTGGTCTTAGCTTCCATGCTTCAAGAAACGATATTAACGCATCAATTTTATCCTCTTCAGGGAGAGCGTTAAGGTTGTTTTCGAGAGGATAAGGGACAAAGTGACGGGATAACGCTATGAAAGATTTTCTCGGTACTTCAAGAACATCATCAATAATTTCAAGCATTCTATTTAAAATTGTTTTGTTCCTCGAAAAAATAACATGGCTTCCGCCAATATCGAACAAATGACCATTTATTTTCTCGCTTCTAAGCAAACCGCCTACGGTTCTCTGCTTCTCCAAAATCACAACTCTAGCGTTTGGTTTTCTTAACTTATATTCTAAGCCAAAGAGAATACCGGCCCAACCACCGCCTAGCACTGCCACAGATGTCATTTTTTCACCACTGTTATTTAGTTCTCAAATTTTTACTATTCAGTAGAAGGGCTTTCTTATAAAATTAGAATGTTCCCTGTTCACGGATAGTTGATATTTTACTTTCTTCAAAGGCTATGGTATCCTTTAATCCAGAGGAACACCTTCTTTCTTCACTCTCCTCAGAGGTACATTAGTATTTTAGTGGTGCTAAAGTTATTGTTGCCGCAGTAATTATAGTTCCACCGATGATGAAGGGCAGGTTGATGTTTATTCCCGCTAGGAAGCCGCCTATAGCTGGGCCGACTATTACGCCGATTGTTCCAAACAGCGATACCATGTTAATGTCTTTTGCCCTTTGATCATCTCTTGCATAGATTTGCATTAGCGTTTGTTAGGCTGGTGTGGATATAGATGCGCCAATAATGTCGTGCAAAAACCAGACTGCCGCCGCTGTGATTAAATTTGGAGCAAATGCGGCTAATACATGCGGTAAGCCTATGAATGTGTTGCCGATCATAAACATCATCTTATAGTTGAGCGTATTTCCTAAATAAATTAGAAATGGAAATATTGAATTCAAGAGCATAAAATCTTACTGCATGTAAGACTTTATGTGTTGACAAGTATAATCTAATTTATCTTGTTTTGTTTTATATAGACAGAAATTTTTATAGATTTGTAGACGATAATTATTATGGTGGCGTTTACGAGCACTGTGATCGGCATCATGGTTAGAGAAGAGATCAAGAAAATGTTGGAAGAAAACGGCCTAGATATAGGTGAAGAGATTAGAAAATAGTTAGAGGAACTGGCATGGAAGGTGAAGATCAAAAGGATGATTGAGAAGGGGGATGTTATCTTAAGGGATGTAAGGTCGAGCGAGTTAGGCTTCTCCGAGAAGTCTATGAGGGAAGATTGTGAGAGTCGTTGACTTTTCAGTGTAATAACGCTGGATTTAGCAATAAAAGATGTGGCAAACGTATTATGGAAAAGTTTTAAGAAGGGGCTTGAATCATGAAACTGCGATAAGAATTTTTAAGGACATTGTGGAAGAGAAGTCTTTACCAATCATAAACCAATTGTTTCTATGAGATGTCTCTCTAGGAGAACGCTCATTGATGTGAGAAATGATGCCGGAATCTTAATCCTAGAGTCTTTGAGGACTATGGGGCTTTATGTAGTCGTTTACGGGAAGGGGGCGCCAAGTACATCTATGGGTATACATTCCGAATTTCAGATCCTTACAAGTAACCTTCAATATGTGTTCTCCAAGAGGCAGACCTATGATCCTTATGAACCAGTTCTTAGGTGGGTTGAGCCAGTCCCCAGTCGTTGGGGGCCGTCTCGTGTCGAAACTCTCTACATATGCGATGTCTTCATATTCAAGATGGGCGACTTAGTCATGAAGAGGACTTTGGAGCATGGCTGCGAGGCCCTAGATCTCTACACTTATTTCAGTTAATTGAATATATTTTGTAGCTGTTAGAATAATTGAGGTTAAGTATAATGTTTTCGAGGATATTGTGTGTAGGGATAGAAGGAAAGGTGGTTATGTCGATTTGAATATAATGGGCAGAGTATCTATCGGTGTAGTAATCCTTTGAAGATCTAGGAGGTTATAAGTTAGATCTTTTATCTTTAATAGAGAATCAGTCTAAGATATTAAATGCTTCTACTCTACTAGCTATGATAACCCTATGCTGTTCAATCTATACATCCTCTACCCTTATAGCTCTCCCTATCTTAGATGATTCGTATATCGCATTGAATATGGCAACGCTCTTCAACCCCTCTCTTCCATCTACTATAGGCTTCCTACCTTCACGGATAGCTTTAGCCATATCCTCGAATATATTCATAGGTCTATCACTCGGCAGGGTTATAGAGTCTAGTATAGATATATCTCCATCCTTCAAGTGGAAGAAGTCTATCTTCCCATCCCTCCATATCATAGATCCCCTATCGCTATTAACCTCTATTCTCGTTCCTAGATCTGGTATACTCGAGGTGGTGGTTGTAAGTGTTCCGAATGCCCCGTTCCTAAATCTCATAATAGCTACGCTGCAATCTTCAGTCTCTATATCGTGGGTAAACGTTCCGGCTAACCCCTGTACAGATTCCACCCCACCCATCCACCATTGAACCAGATCTATGTAGTGTACGCCTTGGTTAGCTGCAGATCCCCCTTCATAACGTCTACTACTCCTCCATGCAGGGGGGTATCCACCCTTATAGTATGCTTCATCCCTAAACTACTTCATCAAAACATCGATTAGGAAAACCCTACCTATCAAACCTTTCTGTATCGCATAGAATATCTTCTGGTTTAGATCTTGGTATCTAAGTTCGAAATCGACTGCGAGAACTACGTTAGCTTTCTCAGCTTCCCTTATAGCTAGGCGACACTTCTCTACATCTATATCCATAGGCTTAGTTACGAATACGTGTAGCCCTCTCTCTATAGCTTTCAAAGCATGATCCATATGCATACCGCTAGGAGTGAAGACACCTATACAATCTACATCACCACTATCAAGCATATCATCGTAATCTGTATACCAGCGGCAGCCAAGCTCTTCAGCAACCCTCCTAGCCCTCTCCTCCTGTAGATCGCAGACAGCGGCTAAAACCGCTCCTCTAGATCCTACACACTGCTTAGCCTTCCTATAACCGACACCTAAACCCAATATACCAAACCTAACAGGCTTACCCAAACCCATACCTACATCACCTTAACAGCCTAGCTAAAAGCTCACGCACCACACATATATGTTCTTCTAATATCCTTTCAGGTGGAAGGTTCTTCAGAGATTCACGCCATATATTTGTAGGTATGGTTATAGCTGTGATTCTAGGTGTAGTTGTATCGTTATTCGCGCTGCTTCAGATGTGGTGTAGCTTTGGAGCCTTAAACCTAGCTGCATTCAACTATACAGGAGTACCCAACAATTATCTACAGAGGGGCCCGACATATGCCTGTGTAGCTGAGGTCGGGGTTTACTGGCGTAGTGGGTTAGGCCATCATCCAGAGCCGTTGCACTGGGTACAATTTATCATCGGAGCAGCGATAATATCTACTATATATGCGTTACATGCTAAATTCCCATGGTTCCCGGTGAATCCTGGAGGCGTAGTTATAGGCGCTTTCGATTTCGTACCTAACATAATATTAATCCCAACTGTAGTTGCATATGTAGCTAAACTTGTAATCCTTAGGATTGGAGGAGCAAAGATATATGAGGATGTAGCTATGCCCTTCGCTATAGGTATGGTTGCAGGATCTACAGGGATAACTGTTCTATTCGCATTCCTATATAACCTATCGACGACGCTAGCTGTAATGTAGCTTTACCCTTATACCTCTATACTTTTCTTTTTTCTCTTTTATCGATATTCTATGATTGGTTATATGTAGTATATGTATTCTACTTTTTAATCTTTTACTATTCTAATAGTTTCTTCTTTGCTTTCTCGAACTCCTCTTTGGTTATAACCCCTTCATCTAGGAGTCGTTTAAGTCTTTCTAATTCATCTAGAAGATTCCCGCTACGTGGTCTTGTTTCAGCTATCCTTTCGAGTGAAGCAGCCATTCTCTGTTGCTGAGCTACTTCACGCCACTCAGTTATCTTCCCAATCAGTATATCGCGTACCTTCTGCGGCTCCGGTATATCCCAGAATCTTCCCCCCCTCCATGCTATAATCCTTGGAGCTGTACCCCCGATTACCACGCCTCTACCTACCCCAGCTCCTATATGTCCTACTTCTAAACCAGCTGTTGTTACGAAGGCTAGGGATCCGCATCTCATAGCTCTAGCGAGTATCCCCTGCATTATATGTACATCTCTTATCTGATCAAATGTAAGTTCTCTGATGTAGTTCCCGAATACCCATGACTTCTCTATCCTGATAGATCTATCAGTTACATAGTACGTGTACGCTCTCTTATTGTAGTAGTATACTATGAAGATTATAGATGCTAGTATAAGCCATGATAAAGCTAGCAATAAATGTACAAGTATTGAGAGTATTAGGATGATCGTAAAGACTATAGCGAATTTAACTAAGGTCTTTTTAACGAATGGTTTTCCAACCCATAAATAAGACATAAGCCTAATTAATTTAATGTGTTATCACGCTTTAATTAATCTTCCTAGCATCATCGACCATCTATCTCTATGACTCCCTACGATAACATATTCTAACCCTTCATCTTTTTCAAAGATCTGGATATAATCGATGCGATTATCAACCCCATCAACGCTATTAGTATCGGTATAGCTATAATATTCGAGGATACTACTCTATCTCTCCTACTCGTTACGATTACCTTACCGATTATACCTCCTCCATCATCATCGTATGGTGGAGGTCCACGATACATACGCCATATATTAGCTACAGCCTCCTCCATACCTGTCGTGTAATCCCCTCTAATCCATATATAGTATACTCCAGGCTCACTCGGTGCTTTGAATGTATACCTCCAAACCTTCACTATACCTGGATATTCGCCCGATATACCAAACCATAGTGGTAGATAATGTGTCGGCGGATTCCAGTTCCTAGACCATGAATATAGTAGGAATAACTGATTTACTCTATCTGGACCGTATATACTCCAGCGTTGAAACTTTATTTCCGCTACTATTAGGCTACCAGCTTCTACTATGATAGATTGCTGATAGCCATCGGATAACGGATCTAGATCTAGATAGTAGCAAGTTATACCTGAACTCCATGTATAGGGTAGAGGTATAGGTTCAATACCCTCTTCGACTAAATTATCGTATATCATCGTATACGTGGAGGATAGGATTTGTAGTATCGCTAATATCAGAACTATTTTTATTGAGAACATAAGAGACGGCTTCGCTATAAGGATTACATCTGAACAAGTTGATAAAGGTTACGCTTGATATAATAGTATATGTTCTAGATCTTATTCTTAATAAGTGTTATATAGGATCTACGCCTCCTCTAAATCTACTCGATAATCTTAAGAGTGTATGCTATACTTCTAACATCTTCTAGAGCGTTACTCGATCTAAGCTCCTCTCCTAGTAGGCATGATTCGATAATTTTCTCATCGAAGCTTATGAATCCATCTATACTTAGCCCCATCCCTCTAGCTTTATCTATCAGTATATCCCTCACCTTTCTATCGATCTTATTAGCTATAACCCAGAATTTCTTACCTAAGCTTAAGCTTACATCCTTGAGTAGAGAAGCTGTCTCTATAGATTCAGCTGTCGGATCTATGAGAGCTATAACCCCATCTACAGCTTCCTCCACCCTTCTACCTATATGTTCGATCCCAGCATCAGTATCAACTACAACCCTTTCATCAGCATCCAATACTAGGTTTTTAAGTAGTATCCTTGTAAGAATATTGAATGGGCATGCACATCCTTCGCCATACTCTCTAACCTTACCTATACACGTTAACCCTATCCCATCTCTAGAATACGATATATACTCATCTGGTAGTGCTCTAAGCCTTATACCAAGCCCAGCTCTGGATAGCATGGAAGCTATATCGAGCTCCCTAGATTCCAATTCTGCTTCATCCCTCTTACCGCCTATATACTCTATTAGAGGTTTCGGTGGTTTTACACCTAGAAGCCTAGGTAAGAGTATGTTAGATTCATCTGAATCCACTATGTACACCCTATACTTCTCAGATAGAACCCTGGCTAGCAGGATAGATACAATAGTCTTCCCAGTTCCACCCTTACCACATACCATGATCTTCAAAGCATATCAAAAACTAGGATATACCACACATCCTTGATTTATAGGTTTCCAACTTCCATAAGTAAACGTTAAATTTAGGATAGCTTATCGAGCTGGTTTAAGCTATGTTAGGAGAGGCTTTAGCGCTATCCACGGCTATACTATGGGCTCTAACACCTGTATTTTCTAAAAGAGCTTTAAGGTATGCTACGGCTATAGAGTTGAATATGGTACGTAGTATATCAGGTTCTCTAACCTTAATCCTAATACTACCCATCCTACGTGGAGGGTTTATCTTTCAGTTAGACTTATATGGCTTCCTCCTACTGCTAGCGGCTACGGTTATAGGTATAGGGATCGGGGATACGGTATTCTTCAAGGGTATAGATGCTATAGGAGTTTCACGTGGTGTAGCAGTATCATCGGTACATCCGTTAATCGTATTGTTAATCTCAGCTTTTTTACTCAACGAGAGTATAACACTGGTTAACGTGATCGGGGGTGTACTGGTAGTTTCAGCATCAATAATAGTAGCGTTATCGGGAGAGGAATCTAGGAATGGTTCGAATCAATATTTTGAGGGGGTGGTTTTATCCTTAGTCTCAGCTCTTCTATGGTCTATAGCTGTAACCTTCGTATCTATAGGTGTTAGGAGTGTAGATCCGCTGATAGGTAACGCCTACAGATTCCCTATACTAGCTTTAGCTATGCTACCTATATGTAGACGTAGCATGGGTAAGCTTAGAAATGCTAGGTTATTGTTATGGGGCTCGTTATCAGGTTTAACAGGGTTATCCCTAGGTACGACACTATACCTTGAGAGTATAAGGCTTATAGGAGCTGGTAGAGCTACCGTTATAACTGGTATACAGCCTATAATCTCAGCTCTAGCAGCAAACATCTCTCTAAGAGAGAAGCTGAGCATATGGATATGGATAGCTATACTACTAGCATCGATCGGTATAATCCTTCTCGAATTATAAATCCGACAATTATTCCTTTTAAGACGTACATAGTCAGCCATAAGATTATTATATAGTAATCTGATCTACGTTATGATCGGGGTGTTGGATTAGGTTTGCCATTTACTGTAAAATCCTATAGTAGAGGATTAAGGGAGATTACGTTCTATATGCATCCAGAGGGTAGGATGAGGCTGCAGATCTGTAGCGATAACGTTATACGTGTAACCTATACTCTAAGCTCTAAGCTACCCGGGGATAGCAGTCTATCGGTTATTAATACATCTTTGAAACAGGTTGATTGGAAGATACGAAGGGAGCCTTCCAGGATTACGGTAGCCACCGATAAGTTGAAGGCATCGGTAGATCTTGATACTGGGCTTATAGAGTTCTACGACCTGTATGGATCCCCGATTATCGTCGAGGATTCTAGATCACTAACCTCTATCGAGCTACCCGATGGGGAGACTTATAGTGTAGAACAAACCTTCAGAGTATCTATGGATGAGAGATTCTATGGATTAGGGCAGCATCCAGGTATATTCGATTATAGGGGTCGTAGTATCACGCTTATACAGAGGAATTGGGATGTAGCTATACCATTCCTAGTATCTAGTAGAGGCTACGGTATACTATGGGATAACTACTCTATGACTCGATTCGAAAACTTCGCCGATAACGGTTTTGGTAAGATTAAGTTTTGGTCTGAAGCTTCGGATGCTATAGACTACTATCTAATCTATGGCCCAAGTATAGATGATGTGATATCATCCTATCGTAAGCTAACTGGTGATCCACCTCTACTACCGATATGGGCTTATGGATTCTGGCAATCTAAGGAGAGATATAAGACTCAGGATGAGATTCTAGAGGTTGCTAGAACCTTTAGGAGTAAAGGTATACCTATCGATATCATAGTATTGGATTGGAAATATTGGGGTAAATATGGATGGAATGCCTTTAAGTTCGATGAGGAATCCTTCCCAGATCCAGCTGGGATGGTTAAGGATCTACATGAGCTTGGCATACGTATTTTAATCTCCATATGGCCGATATTCGGTGAGGAGACGGATATCTATAAGGATATGGAGAGTAGAGGATTCATATGCCCTGGTACTAGATGCTATGATCCCTTCAACGAGGAGGCTAGGAAATTGTATTGGGAGTATATTAGGAGAAGCTTCTTCGATATAGGCGTGGATGGATGGTGGCTTGATGCGACAGAACCCGAGACTGGTGTAGGATGGGCTTCGTTCTATACACCATTCCATTCATCGACTACGGCTATAGGTTCGGGTGCTAGGTATCTGAACGCATACTCGCTTATGACGACTAGAGCCGTCTATGAAGGGCAGCGTAGCATCTCGGATAAACGTGTAGTTATACTTACTAGATCAGCTTTCACAGGTCAGCAGAGATATTCGGCTATAACATGGTCTGGGGATATATGCCACGATTGGGGTATACTTAGGGAGCAGATAGCTGCAGGGTTGAACTTCTCTATCTCAGGCATACCATACTGGACTACAGATATAGGCGGGTTCTTTAGCGGTAACCCTGAGACCGACTCGTATAGGGAAATATTCGCCAGATGGTTTCAGTGGGGCTCCTTCTGCCCTATTTTCAGAGTGCATGGGACGACGTATGCTAAGGAGCCTTGGAGGTTTGGATCAGAGTATGAGAGGATACTTGTTAAGTATATCAGGTTGAGGTATAGGCTGCTACCATACATATATTCTCATGCATGGAGGGTTACGAAGGAAGGCTATACGTTTATGAGACCGTTAATAATGGATTTCAGAATGGATACTAGGGTAGCCGATATAGATGACCAGTATATGTTTGGATCCGCTATAATGGTTAGTCCTGTAACCCTTCCCAAGATTAAGGCTAGGTGGATCTATCTACCTAGGAGTATATGTGGGTGGTACGATTTCTGGACTGGAAGACATATGAATGGAGGGGTATGGATCGAAACACCTACGCCTATAGACATAATCCCGCTCCATGTTAAAGCTGGATCTATAATACCTATGGCTCCGCCGCTACAGTATGCGAAGGAGAAGCCTTGGAACCCTATAGAGGTTAGAGTATACCGTGGAGCTGATGCTAGCTTCACGTTATACGAAGATGATGGAGAAACATATAGCTACGAGAGGGGTGAATATAGCCTAACCCCTATTACATGGCTTGAAGATGAAGGTAGGTTGATTATAGGTGCGAGGGAGGGGGGCTATCCTGGTATGTTAAGGGAGAGATCCTTCCATATAGTATTCGTTAGGGATGGATATGGTATCGGTGTTGAGGAGACTGTTATACCTGATAGGGTGGTTAAATATGATGGAAAGGAGGTTGAGGTGAAAATATCCTAGAACTATTTAAATTGCTATATCTATGTTACATAGTCAAGTGAAGGTGTATATCATGGTTGATCCATACGATATATTCAAGAGTATACCTGCTCCTACAAGCGGATCCTATGAGCCTTCATGGAGCTCTCTTAAGAATTATAGGGTTCCGTCATGGTTTGTAGATTCCAAGCTAGGTATATTCATACATTGGGGTGTATACTCCGTCCCAGCGTATGGTAATGAATGGTATCCTAGACACATGTATATGCCTGGTAAACCTGAATACGATTTCCACAATAGAAACTTCGGTACGCCGAAGGATTTCGGTTATAAGGATTTCATACCCATGTTTACAGCTGCTAATTGGGATCCAGATAGTTGGGCTAGATTATTCAAAGAATCGGGTGCTAGATTCGTAGTACCCGTAGCGGAGCATCATGATGGCTATGCTCTATGGGATTCTAGGTATACTAGATGGTGTGCATCTAAGATAGGTCCTAGAAGGGATATAATTGGAGAGTTGAAGGAAGCTGTCGAGAGGGTGGGGCTTATATTCGGTGTATCGTATCATAGAGCTGAGCATTGGTGGTTTTTCGAACCTGGTACACGTATAGATTCAGATGTGAACGATCCTAGGTATATGGATTTATACGGTCCAGCTAAGCCTGCATCTACAGATCCTAGAGCTCCTGTAGGACCAGATAACATACCTCCGGATGATGAATTCCTGATGGATTGGTTATTAAGAATAGTTGAGGTGGTAGAGAAGTATAGGCCTAGATTAGTTTACTTCGATTGGTGGATAGCTAATCCTGCGTTTGAGCCGTACCTGAAGGCTTTCGCAGCATACTACTATAATAGATGTGAAAGCTGGGGGTTTGAACCTGTCATAGTGTATAAGCATGGGGCTTTCCCAGATGGAGCTGCTATACCTGATCTAGCTGAGAGAGGGACTATACTTAGGCTTAGATCCTCGCCATGGCTAGCTGATACATCGGTAGATTATAGATCTTGGGGTTATATAAGGGATGCAGAGTATAAGACTCCTGAAAGCATAATATGGCATATGGTGGATGTTGTAAGTAAGAATGGTGTATTCCTACTGAATATAGGCCCATCCCCGGATGGGGTGATACCGGAAGAGCAGAGGAAGATATTATCTAGTATAGGTGGATGGCTTAAGCTATATGGGGAGGCTATATACGGTACAAGAGTATGGAGGGTCTACGGTGAGGGGCCTACACGTATAGGTAGAGGAGGATTCTTCACAGAGAGGGGTGTTAGATTCGTAGAAGGTGATGTACGATATACGGCGAGGGATCTATATCCTACGGGTAGTGTAGTATATGCTATATACCCGGTAGGGTCTAACGGATCTAGAGTTATAAGCTTTAGATCTCTAGCTAGAAACCTGAGACTGATAGATGAGGATGAAGAAATATTAGACGTAGATATAGTTGGGTTAAGGGAGAAGCCTAGGTGGAGCTATGAGGATGAAGCTCTTAGGATAGAGATACCTAGCCAGACTGTGAAAGGTATAGTAGTATCTAGGATACTGGTTAGGAAGCTTAGAGAGAAGTAGAGTGTAACCTTATGTAGAGTTGCTTAGAGCCTGAAGCGGATTATACATAATCTGTGTGGATGTATCGGTAGGCGGTACTGGTATAGGTTTATTTGAGGTTTGAGGATATGAGATGTATTCTAGGATAGACTCATGGATTATTCTACGTTCGCTAGTAATATATCGATTTTGTATTCTAGAATAGATGAGGATGATGGTTATAGCCTAATTCTCTTAGCTAAACTAATCTATATGCGTTACTTAATGGAGTGTTTAGGAATTATTTAAATCAGGTAAAGCTGCTACCTCTATATTGTTTGTGGAGGTGTATGTTTCACGGCTAAGATAGTCTTCATCGGTGCTGGAAGCGTTGTTTTTGCTAGTCGTCTACTCACGGATATAGTGTATCATCCCGAGCTTAGAAACTCCACGATATCCCTTATGGATATAGATGCTGAGCGTCTTAATGTGATAACGAGGTTTGCATATACGCTTGCCTCTAAGTATGCGTCAGGCTTGAAGATACAATCGACTCTAGATCGGAGAGAGGCTTTAGATGGAGCGGATTATGTTATAGTGATGATCCAGGTAGGTGGGTTGGAGGCTTTCGAGTATGATATATACATACCCTTAAAGTATGGTGTAAACCAGGAGGTTGGTGATACTATAGGTCCTGGAGGTGTTTTTAGAGGGCTTAGAACCATACCTGTTCTACTAGATATATGCTACGATATGGAGGATCTATGCCCGGATGCCCTTCTGATAAACTATGCTAACCCTATGGCGATCAACTGCTGGGCTATGAATAGAGCTACTAAGATAAGGAATGTAGGGTTATGTCATAGTGTTCAGGGGACGGCGAGGACTCTAGCAGGCTATATAGGAGTGCCATACGAGGATGTCTACTACTGGGTTGCTGGTATTAATCACCAAGCTTTCTTCCTAGAATTCAAGTATAGAGGTAGGGATGCGTACCCACTACTCTGGAAGGCTATGGAGAATAGGGAGATATACGAGAAGGATAAGGTTCGATTCGAGATGATGAAGTATCTCGGATACTTTATAACAGAGTCGAGTCATCATCTAAGCGAGTACATCCCATACTTCAGGACCAACGAGGAGAGACGTAGAAGATACTGTGAACCTAGATGGTTCTACCTAGAGATATGTAAGACCCGCTGGAAGCCGCATTTTGAACGTATAGAGAGGCAGATAAGAGGGGAGGAGCCTATAGAGATTAACAGATCAGATGAATACGGTATAGATGTAATATACTCTATGGAGACGGGTAGGGTATGCCGTATAAACGGTAATGTCGAGAATAGAGGGTTGATAACTAACCTTCCATATGGATGCTGTGTAGAGGTACCCTGTATGGTGGATAGAGGGGGTATCCATCCATGCTACGTTGGGGATCTCCCCCCTCAATGTGCAGCTTTGAACAGGACTAATATAAACGTCCAGGAGCTAGCTGTTAAAGCAGCTTTAGAGAAGGATAGGACCGCTGTTGTAGAAGCTATAATGTTCGATCCTCTAACATCGGCTATTCTAACACCTAGAGAGATCGAGGAGATGGTTAACGAGATGTTTAAAGCTGAAGCTAAGTGGATACCTTGGCTGAGCTGATCGGTGGTATGTATTGAGGTTTGGTGTACAGCCTCTCCAATTCCTCGATGTTATGCAGAGGATAGTAGATGGATTCTCGGTTGATCTATCGAAATTCAGCTTCCCAGATTTCTGTATAACATCCGTGATGGAGGGATTCCGCCATGTAGAGTTAACTATGGATATAGAATACATACTTCCTGGATCTCTAAAAAAGGATACTTTTAGAAAGCTTATCGATCTAGGTGAGAGTTTAGGTATCACCTATAGTGTTCATCTACCGTTATGGAGCGTAGAGCTTGCTTCTCCAAACCCGTTCGTTAGGAGGGGGTCTGTAGAGAGTATGGTCCACTCTATAGAGTTAGCTAAGGATCTTAACCCTGAATGCTATGTGATCCATATTACAGGGGCTCTTGCATCAGAGTTTACTAGGCTTAATATCCCTAGATCTTACAAATATATAGTCAATAAGGGTATGCTATCAAATTCTATACGAAGCTTAGAGGAGATAGTATCGAAGATAGATATTCCTTCACGGAAGATAGCTGTGGAGAATGTGGAATTCCCGTTCGATCTTACGAGGGAAGCTATAGATAGATTCGATCTATCTATATGCTTGGATACCGGGCATCTGTTAGCAGGCTTCTCGGATGAGCTTTCGATTATGGATTTCCTTGATAAGCATTACGATAGGCTTATCGAGATACATCTGCATGATGGCTTCTTCAGGGTAGAGCATGGGCTAGCTATCAGGAGGGATCATCTACCGTTAGGTGAAGGCGATCTACCGCTAGTAGAGTTTATGAAGTATCTGCAATTTAAGGGGTTTAGGGGGCCTATAGTCTTCGAGCTTTCGCTTAGAGATTCGAAGAGATCTCTAGATGTTTTGAGGAATACCTGTCCCTGGGTTACGATCGAGTAAATCTTATATTGGATGTATGGTATACGTCGATACGTATGAAGGTATACGTTCTTTTTCTAGGTAAGGGTAGATGGGGGCCTGGTTGGCCCTATATAGGATACGATGAGGGTGGGTTATGTAAATCCATAGTTGAGAGGTTAAGGGTAAGGTTTCCTGATGTAGAGTTCACAGGGGGTAGGGTTATCTGGAGGTATAGTCGTGAGGATAGTTGGGAAATTAAGAAGGGGGTAAGAGAGTCTGATGGTCTTCTTCTATATGTCGTGGGTAATTATGGGACAAACCCTACGATAGATGATATAGGAGTTGAAGCTATAGAGATAGGTAAGCCTACGATACTAGCTAGCTTTATGTATGGTGGGGATTGGGGGTTTATAAGGATCTATGAGAGGGTTAGAGGTAGGGGTCTCCCCGTTCTCCCTGTATCTTCACCAAATTTTGAGGATGTAGAGAGAGCTTTGGAGGTTATGAAGAGGCTGTACGATATGAGGGGGAGGAGGATTCTAGTGGTTACCTTTGATGAAGCTGAGGTTTCGAGAAGCGAGGAGGATAGGAGGAGGATGGTTGGGATGCTGGAGGCTGAGGGGTTGCCGGTAGAGGTTAGGGATATGCTTATCAAGTACTATATCTTCCCGGATAGCTTCGCTGTCGATGTTCATGGTGTGGATCAGGCTTTACAATGGAGGAGGAATGAGGATCTTTATAGAAGCAATTTAAAGGATATCTTTGGTTTAGAGCTTGTTAGGATAGATCCTGGTGAACTTCTAGATTACTGGGAGGCTGTTAGTGTAGAGGAGGCTGAAGGTGTAGCTGATGGATGGATAAGGGAGGCTGAGGAGAACAGGGTGGCCCGTTATCCTATAGTATGTGCGGCTAGGCTTTACCTAGCGTTGAAGAATCTTCTCAGAGATAGAGGATGCGATGCTATCGGTATTGAATGCTTCCCAGTACTGTTATCAGGTAAGATGCCTATACTGCCATGCATGGCCTTCTCTAAGCTTAACGATGAGGGGATAGTAGCTGTATGTGAAGCTGATATGGATTCAGCTGTTACACTTCTTCTAGGTATGTATCTAGCTGATCGTCCAGGTATGGTCGGGAACTACTGTCTAGATCTAGCTGGTAACAGGGTTATCTATCTACATTGTACATCACCTACTAGACTCTATGGATGCCGTGAGCCTCCTCTAAGCTATTGTATAGATAGGCATGGTGAGGCGCACTTTATAGGAGCATCTCCTATAGTTAGGTTTCCGAAAGGTGAACCTGTTACAACTGTTAAGGTTAGTGTTCTCCATAGATCGATATGTATCCGTTATGGTAGGAGTTTAGGTTTAATAGAGGATGAGAAGGCGTGTAGGGATAAGCTGGTTGTGGAGGATGATGCTGGTAGGATATTGGAGAAGCATGATCAAAGCATATTCGGCTGGCATAAGGTATCATTCATAGGGGATTTAAGATGGGAGTTTGAAGCTGCTGCTAGATTGTTAGCTTTGAAGATTGTAAGGGATGATGTCTAGGTAATGCTATACATCTATCCCTAGATCTACTCTGTTATCTTAAACCATTCCCCATGCTTCTTGTATAGCTCCCAGCATAGCCAGCCTAAGCCTGCAGTCATTGGATGCCTTATATAGGCATCTATGTATCTGCGTAGAGGGGATTCTGGTGGTCCAAGGTATCTATCAGAGGAGTAGGGTGTTGCTAGGAAGATGTATGGGATGATGAATAGGATTACGGCGGCTATAGCTGATGCTAGTATCCTCCCCTTACTCGCTATCGAGAATTCCTCATCCTTATCTATGAATCTATGTGGGAACATGGGTTGTCTACGTATCCTCCACATATAGACTGCTCCTCCCAAAGCTATTATTAGGCAGACGGATATGACTATAGCGCAGCCGATCATCTGAAGTATGAAGCATGTCGGGAAGACAGCCCAGCCATAGGTTATTATACAGCCTGGTATAGCGTAGGAGAGCATATGCATGAGGATGCCTAGAGCTATGCTAGCAGGGATGTTCCATGGGTATTTCACCACTCTGACAAGCCATGCTATGATTATCATGAAGAATGGTGTTCCAAACATGAAGTTTAGAGGATTTATCATAAGTACGCCTGGATCTCTTATAAGGGATCTGATAAGCTGGCCTATAGCGTAGCCCCAGTATGCTTCGAATGGCCCGTAGTATACGGCTGCGAATGCTGGTATAGCAGGATCTAGGGTCATGCCTGGCATAACCGGGACGGGTATAAGTGATGTAGCACCGGATAATGCTCCTATTATCGCTGCTCTAGTTACTCTTCTCGGTGTCCAGAGTTCTATTCTCCTAGTGGTTTTTATAGACACGATTTAGTTCTTATGATGTGAGTTATATAAGGTTATCGTCTAATAGTTAAGATGAATAGTATTAGTGAGATTATAGTAGATATCAGTAATGCTATAAATAATATCGAGTCTAAAGATACCACATTTGTAAATCTAATAGTTGAATTATCTGTGAGGGCTACCCTTCCAATCTCTGAATTGAGAGATTCGACTACTACTTCATATACGCCTTTAGGAAGCTTGGTAGATATTTCAGCTGAGAAGATGTAGAAGCCGTAGGGTATTCTAAGCTTATCTACGCTATATACTATCCTGCCATACTCTGTATCTATGATAGTGATTTTCGCGTTTACTATAGGTATGATGTCTAGGTAGTTGACGATGATGGTTAGCTTATACACTTCGCATAGTATCTTAACGATATCATCTTGAGCGTAGACCATACCTGAGTATATGGTGCGGTTTCTCGATTCTACCTCGATGTGGTAGATGCCTCTCGGTATAGGTTTAGGAAGGAATCCTGAGGAGTTTGTAACTCCGGTATATAGGATTTCGCCCTCCCTACCTATCTTTACGATAGCGTTTACTACTGGTTCGCCTACCGAATCGATGCATAGTATTGAGATAAGCTTATCCTTAGATTCGGTGTAGATGGGGTGTACGGTAGCTATCGCTAGTGATAGTAGGAGTAGCTGTATGAGTATTCTATAGCATTCCAAACCCGTACACGCTCCACATATAGGCTAGTAGACCTGTGAATGAGGAGATGAATGTTATGAAGAGTATATCGCTTCTATCTAAGGCTAGGGTTTTGATAGGTGTAGGTTTCTTAACTCCGAAAGCTCTAGATTCTATCGATAGACTCATTCGTTCGGATAGGAGTATAGCCTCCCTGATTGATGGGAAGACTATCGTGTATAGTGATCGAACTTTTTTAACCGGGTTCCTATAGGAGGATTCCCATCCTCTAGATCTAGCTGCATCTACTATTCCCTGTATCCTCTCTAGTAGGACTGGATAGAATCTTACACCTGTCATCACTATGAATGAGGCTTTGTAGGGTAGTATCCTCCCTAATATGGATACTATATCGGATATCGGTGTTGTATAGGTTAGTATGCATGCGGCTGTTACGGCTAAAGCTATCTTCATGGTGACTGTTGTACCCCATAGTAGGCCAGCATATGTTATAGCTGTGTATCCTATGATAGGTGTTCCTTTAGGTGTAACTTCTAGTAGGACTTTACATCCATACTCTGGCGGTATTCTCCAAAGCTGTTCTGGGCTTGTTATCCAAAGCGATACGGTGTATCCTCCGAGTAGTGAACCTATATATGCCCACCAGGCTCTGGAGATTAGTTTACTCCATGGCACCTTAGATAGGTATCCTATCATAGCTATCTGGGCTGCTAGTATTATTAGAGGTTGTGGTTCTAGGTATAGTGTGGATAGTATCGTGCAGCATGCGAACCATACGGCTTTCGCTATAGGGTTTAATCTATGTATAACTGTATCCTTAGCTTCATACTCGAGTAGTACCATCTACACCCCCCTCAGCATGTGTACTATATAGCTGTACATCTCCTCTATGGATAGGGTATCCCCTGGTATACCGTATTCAGATAGCATCTGGCTTAGCCTCGTTATCTGTGGGGGTTGAACCCATGTGGATCTTAGTATCTCTGGTTTGGAGAATACGTATCTAGGAGTGCCGTCTAGGATTACTCTACCTTCACGCATAACTATAACTCTGGTAGCGAATCTAGCGACCAGCTCCATCTCGTGTGTGATCATGATTATGGTTTTTCCTCTCCTTCTTAGATCATCTAGGAGTCTGCATATATACGTGGATTCTATCCAATCCTGACCTGTGGTAGGTTCATCGACTACTATAATCTTCGGATCCATAGCTATGACTGATCCTAGTACTACACGAAACTTCCTCCCTCTATCGAGTGATGATGTAACGCTATCTCTATAAGCTTCTAGTTCTAGGATTCTCATTATCTCTTCGACTCTATCCTCTATATAATCTTCTGGGAGTCCGAGATTCCTGAGGCCGAATCCTATCTCTTCTTTAACAGTTGTGAAGAATAGCTGTTGTTCAGGTATCTGGAAGACGTAGCCTATCTTCTTAACTATATCCTTCATCCTAGCATTCCTTAGATCTAGGCCATCAACTATTATCTCTGTATATCTATCTCTAGGCTTAAGTAATCCGCATAGGTATTTTGCAAGAGTTGTTTTTCCAGATCCGTTCTGCCCTATTAAAGCTACGAATTCTCCGTTATAGATATCTAGGTTTATATCTTGTAGAGCTTTAACACCTCCCGGATATGTATGCGATAATCTTCTAACCTTTACTATGGGTTCTCTAGGCTTCTCGATTTCTTTGTATGGGTTAGGTCTGGGTGGGGTTTCTCGTCTATCTCTGAGTATATCTACTATACGTTTGAATGCTTCGTCTATATTTATAGCTATATCTCCGCTCCATAGGTTATCCATCTTGAGCTTCATCGTAAGCTTAGAAACATCTGGTATGCGTATACCGATTTTTTCGAGTATATCCGCTTCTTGTAGTATATCTCTAGTATCTCCATCCATAACTACCTCGCCTTTATCTAATACTATGATCCTATCTGCAAGCTCTACAGCTTCCTCAGCATCGAAGCTTGATAGGATTATCGTTATGCCATACCTTTTATTCAAATCCTTTAGGATGGATAGGACTCTCATACTACCTAGTGGATCGAGCATGGAGGTTGGTTCATCTAGAGCTATAATGTTAGGCATCATGGATAGGACTCCAGCTATAGCTAAGCTCTGCTTCTCACCTCCTGATAGGTTGTATGGATTCCTATATCTTAGAGCTCCCAGCCTCGTTGCATCTAGAGCGAATTCGATTCTCTTCATAACTTCATCTTTAGGTAGACCTAGGTTTGATGGACCGAAGGCTGCATCCTCCCATACCGTGAAGGAGACTATATGTGCTTCAGGATCATCCATAACTACACCTATATGCATAGCTAGCTCGTAGAGTGGATGCTCCCTAGTATCTAAACCTTCGACTAGGATGCATCCTCTAAGCCTACCTTTAACATAGTTCGGGATAACCCCACCCATAACGTATATCAGAGTAGTCTTCCCAGATCCTGTTCTACCAAGTATAGCTGTAACCTCCCCCCTCCTAATCCTTAAATCTATATCCTTTAACGCAGGTTTATCAGATCCCTCATAGGTAAATGAGACATCTTCTAGAATTACCGGGTAATCCCTATACATAGACTCCATAAATCAATCGAGATATACTAGGATCAAACCTAAAAATATTAAGATAGTAGGTAGGATCCCTTCCTCCTAGAATGCTTAGATCGCTAAACAATCCTCCATCATAAACGCCACATCTATGGAGAAATCATGGATAAAAACTATGGATAATCGATAGGGGGGATCCAGATACACATAACCCTTAGGATACATACTCTAGGAGTAAGGGGTTGGATAGTGGACCGGGAGGGATTTGAACCCTCGACCTCCCCCGCGCCAAGGGGGCGATCATACCAGTCTGATCTACCGGCCCATCTATAACTAGGCTATCTCTGTTAGGGATCGAAGCTTTTAAACTTTAACCAGTTTTAACCCGCTTACTACTTAATCCTCTCCCTATTAACCTTCCTATTCTTCCAAGAATATTTCGCTATCCTAGAGGATTCTCCGTAATGGCATGCTGCACACCTCTTCTTCTTAACGTTATAGGATCTTCTCCCACATCTCCGGCATCTTATATGGAGCGTCTCCCCACCATACTTACCCATAGAAGCTGTTCCTTTAACCATAAACCCTAGCCTCCTACAGGCGATATCAGTATAACGTTATCCCCTCTTATTATAACATTCCCTAGCTTTACTCCTTCATTTCCATCAGTTACATCTTCAGTCTTAGATAGAACTAGGTTTAGATGTTTATCGTATCCTTCAAGCAGCCCCCTTAACGTCTTGCCTCCTTTAAGCTTAACGAGCACTATCCTACCAAGACTCTCCTCTAATACCGTAAATGTTATCTCACTCATGATCCCTACTCTAGAAGCAGATAGATATCCCTTTTAAAACTTTTCCCTCTCTGATAGGCTATGCCAGCTTTACCCCTAGGATATTAAGGTTATTAAATCTCCTTCTCACCTAATACTAGCTGTATGCGTTTGAAACGTAGGGATATTAGACGTAGGGAGGCTAGCATAGTATTAGAGAAGCTGAAAGCTAGCTTAAACCTTAATCTAGATATAAGACCGGATAGATGTGAAGTTGTCGATTCCGACGATTTCACCCTATACATTCTGGATGGGGAGCCAGTCGTATTCAAGATAGGCGATGAGGTGTATCCTACATTATTATTCGGTGAGGTTATAAACATGCTACCGAAGGTATTTGTCGATCGAGGAGCGATTCCTCATATATGTAATGGCGCAGATGTTATGGCTCCAGGTATAGTTAGGATTGAAGGAGTATTCGGTGAAGGTGGTATAGTAGCTATCTGCGATGAGAAGTATTCTAAAACCATAGCTTTAGGTAAAGCTTTGAAGGATAGCGAGGTGATTAAGTCTATGGGTAGAGGTAGGGCTATCGAAACTATACATTATATAGGTGATCGCATCTGGAGATTTATAAAGATGGCCAAATCTAGCTAGATCAATTATATAGTCTATGCTATCTTGTTAAATTTTCAAGATTAAACCTTCTAGCTAGATTATCCAGGTCATCCTCATCTAGGTATCCCTTCTTACTTTCAGCTATACTTTTAGCATACGCTAATATCTCTCTAACTTTTCTTTCATCATCTGGAAGTTTATATCCTCTACTAGCTAGGAGGTATGATAACCCATGTGTACCCGATGTTACACCTAGAACTATACGCCATTCTCTACCTACAAGTTTAGGTGGGTAGGGCTGGTAAATCTCGGGATTCTTCAATATACCATCCTGATGTATCCCAGATTGTACGGAAAATACATCGTATCCGGATACGGGTTTAAACCTATATATAGGGATACGGGAAGCTTCTGCTACGTATAGACTAGCCTCCACAGCTTTAGATAAGTCGAATCTATCGATACCATAAAGTTCGTATATTAGGAGGATCACCTCATCTAATGCAGCATTTCCAGCCTTATCACCTAGCCCGTTCCATGTAGCCGATATAGATGATGCCCCCGCCATTACAGCTGAGATAGAGTTCGCTAAAGCTAACCCCCTATCGTTATGGTAATGGACTTCTATAGGTATACCTCTAGCGTTATCAACTAGCAGCTTCATCCTATTGTATGCAGCTATAGGTATTAGTACACTAACGGTATCGCAATCCCTAATCCTATCCACATCATCTACCTCTGATAGTATCTTAATCAGCCTATCGATGGGTGTTCTAGTAGAATCCTCTAGGTGGAGCGATACTTTTAATCCATGCTCCTTACAGTACGAGATAAGTTCTAGACAAGATTGTAGAAGATCATCAAAGCTAGCTCTAAATTTACTCTTAAGATGTATATCAGAGAACCCGGCTGTTATCGATACCCACTCGAAATCATACTTCAAACATAGATCTATATCGCTTTTTCTGAGCCTATTCCAAACCTGGATTTTAGAATTCCTAAATTCTAGCTGTCTAATACTTTCTAGAAGTACCCTTTCCCTATCGCCATATTCTGTGAATACTTCCACATAGTCTACCCCTATCTCATCATCGTAGCTAGCTATACGTAGCTTCTCATCTAAGGTTAAAGCGACACCAGCTGCTTGCTCACCCTCTCTAAGTGTAGAATCGACTATCACAATATTCCTAGGATCCAGCTCGAATTCTAGGTAGTCTCTATTAAACTCCTTCATAGAGTATATGAACCTCAGCCTATAAAGAATACTCAGGTAGATATATACATTTACTAAGTAGTACTCATATAATCAACGTAGAGGTATATATATTATTCACTATATACCGTAGTATAAGTGAAACATACACATCTCACGGAGGATTCTATACCCGTATATAAAGTTAAAACTTAATACTTCCTAAAACCCTAAAAATATCTGTGAATGCCGGGCTAGCTCAGCTGGTTAGAGCGCCAGACCCCTATCCATATGGGGTTAGGGTGAGACTCATAATCTGGAGATAGCCGTTCATACGGGTCTAAGACCGGGCTACCAGAAGTCGGGGGTTCGAAGCCCCCGCCCGGCATTGTAGGGGGTTCAAAACCCCCGCCCGGCTCCACAACCTTTATAAAACTCCCCCTCTTATGCTGCTTCTATTAGTATAATCGTATCGTAAACACTAATATCTAAGATGCAGAAAGTATAATTTCTATCGAAGTAGTTCATGAAGGTTGAGGTATGAACTGGTTTCTAGACATCAATAGTAAGCTTATCGATACTAAAAGATCTAGTAGGTTATGCGTTATATGTAAGGGTGCGCATCTACTTTGTGGTAAGAGTAGGTGTCCTGTAATAGTTAGAGCTAGCATTATGTATGAGGCAGTAAGGTATTTCGATAAACTCGATGTTGAAGGATCCTCCCCTCCAGGTGTTTTTGTAGGTAGGTTTGGCTATCCTAAAGTATATGTCGGGCCTTTAACACCTCCGTTTAAAGGTGATACACGGATACTAGATACTCCTGAATACTGGTTTGGTATGTCTATAGAAGATATAGTTAGATTTCGTAGTATACTTTTAAGAGGTGAAAGACTTATGCGTGTCGATTCAGCTGCTAACCCAGATAGTCTTCTAGTAACTCTTCAAGAGTTAGCTATGTCCTATAAACCAGTTGATCTAGAGGTTAAGCTTGCTAGTAAGCCTAGAGCCTCTATAGTATTAGATGACGAGGTTCAGCCGTTGGGTATATCTGCTCCTTTATCTAGAATCATACCTGGGGGTAATATCTATGTTGATAGACGTATGGAGAAGATTTACTATGATAGGGATATCAAAGCTGCGGATGCTGTTTTCGATCTATATAGATCTGGTGTATCGGTAAGCTCTATACAGAAAGCCTTTAGTCTAGGTATATTCGGTATAGGATCCAACCGTAGGCTGGTACCTACTAGATGGAGTATAACTGCTGTAGATTCTATAATATCTGAAAGGATTCTAGAAAAGGTTAAGCATTATCCGCCTATCTCTACATACCTATTATTTGAATCTGTATATCTCGATAATCGATTCAAGATATTGATGATGCCTAGTTTTTGGAGCTATGAATCTATAGAAGCATGGTATCCTAAAACCGTCTGGAACCCGGATGGTAGGATCCCAGTTATTGAAGGAGATTGGGAAGGTTATCATGGTAAGAAGAATTACGCTATCATCGGTGGATGCTACTACGCTGCTAGACTTGCGGTTGCAGAGTATCTCAACTCTATAATGAGGCAAGCTTCGGTTTTGATACTTAGAGAAATACATCCAGGGTATATTATGCCTGTAGGTGTATGGCATGTGAGAGAGCATGTACGCAATGCTTTGAGGAAGAAGCCGATAGTATGTCAAAGTATAGAAGAAGCTTTATCAATCATATCTAGTAGTCTTGAAATACCTTTAAAGGTATGGGTAAAGCATAGCCATCTACTTAGACGTGAATTATACCAGCGGAATATTCAAGACTATCTATAGAGGATGCTCCATGGTTTTAGCTTAGTTATCCTATAGCAATCTTAAAATATAACTATTCTTAGTTTAGACTATACGTCTTGGTAATAAGTAAGATAGGTGAAGTATATGGGTAAAGAGACGGCTTTAACCTTATGGTTTGAGGAACTGAATAAGAAGGATGTAGGGCTGGTAGGAGGTAAGAATGCGAATCTAGGTGAAATGATAAATGCAGGGATACCTGTACCCCCAGGGTTTGCTGTCACCGCATACGCGTATAAGAGATTCATAGAAGAGACTGGGATAGCTAGTAAGATCTACGATATACTTAGAGAAACTATAAAGGATTCGAAGGACCCTACCCAGTATGAGGAGGCTTCTCGTAGAGTTAGAGCTTTGATAGAATCTGTTAAAATGCCTGAAGATATACGTAGTGCTATAGTCGAGAGTTATAGAGAGTTATGTAGGAAGATTGGTACAGATTCTGTATTCGTAGCTGTTAGATCATCTGCTACTGCAGAAGATCTACCTGATGCAAGCTTTGCAGGGCAACAGGAAACCTATCTGAATGTTAGAGGGGAGGAAGAGGTAGTTAAGTATGTGCAGAAATGTTGGTCGAGTCTATTCACTCCTCGAGCTATATTCTACAGGACTCAGAAGGGGTTCGCGCATGAACGGGTCTTGATAAGTGTAGCTGTTCAGAAGATGGTTAATAGTAGATCTGCAGGTGTGATGTTTACTATCCACCCTGTAACAGGTGATAAATATAAGATCGTTATAGAATCTGTATGGGGTCTTGGAGAAGCTATAGTATCTGGAGCAGTAACACCGGATCGCTTTATAGTTGATAAGAGTACTTTCGAGATAGTGGAGAAGGAGATCGCGGAGAAGACTGTTGAGTATGTGAGAGATCCGATTACAGGTAAAACTGTTCATTTAGAAGTACCTGTAGATAGGAGGAATGCTCCGAGTTTAACTGATGAAGAAGTAAAGTATCTAGCTATGCTTGCTAAGAAGATAGAGGATCACTATGGCCATCCTCAAGATATAGAGTTTGCTGTAGATAGGGATCTACCATTTCCAGAGAATATATTCATAGTCCAATCGAGACCTGAAACTGTATGGAGTGTTAAACCTAGGGAGGAGGTTAAAGCTGAAAAGCCTAAAGTTGCAGTCGAGCGTAAGGTAATCCTTAAAGGTCTACCAGCTAGTCCAGGTATATACGCTGGTAGGGTTAAGATAGCTTTAACACATGAGGAAGCAGCTAAGGTTATGGAGAAAGGTGATATACTCGTCACTAAGATGACTAATCCAGATTGGGTTCCATATATGAGGATAGCTGGAGCTATAGTTACAGATGAAGGAGGTATGACATGCCATGCAGCTATAGTATCTAGGGAGCTTGGTATACCTTGTATAGTAGGTACTAAGAATGCAACTCAGATTTTAGTAAACGGAGGATACTATACGGTTGATGCTAAGACTGGGGTTATCTATGAAGGTATAATAGAAGAGCTAGCTAAACCTGTTCCAGCTGCTCCTACAGCTGCACCTACTGTACCAGCTATGGGTATGGTTGCAGCTCCTATGCCGATTACTGCTACGAAGATTTATGTTAATATATCCATACCAGATGTAGCTGAGAAGATAGCTACTGAAACTCAGGCGGATGGAGTAGGTCTACTAAGAGCTGAGCATTTAATGTTGAGTGTAGGAAAACATCCGAGGTTACTCATCGAGGAAGGTGGAGAGCAACGTATGATAGATGCTTTCGCTGAAGGTATAAGGATGGTGGCTCAAGCTTTCTATCCTAAACCTGTCGTCTATAGATTCTTAGACTTTAAGCCAGATGAATTTCTAGCACTACCTGGTGGAGATAAGTATGAGAAGGAAGCTGGGCATGTAGGACCTAACCCACTTATAGGTTATAGAGGCGCTTTCAGATATATTAAGGAACCTGATATATTCAGGCTTGAATGCAGAGCTATAAGGAAGGTTAGGGATGAATATGGGCTTAAGAACGTATGGGTTATGATACCATTCGTTAGAAGAGTGGAGGAGTTGCGTCTAGCTAAGAAGATCATGGAGGAGGAGGGTCTCGTAAGAGGGCCTGACTTCAAAATATGGATAATGGTTGAGGTACCCAGTACGGTTCTGCTAATAGATAAATTCATAGAAGAGGGTATAGATGGTGTAAGCTTTGGTACTAATGATCTTACGATGCTTATACTAGGTATAGATAGGGATGATGCTTCAGTTCAAGAGATATACGATGAGAGAAATCTAGCCGTATTGAGAGCTTTAAGTCACGTTATAAGAGTGTGTAGGAAGCATGGTGTTACTACAAGTATATGTGGTCAGGCGCCATCTAATTATCCCGAAGTGGTAGAATTCCTGGTTAGGGAAGGTGCAACTAGCATATCTGTAAACCCAGATAAAGTTATCGAGACTAGGTTACTCGTGGCTAGTATAGAACAGAAGATACTATTGGAGGAGCTTAGAAATATAAGGGAGAAGAGTGAATCGGAGAAACCGTTTTTCAAGTTTGAATGGGCGAAGGAGTTAGATTGATCTATAATAATATCTTTAAACCCCCTATCCTGTATATCCTATTTTAGGGTTTATGAAAGGCGTAGATTATGAGAGGCTCCTAGCTCGTAAGTTATCTAAGCTTGGTTTTGCTGTAGTTAGGGCGCCGAGCTCAGGTAGTGGTACGAGGATCGAAAGACCTGATATCATAGCCGGACGGAAAGGTTTAATTCTAGCTATCGAAGTAAAAACCACCTCTAGAAAGAAGATTTACGTTGGAGAGGAGGGTTTGAAACGGCTTATAAGATTTTCAGAAAAATTCGGTGCCACACCATATATAGCAGTTAAGTTCAAAGGGTCAGGCTATGACTGGTTTTTCATACCGCCTCAACATTTTAGGAAAGGAGGGAGAATGTATAGTATATCATTAGAGGAGGCTTCAAAAATAGGGATAAGACCAGAGCTGCTCGCTGCACGTAGACTTATGGATTTCTCTTAACTCTTCGAGGGGTCATCGTATGCTATTAGATACGCATGAAATCGTCAAGGCTATAGTGAATTCGTATAGAGGTATAGGTGCTATAGTTGAGTTTGGAGTAGGGTTCAATCCTTGGGTTGCTTGTACTCTCAAAAAGGTTTTACCGCATGTTAGGATAATCGTCGTAGATAGGGATCAAAGAGTTTTAGATTATGTCCGACATACATGTCCTGATCTAGAAGTTAAACTCGATGATGTAACCAGGTTGAACGTAGATGAGTATCGTGATGTCGAGATGTTTTACTCTATCAGGCCTCCGCCAGAACTCATACCTTATATGGAGGATATAGCTCGGAGGGTTAAAGCTACACTTATAATAAGACCTTTAACCGAAGGTGAATCAGGATATTTATTCGATGAACGTAAATGGATTAAGATAAATCCGCACATATATGTACTTAGATGGATTTAGATACGTGTATACTATCCCCCTCTATCGTTACCGTCATTTCATCTCCTAGATCAGGTTTAGATTTTAGCTGACCCCACTCATCCATAGTGAGTACGATCGTAACTCTAGGTACTCTTATAGTAGCACGAGATATAGGTAGAGATGCTAGTACTTGACTTACTACTGGTATAACTTCTCTAGCTATCTCAGATTGTTCAAGCCTACTAGTATCCATAATTATGGGTGGAGTAGCAGGCTTTTCTTCAGCCAAATCTATACGTACAACTTCCTCTCCACTTGGGAGTTTTTCCAGAATCTTACCGACTACGATAGCTTTAAAGGATACAGATGCCACGTTATTCGCCCTCAAACTAGGAAGCCTAGTAGGCGGTATATTAGCTTTCCGGCGTTATAGATCGTGATGTATTGGATGCTATGATAATCCCATTCCCTAGCTAAGCTATGCAAGCTATGATCTAGACTATGGTATCAGTATAATTTTTAAGATTCGGCTGTTGGAATTAGATACATGGTGCTGAGATAGTTGTCTCTTGTAGATGATTATGGTAGAAGATTGACGACGCTTAGGATAGCTGTTACTGATAAATGTAATCTCAGATGTATATATTGTCATAGAGAAGGGGAGAATTATAGTGTAGGTATGAATTGTGATGTCGATATAGATGAACTCGTATCTATAGTAAGTATAGGTGCAGAACTTGGTTTAAGTAGAGTTAAGATTACTGGTGGTGAACCATTGCTGAGAAAGGATATAGTGGATCTCATTTACCGTATATCTAGTCTAGATGGTATTGAGGAGGTTTCGATGACTACTAATGGTGTACTTTTATCCAATTATGCATATAAGCTTAAAGAGGTTGGGTTAAAGCGTATCAATATAACTGTTAATACCATTAATAAGGAGACTTACAGGATTATTACAGGTTTCGATCTTCTGGATAGAGTTCTAGATGGGGTTAAATCCGCTGTAGACGCTGGTTTAACCCCTGTCAAAATAAATATGGTTTTATTGAAAGATTTGAATGAGGATGATATTCCAAATATGATAGGATATGCCGCTAATGTTGGAGCAGTGCTACAGGTTATAGAATTTGAAAAAGTAGGTGTAGTGGATAACGAATTATACGATAAATTTCATGTGTCGCTAGATAGAGTCGAAATTCTTCTATCTAGGATAGCTATAGCTAAATATTGTAGGAGTAGTCATGCTAGACCTAGATATGTTCTACCCAATGGTGTAATAGTTGAACTTGTGAAACCTATGCATAACCCTACCTTCTGTAAGTATTGTGATAGATTGAGGGTTACATCTAGAGGAGAACTTAAACCATGTTTACTACGCTATGATAATCATGTGAATATAGTGGAGGCTATAAGATGTGGAGCTAGTAGAGAGGATCTTAAGAAGCTTTTCCTATTAGCTATAGCTAGGAGGAAGCCATACTTCGAATAAACTAAACTATACTCTTGATACTCTAACTTCTAGGAAGTGGGTTGCGCATGAGATACATGGGTCATACGCTCTAATAAGCATCTCACTTTTACGAACTATCTCTTCATCGCTCCTATCTAGATACTCTTTAAGATATACCCTTAAATCCGCCTCTATATTAGCTGCATTCTGACATGTAGGTGGAGCTATGGATGCATACGTAACTACGCCATCATCGTTTAGTCTATAGCTATGGAAATTTATACCTCTAGGAGCCTCTGTTATAGAGGATGACTCCCCAGCTCTAGGTTCAAGCTTCACATGCGATACCCCCTCCAACTTCTTCTCATCTATAATCCTTAGAGCCTTATCTATCAGCGTCACTATCTCAGCTAATCTAGCTATGTTAGATGCAAACGGGTTGAAGCATGGAAACTTAAACGGGCTTGAAGATAATATATCTCTAGCATCATCCGATAGGCTACGATAGTTTATATTTACACGTGGGAGAGGACCCACCATAAAGCTACCCCTATTTCTTACATACGAATGCTTAGCGTTGGAGTATCCTACCTCAACTTCATATATCCATCGCCTGTACTCGTCTTCTGTTATTTCCAACCCTTCGGTAGACTTTACTACTCCGCTATTTATGGGGTAATCCTCACTATCGTAGAAAGCTATATGCTCAGATCTACGTTCGAACGTAGGATAGTCGAGATTAACTATAAAGCTTGAATATTTTAAAGCTAGGTTTTTAGCTTCTATGAGTTTATCCTTAAACCTCCTTAGCCTTTCATGTGTAGGTATAGATGTGAAGCCCCCTACGATCGTAGATACTGGATGTACACTCCTACCACCTATTATCTCGACTAGGTTATCTCCCACCTCTTTGATCTTGAAGCCAGTTTTAATCACATCGGGATAATCCCTAGCCATAGCTATAATATCTGGGTGGCCAGTATAGTCTGGTAGAGCCATAGCAAAAAGGTGTAGAGCATGACTGCTTAGTATGCCACCTATAGCCATAAGCTCTCTAAGATGGTGTATGTGTTCAGGTAGCTCTAAACCTAGTATCTTCTCGATAGATTTTAAAGCTGTTATCTGATGAGTTACAGGGCATACGCCACATATCCTAGATACTATTTCATGAATTTCATAATACATTCTACCAATTAGGAATGCTTCAAAAAATCTAGGTGCTTCATGTATCTTAAACTTTAAATCTTCTATAGTTCCTCCACTTATCCTTATTTCGAGAGAGCCTTTTCCCTCGACTCTAGATATGTATGGTATATCTATGATTCTGGTCAAACGCTAACCCTCCAAGGGATATTGTATAGCAGCTTCTTAAACATCGTTATAACACCTTTCTATGCATGTCATACACGATAAGCTATCAGGATATAAAGTTAGCAGGTATAAAATATATACGTGAAGATAAGGGATCGATTCTATAAACTGCATGCGGATTCTATACGCTTCGATAAGAATCTAAATCCTATAGTTATCGAAGGGCATACCCGCATACATAGACCACATCTAGTACAAACCCTCCTTTCAAATAAGAATTTATTGGAGAGCGATAACGCTTTAGATGGGCATACATCGATACATAAACCGCACTTCGTGCAGAAGATAGGTCTAATCAGTATTTTCAAAAGTATTCTCCAACCATTATCTCTCGATATAATTGTAGCCTCCCCCCTATCCATATTGACGTATATACGTGAATCATCATATGATGCTATAGCTAGACCATTCTTCGACTTGAAATCTACACCGTATATATAGCATGAAGTATCCATAAGACTTAGATCAAACCATTTAGGTATACTAAGCTTTATAGCTTTACCATAGCATAACCTCATCCTAGAGTATCCGATCTTATCGTCTATATCAATCCTAGTAGGGCGATTTATACTGAAAGAATTCGCTATCTTCGATGGTATATTAACCCACCTCCATAAATGCCTCTCTACGTATACCTGGTTATAGCTATGTTTCGAAGCCCATGCATCTATGTATTTCATCCATCTATGCCATAGCTCCTCATGCAGTCTCTCAACCTCCCTAAATTCAGCTACATTACAGTATGGACATAGGTAGCATCCTATTCTATCGAATCCTTCACGATATAAAGGGTTAGCATACGAATCGAGTTTAACCCTCCTAAGATATAGCCATACATGTAGCATAGTCCAATCGTTTATAGGTGCACAATAGATTACGTTAGGTAGGAGTTTATTACGTCCTACACTTCCAGATCGGCTACGTCTTCTAGACTCAAACCTTCTTTGTCCTATGAAGCTTAGAGCTTCACCAACCCTTCTATAGAGTCTATTCATAGGTATCAGCTTACATAATTTACAACACCATCTGTAATCCCTAGCTGGAGGGCCATATATGTCTAGATAGCTCCAGAAGGAATCCCCTGCCGATGCTTCTAAGATATCTAAGGAGAATCTATCAGCTACTCTATGAACGTTATCTACCGTTTCAGGCAGCTCTAGTCCTGTATCATTAAATATGAGTATAGGATCCAAGCCTGCTTCTAATGCTATCGATAGAGTAGCTAAACTATCCTTACCACCTGAGTATGCCAGGGTGAGATACGATGAATGAAATCTCTCCTTCATTTTAACTGTGAATTTGCATGCCCTCGATCTAGCCATTTCCACTTCTCTAACGTTTGCTTTAAGAATATCATCTAAGCTTCTACGTCTAATTATAGGCTTCTCACATTCCTCCCTACCCCATGTTTTAAGGATGTATATATGCCTATCATCCGCTTCAGCTAAACCTATCACGCATCCATCTCTATCTATGAGAGCTAAATAACCACGATCTAAGCTACTGAAATTAGATAGATGTTCGATTACACCTTTACTCTTAGGCTTACAGTTTAACTTGATAGAAGGTAGCAACCCCTTATCAAGTAGGATTTTACAAAACCATCTGAATGGTTTCAATTTCCACTTCAGAATATATAAATCGAAGAATACATGCGCTATGATAGCTCCGCCTACTACTACCTCAAATGCTTCATCCATATATGGTATCCTATTAACGATTATAGGTACTCCATCTAACCCAACCTCATGAATACCTACGTCGAAGCTGTTCCTCAATCCTTCATCTATATGCTTTATATCCCCCTCGAAAGCAGGTCTAGGATCGGCTAAACCTGTAAGCCTTACATCTATACCTACACTACCACATATTCCGCATACCTTCTGTAGCAGAGGTACACCGCAATCTAGACACCACGATATATGTTTAGGCATGGATCCACTGCTTACCCTAGAATAGTTTTTCATAAGGTAGATTTTTAAACGTTAAGATGATTTATCCAAGATTCAGGGTTGAATACTATACGTAGATATAATCGATTTAAAAATAGAGATTTCTTAGAGACCGCTGAGAACATTCTCTTTTGCATAGTAGGTGAGGTGCATCCAGATGGCTGTGTAGTAGCCTATCCGAGATATATAGCTACAAGTGAATCTTCAGGATCTATCTGGAGAAGTAGAGATGGATTAAACTATGAGAGATTAATGAAAGTCTATAGTATGCTATCGTTAAGGGAATCCATAAGACTGTTGGATAAGTATCCGTATTATGTACGTTATATCGACGCATGGGGTATAAATATGCCATGTATACCTATCGAAAGGATAGTTAGACATTTTAAACCTGAAGAAAAACTGGAAGAGATTATGCATAGAGGGGCAGACGATATATTAGAAGATAAGCTTACGAAGCTAGTAGAGATTCTCATAGATTCTACAGGTATACCTTTAGAATTCTTCGGCGTAACAGGCTCCATACTCGTAGGGATACATAATCCACGGTTCTCTGATATAGATCTAACAGTCTACGGTTTAGATGAATCCATAAAGGTTAGGGAGGCTTTACTAGATCTTAAAAAGAGTGGAGTTATCAAGTCTATCCCGCAGAGCCATATAGATAAGTCTATCAATGAGAAGATACAATATTACCCTTTAAGCGTGGATGATCTTAGAAAGATATACGATAGGGTATGGCAGAGAGGCGTATTCGATGATGTATACTTCTCTGTGCATCCTGAACGTCTATATGTAGATGAGAGATATGGAGATAGAATTTACAGACATAAAGGTTTAGCTAAGGTTGTGGCAGAGGTAGTGGATGACCGAGATGGTATATTTTTACCTGCGATATATTCTATATCCGTACTAGAATGGCTTGAAGGTAATGGTATATGTAACATAGAGGAGCTAGTATCTTTCGATGGATTCTTCTCCTCAGCCTTTCAGATCGGTGATAGAATAGAAGTAAAGGCTAAGCTTGAAGAGGTGTACGATAGAAAGAAGGGTAGAATATATTATAGGCTAGTTTTGGGTACACTCGAATATGCCGGATTGGAGTATGCTAAGATTCTATATCCTCATTAGATAAACTTTCATAGCTTTGAATACGGCTAAACCTATCATAGCTGATATAATCGTCATAATAACTCTCTCTATAGCTGAAACTGGTAGCATTACCATAAATAAATCGCCAAGACCTCTAAGAGGTATGTTAGGTAACCCCATCTTAACAGCTAGGACACCTATAGCATTTAGAGTGTCACGTATAGTCTTCATAGGTATATATAAGCCTACTCCTAATATGAACATAAGGTTACCCCACATATGATCTGCCATGATACCTGCAAAACATGCTATGAGTAAAGCCAGGATCTGTCTATACCCTCTACCAGATTCCTCTATCCAAGTGTGAATCCTACGGTTGAATACTAGCGTTAAAGCTAAAGCTACACTATGAAGAGGTATCGGGTAGAATGGTGCTTCAAACCCTATAGGCGTAACATACCAGCATCCTATGAGTATTGCTGCTACGATAGCAGCTTTTACCCATCCAGTATTAGGCCTTCTAGCTATGGATCCTGTAATATACGCAGCAACCCCTCCCGCTGGTATGGTGAGAAGACCAAATATAGTTTGAGGAGGTATTATCCAGATTATAGTATTAGCTATCAAAGCTGTTACTAACCCCAAGGATGGTCCCAGGATTAACCCCATAATAGGATAGAGGATGACCGATGGAGATATACTACCCTGGCCTTGTGGTAAACCTACTATAGGTATATTCGGTAGAAGTTTAGCTATCGCTATGGTTAGCGCTGTGAATACAGCTATCACAGCTATCCTTTTAGCTGGTATCCCATGTAGCTTCATATCACTCTGTGTAATATATTACACAGGTATTTAAATACCTACATTACAATCAACAAAGTTGAATGTGTAGATAAAGCGCAGCGTTAACCTTCAATTCTAGCCAAGTATATATTATGTTTGCAGCTTATAATCCGTAGATATGCGCGTCTACCTATGAGCTCATCGCTGGCATCTACTACAGTTATAGCTCTACCCTTAGCTACAGCTAATACCTCACCTTTAAGCCATCCTGAAGCTACGATTTCAGCTTTGATCTTCATACCAGTAGTGAAGGGTGATGGTATCGTGGGTCTAGGATGTATACCAAAGTCCTCCGGTTTCAAAATAAGCTTAATACCATACTTCTTCTCTAATCTATGCAACTCTCTATAGAATCTAGTCCATGAGAATGGTTTAATGCTAGATGGTTTTCTCCCCCTCTTATGTGCTTCATACTTCTGTATACCTAAGGGAGGCCACTTCTTACCAGCACCTATTCTTAAAGCATACTCTATTATCTCTGGTATATCTTGATCGTTAATACCCGGTACCCATACAGGCGCTATAAGCAGATCCAAACCGTTTATACTCGTAACGTATTCAGCTATAGCTTTAACCTTCTCTATATCGTAATCCTCTGTTCCAGCTATAATCTTAGCCTTTTCTGAATCCAAAGTGTCTATGGATAGATTCAACCTCGATAACCCTGCATCTCTTAGATCCTCAAGCCTTTTTTCATCTAGAAGTGTACCATTACTCTGCATAGATACGACGTCAACCCCCTTTATAGATGATAGCTTCTGGACCAGATCGGCGAGATACGGGTATGTTGTAGGTTCTCCAACAGTATCTATATGGATTTCTATACCTCTAGATCCCTTATATCTCACAACTTCTATAACCCAATCATACAGGTAGTCTAGGTTAACTACATACTCTGTTAGTCTATATCGTGATTTAGGTCCAGCATCCGTGGAGCAGTATATACATGAAAGATTACATATAGTCGTAGGTCTAACTTGAAGTATATTCGTACCCCTATCTATGATACCGAAAGCTATACATCCTATAAGAGGTATTCCGCTATCCCGATCTATCGTTATAACCCGTCGCAGTCTAGTAATCACCCCAGTTTAAGATAGCTACTATAGAGAGCATAATGATTCTATTCCTAATTATAGTTTTAGGATATAGTAACCTACCCTATTTAATATTAACTAGAGTAAAAATCTTAATTCATCTATAGAAGCTAGGTTCGTTAGGTATGACGAAACTAACGTATACATCGATAGTAGGTTTAGCTCTACTAGCTATCGGGTCATCATTATTCGTAATATTCTACTTACCCGGTATCGAAAGTATGGTGATAGCAGTTACGTTCATAGTATTCGGAGTCATTCTATCGCTACTAAGTATATTAGACCTTATAATAGACAATGCTAGATTGCCAGCTCTAGGTATAGGCATATTATCCATAAGCATCGGAGGGCTCTATGTTATAGTATCTATGAAGAAAGAATTAACTCCATACTTCATATCCATTATTATAGTGTCGCTAGGTATAACCCTCTTCTTAATAGGTATTAAGCGAACATATGAATTCTAAGCTTCTACTATAGCTTCGACAGCTCCTCAGCCGTTTTCTCAACCTTCCCTACAAGTGGGGTTAGAACCTTTATCTTTCTTATACCAGCATGTCTAAGCGGGGCTATCTTCTTAGCCTCGTTATATACATCAGATGCAAGCTTACTTAGAACAGCCTCCTGGACAAACTGTGTGAAGCTTAGAGTTGAAGCTCTTTCCATTATAATCTTCCGACCTATACTCCTTATAGCTTTAGCTTGACTGCGGCTTATACGCTTAACCGTACAGCATAAAAGGAATATTCTGAGCTTATACCCATCCTTCGTTTCTACATCGAATATACTATCAATCTTACTACTCCCTCGTCTAACAAGGCTTCTAAGATAGTCGCCTAGATACTCTTCTCCCTTAAACTCTGCGTATGCCTTGCCCCCCTCAACCTTCACTATCTGGAATTTAAGCTTGATATTGATATGACTGAAATCCCCAGTTATATCGTAAAGCGTAGTCTCGACTACGCTACCTATAAGTTTTGAAGGATCATCACTAACTATAGCTGGTAGTTCTACTTCGCCAAATGCTGGAGGTGCATATACAGGATACCAGACCTTAGCTTTAGCTTTCACCCTAGGTTTCGGCATAGCCTTCTAGAAAGGGCTATACTCGGAAACTTATAAATCCTCCTTAAGTATTAAACTCTAGTTTAGCAAACAATCTATCTAGCATAGATATATGCATCAATATATCATCTAAAACAGCTGCAAACGAACCTATATCTAAATCGGATTCGATAAAGACTTCCAATCTATCATCATAGTGGTCGTAGTGTATAGATAATCCTTCTGGAAGAAGCTTATCATCAGGTTTTAAAGCTTCAGAAAATATCCAAGCTAGATCGCGGGGAATGCTAAAAGAAAGCCTCGCTGAAAGAAGTATCACTAACCCATCTCCTCTACCAAAGCCGCTATAAAATCCTCTACCTTACCTTTCGCAATATACGCTCCAGCTGCTACCGAGTGCCCTCCCCCCTCACCTCCAACCCTACTAGCTGCTCTACGCATAACTAAACCTAAATCCATATTCTGAACTTTACTACTCCTAGGTAATCTAGCCGAGACTTTAACTTCACCACTAGATGCTCCAGATAGAGCTATAACAGGTAAACCTCTATCAGCGAGATAGGATTCCGTTATGATAGAAGTTACGACGCTAAGCAAATCCTCCTCTACTAGATCTAAACATTTTAGAAGATAGAATTTACCCATAGAGATTATCCTACCGGGCTCAGATAATATAGTACGTATATAACTAGAAATCTTCCTACGATAATCTATATAGGTTGATTCCGCCTTCGCTATCGTATCATCCCCTCTATCACCCATAGCTATGGTTAATGCTAACCCATATAACCCCATCCTACTACAAGCATTCAATAGTGATGCATACTCCCTAGCATCCCTCATATAGCTAAACCTCCTCTCCTTCTGTAAGATATAGACTGTACCTATCAAATCCCTGAGTATAGATGTTGGATAGCTGTTTTCTGCAAGATATCTTAAAAGCTCATTGAATAGCATTTGCTTCTCTTCTTTAGATAGATCTGATAGAGTCCTCCATCTACCCGATTCCTTCAGGCTTATCCCAAGTTTAGATAAGAAGGATATACAGGCATCCTCATCACCTGATAAACCAGGTATAAACGGATTAACTAAGCTTGCTAAAGCTATATGTATAGGTCTACTTTCCCTCCCAGGTAGTAGTAGATCCCTCTGAACGGTTAAGTACCCCTCCCCCTCAGCTTCCTTAACTATAAGTTTATTCACCCCTCTTAGACTACGACCTACATCTATATCCTGCATATCACCTAAAGCTCCCACTATAGCTAAAACTGCTAGATCCTTACACTCTACTCTAGAAAAGCCTTTAGACACTATATAAGCTACACCAGAACCGCTTATTTCAGATACCCCATCCAGACCGTAGAGGTGTGGATTGATATGTATAGAATTTGATGGAGCTTCAAATAACTCTGGTTTATGATGATCTAGTATAGCTAACCCTCCATTCCAACTATACTTAGATAACAGGCTTAGATAGCCACTACCCATATCGCATAATATAGTCATCCTACCGGAACTAGAAGCTCTCTCAAGCTCAGAAGCTTCAAGCCTTCGAAGTATTCTAGCATGAAACCTAACCCCAGCTCTATAAAGTGTTTTAGAGATAATAGCTGTAGCAGATATACCATCCGCATCGTTATGCCCTAGAATAATAACTGGCTGATTCTCATATACCCACTCGTATATGGTTTCGGATAGTTTTCTAGCCCCATCTATAAACTTCGCATAATCCTCGCTCATAACTAACCTGCAGATAGTATAGCAGCTTTATAACTCCAATCTTCAGGTAGCCTACCTATACGCTTATAGTATTTAGCTAGCTTATGTATCTTAGATTCTATAAGCTGAAGAGCTCTCTTATTCGACCCATCACTTTTATGAACTTCAAGATGCTTCTTCAACCGTTCAGCTTTCTTAAGGAGGTTTGCTAGATCTTCAGGTAGAGAAGGTTCTAGATTATGCTCTCTAAGAATCTCCGTTACAGTTTTACCAGTTATGTTTTTAACTAGGGGTATGCCATACTGATCCCTAAGGATAACGCCTATCATACTTGGCGGTATCATCTGTCTACCTAGCTTAACTACTAGAGCTTCAACCTCATCTGGGGTGTAGGTACACCAGGAAGGAGGCCTCTTACTTATAGGCCTCTTCGAATGGGATCTCCCCCTAGCATGCGCTCTCCTCTTCAACTACTTACTCCTCCCTACACATCTAAGCTAGATCTACTGCTTAACTATACTATCTACTATTTAAACCCTCTTCGATTCTATGTACCAGTTAGCAAATTTTCTAAAAGCTTCAGCTCTATGACTCACTTCATTTTTATACACTCCCATCTCAGCGTATGTTTTATTATAGCCATCAGGCTCGAATATAGGATCATAACCCCATCCAAAAGAGCCTCTAGCCTCGTCTGCTATACGCCCTCTAACCCTACCCTCGAAGACTATAGGTCTATAACCAGGTTCACAATACGCGACTACGCATACAAAAGTAGCGTGTCTATCTTCTACACCTTCCATAAGCTTCAATACACCTTTTAAACCTATCGTCCTATATACATAAGCGGAGTATGGTCCAGGGAAGCCTTTAAGCGCATCTATGAATAACCCTGTATCCTCTACAACTAAAGGTTTCCCTATCCTCCTAGCTAGGATCCTAGCTGAAAAGGCAGCTATCCTCTCTATACTATCATCTTGTATTTCGATTTTACGAACCTTGACCACCTCTACATCTATATCATAGGATCTAAGTATACTTCGAACTTCTTCAGCTTTCCTAGGATTACCCGTGGCGAACGCTACTATATGCAAAGCTATCACATATAGTATAGAGTTTATATCGATATTAGTCTAGTGCTATATTTGATGTAAGAGTTTAGATTAACTGCATTATTAAGGAGGAATATATAGGGTATCTGGTGGAGATTTATGGGGTATATAAACCTATATGTAAAGCCATCTAAGCCTATACTAGGATCTAGACGTAAATTCGAAGATTCCAAATATGTAATTCTAGGTGTACCCTTCGATAGTACTTCAACCTTTAGATCGGGGTCAAGGTTTACACCTCAAGCTATCCGTACACTCATCGATAACTTAGAAACCTATAGTATAAGAACCGGTATAGATCTAGAGGATGTAGCGTTATGCGATATAGGCGATTTGAATGAATCGCTATCCGTAGATGAGATGTTACACATGGTTAAATCAGTTGTTTCAGAGATAATAGGTTATGGTAAGATACCTATAACTATAGGTGGAGAGCATACGTTAACGTTAGGTATAGTCAAAACTTTACCAGAAGTGCAAGTCGTATTTCTAGATGCGCATCTCGATCTAAGAGACGAATATCTAGGTTGCAAAGTATGTCATGCAACTGTAGCTAGGAGGATACTTGAACTAAGTAACGTTAAATCCATTTTCCATATAGGTGTACGAGCTATATCGAAGGAGGAGTATATATTCTCCTCCAGTATGAATATTCCATACATCACAACATTGGATTTAAGAAGGGGGTTCAAGAAGGCTATCTCCATAGTAGAATCTAGATTAGATAAGAATACCCCGATATACATATCGATAGATATGGATGTACTAGACCCAGCTTACGCTCCTAGCGTAGCAAATCCGGAGCCAGATGGTATAGATACTGGCATGCTTCTCGATATAATCGAGTATCTAGCATCCTATAAGGTTATAGGCTTAGATATAGTCGAAGCTACGCCTATGTACGATAGCGGTTTAACAATACTACAAGCATCTAAGATATTGATAGAAGCTATAGGTTACATCGAGGTTGGTCGACGTTGATTAGAGAATATATACTATACTTGAGGATGCTATTCATAGCTTCGATCTACATATATACTACAATACTAGATTTGAAATATAGAGAGGTACCAGATGATGTATGGGTATTATCCTATCCGGTAGGTCTATCCCTATTAGCGTTAGATCTAGTATTAACACCGATCTATATCATGGAGACGCTGTTGTTCATGGCTATATCTCTAATCCTAGCCATCACTCCAGCACTACTCGGTCTCTATGGTGGTGGTGATGCAAAGGCATTAGTACTACTAACGCTAACCATACCTAGATACCCTTATGATTTATATAACCCCATTCTATCCTATACTACACCTATAATGACGCTTACATGTTTTAATAACGGTATTCTATTAGCTTTAACAACTTCTATACTCACGTTTATGACTAATATTAAAGCATTATTATCTAGTGATAAACCATTCTCAGAGTTTAAAGATCTAAATATGCTAAAAATGATAATATTATACTTCATATGTTATAAGGTTCCATTAGAAGTTTTCGCTTCTAAAAACTATCTTTATCCAGTTGAGAGTATAGAAGATAGCAATGGGAAAATAATACGTAGAATAAATGTTAATATAGGTATAGAATTTAGTACTGAATCCAGAATTAAAATTCTAGAAAAATATCGTAAATTAAACATTAGCCATATATATGTATCATTCGGTATACCCTTACTATTATTCTTCACTCTAGGCTTCATATTATCGCCGGTGGGAGATATGTTGCTAGCACCCGTACTAAATATAGTCTATGGGTAGAATCAGAGTAATGTTCGTCATAATTGGTGTCTAACATCATAAAGCCTTCTACAGGCTTTCAGCAATACCAGCTTTAATCATCCAAATTCTTGAATCGTATACCGCTAGCTAATAAGTATTATTCTATTTCAGGGTCTGCTCGCTTCGTCATCTGGCTCAAGCATGTAAGCCATCTACATACATAGACAGGGTCGCTCATCATCGATGATAGATTTGATAGCCAGTTGTAGATAAATGTTTAGATTCAATACTAGTCCTTTATGAGGGGTGATAGCTTTAAATTGTTCTACTCAATTTTTAGGTTTCGAAGCGCTTTGAAGAAGGTATACGGCTGTATAAGGCTTATCCGCCCGATCAACTGTTTCATGATGGGTTTAGCAGTTTATGTAGGTATATGTATAGTTTTACGTAGGTTTGAGTATATACCTAGTCATGTTATCCCTCCATATATCACAGGGTTTACCCTCTGTGGAGCGTCTATGGCTCTCAACGATTATTTCGACCTACCTATAGATCGTATAAACGCGCCTCATAGACCCATACCATCAGGAGCTGTTACACCTAGATTAGCTTTAATACTATCCATAACCCTGCTAGGTTTAGGTCTATCATCATCTATACTAACTTCTCCTATATGCTTCCTCTATGCAGTATTCTTCGCTATAATATCATATCTCTACTCATGGAGGATTAAGAGACTTGGATTTTTAGGAAATATCATGGTAAGTCTATGTGTCTCAGCCCCATTCGTATATGGTGGTTTAGCAGCTCTATCCATATATAATAGAGGAGTGGATGGAAGCTTCATTCTTATAATACTATTCTCATCAATAGCCTTTCTAGCGAATTTGGGTAGAGAGATTACAAAGGGTATAGCTGATATCGAAGGTGATCGTTCACACGGTGTGAAATCTCCAGCAGTTAGATATGGAGAAAGGGCTGCATCTAATTTAGCATCTATACTGTACATATTAGCGGTAGCTTTGAGCATCATACCACCCATACTAGGTCTAGTATCCGTATACTATTACCCCATCATAGCGTTCGTCGATTTAGGCTTCATATACTCTATAGTTGAGCTTCGACGTAGCTTATCGAGAGAGACAGCTTTGAAGGTTAAAAATACCGTTCTAATACTAATGTTAATGGGAATTATAGGATTTATGCTTGGAGGGTTAACTTGAATAGGAAGAGTTTAAGTATCTTGAGCTTACAATTGTATTGGAGAGATGTCTTTACCTACCCCCTCACCAGAGTCTCTGATAAACTTTCTATGGACTATATACCATTATCTACGTGAATTCATACGATTCATACTATCGAGTACGGTATTCAAAGCTGCTCCTGAAGCTGCGGCAACCTATAGTGATATATGTACACTATTAGTAGCGTTAACAGCGTTATATCTGATATTAGAATTCGTAGCAGCTGCTAGAAAGATCGTTCGAGTAATACTTATAATCTCCTGGCTGCTGTTTATAGTATCGCTATTGATAGGTGTAATGCCTAGGTATATGCCTTTAGGAGGCTAGCGAGTAGTGAGGTGGGTTTGATTAAACCTTGAAGATTACATTCCTAGGTGGTACAGACTCCGTAGGTAGGTCAGCTATCTTAGTAGAATCGGAAGGTACTAAGCTTATACTAGACTATGGCGTAGCTTTAAATCATATACCTGGATTTCCCGCCCATATCCCCCCAAAAGATATAGATGGAATAATACTAACCCACGCTCACCTAGATCATACAGGTGCAGCACCATACTTTTACGTCTCTAGACGTATACCACTATACCTTTCATCACTTACCCTAGAGTATACCGATCTACTACTGAAGGATTTCCTAAGATTATCAGGTTACTATCTCCCATTTGAAACTATAGAAGTTGAGAATATGATATCATCAGCTAGGATTATGGAGCCTGGTATGGACTTCGAAATAGGAGATTTCAATGTTAGATTCCTGAATTCAGGTCATATACCTGGATCTGTACAAGTTATACTAGAGGATAGTAGTGGTTTAAGGCTCCTATATACCGGGGATATTAACGATATAGATACAAGACTCCTCAAGGGAGCAGACTTAGATTATGGCAAGATAGATGTAGCTATAATGGAAGCTACTTATGCTGGAGAAGAACATCCTGAAAGAGCTAAGCTTGAAAAGGAATTCATAGAAGATGTATATAACATACTAGATAATAACGGTAAGGTTTTGATACCAGCTTTCAGTGTAGGTAGAGCTCATGAAATTCTATGTATACTATCAGCCTATAATATCGAGTATCCCGTCTATATCGATGGGATGGCTGTAAAAGCTGGTGAGATATTGTTGAAACACTCATCTAAGCTTAGGGATAGCGGACTATTTAAGAAAGCTTGGGGGATGGCCGACTGGCCATCCGGATGGAAGGATAGGAAAAATATACTAAAGAAACCCTGTGTGATAGTAAGTCCTGCAGGTATGCTTAAAGGTGGGATGGCTGTATTCTATATGGAGAGGCTTATGGGTAAACATGAAAACGGTATATTCCTCGTAAGCTACCAGATACCAGGTACACCTGGAGATATTCTTCTGAAAACAGGTAAGTTTATGGTAAAGGGGAAGGCTAAACAGGTTAAAGCTAAAGTGAAACACTTTGACTTCTCCAGTCATGCCGGCCATAGTGGCTTAGTTAGGATAATAGAGAAAATAGGTAAAGATGCTCAGATATTCCTCATGCATGGAGAGCCAGATAAGATGGTTAAACTACAGAATTTAGTAGAGGAGAAGGGGTATAGATGTATGAGAGCAGATATCCTAAAGACATACGAAGTATCCTAGAATGGTTATGAAGCCTATAGTACTAATACCTCTAGGCGAAGTAAATATCGATCTACTGTCACGACTTAAGGATGAGCTTAGCGAAATGTTCAATACCTGCGTATCTATACTCTTCCACCCTATACAACTCCCACTGAATGCATACAACGCTCGTAGAAAGCAGTACCATTCAACTATCATACTGGATAATATTAGATCAACTAACATAGGTTGTGGTAAGGCTAGTATACTAATAGTAACAGACCTTGATCTCTACGTCTCAGGGTTAAACTTCGTATTCGGTCAAGCAGAATCTCCTGGAAACTATGCTATAGTAAGTCTACATAGGTTGAGACCCGAATTTTATGGAGGGGAACCCGATTCAAATCTTCTCGCAGAGAGGCTCTTAAAGGAAGCGGTACACGAATTAGGGCATACGTATGGATTAAAACATTGCTCTAACCCTAGGTGTGTAATGAGCTTCTCCAACTCGATACTGGATGTTGATATTAAAAGCTTCAGATTCTGCGAATCATGTAGGATAAGGCTATCTGAGTTAACTAGAGTATCATAGCTTAGCCTCTTCTACCTTTATAGCTTCGAATAATCGAGTTAACACTCTTCTATCGATACGTATACCGTGCTTATATGCAGCTAAAACTATAGCTCCTGCAGCAGGCTGCCATCCATATATTGGATCAGTGAACTCTACATGTGGATATGATGCTTTCACAATAGACTTAAACGTATCCCATACTAAAGCTCCAGATTTGAATACACCTCCTGAAGCACCTACGATTCCGTGCTCGAGTCTAAGCCTTCTAAGACACGCTATAGCTAGCAAAGCCAGCTCTCTACCAGATTCTTTCAAAATATCGATAGCAACTCTATCACCATTAACAGCAGCTTCAGCTACTACTGGTGCTAATCTAGCTAGCTCTATTAGACTAATTTTCATCGTCATTAAGTTGAACGTAACCTCTTCTAAACTTTTGAAGCCTAATGCTCTAGGTATGCGATCTATGAGAATCGTATACTCACCCCTACCATCACACGCTTTAGTAGCTTCCTGTAGAGCTCGCCTAGCTATATAGACAGCGCTTCCCTCATCGCCTATAAGCTGACCCCAACCCCCAACCCTAACTTCGTATATACCGCTTCTACCATAAGCTATAGAGCCTGTACCAGCTACTACAACCACCCCAGGCTCACCTAGACATGTAGCGTAGTATGCGTTCACAACATCGTTAACCAGTATGAAATCTATAGGAGTTATCTCTGATACAAAGCTTCTAACTATCTCAGTATCCATAGGCGTATCGCCTACCGATGATAACCCATAGCATACACCATCGATATCGCCCCAACTCATACCAGCATAGCGTAAAGCTGTTTCCACAGCTTTAAGCACATTCATCTTAGCAGATTCATATCCTACAAAATGATGGGATGAAGAACCCGAGTATCCAACCCCATATAACCTACCATTTTCATCAGCTATTATAGCTACAGTCTTAGTCGCCCCGCCATCCACACCTAGAAATATCAATGTACATCCCTCCTCCTCTATCATCGTAGCTGGGAATACTTATATCTAATGTTAATTAGGTATGTTGTGTAGGAGGATGACTCTCCATGCAGATAGAGACACCTAGATATCTAGGTTCCCTACCTCACCCAGCTTTTGGTATAAGGATACCAGATATAGTTCTACCTGGAATATTGAAATCTCTTAAAGAGCATAGGGTTGCAGCCGGATTCATGCTATCATTTGGAAGGGAGACAGCACCTAGATATGTTGTAGAATCTGCTCCCGGTCTATACCATATAACCATAGGTCATACAGGCACCTCTATAACAGAGTATATAGAGAAGGCATCGTACTATGCAGGTAGGGAGGGTGTCGTAGCTGAGATAGAAGCTGACCATCTTATAGTAGGGGTTACCGCTGTTGAAGCCGTTTCCAGAATTATAGGTGTTAGCAAAGCTTCTATTAAGAGAGGTGATATAATCGAAGCATCTATAAAGTATAATTTCAGCGAGATAGATGAAGCTGTCGAGACATCTAAGATAAACGCTTTCACCATCGACGCCTGCTCTTTGATAGACTTCTCTGCAGATAAGCTATCTGGATATGAGCTGGATAGGAGGTTTGAGGAGGCTATCCCAGAGTATAACGATAGGATTAGAGTAATCTATAGGTATACTGGTAGAAGGTTTATCTTCCCATGGATAGATGGTAGATGCTACACTATAGAGTTTAGCGCAGATGATGTGAAAAAGCTTACCATAAAGTACATAGATAGCTTAGAGACTACGTGGAGAATCTACTCATATATAGTTGATAAGATGGATGGTAGACCATTCGGCTTTGAGATAGCTTTCGATGAAACACCCGTTATCACATCCGCTAAGGATCTATACTACTATCTGAGAGAATGGAGGGAAAGAGGAGGGCATGCAGAGTTCATAGCACCTAATATAGGATTCGAGAAGAGACTCGACTATAAAGGCGATCTAGATGAGCTTAGATCTAGAGTCTCTATACTAGCTGCTATAGCTAACTCTCTAGGATCGGCTATATCCATACACTCGACTAGCGGTTTTACGCCTTCATCTATGAAAGGTGCAAGAGTATACGAGACGTTAAGACTAGCTACAGGTGGAAGAGTGAAAACTAAGATCTCAGGTATATATTACGAACTCCTATTAGAGATACTGTATAATTCACCGCCTGGATCTAGGAGAAGACAGATATATGATGAGTTATTCGATACCGTCTTAGACTATCTAGAGAGAGAGGTTAAGGATAAGGGTCCGCTATACTCTGATGAGCTTGTAGCAAAACTAGATAACTATAAGCGTGGAGTTAGGGATGGTAAGATTAGAGAAAGGGATCCACTTTCTATGATAGCTAAATCATACCTATTCCTAGCTCTCAACATAAGGGATGATAAGGGGAGAAGATATATAAGAGATGCTATAGTAAACCTTTATAGCGAGGATTCAGAATTCCGTAGGATATACGATCTAGGTGTCTCAGCGATAACGGATTCGATAATAGAGAAATTCGGATTCCAGGATAATGTTAAGCTACTCTATTAGCTATGAAGTCTCTCCAACACTCTATCTCTAGCTTTGATAGCTTCATCTAAAAGCCACTCCAAATCTATAGTAGTTATACATCCGTTATCTACTAAAAGTCTACCGTTAACCATCACATACTTTACATCCGAACCTCTAACTGCATAGACTAGATGGCTATATTCATCGTATAGAGGGGTTAGGTGAGGTTTACGAAAATCTACAACTACTATATCAGCGTAATATCCAGCCTCTATAACGCCGAGCCCCCTCCACATTAGAGCTTCAGCACCAGATACCGTAGCTGCTTTCAAAACGAGTGAAGCAGGCATAACGGTTGGATCCTTATAGACACCTTTATGGATCAGAGCAGCGAACTTCATAGTCTCGAACATATCTGAACGATTATGTGAGCATACACTATCCGTGCCTATAGCTATATGCACCCCCTCCCTCAACATAGCGGGTATGGGAGCTATACCTGAGGATAGCTTAAGATTTGAGACAGGACAGTGGACGGCTTTAACCCTGCGTCTAGCTAGTATAGATATATCCTCGCTTGATAAATGTACACAATGCGCGGCTACAGTATACCTGTCTAATACACCTAGTTTATCCATATACCTTACTACGCTTCCACCAGTCTCAACACCAAATGTCTTCTCAACCCTATTAGCTTCATCCTCTGTTTCTGCAAGATGCGTATGAAGTATAACTGGAGTTTCAGGATTCTTCTTGTTAAACTCTATACATAGGTTATGTAATTCGACTAGGTAGTTCGGATCTACGGTATAACATGCATGAGGATCCACGGAAACTCTTATACGACCATCCTTTCCATGCCAAACCCTGTATAAGTGTTCTATGAGCTTTAAATCATCCTCCCTACGCCATGAGAAGCATACATGACCTACAACCCCTCTCATACCTAGATCTAGTAAAGCTTTAGCTTCATTATAATCATATGAGTAGTGGTACATAGTATTTACGGTCGTACAGCCTGATAGCAGGGTTTCAGTAGATGTGAGTAATGCGCCTATGTATATATCATAGCCTGTAAGCTTCGATTCGAAAGGCCAAACCCATTTCTCAAGCCACTCCGTCAGGATTAGATCATCTGCGTAACCTCTTAGAAGACCCATAGCTATATGGTGATGGCAGTTGATTAAACCAGGTATAACTACGCATTTATCAGCATCTATTTCCTCGTATCCATGATACCTGGATGCTATGCTCCTAGATCCTACATCCACTATCCTGTCATCTTCTACGATTACGCATCCATCCCTAATGATACCTCTCTCGCTCATAGTAACTATGGATCCACCTACTATCTTAAACTCCAAGATGCAACACCTGATAACCATTCTCCGATTATCCTATTACATTAAGCTTTACCATCTCTATAGGCATCTATCACTGTTTGTCTACCCCTGTTGTGTATAATCGATGTATAGGTACGCCAACTCCTGCGTACTATACCGGCAGCCTCAGCTTCACTCATAGATCTACGGAGAAACTCTATAGTTCTAGCATCAGATGGATACCCTGAACCCACCTCCCCATACATACTCCTATAGCTATCTATAATCTCATCCCTCCTAACCTTAGCTAGTATAGAGGCAGCAGATACAACCGGTATATCTCTATCAGCATGGCATAAAGCTACTATCTCACACCTCCACTTACAGTATGAGGATACCATATCCGAGAATCGCTTATAATTGCGTAGAGGGGAATCTATGTATGCTTTACTAGGCTTCAACCTATCTATAATACTCGAGAAATACCTAGCTTCAAGATCGTTTAATCTATGTATTCGTACCGCTGAATCTATTTCTGATGGAGGAACCTCTACTATAAAGTAGTCTGCTACCACCTCGATTATACGATTTCTAAGCTCAATCCTCCGCTTTCTAGATAGCAGCTTAGAATCTCTGATACCTATACCTATAAGACTCCCTGCACACTCTTCATCGATCAATATACCGCATAGGACTAGAGGCCCTATAATCGATCCTCTACCGGCTTCATCTAAACCAGCTATCATCATACAGCAACCCGCCTAAATGCTAGATAGTCTAGCAATATCTAAGCTTAAGCTAACATTATTTCTACTCTATACAGAGTTAAACTTAGCTTAACGTATGGATATAATCATAAAGCTATGATGGAGGAGATACTTGTAAAGGGAGGCGGTCTACCTGTTAAGCTAGCAGTAGGAGGCCTCCATGGACGTGAATGGATCGTATCTAGACGTATAGAATCTAAGATTAGATCTGTAGACTGGAGTATAGTAGGCAGCTTTATATTCGTACCTAGGGTTTCGTTCGACGCATACTACAGAACTACTCTAGACATATCATTCTACAGATCCGAAGCCGGGTTAAACCTTATACGATTGATAAAGAGGTTTAAACCCTCGATCTATATAGAGATACATGGCTACGCAAAGAGTAGTCTTAGAAGATTGGTAGATCCTATGAGGCTTCAGAAGAAGGGTGTACCAAGCTTTTTTAAACTAAAATCAGGCTTACTACTAGGTTCTATATCGCCGATAACACTTTCACTCGTAGATATAGAGCTACCCTTAGCATTAGAACTCCCCCTTAAACATAGAAGGAATGCTCTCATAGATTGTATGAGGCTTCTACGTATAGTAGCTGAATCTAGGAGTGTTGAGGATGCATGGAAGATACTCATAGGATACTATAACGATCCCGTATTCAGGTCGTACATGGAGAGGATGAAGATATGGATTAATCTATTCAGAAGATAGGTATCTCAATCCTCCTTCCCCCCTCAAAGACTGATATAGACTTGTATCCCACACTCAATATCATATCGATAGCATCTCTGAATCGATACGCTACATCCTCAGGTCTATGCGCATCCGATCCTAGAGTTATAGGTACATTATACTTCCTTAAAATCTCTAGAAACTCTCTAGCAGGGTAAACTTCAGCTACAGGCTTCCTAAACCCAGAAGTATTAACTTCCACACATACACCAGCTTTAGCAAGCCTCTTAGCGGTGTCTTCGTATAAAGGCTTCATATCCTCAATAGGCTTAAAACCGAAGATTTTAGGTAGATCTATATGAGCAACGATCTGGAATAATCTATATGAAGCTGCTTCACATACTAGATTAAAGTACTTCTCATACAGTCTATATAGATCGACCTCCATATATTTATCCCTAGATCTGGAACTATTAACTATCCATCCATCCATCTTATGGATCGATAGTAAGGTGTAATCTAGCTCATCTATAGATTCCAATATTCTAGCTATGGAATCAAGGCTATCATATGAGTACTCCACTTCAAAGCCTAACCTAACCCTAATCCTATCACCATATAGACGTTTAGCCTCCTCAACCATATTCACGTATAACTCCAGTTTATCTAAGGGTATGGAATCCTCCGGTATGGAGAAGCTCAGATGATCAGATACACCTATCTCCGTCAGGTTTTTAGAAACAGCCATCTTCACGTAATCTATAGGCTCACCTACAGCATGTCTACATAGGTATGTATGTGTATGATAGTCAACCAGGTTCACGTATCCTAGAGACTGGAAATAGCTTTTATAAGTTTTCTCCCTCTATTTGCGATAGTTTAATAACCTTAATCCGAATCTAACATAGATTGGGGAGGATGATGACCTACGAATATGTGCAGTTAAAGAAGGCGTTAAGTGATTTACTCAAAGAATACGGTATAACCGTGTACGATGTGCTAGATGCTATGGATGAAGAGCCTACGGGTATAAAGGAATCCTTTATGCGTAGAGTAGCTATGTCTGATGAAGAATACGAGATACTTTCCAGAAGTCTCTCTGCACGTCAGTTAAACCTACTATTATTCGTCCTACAAGTATTTTATATAGGGAATGTATCCGGTCTCTACAAGGGCTATATGATAACGCCTACAAGAGATGAAGTCGTTAAGGGGGTGAGTACGGTAACCTTCGAAGGAGTTAAGAAGGTAGCTAAAGCTTTAGGCTTCCATTTGAAAGACTAAATTTATCTCGGAGGATGATTGAGATGGATGTAGAGTTAGCTATAAGTAGGAAGGTTAAGATTTTAGGGCTAGATTATAGGAAGAGTGAAGATGAGCTTATATGGTGTTCATCCACTATGGAGGTATCCAAGCTCTTCTGGGTAAGCGGGTATCTGATATGCATGGAGGTACCTGAAAAATCATTTGAGCATGAAATAGAGACAGGTGAGTTTATCATAAGCCAGCTTTGCTTCACTAAATGCCCAAAGTATGAGAGATTCAAGTCTATAGCTAGAGGAGGTCAGATACCTGTAGTAGATATGTCCTCAATGAAGCTATTTCAGGAGATAGCTAAAGTATTAGCTACTCGCGAATCCTCAACCTAACCCTTCTACCGAGTATATAGCCTATGATAGCGAATGGTAACCCTACTAGAATAATAATCATCAGTATACTTCGAATAGGTGGTATAACCTCAAACTTTAAGTATCTCTCGCTATAGGCATAAAGCATATCCTCAACCCTAACTACAACATTATATTCCCCTACTGGGTCATTCATACCAGGTGTATAGTATAGGATGTATATCCCATCTTTAAGATAGGATCCACCTATATGGACGGTAACACCGTTAGGCTTCTCTATTCTAGCTGTAACATTAAGCTTACCAGCATCACCCTCTTCATCCCTAGCAGCTACTACTAGCGTATAGGATTCAAACATTTGTTCCACCCTACTATCTAGAACGTTAATTGATAAAATCCTTGGAGGTTTATTCGATAACCTAGACGCTATAATGGTTAGGAGATCTATATTCCTAGCAGTAACATTCTCGATAGGCTCTACATAGCCTATAAGCCTCCCCTCCTCTATATCCCATTTAACCTCATAGCCTAGTCTACACCATAGATCATCGAAGCTATAGACGCTAGAATACACGAATAATTTTACTCTACCATCTGGTAGACTCCTACAGATGAACGATGAATAGAAGCTACTCGATACATTAAGGAATCCATATGGGCCAACCTCTAGAGCTCTAAACATAACCTGTACAGCCCCCCTTATAGTAGTCGTAGATACATCGAAAAATACACCATATACTACCGTTAAATTCAAAGAAGCTAATTCTTCAAAACCATATAGATCAAGTTTAGTAGACGAATTACTCCACCTAAAATATGGCTCCTTAACAGCTTTCAACCCATACTCCTCAAGTATCATCCTATAGCCATACTTCAGAGCAAATATAGCTGGACCTACGAGTATAACTGCAGAACCGTCGCGTTCTAAGAAGTAGTCTAGTACTGAACGTATATCCTGGTATCCGTAGTATGGGTCTGGGAGTATAAGTAAATCGATTCTCTTAGGCTGTGCTATATGTAGGCTAGCAGGAACAATCCTTATACCCCTAAGAGCTGAAGTCCTCCATAACTCCGTATACCATAGGTATAAATCGTTCCTACCAGGTATGAAATCTAGTCTATCATGCCATAGAACTGTGGCTATAGGTTCACATACACTTATATTTACAGGTACAGAGGCTATAACACTTCCATAACTCTCAAATACCAAGCTTCCACTATACATCGTAGGTTCTAAACCATCTGGTATGTAACCATATATGGAAGTATAAACTTGGAAACCTACATTTTTAGTCGAGTATACTCTGAGTATTAGTGACGCATTCCCTACAATGTAAGCGTTAACCCAAGATATAGGAGTTGAAGATATCAAAGTTACGTTTAGATAATCAACATCCCCGGGATACATGAGTATGAACGGCTTTTCGATACCATCTATCATATAAGGTAGAGACACTACTATCCTAGGGTATAAGCCTACATATAGATCGAATACTAGTCTATCATACGATCTATGGATCTCGCATGGTAGATTCTCTAACTCAACGTAAACTCTGTATAACCCCATAGATAGCTTCGGTAGACGGAATTCGTAACGATTATCCGTATAGCTATCTAGATGTATATCGTAACACATATTATACTCATAGGTACTACTATTAGGTAGACCTACAACCCTTATAGAGATTCTCACATCTCTACTAGACCCAAGATTCCTAACGAGTATTCTGAAAACGCTGGATGTTTCAGGAGGTAATATCCTTATAACTTCGATAGGCTTTAGGAAAGCTTCAGCTACATCCCTACCCGTAAGTATCGAAAGCGTAGATGCTACCTCCCTATAAGAATCGCATATAGCTACATAGACCTTGATAGATGTTCCACTATATTTGAACGTCAAAGTCACGTTTTCAGAGTTAACCGCATAAGCATCTCTAGATTTACCTAGAAGATGACTGTAAGGTTTATCAGTAGAAGCTAATCCTATAAATGTATCCCTACTCCATACGATAATACCTTCAAGCCCACCTAGGTAAGCAGCCTCTATGAAGCCTAGCATAATGGAAGGAGCTAGAGTAACGTTTAAAAGTTCTACATCCCCACTCGTCTTTAAAAACTTAAACTCTATGTATGGTTGGTCAAGTGGTATTGCTACTTCTATACGAATCCTTATCCCCTTATACTCGAGATCCGCATACCCGCTCCACAATCTATCTGAAAAACTAGTTAGTTTAAAACCTGTAGTAGTATTCATAGACTCATATGTTATCCATCTATCAGAATCGATCGGTAGGATCGATATGGATAAACCCTCCAATACCCTAGCCTTACTGTAGAATAGCCATGTAAGCATAGCCTTCTCAGAAAGTATCAAGTGGAATAAGCCGTTACCTATCATAGTGTAGTTTCCATAGGTTTTATAGTAGTGTGAACCGAGTATAGGAGTTCCCCCTCTACGATCTAGCGTTATAGATCTAAGCCCGCTAGTATACTCTACAGGTACTCTAACCTCGAACGGTTGTAAATCTTCCTCGAGCGCTTTGAGACAACTATACGCATCTACTAAGCCTGCTCCCTGCTCCGTGTAATCTACATCTTTGAAAGGTTTAGCTGAAGCAACTAAACCAGCAAGTATAGCTTGAGGTGTAAGCCAAGGTTTAGCTGATAGAATCAAAGCTACAACACCTGCTACGTGAGCTGTAGCTGGTGATGTACCAGATATCTCTATATAACCCTCATATCCGTCATACCTGAATTTATCGTATAATACTCCGCTACCTGGAGCTATTATCCTAACACCTGGAGCTACTACTAAAGGTGTAGCTCTCAAACTATATGGATCAGGTCCTCTAGAAGAGAAAAACGCTACCCCACTCCTTGTAGCAGCTCCTACAGATATTACAGATGGGGTGGATGAAGGCGATACTACCGTCCATTGGTAACCTAGATTACCTGCTGCAGCTACGAATACTGTTCCTAAGTCTACAAGTCTTCTTATAAGTCTATTAAACGGGTGATCCTCTGGTATAGGAGGGTATATACCCCATGCAGCACATATCACATCTGGTTTAACAGTTTCAATATACTCCAAAGCCTTAAATAGGATTTCTATAGTCGAGTATGCCTCCAACCCCTCAGTCTTGAATGCTTTAACGTTTATGATTAGAGCATCTGGAGCAACACCTTTAAACCTACCATCAGATGCTAGCCCTGAACCAGCAGCTATCCCCGCCATAGCTGTTCCATGCCCATGCCTATCCTCCACATCTTCTCCAACGAAAGAAATAGACTCTACTATCTTACTTGTGCCATTCGGAAAGTAGAGGTCTGGATGACTACTATTTACGCCTGTATCGATTATAGCTATACGTACACCCTTGCCAGTATAACCCATACTCCATAAAAGATTAGCGTTCACCATAATCGTCGTCTCATTGAGAGGCATTACTCTATAGCCTGATAGAGAAAATCTACAGCCTAGTATATCTATGTCTGTAAGCTTCACTATTCTGTCAGGCCATATAGACTTAACGTATCTACTTCCTATAATACTCATTAATTCATCACTCGAACCTTCGACAAAGACTACCGGCATAGTTTTTGAAACATACCTAATTCTAAGACCAGATGAATAGAGATCCATGAGGCCGGTGCTATCGGTTAACTCTATTATCGTTACATTACTATCGCGATATCTATAATCTTCCATACGGTTGGAGATATAATCAAGTATAGGTGGAGGAACTATCTTATCATATCCATGCATAGGTATAGGTTCAAGTATATGCGTAAATAATAGTAATAAAAGTGTAAGTATCGTAGTAAAAGTAGATAGCCTCTTCAAACCTATACTAGCATATACGTATGTCTTATTTAACTTAACCTATACCTTCAAAATCCATCCTAACTAAGAGTTCTAAAAGTTTACTTATATCAATCTCAGCTTTACTCCTCCACCCAATCATTATAGTATCACGATCCTGCTCTAGGTAGCCTGATCTTATAAGCCTCCTCAAAGTAGCTTCTACAAACCATCTAGGGAATTTAGCTTCGAGTAGATGTATCAATTCCCTAGAGCTTACAGATCCCTGTCTCGAAGCTATATACGCTACCGAAGCTGCGAGTATAGCAAGCTCATCTATACGCCAACCCGCAGATATGGCTTCACTCATCTTGATATCATCTTTAACAGTTACTATGAACCTAGCTTGATCTGGATTTGTCTCCTCTCCCTCATACACCATCTTAACGCATAAACCATAGGAGTCGAGCTTATCATTCAAGTATTCTAGTATGCTGAGATAATTCTTACCTAGGGAGCGTCTAAGCTCCCACCCTTTTACACCAGGTTTCCTATGCCTTTGTAGTAGTATTAGTTGCAGAGCCCTCCTAGCCCTTTCGTCTATATCCTTTCTAGACTTCATACCTCTATCCACCAATCCCTATAGATATGGCGATCGATTTAGGCTTATCATAATTACTGTATGGTGTTATATAGAATTTATCGGTGGAGGGATCGTAAGTCATACCTATACGTCCAGATGAAACTAGGAAGCTTACTAGGTAAGCTTTAGTAACGGCTTCAATCCAATCCTTGCCGCGGACTATTATGCTATACTCAACTCTCCCTCCCTCACTCGCTAGAAGTTTTCTAATCTGTTCTTCTATAGATGATAATTGCTCCTCAAATCTTCTATCGTATATTAAGCCTAGTCTAGAAGCTTCATCTGGTGATAGAGTTAGATGTTTCATAGAGCCTTTAGGTAGTCTACCCCACCTACTCTTTATAGGTTTTAATCTATTCCAGTAGTCTATAGCCAGATCTATGGATGGTATTGTTAACGTTTCTATCGAAGCTATAGGTGTCCAACATGATACGAATATACGTGCTAGCACTTTGTTCGATATAGATTTAATCCTCGACTCTATAAGTATAGGATCTACAAAGAGTCTACTAGACCTAAACTTAACCCATCTATCCTGGGATTCCACCACAGTAGATAGATTGTATATAGCTTCGCCATCTAGACAGATATCGTCTAAGGTTGAAGCAGATTTAAGAAAATTTCTTAATACACCTAGAGAACTCTTCACGTCTATCTGAAACGGATCGGCTCCACGCTTAATCGTAAGCCTACACTGTGCTATAATCTTCTCTACTTCTCTCCTCACAGATCTACGCTTCAACGTAGGCTTCGATTTTACCAATTCTAGATTTCCCTCCCACCTTCTGAACGATTATAACGTTAGTGATTTTAGCAGCTAATGGTAACGGATTAGGTGTTATAACTAAATACTGTATCCTTCGCTCACCAGATATCCGCTCTACTATATGTTTCAATACAGCCTCCCTATTCACCGGATCCATATGCACATCATACTCGTCTAAAGCTCTAAACGGGCTTTTAATGTATTGTTGGAGGGCTAAGAGAAACGTAGATATAGCTAGACTCCTCTCGCCACCACTTTGTGTGAGGTTATTAAGCGGGGTTGGATCCATACCTGGGGTGCCCATATATATCTCTAACCCGCTTCTATCTATATCATGTGGATTTACCAGTTTAGCAAAACCATTATAACCAAACCCCTCGAGTATAGCTTGAAATTCTCTATTCACATCATCCAGTAGTTTTTCTAATGCATCTCTCCAAACTTTAATTCTATCGTTTAACTCATTTAAAAGTAGATTCTTATTCTCAGAGAGTATTTCAAGTCTAGATTTCAATTCATCATAAACCCCTCTGTACTTCTCATACATAGCAGCTATATCCTCAGAGACGGAGCCTAAGGCTCTAATCCTAGCTTCTATCCCTTTCAATTCCTCCTCTACTTCAGCTAGACTCCTAACAGTATGAGGTCTTGATGAGGAGCCGCCTACTTCCGATAACATAGATTCCATCCTAGATCGAAGTTCAGATAACCTAACCTCTATACGCTTCTTCTCATCTAGGAGTCTATTTACCTCGAACGAAGCTAACGCTTCTTCAACTCTTAGATCAGCGTAACGTTTAATCAATTCTCGCTCCTTCACCCTCAATCCACTATAAACTTTATACATGTTCTTCAAATCTGCCTCGACCCTTTCTCGATCTATAGCTCTTCTCTTAAGCTCTTTCTCTAACTCTATGGGGAGTTGTCCACCATAGTTTTCGAGTATACGAGAACTCTCCGATATTACCGATAAGAATCTCTCCGATGCGATTACTCTTTCGAGTAGCCTATCCTCTTCGAATATTGTACTCTCAAATTCTCTCTCAGTATCTATTAGCTTAGATCTAGCATCTGAGCCTATTCTCTCAAGCTTCGCTATTCTCCTACTACAATAATCAATCATATCGGTTAGCTTAGCTATCCTATTCTCCATACCGATTATCCTCGACCATGCCAACTCCAGTCTAAGCTCCTCCTCTCTTTCTTTAAGCCTCTTGTATTGTGTAAGCTTCTCATATTCTCTACGCCAATATTCTAACGTAGATTCAGCATCAGCTAGCCTCTCACGTATAACCTCTTCCTCAGATAAGATTTTAGAAAGTTTGCTCCTAGCCTCAAGTATATTCCTCCTATAATCCTCGAAGCCTACAGCCTTCTCTAGAAGTTTAAGCTTCTCCTCTGGACGTGTAGCTACAAACTCCTCTATCGTACCTTGGTGCATTATTATGAATGGATTATCAGGGTCTAAACCAACCATACTGAGAAGCTCTATTACCTCAGTCTTCGTCCTCTCCTCCCCTAGTACATAGAAGCTGTAGGTTCCATCCCTCCTTAGAATCCTCGATATAGATACAGTAGAAGATTTAATCGATGGAAATAATCTATTACCATCATTACCGCTATTATCGAAAATTAATGTTACACGTGCTATATCGTTACCCCATCTTATAAGATCGCTAAGTCTCCTAGCTCTTTCTGTATAAGTTTGACCTAAAGCTATGGATATGCCCAGGAGAATCGATGATTTCCCAGAACCGTTCGGACCAGATATAAGGTTTAAACCTGGTGCAAGCTTAATTCTAGCATACTCATAGCTCATGAAATTCTCCAATATTACTTCGCGTAGGAAGGGGTTCGTCAAATCTTGATCACTACTTACAACATATCCGACTCTATAAAGATTTAAACAGCATCTAGAACCACTATACCTACCAAGCTGTAAATGGATCAATCTAGCATAATGTAGAGAAGCTTATCTAGTAAGGAAGATCGGATAATCTAGAAGAAGTTATAAGATGTAACTATGATAATGGTTGGACGATCAATCCTAATGTTTCACCGTATTTAAGATTTATAAGAATGCTTCGACATCTTTAACCGTCATGCTACCCCTACTACTCATAGCTATCCCATTGATAGTTGTCGTTGTATTAGTTGCTAATCGTGTAAACTATGGTCTAGCATTACTCATAGGAGCTCTCGCTATAGCTATAGTATCGGCGATGAACGTCTATAAATTTCTAGAAATAGTAATCTCCACCATAATTGATCTAGAAACTCTAGAGCTTACTGCCATAGTAGCACTTATACAGCTTCTAGCATTATGTATGAGCGAATCAGGTATGATCGAAAGACTGATACAATCGATTAGAAGTGTTCTACCAGCTAAATATATCCTAGCAATACTACCCGCTATAATGGGTAGCCTACCCATGCCTGGTGGGGCTCTACTATCAGCGCCTATGATAGAGGATACGGCTAATAAGCTCGGTTTAGATGGTGACGAGGAGAGCTTCATAAACGTATGGTTTAGGCATTGGAACTTCTTCGTATACCCGTTATCCTCAGCTATAATACTAGCTTCAACACTTGCCGGTGTGAGCCTCTACAGACTTATAGCGGTTCAACTACCAGTGTTACTCATATATATACTCATAGGCTACATAGCATCCCTACGTAGTATAGCTAGAGTAGAGGGTTACTCTAAAAGTCAGATAGACTGGCCTTCACTCTACCGTATACTACTAGGTATATCACCTATATTGATCGCGGTTATTCTAACAGTAGTAGGTTTAAATATGGCTCTAGCTTTGATCGTAGCTGTAGCCTATACGATAGTTATCAACCGTATAGGTTTAGAGAAGGTTCGATATATCCTAAGGAGGATTAATGTAGCGATACCCCTTGCCATACCTAGTGTTATGGTTTTCAGATATACGCTGAAGCGTTCAGGATTAATAGAAGCAGCTATACCATACTTTTCATATTCACAGCTACCACCGTTAATAATAGCTCTAACGATAACATGGATTATAGGTTTAGCGACGGCTATGCCTTCTGCAGGTATAGCTCTCGCATTCCCTATAGCTTCAGCGATCGTAGATAATATGTCTGTATCTACCGCATCCTCTATATACATATCCGTAATATTCTCCTACTTAATATCACCCCTACATCTATGCCTAATCCTAACAATAGGATACTATAAATCAGGGATATTATCAGTCTATAAGAGGTTAGTCCCATCAGCTATAGCAGCCTACTTATCGTCGCTCATCATTCTTAGCTTCTTATGATAATTATTTGCTACCCTATTCGAATTCTATAGTAGCTGGAGGCTTATCTGTTATATCGTAGAGTATTCTAGCTACACTCGGAATCTCCGTTAGTAATCTATCTCTAACTTTTTCGAGTTTACTCCAATCTATCTTCATATATTTAGCAGTCAGAGCATCCATAGATTCCACTATTCTTAAAGCCAAAATATACCCGTACTTTCTACCACCAGTAGAGTCAAGACCTGTAGCCATACCTTCGAGTAGAACTGGAAAAGCTTGGAAGCATTCGATATCTGAGAGTTCATCATCGACTATAGCCGTCGCCTTCTTTATCAGAGAAAGCTTCTCCTTAGTAACCTCACCGAGTATTCTTATGGATAAGCCTGGACCTGGAAATGGTCTACGCTTAACTATTTCATCTGGGAGTCCAAGCTCTTTAGCTATGAGCCTAACTTGACTCTTGTACAGTTCTTTGATTGGTTCAAGGATCTTGAAGCCGTAGCTTTTAAGAGGATCTATACCGATCTGCTCGAGAACGTTATGCTGAGTTTTAATACCGCTTTTAGTTTCGACGATATCCGCAGCTATTGTCCCTTGTAGAACTATCCTGACACCGAATTCGCGAGCTATACGAGAGAATATCCTATAGAAGGTTTCACGAAACTCCCTTCTCTTCTCCTCAGCATCTCTGACCCCTCTGAGAGCTTCTAGGAATTCATGTTCGACGTCGTATACGTGTACTTTCATACCTAGTTTCTCAAAGATGCTTCTAACTCTATCCGCCTCTCCTATTCTCATAAATCCATCATCGAGGAATACGGATTTTAAGCGTGAACCTATGGCTTTAAAGCCTAGTACAGCCGTCACAGAACTATCAACCCCTCCTGAAAGTGCTACTATCGCATCTTCTGATCCTATCTCCTTTCTAAGCCATTCAATTTTCTCCTCTATGAATAGGCGGGGGTTAAAGTCATCCATATGAACCGCCTCCTTTACCTGACTATGATCCTTTACTTCACCTAATATAGATATTAAAACCTAAGCTTTTAACTTACATATATTTCTGCAAGTCTATCTACCGATTCAAGTATGGATGATATGATCTTAGTCACTATCAATCCATCCTCCCCCTTGACTATAGGTTCTCGATCCATTGCTACGCATTCTATAAAGTGGTTTACGCATTCCGCAGTGAAACCTAGAGGCTTACCATATAGATCGTAGTATACGTATGTATCCGGTATAATATATCGGTCTGTGATCTTCTCTATAGATCTACCTCTAGAATGATCTGTATATACGCACCCTTTATCTCCTATTAGTTCTAGTTTAAATTCAGCTATAGTAGGAGATCCATCAGGCAATATCCATACATTTTCCCCGAAGGCTATTGCATCCTTGAAATACAATACATAGCCATATAGATCTGGAGTATCTATACCCATACTTTTAAGCTTCCCACCCCTCTGAAATCCATAAACTTTTATAGGCTTCTCTTCGAAGAGCCATAGTAAGAGATCTATTACATGACTACCTAGAAACCATAAGCTACTAGATCTAGATGCCCATGATAACATTTTAGTAGGTACATAGATAGTATCGTTTAATCTAGCATAAGCATATACGAGTTTACCGAGATCACCGTTAGTTACGCTAAGCTTTGTCTGTACGAATACAGGATTCCATCTATTATGGAATGCAACCATAAGTTTCACACCAGCCTTCCTACATGCATCGATCATAGCTTGGCAATCACTTACAGATGTAGCCATAGGCTTCTCTACTAAGACATGCTTGCCAGCTTCAGCGGCAGCTATGCATGGATCTCTATGTAGAAAATCCGGTGTAGCTATAGATACGGCCACTATTTCATCCATATCTAATAACTTATGGTAGTCAGTGAAGTATACTTCAGCACCATACTTCCTAGCTATACGCTCAGCCTTAGCTCCATCTATATCAGCTACAGCTATAAGTTTAGATAGAGGATTGTTTGCGTATACCGCTGCATGCCTTTCTCCTTGAATACCTACACCTATGACGCCAACCCCAATCTTCTTCATAGCCTAGATGAATCAATTACACCTAAATCATAGATAAAACTATTGAGTGTAGAATGGTCTGTGAAGGGCTATATGGGGTAAATTAACCTATATTACGGGAGAGCCCCTCCTACTATATCTTATAGAATCTTTCATGGAGCAAACTTATCAGAACTAAACATAAACCCATAATAACTCGAACTGTACGTATAAACTGCCATACTAGTATAGGATGAGTATATCCTAGTAGACCTGTAGATAACCCATCGGCTATTAACCATATACCTATGGAGTCTAATACAATCGTGTAGATACGAGCACATCTGTATAATTTATCTAGATTCTTCACAGTATAGGTTAGTAATTTTACTCGTATTCGTTGAGTCTCTACAAGTATTATGAAACCTACAACTACTCTGATGAAACGGATAACAAGCCAATAATGTTGATAAGGATACACAAGGACTATCGCTATAATACCGTCAGCTACTATCCATAAGCCTAGGATGGATAGTAAGCGGGGAGAGAGCATAAGCTAAGAAGATTTTATCAAGTGATAGCTATTTAAAAATATAGTGTTTATCTCTATTAATTATCGTTACATCGTATTGGAAATCTATCTGTAGAGGATAAAGTTTAGCTAAAGTGTTTAGCCATCTCCTCGTTTCCTGGAAGCTTCAATATATCGTCTATAACATCATCTATTTGCTTCATGTTTTTAGTTCTAACATCCACTATAAGCCATTGTACTAGACTATCCCTTCCACCCTTAAGATTTGCTTCTAGAGCCCACTCCATCTTCGTAATCCTAGGTAGTATAGCATACTTGTAGAGTTTGCTTGGAATAGAATCCTTTTGTATCGGATGGATACCCTTACCATCGACTCTTACATGAGTCTCAACGGCGACGTCTCCTGGGATATTGGGTATTGCTCCTCTATTCATAACGTTCACGTATATAGGTACAGTTACGCGTTTACCGAAGAATTGTAATTCATAACTATCTGCAGATTTATCGTTATATATAGAGTCTATCAGAGTTACTATAACCTCACCACTCGGTCTAAACGGAATAGCTGAGGATACAGGTTTCGAAGTATCGAATGCTATCCTAGCCATCTCATCGACATTCCTTCTAACTTGCATTATCCTTATGGCACAGCCTATTTCTGAATCTGGTCCACCATACGGACCGTACCAGTACTGCTTAGTCTTAAGATCCCAATGGTATTTCCATGTACCTCCGCGAACACTATCCCCTATAGGTAGATAGCCATATGTCTTATACATGTCTATTGCTGCTGGGCATAGATCTAGATCCCAAGGATTGGTCGTATACTCTCTCCAAACTCTCCAATACTCCTCAGAATCCTCTCTAATCCATTCATCCATGTACTTATAGCCATCTTCATCCTTATATGTAAATTTAGTTAACCATATAACGTGGTTTAACCCTTTCATCTCCACTTCTATCTCATCGAATTCTATAAGATCGAAAACCTCTCTATAGCACTCAGGTCTATGAGCTGCACAATATGGTGTTATATCCCTACCGAGCTTCTCCTTAGCTAAGCGCATAGCTAGAACCTCGATAGCAGCCCTATAACCTAAGAATCCATGGCATATACCTGCTACGTTAACCTTAGTCTCGCGGGCAACCATCGTAGTTAACTCTAAGACTGGGTTCGAAACTATGAAAAACCATGCATCTGGAGCAAGCTCCTCTATATCTCTAGCTATATCGAGATGTAGTTTGAATAGATAGTAGCCCCATATCGTATGATAATCCCCTACATAGTTCCACTCAACGCTATTGATACCTCTATAGTAGCCATGCTTCTCGGATAGATCTCTCATAGTCTCATAGTATAGGTAACCCTTCGGGAGAGCAGTCGATATAATGAAATCTGAATCCCTAATAGCCTCCGCTCTATCCTTAGTTGCACAGATCTTAACAGGAAGCTTAACCTCTTCAACATACCTCTTAGCAAGTGTCGATATAATGTTAAGCCGATAGTCATCTATATCCATAAGCCATATCTCTGAGTTGCGTAGATCTTCATTCATGAAGATATCGATCAATATTCTACTCGTCCATCTAGCACTACCAGCGCCTATAAAAGCAATCTTAGGACCCATAGAACACCCCCATTTTTATTAGATTGTCTTAAAGAGAAAAATTTTAGGGTAGTCTGGAATCTGACAAGTTCCTCTACTCTATGCTCCATCTCCATCAATAGTATAATCCGTATAACTCGTATATTCATAATGTCCCCTCATACTGCATGCTTCGTTAATTTTCTCACAGTATGTTGGTTGTATCCTTAGCTCTCTTTCAATATTATTAAAAATCAAGTATTTTTGAATATTTTAATTGGATTTTTATTAATGAATAGGTATTAAGACTAATACATATAACTTATCTTCTAGTTTTCTCTAATTCTTCAAGTAGATCAGCTTTCTCAATGTTCATAACAGTAACTTACTTTAAGCAAACCAACCTAAGCTTTTGAGTATCGTTGTATTAAAATCTTTTTCGAGTTTTATGACTAAATGCTTCCACTCATATATACTCAATAAGCTACAATCCTTAAGCTTAGCTTCACCCTGGAGAACCTTAGTTGCGAAAGCTATACATGTAGAATATCCACATAAGCCGCAATTTGTTTTAGGGAGATAATCATATAGTTTGAAAACTGAAATCCTACCATAAGCTTCTACATCTTCCACTCTTGGAGGGCCTTTTTCTCTAACTAATCTAGAAGCTTCTTCTAGGAGATTCCTAACATATTTCAGGATGCTTCTAATCTCATCCATATCCTTAGCGCAGAATAATATCCTTCCATCAGAATATACGCCTATAAGCCTACCTTCATTTATAATAGTAGTGCAACGATTCTGCCTAGAATATCTAGCTTTCAACGGCGGGAGAATTAATGCAAGCATCTCCACGGAGTCACCAAACCCTTCGGGATAGAATGCTTCTATCATAACTTTAGTAGGATCCTTAAGGCATCTACCTCTAGAGATCTCCACTCGAAAGCCTTCTACCGATCCACTCATACTGAGTAAAAGTTAGTAGCTAAACGATTTAAGTATTGGTTTAAAAAATAAACCGTAGCTACTTGTTTGAGATAGATGGTGAGTAGGCTATCCTAAGCCATACTTCCCTCTAAGATTCTTTAAGATCTCCCTCAACTCATCTTTAGACGGGAACTTTATCGCTTCAGAGGGGCATAGCTTAGCACAGGAGCTACAACCAACTATACAGTTATACGGGTTTACAACTACAGGCTTAGCAGGATTACCCTCTGTACCGTAGACATTGTGAGGACAATGCTTAACGCATGTAAGACAGCCGATACACCTTTCATAATCTATCTGCGGATACCATGGGATCTCTCTACGCGGGATACCTAGATACATCCTTTCAACCATCAGTTCTAACCCTCCTCTTAACCCCCTCTACGGCTTCGGCAACTTTCCTCATAGCTTCCTCAGTACTCATATTTCTAAGATCCAAAGATACCAGGTTTCTATCCATATCGAGCTTCTTAGATTCGAAAGCCTCTCTGAAGAGTCTCCTCTGCATCCTAGGATCACAGCCGCCTATGATATAGACTATATCTGTAGGGCCTTCCTTAAGATAATCCCTGAAGAATCTATCGCCATCATCTACGCATAGCTGTGGATGTATTATCGCATACTCTACATCAAGCTCGTTACGTATATAGTTCACCAGCTTCCATAGATCGAGCTTAGCAAACCCAGGACATTCACCAGTACATATGCACATTACGAATCTAGGTCTGCTAGACATACCACATACCAGAGATTACATAGGTATAATATAAGGCTAAATTATAGAAATTTTTATATAAAATTTAATAAGTAAAACCTCGTTTAATTTTTAAACAAAAAACTTGAAATATTAAACCATATACTAACTCTTATAGCTAGGAAAATAACCAGATAAGCCATCTTACAAATCCGTTATTAAGATTTATAAAGTGGATCATAACCCTTAAGCTTAGCTCATTTCATCTCTAAAAATGTATAAATGCCTGTAGCAATGAGAGTGAAGTAATAGTCTTATTCAGAGTGCAGGGATATAAATATTAACATTATACTTTCTATACAAAATTTTCACCATATCATGATTCCAAAGTATCCTGTTATAAACTTGAGTGCAACGTAAAGAAAGTAAGCTCCGAATATTAGCTTCAATGTGTTTGGCTTAAACTTTTTGATTAACGCCGCTCCAAGCTGCGCGCCTACGATAGCCCCCGCAGCAAGTAAAAATCCAGCGCTTAATACGACATAGCCTTGAGCCGCCTTTACCACTCCGCCGGCAACAGCTAACGGGATCATCGACGCTAGGGATGTTCCCATCGTAACGTAGACTGGAACGTTAAACAGGTATATCAATCCAGGGACAAGAGCGTATCCACCACCTAAACCGACGATACCTGTTAAGACTCCTATTATGGAACCGAAAATACCCATCTCCATTCTCGATCCGGGGATATTCTTCCCTTGTTTATCTGCTTTAGATTTAGCGATACCTATACCCTCAACTATCATTCTACATGATGTCCAAAGAAATACGATACCAAGGATAAGATTCAGTATGCTGACATATTCAACGAGTATCGTAAAAAGCCAGGAGCCGACAAGAACACCTAGAGTGCCTAACCCCGATCCATAAAGCTGCATTCTTATCGAGATTCTTCCTTATAAGATGCCCATAGGCTCCAGAGAGTGTTGTGAAGATAACGGCAAATAATGTTGTTCCTATAACTAGTGGAGCTGGGTAGCCTAGCCAAAAATGTAGTGTAGGCAATATGATACTACATCCTCCAGTACCGATAAGCCCTCCAAGCAATCCAGCTGCAAACCCTATGATAGTCAACAAGATTCCATCAAATAATGAAATCTGTAGCGTCCCTTTCTAAATCTGATTTCCAGACGAAAATGCTCCGACTATAAATAATCCAATAACCATTAATAACATTAATGTTGGAAAATATTCCTTCAGCATAGCGGGTAGTAGCTTCCGCCGTGCTTTACCAAAAGCTTCTTCATGCATATAGGGTTTCTATTCTAAACGTTTATATAAAGTTTTGTTTATAATCTAAACTCATGAATATTCTAGACGAAGTTGACCGGAAGTTGATCTCACGACTAGCGGTAGATGGGAGGGCTACTCTTAAAGAGTTAAGCGAGGAAATTGGATATACGGTTATGGGTGTTAAGAAGAGGCTTGATGGACTTTTCAGAAATAATGTCATCAAGGTTTCAGCTAGCGTTAACATAGAGCTATTAGGCTGGATACCCCTGTTAGTATTTGTAGATGTTAAAAATAAGAGGTTTATGGACTCTATTATCAAGAGGTTTAGGGAGTGCCCTAGGATTGTATGGTTCCTCCCTGTTCTTGGAAGCTATAATCTCGTAGCTTTGATGATAGCTGAAGATTATAGGACGCTACACTGTATATCTTCTGCGGGATGTTCTATCAAGAGTTTGGATGGTGTAGCTAGAGTCGAGTATTATCCTATAGGAGGCGTACTATATGAGCCATATATACCTGTAAGATTAAACCTTATGGGCAGAGGTTTAGAGAAGCCTCCATGCGGTGTAGATTGTAGACCTTGTAAAAGCTATATGGAGGGGAGATGCGTAGGATGCCCTGCAACCGTCTACTATAGGCTAATAGGTAAGGGTTGATCCTTCGAATAGCTTCACTATCTCTTCAGCTCCTACCTCTGCATGTTCGAATGGGCGGCTCTCCTTGAATCTTAGATCCACTATCTTAACGGTACATCCGGATGCGTTAGCAGCTGCGAAAGCGAAGTATCTATTAGCCTGTTGGTGAGCTTCTATCTCTCCCACAGACTCTACATCTCTACCAGTTCTCAGGGTAGCACCTTCACCACGTATATCCTTCATCCTACGCTGTAGAACTACATAGGGATCGAATTCGAATAGTAGTATGACGTCGGGCTTCATCAGAGAGACTACATAGTCTGGTAGACCCGGGTAGAAGCCTTCAGGCTTCTTTATAGCTGCATGGGTATCTATCAGGACATCTCCTTTAAGCTCTGCTATACGTTTAGCAGCCTCCTCCTGGATAGCTCTATATTGATCTACAGGTATCTTTCTACGCATCTCGTCTCGATCCTTTATACCGAAACGTATCTTAGCTATATCAAACATATAATCTCCGAAATTCACTATAACTACATCAGGCTTTCTCTTTTTTACATAATTCATTATCGTGGTTTTACCTCCTCCTGGAACAGCGACTACGATTATCTTCAAGGATTAACAGCCTCCTAAAGATGCTGATCTGTAGGTTTAACTATTTCCTTCTTACCATGGTGAATCGTCCATTTAAGCTTTCTAGGATCCCTATGCATCTTAAGCATACTAACCCTACATTTACGAGAACAGAACCATAGTAGGCTCCCATCGTTTCTAACAAATAGTAGACCTGTCCCTGGAGGTATCTTACCACCGCAGAATACGCAGGTCCTATCCCTAGGCATAGGATCACCTGAGGCCTCTAGCCTCTCTCTCAGTCTCTCTAAGCATAAGTATATCTCCTACACGTACAGGCCCCTTAACTATCCTAGATATTATACGTCCAGAATCCTTACCTTCTAGTATCTTTACTCTAACTATCTGAACCTCGCCTGTAGGCCCAGTTCTACCTAATATCTGTATAACCTCGGCGGGGGTTACATCCTCTCTATAGCTCAACCCCTAGTACCACCCTTACGTAGAGCGTTAAGTTTCTCTATAAACGCTTGGAGTACATCTTTAGCTTCTCCCGGATCTATTATACATGCGGAGGATGCCTGAACCTCTATACCTGAAGCCTCTCCGAGCTTCTGTTTAGATGGGACATAAACGTATGGAATTTTCCTCTCCTCGCATAACAATGGTAAATGCGCTACTATCTCCGGTGGATCTACATCTTCAGCTATCAATACAAGTTTAGCTAGACCTCTATCTACGGCTTTAGTTACTTCATTAGCCCCCTTCTTCACTTTACCTCCAGAATTCCTTACAGTAACCAATAGCTCATAGGCCGCATCCGCCAGCTCTTTCGGAACATCAAACCTTACATACATAGGTTTAGGCATCTCAGCCTCACCCTACCTACGAAACGGTAATAGCCTCCTAAATAAATCTTATTCAGGGTAAACATAATACTATAAGGTTAGACTTAAATAGTTTGAGATTGGAAAATACTCTACCTCGAGATCATCTTAGATTTATCAATTCTAATCTTAGCAATCTCTTCAGCAAGTTTCTTTAGAAGCTCTTGTTTAGGCCACTTTTTATCTACTATAATATACCCTGTTTCATCCCACCATGATCTAGGATAAGCTTTATTAGGATAAGCTTCAGGGTTTAGATTCAGCTTCTTAGCAGCTTCGATCAACTCTTCCAATTTAGGATTATCTACAGCTATATCCCTAGGTAAGCGTCTACCAGATCTTCTCGAACGCTTAGAATCTAGATAGACCAGCCATACTATCACACGATTCTTAAGTTTCATACCTAATCATATCATCTAGAAGAAGATTCTATAAGGATAGCATTTAGAACACCATCCTGACCTGGACGAGATGTTATCCTAGCTAATCCAAGTTGGGTAGCTACTATAGCTCCCTTTGTTAGTACACCCCTTCGATCATAATCTATGTTACTCTGATTCTTAACGACTCTTAGAATCTCTGTTCTAACGGTTTTACCAGTTGATGGATCAGATACATTTACGATATTATCAGATAGTAGTTTAACTTTAACGTTACCACCCATAGCTCGTTCTACCTTACGCTTAGGGGTACCTACAATAGTCTCGGTAGGATACCCCCCGCTTTCATACCTACGTTTACCACGATAAGCTCTACGTTTACCACCTGATTGCTTACGCTTATGTAGATCCCAATGCCAGATAGGCATCTCTGCATCTCATCCATCTAGGAGAGGGAGCCTATATATAAATTCTATCACGATAAATTCGGTAGTCTCAATGTACCTTCTCCATGCTTAGAGGAAAAAAGTCTTCTTAGAATTTCAGATATCTCTGATGGCGTCCCTGATAAACCCATCATCTCATTGAAATTATTACTAGTGTATAGTATGGTTTCTCTACCCTTTTTCTCAAACGATATTAGTTTCATACGCTTCAACTCACGTACATGACGGTATGCTGAGCTACCTCTAACTTTTGCAACTTGGCTTAAAGATACTGGCTGATTAAAAGCAATATATGATAAAGTCTTTAGTAAACCTTTACTTATAGGTGATGTGAAAGCGAAAAACTTAGCTATATCAGAGTATTCAGGTTTAAGTTGTAAGACGAATTTATCACCAGGAAGTTGTATAACCTCTAAGGCTGAGCCGTAGGTGTTGAGATCATCCATAAGCTGTAGTATAGCTCTACGTATATCCTCCATATCTATGGATGGAAAGAACTTCTTCAAAACCTTGTGTATCTTAGAAATTTCTATAGGTCTACCAGCTACATAGAGTATGGCTTCAACTATCTTCTTTAACTCTTCAACCAAACCTTATAACCCTCCACAGATATGATTAGATCAGATTCAGATTCATCTTGAAATAAATCGACTTTACCTTGATGAGCGAGGAAGAGTAGAGCTATAAACATCCTAATCTGACTTCGCAGATCCATATTCTCTACAATTTTTCGGAAGCTTATATACTCGTATCCGCTCCATAATAAGGTTCTTATTCTCTCCTCTAATTCACCTATCCAAGTCTCTATCTTAGATTCAAAGCTCTCCTCAAGTATGAACGATTGAGAATCTTCGATAAGTTTATCTATGGAGGGTGGCTCGATCCTAACTTTACTAGCTTCTTCAAGAACTTCTATCAATAGTTTTAAGATGGATTCTATATCGAGTGAAGCAAAGTTATACCTTAATGGGAGATCTATCGTCGGGATATCCAACGTAGGTGTAGTTCTAGTTTTCCCCTCAGACTGTTCTCTATCTTTTTCGACTTTAACAGTAAACGGTTTGAATATATATTCAACTTTAAGTTTGAATATTGTAGCAGATGATAGAAGAACAATTCCTGGTATGGAGAAATTTATCAACCCATAGGATTTAAGTTTCTCTAAAAATCCTAGGATAAGCATCTTTAAATCTATAGACCATGGATCTATAGAACTCATCTTAGATAAATCTATGAGAGTAATCCATGGTTCTTCAAGCCAGAATGGTTTCTCACCCATTACTAATAGCCTCCACATTCATAACTGCAGCTACAACTTTAGATAAGCCTCCCTTAGAGTATATGCCGTAGATCTTATCAGCTTTAGATGCTATAACATCTTTCAAGCTTATCACTATAATCTGGCTCTCATTGGATAGATCTTTTAAAGCTGAGGCTAGCCTTTCTAGATTTACCGGGTCTAAGTGGGCATCGACTTCATCTAGTATATATACAGTTGTGGGATTCAATTTGGATAGAGCGAATACAAAAGATAGAGCTGCTATAGTCTTCTCGCCACCACTAGCTATGCTTAGAGAGCGTCTAGGTTTACCTGGGAACGCCGTTATAAGGTCTATACCTCCATTAAATATGTTGGTTTTATCCTCGGGTTCAAGCCATGCATCCCCTCCGCTAGTAAATTTACTGAATACCTCCCTAAGCTTAGAATTTAATCTATCTAGAAATTCCATGAATACACGTTTCTTCTCGCTTTCAATCTCTTCGATAAACTTCTCTATGGATAACTTCTCCTCTCTCAATACATTAACCTTCTTAGCTAGTTCATCATGTCTGCGTTTAACATCTTCGTATTCATCTACTGATAGAAGGTTAACAGAGCCTAGCGCTTCTATTTCAGTCTCGTACTTAACTATTAAATTCTCTAATGACGAAATATCCTGGCTATCTATAGGTACAGGTTCTTCAAAGCCTAGCTTATGAAGTTCAACCTCCATCAACTCTAACTTAGCTTTTCTCTCATGGATAGCTGCTTCGACCATACGTAATCTATCTACGAGCATCCTATACGATTCCTCAGTAGTTTCCATCTCCTTCCTAATAACCGATAATCTTCCGTATAGATCCGGGGCTTTTGAATTCTCTCCTACACATCTAGATCTGATATCAGATTCTATTCTCTCTATAGAGTGTGTCACATTCTTTAACTGCTCCTCTAACACTTTACGTCGATTCTGTAAGGATGAAGCATCCTCTAATAATCTATCTAGTTCAGCTTTAAGCATAGTATATTCTCTATCTCCAAGCATACCCAATTTACCTTGAAGCATCGATTTTTCAGACCTTACTCTTAATAGATCTTCTTCTAGGATTGATAATTCAGCAGCTATATTTGAAAATTCCTTAAAGATTTTTTCATCGATATTTGATGAAATAGTTTTGGAGGATATTTCTGAAAGCTGTTTAGCTATGAGATTAAGTTTTCTCTCGAAGGATATAATATCTGTACGTTCAGAATTCACTCTATTTATGAGCTGATCATACTCTATGCGTAGTTCTGCTATACTCTTTTCTAGATTATCTCTACGTTTATTAAGTTGAATTATCTCTCTCTCGAGTATATTCTGATATACATCTATAACCGCTAGCCACTTTTCAAGTTCAATATATCTTCTACGAATAGCTCTATATTCCTCTACTAAACGTCTATAGCTCTCAGATTTGTTAGTCAGAGCTTTCTCTAAACGTCTAGATAGATCTATAAGATTTGATAAAAGCTTGCTTTTAACTAGGAATTTTGAATGATCAAGTCTTAAGAAAGATCCTAATCTGATAGGCCCCTCAGGTTCGTATAACTCACCTTCGATCGTCACAGATCTAAATCCTTTATTAGAAAGTTCTATAGCTATTCTTCTATCCGAAACTATAAGGGTATTCCCGAATAGTAGATCTACTACTGGTTTAAACTCTGGATTATATTCTACAAAATTTAGAGATAGACCTAAAATACCCTCGATGTAGGGATAATTTGATAAAACAGTAGGTTTGATATCTGAAAGTGGGATAACTATAGCTTTATCTATACCTAATTTCTTCAATTTATCTAGACACATAAGACAAGAATTTATATCTTTCACAATAACAGCATATAGAAATACGCCCGCTATAGATTCTAGAGCTATCTTAAATTCATCCTTAAATTTGATATTATTGTATAATAATCCGTATACACCTGGTATTTGATTATCATGCATAATTCTGTCGATTGCTTCGCTCAGCAATTGTATATTCGCTAATCTATCGATAGTCTCTAGTTGTGCTTTCAAATATGAAATTATTTCCCCACACTTATATGCTAATGATGATGCTTTTTCCGTTTCATTCTCTAACATTTTCATCTTCGATAATAGAGTTTGTAATTTATCGAGGAGTTTAGTAGCAACTTCTCGAAGTCGAAGTTTAGTTGAACGTATAGATTCCATCTGCTGTTCTATAGATATTTCCACATCATTGAGCTTCTTTAACATCTCATCTCTAGCTTTAATAGCTTCCTCTATTACTGAGACCTTTGCATTACATTCTAGTATAGAGCTACGTAGCTGAGAGTATATAGCAATAGATTCTACGTACTCGTTATGCAGTCTAACAATATCGTTCGCTACATTTTTGAAATGTGATCCTAAACTACATATATGATCGAAAAATGAACGATATTTAGCTCTTTTTTCATCTAAAGCTTTAACTAATGCATTTTCTTCGTTAGATAGTTCTTCTATCTTTTCGATTAAATACTTAATCTCTATTTCTACATTAGATAATCTCTCCGCCAGATTTCCTCGTATCTTTTCGATTGATGAGATCTCGTCATCTATCGATTTTAAAGTTTCCTCTAGTCTAACCTTAGCTTCCCTTAGCTGTGAAAGCTGAGATGTTAAGTTATCAGCTTCGATAGGTTGTATCGGTATGTTTGCAAGCTCATCTTCTAAACTCTTACGTTCAGCTTTGAGGGATTCAAGGTATCTCAATAGTTTTTCGATTTCTGACCGTGTATTTTCGTAGTCTATAGATAGCTCAGCAACCTCTCTCCTTAAGCTTAAAATTTTAGCTGAGAGCAGGGTAACCTTCAGCTTTGCGATCTTAGCTTTTAGATCAATATACTTTAAAGCCTGCTCCCTTTCTCTAGATAGTTTATCCAGCTGCTCCCGCATAGCTTCGAGCTTAGCTTCAGCTACTCTAAAGTTTATCTCAGCTCTCCTTAGCTCCTCCTCTGCTTTAGCCTTCTTTTCATCATAAATTGATATACCTATTATCTCTTCCAGGAGTTCTCTTCTACGTTTGGGTGTTAGATCAGCTATCCTGGTTACTGCACCCTGCATAATTATGTTTATAGCTGAAGGGGATAGACCTGCAACAGATAGCATATCTACGATAGCTTCCCTTGATGATCTACGTCCATTAATCTTGTAAGTCATCCTACCTTTTTCATCTATCGAACGTTGAATCTCTACTTCCCCGCTATCTATAGGTATTTTTCTATCGCTGTTATCTAATACTATTTTTACATAGGCTCTTCTAGATCCTGCATCTAGGTTATCGCATATAAGCTCAGAGAATCTTTCAACCCTTAGCATCCTAGGGTTAAGCTCACCTAAAGCAAACCTTATAGCGTCGACTATATTGCTCTTTCCCGATCCGTTAGGGCCTGTTATAACGTTAAGACCTTTGCATAGGTTTATCACCGTCCGGTTTTTGAATGATTTGAACCCTTTAATTTCTATACGCTTTATGTAAACCATGATGCATCTACATCTCCTTACCCTACCTTCTTTAGGCGATCATCTAGTAACTAGGAGATTCTCGAGTATACTTAGGATTAAACCTCATATACTATAATAGTTAAAAACCTGTATACTAACTAGATATTAGCTTCAAGGATATATGTCCCATAGCATACTCTGAGGTGAATTATGCATTGGAGGATGTGATGGTTAGAAGAAGAGATATATTGATAAATAAGTTGGAGTTGCAGGAGGGTTCTTGTATAATCCTGACGGATTCATCAAATCTACTTTACTTCGCTGGGGTAGGCGTAGGATGCTTAATAATCGATTGTGATGAAGCTACACTTATACTGCCTAAGCTTGAAGAAGAAGAGGTTAAGGCTAAGGTTGGATCAACTCTAAGTTTAGAAGTCTATGGGCCTGAGGATAGGCTTATGGATAGGGTGGTTCGTATACTTTCTGAAGTGAAGCCATCCACTATATTTTTCGATAAGCTATCGGTGAGAGACTATGAAGCTATGGGTAAGATAACATCAAATCTCAGAGAATGTATGGATACTATATGGGAGATGAGAATGAAGAAAGATTCATATGAGATGAAACTTATAGCTAGAGCTGCTGAAATAGCTAGGAGAACTATGGATAAAGTATCAAGTATATTAGAACCAGGGATATCTGAATGGGAGCTGGCGGTCGAGGCAGAGTATATTATGCGTAAAATGGGTGCAGAATCCGTAGCGTTTCAGACTATAGTAGCTTCATCCTCCTCATCTTCTAAACCACATGCTAAACCATCGTATAGGCGTATAGAGGAGAATGATATTGTCGTGATCGATCTAGGCGCTGTATATGAATCTTATAGATCAGATATGACTAGAACATTCCTACTTGGGGATTTCAAGCATAAGTATAGTTATCTCCTCGAAGCGGTACATAAAGCTAAGAACGAAGCGTTAAATCTCCTTAGACCTGGAATGTTAGCTAGAGAAATCGATAAAGCTGCGAGGAAAATTCTAGTAGATCTAGGATATGGGGAGTACTTTATTCATGGGCTTGGTCATGGAGTCGGGTTAGATATCCATGAGCCTCCATATTTAAGCCCAATTTATGAGAAGCCTATCCCAGAAGACTGTGTAGTAACGATAGAGCCTGGGATATATATCCCAGGGATGGTAGGTGTTAGAGATGAGGATATGTATGTAGTAGGCGAGGAGGTGCAATCTCTAACAAGCTTTAACTATTTAGAGTAAGGGGAGATAATCGTTAACAATAATGCTTAATTAGAGAATATACTAGTCTCTATTTAGGTAGGGTATATTATGTCGAATACCCTCGCTACACGTATACTCTATAGAGTTATATTAGCCGTAGCTTTAGTCACCATACTCATACTCACGATAATAGTCGTTATAGCATATGTTAGAGGGTATACGATACCACCTATATATAGGTGGATTGGAGTCGTATAGTATCATCAAATATTACTATGCGGCCGGCGGGATTTGAACCCGCGACCGGAGGCTTGGAGGGCCCCCATCCTAACCAGCCTAGACCACGGCCGCTTTCTTGGCGAATTAGTTCATCCAATATATATGGAGGGGGAGGTTATTTAAAGTTTATACAAGGAATAAGCTTCTGAGATGAGACCAGATGCTCCTAAAAGAGGGTTACCTGTCTACCTAGAAGTTGCTCCTTTCTTACACCTAAGACTTCTAATATCCTTAGAGCAGCGGGTATTACCTGGTTATCTATATAGTATTCTATATCTATATCTTCCAGTTTAGCGTATAGGTATGGCTCCACTTTATCATATAGTTTCTGCGCCGCTCTCTTGACGATAACAAAGCCTATACGGTCGCCGGGGTTTACCTTGAAACCTTTAGCTACAAGCTTTCTAGCAGTTTCTGTATGAGGTGTTCTAACCTTATACTCCTCTAGCGGCTTAGATATAGTCTTCCATACTATGAAGTATTCTAAGGGTAGTAAACCTTTACGAGCCATGGATATATAGTCCCTAGATATGGAGATGGCTTTAGCTACGGACCCCTCCCTCAATATAGAGTCTGCTACAGCCTCTTGGACTATCTTAGCCAGCATACTCCAGTCCCCTCTTACAGCTTCGAATCCCACGAAATCTATACGTCCATCTAATGTTAGACCTACGTAACGCTTCTTAGCTTCAGTAAATAATACACGTTTATAGTGTACATCTGGTTTTATCTCTAAGCCAAGCTCCTTCTCTACGAATTCTGTAAGCTTCATTATTTTTTCCTCATCATATTCTACAAATATGGAATCTGTATCTCCATAAACTACTTTAAGGCTTATTTTAGATGCATAATCTAGTACTGATTTAAGTGTAGCTCTACCCCAGGCTGCTACAGATTCTGCTACAGGCTTCATATACCATCGCGCACCGATCCAGCCAGCATAACCATAAGTAGCGTTAGATACTATCTTTATAGCTTTCTGTCTGGCATCGAGGAGTTTGTATAAGTGACTGTTGGGCTCAACTTCCTTAAGTTTAACTCTAACCTCATCCCTAGCCTTAAGGAGTTTAGATAATGCTTCTGCATACATTCCTTTAGGCTCCTTTCTAAATCTATGCTTAACCTCGGGTGCTTCATAGAAATCTATATCAGAGGCTACACCCTCTTCGATATAAGTATCCGGTGATATATTGTACTTTATTATGAGGGATGGGTATAGAGACTTGAAGTCTAATACGAGTATATCCTCATGTATACCTGGTGTAGGTTCTAGAACTATAGCTCCAGCATACCTTTCGTATTCTACCTCGCTACGTTTAGGTATCAGTTCGCCTCTACTAGCTGCTTCGAACATCAGATGTGACTCAACTCTAAAACCTACAGCAGCGGTGAATACATGGTCAGGTGGTAGACCCACTACCGAGGATAGTTGAAGTGCAAGTGGGACTATATCCTCAGATAGCTTTAGCATGGCTTCTACGATCGATCTACTAGATTCCTTAACATCTATCCTTCCATCCGATCCTCTACTCCATAGTTCCGAAACCTTAAAGCTAGGTACAAGTTTACGTGGAAACTTCAATCCTAGATAGTCGGCTAAGCCTTCTATATCTTTGGATTTAACCTCATACAAATCTTCCACGAAATCGTATAAGTCTAGGTTTACACGACCAGGTATCGATATATGACCATACACGCTTGTATGCGGAGAGCCCCCGTCCCTACCTATAGATAGTTTAATATTGTTGATGGAAGCTCTCCTATTTATGAAAGGCCAGTATACTCTGTTCGATTCAAACCCTACGATTATATCTGGGTCATACTCATCTATGAAATCTATAAATTTCAAAAGTATGGTTTTCTCTCCATCATCTATCGTATACTGCTCTATATGTCCATCGGATGTCCCTACCGTTATAACGGCTATAGGATCGATATCTGGATTCGGTGATCCGAAGCGCGATAACGGGTATACATGGAATGCTAATATACGGAGTCGAGGTATAGCTGTATCGATCGTTCTAAAATCACCTATGATACGGTATATTTTATCAACTCTAACCCCTTCTATACCCCCGTACTCTGCACTCACTTCAACCCAATTACATGGTTTAATTTGCTTTTCCAGCAGATAATGTGTAGAAGCTCTAAGGTCGTCTTCGAGAACCTTATCGACATATCGGCTCCTAGATATTTTAGCTAAGGCTTCGTTGATAAGCTTGACATTACTGGATTCAACCTTTAATACCCTGATAGGTTTGCCGAAGAATCTTTTTTCTATTTCATCAACTGATACGCCTAGGAGGTTTAATTCTTCAAAAAGCTTAGTCGAACACCCCTCTTTAGGTATGACGAAGAAATATTGTTTAAATCTATCGTCAAAAGCCATTATACGTTTTCCATCCCTATCTATACCCCAAAGCCTAACTGATAATGATGGAGATTCTCTGTAATCGATATCTATAGGGTAGAAGGTTATCTGCATCCCTATAGATCATATATATTATCGATGTTTTTAAGTATATCTTTCTAGAATCAGTTATCATAAGCTATCGGGTTTAATGCTCATAAATTCAAGGTATATCCTTTTAAGCTGATCGTCTGATAGATGAGCTTTAGATGATTCTACAGATACGCATCTACCTGAAACTAACACGTAACTCCTGTCAGAGTTTTTCAAAGCTTTAGCTACGTTTTGCTCTGCGATCATGATTGCAATATCATTAGTGAATGCTATGTCCCTTATATATCTGAAGATCTTATCAGCCATCATAGGGCTAAGACTGGCTGTAGGCTCATCGAGTAAGAGTACCCTAGGCTCTGCTACTAAAGCTCTAGCCAAAGCTAGTATCTGCCTTTCTCCTCCGCTTAAAAGTCCAGCTTTACAGTCCATTTTATGTTTAATCTCCGGGAATATATCCATCACTTCTTGGATTTTCCTCCTCATCCTATTCTTATCAAGCCAGCTTCCACTAACTTCAAGATTCTCCTTAACCGATAGGTTAGGGAATATATTGAGTCTCTGGGGTACATAGCCTATACCCATCCTGATAAGCTTATACGTTGGTAAACCTGTTACATCCAATTCATCAAGGAGGACCCTGCCGCTGAATACCTTAGCTAGACCTACTATACCCTTTATCAAGGTTGATTTACCGCTACCGTTAGGGCCTATCAGGCTTACAACCTCCCCACCTTTAACTTCTACCGATACGTTTTGTACGATTTTTAGATCTCCGTAGCCTACGCTTAGATCAACTGTTCTAAGCAACATATATATCACCTAGATACGCTTTCTGAACCCTGGCATCTAGAACTACGCCGCTAGGTTTACCACTATATATGAGGCTACCATTATCCATAACGTATACCCAATCTGCATAAGAGAATAATGTTTCAACTCTATGCTCTATAACGAAGACTGCTGTACCGTATATTCTCCGTATCTCTTCTATCTTCCTGAATATATCCTGTGCAAGTTTGGGATGAACACCAGCTGTAGGCTCATCTAAAAGAAGAAGCTTGGGATCAGCCATTAGAGCTCTACCTATCTCTAGAAGCTTCATCTGTCCTCCTGAAAGCTGATATGCAAATCTGAAAGCCGACTCAGACAATCCTAGTAACCTAAGTATATCTAGAGCTTTATCTACAAGCTTCCTCTCTTCTGATACCCATTTACCCCTTCTGAATAATGTTCCTGTAAAGCTTTCACCTATAAATTCTCTAGCTGCTATCAACATGTTGTCTAAGACGGTAAGCCTCCAAAATAGTCTTGGTATTTGGAAGCTTCTAACTATACCCTTCGCATAGATCTTGAACGGCTGGAGACCATCTATACGCTCCTTCATAAACCATATCTCGCCGCTATCCCTCTGCACAACACCAGAGATCATATTGAATAAAGTAGTTTTCCCGCTGCCGTTAGGACCTATAAGCCCGGTTATACTTTCCTCCTCTACATCTAGATCGACTGAGTTTACGGCTTTTAGCCCACCGAAACTTTTCGATAATTTTCTAATCTCTAGTAGAGCCAGCTATAGCCACCTCCATGGCGGGTGTTTTGATAGGGCGTTCTTCTACGAGACCCTTAGGTTTGAATGCTACGATTACTATGATAGATATACCGACAAATATCCACTGTATATTTATAGGATCTAATGGCAGATAGCCGAGGAAGCCTTTAATGAATAAAGCAGCTGCTTCTATAGATTCTACAAGAGCGGCTCCTAGGATAACTCCCAGGTTATTCCCTACACCACCGAGTATAACCATCATCCATATAGCGAAAGTTAGATGGGGTTGGAAGCTTTCAGGACTTATATATCCTTCAAACTGTGCGATTAAAGCACCAGCTAACCCTGCAAGCATGGAGCCTAGGATTATAACTTGTAGTTTATAACGCCATGTCTCCTTACCTAGTGTTTGAGAGGCAAGCTCATCCTCCCTGATAGCTCTGAGAACACGGCCATAAGGTGAGTCTAACAGTAGTTTTACGAATATGTAGGAGAATATTAGAAATCCGTAGGCTAGACATAGCTGAGCTACATTGTATAGCCTGTAATCGCCTATGATGCTTATGAAGCTTCTTACTACTTTACCGTGAACCCCGCCGAATATGTTAACGTAGTTTTCCATACCGGTTATCAATCTGGTTAAAGCTTTTGCGGAGTCATCGAAGCTCCGTATTATAAGTCTAGTGATCTCAGCAAAGGCTAGTAGTGTTATAGCTAGATAATCCTCTCTAAACTTTAATGTAAAAGCAGATGCTAGTAGACCTATAACACCAGATATAATTACAGATAGGATTATAGCTATGACGGGATGTAGACCATTCTCGAGTGCTATCGCAGCTGTGTATGCGCCTATCATGAGGAATGCCGCTTTACCAAAATTGGATAGACCTGTATACCCATATTCTATATTGAGACTTAAAGCTGCTATACCATAAACTCCGATCTTGTAGGCTATGTGCATTATGAAGATCGCTGGATCAGACACGTAAACCCCTCCTTATCGATGCGATTATACCTTCAGGTTTAGCTAATAATACGACGACTATCGTAATGAAGAAAACGAGCATTTTCAGATCTGTAGGTAGACCTAGAGCGGTTAAACCTATTACACTTATATTCTCAGCAAAGCCGAGAGTATAAGCTGCAATTAAAGCTCCATAGAAGCTGCCCACTCCTCCCAAAACCGTTACGGCGAATGCGGGTATTAGCAGTCTCCAACCTAAGAGAGGTATAGCGTTAGCTATAGCTACCATGAAAAACCCTGATAAACCTGCTAACCCCCCTCCTACAAACCATACAAACCTAGATACATTATCCACATTCACACCTACTGAGGAAGCTAGCTCTATATTATCAGATACCGCTCTAATACATTTACCTATAATAGTGCTAGCTAGTAGTAAGTGTAGTACTATAGATGTTGAGATAACCGTAGCTATTAGGTATAGATAGAGACCCGAGATCGTTAGAGGTCCTATATCCCATCTAGGCCATACGGCTCTTATAGTTAAAGGGGATCCACCCCATATCTGTTGAATTATGTGTCTAATGGTTATACCTAAACCTATGGATGCAACCATAAGATAAACCATGGGGGCCCCCCTATCTTGGAGAGGCTTGAATAGAACCGTATAGGATAGTAGAGAGAGAAGCCCAGATACTAGGAAAGAAGCTGTGAACGCTATATAGAGGTGCATATTCAACTGTTCAAATAGAAGAAAACCGATGTACCCTCCTAAGGTTATGTATTCTGCATGAGCAAAATTCGGGAAACGAGATAGGCTATAGGATAGGCTTAAGCCTATAGCTGCAAGCATAAATATGCTCCCAGTTATTATAGAATTAAAAAATATTTGAGGGAGATTCAGTGTATACATTTATATTTTGATCCCCCAGCTGATCTATGGTGTTATGGCTCCTACATCTATTATCTTATATTTACCATCATCTTTGACAACTTTCCATGTTGAATATATCTGCATAAGCTGATCTCCTACGCTGTCAAAGGCTTTATAGCCTGAAGCACCTAGGAAGGAGCTTGATATTTCCATCAGCTTCTCTTTTATAGCTGCTCCATCATATACCCCTGCTTTAGCTATAGCCTCTAAGAGCATAAGTGTAGCGTCAAAGCAATACTCTATGTATGGGGCTGCTGGTTTAGCTCCGAATACTGCTTCGTATTCCTCTAAGAATTCATCATAGAACGATATAAGTGGAGGTAGAGGTCTAGTACCTAATACGGCTCTATACATGAATTCAGCGGATTCAGGAACTACTAGCATTGGTTCTCCGTATACACCTTCTGCTGCAAACCACTTTATATTATCTAAACCTAGCTCTAAGGCTTGTCTAAACATTACACGACCATCTTCATAATAGCCTACATATATAACGCCATCTACGCCTGCGCCTTTAATCTGTGTTAACTCTGTTCTGAAATCCATCTTCTTAGGGTCGTATCTCACCTTGAGTACTATTTTATCTTTTATAAGAGATGAAACTACATCCTCTATACCTACACCATATGGGTTATCCATAACTAAAGTCGCTATCTTCCTACAACCTGCATCCAGAGCTAGCTTAACTAGAGCTTTAGCTTGAGCTGTATCGCTGCCTACGACTCTGAATACGTAGTCATCTGGGAAGTTTAGAGTTATGTATGGTGATGTAGCTGATGGAGATACTAGTACGACTTTTCTCTCGTTAACATAACTTCCTACAGCCATAACTTCACCACTAGCCATAGGGCCTACTATAACCTTGACACCGTCGACCTCGACTAGTTTCTTACAAGCTGTTAAAGCTTTACTAGGATCTGTACCGGTATCTTCTAGTATAAGCTCTACAGGTCTACCAGCTACACCTCCAAGGCGATTTACGAGAGCTACGGCTAGCTGAGCACCTTTAGCTATCTCGACACCCATAGGCCCTAATTCGCCTGTTAAGGCCATTAGACACCCGACCTTTATCTTTGATGGGAGGTTGGGTGCAGATACTTGTACGATCTCTCTTAATATCCTATCTTTAAGCCCCATATACAATGCTTTAGCAACATTAAGTGTACCGTTGGAGAAGCCGTGACGATAACCTGTGCTATAACCTGTATTATAGCCTTCACGGTAGGCTGCTTGCGCACCAGCTACCAAGCCTTCATCTCGACCCTTGCCATATCCTTCGTTATAGCCGGCATTATATCCTGAGCGATAGCCCCCATCATGACCTATATAGTATCCTGCTATACCTGCTACTACTACAGCTACTACTGTGCAGATGAGGAATACTGCAAGGCTTACCGCTAAACTATTACGTTTTCTCATAACCCGCGTATGCATAAAACTATAAGTATTTTAATAACCCATAGTTAAGTTTTACTGATTTAGAGTCCAAATCTGAGCAGCGAGTGAAGCTCTGTAGGCTAACTAGCTTCCAGTTTATAGTTTACAGGCTGGTCGAGAATAACTTTAAATATTAAGTTAATACGATGAGCGATGTAGTACGATGAGTATGCCCAGATTTGCTGTATGTAATGAGGTATTTGAAGGATGGAGTCTTAGACGTGTTTTCGAGTACGTATCGAGCATTGGGTATAACGGTGTTGAGATAGCCCCGTTCACCATAGCTAGTAGGGTTACAGATGTTGATAAAGATACGAGGAGATCTATAAGAAATGATGCTGAAAGCTTCGATATAGAGATCGTCGGAATACACTGGGTTCTTAGAGGTGTCGAAGGTGTTCATCTAACGAGTCCCTATTCTAACGTGAGAGAGAGAACGGAATCTTATCTAAGGGCGTTGATAGACTTTTGTAGTGATCTCGACGGTAAGATTATAGTCTTCGGTTCTCCAGCTCAGAGAAGTATACCTGAGGGAGTTAATCATGCAGATGCATGGAGATGGGCTGCAGATATATTTAGAAGATGTTCGATGTATGCTGAGCAATACGACGTCTATATATGTATAGAACCTCTAAGGAAAGGGATGACTAACTTCATAAATACGGTAGATGAAGCTATCAAGCTTATAGAGGATGTGAATCATCCTAATTTCAGGCTTATACTAGATGTGTACGCTATGACTGGTGCGGATGAGCCTATTGATAGACAGATAGAAAAGGGTGGGAGATATCTTATGCATTTTCATGCTAACGATGATAATATGGGTGGGCCTGGTTTCGGATCCGCCGATTATAGGGCAGTCGTTAGAAGCTTGAGGAAAATCGGATTTAAGGGTTACGTATCCGTAGAGATTTTAAGGAGAGAGGAGGATCCGGCTGGTGCTGTTAAGATTAGTATAGAAAATCTTAAGAGGTTTTTTGCAGAGTATTAAGGATTGGTGTCATGGAATGGTGTTCTCGGTTCGATTAGTCAGGGATGGCTTCTTAGAGGTATTTGAGGATGATACGCTGATAGCGATATACAGGTATGGTGGAGGTATTCGTAAGCCATATTTCTACCCAATATATGCTCCTAAAGGTATGATGGTTACTAGGGATGAGCCGCCAGATCATATACATCATAGATCTCTATGGACTGCGCATGGAGATGTAAACGGCGTTGATTTATGGAGTGAGAAACCTACTGCTGGATTTATAAAATGTGCAGATAACCCAACTATATCGCTGAGAAGTGATGTATGCGTATTGAATTCCATAAACCTTTGGTTATCTGTAGAAGGTGGGAGGCTTATGGATGAAAGTAGGGTTGTAGCATTTTGGAAAACTCGAAACGATATTAGGCTTATAGATTATGAGGTAGAGTTTCGAGCGAGTTACGGGGATGTAACTTTGGGGGATACTAAGGAGGGGGGTATTGTCGCATTGAGGGTTGTAGATAGTATGAGAGAATCTGTGGGTGGTGGAGTTATAATGAATTCCGAGGGGGGTGTAGGTGAACCTCAGTGTTGGGGTAAGAGAGCTAGGTGGTGCGATTATACGGGTAGAGTTGATGGAGAGATAGTGGGTATAACTATATTCGATCATCCTAGTAATCCTAGGCATCCCACATACTGGCATGTAAGAGCATATGGGCTCTTCGCGGTCAACTGCTTTGGTCTAAGGGATTTTGAAGGGAGAAAAGATGTAGATGGTAGTATGAAGATAGATAGGGGGTCAAATGTTAAGTTCAGATATAGGATAATGCTCCATAGGGGTAGATTATCTAGGGATGATATAGAGGAGTACTATCGTGAATATGCATCTATCTAGGCTTAATTCTATTTCTTATTCTTAGATCTGCTATATAGTGTTTTCAGATTCGATACGGTATCCCCTATACAGAAGGCTACTATCACAGCTATATCTATCGCGGGGTATACTATAGATTTCACCATAGAGTTGGTTTTTCGAAAATAATGGATGAGACTGCCAATGTATCCTAAGACTATGGGTGACGATGATGCGAGTCCATAGATAGGGGATAATGCTGTACTGATAGCTATAATTGATAGCATGGAATAGAATAGGAGGAGTCCAGCTCTATACCATCGTGTTATCACGCTTCGCGGATGCTTTCTTCTAAATCTGGGGCCACCAGCTCCATAGTTATAGACCTGTTTCAATAATCCTTTAATAGTCTGTCTATGCTTATGCCATACATAGACGTCTGGATCGAAGAGAATCTTATAGCCATGGTCGCATATACGTTGTAATAGATCCATATCCTCGAATGTTTTGAATACCGTATCTATGCCTCCTACAGCTTCGAGAACATCTCTCCTAGTAGCTAGATTTGCGAAAGCAAGATGTTTAAATGGTAGAAGTGTATGGTATATTCTTCTTTCGTGTGAGAGGGGCATGACTCTTATGATGGATTCTTCAAAGTATCTAGCTGAGAAGCCTATACTATAACGTCTATCCAGTAGTACACTTCCACCTACACAACCTATTGTCGAATCTTCAAGATCTTTAGATATAGTCTTCAGCCATCCGCTAGGAACTATACAATCTCCATCTGTAAATGCTAGTATATCGCCTCTAGAATGTTTAACCCCAATCATCCTACCATATCCAGGGCCTAATCCTGGCTCCTCTATTATCTCTACTGGGTATCTAGATGCTATTTCGATCGTTCTATCGGTCGATCCGCCGTCGACTACTATAACTTCAAGTAGATCTTTAGGATAATCTAAGTTCGCTATGGATGATAGTAGATCGGATATAGTTGATTCGCAGTTTTTGACAGGTACTATGATCGATGCTCTCCGCATCTATACTGGTTACCTCCCTATTCTATAGATGTAGATTTAATCCTTAATATTCTAGATAGATCAACATAATATTGGTGTTATGAGGGAGTTTAACCTTATAGTAACCTGTCCGAGAGGAATGGAATTCGATGCTGTCTATAATATAAAGGATCTTTTATCAGAAGTAGGGGATAGTGAAGCTGAAGCATGGGAGACAGATATTAGCGGTCTCATACTAGCTAAAACTAGACTTGATCCTATAGAGGCTGTTAGGAGGATTAGGGATTATGTAAAAGCGAACCCTGATAGGGTAGGGGTTGTTAAGAGGATTATACCTATACAGAGGTATGTACAGTCTAGGATTGAAGCTATAGTTGATGCTGTTAGGGAGCTGAAGGATATGATAAAGGAGAACGAGAAGTTCCGTATAACTATCGAGAAGAGGCATACGCAACTAGGTAGTAGGGAAATCATAGTCGAGGCTGCTAAATTGATAGATAGGAAGGTTGATTTAGAGAATCCAGATAAGATAGTACTCATAGAGATCGTAGGTCCGATGACGGGTATCTCTATATTGAAGCCCAGCGATATAGTGAATCTAGAGAAGGAGGTAAGTGGGGCTGGATAATGTTAGAGGTATAATTATGGATCATACATAGCTAGATCCACTCTCCTAGCTAGATCTATATAGAATGGTATAACCACAGCTATCGAAATGAGCTCAGGTATCGCAGCACCTCTAGGTATCCTATAGTATAAGTGTAGCATCCATGATAGTAATCCTAGGGTTAAAGCGAGTAAGGATAGCGGGTTCCTGTATAGGTATGTGTAGATTAAGAGCATGAATGCTAAAGATAGAAAGAATGCTACAGATACCGTGAAGTGTAGATTCTGATAGACTTCATCAAAGACGGCGACTAGTATCAACGTATACCCTACTAGAGCTCCACCTATAGATAGTACCTTATGCATTCTGTTAAAATGTAGTACCGATACTATGGATACTAGGAGGCCACCTAAACTCAACCCGAAGTTGAATATGGGGGCTACAGGGCTACGTATAGCATGGCCTAGATCGCTTAAGGCATTATCCGCTATACTAAACCAATCTGAAGCTGCTATGGATACGGCTATGGAGATGAGTGGGATCGATAACGATATGATGGATAATAGTAGAGCAGGATAGCGAAGCATAACATTAGTTAAGTATAGTGTGTGGTAAAAATCTATTGATCTAAAAATTATTCATCAGATTCTTTCTACCCGCTTCAACTATAAATTTCGTCATCGATGAGATCTCGAATCTCCTATAGATACCTAGGTTTAGGGATTATCGATACTATCCTAGCTATCCAGTTGAATTACTTTTATGTGAAAGGTTATGAATACATTTACAAGGTTGTTAAAGTCTTGCTTCGAAGAATATATGATATTGCAATGGTAGTATCCGGGGAAAAAGTATGGTAGAGTGGGCCGGGAGAGATTCGAACTCTCGACCTTCCGGTTATCAGCCGGACGCTCTGACCAGGCTGAGCTACCGGCCCACTTTAATCAGGTATAACTTTATAGATGATGCGGATATAAAGGGTTTACTTAACTCTCACGAGCTTATTTCTGCCCATAATCCTCCAATACTCGACTTCTACTCCTGGAGCTAATCTATCTCTTCCTTCAAGGTCTTCTGGTATATTCAATTCGAATGTTTCGTATGTTTCTGAATCCATGAGTTGAACACTATCCCCCATGATCGATATTACCTGCCCAACTCTCTTATCTACTATAGGTATATCGATAGTTGCATCTACTGGTGCTACTATAGATCTCTTAACATTATCGAATAATCCTATGCCTACTATCCTTGCTTTCGCGCTTCCATGTTTCGGAGCCTAGAGGCTTCGAGCACCTACTAGGCTTTTCCGGGTTTAGATTTATCTACAGATAAAACTCTGCATGGCTCCCCATCTATAACTACATACATACCTGGTTTAATCGAACCTATATCTGAAGGTCTACTCATAGCCTATCCCTCCACTACTGCTATACTATAACTCCCTCTGTTTAAAAATATCTCTGTTAGGGTATATCACCCTGGGTTCTAGGTTTAAGCTTGTATAAATGGATAATACCGTATTCATAGCATGGGATATATCTAAACCTAGATAGTGTAGGTGAGCTCTACACTCATATCTACAATCTGATGAACCGAAATCGTCGATCGGTTTTACTCTTCTAGATAACTCTGATGCTATCCTATGCTCGAAGCTCTGCTCGCATACAGCGTAGATTACAGCCTCCGATTCAGCCTCCATTAGGAGGTAATCTATATGCCAGAATGGTTTATCTATACTTCTACGTAGATATCTAGCAATCCTATTTTCTAAGCTGGATCCTCCTTTACCCATAGCGGATCCAGTGTAAGCGTAGAAGCCTTTATCGAAGGTTAGTACTCCGAGTCTGCCTACTCTTATAGATTTCCCTGAGTATAATGCTAGAATAAGTGTGTAGACGCCTCTAGACATATAGTAGCTAAGTAAGGTTTAGCTATCTTTATAGGGTTTAATTAATGTTATATCTAGGATTGCTTGAACGTATAAGACGGATAGTAGCAGGGTATATAGATTCGGTAGCGGAGATAGCTGTTAAGCTTAAGCTTACACCTGGATCTATATGTCTACTAGGTCTACTCTTTGCTTCTGCATCAGGCTGTATATTATACATCTATGGATCTAGCCTCCTCCCCTATGCTGGTATACTAATACTATTATCAGGATTTATGGATGCGCTCGATGGAGCGGTAGCTAGATTAACTAATAGAGTATCTAGATTTGGAGCTTTCCTAGATTCTACTGTGGATCGGGTGGAAGAGTCTATAATACTAGGTGGTATTATGCTAGGTGGTTTATGTAGTATTCATGCTGGTCTTATAGCTTTGATAGGAAGCTTTCTAACAAGCTATATGAGAGCTAGAGCTGAATCTATCGGTATAAATCTTGCAGGGGTTGGCTTGGGTGAGAGAGCTGAACGTATACTTATCCTAAGCTTTCTAACGATGTTTGGGTATCCAGGTATAGCTGTGATAGTGGTAGCTGTAGTAGCTACGATTACATCGATACAGAGATTCATATACGTCTATGTTAGATCTAGAAGCTTGTGAAACTATCTACAATCTTCTGATCTAATCTTCTAACCACCTCGTATACAAGCTTTACTGCGTTAGCTAGATCTGAGAGGTTCACCATAGATGTATGTGTATGGATATGTCTCGTAGGGACTCCTATAACTATACTAGGGCATCCAGCTCTACTTATATGGATTCTACCAGCATCCGTACCCCCTCTAGCATGGCTAAGCTGGTAGGGTATCCCACATTTCTCAGCTACGTTTATAACGAATTCTTTAAAAAGCTGGTTGGGTATCATGGAGTTATCGTATGTAACTATGGTAGGTCCTCTACCAAGCTTAGCTGGCGCTACTGATGGTTTAACATCAGGTATATCTCCCGCTATATCTACCTCTGCTACTATAGCTACATCTGGGTTAACGACGTGGGCTACCGTTGTAGCACCCCTTAACCCAACCTCCTCTTGGACTGTAGCTGCTCCATAGATTGTATTCGGATGATCGACGGATCCCATCCTAAATCTTTTAACTACTTCTAAAGCTATGAATGCTCCTATCCTATCATCGAAGGCTTTACCTATAGCTACTCTACCACCATTTATCAAAGTGAACGGAGACCATGGAATTATCGGATCCCCTATCCTAACACCTAGAGCTTCAGCCTCCTCCCTACTCGATACGCCTATATCTATGAACATATCGCTTATCTTGACAACCTTATCCCTCTCCTCAGGTGTAAGTATATGTGGTGGTTTAGCAGCTATAACGCCTATCAGATCTCCTTTACGAGTTCTAACCACAACCCTTTGGGATAGTAGTGTTTGATCGAACCATCCGCCTAGAGGATCGAATGATAGAAAGCCAGTATCCTTATCTATACCTGAAACTACGAATCCGACTTCATCTATATGCCCAGCTATGAGTACTCTAGGCTTATCCGATAATCCTCTCTTAACGAATATTACAGATCCAAGCTTATCAGTCAGTACGCTATCAGCATATTTCGAAGCCTCCTTCTTCACTATCGATGCAGTCTCCCTCTCAAACCCAGCTGGACCGAATGAGTCGCATAGCGATTTGAGTATAGATATACTCTCCTCATCGAAATACATATCTAGGAGCCACCTCTACGAAATGTAGCATAGAGTAGTTGTGGATAAAGCTTATCAGTATCCGGATACGCAAACTATAGATAGGTCCCGCGGTAGCTCAGCCTGGAAGAGCGTCCGGCTGTAGGCCCCGCCTAAGCTAGGCGGAGTATACCAGCCTTCCAGGTGACAGAAACCGGATGGTCGCAGGTTCAAATCCTGCCCGCGGGACCATTCAGTATAGATATCTTCTACCCGTTATAGTTAGATTAGATTTATTGGTAGTTACTCGCTGCATAGTATAGTTATCGTTATCCTCTATCCAGGTCATATCTTAATCCCTCTATCGAATCGTAGGTAGATTATCGATTTAATCGCTAACTGTTAAGTAAAGCTCTATACTACTGAGGATTACATGATTCGAATACCGTAACGCTATGCTTATGGAGGTAACCTTTATATGTATTCAAACCTAACTCTTCTAGGTATCGGGATTGACGGAGGATTTCGCAGCTATTATTATGAAACTTAGAGAGGTTGAGGAAGATGTTCGAGCACTTATAGAGGAAGCTCAGGATAGAGCTGATAAGATATTGGAGGAGGCTCAATCGAGCTCTCATAGAATCTATAGGGAGGCGTATCTTGAAGAGGTAAAGAGGATGGAGGAGGAGGCTTCTAGGATAATAGAGGATGCTAGGGTTGAAGCTGAGAGGGAGGCATCTAGTATATTAGTAAAGGCTGAGGAGATGCTAGATGAATTGAGAGCGAAGGCTAGGGATAGGTTTGAGGAGGCTGTGAAGCTCGTATTGAAGGAGGTTATGGAGGGTAGTTTATGATCGATCCGCTAGTTAATCGTATAATAGAGGATGCTAGGGTTAAAGCTCAGAGGATTATAGATGAAGCTGAGAGGGAGGCTAAAGCTATGATCGAAGCTAGGAGGAGGGAGGCTATCGAAGCTGCTAGAAGAGAAGCTTCATCTATAATTATGAAGGCTGAGGTCGAAGCTGCATATCTTAAACGGCGTATATTAGTCGATGCTAGGATGAGAGCTAAATGGATGGAGATTGTGGAGAAGAATAAGCTGATAGAGGATGTTCTTCGAGAAGCAGCTAGGAGGTTGGAGAATATGCCTAGGGACGATAGGTATAGGAGGTTCCTCGAGGATAGGATATACGAGTATGGCGTTCTAGCTGGTGGAGGAGATCTTGAAGTTGTATTATCAGAGGATGATAGAGGGTTTAAGTTAGATATCGATAGAATAGCTGAAAGGGTTGAAGCTACCGTAGGCATCCCTACCACTATAAGAGTTTCTGATAGTAGATTAAAGAGTAGGTGGGGTGTGGTAGTTAGGAGGCTTGATGGAAGTGTAGAGATCGATGGGAGTCTTGAAGCTGTATTCGAAAGGTTGAAGCCTAAGCTTCAACCTATGCTAGCTAGGATACTATTTATGGGGGTTTAGTATTTGCCAGGTAGGATAATCGTGATAGCTGATGAAGAGACATGTACGTTATTCCGTTTAGCAGGGGTAGGCGAAACATATAGTGTAGTAGATCCAAACGAAGCTAGGAGGATCCTAGAGCAGTTTGAGAAGGGGGAGGATTACGTATTAGCTTTAATATCGGATAAGATAGCTTCTTCTATAGATGGTTTCGAAGAGCTAGCTGTAAATCTTAAGATGGTTACACCTATAACATTCCCAGATAGGAGGGGTATACCAGCTAAGGCTACAGATACTTTAAGAGAGATTGTTAAGAGAGCTATAGGATTCGAGGTGGCGATCTAAGGTTTGAGTGTAAACGTTACTAGGATGGAGCTTCTAAGACTTAAGAGGCTACTAGGTATAGCTGAGAGAGCTAAATCTCTACTAGAGGAGAAGAGGACTATCCTAGCTATGGAGATCCTATCTACAATATCTAGAGCTAGAGGGTTGATAGATGAGATGGAGATTAAACTTAGGAAAGCCTACCAATCCTTTAGTCTAGCCGAAGCGACTATGGGGCGTAGTGGACTGCTAGGATTAGCTATAAAGACACCTACAAGATTTAGGATAGAGATAGATAGAAGGAGGATTATGGGTGTAGAAACACCTGTATTCAACCTGGTAGAGGAAGCTGGAGGGGAGAGGAGAGCATCATACAGTCTTATAGGGACAACAACATATCTAGATGAAGCGGTATCAATGATGGAGGATACGTTAAAGGTTATGGTTAAGGTAGCTGAGATAGAAGCTACGGTGAAAGCTCTAGCCGCTGAGCTAGAGAAGATTAAACGTAGAGTTAACGCTCTCGAACATATAGTTATACCAAGGCTTAGAAGAGATATAGCATTCATAGAATTCAGATTGGAGGAGATGGAGCGTGAACACTTATTCAGGATAGAACGTATAGTAGGTGAACAGCAAAGCTAGAATCAAGGTAGGCTAAAAATTTGTAGAAAAGCTTTATTTACGAATATAAGCTCTATCCTCTCCATAGAGTGTGGATGCCGAAGGAAGAAGGCATTACTGATTGGAAATTTATATTCAGGATTAATAAAGCGTTAGGAATACTAAAATATATAGATAAACTAGATGAGAATAAAGCTAAAATGAAATTCGTATTAAATAGATTAGCTACTAATGTAGAATCAAAGGATTCTTTAATAAAGATAGAAAATAGTATTCAAAAAATAGAGGATATTAAAATGAGATCAGAAAACGATATTAAAAATGTTAAGGAAGAAGCTATAAATAATATACAGAAGATACAGGATAAAGTTAACGTCTATATAGGCTCCATCTTTAATAAGATAAGAAGTAGATTAAGATATGCAGAATATTATAATAGGATACGTAATGATTTCTTTATAAAGCTAGATATGGTAAAGGGGAAAATTAATTCTCAAAAATATGAATCAAAAATTTTAGTAAAAATAGATATACTTAAAAGGAATGTAGGGATTTATAAAAGAGGTATCAATATAGTAGAGGAAGTTTTAAAATAAATTATGAGGGATTTGATATGTCTATCAATTTAAATTACAATTTTATAGCAGCTAAAATTAAAGCTATGTATAGTAGATTACTAGAAAGAGATATATACATTAAACTAATTAAAACTAGGAGTATTGATGAATATATTAATATATTATCTAAAACAGTATATAATCAGTATATTAAGGATGTTAGAGAAGTTAATCTACAATTAATGGAAGGTATCATTTTGAAAAGTTTGTTTGATGATATAATGGTTATTATAAGATATTCTCCTAAAAATGCATATAATTTTATAGTTAATTTTTTAGATAGATTTGAAGTTGAGAATATGAAAGTTATCATAAAAGGGTTATTTTTGAAGATGAATCCTAAGGAGATAGTTAGATATATAGTACCAGTACCCTTAGGGTTAACTCTCGATGACTATTATAATATTTTCGAGAAATCTAGAGATATAGAAGGGTTATTACGCTTATTGGACGGTATCGATTATAGTAACATAATTAGGAAGTATTTGGATAGGGGTGACTCGTATATATTCATAGATTCTGATCTAGATAAGCATGTCTATCTAAAACTTTGGTTTATGAAAGAAAGGATACTTAAACATTTAGATAGAAAAATAGCTGAAGGATTTCTAGGCTTAGAGGCGGATCTTCTAAATATTAGAACTATACTTAGAGGTAAGAAGCTTGGATTAAGTTTTGATGATATACGTGAGTTTATAATACCTATATACTATACTATCAGTGAGGCAGATCTTATTGATATGCTTAGATCTAAAGATATCGATGATGTATTTAGTATAATTAAAAGAGGTATCTATGGATATCTACTAAGTAAAGTATTCGAAGATTATAGGCTTAGAAATAGTATATCTCTAATCGATAATGAGATGATGAAGCTTATAGCTAGGTTTAGTAGAGAGATCGTTAAAAGGTATCCATCCCTATCTCATATAGGCTGGCTGCTTTCATATATAAATCTTAAATGGGTTGAAGCGAGGAATCTTAGAATAATACTCTACGGTATAGTCGAGAATATACCTGTGGAGGTTTTAGAGAAAGTTGTAGTGTTTAATGAGGTATAGGTGCTACGCCTATCTGAGCTATCAGCATGAATGCTACGAGTAGCCCGTATATAGCTATAGCTTCTGCTAATACTACTCCAACTACGTTTTTAGAGAATGTTTCAGGTCTTTCAAGCATAGCTCCAGCCATAGCTGATCCTGAACGAGCTATACCTATCGCAGCTGATAGGCCGCTTATACCCATGATAAGGCTAGCTATTAATGCTTTATAGCTATCCGCTAGGGTTGTTATAGTAGGGATCTTCGTTACTAGCATGAAGGATGTGAGTAGCCCATATATAGCTATAGCTTCTGCTAATACCACAGCTATCAATGCCTTCGTTAGTATCTCCGGCTTCTCCGTCCCCGCTCCAGCCATAGTGGTTCCTACCGTAGTTATAGCATAGATCGCTCCGATCGATGGAGCTCCAGAAGCTATCAGCACAGATAATACAGGTAGTAGATCCTCTATCATACGTAACCACCTTTACCGATCCTCAGCGGTTTGAACTCTATACCTTCCCCTTTATAAAATTTGCTGAACCATTCAACCCAGTGTAGACGTACAGTATGCACGAATACTATCAACCCCTCTATGAACATTACTAGGAATGTACCTAGAGCTATCACAGCTATCTGAACTGGTAGAGACATACCGTGGGATAGCTGGATGAACATACTACTCATCATACCGTGGGATAGGAGGAGAGCCATCACACGTCCATATGATACCGTATTACCTATAGTAGATATAACAGCTTCGAATGTGAAGGATGCGGCTTCCATAAAGCCTTCTAGCAACCCCTTACCTAGGATCATCAATGCTAATGGTATTACCAATGCTACTATCACCATAGTTAGATGCTGGGAGAATAGGTTTACTATATTGAATATATCGTATTTCAGTGTGAATACCATATAGATTAACCCTACATACAGCCAGAGCCATGGGATAGGCTCTGTTAAAGCTTCTAGATACTCTCTATTAACCAGTTTAACAGCTAGGTTTATCAGAAGCCCTAGTGTTATATGGATTGCTCCTACGAATAGAGCGAATTTAAACATAGGCATGAGATTCCCATGCTCAAGCATAGCTACCGGGTTATAGCCTCCTATAGGTATCCATGTATTCCCTATCCTTATGCTGAACCCTATCGGATGGATTACACCGTGGAAACCGAATATATCACCGTAGAGGAGTCCACCTATGATAGATGATACTCCTAGAGATACGAAGAATAGACCGTTATCTACGAAATACCCGATTATCTCCCCATACTCACCACCCATCCTCTTAGCTCTTATACATGCTAAGCCGAGTATTAGTAGGAGGAGTCCATGCCCAACATCTGCGAACATCAACCCGAATATGATCGGAAAGGTTATCGAGAAGAATATAGCAGGGTTGAATTCATGGTATGAAGGTAGACCGTATGCTACAGCTAGGCGTTCGAATACTTTAAGCGTCCTAGGCGTTTCTATCACCGTAGGAGGATGATCTTCCTCACCAGGATCAGCTACCTCTACTATAGAATAACCTTCAGAAGCCCTCTTTATATCTTCACATAGCTTCTCAACGTATCCTGCTGGAGTCCACCCCTCGAATACTATACAATCACATACCTCTAATGTCGAAGACATGAATTCTAGCGAAAACCTATAGGTTCCAACTAGATCCCTCAGCTTACCTAAACTACTTCTAGCCGTATCTATGTATCCCTCAGCTATACTCTTCCTACATTCCTCTAGTAGATCTTTAACCCTACATAGATACCCCTCATCCTCTATATCCTCTAACATCTTCATAGCCTCATCTAAAGATTTGAAACTCGGTAGATCTATAGAGCTAGTCTCAGATAGCTCTATAGCAGCTTTGTCTATGCTACCTAGTATAGCATCTATCTTAGATAGATCCTTCGATACATCCACCCTTCTTACAAGCCCCTTCCTAAGCCAATCCTCCGCTTCGCTAGAGATGAATGGGTGGAACACCCCGCTCTCCGCTAGTACAGCCGCTACCCTATGGAAGTATGGTCGATAGGTTATAGCTCTAATCTTCTTCATCTTTAATGGTTTAATCATATCTCTAACCCATCCGCTACCTATTTTCAAGCTACTACGTTTAGGTTTGAGACGATTATAAGATTAGCGTATAGATTAAACGTAGTAGTTCAGCTCTTCAACCCTAAGATTAAGATTAAAACCAAACCTATGGTTAGAGGTAGGAATAAACCTAGACCAGCGTAGAATGAGCTATACCAGCTCCCAACTGTATAACCGATCATAGAAGAGGTGAGCATAGCTAGTACGATAATAGTACTTTTGATCAGCATCTTCTTAAATACAGCGGTAGAGACTACACTCCTAGATCTCGCATAGGCTTCAACCCTGGCTATCCTAGGCTTTCTATAATAAAGCTCAGCCTTCATCTTCAACGCTTTCGAAAGTATATGAAACGGTATGGGGCGTTCACCTTTAAGCCATGCATCCACATCCTCTCGTGAAACATTCATTTCAGATAGGAATCGTTCTATACCGATAGCTTCTATAATCGATGATATCATTTCTCTAGCTCTCTCGCTAGACATAGCCAGATACCGATATCCTTAGAAGAGTATGCTAAGCGTTTAAACATTATGTCGAACCTAGTGTATGCCAGCTGCACGCTAGCTTCATAGATATATTTAAATGATCGATAACTAGGTTTAATCCTCGTATATCGGTATACGAGGTTAGGTATGATCGATGTTCGATAGCGTAATATTCGATCTAGAGAGGACGATCACAGACTTCTATAGATCGATAGATTGGAGGAGAGCTAAGATAGATATTACAAGGATTTTCGAGTATAACGGTGTATCCGTAGATGAGAAGCTACTAGCTAGTAGGGATGAGTTTCTCTCGAATTTCGATAAGCTAGTCGAAGGTATACCATTCCATAGAGCAGCCGGGTTATGGGAGGACTCCTCTACTAAACTCGAAGAGTATGAGCTATCCGCTATCCAGTATTCCAAGCTTAGATCGTATGCATGGGATGTGTTGAGATGGGTTAGATGGAGGAATCTTAGAGTAGGAGTAGTTACTCTATCTACTAGAAGAGTAGCTTCAGAGCTTATCTCTAAATTCAACCTACAGAATTACATCGATGTGATCGTAGGGAGGAGTATGAGGAATAGGGTTAAACCCTACCCAGATCAGATAATCCAATGTATATCGGAGATGGGTGTGGATAGGGATAGAGTCGTATTCATCGGTTCAGATGAAAACGATTTGAAAGCTTCTAAAGCTGCAGGAGTCTATACGATAATAGTTCTAACAGAGACGGTGGTTAAGAAGCATATAGTTAAAGCAGCGGATTGCATAGTGGAGAATCTATACCAGCTGATAAAGTTTCTCGAAGGATTATCTAGCTCCTCCTAGGGATACTAGCTGCTTCGATACGTACAGCTTTCACCTCTGATATCTTCAAAGGTTTAAACGGTATACCATCACCTCTATAGAATTTCGAGAACCATTCAACCCATATAAGCCGTGTCGTATGTATGAATATCATAAGACCCTCTAAGATAACTACGAGAATAGCTCCGATTAACGCTGCTGCTAAACTCCCCCCTCCTAGCTCTAAGATTATATGCGTTAATATACTATGCGATAACGATAGAGCCATTATCCTTAGGTAGGATACGGTATTACTCACAGTAGATATCATAGCTTCGAAGAACTGGATCAACCCCTCCAGCCTCTCCATATACAGCTTACCTAGTAGCATTACACATACTGGTAGTATCACTAGTATGTATAGTGTAGGGCTGGCTATCCATGCAGCGAAGTCTAGCTTAAAGCAGAATAGATTGTATATAACTCCTATATACATGCATATCCACGGTATAGGTTCTATCAGAGCCTCCATATACTCTCTATTCAGGATCTTATTAGCTAGATTCAACGTTATACCAGATAATACATGTACAGCACCTACAAGTATGGATAGCTTGAACATAGCTATCGGGCTATCTAGAGGTTTAAACGGGAACGATATGTTGAAGGGGGGTGGTATCGTAAGCTTAAAACTCAGTATACCAATCCTATACCCTAGGAACTCACCGAATAGTATACCACAGAGTATACTCGATAAACCGCATACTATGTATAGGGTAGATCCGCTAAGCACGTATCGGATCATATCAGAGTTTACATAGATCCTATCCCTAACTAGGTAGAGGATTAATCCAGATGCGAAGAGGATTAATCCATGACCCATATCCCCAAACATAAACCCAAATAGTAGTGCGAAGGAGAACATTACGAATATGGTAGGATCTATCTCGTTATATGATGGATACCCGAATGAATCTACTATCCTCCCAAACGGCTCTAGGAATCTACTACGATAAACTAGGCTTGGAGGTTTATCATCATGCTCAGAGAGGCTATACTCTACATCTAATCGGCCGCCATATAGACTCCTTATCTCGTAATCGAACCTATTCTTCATAGCTTGAGGTATCCATCCTATGATATAGGGGTTCATATCTGTAGATGTAGGTGTTTCGACGAATATGGATAGATGGAAGTTACCGAAATCCTCTAGGAAATGTAGCAGATCCTCTACTACGCTTTGATCCTCTATATCTATACGAACCTTATATAGCTTTACCGGCTTCATTCATCATGTTTCATAAAAGAGTCCTGCTATAAGAATAGTACCAGTAAGATCTATAACTTACGTAAATCGGAAGAGTTAATCCGAGTTTAGATGGAATACTCTACGTATACAATCCATCTAAGATGATCTATACTTGTATTTACCCTGCTGCTTAGCCCACTCTATCGTTTTAGGATCAGCTCTCTTAAGCTCCCTCTCAGGTAGTATCGATAGGACATCCCACATCAGATCTAGAGTCTCTTCTATACTACGCTCCTCATAAACCCCCTGGTTTACAAACCTCTTCTCAAACTCATCTGCGAATTGTAGGTATAACCTATCCCTAGCTGTAAGCCCAGCTTCACCTATAACTGCTATAAGCTCCCTCAGCGATACACCTTCAGCATAGGCGTAGTAGCAGCAGTCGGCGACTTCTCTATGATCAAACCTAGTCCTACCCTCTCCTATACCCGTCCTCATAAGCCTAGATAGCGATGGTAGTATATCTATAGGCGGATATATCCCCTTACGATGCATAGCTCTACTAAGTATTATCTGCCCCTCAGTTATATACGCTGTCAGATCTGGTACAGGATGAGTTATATCATCGTGAGGCATAGTTAGTATCGGGAATACTGTATGACTACCCTTCACACCATGTATACGTCCACACCTCTCGTATATCGTCGCTAGATCTGTATACAGGTATCCTGGATAACCCCTCCTACCTGGAACCTCCCTCCTAGCAGCGCTTACCTCTCTCAAAGCTTCAGCATAATTCGTCATATCTGTGAGTAGGGTAAGTACATGATACCCTTCATGAAAGGCTAGATACTCAGCGCATGTAAGAGCTAGTCTAGGCGTTATTATACGCTCTATAGCAGGATCGTTAGCTAGGTTTATGAATAGTACTATATGATCCATCACACCTCTCGATCTAAAATCCTCTATGAAGAACCTTGCCTCCTCAGCGGTTATACCCATAGTCGCGAGTACTACTACAGCCTCCTCCTCCTTACCCAAGACCTTAGCCTGCCTAGCTATCTGAGCAGCTAGCGTATTATGGGGTAAGCCTGAACCCGAGAATATAGGTAGCTTCTGCCCTCTAACTAGCGTATATAAGCCATCGATAGCGGATATACCTGTCTGTATGAATTCTCTAGGATGCTCCCTAGAAGATGGGTTTATAGGCATACCGTGGATATCCCAATAATCCTCAGGTACTATCTGCGGCCCACCATCTATAGGATCACCCCTACCGTTGAATATCCTACCTAGGAGATCACCGGATACAGGTAGCTTTATAGTCTCACCCGTAAACTTGACAGCAGTCTTATCTAGGCTTAACCCTTCAGTACCCTCGAAAACCTGTATCACAGCAAACCTATCCGTAACCTCTAGAACCTGTCCACGCCTCTCCTCACCACTAGGCGTTTCTATACGTACCAGTTCACCATAGGCTACGCCTCTAACAGCCTCTACGAATAGTAGCGGACCTGAAATCCTAGATATACTCCTATACCTCTTAAGAGCTATACTCACTTCGAAACCACCTCGATCAAATATATCAAACCTCCTTCATCAATTCTCTAAACTGCCTCTCCATATCCGTACGTAAGCTATCAGCGATACCCCTAAGCTCCTCGAGGGGTCTTATCTTAAGTCTAGCTATCTCCCCTCTTATAGGTAGATCTAGTATCCTATGCAGAGCTACACCCTTCTTCACAGATTCGCTAGTAAACCTGTAGAAGTCTAGTATTATACCGAGTATAATCCTAGTCTTCTCGAGATCTGAGTACGTATCTACCGGATGATATGCATGCTGAGCTAGGAAATCCTCCCTTATCATCCTAGCAACCTCTAGTATAGATCTCTGCTCATCTGAAAGAGCATCAGGGCCTACTAGCTGAACTATCTCCTTAAGCTCCTCCTCCCTCTGAAGTATATACATACATTCGCGTATCATATTACTCCACTCAGGATCAAGCTTACGTCTAAACCAAGCTTCCAGCTCGTCACGGTATAGCGAATAGCTTCTAAGCCAGTTAACAGCTGGGAAATGCCTCCTCCTCGCAAGCTCCTCATCCAAAGCCCAGAAAACCCTCACTATTCTTAGAGTATTAACGGTTACAGGTTCTGAGAAATCTCCACCAGGAGGTGATACCGCTCCTATGATAGATACAGAACCAGTCCTCACAGGTCTACCTAGAGCTTCAACCTTACCAGCTCTCTCATAGAATTCTGCAAGCCTGCTAGCTAGGTAGGGTGGGTAACCCTCCTCCCCAGGTATCTCACCAAGCCTACCAGAAATCTCCCTTAAAGCCTCAGCCCATCTACTAGTAGAGTCAGCCATCAAAGCTACGTTATAGCCCATATCCCTGAAATACTCGGCTATAGTGACACCAGTATATATGCTAGCCTCCCTAGCTGCTATAGGCATATTAGATACGTTAGCTATCAAGACAGTCCTCTCCATAAGCGGTCTACCAGTCCTAGGATCTGTAAGCTTCGGGAAATCCTCTAGAACCTCAGCCATCTCATTCCCCCTCTCACCACATCCAACGTATATCACTATATCAGCGCTAGCCCATTTAGCTAGCTGATGCTGCATTATAGTCTTCCCAGTACCGAAGCCTCCAGGTATAGCAGCCGTACCGCCTAAAGCTAGCGGGAATAACGTATCGAGAACCCTCTGCCCGGTTATAAGAGGCTCCTCAACCGGGAGCTTCCTAGCATACGGTCTAGGCTTCCTAACAGGCCACCTCTGTAGCATAGTTAAGCCTACCATTCCACGCTCAGTTTCCACAGATACCACTACATCATTGACTGTGAACTCCCCCTCCTCAACCCTTCTAACAACCCCCCTCACACCTATAGGAGCCATCACCCTATGCTCAACCATAGGCGTCTCCTGCACCACACCTATAATATCACCCTCACCTACTACATCGCCAACCTTAACTGTAGGCTTAAAGAGCCATCTCCTACTCCTATCTAGAGCTTCGATAGATACCCCTCTACTTATGAAGTCTCCTACGATAAGTTGAAGCCTAGTAAGGGGTCTCTGAACACCGTCGAAGATATGACCTATCAATCCTGGGCCAAGCTCTACAGAAAGCGGTTCACCCGTAGCTACTACAGGCTCCCCAGGTCTAAGACCGGTAGTCTCCTCATAAACCTGTATCGTACAGCGGTCACCCTCAACCCTTATAACCTCCCCGATAAGCCCGAGCTCCCCAACCCTAACAACCTCATACATCCTGACACCAGCTACACCCTCAGCCTCGACTACAGGTCCGGCGATCCTAACTATCCTTCCACGTCTCTCCATACCTAGATTCAACTATGATCCTGCATATTCTTTAAACTTTACTATGTAGATACACGTAATATAGCTACCGAATACATGCTTCACCATCCTAAACCTATACGAGTATAAAAGCTAAAGTATATGAGTATATTCTAGATAGTATCAGCGTATAGGGTTTTCACTATGAGTGGAAGCGAGGTATGCTATATATGCGGTAAGAGTGGAGGCGAATTGAAGAAATGCCCCTACTGCAACCGCTACTTCTGTGAACAACACTATACAGAGCATTGCCTATGGGAGGAGAGGCATAAAATCCTAACCGAATACTCTGATTCAGGAGCCCTAGGTGTATGGAGAAGGAGGAGAAAGACACAGTCAACCTAGATTCAGAGATAGCATCACCGTCTGGGTTAGCCTATCAAGTATAGGTGCTGGATAGACGCCTATAACGAAAGTTAGGATTGCGAGAGCTATTATCGGTGTAAGAGCTATTACAGAACCCTCCCTAACCTCCTCTAGATGTTTAGGTATAGAGCCGAAGAATACCCTCCTCACAGTCCAAAGCCCATACCCTGCTGTGAGCATCGTAGCTAGCAACCCGAGTATAGCTACTATCAGCTTATCCATACTTCCAGAAGCTAGACTGCTCCTTATAACCCCTCCGAAGATCATCCACTCTGATATGAAGCCGCTAGTCGTAGGTAGACCTATCAGTGTTAGAAAGCCTATGAGGGTGGATAAAGCTGTTAGAGGCATCTTAGAAGCTAACCCACCCATACGGCTTATACTCCTAAGCTCTGTCTGCATTATCAGTATACCCGCTATCATGAAGAGGATGCCCTTACCTAGACCGTGGGATAGATAGTGTAGGATAGAGCCTGATACACCTAGCATATTCACGGAGGATATACCGAACAGTAGGTAGCCCATCTGGCTTATACTACTATAGGCTAGAAGCCTCTTTATATCATCCTGGCTTAAAGCCATAAGACCACCGTATAGCATAGTTAGAAAAGCCCATAGAGCTATCGGAAGACTATAAGCTGTAAAGAATCGTGGGAAGAAGCTTAAAGCTATCCTGATAACACCATACCCACCTATACCTATCATAGCAGGTGATAGCAACGCGCTTATAGGTGTAGGAGCCTCAGCGTGAGCGTGTGGAAGCCATACGTGTAAGCCTAGCACAGCCATCTTAACTAGGAATCCTACAAGCATAGCTGTAGCCATACCCGCCTCCAATTGGAATGGAATCCTAGTATTCCGCAGTATAGTCTTAACAACCTCTATCGATGTAGCTCCTGTAACCCAGTAGACCGCTACTATAGATGCTAGTAGAGCTAGTGCACCTATATGAGTCCATAGGAAGTACATGAAAGCTATCCTCTCCCTCTCACCATACCCCCATCTAGCTATCAATAGATAGCTTGGTATCAGCATAAGCTCGTAGAATATGTAGAATTCAACTAGATCTGTAGCTAAAACCGCACCTAGCATACCGGCTGCGTAGAGTAGGTATAGAGCATAATAGCTCCCATACTCCCCAGGCCTATCCCCTATCCTATGCTCCATATAGGGTATAGAGTAGACAGCGATAACAGTCGATAATACTGCTATATTTAAAGCGAAGGGTAGGCTTAATCCATCAAGCTTGAAACCTATATCCCACCCCATCCTAGGAACCCAAGAGTATACCTCAAGATACTCTGAACCAGCTACCATGAGTATCATAGCTGTAGAGTGGATGAGTATAGCGAAGGCTAGCCAACCCACATGATGGGATAGCCTCCTACCAGCTAGGTATACTATAGGTGCTAAAACTATAGGTGTGAGGACTGCTTGGATCAATATCGGGAGACTCATCTATAACACCCCCATGGATACGAGTAGTATGAGTAGGATTATGATAAGAATAATCGAAACCTGATACATATTGATATTCAGAGAGCCTGTCTGAAGATATCTAGAAGATCTACATATACGAGCTATCAACTCAGCTACACCATATTGTAGATTATTGAAAAAGCCTACTTCCATAAACCTATCTACGAGTATAGCGAGGCGGAGGGTGATCAATGATACACCATACTGTAAGCCATTGAAGAAGCCTACCTCGATCCATCTATTCATAATCTTAGCTAGCGATATAGGTATATTCACGAATAGTATATAGTACAACCTATTTATATACCATCTATTCCAGAGGAATCTCCATACAGCTTTAAGGATAACGCTACCCTCCACGATCGAGTAGGGGTCACCCCTCCTAGCTACGTAGAACCAGTACCCGGGAAGCCCACCGATTACTAGAGCAGATACGCTAGCTAGTAGGGAAGCTATAGATGGATCGAAGCCTACTCCATGAGATTCGACCACAGCTTCTAGGTGACCGGCAGCTATGATATGGGATAACGATTCATGGAAGAACTCCTCCACTAACCGACCTAGAACACCTAGTATCAACGTAGAGAATGCTAGAAGACAGTATGGTATCCACATAATCGGTGATACCTCGTGTATATGCAAACCTTCAGCCTCCAATTCTTCGAGATGCTTACTCTTAGGATATAAGAAAGTTATACTAATCATCCTAAGACTATAGAAGAATGTTATAGCAGCCGTAGCAGCCGATAATACGAATAAAGCCACATCACCCGTCTCGAAGCATACTTTAAGCACAGCTTCCTTACTCCAGAATCCTAGGAGTGGAGGTACACCTGATAGTGAGAGAGCAGCGATAAGCATAGAGGTGAACGTTACAGGCATATACTTCCTCAACCCACCCATCTCATCCATATACTTAGTTTCACATACATGTAGTACAGCACCAGAGGCTAGGAATAGGCTAGCTTTGAAGACAGCGTGGCTCACTAGATGAAATATACCAGCTGTCAAACCCTCTACGAAGTTAGCAGTTATACCTGCCGCTCCGAGAGCTAGCATCATATACCCTATCTGGCTTATCGTAGAGTATGCGAGAACCTTCTTCAACTCCCTAGCTACCATAGCTTGCGTAGCCGCTAGGAATGCTGTAAACCCCCCGATCCAAGCTACGACTATGAAGAATGTATGGAAGGATTCGAACCCGATTATATGCGTTAAGCTAGCCGCTATGATCGCTATCCTAGCTACTAGGTAGACACCCGCCTTAACCATTGTAGCTGCATGTATAAGAGCGCTTACAGACGTAGGGCCAGCCATAGCTTCTGGAAGCCATTCGTGAAGCGGGAATTGAGCTGATTTACCTATCGGTCCTAGAAGCATAAGTAGGAGTATAGGTGTTAGAAGACCAGATTCCATCAGGGTGGAAGCCCACATAGTATTAGATTGAAGCTCAGGTATAGAGAATGTACCAGAATAGCTATAGATAGCTAGCATAGCTACAAGCATACCTACATCACCCATCCTAGTGGTTATGAAAGCCTTCATACCGGAATGGCTCGGTGGATACTCATCTGGAGGAGTGCCAACCCAGTACTTCCTATCATCCCTATACCAGAAGCCTATAAGACCATAGCTACATAGACCTACACCCTCCCATCCGAAGAACATCTGAAGTAGATTATCGCTTAACACTAGTAGAAGCATATTCCCTATGAAGAAATTCATAAGGAACCAATACCTAGTAAGTCCAGGCTCGCCATGCATATACTCTAGGGAGTAGAGCATTATGAGGAAGGATATCCAGGATACTACGTTAGCCATAATCACGCTTAGAGGATCGACGAGTACCCCTACGTATACGGGTGCACCAGGTATAGGCATCCAGCCATACCTCTCCCAGATAATCTTCCCCTCAACCGCTATGGGTATAAGCCTAGATGCGAATAGTGCAGCTAGGAGGCTGAATACTACAGCTCCATAATCTCTAACCTTATGCCCCAATCTAGCGAGTATAGGTGTTAGGAGTGCACCGCATATAGGAGTCAACCAGCATAGCCATGCCTCCATCATAGCGGTCTAACCCCCTAGTATAGAGGTTATATATGAACCGATATCCAATGCTACTCTACCAGCAAGCTCTGATATCGATATAAACATCGATGGGTATACTCCTACGAATACGCATAGCGATGCGAGTATAACCATACCGGCTATCATAGTAGCAGGAGCCTCCTCAACCCTCGATAGATCACTCCTAGGCTCTTTAAGCATTATACGCTGTAAGAGTCTTAAATAATAAGCTACTGATATTACGAAGTTTATTATCGTTAACGCTGCTTGAAGATATAGTTCTTGTTGTATAGCTGCTGATACTATTAGAAGCTCGCTTACAAATCCATTTAGTCCAGGCATACCTGCTATAGCTAAGAGGCCTATCGAGAGTATTACCCCAGTTAGCTTCATACGCCTACCTACACCTTCGAGTACTGATATATCCCGCGAGCCTGTAGCATGGTAGAAGGCGCCTGCAGCCATGAAGAGGAGCCCCTTCATCATAGCGTGATTGAATACATGGAGGAGGGCTGCTGATATCGATTGGATAGTTCCTATCGATAGAGCGAAGGTTATGTATCCTATCTGCGCTATACTGCTATAGGCTAGAAGCCTCTTTATATCTGTCTGAAACATAGCTGTGAGATTTCCTATAAACATCGTGAGGAAAGCTAGTATGGATAGGATTAGACTCCAGTATGCGTGGAGAGTTTGGAAGAGTATGTAGAATCTAAGTAGACCGTAGACGCCAGTTTTTATCATAACACCTGATAGGAGTGAGCTTATAGGGCTTGGAGCTGCTGGGTGAGCATCTGGAAGCCATGTATGCATAGGAGCTATAGCAGCTTTAATACCAAGACCAACTATGATGAGGGATATAGCTAGTATTAACCATGGATCGGATGCTAGTACAGGAGTCCTCATAGCTAAGGCTATACCTGCAAAGTTTAGAGTCCCTGCTATACCATACACTATAGCTATACCAGATAGCATGAGAGCTGATCCAGCACTACTCATAACAAGGTATTTGAACCCCGCCTCCACAGGCTCCCATCTATCTTTACGAAAGGCTACTAGAGCATAGGAGGATATACTCATAACCTCCCAGAATAGGAAGAATGTGAAGAAATCTCCTGCAGATACGACTCCTATCATACCTAGTATCATAGCTGAGAGGAGTGTATAGTAGCTATTGAGACCTGTATCATGGCTCATATAGGATGTAGAGTATATCGATGAGGCAAAGCCTACTATCAGTATTGGTAGTATGAAGAATACTGATACCATATCGACTGTGAGGATTGAATGAAATAGGGATGGGATAGGGTAGACTACCACACCTACACGAGCTACAAGTCTGATTAGGAGTATATAGGGTATGAATGCGAGAGCTATAACTAGCGAGGAATACCACTCCCTAACATACCTTAACCCTAGTCTATCCGATACCCAGCCTACTATAGGTATAGTACAGCATCCGAAGGCTAAAGTCCATATCACCAACTCTATCAGATACAATCACCCCCTTAGCCTACGCAGCTTCCTAACATCCACTGTTCCGTAAACCTTGTAAACCGCTAGTATAAGAGCTAAAGCTACAGCTGTCACACCTCCAGCGGATGATATAGAGAGTATAGCTAGACTCTGAGGTAGAAGCTCAACGTATCCTGGAGCTCTGTAAGCTCCGAAAGCTATGAGTAGAAGGTTCGCAGCGTTAACCAGGATCTCTACAGAGATCACCATCTTAATCATATGCCTCTTAGAGTAGAATCCGTAGAGAGCAACTGCGATTAAAGCTACGCTACACACTAGTATAGCTTCATACATCGTTAACCCCTCCTAAGGAGAGCGATACATGAAACTGCAGATACTAGTAGAAGTAGGCTTAAGACTAGTATATCGAGCCATCTATAACCCCATAGGAAGGCTGCTGATTCACGTCCTATAGCATCACCTATAGGTGTATATGGTGATGGGAAGCGTTTCACTATGATAGGCTTATACGTAGAAGCTAGATACGAGAGTATGAGGATCGATAGCATAAGCATGATGTATGCAGGTATACGACTAGCTATCCTACCCATCCCCCTCACCCCTACCTATAGCTATAACCGCTGCTAAGAATAGAGCAAGTATAGCTCCACCATATATCAGAGCTTGGAATACAGCTACGTATGGAGCATTAAGGATCCAGTATATAACCGCTATAGATAAGCACATAGCACCGAAGGATACTATACTCTTAACGAGATCTTCAAATTCTAAAGCTAGTATAGCTAGGATAACTGGTAAAGCTGCTAGTATCGCTTCGAATAGCATTATCCATTCCTCCGCTGCTAAGATGTTTACATGAGACTGTATGGTACGATATTTTTATTAAAGCTAAAGTCTGTAGAGCTACGTATAGTTAATATATCTATCAAGGCTTAGACTAGAATACAACTTCAAACCTAATTTATGGGTGAAGATTTTTGTATAATAAGTAGTATATTAAGATGAAGCATAGCTAGGTTGAATCCAAGTATAGATGGGGGTTGAAGCTGTGATAGAAGTAGCTCTCAGCATCGTGATACCCCTAATCTTCGCATCGATAATCTACTGGATAGGTGGAAGGATATCGGCTAAGGGTTCAGCTAGCCCTGGAAAAGTTAAACCATACGCATGCGGTGAAGATCTACCAGGTATCAGATTAAATATAGATGTGACGAGATTCTACGTATACCTAGTATACTTCATGATATTCGATATCCTAGGTGTTATACTATCACTAGCTTTAACAGCTAGCCCAATCTATGTAGCTCTATTCATCGCACCGACCATCGCAGCTCTACTATTCATAGCTTTGAGAATAGAGGATGCGGGGGGCTAGACTATGGATTACATAATATTTATACTAGAAATGATCATATTCCCAGGGGTACTTTTCGTAACTATACTCTCGCTAATATACGAATGGCTAGATAGGAAGATCTATGCTAGACTACAGCATAGGTATGGCCCATTATATACAGGCCCATCAGGTATCCTCCAACCCCTAGCAGATATAATAAAACTCCTATCGAAGGAGGATATAGAACCCGAAGTAGCAGATAGATGGATATTCAGATTAACACCCATAGCGCTTCTAACACTACCACTCACAGCATCCATGTACATACCTATGTTAGAATTGGGTAGGGGTCTCGTATCATTCGAAGGTGATCTAGTATTCGTACTACTACTATTAACGTTGTATAGCGTATCTATCGTACTAGCTGCTTGGGCTTCGACTAATAGATTCAGCTCTATAGGCGGTATACGTACAGCTATACAGCTATTCAGCTTCGAAATACCTCTCGTAATATCTATACTTACCCCATCGATAGAAGCCGGCACCCTATCTATAGGAGGGCTAGTCCTATGGCAGAGTAGGAATCTACCCTTCATAATAATGCAGCCTATAGGATTCATAGTAGCCTTCTTATGCTTCATAGGTGAGCTTGAAAGAATACCCTTCGATATCCCCCATGCTGAAACAGAGCTCGTAGCTGGATGGGCTACAGAATTTAGTGGTAGAAAGCTAGCGTTGGTAAGATTGAGCATGGATGTAGAGCTTCTAGTCGCTAGTATGCTCCTCGCATGTGTATACCTTGGAGGGGGATCCGGACCCCTATTACCCCCCATCCTATGGCTGATACTGAAATCGATCATAATCCTAGCCTTAATGTCTAATGTAAGAGCATTACTAGCTAGATTCCGTATAGATCAAGCTGCTAGGGGTGCATGGCTGATACTAACGCCTCTAGCCCTCATCCAAACCCTACTAGCCGTCACTCTTTAGCCAGGAATCCCTCTTCATCCTAGCCGCTTTCGATAATAGCTGCTCAAGTTTACGTTTACATAGGTATAGCTCTACTGGTCCATAACCCGAGTATAGCTCTAGTATCATAGGAGCTTTGACACTGGATAGTACTAGAGCTATAGATTCATAATCTAGATCACCTACCCCTACAGGTAGATTCTTGAATAATAGATCGGCCGTTATATCGTTTATATGGATTATCTCTATAGAGTCTATCAGGTTCTTCATTATCCTAGCTACATCGAAATCGTATGTTGCTGCAGCAGAGATATCTAGGCATAAGCCTAGGTTATCCTGATCGACATCCTCTAGTAGTCTACGCACATCTTCTACACTCTGTATAATCTTCCTAGAACCTACCTCGCCATTCTCGAAGGCTATAGTCAGCTTATGGGTATCGGCCTCCTTACATATAGATTTACAGCTATCTACAAGACTCTTCCATGAAACCCTCCCAGTCATAGAAGCTGGTGTAAAGCTTACTATCTTCGCCTTCAACCGTTTTGCAAGCTTAAGCATCCTCTTAACAATCTCCTCATACCTGCTAGCTATCTGAGGTGTATCGACGAATAATCCCCCAGCTTCGACGCTTACCACGTTTATAGAACCCTTTTCCACCGCTCTCTCTATTATCTGAACCTCCTCTAAGCTAACCCTATTATCCATCATGCTACCCCTCTCATCAGGACTCCTAATACATTCCACATCTAGATAGCTGAAGCCGAGGTGTATGAGGAGGCGGAGCCAATCAGATATAGGTCTTTTAACATTATGCGTCGAAGCTGCTATAACGTAAGTTTCACCCTCCTCCATCCCGATAGAGCACTCTCCATTCAAGTATTTTTAACTCTCAGGTTAGCTAAAAGTTTAATTCGTAAAAAGTATAGGGTGAATTGGCGGGTGAACTATTCTTGTCTACGAAATCATCTAGGATACCTGAGTTCTATAAGCTTTCTGTAGAAGAGAGGCTTAGTATAGTTAGAAAGTATGCAGATCTAACAGATGAAGAGGTTGAAACCTTAAGAAGCGGTAGGTTAAGCTATGATATAGCCGATAGGATGATAGAGAATGTGGTAGGATTGATGGCTATGCCCTTCGCTATAGCTACAAACTTCCTCATAAATGGTAGAGACTATCTAATCCCTATGGTTATAGAGGAGCCTAGCGTAGTAGCTGCAGCTAGTAATGGAGCTAGGATGGCTAGGGTTAAAGGTGGATTCCATGCTTCTAGTACAGAACCTATAATGATAGGGCAGATACAGGTTGTAAGACCTCCAAACCCATATAAAGCTAGACTCGAACTACTACAGCGTAAGGATGAGATACTAGATCTAGCTAATAGTAGAGATCCGGTACTAGTCGGGCTTGGAGGGGGAGCGAAGGATCTAAGAGTGAAAGTCCTAGAGACGTTCAGAGGATCCATGGTTATAGTCGAGCTACTAGTAGATTGTAGAGATGCAGCTGGTATGAATGCTGTGAATACCATGGCTGAAGCCGTGGCGCCGCTAGTAGAGCGTATAGCTGGTGGTAGGGTTAGGCTTAGAATAGTATCGAATTTAGCCTCCTATAGGCTTGCTAGAGCATGGGCTATATTCGATAAGGATATCCTAGGAGGGGAGGATGCTATCGAAGGTATACTAGATGCTTACGCATTCGCCGTAGCCGATCCGTATAGATGTGCAACGCATAATAAAGGTATAATGAACGGGGTGATAGCTGTAGCCTTAGCGACGGGGAATGATCATAGAGCTATAGAAGCTGGTGCGCACGCCTACGCAGCTATGGATGGAAGATATAAACCCTTAACTACATGGGATAAAACGCCAGATGGGGATCTTATAGGAACGATAGAGCTACCGTTAGCGGTAGGTGTAGTCGGGGGAGCTACACGTAGCCATCCTACAGCTAGGATAGCTTTAAAGATACTAGGTGTGAAGACTGCTAGAGAGCTGGCAGAGGTTATGGCTTCGGTAGGGTTAGCTCAGAATCTAGCAGCGTTGAGAGCTCTAGCTACCGAGGGTATACAGAGAGGCCATATGAAGCTACACGCTAGGAATATAGCTATAGCTGCTGGAGCTACAGGAGATCTGATAGATGAGGTAGCTAGGAGGATGGTTGAGGAGGGTGTGATAAGGATAGATAGAGCTAAAGAGATACTCTCAGAGCTGACAGGTATGGGTAGAGAAACGGGTTGAAACGATCTATTCGGTAGAATACCATAGAATCCTATATATCATCCAGGTATAGACATATATGTTTCGAGGTGAATCATATGGAGAGGGTAACATGGGTTATACCATGCATACTGGTACTATCGATACTAGCATACATCCCTCTAGCTACATATGCGTATCAAGGAGGAGTAGCTTATAGACTTCAGGGTAAGGGTGATGAAAAGCTAGAGCAGATCATAGATCTAGCCGAGAAGGCTAGGATTAGAGCAAACGTATCCCTACAGATAGCGCAAAACCTAGGCTTCGATATATCGCGGTTACGAGAAATGTATAATCTAGGTCTACAACTTATGAATAGAGCTCTAGGTGAAGGAAACTATAGCTATGCTCTTCAAGCTATGAACGCTTTCAGAGAATGTATACGCAACTCTACTAAGATGATAGCTGAAGATAAATCTAACATCAGTATGGGGTGGATAGGGTTAACAGTAGCGGTGAATAGATTAGAAGAGTTCGTAGAGAGGGTGAATGAAAGTGCAGAAGCGCTTGAAGCATACGGTGTAGATGTATCAAGCGTAGAAAATCTACTGAAAGAGGTAAACGATACTATAGCTGAGATCAAGTCTCTACTAGCTGATGGAAACGTAAGCGGTGCAGCAAAGCTTCTAGGTGATGCTAGAGCTAAAGCAGCTGAAGCTTTAGCAACGCTTAAGATAATAGCGCATAGTGAGCGTATAATGGCTAGGAGGATGGAGAAGTATATAGATAAGTTTGAGGAAGCTAGATCGAGAATCTACGATAAGCTTAGAGGGATTCCGCATACTATAAGGGAGAGGATAGGGCTCAAACTGAATGAAATCGAGTCGCTTCTAAACGAGGTAAGGAGTATGATTAGGAATCGCGTTATGGATAAGGCTATGAATCGCATCATAGAGATGCATAGGAGATACCTAGATATAATAGGTGAGGTAGAGGAGGGGTAGCGGAATCATAAATATAGTGAATAAAGTATCCGTAAACCAACGCTTCAACTAGTCTTTATTATGGATAAGCTCATGGTTTAGATTTACTATCGTTATGATCGATAAAGCTGCAGCCCAATCAGCCTCCCCCTCCCGTATACCAGCTTTAAACGCCAGCTCTAAGTTATCTACATAGTATACTATAGGCCTACCCTCGGTATCAGTTATCCTCCAATACCTCCTAGTATCTCTATCTATCTTCCTCCTCCTATCCATCAACGATGTATATACACCTCTTTTCATAGCTTCTAAAGCCTCCCTAACCGAATCCTCATAGAGATCTAGGATAGTATAGCCTGCTATCCTCAAATGCAGCTTCCAATCCCTAACTGTTAAACTCCTACCCGTTCTTACGATACTACACGATAGAGATTCTATGCAAGGCTTATAAGATTCACCTATCAGGATTGCTGGAGATATATACATGGAGGAGAAGACTAGCAGCTCGGATAGCTCAGATGGTATACGAAGCCTACTTGAAAGTATCTCTACTAGATTTTCGAAGCTAGACGATGGATATGTAAGCTCTCTAAACGGTCTTCTAAGCTTCTCATCATATGCTTTAAGTCTAGCAACCATCCTAGGCGTGAAACCTAGATCCCTATACTTAAACCTCTTAGCTAGCCATCTAAGTAGATCTACAACCCAATCCTCGCTTACATCTAGCAATACTACTCCTCTAAGATTCTTCGCTATAGCAGTATATAGAGCGAACAAAACTGCTACAACCATACTATCTACTAGACTCTAAGCTTAACTTTTATGCTTCTCTATAACGATAAATTGCTAGAGGATATGGGAGGGCCAGTATTCCTAGCTATAGATCTAGGTGCTAGTGGGGGTAAAGCTATCGTAGGTATACTCGAGGATGAGAGGCTAGTGGTCGAGGAGGTTGATAGATTCCCAAACTATATGGTTAAACTTCACGGAAGCTTATACTGGGATGTACTATACCTCTGGCAGAGGATTAAAGATTGCTTAAAGATTGCTTCTAAGAAGTATCGTAGCGAACTAGTATCGGTAGGTATAGATACTTGGGGTGTAGATTTCGCTCTCCTAGATAGTAGAGGAGAGCTTATCGGAAATCCGCATACATACAGGGATCCTAGGACTGAAGGTGTTATGGATGAAGTTTTAGAAAGGATACCTCGTAGAAGGATATACGAACGGACTGGTATACAATTCATGAGGATAAATACGTTATACCAGCTCTACTCTATGGTAAGAAACAGCTCTCCACAACTCAAGATAGCATCAACCCTACTAATGATACCAGATCTCTTCAACTATTGGCTGACAGGGGTTAAGGTTGCAGAATATACTGAAGCATCGACTACACAATTCCTAGATCCCCGTAGGAAGGAGTGGTGTATAGATATACTAGAGGATCTAGGTATACCTACATATATCCTCCCGAGTATAGTAGAGCCGGCTACTAGGCTAGGCCCCCTACTGGATAGTATCTCAGAGGATATCGGAGTGGATGGTATCGAAGTAGTAGCTCCAGCTACCCATGATACAGCATCTGCTATAGCTGCAGCTCCACTAGTAGATAGGGAGACTGGTTATGTAAGCTCAGGTACATGGTCCCTCGTAGGAGTTGAGCTGAATGAACCGCTTATAAACGATGATGCTTTAAACTACAACTTCACAAACGAGGGGGGAGCATTCGGTACCATAACCTTCCTTAGGAATGTGCAGGGTATGTGGATCCTAGAAGAGGTTAGGAGGAATCTAGCTGAGAGGGGCTATACATACGGATACGAGGAGCTTATAGATATGGCGTATAGGGTTGAGCAGCCTAAAGCCTTCATAGATCCGGATGATCCGAGATTCCTAGCTCCAGGTAATATGATCGAGGAAATCAACGACTTCATAGATGAAACAGAGCAGGAGAAGCCATCGAGTATAGGAGAGTTAGTGAGAGTTATACTTGAAAGTCTAGCACTTAAGTATAGGCTTGTCTTCGATCAAGCTTCACATCTAATAGGAAGGAGGCTTAATCGTATAAATATATTCGGTGGAGGATCTAGAAACTGGCTACTCGATCAGCTAACAGCCGACTATACCGGTATACCAGTATACGCTGGTCCTGAAGAAGCTACCTCCATAGGTAATATACTAATACAGGCAGCTGGTCTAGGTTATGTAGATTCGCTTAAGGATTTGAGAAGGATAGTTAGGAACTCGTTCCATATTCGGGAATACACGCCTAATACATCCAGTAGACATGAGGAATCCTATCAAAGGTTTCTAGAAATAATATCTAATACATATTCAGACGATACCTAAACCTAAATAAGTAATAGTATATGTTTTTATAACATACCAAGAAATTATGTATCCTATTTGAGACTAAAAGGGATGTGGTGAAGGTGTATGGGATATGCGTAGGAAGATTATCTTTACGCTTATAGCCGTATTACTTCTTGCTATGCTTACAGTAGCGTTAAACTGTGAGTATAAGGTGGAGAGTCTAGATTTCATAGTGTATGGTGATGGAGTAGTATTTGTTAGAATGAGGTTGACGGTAGATGAGATATACCCTGCTATCACTATTAGAATTCCATCGAGTACAGCAGATAACCTGATGGTAGTTTCAAGTAGCGGTGAGCTACTATCCTATACACTGGAGGACTCCAACCTTACGATACAGACTCTAGGAGTTACGAGTTTAACAGTAGAATACGAGACGGCTGAGTTAACCTATAAAGACGGTGTACTATGGGGATTTAAAGTATATGCACCAGTAAACTTCACAGTAACTATACCGCCGAACTCTACGATAGTTAACCTATCATCTATACCCATACGAGTATCCACACTACCAGATGGAAGAATAGCTATAGTTATGCCTAGAGGACTACAGTATATAGAATACATCTCTGCTCTCTATGATCCAGCTTCGAAGGTGTTAGAAGCTATAGCTAAAGCTTTAAAGAGTATAGAAGAGGCTGAAGCTGAAGGTAGGGTGGAGGGGTTAGAGAAAGCGAGAAGCCTACTATCTGAAGCTATAAATCTATTATCTAGGAAAATGTATCTTGAAGCTGAAGCTAAAGCTTTAGAAGCATTGGAAGCTGCAAGGAAGGCTGTTAAACCACCTACGAATATACTCGGTATAATATACCTTATACTTGTAAGCTACTGGTATATACTGTTAGGTTTAGGCTTAGGTGCTGCTGCTCTGATACTCTCGAGGAGGATGAAAATATATAGAAGCCTAGATGATCTATTCGAGAAGAATCCTTGGCTCAACGATGATGAGAGGAATCTACTAAGGATATTATGGGAGAAGGGTGGTGTAGCATACGAATCTGATCTCAGAGAATCTCTTAAACTACCTAAAACAACAGTGTGGCGTATGATCAGGAGGCTTGAGAAAAGCGGTCTTCTTAGAGTAGAGAAGGTTAGAGGAGAGAATAGAGTACATATAAGGAGATGATAGCTAACCCCATGCTACTCTAGGAAGATTTCTGCTGATACTTTACAATCCTCTGACCTATCACGGTGTTATTCGGTATCAATATGAGTCTTCCATCATCAGCTCTTATCCATGTGAATAACGTAGATACATCCTCCACAACACCTTTAACCCCGCCAAGCTCAACCACCTCTCCTATAGCTATAGGTCTAGCTATCAGTATAAATAAGCCTGATAAAACCTGACTTAGAACGTTCTGAGATGCAAAGCCTACAACCATACCTATAAACCCTCCTAAAGCTACACCAGCTGTAGGATTCGTTAAAGCACCAGATATTACTGATACCATAACACCTATACCTATTATACGGATTATACTCTTCACTGATGCAGCTACGGGATGAGTATACTTAGCTCTAAGAGACCAGTATATGACGGTAGAGAACCTCTGAACTATGAGATACCCGAATAGGAGGGATACCGGAATATCCACATAGATCTTATAGGGTGAAATATCTATGCCGAATCTTGGAAGGAAATCTACTGCTAGATACTGGATTATAGCACTAAATATTATAAATAAAGCTATCGTGAGTATAAGCTTAGCTACAGCTGTAGCGAACATTTTAGATACATTCTCTTCACGTGACGCGCTCATACAAATTCAAAGATAATGTATAAGGGAGGATAAAAATTTTTTGTAAAATTAGTTGTGAAGTCGGAAATAGTATAGTTAATCTATATAGGCTGTCTACCTCCTTAATAACTTCTGAAGTATATAGCCGAATCTAGCAGCATCATATATCGAGCCATCTATAGATATTAAACCGAGCATATATGCTTGTTCACCATCGAGTTCACCCGATGTTATCCTCCTATAGGTATCCGTTTTCATCGAGAACTTTACATGGGGGCTGCTATGGATACCTTTACCAACTACCACATTCCCCTTAGAGAATTCTATGTAATAGTTCTCTTCAGGCTTATCGGTAAATATAAATTGGAAAACTCTATCGAACCCCTCTATATCCCTTCTTATAAAATCCTTCTTACCTTCGAATAGGCTTCTAGCCTCCTCATATAAGGTCATAACGATCATCTTTAAATCTATCCCTAACATATATAAGCCTTACCTAACCCTGGGATAGAAGCTGGTTGAATGTAAAAAAAGCGTGTGTAGGTTTGTATAGTATATCTCTATATCACCATATCTATATCTAGAGGTAGCTTCATTCTCTGACCTAGCTTCGATGATAGGTAGATCGCCTTTATAACCTCTAAACTCTTAATACCTTCTTCACCAGGTATCGGGAAATCTCTATCCTCGAGTAGAGCATCTATGAAGCTCTGGAACATCTTCTGATGTAGGTTTGGAGGCTGTCTTAAAGTCTCTTTCACACCCTCCTCCACCTTCCTAGCCTCTGCTTCCACACCCTTCACAGTCTTAAGTACAGCGAGGTTTCTATCATGTATCTCAGCACATCCTTCATCTCCAAATACCTTAATCTTAGTATACTGAGCATTCTGCGGCTGTACAGAGACTGTTGCGACTATACTTCCAAGATGTCCGCCAGAGTACCGGAACATACCTAGAGCTATATCCTCAACTTCTATATTGGGATGGGTTAACTTATCTATCAAACCTATAACCTCTTCAACCTTACCTCCTCCAAGCCATATAAGTAGATCTACATAGTGTATACCCTGATTCGTTATAGCACCCCCACCTTCTGTAAGCCATAACCCACGCCACGATCTTGCAACCTCATCTTTAAAGTAGTAGTCGCTCTCACTCCTCCACCACATCATCTCTGCTGATAGGAAGAATAGCTTTCCTAAAGCTCCATCATCTATAAGCTTCTTTAGACGCTGTATATCATCTGCAAACCTCTGCTGGAATACGACACCGAGTTTAACACCATTCTTCCTAGCTCTATCTATCATAGTTTTAGCTCCCCTAAGGGTTACAGCCATAGGCTTCTCGACTATCACATGCTTACCATACTCCATAGCGTATATAGCTTGGGGAGCGTGAAGATATGAAGGTGTAGCTATCGATACAAGTTCAACCTCTGGGTCTCGTAGTAGATCCTCTAGCGTATAATAGCTTTTCACACCATACATCTTAGCTATAGAATCGGCTCTCTCACGTAGAGTATCTACTACAGCTACGAGTTTAGCACCCTTAACATTCATAAAAGCTCTAACATGCGTAACGCCTATATTACCTAAACCTACGACACCTACACCGATCTCCCTCAAACCCGGATACACCTGAAACAGACAAGCGTATACTATTCTATAAAAAGCTTAATACTAAGACATCGATAACCGATAGCGGTTTTAGATAGATTTCAAAAGCTAGTTTAGATACGGGTCTATAGAGTATTGGAAGTAATGTTTTTATAGATGGCCTCTCATCCTAACTGAGGGTGTCGGTTAAGTGGGTAGAAAGGTTGTATCAGCATATTCGGGTGGACTCGATTCAACCCTAGTAACGATACTTCTAAGAGAACACTACAAGTTTGATGAGGTTATACCAGTACTAGTAGATGTGGGTCAGGGAGAGGAGGAGATAGAGACCGCGTTCGAGAGAGCTGAGAAGCTTGGTCTTAACATAGTATTCATAGATGGTAAGAGGGAGTTTGTTGAGAACTTCGTTCATAGATGTATAAAGGCTAACGGAAGCTATGAAGGATACCCTATAGGTACGTCTATGAGTAGGGTGTTTATAGCTTCCAAATGCGTTGAGATAGCTTTGAAGGAGGGGGCTGAAGCCGTAGCTCATGGATGTACAGGTAAAGGTAACGACCAGTTTAGGATAGAATTCACCGTTAAATATCTAGCACCACACCTAGAAGTCGTAGCGCCTATAAGAGAGCTTAACCTAGTGAGGACGGAAGAAGAGGAAATGCTAGCAAAGTATGGTATTACACCTAAGCCTAGGAAGGGTAAGCTTGGAGGCGATATAAACCTCTGGTCGCATTCTATAGGGAGCGGACAGGTGGAGGATCTATACTCGCAATATCCTGAAGACTACATATGGGTTACACCACCAGAGCAAGCACCAGATAAACCTCAGGAGATCTCTATAGAGTTTAGGGAGGGTGTACCTGTAAGGGTTGATGATGTTAAAGATCCTGTTGAAATCATACTATACCTCAATCGTGTAGGCGGGATGCATGGTGTAGGATTGATAGATATACTCGAAGATGGGATGATAGGATTGAAATCTAGAGAGTTATATGAAGCTCCCGCTGCGACTATACTACTCAAAACTCATAGAGATCTTGAGCAGCTTACTCTAACAAAGGATCAACTCAGATTCAAGAGTATAGTAGATATGCTGTGGGCTGATATGGTGTACCATGCTATGTGGTTCCACCCACTTAGAAGGGATCTAGATGCGTTCATAGACTCCACGCAGAAATACGTGAATGGAACGGTATACGTGAAGCTGTATAAAGGTAACTTCTACATAGTCGGTAGGGAATCGCCGACATCGCTATTCGCACCAGAACTCAGAAGTTTGAAGAGGGTAGGATTCGATCAGAGAGATTCGACTGGATACGCTAGGATAGGATCGCTAATCTACCAGCTCCTAGGAAAACTAAACCGTTGAAACGGAATAGATAAATATCCGATCATAACCTCTCCTATTTTCCATCTACCCTACGAGGCAACAACATTACAAAGGATACCGATATACGGAGCAGTATATCTAGGGTAAATCTACCTAGATCTAGGTAGATTATTCATATTCTGACCCGCACTTCTACCCATTACGATCCTCTTCATATAGTTTCTAACATTCCTAATCTTAGGTATAGGGCTATGCTTCTCTCTAGCTGGAAGTTTAGGTGTCTGACTCCTAACCTTGCCAGCTTTAGTTAAGCTTCCATGCGTAGGCATATATACCACCGAGATTCATGATATGCGAGGTAAACCTAATAAACATTTACCTTGAATATCGTGATCTAAGTATGCGTAGTTTAGATCTGAGTGTCGATATAGCTGGATTAAGTCTAAAGACTCCGTTAATACTAGCTTCAGGTATACTGGGTTTATCTGGTAGACTTCTAGCAAAGATAAGTAGAGCTGAGGGTGTTGGAGCCGTTACTACTAAATCTATAGGGTTAAAGCCTAGAGACGGGTATCCTAACCCTACGATAATCCTACTTCCATATGGATTAATAAACTCTATGGGTTTACCAAATCCTGGAGCTGAGGCATTCTTAAAGGAGTTGGATGAAGCTGAGGATCTAAGCTCCCCGCTCATAGCGAGCTTCTACGGGTATAGCGTCGATGAGATAGTTGAAACAGCTAGGATTATAGCTAAGCATCCACGTGTATCAGCTCTAGAACTTAACGTGTCATGCCCGCACGTGTCTGGCGTATATGAATTGGGATTTAAACCTGAGCTTGTAGCTGAAGCAGTATCTAAGGTGAAGAAAATTATAGATAAGCCTCTATTCGTAAAGCTAAGCCCCAATACTCATTTAATAGTCGATGTAGCTAGAGCGGCTGCTGAAGCTGGAGCAGACGGGTTGACCGCTATTAATACGGTTAAAGCTCTAGCTATAGATACAGAGCTGTTTAGACCCATACTATCAGGCGTATACGGGGGTCTTTCAGGCCCAGCTTTAAAGCCTATAGCTCTTAGATGCGTATACGAGATATACAAGGAGGTCGATATACCTATAGTAGGGTGTGGAGGTGTATCGAATAGCTTAGATGTAGTCGAATTCATCCTAGCTGGGGCTTCAGCTGTAGCTTTAGGTTCAGTAATAGCGTTTAAGGGTGTAGGCGTATTCAGAGAGTTGGCTGAAGGATTATCTAGCTACCTTGAGAGGAAGGGGTTTAGGAGTGTGAGGGAGATTGTCGGTTTATCACATAGATAGATCGATGCTAGATAGGCATAGACGTAGAATAGTTAGGATCGTTAGGAGGGTGGATGAATGCTTAGATACTGTTTCACTATATATGCATAACCCGTTTTCATCTGATCCTATACCGGGGCAGTTCACTATGATATGGATACCGGGTGTTGATGAGATACCTTTAAGCATATCATATATGGATAGCTGTATACTAGGAGTAACTGTTAGAGGTGTAGGTGAAGCTACTAGAATCCTATGCTCCCTCCAACCAGGGGATACGATCGGGGTTAGAGGACCCCTAGGTAGAGGTTTCACCATAGTGAAAGGTAGAAGCTTAGTAGTAGGTGGAGGTGTAGGTGTAGCTCCGTTAAGATATCTCATCTATAGGCTTATAGATGTAGGCGTTGATACCTATGTCGTATTCGGGTTTAGGGATAAGCTTCATACGATATACCTGGAGGAGATGGAGAAGCTATCGGTAGAAGGTAGGATAAAGCTCTGTATAGCTACAGAAGATGGAAGCTACGGGTTTAAAGCTACAGCTTACGATATAGCTTCAAGAATCCTGGATGAAAGCTTCGATATGGTTTACGTATGCGGGCCTGAGGAGTTGATAAGAAGAATCCTTGTACTATGTGTCGAGAAGGATCTACCTATGGAGGCGAGTATCGAAGGATACATGAAGTGTGGTATGGGGGTATGTGGTAGCTGTGTGAGAGGAGCCTACCTAGTATGTAGGGATGGACCTGTATTCGATCGAGATAAGCTGTTGGAGATAGGTGAGATAGGTTTACGTCGGAGAAGAGCTTCAGGTACTATAGAGCCTCTACTATAGATTTAGTTTTAAAATCCACTGATATAAACTTCGGATAGAGTCCTCTACTTCTAAGCTCCTCCTCCAGTATATCCATGAATACACCCCTACCATCCACGTATACCCGGCTATCCTGTACTAATACCGGAACCTTAAATACAGCACAGCTAGGCGATCGCTCGATACCTACTACTGCTGCAAGCTCTATCCTAGGCTCTGTGGATAGTTTAACAATACGCTCTATACTAGAAGCTACATCAAAAGCTAGCTTCCTACAATGATCTATGAACCCATATATTCTCTCATATTCTGTACGCGTATACGGGAATCTAGGATTTCCTTTAAACGTGAATTCAGGGCATGGAAGCTGCAGTAGGGAGAACCCCATCCTGTAGAGCTTAGATACGATTTCTATATCGAAGACTGGTCTCTCGAGTTTAGCTCCTGGAGGCCAGTATCTAACAGCTTGATTCAGTATGCAATGCGATACTAGAGCTAGCTTAAATATCGTAATTGACATATAGGTATCTACTAGTTGGAGGTTTAAACATAGATTTAAGGTTAAATTATAGGAGTTTAAACATAGAATCTGATACAGTTTGAGTGAGAGTATAGATCTTCAAGGATATAAGGGTCGAGCTAGGGAACTACTTCTATCAGCTGGTGTAAGAGTTGGAGATGAGGTAAGGATAATTAGGGATGGTATCATATACGAAGGCGTACTAGCTCCTAGGGTCGAGTACGGTGGTGATGAATATATAGTTATCAAGCTTAGGAGCGGGTATAATATAGGTATAAGGGTAACCAGCGGTGATGTAAAGGTAGAAAAACTTCCAGCTAGGAGGGAGGTTAGGTATAAGCCTCCAACCATACCCGAAGCTAAAGCCGATCTTCCGAGAATAGCTATCTTAGGTACGGGTGGAACTATAGCTAGCCGTGTAGATTATAGAACAGGTGCTGTTACACCTATATTCTCAGCAGACGATCTATACGGGTTTACACCCGAGCTTGCGGATATAGCTAGGATAGATGTCGAAACGATATTCAACATATTTAGCGAGGATATGACACCTCGACATTGGTCTACTATTGCATCGAAGATAGGTGAATACGTAGAGAGTGGGGTTAAGGGTGTGGTCGTAACTCATGGAACAGATACTATGGGGTATACGGCTGCCGCACTAAGTTTTGCTCTGAGGAACCTACCCGTACCTGTGGTACTCGTAGGAGCACAGAGATCGCCTGATAGGCCTAGCTCTGATGCTGCTCTAAACCTCCTAGGCGCTGCGACGGCTGCTGCTAAAGCACCTTTTGCAGAGGTGGTCGTAGCTATGCATAGAGGTTTATCAGATGATGAGATAGTCTTTCATAGAGGGACAAGGGTACGTAAATGCCATACTAGTAGGAGGGATGCTTTCAAATCGGTTAACGGTGATCCTATAGCAGTCTATAATAGTTGCGAGATTAGGATGCTAGTCGAGGATTATAGGAGAAGAGGTGGGATCGAAGGGTTTAAGATTGAAGCAGATTTCGAAGATAAGGTTACACTGGTTAAGTTTTACCCAGGCTTCGATCCTAGTATCATAGATTGGTATGTAGATAGAGGTTATAGAGGTATTATTATCGAGGGTACAGGTCTAGGCCACGTTTCTAATAGATGTATACCTTCGATTAAGAGAGCTATAGATTCAGGTGTATTCGTAGGTATGACTTCACAATGTATATGGGGTAGAGTTAATATGAATGTATATAGGACTGGACGTGAGCTTCAAGCAATAGGTGTAGTACCCCTAGAGGATATGCTTCCTGAGACAGCTCTAGTTAAGCTTATGTGGGTTCTAGCTAGAGCAAGCAGTATGGATGAAGCTAGAAGCCTTATGCTTACGAATATAGCTGGAGAGATATCTGTTAGGACAAGTTTTAGGTGGTATACCTAGATATGAGCGGCTTCAACTATGAAGACCTAGGCTTAAAGGTAGGCTTAGAATTACACTTCCAGCTAGCTACTAGCTACAAGCTCTTCTGCAGATGCCCCGCAGCTCTATCAGAGGGTGAGGCTAAGCTTAAGTTTGAAAGAAGACTTAGACCTACTCAAAGCGAGTTAGGCGAGGTTGATCCTGCAGCTTTATTCGAGTTTCGTAAAGGATTAACTATAGTCTACGAAGCCGATGATAACTCTTCATGTCTAGTTGAGCTTGATGAAGAGCCTCCTCATGCTATAAACGAGGAGGCTGTAGATATAGCGTTAACTATAGCTTTGATGCTGAATGCTAAACCTGTAGATGAGATACATGTTATGAGGAAGGTTGTAATCGATGGATCCAATACTACAGGGTTCCAGAGGACGTGCGTAGTAGCTCTAGGCGGATGGACGGATATCGATGGTAAACGGATCGGTATACAAAGTATATGTCTAGAAGAGGATGCTGCACGTATACTTGAGAGGAGTGGTGATAAAGTCTACTATAGACTGGATAGGCTGGGGATACCTCTAGTCGAAGTATCTACAAGCCCAGATATACGCAGCCCTGAGGAAGCAGGTATGGTGGCTTTAGCTATAGGTAGGATAGTCTTATCGACAGGTAGGGTGAAGGGTGAGCTTGGATCTATAAGACAGGATATAAATATATCGATTAGAGAGGGGGCTTTAGTAGAGGTTAAAGGTGTACAACATCTAAGCCTTATACCTAAGGTTGTCGAGAATGAGGTTGAGAGACAGGTTAGGCTACTAGAACTTAGGGAGGAGTTGAGGAGGAGGGGGTTATCTAAGGATTCCATAGATCCTACATTCTATGATGTAACTGATGTATTCAGGAAGACTGGATGTAGGATTCTAGCTAAAGCTATAGGTAACGGTGGCGTCATCTATGCTTTGAAGCTACCTGGGTTTAGAGGATTATTATCGTGGAGATTAAACGAGGGGTTGAGATTCGGGACAGAACTCGCGGATTATGCTATATTCTGGGGTAGGCTGGGTGGTATATTCCATACAGATGAGCTCCCAGGTTACGGTATAACGGATAGGGAAGTGGAAGAGCTTAGAAGAACTGTAGGTGCATATGAGCAGGATGCTGTGATCATAGCAGCTGGGCCGAAGGAGAATGTCGAAGATGGGTTGAAAGCGGTATTGGATAGGATTCTAGTAGCGTTCGATGGGGTACCTGAAGAAACTAGGAGAGCTGAACCTACCGGTATAACTAGGTATATGCGTCCCAGACCTGGAGCTGCACGTATGTATCCTGAGACAGATATACCTATACTAGTAGTCGATCCTGCTAGGGTAGAACGTTTGAAATCCAACCTACCTGAACTCCCATCGATAAGGGTTAAAAGGTATATCGAAGAGTATGGGTTGAGTAGAAAGCTAGCTGAGGAGCTTGTTAACTCCATCTATGAGAATCTATTCAAGGAGGTTTGTAGAAGCTTCCCTTCACTACCAGCTTCAGTAGTAGCTTCGACGCTAACAGAGACTATGACTATGTTGAAGAGGAGGGGTGTTAATATCGATCGCATACCATCTGATAGATTATACGATCTATTCAGATCTATAGCTGAGGGGAGGCTGTTTAAGGAAGCTATACCAGATATCCTCGCATACATAGCTGGTAGTGGTGCTAGTATAACTGAGGCTATAGAAGAGCTTAAGCTAAAGCCTTTAACAAGCGAGGAGCTCTCGGCTATCGTATCAGATGAAGTTTCTAGGAGTAGGAGTCTTATAGAGAGGCATGGTTTGAATGCTGCTAAGATGATACTTGGATCTATCATGAAGAAGTATAGGGGTAGGGTTGATACATCTATTCTAGCTAAGATTATCGAGGATGAGATTAGGAGGATTATCGGTTGAAATATAGGTTGAAGTGCCCCTTATGTGGTTTGGAGAATGGTGATGCTAAGCCTTGGAGTAGATGCGTTAGATGCGGATCGACATTGTTATACGATATGGAGGATGTATACGAGTTTAAGGTTGAGCAGGATATCCACTCCATATGGAGGTATGCCTCGTGTATACCTACGATATACGCTAGGATTATAACATTATCCGAGGGATTTACCCCTACGATTAAAGCTGAAAGTTTAGGGAGGCTTCTAGGTGTTGGAAACCTATACATAAAGGATGAGGGGAGGAATCCAACTGGATCGTTTAGAGATAGATGTGCATCCATATTAACTACCGATGCACTACGCTATGGGTTTAAACATGTAGCAGCCGCCTCCAATGGTAATATGGGTGCATCGTTAGCTGCATACGCTAGGAGAGCAAGTCTACATGCGCATATAGTCATACCTAGATATGTAGATGAGGGGAAGCTAGCGCAGATGATAGCGTACGGAGCAGATATAATAGAGTATGGGGTGTACGTAGATGAAGCTATAGAGTACATCTCTAAGATTACATACGGTAGCGGATGGTATCAAGCTACACCAGAGCTTAACGCATTGACATTCGAAGCTTTGAAGACTATAGCTTTCGAGATATGGGAGGAGATGGGTGTACCCGATATCGTAGTAGTACCTGTAGGGGGTGGAAGCCTACTCGTATCTCTATGGAAGGGGTTCAAGGAGCTTGAAGCTGCGGGTTTGATAGATGACATCCCTAGGCTTGTATGCGTACAGACTGAGAGTCTACATCCTATAGTAGATAAGTTTAGAGGGGGTGAGGATAGATGGGAAAGGAGGCCTCTATCTAAAGCTTTAGCTCTGCTAGTATCTAAGCCAGTACTGATAGATATCGCTGTTAAAGCGTTGAGGGATAGTGGAGGATGGGCGTTGACAGTCTCAGATTCTGAGATAATGAAATCCATGATACTGTTAGCGAGGTGTGAAGGCATATTCGCAGAGTTCTCTAGTGCATCTAGCATAGCAGCTGTTAGAAGATTGATAGAGGATAACATCGTAGATAAAGGCGATGTTATCGTATGTATAGCTACGAGTAGCGGTCTTAAAACAGCTTCTCTAATCGAAGTACCAGGTAGGCGTAGGAAGGCTACGATCCTATATGGTGGGAAGCCTATGAAGACGAGGATACTAGAGCTTCTATCATCTAAACCTAGATACGGATATGAAGTATGGAAAAGTCTAGGCGGGATCGTAAGTCTACAAGCTGTATATCAGCATCTAGAGAGGCTCGAGTTTGAGGGGTTGATAACCTCCTATGTATCGGATGGTAGGAGATACTACCGTATATCTGAGAAGGGTAGGAAACTTCTAGAAGCTTTGAAGATTCATGATCAAGGGCTAAATGTTTAAATTTAGGATATCAAACCTTTTAAAAGCACGTTATGCTTCGATCATCTTCATCGCGTATAACCGGCGTTAGAACTCCTAGCTGTAGCTCCTGTGAGAGACTTATAACACCTAACGAGAATGCTGTAAGCTTTCTATGCCCTAACTGCGGTAAGATAACTATATGGCGCTGTGAGCTTTGTAGGAAGCTTGCTAGAAGGTATGTATGTCCTGTATGCGGATTCGAGGGGCCGTAGATTAAATCTAGATGCTATCTTTAAGGTATTGTTTATATATATCTGATAACTCTAAATGCAGCCATAATACCTATAGGGTGGGTGCGTATGGCTAGAGTTATGGCTACTATCCGTGTATTCCCATCGAGTATCGATGAGGATCTAAACATACTTGTAGAAAGCATAAATGAGAAGCTACCTAGCGATGCTAGACTCTATACTTATAGGAGGGAGCCTATAGCTTTCGGTATAGAAGCTCTAATACTAGATATACTGGTACCAGAAGAGACTATGGGTGAGGTATTGGATAGAGTCGAGGAAGCTATAAGATCTATCGAAGGTGTAAGTGAAGTAGAGGTTATACTAACTAGACGCGTATAGAGTTGGTATGTTCAGCGATTCTATAAGGGAGACCGGTTTCTACATCGATTACTATAGAGAAAGCTGGTTTCGTAGATTTATACGTGAAGCAGAGAGTAGGTATCAGTGTGCTATTAGGGTTAGTGATTCAGAGCTTAAGAGAAACCTGTTGATAAACGGTATGGTGAAGGCAAGGGCTGCCCTATACTATCTACTAGGTGATCCTAGATTCGTAGAAGCGGGTGTAGCTAGGATCCTATCCTCAGAAGTTGTACCTAGAGGTCTTCCAAGCATTATATGCGAGATGGAGAAGCTATTCCAGGAAGCTCAGGTTGAACGTGATCTAGTTAGACTCCAGTATAAGGTTGAAGTGTATATTAGGATAGTGAATAAGATAGCTTCAATGATACTAGGTTGAGTATCCGTAGGTAAGATTTACCTAGTAGCAATCTACTATTACCTATTCTAGGATGTTGATACTGACCTGCACCGACCCCTATAGATGGGGATGACGATATGCATCTCATCTGAATCCGGTGTGAGGGATCTTTATGAAGATAGAGCTAGAATTTCTAGGAGTTCTAGCTAGGATAGCTAATACTAGGAGTATAGTTGTAGATCTACCGAGTGGTGCTACGATTAGAGATCTGATATCTATGGTTAAGGATAGATGGCACGGGATTGATGAATATATAACTCTACGCGGGGATACCGTAGTCAACGTTATCATACTAGTTGATGGAAGGGATATAGGAGTCCTAGATGGATTAGGTACAAGGATTACTGATGGATGTAAGGTTACGTTTATACCTGTGGTGCATGGAGGTTGAAGGATAGAATATGAATGTAAAGCTGCATCTAGGGATAGATGATACAGATTCTATGAAGGGTGGTTGTACAACGTATATAGCTGCTCTACTAGTCTACGAGTATTCGAAGCTCGGTGTTTCATGGATGGATTATCCTAACCTAGTAAGGCTTAACCCTAATATACCGTGGAAAACTAGGGGTAATGGAGCTGTATCACTCAGATTCGAGGTAGATAAGTCTATGATCGATGACGTTGTAGATGTAGCTTTGAAAGTTATCGAGAAGGAGTCTATGATCGATGATGAGAATGTAGATCCGGTGCTAGCAGTGTATAGGGGCTGTATAACCGATGAGCTTAGACGTTTCGCCTATCTAGCTGAAACAGAAGTTGTGGATGTAGAGTATGCTTTAAAACTAGCTGATAGCTTAGGAGTGGCTAGATGGGTATTCAGAAATCCGCGAGGATTGGTAGGAGCTTTAGCAGCTATAGGTGAAGATCTTAGAGGAGACTATACGTATGAGCTTATAGCTTATCGAACGTTTTCTATGCGTGGTAAGCCTAGAATGATAGATCCGGGATCTGTTATAGCTATGGATGAGGCTACGAGAGGCGAAACATATGCGAATATAGATCCTGAGACTGGTAGGATTCTCGTAACACCTAGAGGGATGGATCCAGTACTCTACGGTATAAGAGGAGAGACGCCTGAAGCGGTTTATAGAGCGCATAGGTTTATAAAATCCTACGAAGAAGTGGAGAGGTGGGTTATATTTAGGAGTAATCAGTGTACCGATGCTCATCTAAAGAGTAAACGTACGATATCATCTCTGAAACCCTATGTAGCAGCAGTATTGGAAGGTGTAGTTTCAGATAGACCTAGGATCATACCTGGAGGGCATGTAATATTCAAGCTTAGCGATGGTACTGGTACTATAGATTGTGCTGTATACGAACCTACAGGTAGATTGAGGGTTATAGCATCGAAACTTGTAGACGGGGATAGGGTTAGAGTGTATGGGGGTGTTAAACCATTCGATAAAGGATTAACATTCAATATCGAGAAGATAGAGGTTTTAGAAGCTAGGGCTATCACCAGAATTATGAATCCACTATGTCCGTATTGTGGTAGGAGGATGAAGAGTGCGGGTTTAGGTAAAGGCTTCAGATGTGGTAGATGTGGTTTCAGAGATAGAGGGTCGGCTAAGATAGAGATCTACATGGATAGAGATCTGAAGCCGGGCCTATATCTACCACCACCTAGAGCTTTTAGACATTTAACTAAACCTATAGAGAGGTATGGTAGGGAGAAGACTGGAGGAGTTGTATGGTTCTATCCGTGGCATGAGCCTTGAAGTCCATTAAGATATACGAGAAGAGGTATAGGTATAAGGAGAGTATACTCAGACTTAGATCCGATAACATAGCAGCCATAGATTATGGATTCAAGACTTTCCTAGCTAGGAGGATAGAGCTTGAGGATTACGTATCATCCAATCCTTGGATAAAGTATGTTCTAGACCCTATAGATATAGATGATGGTATGCCTGAAGTAGTCAAACGTATGGTATCAGCCTCATCGATAGCAGGTGTAGGACCCCTCGCTTCAGTCGCAGGTGCTTTAGCCGATCTGATATGCGAATCTATGCTTGAATTAGATGCCAGTGTAGCTATAGCTGAGAATGGGGGTGAAGCTTCCATAGTATCTACTATACCTATAGTCTTAGAAGCTTATATAGGATCAGATGAATTGGATTATATATATTTCGAAATCGATCCATGCGATACACCTCTAGGTGTAGCTTCAAGCTCAGCTAGGCATGGTGGAGGAATAAGCTTCGGTATAGCTGATCTAGCTACGGTCTTCGCTGAAAACGCAGCTCTAGCTGATGCAGCCGCTACTAGGTTATGCAACCTAGTAGATAGTGTATCTAAGGATAGTATCGAATATGCTTTAAGAGAGACCTATAGTATACCCGGTGTTAAGGGATGCTTTATCGTAGTTGGCGGGTATGTAGGCTGTATAGGATGGAATCCTAAGATACTAAGCGTATCTAGACGGTTACGATAGCATTATCCGGAATCTTGTAGCCTATAATACCTCTTCTAAGCCTTTAACATGCTCATACTCTATCGAAGGCTTGCCGTAGACAGTTTTCATCATATCTGTAAACTCCTCTCTAGGTATGCGATCCTCCTCTACGCATAGCTTACCGAAATCCCTATGCGGCTCGCATTGATACCAGTATGCTACACTAGAGTAGTCTGTAGGTACTTCATCATATTCTCCATGATGTACCCTAACCGTTATACTTCTACGGAATGGTATAGGATCGAATACATGATATCTATAGCATGATGTCCTGTATCTATGTTCATCCTTAATGAGTAATCCGTGAGTAGCTGCAGCGTATACGCCATGTATGAAATACCATCCGCTCAGAAAATAATCCTCAGTTCCTGTAGATCCATATGATAGATCCCTACATCCATCGACTATAAACTCGAAGTTTCCCTCCAGATAGGTGAATCCATGACTCTTATTTATAGGGCTCATATCTAGTCTAGTACCTATATAGAAGCCTGACCCCTCAGCTTCAAGTATAGTGTATGGCTTCCCCTCCTCGGTGGGATTCTCCCTACGCCATTTAGCATGAAATCTAACATCGCATCCATGATATTCATCAAATAGGTAGTATCCTAGCATAACGTATAGGCTACGTATCGGTTCAAAACCTCGATTGATGAACTCTACTCTACAACTTTTAGAGAACGGCATCGGTATGAAGCTATAATATCCACCACTAGTTTCACCAGTAAGTAGGGAGTTATGGTGTTTATACTCACCAAAACCTACGCCTACAAAGTCGCCTATAGGGGTATCTACACTAGGCTTAGACTCTCCATCCCAGTATATATTGAGTATAGTATTACGTAGAACGTATCTATCCCTCGAGCTTATAGTAAACCATATAGACGCTACATATCCACATCCATCAACATCCAGCACTGTATACTTCTCACCCGATGGTATAGAAACCCAGTCTCTATGCTTACCCCCATCTATAGGATGCGTAGTCGATGCGTATAGCATACGGCATGTCTTATAGCTTGGTAGCATGAATAGGTTTAGAAACATAAAATATCTATCATAGGGCTAGATTATATAAGGATTAATGTATGCTGAGTTTTAAAGCACGTACAGGGCATGCGTTCACGCATAAACCGCATGCTACACACTTCTCTTCATCGAAGACTACGCTCCAATCCCTAGCTATACTTATAGCCTCCACCGGGCATAGACTTACGCATGCACCACAACTTATACACTTCTCTAGATCAACTTCTAGTAGCTTAGCTAGGAGTTCTACCCTAACACCCCTCTCCTCGAAGAATTTTACAAGCTCCATCACATCGTCTTCGGGTAGATCTGTAGATGCTACTATAACCCCCTTCTCAGCATCTACATCCGCTTCTATTATATTGAAGGGTCTATGAAACCTTAATATAGCTTCGGAGAATACAGGTTTATCAGCAAGCTCCTTAGGGAATGTAAGCTTAAACCTCAAGGTATCCCACCTCTTACAACATATCTACGGGATATATCATCCGCAGTTACCAGACCTAGAACTCTATTCTCTTCATCCACTACTGGTAGACCAGATATATTGTACCTCTCCATCTTAGCAACCACACTGTGTATAGGCTCGTAGGGTGTAGCTGTTATGACATGTCTAGTCATGATATCCTCCAACCTCATCTTGCCATAGGCTAGAGCTCTAGCTAAATCCCAGCTAGTCACTATACCTATAAGCCTACCTCTATCATCCACCACTGGTAGATGATCGATACCACGTTCTATGAGTATCCTAGCTGTATTCCTCAAATCCTCATCAGATCTTATAGTCGGTATATCTCGACGCATAACTTCGAAAACCCTAGGCTCCCTCCTCCTAACTTCTAGAGGTTTAAAAACAGTATCTAGTGGTAGAAGCTCGATAGGTCTAGATAGGTAGAAGATTCCGTTTTCTATCCACTTCTTAAGCGTATAAGCTATCTCCATAGCCAACTTCACGCTGGATAAGGGTGAAACCCTAACCGTCCTATCGTTTATGACTACGCGACCAGTTTTTAATTCAGCATAGCTGACCCTACGTACAGATGGTCTACTTCTAGATGGGACCCCATAATCCACTATATCCGTGTATATCTCCTCATCCTTTAGAGCAGCGGTTTTAGCAACCCTCTCGTTTATTAACGGTATAGCTATACCTAAACCAACATACATAGTAGTACCATACCTATAGATCGATGCGCCTCTGAGATACCTTGGATTCATCTTCTTAAGATCACCTTTAACCATAATAGTGGACATAGCTGCACCAGGATTATGTTGTGTACCCTCGCCTATGATATACCCTATTCCTCCACCTAAGAATATACGTGTACCTATACCTATAGTCTCTAAGTATAGGTCCTTGTATAGCGGGCTTAAAACACCTGAACCGCTAAAGGTTACGTTACCATAATATGGAAGAAGCGTACCCATATATGTGTATAGAACTCTATCGGTAGAATTGGTAGCAGCGTTATAGCGTTGATAAGCATTCCTAGGGTTAACCAGTATAGCTTGGTTGAGATCGTATATGGTTATAGATGTTTCGAGATACCTCCTAGGATAGCAATCAGTTCCATAAGCTTCAGCTCTAAGCTCAACCTCTCTACCAGCTACTAGATCCTCTATAACATGTCCACCACCATACTCAAACGGTCTAGTTTCGCTCATAGCTGTAGCACCTATATACGCATCTACGGCCGCCAACCCCTTATAGGCTGGTACATCGTTAAGCCAGCATCGGTACATCTTCATCGGGGGCTCTGTATGACCGAAGTTAAGGAATGCGCCACTACTACACATAGCTCCGAAGGTACCTGTAGTAACTATATCCACCTCCTTGGAAGCTTTCTCCCATCCTTTATCTTCTGCTAGCCTAGCATATTCATCCGCTGTTAGGACTACTACATCACCATGCTTAATCTTCTTGTTAATCTCTTCGTAACTTCTCATTGTCTCAATGCCTCTTCCACTATTCATCTAGGTCACAACTAAAACGCTGTTATCTAGCAAGCTATTAAGCTTTATCTGCTGCCATATCTGTATCCAGTATCGGTATGCATACCATAGTAGCAGTTACGACTAATATAGATGGTGTGGTACATAGATATCGGATAGATAGGGTACAATTGTAATCGTAGCTATGAATAGTCATAGCTTAGTCTAATACCGTAATAGTTATGATAGAGGTTAGGGTAGCATATATGGTAGCATAAGTCTCTCAGCTAGTCTTAGGAGGTTGTATGTTTGAAGATCCTAGAATTGGATGAGGAGAATGGTGTGGTAAAGCTGCGTGTAGAGGATATAGAAGATCTATGGAATCTCAGAATCCTAGTGAAGCCTGGAGATTTGATCGAGGCTAAGACTGTGAGAATGGTTAAACTCAGGACGGAGATGGGGGATGTTAGGGAGGGTAGAAGGTTTCCTATGGATATAACTTTGAAGGTTGAGGTTGTCGAATTCGATCGGTATGGTAGGAGACTTAGGGTTAGGGGTGTAATACTCGATGCACCTGAGAGGTTTGAAGGAGTGAAGGGTAGCTATCATACTATAAACGTTAAACCTGGTTCTATCATAACGGTGAGAAAGGAGAAGCTATATGGATATGAGTTGGATAGGCTTAGAAAGCTATGTGTATCTAGGTTTACACCTGTAATCCTTGTATCGATCGATAGGGATGAGGCTTCTATAGCTGTACTAAGGGGTTATGGTTATGAAATCCGTGCAGATATACAATCTAGGATACCTGGTAAATCTGATTTAGAGAGTAGGGAAGCCGAGGTTTTGAAATTCTATTCGGATATAGCTAAAGCGGTTATAGATACGGTAAACTCTCTCGAAGTTAAACCTATGATAATAGTGGTAGGACCAGGGCATTACAAGAACCTATTCGTAGAATACTTCTCATCAGTTTATCCTGCATACTCCGATCGTATAAGGCTTTGTACGGTTAGTAGTGGCGGTATTTCTGGTTTAGCTGAAGCTCTACGTTCAGGAAGCTTATCCAGGTATATATCCGAGTGTAGGGCTGTAGAGGAATCTATGCTTATAGAAAATGTCTTGAAGGAGGTTGGTAGGGGTAGCGGTCTTGCAGCTTACGGGTTTGATGAAGTAGAGAAGCTTTCATCGTATGGGGCTGTTAAGCTACTGCTAGTATCTGAGAGGATGCTTGATAAACTGGATAGCGAAGGATGGAGTAGATTATATAATGTGATAGAAGGTGTAGAGAGAATGGGTGGTGAAGTAAGGTTTATAGGATGCGATACTGAAGCGCATGATAAGCTTATAGCTTTAGGTGGTATACTAGCTCTACTAAGATATCCATCCCAATATTGTTAACCCACGATACATGAATATCCACCTATCAGTCTCCATATATTATGATTCTCTATCCATCGATACGTTAAACAACTTTATACCTAGTATCATCTAACCGGGCTTCGCTAGCTTCAACTATGTTTATAGGTAGGAAGGAGAGGTTGTCTTGAAGAGTATTGAGTTAGGATATAGGTGGTTGATGCTATGGTTGTTCAGGATACAGAGAGGATGGGGGTTAGCGAAGATCTAAGCTGGGCTCTCCCGAGTGTTGAAGAAGTTTTAACACTACCTATCGAAGAAATTCTTTCACGTTTAAAATCTTCGATGAATGGGCTTTCTTCTGAAGAGGTGGAGAAGCGTCTTAAAATTTTCGGTTTTAACGAGCTTGCTATGAGAAAGAAGAGGATCGTTATCCTAGATTTCCTCTCGCATTTTAAAAGCCCCTTGATAATAGTACTTCTTATCGCTGGGTTTATTTCAGTTTTTCTTAGAGAAGTTGCAGATGCAACTATAATACTCGTTATAGTGATGTTTAGTGTAATTCTAGACTTTTATCAAGAGTATAAGGCTGAGAGAGCTGCTGAGATGCTGAAGCGTAGAGTGGAGACTACAGCTACCGTTTTAAGGGATGGTGTTAAAAGGGAGGTTAGACTTACGGAGATAGTTCCCGGGGATATCATATTTCTTTCAGCAGGCGATATAGTACCTGCAGATGCGCGGGTTATAAATGCAAAAGACCTGTTCGTAAATCAGTCTGTATTAACTGGCGAATCCTTCCCTGTTGAAAAGACTAGCTTACCGCTTAAATCCTACGATCCTTCGATAACGGAGTGGAGTAACTACCTCTTTATGGGTACCTCTGTTGTAAGCGGGACGGCGATGGCTGTCGTAGTTAAAACTGGAAGTCATACAGAATATGGTAAAATAGCGAAGAAGCTTACGGAAAGAGGACCGGAAACAGAGTTTCAGAGGGGGATCAGAGGTTTTGGTTATATGATAATGCAGGTAACCTTCCTAATCGTCATTTTCGTATTCTTTATCAATGCTCTCTATATGCGGAATGTGCTTGATTCGCTTCTTAGCTCTAGTGGAGGTTGAAGGTAGAAATGTTTATGCGCACCTTCCAAACTCCGGTAGGCTAACAACAGTATTGTATCCCAGGGTCAGACTATACTTGAGGGAGCCAGAGACAAGTCATCTTAGGAAGAGCCCCTATAGCATTTTTGCAGCAATTCATGATAACAACATTCCAATCATCGTAGATTCGACATTCTCAAACTATTTAGCTGGGATGGTTATTGAGCTGGGGCTGATAGATGAGTTGGCTGGCTATAGAATTGTGGGGGAGAATGTTAAGCCGGAGGGCTCAAGCGTCAGGCTCGACTTTCTGCTCGGAGCTAGTTCCAAAAGATTCTACCTTGAGGTTAAGAGTGTAACCCATGTTGTTGATGGCACTGCCCTCTTCCCTGATACGCCGACACTAAGGGGGAGGCGCCAACTAACAGAATTGCTTAAACTTTTAGAGAAAGGATTCGGGGCAGGGA
>JAGTQC010000014.1 GCA_018396535.1 Candidatus Bathyarchaeota archaeon | reverse complement strand
TATTCGTTTACCTTATCGTAAAGCTGTTATGGATGATGTTGATCTTAGAGCTGAGTATTAGAGGAGCTGGTAGGGGGTTTGAGGAGCAGGTAATGGGGTATGGAGTAGCGGGGAGGGGGTATAGCTATTCTCATATCCTAGGATCGAGTTGGGTATGAGGTTTAGGTATATCCTGATATATCTCCGTATTATAGCTCTATTCGTTACCCTTATCGTAAAGCTGTTATGGATGATGTTGATCTTAGAGCTGAGTATTAGAAGAGCTGGTAGGGGGTTTGAGGAGCAGGTAATGGGGTATGGAGTATCGAAGATATATGCTAGAAGGATAAGCGCTACTTATCGTAACGTTATGAGGAGGGGTGTTATGGATATGTTTAGGAAATCTCCAGGTGGATCTGTATGGGTGAAGTGGGGGAGCGCGATATTCTAGAGGAGATAAGCCGTAAACTGGATGCGATCCTAGATAGGCTTAGCCTTCTGGAACAGATAGCTTTAGAGGATCCTAGATACACGAATTCGGTAGAGGTATTCAGGCTTACCAGGATGTTTCTAAGCCTATATGGTGAGCCTCTGAAGATACTGAACCGTTTAAGGATAGCGGAATCGTATATGAGAAGAGAATCTATAGAGAGGGATGAGATTACTAGATGTATAATTCAAGCTCTAGCTATTAAAGGCCCGATGAGTATCTCAGCTATTACACGTGAAGTGAGATCTATGAGGGGGAGGGCTTCGAGAAGAATCGTTAGAGATAGGTTAAAGAAGCTTGAAAAGGAGGGTGTAGTTCAGGAAGCCGGTATGAATAGAAGGAATAAGATCTATAGCCTAGTAGAGAGGAAGCTAGATAAGCATAGATGAATTTAAACGATAGGTTATCAACCCACCATATATAAGCCTCCACACCCACTACGTAGATGATATTCAACCCCTTCTAGAAAGCATAACCTATACAAATTCTCCAATACCTTATGCGAATTCTATAGAAACACCCATAAAATTATCATAGAGGAAATTATGGTAAAACCCGGGGGGGTATATACACCGATACTACATCATTATGTTAGCGGGCCCGGAGGGATTCGAACCCCCGACCAACAGGTTAAGAGCCTGCCGCTCTACCTGACTGAGCTACGGGCCCTCCTCTCTAACCGTTATATAGGGCTCTCATATTAAGCTTTAGGCTGGCTTGATAACCGATCGGTAGCTATTAGATAATCCTAACGTAACCCTATGCTTAACAACCCTACCTATAGCTAATACTTTTCTCTATGTATCTTTATGAATCCTCGTATAGGTGATAAGCTATCGATGTCTAGTAGATCTAGGGTATACCCTAAGACCCCGCTGATAGCTGTATCTGTAGCTTTAATCGATAATGGGAGGATACTACTAGTTAGGAGGAGGTTTGAACCTGGTGAAGGCTTATGGTCTATACCAGGTGGGTTAGTCGAACTTGGTGAAACTATAAGAGAAGCTGCTCTAAGAGAACTCGAGGAGGAGACTGGTTTAAAAGCTGATCTAAATCGTATACTAGATGTGGTAGATGTTATAATTAGGGATGGCTCCGATATTAAATTCCACTATGTGATAGTGGTATTCGAAGCTACTAATCCATCTGGTAGTATCAGACAGTATTCTGAAGAATGTCTTGAGATAGGCTGGTTTAGGTTGGATGAGGCTCTATCTATGGAGCTAACTAGGACTGCTAGAAGGGTTGTAGAAAAGCTAGCGAGGGATGATACTATCTACGTATAACCGTTAACGCTATATCTTCAAGGATTATATTAAGTAGAGCTTCAACTATATCTGGATACATATGCTCAGATTTCAACCTCTCCTCTGATATAATGAATAGATCCATAACCCTTGCTACCTTATCCTCATCGATATCTCTCAATATATCTGATCCAGATTCACCTTCTAGAATCTCTACGATCCTAGCTGCAGCTTTGCTCGCATACCCCTCATCTTCTGAGAGTACTATGACAACTATATCCTGCCACCCCTTCTTTAATCCAGATTTAGCTAGAGCCTTATCTATCTGATCCTCAGCCGCTATTTTCAGAAGTATCTCTAAGCTTAGTGTCTTAGCTATATTCATAGATTTCTCGAACGATTTTAGAGCATATAGTATAGCAAAACGTATATGATCTAGGTTTAGTATGGAATCAGCTCTTAAAACCTGAACTTCTGCTGGTTTACATACTTCTCTAAGCATATCTATAAGCTTAGCTGGGCTATCTACATGTATACTCTTGAAGCCTAATACGTATACTGTATAGCCTTCTATATCGAGTCTATCCATATCTAACAGCCCATCTGAGAAACTTATCTACTAGTAGAGGTTTCAAGCCAGCTTCGATTAGTAGCCTACGTAGATCATCTATACTCCTACCCTCACGTTTAAACTTCTCATACAGGATCTCTATAGATTCTCTAACCTCATGCGGGAATATTATCCAAGCATCCGTAGTCTTCACGTAGAAATCCGGTTTAAATATAGACCAGGGCTTATAGTATATCGTAGCTACCCTAACCTCCCTCGCACCCATAGATTCAAGCCTCTCCTTTACAAGCTTCAAACTCTTACCTGTATCCGCTACATCATCCACGACTAGAATTTTCAACCCTTCGATATTCACAGATATATCCTGTGTAATCACAGGCTCCTTCATAGTTTCGCCGATACTTACATAAAACTCGACCTTCATACTAGCTACGTTAGGATTCAATAAGAAGTCTGATAATAATCTAGCAGGTATCCATCCACCTCTAGCTATACCCACTATCATATCAGGTTTAAACCCGGATCTCTCTATCATCTCAGCGAGTTCTAGGCATAACTCGTATATATAGTCCCAATCTGGTGCTTCAAATTTCAAAGTATCCCCTACCCTGTACGTCATGGCATCTGAAAGATACATATCTTCGACTAAAAAACTCTTATGGCTCAAACCTATCAGGCGTCCTCGGGAAGGGTATAGCCATCCTAACGCTTGGCAATTTACAGATCCATCTAACCAGCCTCTCTATACCCATACCGAAACCTGAATGTGGTGGACATCCATACATCCTAAGCTCTAGATACCAGGAGAAGCTCCCTCTAGGAAGCCTCTGCTCATCTATACGTTTAACTAGAGTATCATAGTCTGATATACGTTGACCACCAGTCGCAAGCTCGCCATAACCTTCGGGTGCTATGAGATCGAAGGATAGGGTGAGTCTAGGATCATGCGGATCGAGCATATGATAGAAGCTTCTAGTAGATGCTGGGTAATGAGTTACGAAAAACGGTTTATCGAATATCGATGATACTAGCGATTCATCTCTACTAGAGAAATCCTCACCCCAAACTGTCTCAGAACCTCTACTTCTAGCTATCTCTAGAGCTTCAGTATATGTTATCCTAGGTAGCGGTGGAGTAGGCGGCTTAAAATCGACGCCTAGAATATCCAGCTCCTCTCTACATCTATCTGCAACCCCTCTACACACATATACTAGGAGTTCTTCGAGTATACGCATATCCTCATCTAGATCTGCGAATGCTATCTCACATTCGATCTGCCAGAATTCTGTTAAATGCTTCCTAGTCCTAGATTTCTCTGCTCTAAAACATGGACCTAGAGTATATACCCTACCGAATGTAGCTATAGCTGCTTCCTGGTATAACTGAGCACTTTGTGTAAGGTAGACCGTATTCCCGAAGTATTCTACCGGGAATAGCGTAGCTCCACCTTCACATGCAGATTTAACGAATATAGGTGAATGAAATTCTACAAAACCGTTTTCATCCATATACTCTCTTATAAGCCTACAAACTTCCGATCTTATCTTTAATATAGATCGGACTCTAGGACTTCTAATCCATAGATGCCTCTTATCGAATAAGAAGCCTATCGATTTAACAGCTGATCTGGTTATAGGCCATACACTCGATTTAGATATAACTTCTATATCCTGCGCTCTAACCTCTAATCCTCCTGGAGCACGTTTATCCTCTACGACTACACCCCTAACCGCTACGACATCCTCTACGCTAAGCTTATCTACTATTTCGAATAGGGATGGGGCTACGCTACGCTTTAGAGATACCTGTATATATCCACTACCATCACGTATACCTATGAAGGCTACACCGCCAATTCTACTAAGCCTGTATATCCAGCCTCTAACTATAACAATATCGCCTATAGGCTTCGATCTGAATATATCGACTATTCTCTCAGCTTCCCTCCACCATACCATACTACTCATAGCTATACATATATGGATTTAGATAGTAAGTCTAGATAAACCCTATCCGACCCTTATAGCTACGTATTATAGGAAGCTAGTCCTCCGCATCCTTCTCAGTATGACTTCAGCTTTACGTAGATCCTCTAAGCTATTAACGTTAAGGAATGTATCTGTGGAACCGAGGATCTGCTCGACTACAACCGTTGATAGATAGATCTTACGTTTAATCTTCTGGATCATATCTATGAATCTATTCTCACCAGATTCTAGAGATCTAGTAGCTGCTTCGATAGCTGGTTTCACTCTATAAGCTGCATAGAGTGGTTCTATAAAGCCGTTAGGCCATCTAGGTATTACAGCATCGAATACACTACCCATAGTCTCGTATAGTATAGATAGGATTTCCGAGGAGACGAGGGGTATATCGCATGAGAGTAGTATAGAGCTTTCACCCTTTGCATTCTTCCACCCCTCTAACGCTGCTCTAAGAGGACCTAAAGCTTCATAATCTTCTCTAACCACTCTAGCATCGGATATAATACTCTCTATTATAGTTGAATCCATATCTCTAGATATCACCACTATTACCTCATCGGATATATATGATGCAGCTTCATATACATAGCTTATCATAGGCTTACCTAGAATATCTACTAGAGCCTTACATTGACCAAGTCTTCTAGAAGATCCCCCGGCAAGTATTATAGATGATAGCTGCGCCATAATTAATCTAGATTAATACGCTACGACTACCATCTTAAACCTAATTACGTAACTAGACTATGAAGAAAGGCTAATATCCTCAACCATTATTCTGAAGAAGCAGGATTAATCTATGCTACTTTCAATACCCATACCCTCAGAGGTAGGTAGGAGTAAAGCCGATCTCCTCCTAGCTAGAGCCTACGATTACGGTTTTCAAGCTATATCAATACACTGTT
>JAGTQC010000013.1 GCA_018396535.1 Candidatus Bathyarchaeota archaeon | reverse complement strand
TAGCATCCAGGATAACCTGTAAAACGCGAACCAAAACCTACAAGATCATCGATATAACGCTTAAGCTCATCGATATCCAAAGCAGCCATCATAGGCGTAATATAATCAATATCTATCTGAGCGTAGACAGGTACAGAATTAACCGATACTATAGCTAGAATTGATATGGCAGCTATCAATGATAATAGTGTTAGGGAAAGTAATATGTTACGTAGATTCATAGACATTTCCCTTTACCTGTGAGGATAGAGGTATATCCGGCTCCTATTAAAGTTTTAATTCAATGGATATTGTAGGATTGACGATATAATCCATACTCTATAGAAGATTGATTACTACGAATTTTCCGGGGAAAGGATCAGATAGTTATGTCTAGCCTTTTTATCTATCCAAATGCCAATGCGTTTTCTATATAGATGAAAACGGGTTATTCACGATTTCGTATATTGTTTAAAATAAGGTGTGAAAGTAATTTACCAATAATTTAATAGGTGTGAGCATATTTTTAATCTATCTAACTCTTATGAAATATTTTCGATCTTTGACCATACTTCTTAACCGCCTTAAAGTATGTTTCAAGGTTTATTAGAGGTACATTATCTGGGATCGAACCTGAAACATTTATGAAGTATCCTGGATATGAACCCATAATCCTAAGGCATCTTTTAACTTCATCAATAACATCGTTCATTGTACCATATGTTAATCTAACTATGTCTACACCGCCTACTATAACTTTATCATTCCCATACTTTTCAGCTATAAGCTCTAGGTTAGAGCATTCCTCAATTATAAATCCGTCTGCTCCTGCTTCAGCTATATCATTTATTATAGGCGTTATATCCCCATCTGTGCAGAAGAGAACAATTATCCCCTTCGACTTTAACTCCTGCCATATGCGACTGTACCATGGGAAAAGATATCTACGCATCCAATTTATAGGGAAGAAAGGGCCTCTTGTCGAACAGATATCATCGTGGCTTATAAAAGCCTTTATATCTGTTTGAGACCATGCCTTTGCTTCAAGTAATGATAACTCGCCAAATCTTCCTAGAAGTTTCTCGAAGCCTTTTGGATCTATATACGCTGCCTTAACCACCCAGTTTAAGCCAAACATCTTAATGAGCCACATAAGGCAAGTATGATATGTTCCTCCAGGGACAAGCTGCCTATTATAAATCGACTGATATTCTCCATGAATATTTCTAAAATGTTCTGCAAGATCCTTTAGCGACGGTATACTCCACTCTCTAAATGGATCAAAATCTAAAATCTCATCGATAGATTTTACTTCCATTATTCTCCTCCAAGTAGTTGGATAAGCCTGAGACCAAGAGTCCCTTCTGACCTCAATACTCTTATATCTTTTCGCGATGAAATTCTCTAGAGGAGTATACGTAAACCAGATCATATCTAAATCTAGCTTGGTGAAAGCTAGGCTCTGTGCCTCCCTCGGTCTTTCAAGCGGGTTTAAGCCTGAAATTTTAGCTATAAACTCGGTGTGATTAATATATTCTATTTGAGCTACTCTTTCACTTTCCTCTAGATATAAAGCTGAAAGAGCCCTCTCATAACCCATATGCGTAATCCTATCTAATTATTTATCTAGCAGTTCATAAATCATACCATCGCATTTTCTCAGATATACTAGAAGAGTTAAGGTTTATCTCATAGTAGTTGTTATGGATTGAGTAGACTTCACGGAAGACTATGTATATGTTTCTCGTCACCATATCTTTTAGATACTTCCGGGAATCGTTATCAAAATCTATAGCTATTTAATCCTAAGATTGTGTTAAGGATCTACTGGATTTAGGTGCATGAAGATGGGGGGATATAGTAGTTCTTCAGATGTAGAGTTTGGGTTGAATTTCGCTACTTATGGCTTCCCATCTTTCCCGTTCCTTCTGGAATCTTCTATTAGAGCTGAGCGTATAGGCTTCCATGCTGTATGGGTGCCTGATCATCTATTCCTCCCAGATAGAGTTTACAGGGCTATCGGAGGAGTAGATGGGAGACGTGATGGATTGGACGCATGGATAGTCCTAGCAGCTATAGCTACTGTGACTAAGAGGATTAGAGTAGGTTCCTGTGTAACTCCTATACCGTTGAGGAAGCCTTCGATTCTAGCTAAGACTGTTGCAACGCTAGATAATCTTTCGAATGGACGTGTAATCTTTGGTGTAGGTGCTGGATGGTTTTCTGAAGAGTTTAAAAGCTACGGTGTGAGATGGGATAGGTTTAGGGTTAGGATAGCTAAGACTATCGAAGGTGTTACGGTTATTAAGAAGCTCTGGACTGAAGATTCACCCTCGTATAATGGACAATTCTATAGGATAGTTAATGCTCCACTATGGCCTAAACCTGTACAGAAGCCTCATCCACCTATATTCTTCGGTGGAAGGAGTGAAGCTATATTGAAAGCTGTAGCTGAGATGGGGGATGGATGGATAAGCTGGGCTGTATCATCTAACGATTTTAGAGAGAAGTTATCTATGATTAGGGATATGGCTAGGAGGGTTTGGCGTGATCCTGACGTTGTGAAGCCTGCATGCAACCTTATCGTAAGTGTTTCTGAAGATTATGATGAAGCTTATAGAATTGCTGAACGCTATGCAACAAATTTCTTCGGTAAACCTCTAGATGAAGTTGGGGATTTCATAGTTTATGGCGAAGCTGATGATTGTATAGATGGGATAGAGCGGTTCATAAAAGCTGGTGCTGTACATATAGCATTCCGTCCCATGCTTAACAGCGGTATACCGAAATTCCTCGATATATTCGAAAAGAAGATAGTTCCATACTTCAAGGGATAGTCGATATGAGTAGCTGTGCGTTTTGAGTATTCATAGGCTGTGCTAAGTGGCTGAAGCCACCTCTACATTATGTTAAGCCACTATCTAGCTTCATTCTAGATGAAAGTCAACTTCTAGTGGAGTTAATGTAGTTTGAAGCCACCGGTATACTTTACTCCATCTATTATTGCTTAACTCATGTTGATGGTAGGTTATCTAGTTTCGAGTTTTAGAAAGATTAAAATTTGATTAACTTTAGATATTAGAATATTTAGAGAGTTATCATTGTATAAGAGAGAAAAATATATGGGGTATTTGGATGTAGGGGCTAGTATCTTCCATACTCTTCTACAGCTTCTATAAGAGCTTTAATATTCTCTGATGGTGTCTCTTTCGGTATATCTGCTACCCCTGGTGCTAGTATGAACCCTCCTCCAGGCTTCATCTCCTCTAGAAGGCTTCTTACATATTCCTTTATCTTATCCGGGGTTTCCTGTAGTAGCATAGATGGGGGTATACCACCCATGATACATGTATGTCCTTCTAGAATCTTCTTAGCCTTCCTTACATCTGTTTTCTCGAAGTACGCTACACCCCATCCTCTAGGTAGATCTAGTATAGTTTCTAGATGGATATCGTGCCACCCTTCGAAGAATACTAGCGACTTTATACCTTGATCGTATAGCATTTCTATAATCTTCCTCAGTGTAGGCCAGTAGAATTCACTGTATAGCTTGGGTGATAGATACTCGTTTAGGTGTAGAGGTATGAATGCGTATTTAGCTCCAGCAGGTTTAAGCGATAACCCTATCTTGATTATAGGATTTACTAGAGCTTCACATGCTTGTTTAACCCTATCAGGATATCTACGAACATCTAGCAATGCTCCAGTTGGGTATCTTAGGAAATCCCCTATGAAATCTAAGGGTGCATATGCGAACGTAAGCGGGAGTGATGGTATACCGACTTTAGCTAAACCTACTGCTAAATCGCCTAGGAATTTAAGGAATCTAGAAGCTTCCACTCCAAGCCTTATAAGCGATGCATTAGCTTTAGCAGATCCAGGCTTTTCAAGATTCAAGCATGATCTCGGGAGTATAACTTCGTTAATAAAGGATATAGGATCATCCGATAGCCTACCATACTCCTCTACATTCATAAACTGTCCTCCTATAAACTGTAGGATACTATCCTCTGGAAGCTCCCTACCAGGCCACCTAGTATACCGATCTAGTAGAGCATCATGCATAGGGCCGGACCAGAATCTGATCGAGGGAGCTATATCAGGATAGTCTGCGAAAGCAAGGGAGAATACGAAGCCTTCGGCAGCCGTGACAACTCCAAGCGAATCTACAGGGAATTCTGATGCGAATCTTATAGAAGCTTCGCATGTTTTATCATAGTTGAAGTAGAGCTCGTATCCCTTAGCATACTTACGTAGTACATCGCCGCATGTGAATATGAATAGTGGAACCCTATCAGGCTCCTTAAGATCTATAGCTTTCTCTATCCTCTCCATCCTCTCCTTAACCAATTCTTCGGGAGATCTAGATCTAGACATATCTTCAACCCTCCAAACCTAGCATCTGCTTACACTTCCTCACACCTACCATAGCGTTATCAGCCCACTCGTCGGCACCCGTATACCTTCTAGCATACTCATCAACCCTACCACCACCTATGATTATCTTAACCCTATCCCTGAGACCTGCTTGCTTCAAAGCTTCTACAACCCTTCTCATAGATTCTATAGCTATCGTTAGAAGGCCGCTCATACCTACGATCTCAGGATTATAGTTTCTAACAGCTTCCACAAACCTCTCTGGAGATGTATCTACGCCTAGATCTATAACCTTAAACCCCGCTGCCTCTGCGAATGCTTTGAATATATTCTTACCTATATCATGTATATCTCCCTCAACCGTCCCAAGAACTATGGTAGCTACAGGCTTAACCTCCTCCCTAAGCCTAGGTAGGACTATATCCATGATACGCCTGAATATCTCACCAGCATATACAAGCTCTGATAGGAAGTATTCACCCTTCTCAAACCTTTCACCTATAACAACGGTAGCCTTTCTACAAGCCTCCAATATATCTGGAGGAGGAACCTCTACGACGAGCTTCTCGACGAGACTTAGAACCCTCTCCTCATCGAGTTCTATGAATGCATCAATAAGTTCATCTAGAGAAGGCAAGACTATCCCCTCTAGTTAAAAATTTAAACGAAAATGTTAATAAATATATCGGACTCCAACCAGCCGCGTATACACCTAAGCTAATTTCCAGTATTCTGAGAAATTCTACAGTAATACCTAAACGATTGATGTCGAATATAATTATGGTTATATATTCAAAAACTTAATATACTTCACATAAAATTAAATAACACTTGGTTATGTCTGGAAAACCTGTGGAGATAGTTGTACGTCCATCAGCATTCATTATCGGTGCAGTTCTAACAGCTTTAGTAACTATCTTCATACAGTACATAGCCTTATTCACACCTGGAGGGACTCTCTGGGGATTAAGTAGTGAGGCATGGAGCAATAATTGGGTTGGAAGCATGAGTTTCGTATTATTCTGGCCTCTCGTCATCTCGGTTCTAGGAACGCTATTATCGAGGATAGGTGTGACAAAGCATGAGCTTGTAATCATATTATCTATGATATGGGTTTCATGGCTTATACCAAGCCACTACGGTATAATAGGGGTTTTAACTATGATGGGTACTGCTCGTCAGACCCCTGCTTTTCACCGATGGAATCTAGAGTATCTTAAACCTGCTCATTGGCAGTGGGGTCCTGATCCGTTCAACGATAAGCTTTGGGAGTCTTGGATGTATGGTGGACCAGTACCATGGGCTGAGTGGATGCCTGCACTACTATTCCATACAGCTAGATTAATACCATACTATCTTATGTTCGCATTCTTCGCAACACTATGGAGGAGGC
>JAGTQC010000012.1 GCA_018396535.1 Candidatus Bathyarchaeota archaeon | reverse complement strand
TCTCCCCGTAGTTTCGTTTAGAGCGTATGCGTCTCCGCTTCTTCCATCCGGGTCAAATGAAAAGATCACTCCATCCTCCACCAAAACGATTTGCGCCGTGGGGATATCGCTTTCATACGCTATCTGCGGTCTACAAGGGATTGGCGAGGAAGAGGAGCGCGCGGATCCCTCATCCCCCCTTTCGAGAGGCCATGAATAATTTAAGTTCGGAAGAAATTGTTCAACATTATCTTCTATAGTGGGAGATGCGTTAATTGAGTTAGTAAAAGTTAGAATTGATGAGATGAATACTGCTAAAATTAAAATCGAAAATACATGGAAATATAGTCTTCCTTCCATTTTTCTCTCCCCTCCATTTCTCTCTTCTATATTCTATATAAATTTTTCCATGAAATAATATTGTTGATTAGCAGAAACGATCTCTCCCTCCAGTAAGCCTTAATTAAGGATAATGTAAGGTATCCTATAAACCCGCTATACTCAATGAAAATGTTTATGCTGAATATGAGGGTATATAGAGGCTATGCTAAAGTAGATAATGCTGAAGACGTCCATGAAATAATAATACTCTCTTCTCCTAATCTGTGGAGCCAGTATAGTTTCCTAGGACCATTAATCTGAGCCCGCTATGCACGACTAATATGCATGCAACCCTAGCCTTCTTATCAGCAAAGAGGAATATACGCCTGAGTTCCTGCTTGGTTGGGACGCGCTCATCGCGAAGCGACGGCGTGTCGCGTGCACCCTTAATCTTAATCTTCCTCTTGACTTCGATGCCATTATGAAATAGCCAAGACTTAACGGCCTTAAGGGCAGACTCAATATAGCTGTCAGCGCATCCATTACTCTCGAGAAATGAGACATAATCCAGAAGCATATTATATAGGTCGCCCCACTCATGGCGATAAACTGCTTAGGCGATACATTGGAATGCTCACAGAACATTCCCAATCTACGGAGATAAACGTCAGCAGTAATCTTAGAGCCAAGGGCAACATTATTATACCAACGTCTAACATCAATATCATTAAGTAAATAACCATACTTAGCCCGACTAGCCAACCAACAACTACCAAAATAAGACGATAAAGAGGTTATATCAAGGGACTCGAACCCAAAAGGTAGTGGGCCGGGCCGGATTCGAACCGGCGGCCTTCCGCGCGTCAGGCGGACGTCCTAACCAGACTGGACGACCGGCCCACCACTTCTACCGGATTATTTTCATAATTGTGGTTTTCCTATTAAAGCTTCTCTTAATAGAGGGGCAACGGATATCTTCGTAGTTATAGCTGGGACAGAATCCGTACTCACTACTTCGTCTACACCAGCTTCTTCCATTAGTTTTAATGCATCGCCTCTGAGAAGTGCATGCGTTACTCCGACGTAGACTCTTCTAGCCCCCATCTTCTTTGATATTCTTGCAGCGTTTGCAGCAGTTCCACCTGTACTTATTATATCGTCTATTATTATGACATCCATCCCCTTAACCTCTAATAGTTTCTCCCGCGTCTCTATCATACCTGTATACCTATCTCTACGTTTCTCTAATGCATCGTACGGTACTCCTCCCAAAGCCTTCGATGCTTCCTCCACTCTCTTTATAGCTGCTTCTTCATCATCTGGAGCTAGGAGGAAAGGTTTCGATACTCCTCTACTCTCTACGAAATATCTAACTATTAGAGGTGAAGCTACGAGATTGTAAGCAGGTACTCTGTAATATTCTAGTACCTTTAGATTATGTATATCGACTGTGTATATAGCATCTATTCCTATCCTACATAAAATCTCTGCTAGTAGCTTCGATGTAATAGCTTCACCTGGAAGATATCTTTCATCCTGCCTACTATACGCAAGATATGGTGCGAAAACTACTATCTTAGAAGCACCTAGATCCTTAGCGGTGTGGGCGATCGTAAGTAGCTCGAATATATGCTCATTCTGCGGTGGGTATAGACTTTGAACTATTATCAATTCTTCCCCGGAAACATCTTCATCGAATCTGAAGTAGAACTCTCCATCAGGGAAATGCTTCCATGAACTCTCAACTAAACCTACGCTAAGCTGTTCAGCTACTTTATGTGCTAGATCTTGAGAACTAGGTCCAGCTACAACCTTCATCTCAAACCGAGAAGATCTCATATTAGGGGTATTTATATTTAAAGGTAGATCGATATACCTTACGGAATTTACGTTACACCTCTACCACATACAGAGCATTCTGGATTCCTAGAGATATCGAATACGTTGAATGTTAGAGAGTATAAATCTATGAAAGCCATCTTCCCTACAAGATTCGGGCTCCATCCTAGTATAAGCTTAATAGCTTCTACCACCTCTATCGAAGCTATAACACCTACTGCTGCAGGTAGTACACCAACCCTCTCGCATCTAGGTAGATCCTCATCTGATACACCTCTAAATATACATTCAAAACATCCACTCTCACCAGGTTTGAATACTGCTATAGACCCATAGGTTTCTATAACGCTAGCATATACGTATGGTATACTATATCTAAAGCATGCTCTATTAACTATACGCCGTGTCTCGAAGTTATCTAACCCATCTAGAACGATATCTACACCATCGATCACCCTATCGATAGTTTGCTCATCAACATGGCATACTAGAGCTTCTACCTCTACTTCAGGGTTTAATCTATGAAGCTTATCCATAGCAGCGTAAGCTTTAGGTTTACCGAGATCATCCATATCGTATAGAATCTGCCTATGCAGATTCACCTCCTCCACTATATCGCTATCGACTATCCTAAGCCTGCCTACACCCATACCTGCTAGATACAGCGATACTATAGAACCTAAACCTCCGAGACCTAATACACATACAATCGTCTTTCTAAGTTTCTCCTGCCCCTCTAAACCGAATCCTCTCAAAACTATCTGACGAATGTATCTTTCATACATCTCCATATCTCAAAACCTATAGGGATGCTAGGATACGATAAAGATTACCCTAAGCTATATAGCTCTGGTTATCTAGATCTAGATCACCGATTACCTCGACGCTACTCCTTCTACCATTCTCCTCGCTTTCCACCCTCCCTATGACAGAACTCACACCATATTTAGCGATATGTGTAGCTAAGCTATCCTCACCGAACACTCTACTACAAATCTCGATAGTAAGGTGATATGTATAGTTTTCATCGAAGCCAAATGAATGTAGATACTCGTGTAGTAGGAGTGGGAAGAGATACGATTCGATGGTTTCTCTACTATCGGTCATAGAGAATATCCTACTTAAAAGATCCCTATTAATGACTACATAGTGCGTACCTACTGGATGGTATGCCTCTATATGCGGAGGTAGCTTCTGTATAGCTAGCGTTAAGCTAGGTCTCTCTATACCAGCTATACGTTTAACCGTATGCTTAACCTTACGGAAAATCCTTCTACATTCAACTATATCTATCTCCTTCATAGGAGATTGAAACCCTATAGAAGAGATAGCTAGCTATCTAATAAGCGTTTAATTCCAGATTAAAACCATGGATAGGGTTAATTAGCTTCAGTATAGTCATAGAGTTTTAGCCCTCCCAGAATCTATCTCCGCTCTACAGAGCGGAGACCCATGGCTGACGGGCCTACCTGAGTACAGCCTTCAGCTTGAAGGCTACAATGATGGATAGGTTAACCCATCCATGGGACAGCTGGAGAGAGGGCTTATAGTGTTGGCGTAATCGATTACTCGTAGATTAGGAGTGGGAGAGAAAAATTAGTAGGGTAGGAATAACCCATATCCTTATCCACTACTTCTCTATTACAGTTCTACTCCATATAACGATCCTCGTTACTCTACTAGTCTCGATATTTACTTCGACATACGCTATCCCCTCACTATTCTTACGTAGAGTTACAACGGCATTCGTAGCTTTGAATACTACTTCACCGTTTCCTTGAATTACAGCTTTAATGATAGGTATTATCGTTGTAATATTGTAACCTTCCTTTAATAGCTTTTCTACATCTGAATCACTATATAGTATATCTAGAATTTTAGCTTTATATTCCTCACTAATTTCTATTCTATTTAAGTTTTTTGCAATCTTAAATTTATTAATTGAAATACTGCTATGTACTGGAAGGCATATATCGGTTTTACCCTCACTATATCTGTATCTATTAGCGATCGAGGATATTATAGATCCATAGTAGTATCTTGTTGCTTCGAAAATAGTAGGTATAGTTACTATAGCTAAAGCTAAGATAGCTACCAATACTCCGATAGTTATAGCTCTCTTCATCTTCCACCATTTGTATTCTCTAATTTAACCCTCAGATAAGGGATTCTATGAAAAAGTCGGGGAGAATGTTTCACAATGTTTCAGAATTATACTCATCCTGTACGTCGAAATTCAGCTTCAGCTAATATCTCTCCACACTTACAACTTCTCTCTCTAGGTAAGTATCTATTAATAGTTAGCTCTACTATCTTAGCTACGTATGGTATACTCGCCTTAGCTACAGCTAAGACTTCACTCGTAGTAAGTCTATCCTGGAGACCAGCTGCCCTATTAGTTACTAGACATATAGCTGCATAACATATCCCAAGCTCTCTAGCTAAGGCTGCTTCAGGGCATCCAGTCATACCTACGATATCGAAGCCTAGCGACCTGAACATGGATATCTCAGCTGGTGTCTCGTATCTAGCACCTTCTGTAGCTACATATACACCCCTATCCCATAGTCTCTCTGGACATACATCTAGCGCGGCTTTCACTATAGATCTACGTAGCTCTGGGCAATACGGTTGAGAAACATCTACATGAACGACTCTAGGGCCATCGTAAAATGTATATCCTCTACTCTTAGTGAAATCTACGTAGTCATGCGGTACTACTATATCTCCAGCTCTCATATACTCCAGTATACTACCAACCGCATTGAGTCCTATCACCCTCTTAACTCCAAGTTTATAGAAGCTATACATATTCGCTCTATACCTTACCTTATGTGGGGGGTACTCATGTTTTATACCATGTCTAGGTAGAAAAGCTATATTGACGCCTCCTAATCTACCTATATAGGATGTTATCGAACCGTACGGTGTCCGCACCCTTACTTCTCGCTCTAATTCTATGAAAGACTCGAATCCGCTCCCCCCGATTATCCCGTACAAGCTCCATCACCTCCCGGTTAGTATCGATTCATATCTTGCTTTTAACTTATGGATTAAAATAGTTACACTAGCTATCGATACTATACTTAATAGTATCCATATTATAAGCTGTATGATATGTGGATCGAAGAAGCTTTCAGGTAGACGTATGATCATGTATACCATCCTTCTCACAGCCTCTGTCAGCATAAAGATCGTAACTAAGCTTGGAATACTACTCCAGAAGCGTTCATCTCTAATTACAAAGAAGTATGCTGCTCTACCTATAACGAATAATGCTAATCCTATAGCGATATACGTTATAGATTCGTTTATAAATGTATATGATAACTCATTTAGATGCGATAATATGAATTCTATATTAACTACCTGATCTGGAGCATATACCTGAGTAATCCTACCTAAACCTTGGATCATCCCTATAATTATGAACGATATAAATGTTATAACAGATGTTATATTGAGTAGTATAGCTGGATTCTTGGAAACAGTTCTGATAGCTTGAGTCATGGCTTCATCTACACCAAATCCTCTGAATACGAGTGCAAATCCTACTATGAGTAATATGGTTATCTGAGCATAAGTTAGGAATGGTATATTAGGATAGATCATAGATAGGAGGGAGAATATCGTAAAGACTACGATTATTACACCAGGTAAACCTATCATCCACCTAGCATACCTTTTATCCGATAGTATAGTCTTAAGGTACGTAGCTAAAATGAACCATGTCGTCTCCAATGTCTCACTATGTTTAACAGCAAACCTTCTAACAGATATTATCGGTACAAACGATTGGATTATCGGAGCTACAGCTTGATCGCTATAACCATCTGATACAAGTATCGCTGCATTAGCTTTAAAGGCTTTAACTATACTCTCAACCTCATCAGCTATCTTCCTATCCGATTCTATCCCCCCGATCGTAGAGCCAGCTACTACAGCTACCTCATATTCCTCATATGGATTCTTCTTCTTCAGATCGTTTAATATTCTTAAAGCTTCAAACATCGTATTAGCATCTGCTTCAGAAGGATCCATGGTTAGAAGGTGAATCGCTGCTTCTCTAACAGATCTCTCCCCGACTATAGGTGTTTTAATACCTGTTTTACTTCCTATATCATCATCGTGATCTACGCATAGGATGAGTATACGTTTACCGTTATTCATCTTCCCTCATCTCGTCTAACATAGAAAGAACTTCTATCTCAAATTTAGTAAGCTTACCCCCCTCCCTAAGTTTCCTCCTAGCTTCATCAGCTACAATCTTTAGTGTATGTAATATTTTTTCTTCCTTTTCCTTCTTCAACGTTTCGTAGTATGTTTTAATAGATTCTACCAACTTTATCTCCCTCATACGAAGCTCGTTTAAGCTTACTGTAATCTGGTTTAATCTACCTTTGATCTCTTCTTTTTCCTTAATTAATCTATTTAACTTATCTTTCTTTTCATTTATAATTAACCTTATATTACTCATTTTTACTCTCATTTCATCTAAATTTCTTTTAATATTTAATGCTTCAAATTTTAATAATTCTTCTTCTAATTTAATCTTCATTAAAATTTCTCTTTTTCTCCTTACCTCTTTATAAATTTTCAT
>JAGTQC010000011.1 GCA_018396535.1 Candidatus Bathyarchaeota archaeon | reverse complement strand
CAGGTAGACACAGCTTCATAGTAAGAATGGAGAGGACAACAGGACCTAGAGGATCATGGATAACATTCGGAAGAGAATTCCTAGACCTAATGAGAAAACAAGTACTACTATGGAGAAGTATGAAAGTAGCAGAAAGAACAGAATACCAGAAAAGATTTAAATCAATACAAGAAAAATTAGAAAAGATAACACAAGCATAAAAGAGAGATAGGGTTAAGCAGATATACTCTATTTGTTTTGTATAGTTTTAGCTATATAGTTTAGTTAACTATTTATTCGTTAAGTTTCCCCACTCTACTACGAGAGATTTTTGATAACGCCATTATACCAGATTGCTTCGTCTTAGCGTATATTTCCTTAGCTATATTTTCCTTCCCCCCAATTCTAGGAATAATAGATGTTCAGGTTGTAGGAATCCTGCTACTTATGGTAGATCCGTATACCTTAATACGTTTAACATATCTATCGATGCCCTTCACCAGAGTTTGACAGCGTTAGGTATATCAGTAAAGGATCGTTGGTATGATTGCCGATAACCAATCTTTAAGTAAAGTTATACTAGCACAGAGTAACAGATGTATTGGGAGAGAAATCTTCAGAAAAATGAAAGTAATTGTATAAACCGTAGAAGAGTATGGAATATATTAACTTCTGTATACATATATTTTTCCCTTTTCTTAATCTGCAATGTTATATACTCCATCATGATCGCTAGAGAGAAATGTTAAATAGGAGATAACTGTGATTATAAGCCTAGGAGGCCTACCAGGTGGAGGGTTGTATCCGTATACTTACGCCTACCTTCTCCTCACGGAGTTGGTAGGTGTAGTATAACAGGGTATAATCCTTTACCTAGGGTCTCTGTATGGAAAGGAGGTGTATGTGTATGGCGAGAAAACGTGTAGGCGGTGGAGGGTATAGACCAGTACCTGTTAAGGTAGGCGAAGAATACGATGTGGTGATAGAATCTGTAGGAAGTAGAGGTGATGGTATAGCTCGTATACAAGGCTTTATAATATTCGTACCAGGTAGTAAGGTTGGAGATCATCTTCACATAAAGATAGAGAGTGTAAGTAGAAGGTTTGCTGTTGCTTCACCTGTTACAAGGTAGGATGAAGGTTAGAGAATACTCTAGGATAGTACGCTATAACCGTATGTATGAATAATATTCCATTATTAATTTATATTATATGTACGTTCTACGTTATGCTATAAGATATTGTTAAAAACAGTCTCAATCCAGTACTTCTATATTTAGGAATATCCTTACAAGGAGGCCTATAAGGAAGGTTAGGCATGCTATTCCTAGACTTATCAAAGTCATTTCTAGGAATCTTCTCTTAAATGGTAAATCTTTAGCTACGGAGATGTAGAAGGTGAAGATGAAGATGAGTATTACAGCGTTGATTAACGATATGCATATACATATATGGATTTCTGATAGGAGAATGTATGGTAGTATTAGGGATAGGACTGTGATAATGTATGTTATACCCGTATATGAAGCTGCTTTAAGAGGACTTCTAGTATCTGTTTCAGATTTAGTCGATAAATACTCTGATGTAGTCATCGAGAGAGCTCCAGCAATCCCTGTTATCAAACCTGTGACAGCAACTAAACGAGCTTCCTGGAGAGCGAATGCAAATCCGACGAGAGCACCTGTAAGTTCGATAAGTGCATCGTTTAAGCCTAGGATTATAGAGCTAATGTATCTAAGCCTCTCCTCATCTATTAGATTCATAAGCTCTCTTTCATGTATATCTTCATCCTCGATTATGCTACATGCTTCGGGAAAATGGTTTGCTATCCTCTTGTATATAGCTTTAGCCTTCTCCTCCCCCCTCTCCATGAGCTTTATCCCGAAGGTTATTCCAGAAATCTTAGAGATTATAGAGTACGCCCAGATCTTAAGCCTACTAGGCTCGACATCTTTACACGTATACCTTCTCCAAAATTCATAATGCTTAAGCTCTTCTCCTGAGATACGTTTTAAAACATCTCTATTACTAGGATTACCCATGGATTGAGCTAGCTTCCTATAGATATGATACTCAGTAATCTCATTCTTCTGAGCGATTAAAACCGCTCTATAGATCTCCTCCTCCATACGAATATCATGATCATAATATTAGCTTCCATATATCTCTTACTTTAGCCCTATGCTTTAAATAGCTATAGAACGGATCTTCTACCATACCAGATCCTATAAACTTCTCCTTCACCCATTCTTCACCAGTATGGTAGGGGCTAGTATGGAGGCTAGAAGCTTAAGCTGTATGGTGGGTAAGCCCCATTCCTCTTCTTAGAAATGGTGAATTTATTGTTTGATAAGTTCTCCTAGTATATTTCGATCATATTTATCTCGAAGTTCCTAGTCATAATATTTTGAGGATAGTTATGGTTTCCTATGTTAGGAAGAGGAATGGTAGGCTAGAAGCGTTTGATCCTAACCGTATATATAATGCTATAATGAAGGCTTTCAACGCTGTAGGCGAGAGTGATGGTGAATCTGTAGCTAAGCTTACTAAAGCCGTTGTATCTATCGTAGAAGAGAAGTTTAAGGATTCTATACCTAGCGTAGAGGATATACAGGATATAGTTGAGGAGACGCTTATAAGGCATGGATATGCTAGGGTTGCTAAAGAGTATATACTCTATCGTAGGATGAGAGCGGATATAAGGAGTTTAAAACGTATCATAGGCGTATACGATGACCTTAAGCTTACAGTTAACGCTGTAAGACTCTTAGAGAGGAGGTATCTTCTAAGAGATCTTGATGGTAGGATAATAGAGACTCCTAGCCAGATGTTCGCTAGAGTTGCTCATGCCATAGCTTTAGCTGATAGATTCTACGGAGCGTCATGGGATGAGGTATCTAACGTGGAGAAGAACTTCTATAGGATGATGGCTAGCTTAGATTGGCTTCCAAACTCGCCGACGCTTATGAATGCTGGTACTGAGATAGGTCAGCTTTCAGCATGCTTCGTATTGCCTATAGATGATTCGATAGAGAGTATATTCGATGCGTTGAAAGCTATGGCTTTAATCCATAAATCTGGTGGTGGTACAGGCTTCTCGTTTAGTAGGCTTAGACCTGAAGGCGATATAGTGAAGAGTACTAGGGGTGTTGCTTCAGGTCCAGTATCTTTTATGAGGATTTTCGATGTAGCTACAGAGGTTATAAAGCAGGGTGGTAAACGTAGGGGTGCTAATATGGGTATACTCAGAGTTGATCATCCTGATATAATAAAGTTTATAATGGCTAAGAGTGAGGAGGGGGCTTTAAGAAACTTCAACATATCTGTAGCTGTTACCGATGAGTTTATGAAGTGTGTGGATGAGAATAGTGAGTATTCTCTTATAAATCCTAGGACTGGTTTGGTCGTTAAGAAGCTTCCAGCTAATGATGTATTCAGCTTAATAGTTAATCAGGCTTGGAGGACTGGTGATCCTGGATTGATATTCATAGATGAGATAAATAGGCATAATCCTACACCTAAGCTTGGAGTGATAGAAGCTACTAATCCATGTGGTGAGGTACCGCTTCTACCCTACGAATCTTGTAATCTAGGATCTATAAACCTATCTAGATTCGTAGATAGGAGGAGTGGTGATGTGGATTGGGATAGGCTCGCTTATACTGTTAGAGAAGCTGTACACTTCCTAGATAACGTTATCGATGTGAATAGGTATCCGCTACCAGAGATAGAGCGTATGACTAAGCTTAATCGTAAGATAGGGTTGGGTGTTATGGGGTTTGCAGAGATGCTTATACAGCTAGGTATACCATACGATTCTATGGAGGCTGTATCCTTCGCAGAGAAGCTTATGAGATTCATATCTGAGACTGCTAGGGAGAAATCTGTAGAGCTTGGTAGGATTAGAGGCTCCTTCCCATCGTTCGAGGATAGTATATGGGCTGGGAGATATGATGCTATGAGGAATGCTACCCTTACATCGATAGCTCCTACAGGTAGTATAAGCATAGTAGCTGGTACTAGTAGTAGTATAGAGCCTCTATTCGCTGTAGCATATGTTAGAGAGGTACTGGAGGGTACACGACTCATAGATGTTAATAGGCTATTCGTAGAGATAGCTAAGGAGCGTGGATTTTATAGTGATGATCTAGTAGTCGAGGTAGCGCGTAAGGGGACTCTTCGTAATGTTCAAGGAATACCTGAAGATGTTAAAAGATTGTTTGTAACAGCTCTAGAAGTAGATCCTAGATGGCATGTAGAGATACAAGCAGCATTCCAGAGATATGTAGATAATGCTGTAGCTAAAACCGTAAACCTACCCTCTGATGCTACACTAGAGGATGTTAGAAGAGTCTTCATGCTAGCATATAAGTTGAAGTGTAAGGGTGTAACGGTCTATAGGTATGGTAGTAAATCGCAGCAAGTATTGTACGTGGGTGCTAGCGAGGAAGCTGGATGCCCATCGGGTGTATGCCCTATATAGGATTAATGATTAAAAGGTTTAATATAGGCTTAGGAGCTAGGATAGTTATCGGAGCCGATGAAGAAAGTCATCTACGATGATTAGTGATAGATTCCTGGGGTATCGGAGGCTCCAGGAAGGGTGTCTCGCATTCATTTCATGATGGATTCTATCCTACCTTCTTACACTCCTCTAGAGATTTAGCTACTTTTAATCTAGAAATGAACTAAATACTTTATATGGTAATCTGTGTAGTTGTTGCTATGTTAACGTATTTTTTAGCGGTATTTATAAGTTTCTTATCGTCGGTTACTAGTGTTAATTTATCTCGTACTACGATATAGATATAGGATGTATCATAAACTGTTATCCCTTCTTTTACGGCTATCTCCAATACCTCTCTTTCAGATCCTCTTATACTATACGAATCTAGTATATTGAAGATCTTGGATAGTAGCTCGATTAACTTGTAAACTACCTCTACATTTATCTTCTTAAGTATATAGCACTCTTTCCAGACGGCGTTAATAGCTTCGTATATAGCAAGATCTATAGTACATCCCTCTACGAAAACTTTCACACATCCTCTTTTCACAAGATTCAATACGGCACCTGTATTGTAGAGATACAGAGCTATCTACCTTCCCTATACTCCCGTATCAGCTCAACTATCTCTTCATCAGTTATCTGGGATAGCTCTTTAGATAGTTTTCTAGATAGCTCCTCTAGCTCTTCAAGTATCCGCTTCCTAACCTCTTCTTCGAGAGCTCTCCTAATAATAGATCCAGGTTTTATGTTATACTTATCTAGAAGCTTCCTTCAACTCTTTTGGAATCTTAGCGGATACTGTTACATACCCCATTTAAAACACCAAGGTAAACATCTATGGTAAACTTATATAAAATTTCCTAAATCTCCTACCCTATATAAGGAAAGCTTTAAACACTATGCTAAAGGATAAGCTAGTACTTGAGGCAATGTTATCCATTAGGCTTAATGTTAGGGGTGTAGAAGCTACCTTCACGCTTTCTAACTAGGTTAGTGGGTATAGCGATGCTTTGATTTTTGATGGTGGTTTAAGAGGTATGAATCATAGTTTGAGCCCTAAATTCTAGTTATCACCTATAGCCTTTAGTATAGTTTCGAGTTTATCGACGACCTCGGATGGGTCTCTACCTAGTATGAGTATCATAGGCTCCTTACCCCAGTCACCCATATGGTATATGATATCTGGTTTGCATCCGCCTAGGTTTTCGATAGCTCTACGTATACCCCATGGTATCGTAGCACCCTCTATCTTCTTGATATCCTCAGGTTCTTCACGTCTATCATAGAATCCTATTTTGAACCCTATCCTTCTACATGCTTCTATCAATTCTTCAGAGTATCTTATATTGATAGCTGATCTTATATCGAATCCGAGTTTTTGAAGTTCTAGTACTGCTCTAGCTAGATGCTTACTAACACCGAATTCTGGTTTCGAAAAGGCTTTCACTCCATCTCTATATGGGGCTATCCTAGATGGGTATCCAGCTACATCTTCTAAACCTCTAGGGTATGGTAGACTCATAACTAGGTTTGATCTAACCTCAGGTATAAGCTTAGATAGGTTTTTCAAACCTTCTAGCCTACTCATAGCCTCCTCTAGCATCGATACTATTCTAAACCTTTCAGAATCCCTATACAACGTAGCTAGAGGGTTTACAGGTTTGACACCTCTACCTATAGACTCGCTGAATCTTATAGCATCTATTATAAACTCTTTAGCTCTATCTATAGCTTCATCTATCGGTAAGCCTCTAGCTATATACGCTGTTATAGCTGCTGAGAAACTGCATCCAGCTCCATGTGTTCCACCCTCAACCCTTATAGATTCTAGAAACCTTACCCTACCTCGACGATATACTACGTCTACTACTCTATCACCTTTTAGATGTCCACCCTTAACGACTACGGTTTCGCATCCGAGTTCAGCTATAGCTTCAGCAGCTTTAACAGCATCATCTATATCATCTATCTTAAAGCCTGCGAGTATGGATGCCTCATCGATATTGGGTGTTATAACCGTAGCTATGGGTATGAGCTTATGTTTTAGAACTTCGTAAGCTTTACTAGTTGTAAGATCAGCTCCTACCGTAGCTTTGTAAACCGGATCGATTACGAGAGGTTTAGGATTCTCGTGGAAGAATCTAGCTATGGCATCTATCTGATCTTCACCGTATATCATACCGGTTTTAGCAGAGTCGAAGCCTATATCGTAGGCTACGGCTTCTAGCTGGTATCTGATAAACTCTGCTGGTAGAGGGTATATGCTTCTAACCTCTACCGTATTCTGAGCTGTAACAGCTGTTATGACAGTTAACCCGTATACCTTTAATGCATTGAATGTTTTTAGATCGGCTTGTATACCTGCACCTCCACCTGAATCGGATCCAGCTATAGTTAGAGCTTTAAATACCATACCACGCTAAATACCATAGTTGATATAGGTTATTAAGTGTTAAACAGTAATATAGGAGAGTAGAGTTTATACTAGGTTTGGACCCGTCGTCTAGCCAGGATAGGACGCTGGCCTGCGGAGCCGGAGGTCCCGGGTTCGAATCCCGGCGGGTCCATACAGTGAGCGGTTACAGATATCCTCTCTAGAACTGGTATACTTGGGAAATCTATCGATTATGTTATGGAGGTTTTACATGTATCTGGAAGGTTTAAATACTAGTTATCTCGCCATATATATTCATGGATGAATATTTGATTCGATTTAGATCTCTTATCTTAGCGTTTCTAGTATCTCTGATGGTGTTTTCGCTTGCTGCTACGCCTATATCGCTATTATCTCTACAGCCTAGGTTGATAGTTTTAGAATGGGTTATTGAACGAGTGAATGGTAGAGCTATCTCTAACGCTATTCCTTCAAAGGATGATTCGATGAGTAATTCTGACTATAAGTTGCTTCCGTTTAGGTGGAAGGTTACTGCGAGTTTTTGGATTAATCCATCGAATAGTTATGGTTTTAGATCTGATAGTGTTGTATCTGTTATAGTTGAGGCAGCTGGTACGTGGGATAAGGAGACGTCTTTCGAGGTTTTCAAGTATATGGGTGTGACTAGTAGGAAAGCTGGTAGGTATGATAGGTTTAACGTTATCTCTTGGGGTTCTTATAGGGCTGGTGTTATAGCTGTTACTTATATATGGTATACTGGTGATACTATAATCGAAACGGATACTCTACTAAATACATTCTATAAATGGAGTTTAAACGGTGAGCCGGGTAGGATGGATGTTCAGAATATTATGACTCATGAATTTGGTCATTGGTGTGGTTTAGATGATCTATACGATGATAAAGATTACTGGTTAACCATGTATGGCTATGCTAGTCTAGGTGAGATTTATAAGAGAAGTCTAGGATTAGGTGATATCCTAGGGTTGAGAGCGGTGTATGGCGGGTAGGGCTGCTATATCCTGTGTGGAGCGGTGTAGGTGTATTATGTCTTTTTTATGCCCATTTTGTGGTGAGAGATTTGATGATCTAGAAGGGTTGAATAGGCATTTGAGGAGGAGGCATAGGGGTAGGGTTAGGTTAGCTAGGTTTGAGCATCCTGAGAGGGTTTGATCGGATTGTTGTTAAATCTTTGATACTATACTCCATATGATTTTACTCTTTCTCGTTATAGTTTAGTATGGATTGGTATCTAGGAGTTTAGATATTCTCTAACCATGATATCTTTATCTCGACTTTCGGGATAACATATTTTATTTCGGAGAATAGTTCTTCGATGTATGGTGGGAGTTTTAGATGGGAGTCTTGTATTATATAGCATTTTCTAAGCTCTACTAGAGCTTTCTCTAACTCATTCTTCGCTATATCTCGCTGAAATATTATCTTGTAGAATTTGGATAGTTCATTTACGGATACCTGCTCCGGGTATATTATGGAGATTATATAGAGGATTTCTCTAGCACTTCTACTTAGATTATTCAAGTATCTCTTCGCGTATTCTATAACCATATCTAAGCATAGCTGTTTAAAGAAGTTTCTAACTATATCTTCTAAACCTTTACAGCTATCTTCTATATGCATTATATACGTATACGATAGGTCTATACCGGTGATTTTTAAAAGATCGCTTATAACATAGTTTAAAGCTTCGGATCTACCATACCTAGCTTTCAGAGTTTCCTTAGCTTCTTCAAAATCAGTTGTGCATAGAAGGTATAGGGCATCAGCCTTTTCTAAATCTCCGTCTTTAGCATATCTTTGTAAAAGTTCTTCTATATCAGCTATCCTAACCATACTGCTATATGATAGTTTGCATGATGTATATTTTATAAATCTTAACGAAGCTTTTCTAACCGTAGGGATCCGTATACTATACCATAAGATAAATATGATAGTTATGGATGTAGGGTATGATTAGAATAGATCCTAGCTGATAGACGAATATTCTAGAACCCACCCTACTCGTAATCTTCACCCTTAATCTTAGATAACTCCTCCTCTATCTCTCTAGCTAACTCCTCATCCTCTATACGCGGTATCAATTTCAATAACATAAACTCTACGCTATAGGATTCATCACCATCATAGAGCCAATACACCCCCCTCCTAAGCATAGATAATAGTATCCTAGCCTGCCTCTCAACACCCCTCCCCTCCATACTGCTAATCCTAGAAACCCTATCCAACACAATCCTAGGATCACCAACATCTACAACAACCCTCATAAACTCCTCCACAACCCTAGATGGCCTAAACCCATTCGATCTACAAACCTCCCTAAACCTATCCAAAATCCATGGATCAAACCTCCACCCAACCTGCTTCTGAGGCATACACAACCCCCTGTTACAAAAATGATAACAAAACTGGTAACATAATAGAAGAGGGATAGATATAAACATACCCCAATCTAACGAAATAATAGAAGGATAGATGGGAGGAAAATGTTTAATAACCATGTAATACTTCTAAATCTCTGTATGAAACCTCCCTGCGAATCATCTACCAAATACATACTTCCAGCTATAAGAGCTCTTATAGCTCGTAGACTTATAGAAGAATACGGGTATACACAATCCTCAGTAGCTAAGATCCTAGGTACTACCCAAGCTGCTATAAGCCACTACATGAATATTAAACGTGGAGGTAGGTTTACCGAGAAGCTTCAATCCATACCCGAAGCTAGGAGGATTCTAGATAGCATCGTAAATAGCATAGTCTCGGATAGGGTATTCAAAGAGGAGTATATATGCGAGTTATGCAGGATTATGAGACTCCAACTAGGATAAACCCCCTCCTAGACTTTAAATACCTCTAATACCATATCTGAATGGGTAAACTATACGGGTGGATCGATGTATGCAGATAGATGAATCATCCATATCGAAAGCTATCATAGAATCTTCAGCTGAGAAGCTATCTAGACTAGTAGATGTAGATGTAGTTATCGTAGGTGCAGGTCCAGCAGGTCTTACAGCAGCTGTATACATAGCTAGAAACGGGTTGAAGACTATAGTAATCGAGAGGAGGTTATCCTTCGGTGGAGGTATCGGTGGTGGAGGTATGCAGCTACCCGCTATCGTAGTAGAGGAGGAGGCTCTAGATATACTTAGAGATGTAGGCTGCAGGTATAGGCTTCATAAACCTACAAACCTATACATAGTAGATCCAGCTGAGATGATAGCTAAACTCGCATCATCAGCCATAGATTCCGGTGCTGAGATAGTATTAGGGGTAACTGTAGATGATGTAGTTTATAGGATCGAGGATGATCATGTAAAGATAGTGGGGGTTGTAGTACAGTGGACTTCCACCATAGCTGCATCGCTCCATGTAGATCCGCTAGCGTTGAAATCTAAAGCTATAATCGATTGTACTGGACATGAAGCTGAAGTAGTATCTATAGCTTCTAGAAGGATACCTGAACTAAACCTATCCTTGAAGGGTGAATCATCTATGTGGGTTTCGAAAGGTGAGAAGCTTATAGTAGAGAAGACTGGAGCTTTATGTCCTGGGCTATATGTAGCAGGTATGTCTGTAGCAGCTGTGTACGGTATACCTAGGATGGGCCCAATATTCGGAGGTATGCTACTATCTGGTAGACGAGTAGCTGAGATTATAGTAAGGGATCTTAGGAAGCTAAGCTAACATCTCTATTACCTTCTCCAAAGTATCGCATAGTATATCCACCTCCTCTAAAGTATTATACACGTAGAACGATACTCTCACAGTACCAGATAATCCTAACCTAGTATGTAGGGGTTCAGCACAATGTACACCAGATCTTACAGCTATATTCTCTAATTCATCCAATAGTAGAGCTACATCATGCGGATCTAACCTCTCTACGTTGAAGGCTACTATACCAGATCTATACCTAACATCTCTAGGACCATAGATCGATACCCTATCAATCTCACTCATCCTCTTTAAAGTATAATCTGTTAATCTATCTTCATACGATCTAACATTATCCATACCTAGATTCGATAAGTAATCTACAGCAGCTGCGAGACCTATAGCTCCAGCTATGTTCGGTGTACCAGGCTCCATCCTCAAAGGCATATCGCTCCACGTAGCTCTATCTAAGCTAACCCTCCCAACCATCTCCCCACCGGTGAATACGGGCTTCAATAGATCCTCCACCCCTCTACGCACATATAGGCATCCTATACCTGTAGGTCCGAGCATCTTATGACCGCTAAAAGCTAGGAAATCGCATCCAATCCTCCTAGCATCTACCGGTATATGAGGTACTGATTGAGCTGCATCAACTAGTAGTAGTATACCGCTTCTACGAGCTATACGTGCAATATCTTCTACAGGATTTATCGTACCTAGGACGTTCGATACATGGGTTAAAGATATAAGTCTAGTCTTCTCAGATACTAGATCTGATAGCTTCCCTATATCCAGTAAACCTTCGCTAGTTATATCTATGAATCTAAGTTTAACTCCATACCTATCCCTAACCATCTGCCAAGGTACTAGATTAGAATGATGCTCCATAACGGTTGTTATAACCTCATCACCCGGACTCCAATCTAAACCATATGCTACTAGATTTATAGCCTCCGTAGTATTCTTAACGAATACGAGTTCACTCGGAGATACACCTATAAACTTAGCTATCCTCTCCCTAGAATCCTCGTAGATTCTTGTAGCTTCATGTGATAGACGGTATACCCCTCTATGAACGTTAACCGTATACTTCTCATAATACTCTACGATCGAATCTATAACACTTCTAGGTTTGAGAGATGTAGCAGCATTATCGAGGTATATTAGAGGTTTACCATCACTCCTCTTAACCGATAGTATGGGGAAATCTTCTCTAACCCTATATGGATCGAGCATAGGCTTCTAATCCCCTAGATTACTATACGATAGGTGTAAGCTTCGTACATGTATAACCCTCTCTAACATCTACTTCTACAGCATATAAACCAGTCCTAGGTTTAACTCCATACAGGATTAGAGCCCCATGCTCTCTAGTAAGCTTTAGATGGGTATCAGCTATAGGCGATATCCTCTCGGTAAGCTTTGGATGTATAGGTTTAGCTATGAGGAATGTTAGAGATCCATTAGAAACTACTCTATCTACATCCATCGATAATAGTTTCAACGTATCGTTTAAACCATAGTGTAGCATCACCCTATCAACCCCTATCACTTTAAGTATAGGTCCACCTACTTCAGATCTTAATTCATCCTCTATCCTACATATCTCACTATAATCATCCTCTATAGATTCACCTCTAAGATTCACTATACCCTGTCTAACCTTGTAACCTAATTCACCTCTAATAGTTAATATTCTAAGATTCCTTTCAACTCTACTCTTATCCTCGAAGGATAGTAGAGATTGTTCTAGAACTGTGGATGCGCTTACACCTAGTGATGGTATAACTATCAAACCTCCACCCTTACTTAGGAAGCATGATCCTAAAGGTATAGTTATCGTAGATTGATAGTCATAGTTTCTAACCCTATAATCTACCTCTAAGAGTGCTATAGACCCCTTAGGATACCCGCCTACTGCTCTATCTAGATCAGGTATACCAGTCGAGTATATATTTCTAGAAGGATCTTCTGGAGGCTTATAGAATCTCCATACATCTATACTCGGAGCTTCGAATGGTGGTATAACATTGAATCCCTTATCTAGGGTGAATATCATCTGCTTCTCAGATAATCTTACACCTCTAGCTTTAACTATTCTTAAATCTCTTAGAAACCTTCCATCTAGAATACCCTCTCTAAGGATTATAACAGAATCTGCTACGAATTCTTCCACCCCGAATCCTATCCTAGCTCCACCTAGTGGGATTTCGCTTATCAATAGAGTTGTACAATCCATACTCCATACAATCCTACCTAAAAGGCTATGTAATACTATCCTAAGATCGCTAGGATCCTTAAGTGTTTGAGCTAGAGCTGAGAATGAATCTATCACTAGACGTTTAGCTTTTATCTCTTCTACAGTCTCTATGATGGATTCTATAACTAGAGGTAGACCAGAATCCTTTATAGCGAGTAGATCTAGAAACCTAAACATATTCCTAGATTCAAGATGCTCGAAGTTTAAGCCTATCCTGGACATAGTCGAGTAGAATATAGGCTTCTTCTCAGCGAAGCTTACATAGACACCTGGCTCACCATATCTTTCAGCACCCATATAGAGGAATTTAGCTGAGAACATAGTTTTACCAGTACCTGGATTACCTGCTACTATGATTAAACCACCCCTAGGTAGATTTTTGATAATCCTATCTAAACCTTCGATACCTGTAGGTGTAAGCGCATAGATACTCGTAGAATCTACGGTTTCAGAATATGATCTTCTATCCACTTCTTTCCACAACCCCTTATCAAAGATAGGATTCGATCCTAAAGGATATAAATTATTGCGGTATAGGGTAGATCCGCTACTATATCCTAATAGGTAAACTATTAATAACGTTACCCTCCTATCTAGATCTACGAGATGAGTTGTATTGATAAGGGTAGATGTGGATAGGATAATATCCATGATGAGCCTCGAAGAGAAGGCTAGGTTTATAGTAGGGGTCGGGCTTCCAGGCTGGTTCGGAAACCCTCCTTCTAGAGTTCCGGGAGCTGCTGGTGAAACATATCCTATAGAGAGGCTTGGTATACCTTCGATAATCCTAGCAGATGGACCTGCAGGTCTTAGAATAAACCCTATAAGAGAGGGGGATGAGGAGAGGTATTACGCTACAGCTTTCCCAGTTGCTATTATGCTCGCATCGACTTGGGATAGAAGCATCTTGGAAGCTGTAGGTAGAGCTATAGGTGAAGAAGTTAGAGAGTATGGTGTCGATATAATCCTAGCACCAGCTATGAATATTCATAGAAATCCATTATGTGGTAGGAATTTCGAATACTATTCTGAAGATCCTCTTCTAACAGGTGAGATGACTGCAGCCTTCGTTAGAGGTATTCAATCTCAAGGTGTAGGTGCATGTCTTAAACACTTCGCAGCTAATAATCAAGAGACGAATCGTATGACTATAGATACTATAGTATCTGAGAGAGCTCTACGAGAAATATATCTTAAAGGGTTTGAGATAGCTATCAAGAAGTCTAAGCCTTGGGTTGTTATGAGCGCATATAATAGACTGAATGGTGTATACTGTTCTCAGAATGAATGGCTTCTAACAGAGGTTTTAAGAAGGGAGTGGGGGTTCGATGGCTTCGTCGTTTCCGATTGGTATGCAGGTGATGATCCTGTAGAGCAGGTGAAAGCTGGAAACGATCTTATCATGCCTGGGAAGGCTTACCAGATAAGTTCTAGAAGGGTGGATGAGGTAGAGGAGATTATTCGAGCAGTTAGAGATGGTAGACTTAGCATGGATATCCTAGATAGGAGTGTTAGGAATATATTGAGGATTATCGTTAATTCACCTTCGTTTAAAGGGTATAGATACTCTAATATGCCTAATCTAGATGAGCATGCAGAGATAGCTTACAAAGCAGGTGCTGAAGGCGTTATACTCCTCAAGAATAATGGTGTCCTACCGTTAAACCCGGATACTAGGATAGCTGTATTCGGAACTGGGCAGATAGAGACTATTAAAGGTGGAACTGGTAGTGGTGATACTCATCCTCGATACGTAGTATCGATCATAGATGGCATGAGGGAGAGGGGTCTAGTAATCGATGAAGAACTAGCTGAAGCTTATCGTAGATATGTAGGTAGTATGAGAGCTATGGACGAGTATCGTATAAGAGTAGGCTTATTAGGTGAGCCTAAAGCTCCTAGTCTACCTCAAGATTTTCTAAGTGAGGATGATATAGAGAGATTCGCTAAGAGAAATGATGTAGCAGTATTCGTAGTAGGTAGGATATCTGGTGAAGGTTACGATCTTAAACCTGAGAAGGGATACTTCTATCTAAGTGATGATGAGAGGAGTCTATTAGATAGGATATCTAAAATATTCCATAGATACGGGGGTAAGGTTATAGTAGTATTAAATATAGGTTCTCCGATAGAAGTTGTGAGTTGGAGAGATCTAGTAGATGGTATCCTACTCGTATGGCAAGCTGGACAAGAGATTGGAAGGATAACTGCTGATACACTTATAGGTAGGATAAACCCATCTGGAAAACTACCTATAACATTCCCTAGAGATTACGGCGATGTCCCTTCATGGAGCTTCCCAGGTGAACCTAAGGATAATCCTCAAAGAGTAGTATACGAGGAGGGGATATATGTAGGCTATAGATACTATGATACATTCGGAGTAGAGCCGGCTTACGAGTTTGGCTTCGGTTTATCATATACATCCTTTAGCTATAGTAATCTAGAGGTGGAGAGGATAGATGGATCTATCAGGGTAGCCTTCTACATAGAGAATACTGGTAAGTATCCTGGAAGGGAGGTAGCGCAGGTATACGTTAAAGCTCCGAAGGGAAGGATAGATAAACCCTTCCAGGAGTTGAAGAGCTTCTATAAGACTAGACTTCTAAATCCTGGTGAAATCGAGAGGATAGAATTGTTGATAGATATTAAATCTCTAGCAAGTTTTGATGGGGAGAGGTGGCTTATAGAGAAGGGTTATTATGAAGTTAGGGTAGGGTCATCATCTAGGGATATAAGACTTATAGGAGGGTTTAATATCGAAGAGGAGCAGTGTTATAATCCATAGCTTAACTCTTACATAAGGGTGGATCTATCTGTCGCGAATAGATTCTCGCTTATTCGAATTCGATCCTAGAGAGTTTAAGAGGATAGAGAGGATACTGGTAGTAGGGGATATTCACGGGGATTACGATTCTCTAAGGAGGATTATAGGCTTAGTGGATATGAGTAGGGATTTCATAGTTTTCCTAGGAGATTATGCTGATAGAGGATTGTATGGTGTTGAAGTTATAGATACTATAAGTAGTCTTTTAGAAGAGTATAGTGGGAGGATCGTAGCTTTAAAGGGTAATCATGAGGATTATAGTGATGATGGCGAACCTAGATTCTATCCATGCGATCTCGTATATGAAGCTGAGAGGAAGAAGGGGGGTTGGATGAGGTACTTCGTAGAGGAGTTTAAACTCTTTATAGAGAGGCTATACTTAGCAGCTATGATACCTGGGGAGATCCTCATGGTTCATGGAGGTGTATCGAGTAGGATTAAGAGTATAAGCGATCTAAGATATCCTAGCCTACTAGTAGAGAGGGATGTACTCTGGTCTGATCCATGGGGTGGGTATGGAGAGTATCCTAGTAGGAGGGGGGCTGGCGTAGAGTTTGGTATAGATATTACGGAGGAGGTATGTGATAGACTAGGTATTAAGATGATAGTTAGGAGTCATGAACCTATGAAAGCTTTATCAGGACCGTGCTACGAACATAATGGTAGAGTAGTTACAGTAAGCTCTACTAGAGTGTATGGTGGGAAGCCGTTTATACTAGTCTTAGATCCGGAAACCCCGACGAATATATCGCATATATTCATATAAGCTAGCTATGATTCAGTTTTAGTGGCGGTATAGTGGTATCGTATAATACTTCGTATACGCCACCTAAACTTCTAGGATACTCTATGCTTTCTATAGTAGTATCATCTTCTAGTAGTAGCGTATATAATCCTACCTGGTATCGTGAATATCCTACTCCTACAGTGTAGGAGTATTCTAGCTTTTCTAAGATTCCAGAAGCCCTTCTCTACAAGATCGCTTCTCACATGTATCGATAGGATATCAGCTATGAATAATGTGCATTCACCTACATCTATCATATTCGAGATTTTGCATTCTAGGAATCCATAGCATCCATCTATACCTGGAGCAGTTATAAACTTAGATTCTACAGGTTTGAATCCTATCATACTCCACTTATCTACTTTAAACCCGCTTATAGATCCAGCTCTATAAGCTATATCTACATGCTCCTCACCTAAGATATTAACCGTGAATTCTCCATTCTCTGATAGGATTTTATGTGTTAGAGAATCCTTAGATATCGATAGAGCTATCTTAGGAGGATCGCTGCTTACAGGTGTAAGCCATGCTATAGTCATAACGTTGAATCCACCATCAGGTTTAACTACTACTATAAGGTAGACTGGTCTAGGATGGAGTGTATAGTATTCTGTAGGGTTAAGCCCCCTATAGCTAGTAGACATAGACTTTAGGTATAGTAGAGGTTTAGGTTAAGGATTTCTTCCTATGATAGGCTTCTTAGATTTACTAGTATATTAGAGTTTGTGCAGCCCCCCTAGGTTTATCCATAGTTTTCCTCCATATTTCTGCCATAGATCTGCTATTTCTATCCATATAGATTCTATATCGGAGAGTTTTAAGCTAGCTATCCACGTTATACTATATTTATGGTTCGGGATTGTTTATACATAGTTTTAACTATGGATTGTGAGAGGCTATTCAGCTACCCTAATGTAGGTGGATCTTCTATAGAGTATTTCATCGATGTAGTCTCTAGCTATGGGTTTAAAGCTACCTTCTTCATAGTACCTGAAGCAGCTTACAAGTATAGGGATATACTTCTTGAAGCTATGGGTAGGGGTTTTGAACTAGGCTTACACTATCATCCTCAAAGCTTTAGGAATGGGTTATGGAAGAATTACCTAGCAAGCTATAGCTATAGAGATCAGCTATACCAGCTTAGGGAGGCTTTAAACGATTGGGATATGTATCTAGGTTTTAAACCTAGATGTTTCAGACCTGGAAACTTCTCTGCGAATATAGATACCTATAGAGCTATATACAATCTAGGATTCAGGGAGGGTAGCTGCTACATACCGGGTAGGGTTAGACCAGAATGGTATGCGGTATGGTCTGATTCACCACCGTATCCACATCATATAGAAGATATAGACTTCCTAGATATACCTGTAACAGCCGATATAAGATTCAAGCCTAGTATAGGTGATCCACCACACCTAAGGATAGAATCAGGTAGCCTAGAATATCTCAAAGATATACTATCATGGTGGCTTCAACACATATCTTCGATCGATACACCTTTGAAAACTATAGTAGCTATGACGCATAACACCATAGACTATAGTAAAGGATCTGAGGAACGATACAAGCTAGAAGGATTAATCCAAGCTATAATAGAAGTAGAGGATATGGGATTAACTATAAAACCATCCACATTGAAAGAGGTACACGAGATAGCTGATAGACTACCATACCGTATATGAGGAGAATACTAACCTCTAGAAGATACTCCTCCTATAGCAGCCCTAGCTAAAGCTTCACCAAGCCTCCTACAAGCCTCCAAATCCCCCTCGCTAGGCATACCACTCGAAACAACACCATCACAAACCTTCACCATCCTGAAAGCCTCCATAACCCTCTCAATACTTAGAAGAGCAGAACTACTAGATCCACCACCAGATGTAAAAGCTGCAGCAGGCTTACCAGCTACCCTACCCCTAACACTCCAAGCTAAATCGAAGAAATGCTTCAAAAGCCCAGCCATATAGCCGAAATAGTTTGGAGAACCGAAAGCTACAGCATCACATGAAACCAGATCCTCGACGGTAGCATAATCCACACGTACAAGCCTAGCCCTAGCCCCCTCAACCCTACCAACCCCCTCAGCTACAGCTCTAGCTAAAGCCTCAGTCCTACCAGTCCTAGAATAGTATAGTATAAGCACCTCTACCAAGCCGACACCACCCTAAAATAGGTAAAAGCTAGATTTAACCCTATTAAACATTACCATGCATAGGAAATCTTCCAAACACATCTATACCGAACCCGGTTGAAAATAGGATATAATCTAAAATACTAGAAGCTATCAATACAACTCCAAAAGTGAGACTATGAACATGAACGTTATAGAATTAATAATACAGATTATAGTTTGCTTAGTATCCATCGCACCAATACTATGGATCTCGGGAAGGATACTAGTAGGTAAGGATAGAGCAAGATTCACAGATGCTATATGGATAGTCACTCTAGGTGTATCCATCGGATCCATCATAAACCACCTCACCCACAGACCGATCGCAGCTATACTCACAATCATAATATGGCTACTACTAATCAAACACTTCTTCGATTGCGGATGGCTGAAAGCATTAGCTATATCCATCCTAGCAGCGGTAATATTCATAGTAGTAATAGTACTAGTCGCTATAGGTATAGGAATACTGATCCTCTAACCTATAGCTAAAACCTAAACGATAGATAGCCTAATATACCACAACACATCCATAACCTAGTAGGTGTAATATATGGAGGTTTTCGAAGCTATAAGAACAAGGCGTAGCATAAGAACCTATGAAGATAAACCAGTAGAGGAAGATAAACTTCTAAGAATACTCGAAGCAGCTAGACTCGCCCCCTCAGCAGGTAATAGACAGCCATGGAAATTCATAATAATCACAGATCCGAAAGTAAAGGAAGCGATAAAAACAGTTAAAGAAAAGATGAGGCCGCCACAAGCAAGAGGATCACCTAGAGAAGGACCATTAGATACAGCACCAGTAGTGATAGTAGGATGCGCTATACCAGGAGAAAGCTTCCCAGGAACAGACTTCTGGAAGATAGACGTATCGATAGCACTACAAAACCTAGTACTAGCAGCATGGGAGCAGGGATTAGGAACATGCTGGATAGGAGTATTCCACGAAGAACAAGAACTCAAAAAAGTATTAGGAATACCAGAAGAAGCAAGAATAGTAGCCATGATAACAGTAGGATACCCAGCAGAAAAGAAAGAACCAGTAACCGACAGAAAACCACTACAACAAATAATAAGCTACAACCACTGGTAAATAATACATATTTTTATTACATCTCATATTTATAGTTTATTTAACAATAATGAACCAGTATATGCATTAGAACTTGGAAATTCTGAAGATTATATAGATATATGAACACCAGAAAATTATTTAAAGACTTTAAAAAATCATATAAATCAAGTATAAAATAATTAGTAATATAACAT
>JAGTQC010000010.1 GCA_018396535.1 Candidatus Bathyarchaeota archaeon | reverse complement strand
ATAGGATTCGCTATCACATCGATAACCTACATAATGCATGCCAGATACCCATGGTTCCCACTAAACCCTGCAGGAGTAACCATGGGCCTAGGCTGGATGTACTATAACGTTTTAGTACCTAGTATAGTAGCGTATATAGCTAAGCTTATAGTCCTAAGAATAGGAGGAACAAAACTATACGAAGATATAGCTATGCCATTCGCCATAGGAATGACAGCATCGATAACCTTAGCAATACTCATAACATCAGCACACTACGCAGCAACAACCATAGCTATAATGTAGCAACAACCCGTCATTTATTTTTCCTCTTCCTATTTCTCCCATCTATGTATAGGTTTATATCGCTATTCATCGAGAACATCCTATCTGGTATGAAGGGTAGATCGAGGGCTGAAGCAGCTTTACTTCTAGAGGAGCCTGATATTCTTCCTATAGGTAGTTTTGGTATAACTCCTCCTATAACGGCTAAGATTATAGGTCGTATACCGTACTATAGGAATACACCTCTATGCTGGGATGCTATAGCTGAGGGTAAGGTCGATTATGTAAATCGTAGGATAGCTGAGGATCAGTTAGACCTCTATAGGAAGCTTAAGTTTGAGTGGATCAGGGTCTATCCGAATGCGTATACCAGGAGTACTAAGGTGGAGAAGGTTGGGGAGAACATATGGAGGGTTAACGGTGCTCTTAGAAGATGGGTTCCACAGACGAATATGGATTGGCCTCTAGAAAGGGGTAAGCCTAGATCCGATGAGGAGGTTATAGCTTCGATAGAAGCGAGGATTAAGTATGGACCTAAACCTGAGGAGATAGTTGATGAATCTATAGATGATAGCTATCTCTACCCTGTAAAGCTATTGAAGAAGGAGCTTGGTGATCAAGCTTTAATCTTCGGAGGAGCATCAGGTACGATCGGAGGGGAGGATGTAGATCTACTTAGATGGCTTTATAAATATCCAGATTTCATCAAGAGGTATCTACGCTATCGAACCGATATAGCTATAGAATCCGCTAAGCGTCAGATAGAAGCAGGGGCTGATGGTATAGTTAACGGAGCCGACTATGCATATAAGAATGGGCCATTCATGTCTCCTAAAATATTCAAGGAAATAATACTACCTGAGCTTAGAAGGGAGGTTCATGCATTCAAGAGGATGGGCGCACTCGTAGTCTTACACTCTGATGGAAATATAAAGCCGCTACTAGAATATATAATCGAATCAGGTGTGGATGGTGTTCAATCTCTAGATCCACAAGCGGGTATAGATATAGGTGAGATCAAGGAGCTATACGGTGATAAGATATGCTTAGTAGGCAATATATGTCTACGTACGCTAAATATAGGCTCGCTTGAAGATGTAGCTAGAGAGACATTGGAGTGTATAAGGAAGGCTTCACCTGGGGGAGGACATATACTAACGACAGCTAACGTAGTAGATGTCGGGGTGAAATTCGAAAACTTCATGAAAATGATAGAAGTAGCTAGAAAGTATGGAAGATATCGTATCTAAATCATACTCCGGTCGTAGAAGGGAGAAGATAGATACATAACTATCAGCTTATCTCCATAACCATCCTATACATACCTCTATCGATCAACTGTTTAAACTCCTCTTCTGTCGATATCTTAACATCCAGTTGCACATCTACCGGTAACCCCAACTCCTCAGCTCTTCCCTTTATAGCGACGATATTATCCAAACTCTTACATGAAGGGTCATCTACAACTACGACTACATCTATATCGCTTAACACTGTTAACCTATCCTCAGCAGCACCACCGACCACATATACATGTAGACATTTACCTCCTAGGGCATCCCTACAAGCTTTAACGATAACATCTCTATAATCCATCCACCTCTTAAGCTTAAGATACCTTTCCAAAGCATATCTAGCCCAGCCTTCCCTCGACATCTTTCAACACCTCGAAAGCCTTCTTAGCGATTTCGATACATCGCTCAGCCTGTCTTTCCCCATAAGATATACTACCATATCTAGCCATAGTATAGCTTTCCTCAAGAAGATCTAGGATATCACGATTGTCAGCGGCAAACCTACCTACTAGGGATGCTACATCCTCTCTCCCAGCATCCATAAGCAGATTCCTCAATCTCGAAAGAAGAACTTTAGAACCATGTATACGAGGAACTTCCCCGAAATACTTATAGAGTACGGCCTTCACCGCTAGCTGAATAGCCTCCTCAGCATTAAAGCAAGCCCCGTCATAATCGCCTTCAGAATAATCCCTTAAAGCCCTAACCAGAAACCTTTCAGCACGATACCATAGAAGCCTATAGTACTCACCACTCATCTCGATAGAAAAACTATCATAACCAGATCTTATAAAGCTATGTACATCTCATTATTTATTCTGTCCTCATATATCTGCTCTTCATTTGTAGAATCAATTAATCATATATATTTTTGAGCGTTTTCGCATAATATAAAATTTTAAAATGTATATTGATTATACAATGTTATATCGAATGCTTACTAGTGTAATGAATGTCTAAAATAATAACTCGATAAGTTGAAGTCATATAGTCTTTAAATATTTCAGATTATCGATCTTATAAATTGAATTGGTATGTAATCGTATAATTAAAGCATTTCAATTTGGTAATATGATGGCATTATAAAAATCCACAGAAGTGAGGAATAACAATTGATTAACCTATTGGATGCAAAAGCTACCCCTCTACATGTGTATAATTAATGTTTAAAATAAATTGGATGAATAGTACTATGTTATGAAACAACTTTTAAAATACTCACGTATTGATCTTCCAGTTTGGTTTAGATACTCCAGGATAACTCTTCCTTATTGGAGCATATATCTTTTCACCTTTAGGATATTGTTTATCCTGTGTATATATGTAGAGTGTATTATCGATTAGGAATGCAGCTTCCTCTCTTGCATCTCCTATCAAATCTGCTACGTATACTTGAACCATACGTGCGAAGTAGTAGTTTTCTCTAGGTAAAATACCATCATCTGGGAATACCACTACTTTACGTCCATATCCATCATACATACCCAACGCCTTCCTACTACTAGCTAGCAGTATTAGCTCATCTCCTTTTCCAGTCCAGTTTACAGGTGGCCCACCTTGACTTACGTTATCCGGCTCAAAATATGTAAGCCTACCATGAGGCTGGACCAGGTAGCTCAGGATAAATCATGTTCCATATGATATTCTTTATATCAGGCAATCTAATGATGAGTAGTTTATGCTTCTCGTATCCGTTGTGCATTTATATATCATCTATCTATATACTTTCTTGATGGCTTCTAGGATTTTCCTAACTGGTAGGCCTGGTATTGGTAAGACTACTGTTGTATTAGAAACTGCTAAACTTCTTAGCAGGTTGGGTATACGTATCGGTGGTATGGTAAGCTTCGAGGTTAGGGAGTCTGGTGTTAGGGTTGGCTTCAGGGTTAAGGATATCTCTACTGGTTTAGAGGGTTGGCTTGCTCATGTATCGTTCACCTCTGGTCCTAGGATAGGTAGGTATAGGGTTAGTATAGAGGAGTTCGAATCTATAGGGGTTAAAGCTATACTCGATGCGTTAAACGATGAATCTATGAAAGTTGTGGTTGTAGATGAGGTCGGTCCTATGGAGCTTATATCACGAAGATTTAAGGATGCTATCTATCGGTTACTGAAATCTAACAAGAGTATACTAGGTACGTTGCACTATAGGTGTGATGATCCTTTAGCTAGACATATAAGGTATATGAACGGTGTAGAGGTGGTTGAAGTTACATTAGATAATAGGGATAGGCTTCCACAGATACTCTACGATCGATTATCCCGTTCACTCCAGTAGTCTCTAGTCTCCATATACTCATGCATAGCTTCTCTAAGCTCTCTAAGGAACTCTCTTTCATCGCTATGCCTCTTAGCTAGTATAGGGTAGGCTGTTAGCGGCCCCACACCCCTAACGGATAGAGCTATGAATGCTCTGCTACCATAGAGCTTTACTAGATCCGCAGCCATATCTACGTTAAGTACAAGCCTCTCCTCCTCATCGCTAAGCTTTACGCCATCCCTCCTCTTCTTCAAAGCTTCTATAGTCTCCTCCCTCCTCCACTTTATTATGCTTATATCGTTCCCACCGCATGATGGGCATGAAACCCCTTGGAGAAGATCCCTGACAGGCTTCCTCCAAGAGTGTAGACATGATATGCATATGATATTCAATATTCTAGATAGAAGGGCATCCTTGAAGGATTGATCATCATATAACTCAGCCTCTACGCCTAGATCAAATATAGGTCTAGCTATAGGTGTAGGTTCAGTTAGATCTTCTATAATCTTAATTTCGATACCTCCATCCCTAATAGCCTCTATGATTCTTCTAAAATTATCATAGTCGTAGTGGTGTTTAAGCTGAAATCGAACAGTCTCTTCGTAGATGGGTGTATTCCTAAATCTATCGGGTAGCGTCGCTAGATAGCTTGCAGACTTATAGTATAAGCTGCCAGGTATAGCGTCGAACTTCAAAGCTATATGTCTCATAACGTAGCTATCAGCTGAATCCCATAGTATACGTCTACATTCATCTAGATCTATACCTTTGATAACTTCAACTAAGTTGCTTACACTAGTTAGAGCTGGAGTCATAAGCAGTATCCTATAAGCATCCCATCTAGCTATACATTCTACGTTAAACTTCTCCTTCAGTATATATGATAGTATCTTAGCTATACATCTGTTTACAGAATGTCCACCGCATACATGTATAACTATGTAGCCTCCTACGGATTCGATAAGTATAAGGTTATCCTTCGGGAGGGGGTATCCATCATATAGATGCCTGTATATAGGTTTTAAAGCCTCCTCAAAGCTTACAGGATCTGACGGATACATAGATGATAGTATCCTAGAAGCTTCGGTTAAATCCAACCCTTTAACGTATAGATCTTCGATAAGCCCTCTTAAACGACCGACCTCCATAGCTACATCGAAAGGTGTAGGTAGAACCTCACCTTCCCATCCAGGTATAGCTGCTAGGTAATCTTCAGCTCTCCTAACGTAGATATCGAACCCTTGAATCTTAGATATAATCCATGGAACCCCTCTGAGTATAAGCTTAACACCAGGTTTACCATAGCTTGCATAGAAATCCTCACCTAGATGTCCTATCTCATATCCAGTTTCTTCATCAAAGACAGGGTACTTCACCTCTTCAGGTATGGTAGAAACATGCTTGATATAGTATAGCCTAGTCCTACTATTCGATCTAATATATTCGCCATCGAAATCTATGAGTCCAAGCTTAGCCATATACTCTATGAGTTTACGTAAATCTTCAATCTTCACCTCCCTATAGGGATAAGTCGATGATACTATATCGAATATATCACTTAAACTAGAGCTTCCATCGTTATCTAAGACTATACCGGCGATTTGATGCGCTAAAACATCTAGAGCATACTCCTCGTATACCTGATCTTCTAGTCTGCCATCAAGAGCTCTACGAGCTACTACGACAGCTTCTAGGAAGTCATCCGATCCACTAGATATGATTATACCTCTTGAAACCTTGTATAGGCTATGTCCACTCCTACCTATCCTCTGTAGTAGAGCTGTAGGGCTCCTAGGAGATAGATATTGTATACATAGATCTATCCTGCCTATATCTATACCGAGTTCTAGGCTTGATGTACATACAACACCTTCAATCTCTCCATGCTTAAGTAAATTCTCTACCTCACTTCTAGATTCGCCGGAGAGACTGCTATGATGAGATGCTACTTTTAAACCCATAATCCTCAATCTACTAGATAGAAGTTCTACATGCTCCCTACAGTTAGCAAATATAAGCGTAGACCTAGATCTAGAGGCATAGCCGTGTATTCTCCTAATCCTAGAAGATAAACCGATACTACATTGAAGCTCCTCAGCTAATCTATAATCTTCATCTATAGGTCTGCAAAGCTCTACACGTATCTCGTATCTTTTAGCTGTAGGATCCTCCACGATTAACCCCCAACCCTTCATACCGACTATGAATCTCAAAGCTTCGTATGGCTTACTAATCGAAGCTGATAATCCTATAAATTGGATACCCCTACCTACAAGCCTTCTAAGTCTCTCTAAAGCTAAAGCTAGCTGAACACCTCTCTTACTGCATACCATACTATGGACTTCATCGACTATAACCCAGCCTACGCTTTTAAGCCATCTACGCATATGCTTAGATCCGAGTAGGAGCTGGAGGGTCTCAGGTGTGGTGATGAGTAGTTCAGGTGGATTCCTACTCTGAAAGTTACGGATACTCCTAGGTGTATCGCTATGCCTAACATCAACCCTAACCGATACCTCTCCGCATAGATCACTAAGCCTCTTAAACATATCACGATTCAAAGCTCTGAGAGGTGTCACGTATAGTATACCTATACCTGTATCACACTGTGTATCTCTACGTTTAAGATACATAGCTAGAACTGGTAGTATTGCAGCTTCAGTTTTACCAGAACCTGTAGGTGCAGAGATGAGTGTATTCCAACCCTCTAGTATGATAGGTATAGCCTTCTCCTGGATAGGTGTAAGCTTCTTAAACCTAGATCTCAGTTTATCAGGTATAAGCTCTATACTCATACCTCATCTAGAGCTTAGTCAAACTATAGCCTCCGTCATATAGAGATAAACGTTAGGTACATGTGTAGAGCTAATGAGGCGATAGGGGAAAACGATATATATAATATGATCTGGAGAAGTTTAGATGGTGTTTAGTTATGTTTAAACTCGCATGCTGTATGCAAGCCTCTAAGAGTAATTTGGAGATGCTTTCTAAGCTAGGATTCCAGGGGGTAGAAATACCTGGTTCTCTACAGTTAAACCCCTATACTGTATCTAGAGAGGATAGAATAAAGTTAAAGGAACTGGTAGAATCTTATGGTCTTAAGATAGTAGCATCGAACGTTATATATCCTAGAGGTCTACAGCATACATCTAACGATGAGTCTACCAGGATGAAAAGTATAGAGTATACTTGGAGATTAGCTGAAGCAGCTGCTGAAGTAAATTGTGGGATACTAGTCTGGGGTTCGTCGCATGCTAGAAACATACCTCCAGATATACCTGTAGATGTGGCTAGGGAGAGGAATCTAGCCGTATTGAGGGAGGCTAGTAGAGCTGGGGAAGAATACGGGGTTGTATTCGCTATAGAGCCGCTCTCTAAGAGGGAGAGTAACTTTATAAACTCTGTTTTAGAAGCCTATGAGATAGCTGAATCCATAGGATCAGACTACCTTATGGTTCTAGCAGATGTTAGACATATGATTCGCGAGGAGGATAGCGTACTAGACTCTCTTAGAGCTGTAGCTAAACGTCTTATCCATATACATATCGCAGATGAGAATATGCGTGTGCCAGGTAGAGGTGTCATAGACTTTTCTAAGATATTCAGAACGCTAAACGAGATAGGCTATAGAGGATATCTATCGATAGAAGCTAGATTGGGAGAGAAGCCGTTTGAGGAATTATCGTTTACTAAAAACTATATTGAGGATTCTTATAGGAGATCTCTACTCCTCTAATCCTAAAGCCTCTCTTACTATATTCTTCAAAGCTATGAAGCTCTCTCTAGTAGCCTCCATTCTACCTCCGGTAGGATGCCTGTAATGCGTCTCTAGAGATATAGTTCCTCTAAATCCATCTTCATATAAAGCCTTAAACTGCCCTTTATAATCTATATTCCCGGATCCGACTTTAACTATCCTAGCCTTCCCATCCTCTCTAACAGCATCTTTAACATGCATATGTCCTACTAGACCTCTCACATACGTGTAGTCATCTGGATAGGGTTTTTCTACACCGGATACGTATGCATTCCCAGGATCCCATGTAGCTAGTAATGCTCTATGTCCGACGAGTCTTATGAGATCACCTTGTTGTCTACCAGTAGTAACTATGCATATAGGTTCATTCTCCAATACGAGTTTTAAGCCAGACTCATCTGCAACCTCAGCTGCAGCTTTAAGCTTATCCGCTATCTCTACCTTCATCTTCTCGTACAAATCTGTAGAACCGACGAAAGCGAAGCATCTTATATACTTAGCGTCAAGCATCTGAGCTATATCGCAGAGTCTATCTAGCATAGCCATATGAGCTTCATACGTCTCTATAGGCTCCTTGAATAAGGGTGAAGCTAGACAGTATATCTGTAAACCATTCTGCGAAGCCAACCTCCTAATAACTCTTAGATCTTCATCTGTCAGATCTTTAACATTCTTATTCCATACACTCCTTATCTCTAGATGCTCAGCTCCGACTTCTAGAGCGAACTTTATAACCTCATCTAAGTCCTGGCTATACTCATCTGTTATAAACCCTAGTTTGAAAGGCTTCAGAGCTAAATCACCATATACATAGTATCACGCTAGATCTTAATAACGGTTTACATATATTTATCCATAGTCTTATTAGCTTCAAAGATATATGCTAATATGGTATTACCGGACGTAATAGTATAGATTAGATGAAACCTATCTAAAATCGCTTTAGGTATACCATATCTACGAGCATAGAGTACTGGTACAACAGCATAATCTGCATATCCTATCGAACTCATATCGATGACTAATACTCTATCTAAACCTTTACGTCTAAAATCTATTTCAAGGATATTGGGATAGTATGGTGTTGCTACAACTACATACTCGTTAATAGATGATAGTTTACTCATATAGTCTGCGATATCTTCGTAGCCTGTATCTATCATTATTATAGCTTCATCGCCTCTAGCTATAACCTCGTTTACATAGGCTCCCGGTGCCTCTCTATACCTATACAATCCGGATCCTAGGCTAGCTATAGTAGATGCTATGATGATTAAGCCTAGATTTCTGTATATGGTTTTCTTACATTTGGTAATCGTAGTTGCTGCGTATATATTGGATATGTATATGGCTGGTGCTAGCGGTAGTATATAATGGTCACCTAGTATGATCGAGAACGATGAGTATGTAGCTATACCTCCAAGTAACCATGAAGCTATAAGTAAATCCCCTCTGTTATGCTTACGTTTAATCAAAGCTTTAGCTATGTAGCCTACAAATAGGATTACGGATATAGTAGTAACCAACGGATTCTTAACGTAGATTATATAGATAGGCACCCATGGGGGTACGTGTGTATATACGTTACCAGCATAGAATGTAGTATGACCTCTAGCCATATGCGATGCATGGAATTCTAAAACCCATAACCCTCTTTCTAAAGGATTGGGCCATAACCATGGCCATGTAACTATGAAAGTCAAGATGGCGATAAAGATAGATGCTAATAATCTAACAAGTAGTTTGCCTAAATTTCTACGCTCGCCTCCAAATATATAGTTTAGAATCAAGTATAGTAGAATACCTATTATACATATTATCGCCGTCCCCTTTGATCCTATAGCTAAACCAGAGAATATGCCTAGTAGAATATACATCTTATTATCAGGTTTAACATAGTATAACGTTAGGAAGCTTATAGTTGTGAAAAGTGATGCAAATATATCTAGTGTAGCTAAAGTCGAATGGTAGATCATCCATGGGGATAAAGCTATCGCTAAACCCGCTATTAAACATGTGAGTTCACCATAGATAGGTGATCCTAGGAGATAGATTGATAACGGTATGAGTGATCCTGCTATTACTGAGGATATCCTAGACGAAAGGTATAATGCATGCGTATCTCCTCCGAGTATATGACAAAAAGATAATTGGGTTAAGCCTATGAGTAATTTAGCTATTGGTGGATGTTCAGCATTATAGCTCCAAATATCGTATCTAAAATCCATCCTTCCAAATCCGTCTACATATCTCCTACCAGCCTCGACGTATATAGGTTCATCAGGCATTATACTAGTTTCATCTATAAGGTATAATCGTAACGCTATGGAGATTAAAAGCATACTTATCGCTACGATAACCTTCCTAGTTATCTTCAAGTCTAGATCGGCCCTATGATTCTATCCTTTACTCTAACCCACTCAAGTATTATCCTTCTAACTGTTCTAGCGGCATATTCTAACGTATAGTACGGCATACCTGGATATGCTGGTTTACACTTCAATATTACACTGTAATCCCTGGAATCCTTCCTATAGAGTAGACTTAACCTACATATTACCTCATAAGTTTCAGTCCTCTCCGTAAACCTATACTTGAATTCTATATTCTCCTCAGGTATAGGTTGATCCTCGATCCTCGGTTCCTCCTTATACACTCTGATATCTGATACACTCTCCATGAATAGAGATTTCATGGATTTAAGTGTATCCAATATGTATCCTTCGAAGAATACTAATTCATTAGACCTAACTTTAACAGGCATTATGAAGCTATGTTCCTCATATGCTTTAAGTATAGCTTTCTCCCTCTCAACCCTCTCCTCAGGTTTAAGCTTAACCCTCCTAACCATAGATGGTGTAACCTTAGCTGCAGCTTCAAAAGCAGATTTAACAGCAGATAGAAATGTTACAGATAATGCTACGGCTAAACCTATAATACTCCAATACCATTCAAGCTTCTCCCTAACACCTATCTGCCATTGCTCACCTAGAAGCGCTATCAGCTTATACGCTCCCAAACCTGATAGATAACCTATACCCCCACCTACGGCACCTATGACCATAGATTCCAGTATGAATAGAGCAGCTATATGCCCAGGTGTCAACCCTAAGGTTGCTAGGATTTTGAGCTCCCTCTCCCTCTCATAAGCTATCTGTACGAATACGGATAAAGTATTCAGTAGTACTAGTGTGAATGGTACCAGAAACTCTACTATACCTCTAACTTCTAGAACCATATCTATATACGTAGCTTTAGCTCTACCCGCATGGAACTGGAATATGATATAACCCTTCATAGCTAGGACTCTAATAGCATCCTGAACTCTACGGTCATCAACGGGTATATCGATGTATATCCTAGCTACATGTATCCTTTCAGGATCTATATCTAGAGCTCTTTTAGAGGTTAGGATTAAAACTTCTTCAGGTTCGAGAGGTTTAAGTTCACCTCCTCTCAATCTTAACGGTACTATCCTAGAGCCATCGATATCGCTAGCTCTGAAATAATCATCTCTAACGATAGCTACGACTATATACCTACCCATATGGACTGCTTCAGCTGCTCTAATCAGGTATAAGTCGATCGAGTCTCCGATATCTATACCAAGCTTTCTAGCTAGGGATTCTGGAACTAATATGGTATCGTTAGTATCTAAAACTATCATCCGCTTTGCTATGTATGAACCTATATCTGTAGCTTTATCATCTAGATCCAGTCCTATAACCCCATATATCTCCGCTTCGCTATACCTAGTCTTAACGATGAATAAAGGAGTGCTTAGAGGTATATTCTGAGCTTTAATAGCTACCCTACCTCCTACGATATCTACTATACCTTCGACTTCTGATCGTGTCATCATATGCGTCGTGAGAATTGGTGATTCAAGGTTTACTGGGGTTTTCCTTACCAGTATGCCTTCCATAGATTTAGCTGGAGGCCTAACATCGATTGTCGTAAGACCATAAACCCAAGCTATAGATGTCAACGTTGTGAAGCTGAAGACGAGTATAGCTACTGTTATTATAGAGAAGAATCCTCTAATCTTCCTTCTCTTAACATTCCTCTTAGCTATCGAAGCTATAGCCGAGAAGATTTCTCTAACAGATGCTTTACCAGTGATCTCTACACCAAACTGCTTTCTAGGAGCGTATAGGAATATAAGCGATAGAATAATGAAGGATATCATAGAGCTTAGAGTTAGCAGCCATGTGTTAGATACCTCTAAACGTATCAGATCTAGTATCTCTAGTATAGCATTCTTCGATAATATCTTGTAAGCTGTAGGATAGACAGCTAAAAAGAATAGTATAAGGATAGCGTAGATAGCGATAGACCATATAATCTTAGGTCTATCTTCATCGAAGAGGAAGAATGAGAATATTAGAGAGAATAGTGATAGAACCCATGGGAAGAATATATATTGTGCTTCAGCTGTTATATACATGTAGCTTATCCTATTCTCGATACTCCTAACCATGTAGTATGCCGGCTCGATGAAGTTAAACCTTATGTTCCTTAATTCATCGTAGCTGGTTATAGTTTTAAGCCTATCCTCCGCTTCTCTAACGATTTCTAGAGCTTTATTGAGATCATGTAACTCACCTCCTACGAAGAATCCATCCTCCATAGCTTCTACAAGTTTACCGTGGATTCTTACAGCCTCGCTTTTGAGATAATCTATATTGAACCTCATAAATACTTCATCCAGGTTTATCGAGGTAATGCTACCTGGAGGTAGGTTGAATGGGTATTCACCCATGAATCTATAAATATGATCTATGATCTTAAACCTCATCTCCCTACGGAAGCCGGCTTCTATTCTAAGTATTACATCCATACCTGCAGGTAGAACGACTATACTAGGATCGATAGTATATCCTAAGAGGAATCTAATGTCAGGTTTATCACTATAGGCGTATGGTGGTTTACCATAGATGACTATCGTATTAGCTAGGTTTATAGCTTTGAACGTCGATGGATCTATCAATTCTACCGTATAGTATAGCGGCTCCTCTAAGAATTCAATATACCATGGACTACCCTCTACCATTATTATAGCTGCAGAGTAGAGCTTGAAATCTATATCTGAGCTATATTTAACTCTAGATTTATGATCGTATGGATTCTGAGGGTAAATCCCTATAGTATAGTCTGGTAAACCTGTTACTGGATCTATGTGGATAGCATACAATATGTATTCGGGTGGAGCGCCTAGAGGATTCTCAGCTGGTAGTATGAGTTCGTAGTATCCATATTCATCACTATATGTATAATACCTCCTAAATGATGAGAAATCCAAAGCTATAATAGTAGAATTAGCTATAGGGGAGTTTCCAGAGTCTAAAACCCTGCCAGCTATTCTTATACTACTCTGTTGTAAGCATATAGGGTTAACCGTGAATGAGGAAGCTATGGTTAAGATTGTTATCAATGTAAGTAGTATCATCCTAGCTCTACACATACCTATTCAACCCTCAGTCTAGGCGGATGAACCAATGTTAACTCGAACTTAAGTATATTACCATCTCTCACAACATCTATCTCTACTCGATCACCTACTCTATATTTGTAGAGTTGAGCTAGGAATTCCTCTAGATTCTCGATCCTATATCCTCCTATACTCACTATCACATCACCCTCCTTTATACCAGCTCTATAAGCTGGGCTTCCATGACTAACCTTAACTACTAGCACTCCTCTATCGATTTTTACACCGTAGTATCTAGCTATACGTCTATCCAAGGTTACACCTACTATACCAAGCCATCCCCTCCTAACCCTACCATATGCTATTATCTCTTCAGCAGCCATCCTAACCCTATCAGAAGGTATAGCAAAACCTATACCTTGAGCGAACGGTATTATAGCCGTATTCATACCTACAACTTCTCCATCTAGATCTACAAGCGGTCCACCACTATTACCGGGGTTTATAGCAGCATCAGTTTGTATGAGATCTTGAAGCGATATATACTCTGAACTTATATTCCTATGTAGAGCGCTCACTATACCTAGCGTTACCGTAGGCTCACCTGGAAGACCTAGAGATCTGCCTATAGCTAACACTATGTATCCAACTCTAAGCCTACTCGGATCACCCCATCTAATAGGATTCAAATTGTCTGCTTCAACCTTTAATACAGCTATATCTAGCAAAGGATCAGATCCGATTATCCTAGCTTCAAGTATATCACCGTCAGGCATTAAAACTTCGATCCTCTCACCACCAGCTATCACATGATTATTCGTAGCTATATACCCATCCCTAGATATGATTATACCTGATCCGAAGCCTTTAACAGGGTAGGGATGAAGTAGCATATCGTAGATTAGCCTAACACTTCCTACACCTACTACACTTCTACCAACTTCCTCTACTATAGCTGCTATCCTATCCTGATCTACCTCTTTCATACTCCACCTCCAAATTCAACATGGATAGGTCTATGATATGATCTCTCTAACTAATCGTCTAATTTTATCTGAATAATCTCTACATAAACGTTCAGCTTCGAGCTTAGATCTAGATTCACACATTACTCTTATTATAGGCTCTGTCCCACTCGGCCTAACCAGGATCCATCCATCCTTAAACTTTATTCTAACACCATCAATATAGTCTACATCCATACCTTCAACCATTCTCTTAAATTCATCCATAACTTTGCCAGTGATTTCTCTAGGACAATCCACCCTATCTCTAGATAGGTAGTATCTGGAGATATCTCTAACTATATCTGAGAGAGCCTCCCTTCTTGAAGCTATCATCTCCACGATGTTCATAGTCGATGCTAACCCATCCCTAACCATATTAAACCATGATAGTATAACACCACCACAACTCCCCTCCCCTCCTACTTCAGCTCCTATCTTAAGCATAGCTTCGACTACGTTAGCTTCACCGACAGCTACTCTTAGAACCTTAACGCCGTAGTTTGAAGCGATATCATCGATAGCCATAGATGTAGCTACATTCACAACTATGGTATCTATCCTCCTCTTAGATAGAATATGCATGATCGTTAAAGCTAACGTATAATCCTCTCGGAGAATTTCACCTTCATCTGTTATCAACGTAACTCTATCAGCGTCACAATCGTATGCAAACCCTACATCCGCTCCAACCTCTCTTATAAAGCTAGCCGTCCTTTCTAGATTCTCAGGTGTAGGCTCTATACCTCTAGGATAGAAGCCGCCTATAGATGATATAGTTAAGGTTTTACAGCCTACAGCTGATAAAGCTCTAGCTGATAGAATCCCACCAGCTCCTCCACCCCCATCTAGAACAGTCTTCAAGCCTCTACCAGCTATAACATTCCTATCTACTAGATCTAGTAGTCCGCGTAAGTATAAATCCTCTAAATCCGCCATCCTTATATGTCCGATAGATAGAGGTTCCATACACCTAAACCTACGATTAGATACATTCTCGTATAGGTTTATGACTGCTCTTTGATTCAACGGTATACCACGTGATCCTAGAAATTTCAAAGCATTCCATTCAGGAGGATTATGAGATGCTGAAACTATTATAGCTCCATCAAGCTTCAATACCCTAGTAATATAAGCTGTCGAAGGGGTGGTGGTCATACCTAGATCGATTACATTACATCCTGTCGAAGCTAATGCTGAAGCTACACAATTAGATATAGCTGCCCCTGTAGGTCTGCTATCCCTTCCTAAAGCTATAGTAGAACCTGGGGGTAGGAGACTACCATAGGCTAGGGCTATATCGGTACATAGTTCTAACGTTAAATCGCATCCGTATACTCCTCTAACCCCTGATATAGTGAATAAAACCATCAGCTCAACCCTTATAATTGAGGCAAGATATATGGTGGCTATTTAAATGAAGCCTCCTAAACTCACTTTTTACGCGCAGTGCTAGCCCACTTCTTACATATCTCTACACCTAGGACAGCGTCAGGTGCGTATCCGTCTGCGCCTATCTCTTTAGCAAACTCTTCTGTTAGAGGTGCTCCTCCTACTATTATCTTAACACTATCTCTAAGTCCAGCTTCCTTTAAAGCTTCGATAACCTTCTTCATATTAACCATAGTGGTCGTTAATAATGCAGACATACCGACTATATCTGGCTTATACTGCTTTACAGCTTCTACGAATTTATCAGCTGTTACATCTACACCTAGATCTATAACATCGAACCCTGAAGCTGAGAGAAGCGTCACAACTATATTCTTACCTATATCATGTAGATCACCCTCTACCGTTCCTATAACAACTCTACCGAGTTTAGGTATATCCCCAGCTTTAAGATATGGTTCTAGAATCTTCATCCCCTCCTTCATAGTTTCACCAGCCATAATCAATTCTGCTAGGAAGTACTCACCCTCCTCATACTTTCTACCTACTATATCCATACCCTTAGCCATACCCTCCATTATAGCCTCATAAGCAGGTATACCAGCTTCTATAGCTTCTCTAGCAGCATCCTTTATACCATCTATATCGAAGTTCACTATACAATCGCGAAGTCTAGCTAGAATCTCCTCGCGTTTAGATGACATAGAGACACCGAACTATTATCACATAGACATACACGTATTTAAACATAAACTCTATATGCATTAACTCTTATATCCAGAAGCTTTTAAGAAAATCTCACGGGTGGGCGGTAGGAGGGCTGGGGGGCTAGCCCTCCCCTACCACCTGAAACGGGCTTATGCAGGGGCCCGCTAACCTAGAGGGGCGGTGCTCCAATCCGTCTAGAAGGGTTAGGTGTAGGTAGATGAAGCTCCGCCCTGTAGGACCGGGTGGAGGAGGGGCTTCCCTCGAAGGAGGGAGGCTACCTCCATTACAGCCGAACCGGGTTAGGCCGGGAACGGAGCGGCCCTAAGGCTGACATACCGGTGTTTACAGGATACGGAGCCTATACCGAGCCTAATACCTCTAGACGGTGAGGGCATCCACCCTCAGGGATGCTACCGCCCACCCAGAATCCTATCTAGATTTCTTTCTACGTTATCCTCTACTTGAGAATATATGTTTCCGCCATAGATATCTATAGCTACTGTTAGAGGACCTAGATTCTCGAATTCTACTATCCATAGAGCTTCAGGTATACCTAGGTCGAGCCAGTAGACATCTACTACCTTCTTAAGTGTTTTAACGAGGAAGGCTGATGCTCCGCCTGGGTAGGCGCAGTATACAACACCTATTTTAACCATATCGCTTGCTGTACTCCGTGATACCCCACCTTTACCTATAACCATCCTAACACCAGATAACTTGAGGAATACTGGCAGATCTCTTTCCATTCTAGCACTAGTAGTGGGGCCTATCGATTTTATAATCCATCTCCCCCCATCCATATAGGCTATCGGTCCACAGTGGAATACTGGTAGATTCTCTATGTTAGGCGTCGTCAATCCCTTAATCTTATACTCGATGAATCTTTTCTGAGCTTGATCTCTAAGGATAGCTACTAAGCCTGATACATATACTTGATCACCGATTCTTAGATCGTCTACACTACGTATAGGTGTATGTATATGTATAATATTCATAGCTCCTGGTATACTATCTCCCCGCTAGATGTTATATACGCTTTAGCTTTCCTTAAAGCCCAGCACTGTATCTGTATCGCTACAGGTAGGCTAGCTGTATGACAGTACATATAGTCTAGCTTCACCCTCATAGCGGTTACCCTACCTCCAAGACCCATAGCTCCGATACCCAGCTTATTGATATCATCTAAGAGTATCCTCTCTAGATCGGCTAACTCTATACAGCTAGGTTTATCTATAGGTTCTAGAAGGTTTATCTTAGCTCTTATAGAAGCGTACTCTAGCGTTCCACCTATAGCTACCGAGATTATGTAAGGTGGGCATCCTCTACCTAAAGCTTCAGCTATACTCTCTAGTACGATTCTACGTATAGATTCAAACCCCTCTGTAGGTTTAAGCATATACGTCCTAGATAGATTCTCGGAGCCTGCACCTTTAAGCATGATAGCGACTTCTAAGCCATCGATTGTAGGATCCGGTATCATCGTGACTAGGGGTAGGCCTCTACCGCTATTATCCATACTGTTAACTCTTGTGAGTGGATGAACCATGTTAGGTCTGAGTGGTATCTCTTTCGTAGCTTTCCTTACAGCTCTATCGATATATAGAGATATATCAGCTGGGACTACGACACCTCTACCTAGTTTAAGATATACGTGTATATTGCCTGTATCTTGGCATATAGGTATACCTTCATCTCTAGCTATTTTCACACTCTCGAGTATAATCTTCAACTGGGATCTAGCATACTTGTTATCCTCGATACTATAAGCCTCCTCTAATCCTCTAAGTACATCTCCAGGAAGCTTGGTAGCGGCTTCTAACAATAGCCTCTTACATACGCTCTCTAAGATATCTCCGGATAAGCTCATTCTGCAATCACTGAATCTAGTGTTTATGCACATTCGCTACATGAAGCTTAATACTTAACCGTAGGAAAAATGCCTTATATACAGCTCATTAGAGTAATTATCTAGGATCAGGTTCATGGCTCTAGAGGAAGAGGAGAGGGGAGGAGAGAAAAGGAGATACGAAACGTTAGAGGATCTACCAGGTGTAGGTCCAGCTATAGCTGCTAAGCTTAGGAGCCTAGGATTTCATACAGTTGAATCGTTAGCTACAGCATCTGTTAAGGATCTATTACCAGCAGGTATAGGTGAGAAGCAGGCTGCTAAGATTATAGAAGCTGCTAGGGAATCCATATCTATAGAATTCATCACGTCTGATGAGCTTTTAAAGGAGAGAAGTAAGGTTAAGAAGATTACTACAGGTAGTAGAGCTTTAGATGAACTCCTTAACGGTGGTATAGAGACTCAAACTATAACAGAATTCTATGGAGAATACGGTACAGGTAAATCCCAGATATGTCATCAGCTTTGCGTAAATGTTCAGCTTCCAGAAGATGAGGGTGGACTGGATGGAGCAGCTATGTACATAGATACAGAGCATACCTTTAGTATAGAGCGTATAATACAGATGAGTAGGTTCAGAGGGTTAAACCCTGATTCCGTCCTTAAGAGGATTATATATGCTGAGGCTTTAAGCTCAGATCATCAGATACTCCTTGTAGAGAAGTGTGATGAAATTATAAAGAAACATGGTGTAAGACTCCTAGTCGTAGATTCTCTAACCGCTCACTTTAGAAGCGAATATCTAGGTAGAGAGATGTTGGTGGAGAGGCAGCAGAAGCTGGCTAGACATATGTTTAAACTATTCAAACTAGCTAGGGCTTTCAACCTCGCCGTAGTAGTTACCAATCAGGTTATGGCTAGACCTGATTCGTTTATAGGTCCATCGGTAGAGGCTGTAGGAGGGCATATAGTAGCACATACGAGTCATACACGTATCTTTCTACGTAGACCATCAGCATCGTCTCCTGTGAGGATAGCTAGACTCGTTTCAAGCCCATATCTACCAGAGGGTGAGAGAGTATTTAAGATAACTGAGAATGGCGTTGAGGATGTAGAAGAAGAGGAGTATAAGAAGGGGAGGAGGTAGCTTCCATATAGAGTAGCTAGATTAAGGCTGGTGGCTTATCTATGGAGGATTCTCGTTTTAGAGATCTACTAGAGCTCATAGTTAAAGGTGATTTAAAGACTCTCGAAGCTATACTACCTAGACTGAAATCTGAAGTATCATCGGATAGGGAGAAGGGTTATCTTAAAGCTATAGAAGGTATAATCTTGAGTTTAAAGAAGGATTCTCCAAATCTATATGTGAAGATGGTCTACACTATGGATCGTGCAAGTATAGAGCGGGAGATAGAGAATATTAAGAGAATCTTCCTTGAAAGACCCCGTCTTCTCAGTGATGAATTTCAAGAAGGCTTCTTCACGTGTATAATAGATTTCATGAAGGTTTTATCGAGCAGCCGCTAATAGTATAGTATCTGTGTAGGGTATAGTAGCGTATAGAATAGGATCGATGCAAATATGTATGCTAGGAAGAACGATCCTATACCCTCCATAACGAGCTTCCTCTCTCCACCCATATCCTCTAATCTATCCTCTCCTATCCGCCACTTCAATACGTAGTGTAGAGCTATATATATGAATATAGCTATGGATAGACCTAGTAGTAGAGGTATCCTTGTAGAAGCTACTATGAATCCTAGTATTAGCCCTATAGCTACCTTAATCCAGTAGATATATGTTAAGCTTAATCTAGATCTAAGTATAGGAGGACGCTTAGCATTGGCTAGATCCTCTATGAATAGTCTAGATATAATGTTTACCGTTAGGGAGCTATCTAAACTTCTAAGGGAGGGCTTCATCGATAACATATACATAATTGAGGGTAGCCTTATACTTATAAGGGTTAGAGTAGCTGGTGGTAGGTATGATATATTAGTCGATCCGCCTAGAAGGATCCATCTAACAGAGTTTGACTACGAGAAACCTAGGATACCGCCGAATAAATGCATAACCTTAAGGAAGCATATAGTCGGTGGTAGGATTAAGGATATAAGTCAACATAGGTTTGAGAGGATAGTAGTTTTCTCCATAGCGACGCGTAAAGGAGATTATAAATTGTATGTAGAGCTTTTCCGTGAAGGTAATCTAATCTTAGTAGATCCTTACGGGAGGATAATCTCTACTCTACATAGTAAGCGTATGAGAGATAGAGTTGTAGCTCCAGGTGTTGAGTTTAAGCTTCCACCAGCCGTAGGTTTAGATCCATTCTCAGATCCATTAGATAGTATAGTAGAGAAGTTTCCATCTGATGATACATCTATAGCTAGATGGATGACTCTAGCTCTCGGTATCCCATCACCATACTTAGATGAGATATTAGCTAGAATGGGTTTGAATAAGGATGCTATACTTAGAGATATACCTAAATCTATACCGTTAGCTATCGTAGAGACTCTTAAAGATATGGTATCATCGATAGAAGGCCCTCCTTTTAGAAGCTATGTATACCTTTCAGATGAAGGTGTACCTGTAGACTTCTCCCCATTCAAGCTTAGCATCTATAATCTACGATATGAGGAATACCCATCATTCAATTCTGCTCTCGATAACTACTTCCATAGACTGATGCTATCTGAGGGGTATGATAGGGTTGCCGTAGCTCGTAGGAAACAGGCTACTGAGATAGCTAAAAGTATAAGTAGGATCGAAGCTAGGATATCTAAGCTTGAATCTGAGGCTTTAGATTATAAACGTATAGCCGATACTCTATCGATGTATATGGATAGGTTAGGTATGATAGCATCACTTATACTTGAATCTAAGAGGCTAGGTATAGATGATGGGGAGATATTTAGAGAAGCTTCTAATCTAGCTCGTAATCTTAACTTAAAGCTTCTAGATATAGATTTTCGATCAGGAATATTCACGGTAAAGTTTAATGGATATGATGTAAAGCTGAGCTTCATAGAGGATATATATGGATCCATCTCCCGATACTATTCTATGTATAAGCGTAAGTGTAGCGAAGTTGAAGCTCTGAGATTCAAGCTTGAGGAGCTTAGGAGAAACCTACTAGAGTTAGAGTCTAAGATTATAGAGTATCCGTTAATCCAGAAGGTTAAGGTTAGGAGAAAGTGGTATGAGAAATTTAATTTCTTCATATCCTCAGAGGGCTTCCTAGTTTTAGCTGGTAGAGATGCATCGACTAATGAAATACTTATAAAAAAGTATACTAGTCCAGAGGATATGGTCTTCCATGCGGATGTGCATGGGGCTCCGTTTGTCGTAGTTAAGACTGAGGGTAGGATTCCATCTGAGGTTACGATCATGGAGGCTGCTATATTCGCTGCATCGTATAGTCAAGCTTGGAGGGATGGCTTCTCATCTCTAGATGTATTCTATGTCTCCCCATCACAATTATCTAAATCTCCCCCACCCGGTCACTATATACCGAGGGGGGCATTCAGGATAATAGGTTCTAAAAACTATGTTAGATCCGTGTCTCTAGAACTCGCTGTAGGTTTAGCTCTATCTGAGACTGGATTCGAGATTATAGTAGCTCCTGTATCTGCGGTTAAAGCTAAGACTAGCGTATATGTACGGGTAGCTCCGGGTATGATAGCTAAGGATAAACTTGTGGAGCTGATTAAAGCTAGGCTTATAGATAAAGCTAGAAAAGTATTTGAGAAGGGATTGCCTACCAATATCTTTGACGATCTCCATCTTAAACTTCCAGCTGGGGGAGGTAGGATAATAGATGAGTGAGAAGATCTCTGTCAAAGTTAAACATGTTATGAGTAGCCCTGTCGTAACTGTCGAGGAGAATTCATCTATTCTTAAAGCCTCTAAGCTTATGGATAAGTATGATATAGGTAGTCTCATAGTCGTGGATGAGGATGGTAACCCCATAGGTATGGTGACGGATATGGATATCATTAAGAGGGTTGTAGCTAAGAATCTTAAGCCTAGACGTGTGAAGGTTGGGGAGATTATGAGTAAACCTCTTATAACTATAGATCAGGATGCAGATCTTACTACTGCAGCTAAGGTTATGAGGAATCACCATGTTAAAAGGCTTGGAGTCATGTATAAAGGTAAGCTCGTAGGTATAATATCATCGAAGGATATAGTGACTGTAACACCTGAACTTATAGAGATTCTAATGGAGAAGGAGCGTATAACAGGGATACCTGCGAAGTCTACGTCTACAGAGGGTGGTATGGTAGGCTATTGTGAACTATGTGGTGAATGGTCTGATCTACTGAGAGAGAAGGATGGCATGTTGTTATGTGAAAACTGCTTAGAGCTAGAATAAAGCCCCTCTAATATACTGGAAACCTTCTCTAAGAATAGCTTCATCCTCCTATAGTGTGATCCAATCCAATATACTTTCCCACATCCATGGCAAATCCAGTAATCCCTATTCCATTCTAGAACCTTCTTAGGAACCCCTCTAATCCTAGCTTCATCTACATCTATCTTCCTTACTCTAGAATTACATACCGGGCATAGGGATAAATCAGGGTTTATTTGAGGTTTAAAACCTAGATTGAACGCTATCCAAGCTATCTTCTCAGCTTCGCTTCTACCTCTAACTAGAATAGTTTCTACACCACTTCTAGTAGCTCTATAGTATAACTGTTCATCAGATGTTAGCAGTATCCTAGATTCCGATAAGCATGTAGATATCAATTCATCATCCGTTAACTTATCTGTGTAGATTGTATCGTATCCAAGTATTCTAAGCCATCTAGCTGTCCTACCAAGCATAGCATCTGCTAGGAATCTATACCTATACTTATTCATATCCTATACTATAACCCCATCAACTCTAGTTAAGATTTTACCTATAGGCTTATCGATAGCTAACTCCCCATCCTCGACTACTGCTACACCTCCGATAATGGTTGTAGTAGGTTTTCCTTTAAGCCTTCTTCCATAGAACGGGCTATACTTAGCTTTAGAAGCGAATAGATCTGGGTTAACTGTAAACTCTATTCTAGGATCTAATACGACTAGATCTGCGTAAAACCCTTCCTCTATATAACCCCTCCTATCTATTCTAAATATTCTAGCAGGATTTTCGCATAGAGTTTTCACAGCTATATCTAGACTAACCCTACCGTTAACCACTTCTGTAAATATTACTGGTAGCATTATCTCTAGACATGGGAAACCAGGTTTAACTCTAGATGGATCCGGATCCATCTTCTCGTTAATACTATGTGGAGCATGATCAGATGCTATAATATCTACAAAACCTGCTGCTGTATAATCGAATAGTCTAGATACATCAGATCTACTCCTAAGTAATGGTAGGGTGAAGGCAAGCCCACCGAATCTATCCATATAGCTACTATCCAATAATATATGGTGGGGTGTAACTTCGCATGAGATATTCAATCCTCTAGCCTTAGCTTCTGATACCATCTCTACAGCTTCGCTACATGTTATATGGCATAGATGTATACTCGTCCCCGTCTTTAATTTACTAGCTAGTCTAAGTATGTATGAGACTGCTGATAACTCTACATCCTTACCCCTAATCTTCTCGTAATCTCTTAAATCCTTTATAGCGGTTTTCGACATACCCTCTCTTATCATTCTACCATCCTCACAGTGTACGCATAGTATAGATGATCTATTTCCTATAATCTCCATAGCTTCTAGCATCATAGATTCATTCCATGGATTCAACCCATAGCCATCTGTTAGGAAAATCTTGAATCCTGAGATACCTAGCTCGATAGTATTCTCCAACTCTTTTAGATCCTCTGGTATAAACGAGTAGAATCCTACGTTAACGTATATCCTACCCCTAGCTCTATCTATCCTCCTCGTAGAAGCTACCCTACCTATAGTCGGTGGATCGTTATTAGGCATATCTAGTATCGTCGTAACCCCTCCTAGAGCTGCGGATAGCGTACCAGTTTCGAACGTCTCTTTATACGATAGGTTTTCATCTCTCAGATGTACGTGTACATCTATAACTCCTGGTAGGACTATGCATCCACTAGCATCCACTACCTTATCACTATTAGGCATGGAAGATCCTCTACCGAGTTTAACTATCCTACCTTCATCGATAGCTATATCGATACGTGTAAGTCTCCCCCTCCTATAGACTCTGCCACCCACCACCTTCAGATCTACCGTAGACATATCCTATTCACCGTTAATCTTGCTTCTCGAACACCATACACTTATAGATTTATACTAGATGTGTAGCTAGATTTTTAAATAGAGATTCCACAATTTACTATCGTGTTATACAGCTATACAGATGAAGAAGGCTCTTTCATAGTTAAACTAGCTCGAAGAGCTATCGAGGAATACCTATCTAAAGGTGTAGTTATCGATCCTCCACCCGATACTCCCAGCCGTCTCTACGCTAAATCAGGTGTATTCGTAACACTGAATAAGCTTATAGAGAATGTTAAAGAGCTTAGGGGATGCATAGGCTTCCCATATCCTACACATCCTCTAGTAGAAGCTACTATAAAGGCTGCTATAGAATCTGCGGTAGGGGATCCTAGATTCCCACCGGTAGACATAGATGAGATGGATTATATAGTAGTCGAAGTTAGCATTCTTACACCACCAGAAGAGGTTAGGGTCGAGGATCCACGCCTCCTCCCTTCTAAAATAGAGATAGGTAGAGATGGGTTGATAGTTCAGAGAGGTATATACTCAGGATTACTCCTACCTCAGGTAGCAGTCGAGCAAGGCTGGGATCAAGAAGAATTTCTATCCTACTGTTGTCTTAAAGCCGGTCTTCCACCTGATGCATGGCTACTGAGGAATACGAGGATATACAGGTTTAGTGCTGAAATATTCGAGGAGGGGTATCCTAGAGGCCCTATTCATAGGCGTAGCCTCCGCTGAGAGGGGTTAGTGGGGGCTAGCCGTATTGAGTAAAGTATACTTTGGTGTATGCGGTATAGGTTACGGCCATATAGGTAGATGTCTACCTATCGCTGAGAATCTATATGGAAACGGCTTCGATATATTTGTATCAACCTACGGCGATGCTCTCCAACTCTTGAGTAGCTATGGTAAGTTCAAGTATAGGGTAGCTCCACCTATGGGTTTCCAAGTTAAGCCTGATGGCTCGGTAGATTTCAAACTAACCATAGTGAATCCAGGCCCCTTCCTCTCCTTCGTTAGGTTTGTGAAGCAGGTAGGCTTCGAATACGCTATGATGCAGCTTTTCCAACCAGATATAGTACTATCTGATACTAGAGCTTCAACCGTTCTATCAGCTAGGATTCTCGATATACCATGCATAACTATACTAAACCAGTTTAAGATAATAACGCCTGTGAAGAAGCCTCTATTTAGAAAACTAGCTATACTCTTAGATACTGGTAGCATAGCCTTCATCGGTGCTATATGGAGTTTAAGCGATCTGATACTAATACCGGACTATCCATACCCGTATACGGTATCGCTAGGTAATCTAGAGATACCAGAGATATATGCTGATCGTGTCAAGCTTGTAGGACCTATAGTAGATGTTAAACCATCTGATCTACCTGGTGTAGATAGGTTGAGGAATATGCTAGGTGTAGGATTGGATAAACCTCTAGTATTCGCTCCTATAAGCGGTCCTAGAAGGGAGAGGGCTCCGCTAGTAGAGAAGCTTAAACCTATATTCATGAAGCTAGCTGATAGCTACGATATCGTTATGTGTATAGGTGATTCTAGTAGTGGTAAGCTATTGGAGGATTACGGTGGGTTTAAAATCTATGGGTGGATAGATAGATACTACGAGTATCTTAAAGCTTGCGATATAGTGGTATGTAGAGCAGGCCATGGCACTCTATCTAAAGCTATACTATATGGTAAGCCCTCCCTAGTTATACCTACACCAAATCATACGGAGCAGATGGGGAATGCTAAGCGTATGGAGGAGATGGGGTTATCCATAGTATTAGATCAGGAATCTCTAGATTTCGATAAGTTTTCATCTGCTTTGAAGGATCTTTATGAGGATGGTGAGTTAAGGGATAGGGTGCTGGAAGCAGCTAGGTTTGCATCAGTTTATGACGGATTGAAGTCTACACTTGAATACATTAAACGTTTTACTTTATATCATTAGTATGGAAAGCCTTATATATGGAAACCATAGTAACCATTATGATAGGTGAAAGCTATGCCGAACTGTCCGAAGGATGGTACTGAAGTAAAGAATCCTGTAAAGGAGTGGGATTTATCACCTAAGAGTAGGAAGGGGCCTAAACTCCATATAAGGCTATTCGAATGCCCCACTTGCGGCTATAGATGGAGAGTAGTCGAAAAAGTAGGCTAGAAGATCGATACTACATAAATCCGTAAACCTACCCCTATCTTTACCCTCCCTCTATAGGTATAGGCTTTATATACTCACCGCCTCTAGATACTTTGAAACTTATCCTAGCTAGCATACCCCACTTATACCAATCCAATCTGATAGTATAGACCCCCCTCTCCAGGTAGACTTCACATTCGTATAAAGTGTAGTTTTGAAGCTTCCAGCTATCAGTTCTACTATAGATTAACCCCCCCTTCTCATGGTATACGTATAGTCTAGCCCCATCATCGCATCCATACTCAAATCTGTAAACTTCAGATTCCTTAACCTCGATTCTAGCATAGCTTCTAAATCCTATCTCATCCTCGATGCCGAAGGCAACCTCACCTAAACCCCAATTATCATCGAATTCGAAAGGTGCGTAGGTTTCCCCTAGATATTCTCCGAAATTACCATACTCATCTACTTTAAACCATTCTCTCCTCCAAACTTTACTGCTACTCAAACCTCAGTCTATCTCCTATCTACAGAATTTAAACCTTTAACCCTTTAAATCTAAGTATTTAATCGTATCTATGGATGGAAGGTATGCTACTCATACTTTAAACCATCTGAATAGTAGATAGGATATCCTATTATCCTCGATCTTAGGTAAAGCTACTATGAAGCTCTTCCTAACAGCTGTAGCAAGCCTTCCAGCACGAACTATATCTGTAGCATCTATAGTATAATCACACTTCCTAACTTGTACTAGGTATGGTGCATGATCTATACCTGGACCATACCTGTATATAGCGAAATCGCTTCCAAACTTTATACCTGTAGATACTATATAGCCTCTACTCCTCAGATCCTTATACACCATGTATTTTAGATCAAAATCCTCTATCCTACTACGAGCATGGCTTCTAAGCTCATCCACATTTATAAATCTACCCGTATACTGATCATAGACTTCTATCAACCCCTCTTCTAGAAGGTGTAATCCCTCGACTAGATCAAGTATTAGCGGTGAATCTATATCCATACCTCTAGGTTTACCTACACCTACAGGTCTACCATAGAATCCTCTACGGTATAATTCTGATCCACCTATACGATCCCATACTATAAGCCTATCACCTACAAGATATGCTTTAACCCTAGTCTCAGCCTGCATCCCATATCGACCAGGTATACATCTACTCTAGATTAAGCCTATAATGCTAGGCTAGCATTAAAGTTAACTTAGATCCTACAGCATATTATGGTAGAATCTAGTAGCTACCGTTATAAACGAGTTTTAAAGCCTGTTCTACACTAGAAACCTCCACTACTCTAACACTATATCCTATACTCCTAAGATAGGATTCTACATCTACTTGCCTAGGTACTAGATATCTTATCGTGAATATGAACCTCCTCTCCTCTCTAACCTCCCATATGGTATCCTTAGATTGTCCTGGAGGTACTAGGAAGAGCTTCGCTCCATGCTCAGCTGCAGCTAAAGCTTTAGCTAGTACACCTCCAACCTGCCCTACAGAGCCATCCGGGTTTATAGTTCCCGTCATATAAACACCACTCGGTAGACGTTTACCTTCTAAAGCTGATATTACTGCTAGAGTTATAGCAAGACCTGCGCTAGGCCCGTCGACTACATCCACCTCCCTCTCCCCCCTCACATAGACTACGTAATCATACCTAGATACGTTAACTCCTAGTAGACGTCCAGAAACCTCGACCGCTGTTCTAACACTCGATTGCAGATCTATACCTATCCTAGGATTAGTATTCACATATACATCACCCTTCCCAACTCTAAGATCAACCCTAACCTCTAGTACAACCCCCTCATAGCTAGCTCCATAGCTAGATTCCACTATCCTAACAGCTACGACGTTAACCGTGCTAGAAGCTAGTAGTATACCTAACCCTTCACCACCCTCTACATACCTAGATATACTTCGATAGTATTCTAGCTGGGTTTGTGTTATATTCAGATTCTCTCTAAGAACTTTAACCTCACTCGTAAGATTCGATACCTTCTCTGTAAGCATATAGTTCTCCGTTACGGTTATAGCTAATAGTAGCGTTAAGACTATATTGAATCCTATACTTATAGCTAGTAGAGATCTAGCCTCCATCCCAGAACTACTATATGAAGGATGCTAGGGTATAAGAGTTATACATATCAGTAGTAGTATGTCCTATACCTAGGCTCCTTAAGCTTTATGAAATCTCGATTACCAGATGCTTCGCATATACCTCCTAGAATACAGCCTCCCATACACTCGTATGTCGTAGACGTCGTGAAGCTACATATATCGCTATGTATGCATGGAGGCTTACAGGATGGCCTTCTAATACTACAACAGCTACGTCCTAGATTCCAGAATATAGCATCTACCTCCCTAGGTTTAAACCCAGCTTCATCTATGATTATACGATAAGCTTCGAGACAGCTACCTCTGATAGCGTCGTGTATAGGCTTCGATACGAATCTACCTCTAGCTATCCTCTCCGATAAACTTCTATCAGCTATTCTAACCATACCGGTTCTCAAAGCTATCCTCTGTAGATGATAATCTACACCTACCTCCATACTATCTGAATCCTTGAAGAATGCTAACCCCTCGAATTCTATAAGGGATGCTAACACCATAATCTTCTTAGCTAGAGGATCTGAGAATGCTTTAAACCTAGATAATCTATCTACAAAACCCCCAGATCCAGATAGCCTATAACCAGATTCCTCGATAAGCTTAGAAGCCATCCCATCATAGAATAACTCAAGCATCCTAGCCGTATCTCTGATAAACTTCAACCTTTCATCTATACGCGTTAATACACCCTCCTCAAACCACTGTCCAAACTCCTCTAAGCTTAACTCCCTCATACGATCTGTATCGAAGAATTCGCCTTCCATAAGCTTCTTAAGCATAGCATGGTATATATAGTCGCTTCCACGATAGTATACCCCATCTATATAACCCCATACACGTCTAGTATCGTAGCATATAGCCGTGAAGTAGAGGAGGAGGCGTAGCTTATACTCTAAATCTACATGTACACCATCCAGCATCCTACGGTATACCACACCTATAGTTTTAATCCTAGAGGATACATCGATACACCTATCCCTATCCACGTATACGATCCTATCCACGACTATAGTAAGGTTTTAATCCTATGGCTTATAGTTTAAGCTTATCGGTGGAGTAGGAAGTGGATTGGATAGATGCGGTATACAGAGCTCTAGATAAAGCTTCCAAAGCTGGGGTAAGCTATGCAGATGCTAGATACCAGGAGTATGTATACGAGTATATACTCGTAGAGAACGGATCTCTCAAAGAATATTCTAGAACGGTTAGGAGAGGGCTTGGTTTAAGAGTCCTCCTAGATGGATCTATAGGCTTCGCCTCCACCAACGATCCGATACGTATAGATGAAACTGTTCAATACGCTATATCAGCTGCTAGATGTATGAAGGGTGATGTAGAGTTATCATCTAAGAATCCTATTAGAGTTAGGGTTAGATCAGGCTTCTCGATTAATCCACTAGATCCTACACCTGAGGATAAGGTTAGCATAGTCTTATCTGCTAATCGTGAATCTATGATAGAAGGTGTTAAATCTACATCAACCAGGCTAGGTATACAGTATGATCGTAGACTCACCGTATCTACAGATGGATGTGAAGTCGAAGTCGGATGCTTCCTAGTAGGTCTAGGCCACATGAGTGTAGCATACGAAGCTGGTAGATTAGAAAGGGTTTATGATAGTAAATCCAGAGTTTCAGGATGGGAGTTCATATCCAGTATGGATTGGTGCGATTATACTCGTAGTATAAGTAGGCTTGCTATAGAATCTGTTAAAGCTCGTACACCTAGAGCAGGTTTATACAAGGCTATAGTAGATCCAGAGCTTATAGGTCTAGTTATACATGAAGCCTTCGGTCACGCTGTCGAAGGGGATCTAGTAGCTTCAGGTTCATCCATACTAGCTGGTAGGCTAGGTGAAACGATAGCTTCACCCTATGTGAGTATAGTAGATGATGGATTAATCGAAGGCGGATACTACGTACCATACGATGATGAAGGTGTGGAGAAGAAGCCTGTAACGGTTGTAGATAATGGTGTATTGAAGGGTTTTCTAACACATCTAGCTTCAGCATCAAAGCTTAAACTAGATCCTACAGGTAATGGTAGAGCTCAGGATTTCCATAGCCAGCCTATAGTTAGGCAGACCAACCTCTACATGAAGCCTGGCGATTATAGCTTCGATGAACTTATAGAAGATGTAGATGAGGGTATATACGTTAAGGGTATGGGTGCAGGTGGGGGTCAGGTCGATCCTGGTACAGGATCGTTCACATTCTCGGTAGGGCCATCCTACATGATCAGGAAGGGTGAGCTTGCAGAACTAGTTAGGGGTACAGTCGTATCTGGTTTAATCCTAGAAACGTTGAAGGGTGTGGAAGCTGTAGGATGCGATCTATCCGTAGAGACATCAGTCTTCGGTGGATGCGGTAAGGATGGACAGATGGTTAGGGTTGGCGGAGGCGGGCCTCACGTTAAGATTAAACAGATATCCGTAGGAGGAGGCTAGGCTATGCTAGATCTAGAGAATCTAGTTTCCAAAGCTGAAGTTTTAGGAGCATCGGAGGCTGAGGTATACTTTAGAAGAGTTAAGAGTATTATCGTAAGGTTTACCGATAAGCTCGAATCTATGATAGTGAATTCTACATCAGGCTATGGTTTAAGAGTAGCTGTAGGTAGGAGGGTAGCGGTAGTAGGTGTAGAGGATGTGGATAAAGCTAGCGTAGAGGATGCTATCAGATCAGCTATATCTATAGCTAAAGCTACACCTGAAGATGATAGATGGGTATCCCTACCCAGATCCATCTCTAAATCTAGCGTGGAGGACTGCTTCTGCTCTAAGACAGCTAGTATGGGTTTAGAAGATGCTGTAGAGGTAGCATCGGAAGCTATACAAGGCGTATACGAGGGTTCTAGTATATCTAAACCTGTACGTGGAGGTTTCGAGATAGGTGTGAGAGAGGTTTCTATAGCTAATAGCTATAGTAGAGCTATATCTAGGATAGAGACTATAGTCGATCTATACGTAACGGCTAAAGCTGAGAAGAATAGCGGATCTGTTACATTCACTAGGTTTAAGATAGCGCGTTCAGTAAGCGAATTAAACGCTAGGCTATTAGGATTCGAAGCTGGGGTTGAGGCTCCTAGATTCCTAGGAGCTAAGCGTATGGAGGAGGGTGTAGCTAAGATAATACTGCACCCAGAGGTTGTATGTTCTATACTAGATGTTATGCTATCCCAGCCTTTATCTGCTGAAGCAGTTCAGAAGGGTAGATCACCCCTAGCCGGTAGGATAGGTCAAAGCATACTTTCAGATAAGGTTACTATAGTAGATGAGGGAGCTGTAGGTAGATGGGTTGGAGCTAGAAGCTTCGATGATGAAGGTGTAGCTACGAGGAATAATATAATAGTGGATAGGGGTGTACTTAGAAGCTTCGTCTACGATACCTACACAGCCTACATAGATGGTAGAGAATCTACAGGTAATGCTTGGAGAAGCCTATCCTCAACCCCTAGACCATCACCTAATATGCTAGTTCTTAAACCTGGGGATTCGACGATAGATGAGATGATAAGAGAGGTTGGGGAGGGATACTATATAGTATCTACTATAGGTGAATGGCTATCCAACCCTATATCAGGTTTAATGCAGGCTACGGTTACACATGCATATAGGATAAGGGGTGGAGAACTGGTGGAGCCTGTTCAAGGAGCTGTTATAACAGCAGATTTCTACGAAGCATTCGGTAGAAACCTACTATTGGTAGGTAGGGATCAGGTAGCTCTAAGATCATCCGTAGCTCCAGCAGTAGCCTTGGATAGTGTTAGAGTTAGCGGTTGACTAGGCTATGAATTACAACCTACTAGAGTATATCAGGGATCCTAGAATCTATAGGGAGAATTATCTACGTAGCATAGAGATGCGTAGGCCATGGTGGATACCATGCTCCATATCCTTTAGCCAAGCTACATGGAGTAGGTATAGGGAGGCTCTCGAAGATCTGTTAGCTAGCCATCCATCGATATTCCCAGATTTCAAGAAGGGATCGGTTAGATTCGATGATTTCGGTTTAAGACGTAGAGGTAATAGATTCGTAGACCCCTGGGGTTGCGTATGGCTATTCCTAGCCGACGGCCTCCAAGGCCAGGTTGTAGAGCATCCGCTCAGGGATTGGAGTATGTTGAAGGATTTCAACCCTCCAGATCCAGATGAAGGTATACCTGTAGAAGGCGGATCTACCATACCGTGGAGCCTAGTAGAGGATTCTGTAAGATCGGCTAGGATTGATGGTAGATTAGCGAGGGTGAACATGCCTCACGGATTCTTCTTCCAGAGGCTATACTATCTGAGAGGCTTCCAGGAGCTTATGAAGGATATAGCTTTAGAGGATGAGAGGCTGTACAAGCTTATAGGTATACTCGAAGAGTACTATATGGAGCTAGCTAGACGTATAGCTAGGTTGAAGCCTGATATAGTATACTTCGGCGATGATCTAGGTATGCAGTATAGGATGCCTATAAGCCCGGAGAAGTTTAGACGGCTAATATATCCAAGCTATCGTAGGATATTCGGATTCCTAAGAGGTATGGGTATACACGTCTATCTACATAGCGATGGACATGTAGTAGAGGTTATGGATCAGCTACTGGATTCAGGTATCTCCGTATTGAATATACAGGATAGGGTTAACGGTCTAGATAATATCGCTAGGATATGTAGGGGTAGGGTATGCGTAGCTCTAGATATAGATCGACAGAAACTCCTACCATTCGGAACACCCTCAGAGATAAGATCCCATCTAGAAGAAGCTGTTAGAGCTATAGCATCTAGGAGTGGAGGATTAATGTTCGTAGCAGATGTATACCCGGATGTACCTTTAGAGAATATAGAAGCTCTATGTAGATCGCTAGAAGAGGTTATACAGCTACACCTAGAATTAACCTAGGTCTATGAATCCATAAATTACATCCTAACTAGCACACCATCCCTAAGTATATAATCCCTATCAGACGGCATCTTCTCGCTTAGATCTGTAGTGGTTACTACCACCGTAGCCCCCATTCTATTAGCCTCCTCCAATAGGTTTAAAACTAGCCTAGCATTCTCATCATCTAGACTAGAAGTAGGTTCATCAGCTAGTACTAGCCTAGGATTATTCACCAAAGCCCTCACTATAGCTACACGCTGCCTCTCCCCACCGCTGAGAGTATTAGGCATACGGTAAGCTAGATGTGATAGATCGAAGTATTCTAGAAGCTCCATAGCCCTAGCCCTCCTCCCCCTCCACCC
>JAGTQC010000001.1 GCA_018396535.1 Candidatus Bathyarchaeota archaeon | reverse complement strand
AGGACTCTAGAATTTAAGAGTGGGAGATGCAGTAAATGTGAGGGGAAGAGAATAACCTTCGCTGGAAGGTTTGAGGAGGTCGCTAAGAAGTTTTCAGAGATAGTTAAAGATAGGCCTCAACCAGACGTAAATTTCTTTCAAGGTTATATGTGCGAGAGAGACGTAATAGCGAGGGTGGCGCTAATGCATTATTATAATGACTTGGCTGATAAGTCTATAGTGCTCATAGGCGATGACGACCATATAATCCTAGCTGAGATTGTTAAGAGCTGGTTTTACAGAAGGTATGGTTATCGTCTTGAACAAATCCTCATCCCTCCGAAGAGGATGGGTGTATACCTAACCAAAGCTGCAAAGCTTATCCAGAACGTTATAGCTACCATATGTCTGAGACCAGAAGATGAGATAGCCGTAGATTCTCTCCTAGAGGATTTAGAGAGAAGTATAGAATACCCGATAGACTATCATCAGGTAGGCCATATGATCCAATACTTGAAGCGTACGGGTCTCATAAGCTTTGAATGGCGTCAGGGAATGATTAGACGTGAAAAACCATTAAAAGAATATGTGGTAAAGCATTTAATGGCTAGCGATTTATGGCCGAAAATATCCCAGGATTGGTATAAAATCAGCATGATTATCAAAGAAAAGTATGGTAGGGTAAACCAGGAGTATCATGAACTCCTACTTATGCTTTCACATCGCTACCAATCTTAACATAATTATATTAGATTTTATTTAAATATAAAGGTTGAGGAATATACTTAATTTTCAATTTCATGAAGTTTTAGATATCTGATAATATTTGATAAACTTTCTCTATTAAAACTTCACATATAGATATATATGTATAATCTTAGCTACTGTTTTTAAGAGTATTTAAAGTAGAAAGATATGATTAGTAACCTAGATAGCATAGGCTTACTGGTAGGATTATATGTAACTCTCTATCATATCCGTATGATGCTACCCTACTCTACATCTATATTCTCAGCTTTGTAGCCTACACTAACTAGGTAATCTCGAACCTTAGATCTATGATCGCCTTGAAGTAGTATCTTATTATCCTTAGCAGTGCCGCCGCATGCGCATATGGATTTGAGAGCTTGAGCAAGCTTCCTCAACTCTTTATCGTTAGCTATTATACCATTGATTATGGTTACAGGTTTACCGAAACGAACCTTCTCAAGTTTTATAACGATACGCTGCTGCTCCTGGCTTATCTGTTTGCAGACGCATAAATCTTTAGGAAGCCCGCATATAGGGCAGATCTCCGCCATAACCTACCTCCTAGACTCGTAAGGAAGAATCGCAACTATAGAAATATAAGATTTTCTATTCAGCTTATCAAACATGCTTAACTCTCCTATATGCTATCTCTAAAGCTTCCACACCTGGAAGTCTACTACCAGAGATGTATTCTATGAATGCTCCTCCAGCTAAGCTAACATAGGAGAATCTATCTCTCAAACCGAGCTTCTCTAAAGCTGCGACCGTATCCCCTCCACCACCTATACAGTATGCTCCGCTTAAAGCGGCAGCTCTATATATCTCGGATGTACCTTCGATAAACCTTTCATCTTCATATACGCCTAGAGGGCCGCTAACCAGTATAGATCTAGCGTTCGATATAATCTGCTTATACATATCGATTGTTCTACGACCTATATCCATTATAGGGTATTCCGATGGTAGATCCTTAACAGATAGTTCAATCCTTCTACCATTCATATCCACAGCTACATCGACGGGGGTCTTCACCATACCGTTATATCTTCTAAGTATCTCTACGGCTTCATTCCTAAACTTCAGGAAGCCCCTCTTCTCCAAAACCTTAACGTTAACGGATCCTAAATCTAACCCGCTAGCGAGTAGGAGTAGCTGACCTATCAAGCCTCCGGTGAGTATATAGTCTGCTAAACCCTTCCCTAGGAAGTAGTCTATCATACTAGTACTCTTCTCAGATTTAGCTCCACCTAGTATACATACGAAGGGCTTCTCAGGCTTCTCTAAAACTCTATCTAGAGCTTTAAGCTCCCTTTCCATAACCCTGCCAGCACATGATGGAAGCGTATAGGCGAATCCTACGACAGATGCATGCGATCTATGCGCTACAGAGAAGCCATCCAAGACGAATATATCTGCAACCCTAGATAGCTTCGAAACTATCTCTGATCTAGCGTGCTCCTCTGGCGGAGCTTCTCTACCCTCATCTGGATGGGATCTTACATTCTTGAGTAGTAAGACTCCACCAGGTTTAAGCTTAGATATAGCTTCTAAAGCAGATTCTCCTACTAGATCATCTACATAATCTACCTTGAATCCCAGTATCCCTGATAATCTTTCAGCATGCTTACGTAGGGATTCTAGATAGTCTCTCTCACCAGGCCTACCTTGATGAGCTAGTATAACTATCCTAGCGCCTTTAGTCGAAAGCTCCTTTATAGTTTCAGCATGCTCCCTTATCCTACTATCGTCTACTATCTCACCTGTATTCGGATCTATCGGAACGTTGAAATCTGGTCTGAGTATAACGGTTTTACCGGAGAAATCCAGATCGTCTATGGTTAGAAACCTAGCCATAGATATTGCACCGAAACCTATCCTATCTCAGCTATCCTCTTAGCAGTCTCAGCCAGCCTGCAGGAGTATCCCCACTCGTTATCGTACCATGCTAGAACTTTAACGAGGCTGCCTATAGCTTTAGTCATGGGTGCATCTACTACAGATGAGTATGGACACTTAATATAATCCGATGATACTAGAGGCTCCTCGCTATACCCTAGTATACCCTTGAGTGGAGGCTTCTCAGATGCATCTTTGAAAGCTCTATTCACCTCATCGACTGTAACATCCCTCTCTAAGACGGCTGTTAGATCTACTACCGAAACGGTGGGTACCGGAACTCTTAGAGCTATACCTGTCATCCTACCTTTAAGCTCTGGTAGCGTAAGTGTAGCAGCTTCAGCTGCACCGGTTGTCGTCGGTATGATATTCCAGCTAGCAGATCTAGCTCTCCTAAGATCGCTATGCTGCATATCTAGGATCCTCTGATCGTTAGTGACGGCGTGTACGGTATTCATCAACCCATACCTTAAACCGAAGCTTTCGTTAAGAACCTTAGCTACAGGAGCTACAGCGTTTGTTGTACAGGAGGCTAGGGATAGTATTATATGCTTCTTAGGATCGTACATACCATCGTTAACGCCTGGAACCATTGTTATATCAGCAGCTTCGGCAGGCCTCATCGGGGCTGAGACTAGTACTTTGCTCGCACCTGCTTGTAGATGCTTGGATGCTCCAGCCCTATCTGTAAACCTACCGGTAGATTCGATAACTAGGTATACGCCTAGATCCTTCCATGGAAGCTTGGATGGCTCAGCCTCCTTCAATGCTTGAACCTTCACATCCCCGGCTACTATATAGTTACCTTCGACTCTAACATCGAACGGGGCTCTGCCATACGTGCTATCGTATTTGAGTAGATGTGCTAGCGTTTTCGCATCAGCTATATCGTTTATAGCTACGAACTCTATACCGAGGTTATTCTCGATAGCTGCTCTAAAAGCGAGTCTACCTATTCTACCGAAACCGTTTATAGCTACAGCTCGACCCATGAGTGCACCCCAAACTACAATGGTCGATTAAGCCTTAGATAAATATTTTAGCTTCATAACTTCTTGATACGCTGCTAGACTTCTATACACCTCTACTACGGTATACCGATCTGAATACGTCTACTAACTCATCTAGACCTAGACTTCTAGGATTATTCTCTAGGTTACGTCTATAGGTTAGAGCCTCCTCAGCTATCCTACCTATATCTTCGATAGGTATACCTGCAGCTTCTAAGCCTACTGGTATACCGATACGATCCATGATGGAGGCTATAGCTTCGAGTATGGATGAGGAGGCGTTCTTGAAATCGAAGGCTGGTAGACCTAGTATACTAGCTAGCTTTATAGCTCTATCAGACTGAGCTTCCATATTCAGTTTGAGTATGGGGAGTAGTATAAGTGCGTTAGCTAATCCATGTGGAAGGCCATACTTAGCTGTTAGATAGTATCCTCCGCCATGTATCATCGTGGTCCCAGTCATATTTATAGCGAAGCCGCCATTCATACTACCGTATAGGAGCATAGCTTTAGCCTCCATAAGCCCCTTGCATGCATCCTCTAGGTTTCTTAGTACGACTCTGATAGCTTCTATAGCATAGATATCTGATAGTATGGAGGCGTTCCTATTGAAGTATGCTTCAAGCCCATGGGTGAGCGCATCTACACCAGTATAGGCTACCTGGTCTGCTGGTAGGAATCTAAGAGTTTCTGGATCTAGTATAGCTATCCTAGGAACTAGGCTCCAGCCAGCTATTATAAGTTTACGGAAGCCGATGGTTACTATAGCATATCTAGTTACTTCGCTTCCAGTACCGCATGTCGTTGGTATAGCTACTACGGGTTTTATAGGTTCATCTACTATCCTAGGGTAGAGATAGTCTTCTATCGATCCGCCTAGGGATGATGCTACACTCACCATCTTAGCGGTATCTATAGCGCTACCTCCACCGAAGGCTACGAAGAAGTCTATACCTATAGCGCGGGCTTGATTAACCCCATCCTCTACATCAACGATTGTGGGATTGGGTTTAACCCTATCGAATACGTATACATCGTACCCCTCAGCTTCTAGTATACTTTTAATCCTATCTAGATATCCAGAACTTCTTGCAAAACTCCTACCAGTTACTAGCATACATCTACCCTTTAACCCTATCCTCCTAGCTTCTAAGCCAACTCTATCTACCGATCTGTAGCCGTATACTATCCTAGTCGGGAAGGTTGATTCAAAACTCGACATGATACGATATAAGCATGAGCGGCTTAGGTTAATATCAATTTCTAGTAGGGATCCTTCTCGATCTTAGAGCTTATATCTCTTAGTATAGCTTCAAGCCTCCTCTCTAGATTCTCTAACCCCCCATCGTTGATGAGTACATAATCGGCTCTATCCCTAAGCTCTAGTATACCGAATCTAATCTCCTCGTTATCTCTAGCTATAAGATCTTCTATACATTTAGGATCATCTATCCTACCCCTAGATGATAGGAGGCTAAACCTTCTATCTATAGGTGCATCGATGAATAAGAGGATTATAGATGGTATCCTATTTTTAAGATAATCTACTTCTGAAGGGCTTCTTAGACCATCTACTACGACGTTTCTATCTGATGAAACGATATCATCGATGCATAGTTTAGCTATAGCATCCATACCCAACTCCTCTCTAAGCCTATGAGCTAGCATAGATAGATTCTCACGTGTAGGTTTCAAACCGCGTTTAAGAGCTTCTCTACGAACATAATCACCCATACTTATAATCTTCCATCCTCTAGATTCCAACATCTTAGCGATAGTCGTTTTACCCGATCCAGGTAAGCCTACTAACCCTAGTACTATCATAGCTCTTAGCTACCACCTAGTCTACGTAACTTTAACTATACCATTTCTAGATCTTATACGTACATCTTCTAAGCCTATGTTTAACGCTATCCTAGCTAAGCTTATCAGTGTATCTTCAGATGTGGGTTCTAGATATCTATACCTGGGATCTAGTATATCACCGAATGGGCTGAATTGTTGTAGGATGTATATGCAATCGTACTTCCTTAATTCGTATGCTATCATCTCCACGTATTCAGGTTTATCTGTTAAACCTGGAACTATAGTCGTCCTAGCTTCGAATCTTAGATTGTAAGCGTTACATAGATCCATAGATCTTCTAAGGTTTTGTATAACCGTATCCCCTGGTATAGCTCCTCCTATAACCGTACTATATATATCTGGTTTGAAGGGGGCTTTAACATCTATGGCTACGTAATCTAGTAGTCTTCTTCTGAATAGTCGATCTAGGAGATCTGGGTTAGATCCGTTGGTATTAACGAATGTCTTAACGCCGTAGCTTCTAACAGCTTCGAATAGGGATTCTACGAATCTAGGTTGTAGTGTAGGTTCGCCTCCGCTTACACCTACAGCATCTATAAGTTTTATATTCCTCTCTATCTTCGCTAGTATCTCCTCTAACGATACCTCATACCCAGAGTCTAACTCTACTATACTTCCATTCTGACAGTAGGGGCATCTAAAATTGCATCCTGCTAGGAATAGCATGAACGTTATATTTCCAAACCAGTCTATACCGCTTAACTCTACTATCCAGCCTAGTCTACCCCTAACTTTCAGAGCCATATACTGGATGCACTATAGATGGGGTGTGTGAGAGACTAATTAATAGTTTACCCCTCGACTAATAATTGTGGGTGATCTGTATTGAAGATCGTGGGTGTTAAGGTTCATGTATTAATGCCTCAGGAATTCGGGGAGGAGGCTACTAGGATTAACGTACCGGCTGCTTTGATACGTATACAAACGGATGAAGGTATTGAGGGTATTACGATGCTCGAGGAGGCGTTGTATGCCGAGGAGCTTGTTATGAAGTTTAAAGTTTTGAGGAAGTGGTTAAGGAGTATGGAGGAGTTTATACCTTTGATAGGAGCAGACCCCTTCGATAGGGAGAGGATAGAGAAGTCTTTCTGGGATCAATACTTCTTCCAGAGGTCTGCTCCCACCGTTCTATGTGCTTTAGATGAGTGTCTATGGGATATAGCTGGGAAGGTGTTGAATATGCCTATCTATAAGCTTATAGGAGCTTATAGGGAGAGGATACTAGCGTTCGCTAGTACTCAATCGTATAGTAGTGTCGAGGATTATGTTAGAGTAGCGGAGAGATGTGTGGAGGAGGGGTTTAAAGCTATAAAGATCCATCCTCCACGCTACTGGAGGAGGGATATAGAGGTGTGTAGAGCTGTTAGAGAGGCTGTAGGTGATGATATTGTTTTAATGCTCGACCCGTTCCATGCATATAGTAGGTATGAGGCTTTAATGGTTGGTAGGGAGATAGAGAAGCTGGGCTTCTACTGGTATGAGGATCCTTTACCTACTACGGATATAGAGGGGCTTGCTAAGCTTTGTAGTAAACTGGATATACAGGTTCTAACTGGTGAGGATATACGCGATCTATATGGTTATGCAGAGCTTATAGTGAGGAGGGCTGCGGATAGCCTTAGATGTGTAGATGTTAATGTAGGGGGTATAACAGCTATGTTGAAGGTAGCTCATCTAGCAGAGATCTTCGGTATGAATTGTGAATTGCACAGCTGGGGTCATCCATGGCAGCAGGCTGCTCACCTACATGTGATGCTAGCGATAAGGAATTGTAGCTTCTTCGAGATGCCTTTCCCAGTCGGGATATTCGATCAAGGTACTAGGGATGTTATAAGGATCGATGGGGATGGGTATGTTCACGCTCCTAGGAAGCCTGGTTTAGGATTAGATGTCGATTGGGATTACGTAGAGTCTAGGACTATTAAGACGATATCGTGGCCAAGCTGAATCCTAGGATATGCGTATTAGGGTTATAGTTTTAAAGCTGTTACGAGTATGATATGGTTGGTATGAGTGAAGGCTATAGGTGTTTCATAGCTGTAGATCTGGATGATGTGGCTATCATAGAGAGGGTGAAGGGGTTTCAAGAAGTTCTAGCTAGGACTGGGAATCCTATGAAGCTTGTGGAACCTGAGAATCTCCATTTCACTTTAAAGTTTCTAGGCGATGTTCAGATAGCTAGGATAGAATCTATCAGGAAGGCTTTATCGAGTTTATCCTTTAAACCGTTTGATTTAGAGGTGAGGGGTGTAGGATACTTTCCGGGTGGTGGTAGGATTAACGTCGTATGGGTTGGTGTTGGTAGAGGATATGATGAGCTTAGGAGTATATATGAAGGGGTTGAAGCTAGGCTTTCTAGTATCGGGTTTGCTAGAGATCCTAGAGGGTTTACTGCTCATCTAACGGTTTCTAGGATTAAATCCATTCATGATAGGGGTAGGCTTCTTAAGCTTATAGATGAGTGGAGGGATTATAGGTTTGGAGAATACCGTGTGGATAGGGTTAAGCTGAAGCGTAGTATATTAACACCTAGGGGTCCCATATATAGTGATATACATGTGATCGAAGCATCAGAGTAGAGTTATGTCTATCGATGATATCCTGGCGGATGCTCTTAGATTAGTGAAGCCTGATAGGTTAGAGGAAGCTAGGGTTGAGACGCTATCTAGTATCGTGCTAGGTAAGGTTAGGGAGATCCTAGCTTCTGAGGGTGTGGATGCTGAAGCTGAGATTCTAGGATCTGTAGCTAAGGGTACTTGGCTTAAGGGTGATTATGATATAGATGTATTCATACTCTATCCTCCGCATATAGATAGGGGTGTACTCGAAGATCTGAGTTTAAGGATTGGTGTAAGGGTTTTCGAGGATCTAGGAGGTAGGTGGATTCTAAGATATGCTGAACATCCGTATGTAGAGGGTTGGATAGATGATGTTAGGGTGAATATAGTTCCTGCATGTAGATCTAGGCCTGGTAGCTGGGTTACGGCGGTCGATAGGACTCCATACCATACGGAGTATGTTAGGAGGATGATCCGATCTGAGGAGGAGAGGGATCAGGTTCGCTTACTTAAGAAGTTTATGAAGGGTGTAGGTGTTTATGGAGCTGATGTTAGGGTTAGCGGGTTTAGCGGCTATCTATGCGAACTATTCATAATAAGTTTCGGCTCGTTCATAGAGACTATAAGGTCTGCGGCTAGGGGTTGGAGAGGTTTATTCATAGATCTGGAAGGCTACTATGATAGTATAGAAGCTGCGCGTAAGGTTTTCGGTGATCAACCTCTTATCGTAGTCGATCCAGTCGATCCGAATAGGAATGTAGCCTCTCCTGTATCTCTTACTAAGCTTAGCGAGTTTACGGCTGCATCTAGGCTATTCCTAGATAAGCCTAGTATAGTTTTCTTTAATCCACCTTCGATAGAGGTTGATATAGATTCCATACGTAGAGCTATAGAGTGTAGGGGTACATCGATTCTAGCTTTAGCTTTCGAGGAGCCTAGGATACCTCCAGATACTCTTTGGGGTGAGATTCACCGTAGCTTAAGGGCTTTTGTAAACGTCTTCGAGAAGTGGGAGTTTAGGGTTATAAGATCATCTGCTTGGAGTGGTGAAGGGCTTACAGTCTTCATAGTAGAGCTAGAATCTAGATTCATACCTGGTGTTAAGCTTCATAGAGGTCCACCTGTAGATTCTCGTGAAGCGTATAGGTTTCTAGAGAAGTATATGGGTGGGGATATTAGGGTATCCGGTCCATGGATAGATGGTGATAGATGGTATGTAGCTAGGAGGAGGGGTTATAGTGATGCTTATCTTCTAGCTATGGATGTACTGAAGGGTGATCTACTAGCGTACGGGTTCTCTAAGGATATAGCTGCATCTATAGCTAGAGGGTTCGGTATCTATATGGATGGAGGATTGTTGGAGCTGGCTGTGAGGTGTAGAAGCTTCTTAGAATATCTATACGATCTCCTCGATGGTAGGCCTAGGTGGCTTAGGTTTGGTTTCTCAAAGGATACATGTGGATAGAGCTAGATCTATCGATAATGTAAGGTATATCGTAGGCTATCCTAATCCTAGCTTAGTAGATGTGGATTCTAGATTCGATCAGCTTAGATCGCTTGGTGTAGAGTATATAGTGCTTGAGGGGGGTAGTAGTATAGGTGGGTTAAGAGTTCTAGGTAAGGGTTATCGTAGCGTAGTCATCCTAGTGGAGGCTGGGGGTAGGTTAGCAGCTGCTAAGATTAGGAGAGCTGATTCTACTAGAGATAGCCTCGTATATGAGGCGAGGATGTTGAGGTTAGCTAATACCGTATCCGTAGGTCCTATACTCTACGGGTTCACAGATGATGTTATACTTATGGAGTATGTATGTGGGTCGAATATACTGGAGTGGATTTCACATGAGGATGATGTATCTAGGATTCACGGTATGGTTAGGATTCTACTAGAGCAGGCTTATAGGCTTGATAGGATGGGTTTAGATCATGGTGAGCTTAGTAGAGCTGAGAGGCATATCCTGGTTAGATCTAGCGATGAGCCTGTTATAATAGATTTCGAATCTGCTAGCGTAGATAGGAAGCCGAGAAACCTTACATCCATAGCCCAGTATGTAGCTTTTAGAATACCGTATATAACAGGTCGGAGGATAGTAGAAGCTGATAGGGTTAGGCTTATAGATGATCTGAGAAGGTATAAGCAATCCATCTCTGATGAATCCTTCTATAGGATACTAGAAGATCTAAAACTCACTAGGTAAAAGATTATCTAGGCTAGCAGTATATATCCATGTTAGCTATGCCTGTAGTACATATCTATATGTGGGCTGGTAGATCGAGCGATGTGAAGGAGAGGATCATAGAGGGGGTAACGAAGGTTTTCACAGAGGTAGGTGTTCCATCAGAAGCTGTTACCGTTATAATCCACGATATACCTAGGGAGGATTGGGGTATAGGTGGTAGGCCAGCATCGAAGCTTAAGATAGGCTAAACTATCCTATCGATATATATGTTGAGATCTCTATCGATGGATAGGAGTTGGTTATTGTCTAGTGGAAGCCATCTACCATCGATTCTCTCCAATGCTTCAGAACATACCACTACATAGCTTCTATTCTTAAGATAATGTATTGTATAGTAGTTTTCATCTATTCTACAATATCTATAGGCGTATAGAATCTCTCCATCTGATAATATGAAGTTTAGAGCTGTATAATCTTCGATAATGCTATGTATATGTTTCAAAGCTTCACGTATATCGTAACCATCCAGTATTAGTTGAACGATGTATTTGAATAGTCTCTCACTATCAGAGGAACCGTTTAAAGGTAGTTTAACATCGAGTTTACCTACATCCCTTATAGTACCGTTATGACAGAAAGCCCATCTATGATAGATGAAGGGTTGGGTATTAGCTATAGATACAGGTATACCCTCCGATGCCTTCCTTATATGAGCGATCATAATCCTGAACCCAGATTCTGAAACTCTTCGTGAAATAGAGAGGTATACATCCATCTCATCCAGTATAGATCTATCAGATAAACCTAAAACCATAGGGTATACGTTATCGAAGTATACGAGACCCCATCCATCGACATGTCCTTTACGAGCGAGGAGAGCAAATTCACGGAAAATATCATAAGGGAATCCTGAACCGATTAAACCTAGTAGACGGCACATATCCTACACCTAGATCGAGGAGGATGGTATTCAAACACTTATATAAAGGGAGGTAAAATAGCCTAAATAAATCTAGGAGTAGAAGAGAAGGGGCCGTCGTCTAGCTTGGAAGGATACCAGCCTGGGGCGCTGGCGGTCCTGGGTTCAAATCCCAGCGGCCCCATCTCGAATCATGGTTGCTGCTTGCTTCTTGCTTGCTTGAAATGTAGGGAGACATGACGCCTTCCGCATCTGGGGCGGTCCTGGGGCAGTCCTCTCTCAGGAGTTTTAGTAGGAGTTCGTTTATTCCGAGTTTCGTCGAGTTAGCTTTGTTTTTATTAGCTCTGCTACTTCCGTCTTGAGCGTTATGGATGTGTATCCTGGTTTCGATATGCGGAGATAATCTTTTAGATATCCTTTCCCTTATCCTCTGGAGCACTATTTGTATCAGTATTCTTAGTGTTAGTACCTAGATTCAGCTCTACACCGTTAGGTAGCCTATCGTCGTCGTAGTCTGGATCAAGTGGATTTAAAACCCCTGCTAACTTCTACCCCATCCAGGATTCCATCACCATCAGTATCCTTGTTGAATAGATCTCCGTATCGCTATCTAGCAGATTAGTCTTGTAAACCATGATCTCCTCCTTATCCTTTAATCAATCGCTATCTGTATCCTCCATGTAGAGGGGGGTGATCCTGAATGGTAGTGGATATAGAGGGTATAGCTAGCTATGTAGTGTTTAAGCAGATCTATGGATGGGGTATGGGTTTTAGCCATAGCTGAAATTATGGAGAAGCTAGGGAGGGGGGATAGCGATATATACCCTTATGATACCTATATCATGATTCTAGGTGTCTTAGATGAAGGTATCTGATAACGTATACCTTGTTGAATGTCCATTCCTTCGTCCAGGATACTTCGTTAGCTCATGTATAATAGCTGGTAGGGGTATAGTATTGGTCGATACTGGTTTAGAAGATTCTCCGAAGCAAGCTATCTACCCATACCTAGGGGATCTAGGTTTAGGTATAAGGGATGTATCCCATATAATACTCACCCACGCTCACTTCGATCATTGTGGTGGTGTATCTAGGATTAGGGAGGAGGTTTTATGTAGGGTTGGGGTTCATGAGTATGGGAAGCCGTTTCTAGAAGATCCTCTACTCCTAGATATACAGCTTAATAGGAGGTTTCCGATACTATACGGTATAGGAGAGCCTAGGTTTAAACCTGTAGAAGCTGATATAGTCTTCAAGGATAGCGATATAATCGATACCGGTAGTGTTAGACTTAGGATTATCCATACTCCTGGACATTCACCCTGCTCATCATGTATAGTATATGAGGATAAGGGTATCTATATATCTGGGGATTCTATCCAAGGCTATGGTGGGAATAGACCTCTACTCTTCCATAGCTCTATAGACTATATGGAATCCCTAGATAAGTTTTCGAAGGAGCATATAGATATACTGGTATTAGGGCATCCGTTCCCACCATATGGTAGAGCTATACTTAGAAGCTGGGAGGTTAGGGATTTTATCAAAGAGAGTCTTGAAGCTATCGAGAAGCTTAGAAGCCTAGTTCTAGATATACTTAGAGAATCTGGGAAGCCTATGAATCCTAGGGAGATCTATGAACGTATAGGTGTATCACAGCCTATCACGATAGGATGTATCCTAGAGGATTTGGAGAGGGAGGGTGAAGCTTCTAGATTCGATGAAGGTGTAGATCTATGGGTGGGGTAAACTTAATACCTTATAGATCCATCTAGATGGTTTTCGGTATGCCTACCATAAAAGCTTCTACACTATTGAATATAGGTATAGCGGTATTCGAAGCTGTAGGCTCACCTAGATATGAAGCTGAGATAGTCTCCTCATCTCTAGTAGAAGCAGATCTAGCTGGCGTACATTCGCATGGTGTTATGCGTATACCATACTATGTCGAGCATGTAAGGGAGGGGTTGATAAAGCCTGGTGCTAGAGTAGAGATCGTTAGGGAGACGTCTACTACAGCTATAATCGATGGGGGTGGAGGATTCGGGCAGGTTGCTGGTAGGAGAGCTTCTGAGATAGCTGTATCTAAAGCCTTATCCCACGGTATATCCGCCGTAGCAGTTGTGAATACTGGGCATATAGGTAGGCTTGGAGAGTATACTCTATATATAGCTGAGAATGGTATGGTTGGTCTAGGCTTCTGTACGACTTATAGAGCTTCGGTTGCCCCATATGGTGGACGGGGTAGGAGGCTATCTACAGCTCCTATATCCATAGCTGCTCCGAGTAGTAGATTCCCATTCCTACTAGACTATGCTACATCTATAGTAGCTGAGGGGAAGCTTAGGTTAAAGTATCTATCACGTGAACCTACACCTGAAGCTTGGATAGTAGATGCTCAGGGTAGGCTATCTATGGATCCATCAGATTTCTACGAGAGGGGTGGAGCTTTACTACCGTTCGGAGGTTATAAGGGTTATGCTCTAGCTATGGCTGTAGAGATACTTTCAGGTATACTTGTAGGAGCAGGGTTTCCCTGTAGTGGATGCTATAAGGGTATGAATAGCATCCTACTAATAGCTCTAGATCCATCAGTATTCGTAGGTAGGGATGTATTCGTAAACGATGTATCGAAGTATATCGAAGCTATGAAATCTACGCCTCCAGCTGAAGGCTTTCTAGAAGTCCTAGTACCTGGGGAGCTAGAGTATAGGTCTAGGGAGGAGAAGCTTAAAACAGGTGTACCGGTAGAGGATGAGGTATGGGCTAGGATAAGGAGGACTATCGTAGAATTAGGGCTGGATCTAGATAGGCTTCTATCTGAAGCTACACCTCCATAGCCTCCTCCGCTAATACCTCAGCTCTAGGTACTAGTATGCAAGCTACGTAGATTATAGAATTCGCTGTATAAACGAATACCCCAAGCTCGTAGGAGTACCCTATCAACGCTATGGTTGGAGGTATATTCCCATATAATCTAAGTATAGAGTATACGAATAACGTAGATGATAATATTATGCATACAAGGTTTGAGACATAGCCCCTCCTCATATCCAGTATAACCGATAATACTCCTAGAATTAGCGATAGAAAGGATAGGGTTACATGCATCTTGAAAGCTAATACAGCATCTACAGCTTCAGGATTAGCTAAAGCGTATATCGATATTATAAGCCTAGCTTTAAACCCCCCAACCTCTACTGGGTTAGGGTTAAGTATCAACGTTAACAGATCTATCAGCGTATACTCTACGTTTAGATACTCGAATCTAAAAGTAGCCCATGGTATTATGAAGGATACTAGGATTATAGCTAACCCGATAACTCCTAGTATTCGTGTAGTTGTTAGACTATTCATAGCCTCTACTCCCATTAGTATATCTAGCTTAGCCTTTATCTAAACTAGATTTAGCTGATCTGGGATGGATTCAACCAGTTCTCTTAGCGCCGCAGTTAGGGCATGTAGTCTCTGTTATAGGGAAGAGGGTTCCGCAGTATCTGCATGGAGCTACTACTATCTCTCTTACTACCTCCCTCTCTCTGATGGTAGGTTGGACGGTTGGTTGAGCTATCTGTAATTCTACAGTACTACTCTTCGCATCTGGTCTACCTTTAACTGCTACCACACCTTTAATCGTCCATACAATCTTCCTATCCACGCTTTTATAAGTCGGTTTCAGAGTTATAGGTATACCTATCTTGAATCTATACTTCTCCATGGATCCTCTAGCTATATGCGTAGGACCGCTTAGTATAGCTTTGGTAGAGTAGAGGATTGCGGATTCCCATGTCTCTCTCGGAACCATTACGGATGGCTCTATCCTTCCAGATCTGGATGGTATCGTAGCTCCGACATACTTTACGGTTTTAACCGATTCTACGCATAGAAGTTCGCATCTAACCTCATCTACATCTACATCCTCATCTGAGTATAGGTTTAACTCGCCTTCTATATTCTCTCCGAGTGTATAGTAGTCTTTATCGAATTTCAACGTTAAACTAATCTTAGGTGGTGTAAGCTTTCTAGCAAACCCATCTAGGATCGGCAAATCCTGTATCACTCATACTCTACATCCTAGCTAGTAGAGATTTAAAGATTACAAACAATTTATATAGTAAGCATACCTATCTATCAGTTGTATGATTGTGAAAACTGAATCTAAGGAGTTAGAGTATAAGATCGGGGCTCTCCTAATCCTTGCATCCTCTATAGGAGTGGCGTCCATAGTATACAGTATAGGTATACTATCCTTTGATATAGTAGATATTGTATCATGGATTCTAGGCCCTCTCGGCGTGTACACGATCTTCTATGGGTTATGGTTTAATAGAGATAGATTCTTCCATATATGTTGGGGCTTATTCATGTTAGCTTTAGCTCTATCATCTGCGTTATACCCATTAGTACATCCGCTAACGATTCTAGGCTTACTACTCATAGTCCTCGCTATAATAGGCTTCTCAACCTATAGGGGGAGGATGAGGTGGGTGTAGAGGATCGTATAGATAAGGTTAAGAAGGAGATGGGTCTTATAGAGAGGATCATAAGCTATATACCAGGTTATCGAGGTTATAAGGAGAAGGAGGTTAGGAGGGAGAGTGATAGACTTGTTAGGATGGAGGCTGTATCAATGTTAAGAGAGGCTAAAGATATCTTAAGGAGGAGTTTATCAAATCCGAATATAGCTGCTAGAATCCCTAGCGGTAGCTTATGGAGGATCGATATACTATCCTCCCGTCTTGATAGGGTTACTCAGCGTATAGATAGAGCTGTAGCTGGGTATGCGGGTGTATTCGATGCTGTGAAGGTTAGGGAGGATAAGCTTGAATCTCTAATCGAATACGATCTAGGTTTGATAGAGAAGGCTGAATCTATCAGATCTAGTATCCGATCTCTAGCTCCACTAGATCCTGGAAGCGATGATTATGGGAGGATGGTAGATGAGCTCATATCTAGGATAGATGAGCTAGACTCCCTTATAGATAGGAGGATCGATATACTCAGGAGGTTGTAGGCTAGTATGCCTAAGGTTATCGAATGGGTAGGAGCTAGGGAAAGCGATATAGTCTGGAGATATCCTAGAGAGGAGGTAGCTTGGGGTGATAACCTTATAGTTCATGAGTATGAGGCTGCAGTCTTCTTTAGGGATGGAAAGGCTTACGATGTTTTCAGAGCTGGAAGACATGTAATCACTACAGCGAATCTACCACTACTTACGAGTATATTATCTAGGATAGCAGGATTCGATAAAACACCATTCAGAGCAGCTATCGTATTCGTTTCGCTTAAACAATTCCAAGGTAGATTCGGAGCCCAAGGCCAGACTAAGGAGCTTGCGCCACTCAAATTCTACGGAAGCTTTTGGTTTAGAGTAGAAGAGCCTAACCTATTCGTTAACGAAGTTATCGGAGGACAGAACATATATACTACGGATAGGCTTCAAGAATTCCTTAGAGGATACTTCAATGAGAAGCTTATAGATACTCTGAGTCAATATTCACTAGTAGAAGTCTATGGTAAGCTCGATGAGACAAGCATCCTAGTTAGGAGTATACTATACGAAGCCTTCAGAAGGATAGGATTAGAGCTTATAGATGTTAAATTTGAGGGTATAGATACAACCCCAGAGTGGAGGGATAGATTATTCTTTCTAAGGACTGGTGTAGCTGCGGGTGAAGTCTTAAGGATGCAGACTGTGCAGAAAGCTGCTGAGAGCCTATCTCAAAGCCCAGGTGCAGCAGTCGGAGCAGGTATAGCTGTAATACCACCCCTATTCCAGCAGGCTCAAACCCAGCCTATGATACAATGTCCTAGATGCGGATTCCAGAATCCGCAAACAGCTAGATTCTGTATGAACTGTGGCTCCTCTATGCAACCTGGACAGGTATGCCCTAAATGCGGTACTACAAATCCTGTAGGAGCTAAATTCTGTATAAACTGTGGGGGTCCTTTACAGCAATCTACTGGGAAATGTCCTAAGTGTGGAAGCGAGTATCCTCCTGGAGCGAGATACTGTTTAAACTGTGGGGAGAAGCTAGCCTAGATGAAGTCTCAGAAATACTAGAGTTATAGCTCTCATATACTCATCGAAGTGTATAGTCTTGGTATATAGCGTTCCCTATCGCATACCAACGTCTTCGATGGCATTCACCGATATATACCCTATACCTAAGGATGTAGAATTACTAGCTGGCTTATTCAATCTTAGAGATGCTAGAATAGCTGTTAGTACCTTCTCTTCGTTTATACAGAAAGGGCATTCTCCATATAGGAGGTGTTTCGAAAGAGGTTTAGGTTAAAGATCGATATAGGTATCGGTCGTTAATCTCGGTATGGATATCGTGTTAAATCTTAAATAATCCTAAGTATATACTCATCTACTGGGATGTCGGAGAAATCCGTCGAAGTTTTAATCCGTCCCACAGCTTACGTAATCGGGGCGATTCTCACAGTGCTGATAACGATTTTCATAGGCTTTATATCATTATTCACCAATGGTGGATGCCTCTGGGGTCTTACATCAGGTGCATGGGATCATAACTGGATCGGGGATATATCCTTTGTACTATTCTGGCCTCTAGTCTTAGCTGCTTTAGCAACGTTATTATCCAGGTTCGGGCTTACGAAGCATGAGTTAGTAGTAATCATGGCTATGGTATGGATTTCATGGATGCTTCCGACGCACTATGGTGTTAACCAGGTTGTATTAATGATGGGTACTGCTCGTCAGATACCTGGCTTCCATCTATGGAATCTAAATTATGGTAAAGTTATAGCGTGGCAGTGGGGTCCTGACCCGTTCAACGATAAGCTTTGGGAGTCTTGGATGTATGGTGGGCCTGTACCGTGGGCTGAGTGGATGCCAGCTCTACTACTCCATATCGCTAGACTTATACCATACTATTTAGGCTATGCTTTCATGCTATCCCTATGGAGGAGGCAGTGGGTTGATGTAGAAGCTTTGCCATTCCCGCATGCTACTGCTGCAGCTAAGCTTATAGATATGGCTTATGAGAAAGTTGATGGCAGGACTAGGCTATTTCAGAACGTATGGTTGTGGCTGGGATTACTAGTAGGGTTCCTAGCTATAATGCCATACTGGGGTTGGACCTTACCCGTACTCGGTATGGCGCAACTTAGAGAGTATGGCGGTATGGCTATAGATCTTACACCATACGTTATAATACCTCTTGCCCCTCTATCCTTTAACTTCGAAGCATTCTGGATAGGTGCAGCCCTTTTAGTACCTTTGAAAACACTATTCAGCTATATCGTAACGGCTATAATAGTCCATTGGATTTGGTGGCCTATAATGTCTTGGCTAGGATACTGGGAGCCTCAAAGTGCAGGTACTAGTGGTATAACCGAGGGCTCCATATTGGAGGATGTATATTATGAGTGGACTGGTCCCAATATGCAGAAATGGGTTTACACATGGGGATCTATAACATGGCTCTCCTTTGGGGTTGGGTTTGGTTTCATATTCTATCCTGTATTCGTAGCTTTTAGATCGGAGCTTCTTAATACACTGAAGGCTATAATAGGTAAAGCTCCAAGAGAAGTGGAAGCTAAGGAACCTATGAGATACACCTACATGTTTATAGGTTTCATAGTATGCGCTCTCATATATGTGATATCGTGGTGGTATGCAAGCCTCGGGTATCTACCGATAGTATTCGGTTTCATATGGTATATATTGAACGGTCTATACTATGGTGTAGCTAGAGCTAAAGTTGCAGGAGAATTTGGTCTAGTATTAGATCCATTTAACGATAATATGTGGGCTCATATATGGGATAACTCCATGAGGTTATGGTGGGTAGCGGATACAGCCTCCCCATTCTTCATAAGAGATGTCAAAGAAAGATTTATAGTTCTTAGAGGAGATTATCCATGGTATAGCACATTTATAAGAGCCGCTCCTACAGCTTCACTGCTACAATCCTATAAGGTAGCTTCTATTGAAGGTGTGCATTCACGATACATATTTATAGGAGCTGTTATAGCAGTTATAGTAGGCGTTATAACTTCGATATTCACACTTCTACCTATGTGGTGTAACTTCGGAGCGTTGAATCTAGCCGCGTTTAATTATACTGGTGCACCTAACAACTATCAGCAGAGGGCTCCAACATATACATGTAGGACTGAGGTTGGAGTATACTGGAGATTCGCTCCACCAGTAGGAGCTCAGTGGATACAGTTCGCTATAGGACTTGTCATAATATCAGTTGTCTACGCTTTGCACGCTAAGTATCCATGGTTTCCGTTAAGTCCTGGAGGTGTAGCTATGGGTTTCGGCTGGATAATCGTCAATATGGTATTCCCAGCTATAATAGCTTACATAGTTAAGTTAATCATATTAAGAATAGGTGGTACTAAATTATACGATGATCTCTTAATGCCGTTCGCTATAGGTATGACTGCTGCTGTCGGTATTGCTGTGATACTTGGTGCCCTCTATCACTTCGCTTCAACCCTATCTGCTATGTAGAATTCCATCCATATCTCTCCATCTTTTTCTCTTTATACTTCAGTAGAATAAGGGGTTATGTTAAACCTAACAGTTATAGATATGTTATGTAGGTTAGTATTATCTAGTTGCCTATTTCAATATTCCAATTAACCTAACCCAATTTCAGAGGTATAGATGGCTTTGAAGGGCAGGGTGTTCATGGTTGGTCATGCTCATATAGATTTATCTTGGCTTTGGACTAGAGCAGAAACCATCCTTGATATAATACCTAGAACATTCCGAAGTGTGATAGATCTGGCTGAAAGGTATGGTATAGTATTTAGTCAGAGTACTGCTCAAATTTATAAGTGGGTTGAGGAGTATTATCCCGAACTTTTTGATAGGATAAAAGATCTTGTTAAGCGTGGTTTATGGGAGATTGTAGGCGGCTCATGGGATGAGTATAGCCCCCTCCTAGTATCTGGTGAATCTCTGGTTAGGCAATATCTATATGGTAAAAGATATTTCATGGATAGGTTCGGTATTGATGTATCTATAGCATGGCTTCCAGATAGCTTCGGATTTCCTTGGACTCTACCACAGATATTGAGGAAATCGGGTTTAAGATTTTTCATGACTCATAAGCTTAAATGGCAGGTTGAAAGGAATAATCCTCCAATACCATTCCCATATCACGTATTCTGGTGGAGATCTCCAGATGGTAGCGTTGTTTTAGCATACCATACGATTGGAAGTTATAACGAGGATGTAAGCGAATCTAAAATATCGAATTATCTAGATGTTATGAAGTCTAAACATGGGCTTGATATAATTATGTATGTGTATGGTCGTGGCGATCATGGTGGAGGACCTGCAGAGGATATGGTAGTTAAAGTTCTAGATATATCTAGAAGGAGGGTTTTCGATTTAAAATTCTCTAAAGCTGAAGATTTCTTTGATGAGTTAGAGCGTATCGTATCTAGAGGGGTCTCCATACCTATAGTAAATGATGAGCTTTACGTTAAAACCCATAGGGGTACTTATACAACTGAAGCTATAGTTAAGGTATGGAATAGAAGATGCGAGAATCTACTATTAAATCTGGAGAAATTCTCGTCTATAGCCTATACCCTTGGATATAGCTATCCATATGATGATATTAGGAATCTATGGGAGCTATTATTGTTAAACCAGGTTCACGATAATCTAGATGGTACATCTATAGAGCAGGCTTATCAAGATGGGGTACTTGATTATATGCATATAATGCGTAGAGGTTCATGCCTATTATCTAAAGCTTTAAACAATATAGCATCAAGGATAGATACGTCTAAAGCTAGAAAGCCTTTGATAGTATTCAATCCTTTACCATGGCCTAGGACGGATATAGTCGAAGTTGATGGTTTAGATGATGTTTCGATAGTAGATTCAGATGGGAATCTCGTACCTATACAGCGTGATGTAGAGAGTGGAAGATTAATGTTCATAGCTAGAGGTGTACCTGGCTTAGGATATAGAGTTTATGATATAATTGATTTTATAGATGCATACATGGATACGGATCTGAAGATTGAAGGTTTCACTATGGAGAATAGCTTCATAAAGGTAGTCGTTGACCCATATACAGGCTGTGTATCTAGTATATACGATAAGATTAATGGATTAGAGCTTATAGATAGATCTAAAGGTGGGAATTTCCTAGAGCTGTTCGTAGATAAGCCTCCAAATGCTCCTCTAGGAGAACCTGCATGGAATATATACCTTGGCTCGAGTGATAAGCCTAGATTGCTATCTATCGAAATTATAGAATCTGGTCCTGTTAGAGCTAGAGTTAGGATACGTAAATCCTTCGGTAGATCATTGTTCACGCTGTATGTATCGCTGTACGCCTATACTCAAAGGGTTGATTTTGAAATTAGAGCATACTGGGATGAAGAGTATAGGTTTGCTAAGATAGGATTCTCACCAAGCTTTAAAGCTCCATATGCTACCTATGAGATAGCATACGGTGTCATACAGAGGTATACCCATGTATTCAGGGAGAATCCAGGTGTAAATCTAGAATTTCCACCTAGAGGTTGGGAGGATGCTGATATGCTTAAATTCGAAGTTTCAGCACATACATGGGTTGATTTATCAGATCCAGATGGAGTTATAGGCTTTACTATAGTTAACGATGGTAGATATGGATTCTCTTATGATGGTGGAACCATATGGATAAGCTTCCTTAGAGCTGCTAATAGAGCTAGACCACTTTTCCCACTTGATTGGACAGATAGATCATCTAAGCCATGGGTTGGTGAACATAGGCTTAGGTACGCTTTATATCCTCATAGAGGCGGATGGAGAGCTTTAAATCCTACAAGATTAGGTATGGAGTTTAACAATCCTCTTATACCGTTAATTATCGAGAAGAGTATCGGTGACTTACCGTCTAAATACTGTTTCATGGAGGTTTATCCTAGTAATGTTGTTGTAACAGCTGTGAAGAGATCTGAGGATAACGGCGATATAATAGTAAGGTTATTCGAATCCGAGGGTAGGGTATGTGAAGCTACGTTGAATCTATGGTTCGAACCTAGAGATGTACACGAAACGGATATGGTAGAATGGGATCGATATGTAGAGCCTAGGAGGTATAGAATCGATGGTAAAATTTTAAGAATACCTATGAATCCGTTCGAGATTAAGACGTTAAGATTGAAGCTTTAACATATATACTAGGCGTTATCATATCTTAATTATGATGTGGATTAGAGTCGTTCAAGAAGTTGGTAGAGGTACTTTCACTATCAGTCTACCTAGAGAATGGGTTGAACGTATAGGCTTGAATAAGGGTTCTAAACTCCTATTAATCGATGGAGGTTCATCCCTTCTAATAAAACCCCCTAAGCTTCAAGCTATGTATGAGAAAGAAGTTAGAGTTAGACGTGGATACGAGGATCTAACTGTTAAAGAGATCGTAGCAAGCTATCTACTAGGCTATGATATCATAAAGGTTGTATGTACCGAAGGATTCGATCCTGATGGTAGAAGGGTTATCAAGAATGTTTGTAGAAAACTCATAGGGTTAGAAGTTGTAGGTGAGGATAATTCTAGTATAACATTCCAATGTATAGTCGATCCTGAGAAGCTGGATGTGGAGAGAACCTTCGATAGACTTAGATTCCTAGTATACACGCTTCACGAGGATATAGCTCATACACTATCAGAGGATCTATCCAAGATGTATAGTTTAACAGATAGGGATGATGAGATAGATAGACTATACTTCCTACTAGTTAGGCTCCTCAGAAGTCCAATGAATACAGGCGATGCTACTATACCCTTCAGTAGGAGGTTAGATCTACGTGTAGCAGGATTACTATTAGAGAATATAGCTGATAGACTTACAAAGCTAGCGTACATCCTATTAGAAGCCGGAGATATACCTAGAGATCTGTTATCAGAATTAGAACGTATAATGGAGTATCTATCATCTGTTAGAGATACATCTCTAAAGATGTTCATGGAAGGGGATCTTAACTATATGGATAAATTCGAGAAGCTATTAAAGGAAGGTAAGCGTTTCATAGAAGATTTTAGAAGATTATCATCTAAATATTCAGATTCCAAAGTTAAAAGTATAAGTTTAGAAATAGCATCGATAATCGAGGAAATAGCTAGAAGCTATATAGATATAGCTGATCTAACAACTCCTAGATGAAGAGCTATAGTAAGTTTGATAAATCCTTTAAGCTAGATATAGCTTCATCTACAAGTTTATCCACATCTATCATAGACTCCATCTCCCTAACTCTATCTAGTATAGCTCTAGTTGTAGGCTTCCTAGGCCTAGCCCAGCAACCCTTTATAGATCTACATCCTGATGATACGGCTGTAATCGATGCTTCATATGTTCCTATCATACGCGCTATATTCACAGAATCCTCTTTTTCTAATCCTATGAGAGGTCTGAGAACTGGTAGATTCGATGCTTCGTCTACTACGTATAGATTATCTAAGGTTTGAGATGCAACTTGCGCTAGATTCTCACCTGTAACTATAGCTTTAGCTCCCTCGATCTCAGCTACTCTACATGCTACTCTATACATCATCCTACGGCATAGTACACATGTATAACTATCAGCAACTTTACATATCTCCTTCAAAGCCTTGCTATGAATATAGGAGTACGCTCGGATCTCCTCCCCTATATGCCATTCTCTAAGTATCCTAGCTACAGCTAGAAACCTCTTAAGATCTGATTCATCTCCTCCTACCGGGGAATGTGCGAATAGCATAGTTACAGGGCATCCACGTTTCATAATGAGCCATGTAGCTACAGGTGAATCTATACCACCAGATACTAGAGATACTACGCGACTAGATGTACCTAAGGGTAGCCCGCCAGGAGCTTCAATCCTATTTGTGTATATGTAGCATTCATTATCGTGGACTTCTATGTATATCGTCCTATCAGGATTATCTAGATCGACTCTAAGATTCGAAGATGCTTTAACTATACTGCCTACACGTCTTTCTAGATCCTTACTAGTAAAGCTATGGGTACCAGTACGTCTAACTCTGATAGCGAAGCTCTCAACCCCCTTTAGTAGTCTAGGTGAATAAGTCTTCATGAACGATTCTAGTTCCTCTAAATCTACATATCTATATGGTGCTATATACTTTAAACCGAATATCCTAGAAGCTATTCTACAAGATAGATCAATATCATTGTTGCAATCTATAAGTATACGAGACCATCGATGCCGTACTCTAGTATGTAAGCCTCTAGATTTAAATGCTTCGATGATATTACTCTTAAGTTTAGATACAAACTTCACTCTAACTCTATCAGATTTGAGAGCTATCTCACTATAAGCTGCTAGTATACCACTCCAAAAGCTATCTCCGTTTATACGATTCAATCTACTCTACAATTATTATGGTGCTATAGTTTATCATAAGTTTTCATCCACTCATAAATCTATGCGAAATCGTTATTACCTAGACGATTCATCCTCTAAAATAATCTAGATTAGCTACTCGCTCGGAGGAGCTGTAGTATCATATGGTGGATTACGCCGTAGAGACAATCGATTTGACTAAGATATTCGAGAGTAAGGAAGATGGTATTAAACGTATAGTTAGAGCTGTGGATCATGTAAATATCAAGGTTAAGAAGGGGGAATTCTTCGGTCTCCTAGGTCCTAACGGTGCAGGTAAGACTACGCTGATAAAGATGCTATGTACGATAATACTACCGACTGAGGGTACTGCTAAGGTTAATGGATATGATATTATACGTGAATCTGTTAAGGTTAGAAGTTCTATAGGATGGTTCCACGGGGAGACTGGTGGTCGTTCACTGTATTGGAGGCTGAATGCGGAGGATAACCTTAGATTCTACGCATACCTACAGAATGTTCCTAAAGATGTAGCTGAGAAGAGGATAGATGCTCTCCTAGAATTCTTCGATTTAACGAAGGATAGAAAGAAGCTTGTTAAGGATTATTCGACAGGTATGAAGGTTAGGGTTATGCTTGCTAGAGCTCTACTACATAATCCTCCTATACTATTGATGGATGAGCCGACTATAGGTTTAGATACTGTGAGTGCAGTCGAGACTAGGAATTTATTGAAGGCTTTGAATAAGGAGCTTGGTAAGACGATAGTATTTACTAGTCATAATATGTTTGAGGTTGAGCAACTATGTGAAAGGATAGCTATAATGAAGAATGGGCGTATAATAGTGGATGCTCATCCATCTGTATTAAGGGATATGCTTAGGGATATACGTGCTGTAGAAGTCGAGGTTAGAAATGTAGATAACATAGATAGACTTAGATCCGTACTATCTAGTATAGATGTTGTTAATAGGATAGTAGAGGTTAAGAATGATCCTATAGCTATAAGCGTAAGATTACAAGTAGATGATGAATATGAAGCTATTCATATCATAGCTGATAGATTGTATAGCTATGGGTTTAAGCTATCATCTATACGTAGATCTGAACCTAGTTTAGAAGATATATTTGTTAAACTCGCTAGGGAGGGAGCTGTTTGAAAGTAGAGGATATAGTGGAGCTTCTAAGAGAGGATAGACCTAGAGTATCATCTGGTTTTATCCATGTATGGGCTGTATTCTGGGCTAACTTCAAAATATTCCTATCCTATAGGACATGGGTTGTTATGGAGACTATAAGTACGGTAGCATCTATAGCTATGTACTCCTTTATGGGTTTGCAAGTGGATGCTAGGAGGATGGCTCTAGCTGGGTATGAAGGTGTAAACTGGCTGTCATTCGCGTTAATAGGTGTAGCTACAGCTAACTATCTATGGATGTGTATAAGTAGGCTTAGTCATGCACTACAACACGAGATACGCGAAGGAACGCTAGAACCTATAGTATCATCGCTTATAGATATGAAAGCGTATATAATAGGTCAATCTCTAAGAGGGTTCCTAGTTAGTGGTTACTTCATGACTGGAGTATTGATAGTAGGTATCTATATTTTAAAAGCGCAGCTATTTATAAGCTTGGAGACGATGGTATCATTCATAGCGGTTATAATATTGATGATAGTAAGCTATATCGGTATAGGTATAATAGCTGCAGGTTTAATACTAGTATATAAGAAGGGGGATCCCTTAACATTCCTATTCGCTACGATAACAGAATTCCTAGGAGGAGTATTATTCCCGTTAAAGTATCTAGAAGATATACCGGTATTATACTTTCTAGCATGGCTTATGCCGTATACATATGCTTTAGATGCTTGCCGTAAGATAATGCTTACAGGTGCGACTATATTATCACCACAGGTATCGTGGAATATATTCATTCTAATAGTCTACGCATTTGTTTTCATACCTATAGGATTAAGGGTTTTCAGATGGGGTTTGAATCGTATAAGATATGAAGGAACTGTTTCAACATACTAGGGGGTTAGATTATGAATATAGAGAAGCTTATCCATATATTATCTGAAGATATTCCTAGAAGGAGAACTTCTACATATCGTATAATCTTATCGTTCATAGTTAGGGATTTCAAGGTATGGTGGACATATAAGTTCTGGCTTATATTAGATATCGTAGGTGTTGTAATCTTCATAGTCACATACTATCTATTCTCCTTCATAACCACATCTCAACATGTACAGGATGCTGGATATAGTGTTGGAGGATACTTTACATTCGCGTTAATAGGTATATCGTTCCAACACTATGTACACTTCGCAGTTCAAACTATAAACGAGAGTATAAGGGATGAACAATGGAATGGTACTCTAGAAACTATACTATCGACGGCTACGGATTTTAAGATATTCCTACTAGGTGAGGTATGCTTTTCTTTCATAGTATCGTCTACACTACTGTTAATGTCCCTATTGATAGGTATGCTACTAGGAGCAGAATTCTATACGACTCTATCATCTATAATATCGGTTATTATATTGACGATGCTATTGATAGCGAGCCATATGGATATAGGTATACTAAGTACGGGTGTTATAATGAAGGTTAAGCAGGGTAGTCCTGTAACATGGGCGTTTTCATGGCTTAGCCAGCTTGTATCAGGAGTATTCTATCCCTTGAAGCTTCTACCATGGTATCTGGAATGGCTTGGTAAGGCATTCCCATTAACGTATTCCCTAGATGGTATAAGGAGATGTCTACAATCAGCTGAAGATCTATCATCACCAGTAGTATTATCGAATATACTATACCTATCTATATTCATACTAATAGCGACACCTATCGCTCTATACGTGTTCAAGATAGGATACGATTCTGCTAGGAGGGATGGCTCTCTAGGACAGTACTAACATAGCCTTAACATGGCAATATTTATAAATACTTCCTATCGGTTACTACCGGTGTAAAGTTATATGCTTGTAGTAGCCGAGAAGCCTTCGGTAGCTAGGAATATTAGATCAGCTATTAAGCCTCCACCAGATACTATAGCTTTGAAGGGGCATATACTAGAGCTAGATTTTCCTGAAAGCTATTCTAGATGGAGGAGTATAGATCCACGTGAGCTTTTCAAAGCTCCTATCGAATGGGTTGTTAGAGATTACGAATCCTATAGGAGGCTAGTATCCTTTCTTAAGGATAGCGATATACTCGTATTAGCTACGGATAACGATCCTGAAGGTGAGTTAATAGCGTACGAAGTACTATTGATAGCTAGGGATAGGTTAGGGTTTACACCTGGTTATCGTAGGATGAGGTTTAATGCTACGACGATAAGCGAGCTTAGACGTGCATGGATGAATCTAGAACCAGATCTTAAGTGGAGATGGGTTTGGAAAGCTCTACTACGTCATAAATTCGATCTAGTAACAGGTGCAGCTTATACTAGGCTATTAACGCTTTCAGGTAGGTTCGATAGTAGTAGCCTAGTTTCATGGGGTTCATGTCAGATCCCTACACTATGGTTTGTATATCAGAAGGAGATGGAGATTAGGGGGTTTAAACCTGAGAAGTACTATACTTTGATAGTTATCGTAGATTTTGGTGGGGTTAAAATAGAGTTTTCATCAGATCCTATAAAGGATCGGGTTAAAGCTAGTATACTATACGCTTCTATAAGGGATTGTAGGTATGCATACGTTAAGGATTTCCAGCTTAGAGACGAGGTTGAACGTAAACCCCTACCTACAGATACAGATACTATGCTACAGGAGCTATCTAGGATTACAGGCTTCTCTGCTTCTAAGATTATGGCTATAGCGGAAGCGTTGTATGGGGATGGATATATAAGCTATCCTAGAACCGAGACTAATATGTGGTTAACGGTTGATCATAGATCTATTCTATCCATGTTATCATCTACCCCCCTATCCATATATATAGATATGAGCTACTTCGATCCTAGGGATGGAGATAGGAATGATGGGGCTCATCCACCTATACATCCTACAGCGTACTATCCTTGGAGAGATTCTAAGAGTATCGTATGGGAGTATATAGCTAGGAGGTATCTAGCTAACGTAGTATGTAGGGATGCATATATGAAGAGGTGGAGGGTATGTGTAGATGTAGGAGGGGTATTATTGAATGCTACGGGTAGATACATGGTGGATGAAGGCTTCTACAGGGTATTCCCATATTTTAAGCCTAGAGATCTCCTAAAGATACCGGAGTTTAAGATCGGATCTAGATATCCTATAGTAGGGGTTGATATAAGGGAGAGGAAGACTAAGCCTCCACCACGTTTAACAGAATCAGAGTTATTAAAGCTTCTAGAGAAGCATTCCATAGGAACTGATGCTACTAGAGCAGATTATCCGCAGATAATAGTTGAGAGGGGGTATGCTATGAAGAAGGGTAGATCCTTCTATCTAAGTAATCTAGGGGAATCGTTGATAAACCTTCTGAGAAGTGTAGATGAGAGGCTTGTTACACCAGATACTAGAAGATATGTAGAGCAGCTTATGATAGATGTAGAGCTAGGTAGGAGGGGTATGGAGGAGGCTTTAGGAGAAGCTTTAAAGATATACGAGGAGCTATTCGATAAAATATCAGCTAGATTGAGGGGTATAAACGGTTAGCCCTCCCCCCTCTATTTTTCCATAGTTTCTATCCATAGTTTTTCCATAGATACTTCTAGTACAATGGTATAGTTTAGATTACATGATTCGAGTATACGGTTGTATCCGTTCCTATTAACATTATTAGGTATATCGATGACTATGAAAATCTAGTTAATCTATATTAGAGAATTAATATATACTAGATATCGTTAAGATATTTTCCACTTTATTAATCTATAAGTATTTGGGTTAGCTAGGTATAATTGGATGTTACAAGTAATATTTTATATAAACTGTATGAAGGTTGTTAATATTATATAAAGCTTTAATCTTATATAATCTCGTATATGCTATGAAGCAGCTATAAGATTTTTAAGATTATAAATCTATATCATAGTTGATGGTATACAAGTATCCTGCTAGGTTAACCAGATCCTACGGTATAGAGAAGACCGTACTGGTAATACTGGTTTGGGGGCTTATCCTAGAAGCTATCACTCTCCTATACTTCTATACCTCAGCTCAGACATGGCGTTTCGAATACCAGTATACACTTCTACTCTTCGCTATGACTTTGATAGCTACTATGATACTCATAGCTAAGATAGCGAAAAGGATTCATAGACCTATAGGTATAGATAGTTAAATTCTGAATATTTATATCGATCTAATACGAACATAGCTTAATAGCTAGTAGGGGGAATAACTTGAATCCATTCGTGAAATTTCTATCTAGAAGAGCTGGATTCTTAGTTTTAACATTCATAACATTCATCTTCATAATATTTCTCCTACCAAGAGCTATCCCTGGAAACCCGTTATCGACATTGCTATCGCAGCTATTTCAACGAGCTCAGCAAAATCCAGAGCTTATAAAAGCCGTCTATAGACAGCTTATGGAGGAGTTTGGTATAGGTAAACCTCTCCACGTACAATTCTTCGAGTTCATATCCCGTACGTTTACAGGCGATCTAGGAACATCCATATCCGCTTATCCTCGCAAAGTTGCAGATCTAGTATTCTCTTATCTACCATGGACCCTAGGCCTACTTATACCTGCAACCCTAACATCATGGATCATAGGTAATCTTCTAGGAGCTTTAGCAGCTTATAAGAGAAAGACAATCGTAGATAACGCTCTACTCCCAGTATTCCTCACGCTATCCCAGACACCATACTACTGGCTAGCTATGATACTACTCTTCATATTCGCAGTGGTATTCAAGGTATTCCCTATAGGTGGAGCCTACACTACCGGTAGGATTCCAGCTTTAACCCTCGAATTCGCTCTAGATTTCCTCCACCACTACACCCTACCATTCCTATCGATTACGCTGAGCGCTATGGGTGGATGGGCTATAGGCATGAGGGTTATGGCTATCTATGAATTGAGAGCAGATTACGTAAGCTACGCAGACTCCCTCGGACTACCCGATAGTAAGATACTTAGATACGTATTCAGAAACTCTATGCTACCACAGATAACAGGTTTAGCTCTAAACTTCGGTAGCATACTTGGCGGTTCGCTTATAACAGAGGTTGTATTCTCTTATCCAGGTACAGGATTCCTGATATTCACATCCCTCTCTAGACTAGACTATCCTATGATACAGGGGACTTTCGTACTACTAATATCTACGCTTCTACTCGCAAACTTCATAGTCGATATAGCTTACGCACTCATAGATCCAAGGATCAAAACCGGATATACCGGTGGATAATTATGATACCCCCCATAGTTATGGATCTAATCAAGATTAAGAAGCTGATCATAAGCCTATCGATATTCTTAGCTATAGTATTAGCAGGGTTGATAGGGCCTATCGTATATCCTGTAAACCCTGTAGTAATGACAGGGCCTATCGAGCAACCCCCCTCGAGCAAATACCCATTAGGAACAGATCGCTGGGGTAGAGATGTCCTAGCTCAGCTCCTCCATGGCATAAGAAACTCTCTAAGCATAGGTTTAACAGCTGCAGCCATATCTCTAGCTATAGGTGTAACCATAGGGGTTGTCTCAGGATTTAAAGGAGGTATCACAGAGAATTCCCTGATGCTTCTAACAGATGTCGTATACGCTCTACCATCGATACTCTTGATGATGCTGATCGCAGCATACTTAGAGGAGAGGAATCCATTTCTAGTATCTATAGTTATAGGCGTTACATCATGGCCTTGGGTAGCTAGAGCTGTTAGATCACAGATCCTAAGCTTGAAGACTAGAGAGTTCATAGATATGTCTAGGATGGCTGGTCTAGGCGATCTAAGGATAATGTTCGAGGATCTACTCCCTAATATGGCTTCATACATATTCATGGCTTTCGTACTACTTATGTCCGGTGCTATGATAGCAGAAGCAGGCCTCAGCATGATAGGCTTAGGCGTAACTAGAGGTATATCTCTAGGTATAATCCTATACTGGGCTCAGCTCCTAGAAGCCGTTCGTAGAGCTCTATGGTGGTGGTTCATCCCGCCTGGTGTATGCCTAGTAGCATTAGCTACATCGCTACTCCTACTATCCACAGCTCTAGATGAGTACTTCAGCCCTAGGCTTAGAGGTGAATAGCTTATGACCCTACTCGAAGCTGAGCATGTTAAAGCATACTACTCCATTAGGAATAGCTATGTTAAAGCTGTAGATGATGTAAGCTTATCAGTTGATAGAGGTGCCATCCTAGGTTTAGCCGGAGAATCAGGATGCGGAAAATCTACACTCGTAAATACGTTGATGATGAATATCAGACCTCCACTACGTCTTATCGATGGAACGATAGTCCTAGATGGCATTAAGATCTCCGAGATGAGTAGGAGTAAGCTTAAGAAGGATGTATGGGGTATACTGGTATCCATAGTTCCTCAATCAGCCCTCAACGCTCTTATGCCTACTAAAAAAATCGTAGATTTCGTTAAAGACATCTTCCACTATCATACGGATATGAGTAGAGCTGAGATAGTATCTATGGTTAGAAAAAGGTTTGAAGAATTAAACCTCTCACCTGAAATACTGCATCTATATCCTCACGAGCTTAGCGGAGGTATGAAGCAGAGGGTTGTTATAGCTATCTCGACACTACTCAATCCTAAACTCTTGATAGTGGATGAGCCTACATCAGCCCTCGACGTTTCAACCCAGAAGCAGGTTATAAAACTTCTCGTAGACCTCCATAGAGCGAAGATTATAGAGAGTATGGTATTCGTAACACATGACTTAGCTATACTGAGACAGATAGCTGATAAGATCGCTATAATGTATGCTGGTAAGATAGTCGAGGTAGCTTCAACCGATGATATATTGTATACCCCTCTACATCCATATACACGCGGCTTAGTTAACGCTGTGATGACACCTGAATCAGAGGTTAGGAAAAGAGGTATAACATTCATAGCTGGGGAGCCTCCAAATCTATTAAATCCTCCATCAGGATGCAGGTTCCATCCTAGATGCCCATACGCTAAACCTATATGTAAAGAGGTTGAACCTCCTATAATAGAGGTTAGAGATGATAGGATTGTAGCATGCCATCTAGTAGAATCATTTATGTAATGGAGGCTTATACATGGTCATACTAGAAGTAGAAAATCTAACTAAGATATACGTGGTAGGATTACTCAGAAAGAAGGAGATACTCGCAGTTAACAATATATCGTTCAGAGTTAGCGAGAAGGAGTTCATATCACTAGTAGGTGAGAGTGGATCTGGTAAAACTACTACAGCTAGAATGATACTCAGATTATTAAAGCCTACCTCGGGATCGATAAGATTTCAAGGAAGAGACGTATGGTCTCTCAAAAAGATGGAAGATTTAAAGTGGTACTGGCGGCAGGTTCACGGTATATTCCAAGATCCTTTCGCATCCTACAACCCACTATACAGGATAGATAGAGTCTTAAACCAGGTATTCAACCTTATAGGTGATATCGGAGCTGATAGAGAAAGCTTGATAAGAGAAGCTCTGAAAGAGGTTGGCCTCAGACCTGATGAAGTACTCGGTCGCTATCCTCATGAACTTAGCGGTGGGCAAAGACAGAGGATAATGGTGGCTAGATGCTATCTTCTAAAACCTAGATTGATATTAGCAGATGAACCTGTAAGTATGATAGATGCATCTACACGTGCAGGAGTATTAAACCTATTTTCTAGATTAAGAGATGAGTATGGAACATCTGTCATCTTCATAACACATGATCTAGGGTTAGCATACTATGTGAGTGATAGGATAATGATCATGTATAGAGGGGAGATAGTAGAAGAAGGTTCTCCAGAAGAGGTTATGGAAAATCCGCAGCACCCATACACTAGAAAGCTTAGAGAAGATGTACCTCTGCTATATCGTAAATGGAGTGGATTCTAACACCACTTCTAAACTTATACTACGTAATTAATGGTAGTTATGATTATTACTATAGAACTAAATATTTATATAGGTTAGCAATCCTACAATCTTAATCGGGGAAATTCTTGAAAACATGCAAGATGAAATCAGGTTTAGCGCTACTCGCCATTCTACTATTCCTTCTGTCAATAGCCAGCTATTCTAGCATCAACGTAGCTCAACAGATACCTAGAGAGGAGACTCTCATAATCTCAGATGCATGGGGTCCGCCTCCAGGTTGGAATCCATTACTGCCATCCACAGCTTGGGGTACATTCATGATGTACCCATCACTATTCTTCTATAGCACACGTGACGATGTTTGGATTCCATACCTAGCGGAAGGCTATAGATGGATCGATAAATATACTCTAGAAGTTAAAATCAGACCTGAAGCCAAATGGTGGGATGGCACCCCAATAACAGCAGACGATGTAGTATTCACGTTCGAGCTTGGTAAGAAGTATGTTATAGGATGGCTATCACCTGTATGGGATTACTTGGAGAAGGTTGTAGCCGTAGATAGTAAAACTGTAAGATTCATCACTAGCGAGGAGAAGTTGAACTACTTCCAGCTTGTAGGATTACTTCACGGCTCGAATAGCGGTATAATACTACCTAAACATAGGTGGGAGCCGCTTGAGAAGACGTTGGGTATGAAGATCGTAACAGAGTTTAGGGATGACGATCCCGCTAAGATAATCGGTGGGGGGCCATACAGGCTTTTAACATGGAGTGAAGATATCTGGTACTATGAAAGAGTCGATAACTGGTGGGGTAAAGATATCTTCGGCCTACCTAGACCTAAGTATATAGCACATAAGGTTTTCAGGGATAATGTAGCCGCCGCTCTCGGATTCGAAGAAGGTGTAATGGATGCAGCTGGACACTTCTTCGCAGCGATCTACGATATGTGGAAGGTTAAAGGTCTGCCAGTTAGAACATACTACGCTAACCCGCCATACTATATAGGTTCAGGTATAGTAAATCTCTACATCAACTATGCGAAGTATCCGTTAACAGTTGTAGCTATACGTAAAGCTATAGCTTATGCGATACCGTATGATGAACTAGTATCTAAAGCATACTTCAACTATAGTGTTAGAGCAGCGCCAGTCCCGATAATACATACGATCCCCGCCTACGCTAAATGGATAGATGAAGAATTAGTTAAGAAGTATGGGTTCGAATATAATCTAGCTGAAGCCAAGAGGATCCTAGATGAAGCTGGTATAATCGATAGAAATGGTGATGGAATAAGGGAGATGCCTGATGGAACTAAGCTCGGCCCGTTCACCATAAGCGTTCCCTACGGTTGGACTGATTGGATGATGATGTGCGATATGATAGCGACAAACCTACAATCTATAGGTATAGATTGTACAACATACTTCCCAGACTTCTCGGTTTGGTGGGATCGCTTAATTAAGGGTCAGTTCGATCTAGTTATCTCATGGGATGGAGGTATGGGATTCGATCATCCATGGAACGCCTTCAGATGGATAATGGATCCAAGACTCACAGGACCAGTTGGCGAAGATTATCCAGCAGGAAACTGGGAGCGTTATATAAACTGGGAGGTCATATCGCTTATAGATGCTGCAGCTAAGGAAACCGATCCTGTAAAGCTTAAAGGGATCTATAGTAAATTGCAGGAGATATTCCTGAAGGATATTCCAGCTATCCCGTTATTCTACGGTGCAGCTTGGTATGAGTTCAGAACCGATCGATGGGTTGGATGGCCTTGCGAAGAGGATCCAAGATGGCTGTCACCATATCCGTGGAACTATCCAGATAACCTACCAGTCATATTCTGTCTAGCTAAGGCAGGGGAGACCCCCACCGTTCCATCATGGATTTACAATCTACGCATACCTACTACAAAGATATTCGAGGATCTAGCAGCTGTATTAGCGATAAAGAAGGGTATATTAACTATAGATACAACACCGGTTAAAGCTGAGGTAATCGTTAATGGAGAATCTTGGGGTATAGCACCTGTAGTAAAAGAGGTTGTTGTAGGTAGGTATCTGATAGAGTTTAAGCCTATAGAAGGATATATCGCGCCATCCCCAGAGATAGTCGAAGTTAAGGAGGGTGTAATAACAACAGTTATAGGCACATATACTCCTATAACCCCTGTTACGATACCGGAGATAGAAGAGATACTAGATAGGCTAGAAACAATATCGGCTAAGCTAACGACGTTATCTGACGATGTGAAAGCTCTATCCAAGTCTATCGGAGATTTGAAGACTGCCATAGCAACCCTATCTGATAAGGTGGCAGGGCTTGCTACATCGACAGATATAGCAGGGCTTAGAGCCGATATATCTGCTCTAAGAGGAGATCTCGTAGCGATATCGACGATATCCTATGCAGTTATAGCCGTTGTCGTGATAACGTTAGTCGTATCTATCGTCTCGCTCTTAAGAAAACCTTCGAGGTAGCTTTAACCCCCTATCATTTCTTTTTTTATTCTCCGATAAACCTATCGTATAATGCTACCCCCCAACATGCTGGACAATATAGCTAGTGGTACGAATACCAGTATGATTATTACGATGAATTTCGATACAAATGTGTAGAGCATGAATATGTAAGTATCGTATAGAGGTAAAGTTAAGATTACCAGCTGATACGTGAGGATCGCAGCCCCTATCGGAAGGGGTAGAAGTATAGACACAATTAGGCATAGTAATGTATGCTTGATATCTCTTATCAAGGCGCCTAGAAGAAGGTATAGAAGTGTAACCGTTATAATGCAGGAAACTAGGCTAGATAAACCTAGGTATAATTCTACTAGTCTAAGCGTTATTGGTATAGAGGCTAGAATAGATAGAGTGGTAAGATATATAGTCTCCTTAAACCTATTCATACCTTTATAGATCACTAAATATATACGATAAATATATAAGTTTAAAAGTTAGGATGATATTCGAAGCTGTTTGAAACCTAGATCTATTCTGAAACTCTTAATAGCAGTACTCTTCATTTTTATATCTAGCTGGTCAGCTATCAAGCTTTACTATATTACTGTTAACTATGGAGTAGAGGTTAAAGATATAATAAATATAGTATTTGAAATACGAAAATTAAATATAGAAGATGAAGATACCTTAGAGATATCAGTAAATATTATCAACACCTCAGATGAATACATACATATAATGAGGCTAGGTGTAACACTAGAAAGGTATGGTGTATATCTAGGCGGATTATATAAGGAATACGAACTGAAACAACTAACTTTATCTCCAAACTCGAATATAACAGAGAAATTCAGAATAGTTAGTAGAGGATTATCTAGGTATATAGCATTAAACGAATTCACGATATACATACATATACTGGCTAGTACACGTTATGTTAAAAATATACCTCTAACTAAAGAGTTTAAAGTTAAACTTTAGTATATTCTAGTAATACTACAATACTTAGCAAATAAATTATTTATGTTAAAAATATACTCCATACTCATAAAGCTTAGGAGCATCTAAGAGATAGGTCTGTTACATCGATAAGGTTACGATATCATCGGCAATTCTATGGATAAGGATAAGTACGCTAAGCATGACTATTGAAGAGCTAGATCTATGATGGGTTCTAAAAAATTATCGGGGTCTAATCCATGGATATAGAAGACCTAATCTAAGCCTTAGACTATGTAGATATTCAGAGCGGAGGATCCATGTTAGATAGGCTCCTCCTCTACGGGCACTCAAACATTTCTTCCTTCGAATCAGCTCTAAGTATCATTAGATGCGTTAAACGACAATCCCTTCTAGCTCCGTGCCAATGCCTCTCCCCAGCAGGTATCAGTACAAGCATCCCAGGTACTACCTCGTACTCCCTACTCTCATCCGCTACTACCCCTACCCCATCTATTATGTAGAGTATCTGATCACTACTATGCTTATGCCATCTAGTCCTATGTCCAGCTGGGAAATGGACTATAAACGCTCTGAAATCCTTCGATACATCTCCAGTTATGAAGCGTTGAACCTCAGCTCTATAGCAGAAGGCACCCCCCTCAACACTCTCTGTAGCTACATCCCGGTATCCGAAAACCTTCACCATGAATAACCACTAACCCAACTAGACATACTCAGCCTTAAAATACTTTCTACCAACAGTTATAGAGCATAATATCCGGTTCCACATTTATGAAGGGGGGATCCCGAAATTATGCTATCCAATTCTGCCAAGTAGCATACCCACTCCACGCCATATATTTTGATAGAGGATCTAACAGCAGTGGCGAGTATCGAGTAGATGGATGTTATTCAGCTGATAGCTTAGGCTTAGATGCTAATAAGTCATTATACAATGGGGGATCTTCGGATATCACCATATATAAATATAAACCCTATCCCCACATAGCTCTTCGATTTCTCTATACTCATAGAGCCTAAGGAAGGGGTGGCTAAGGGAGGTGGAGATGCATCAATACGTGGATGTGGATCCATCAGGGGTAGCGATGCAACCATATCGATAATCGATCTGTCCATAAGCATCTCCTACAAATTCAGCATAGAATTAGGTAGCATACCCCTATTCTCGACGTTAACTATAGTTTAAGTGGGGAAAGCAGAGCCTGAAGTATACGATCTAAAGATCCCTAAGAATATAGTTACCTACAAGCTTACGATACTAGAGTCTGAGATAGAATGGGTTCAGCAACTTCAACTTTTAGCATTACTATTTAAATCCTATTCTCGAAAGGTAGAACCAGGGTTGAAGAAAACCTAGGTTGGCTATACTATATTATCATCCTCTATTACGATCGTAGCCTTTTCTAAGCATCCATCGATAACCCGGTAGGCTTCCATCCTAGATTCTCTACACGATACTATGACCCATATACTCCCTGGCCATAGCTTCATATACCTTAGATCCATCGTAGAGGGTTTACTACATCTTGGATGAGAGTGGAAGAAGCCTATATGGCTTAAACCCCTCCCCTCATATTCTATCAATACCTTAAGAAGCTCCTCAGGATCTATCTGAAACATAAACTCAGATTCTAGCATATTCCTAAGAAATACTGCAACCTCTATACGTACTTCGTCGCTATTTACATATCCGAATAGGATACCGCACGCTTCGATCGGATACCTTCTCCTAACCTCCTCTAAGAGTAGTCTAAAAAGCCTCCCCTTCAATTTAACCATCATTTTCTAACATATTTTCTAGATTCCTCGATTATAGCTTTTATGATTCTCCATGATATACTCTAGTATCTGTACTCTTTAGCATCTGTAACTCGATAAGGTATTTTCGACCTTCAATATAGCATCTTTAGTCCACGCTTACTACTTATTTCCGAATCCGTTTCTTAATCTAACATAGCTAACACTCTGGTTAAGATTTAGTTTAGTCTTTATAATTGATAGCAAAACATTGATTTCAAACAAAGATAAAAGTTATCTAAGCAGAAAGAGAATAGGAAGATATACACGGTAGATCAGCACATTACCACAATACTATTGTAGATGGATATCCCATACCTTCTACTCTAATAGCAAGAGTATTAGTTTAACAGAATCCCTTTCATCGAAAGCTTTGTAATAATCTAAGCTGGCTCACCCCCTATCCCAGCTGCGGGATTCGATATATTTATAAGGAGCGAGGTAGCAAAATAAAGTCTATGTCAAAATCGATAGAAGCTATTTCAAAGGGTATAGATATATCGGTAAAGAATCCAGTATTATTCGCTCCATTTATTATTCCTATTATCGTACATCTATTCTTCGATGCGTTAGCATATATATTCCCGATAAGATATTACCATTTTGAAACACCAAATCCGTTCATAAGCCTTTTTGGCTCATTGATCGCTGCTATCCTTGGTTTCATAGCGGGATGCATGCTTGTAGATATGGCTAACGATGTAATTAACAACCGCCCGTTAGATCTAAGAAGAAGTTTAAATCTAGTGATAAGTAGAATCGCTGTATTAATCATAGTAGCTATAATAGCAGCACTATGTAGTATAACAGTCATACTACTTCCAGTAGGAATCTTTATTGTAGTTATAGCTATAACAGAGAGGTTAAATGCTGTAGAAAGCGTGAAGAGGGCGTTCGATTTTGTTATTAAAAATCTTGGAGAAGTAATAATCTTCATATTATTAGTGATAGTTGCAAGCGCAGTATTCTCATATGGCTTTTCGATAATCCCGATAATCGGTCCATATATCGGGTCTATAGTAAGCTGGCTCCTAAACGCCGTATTCACAGTTTCAGCAGTATACTTCTATCTATCCCTAAGACCTCCACCACCGCCAGATATAAGCGTGTAATAAACAATCTTTAACCCCCTCCTAGTATCGGCAAACCGCTACTCATATGATGTCATAGATAGCAGTGCTCTCCTAAATGTTAACTTGAAAAATTACGAAGACATCATAATCGTATAATCTCATTCTTCACGCTAAACTCGTTTCCCAGGATTTAAAAGGAGAAGGGATTTGAACCCTAGAGACTGGCGCCGGGGGCGGGATTTGAACCCGCGCGGCGCATATGCGCCACAGGCTTAGCAGGCCTGCACCCTACCAGGCTAGGTGACCCCGGCTTCTCCGATCGTATATTTGGAGATGAATTCGTATAAAAGGTTTAGTGTGGATGAGGTTTTTATGGTGGCTGGGTTTAGTATTTCTACTAGGATGAGATATTCTAGGTTTTATTGGATGTTTTACGATATCTCCTTTAGTATATAGTGTATTTTGTTAAGCTTTAAATCCTTATAATGTTTATATGTGTTTAGGTGTATAGGTTTGATTGTAGATAAGAGTACTATATTGGCTTCTGTTATAGCCATCGTATTAGCGGCTTCATCTTTAATACTGTATAGTAGGGTATCAATCCTGCAGAGTATGTATGAAGCTAGATCTTTAGAGTATGAAAATCTTAGATCTAACTATGAATCGATGCAATCTAAGTATGATTCTCTACTATCAGATTACCATAAATTAAATTCAAGCTATACCATGCTATCTAGTTTATATGAGGCATTATTCTCCGATTACCAGAGGCTTTTACATGATTATCAAAGTATCTTTTTAGATAATCAAAGGCTCATCGAGGCTATCGAGGTACTTAACATAAGTTATAGGATATTGTATAGTGAGTATAATGCTACTGTAGATGCACTTTTACATCTATATGAAAATTATGAGAAATTAAATAATACATACAATGATTTATTTGACAATTATAAATCTATGTTGAGAGATTATGAAATTCTACTGGAAGGATATAGGATCTTAGATGAAAGCTATAAAACTCTAGAAGCTAGGCTATCTACTGGTAGGCTTGAACTATTCATTAAAGACTATCTAAAACTTACTGGTGAAGTTAATATTCATGCTCTACATCCTAAGATAGAAGATCTACTCCTCATAACACCTAACGATCTTAGAGTTAAGAGTCTTATGCTTCAGATTACCGGCGGATGGAGCGGCTATCTCGATCTGGACGAGATCGCTGTGGATATTAAAGCTATGTTTGACTGGGTTATAGGTAATGTAAGATATAGAAGCGATGGTCTCTATCCACTGCTACCATCAGATCCAAGCCTTCCATTAATATATGTATCGGATATGTGGCAATATCCTAACCAGACGTTAGCATTTAGAGAAGGTGATTGTGATGATCAAGCTATATTATTAGCTAGTATGCTCTCAGCCTACTTTAGAGGGAAACTTAGAGTTGAGTGTATAGTAGTTACAGATCATATGGCTGTCTATATACCGTTCAAAGATGGGAAGATAATGATATTGGATCCTGCCTTAGGATATTATACTGGTAGTCCAGGTACACCTAGCTTCTCGGATATAAGGGTTGAGATATACCGCTGGATAGGTAGGCTTGAAGACTTATTCGGTAGGAAGGTTAATGTTAAATGGGTATTCTCTGATAGTATCTTGAAGCTATTCTACAGTACTGAAAGCTTCATAGAATGGCTCTACGAAACGGTATAGTAAAGTTTATAAGCTATATTCCATTCATTATTCCGGCAAGGTTATGCTATCCACCGTTCTCACCATCACTATAGCCTAAGATAGTTGGAGGAGTGTTCTAGGTATGTCCAGCATAAAATCCTACTCTCTCGAGAACTACAGGTTTAGAAAACTCTTAGAAGAACTTAAATCTAAGATTGGTAGAGGTACTGAGCTTATAAGCCTATACATACCCCCGGGTAGGCCTATTCACGAAGTTATAAACAACTTATGGCAGGAGTATAATACGGCTTCTAATATAAAATCTGATAGAACTAGGAAGAATGTTCAATCCGCTATAGAGCGTGTAATTCAGAAGCTTAAATATTTTAAGAAAACGCCTGAGAATGGTCTAGTAATATTCTGTGGGGCTATTCCTCAGAATGGTGAAGGCAGTGAAAAACTTGAAGACTATGTGATAATACCTCCGGAGCCTATCAATGTATCATACTATGGATGTTCATCTACATTCTACTTAGACCCGCTATACGATATCCTCAAAGAGAAGGAGTCCTACGGAGTTATAATAATAGACTCTAGCGAAGCTAGCTTCGGTATAATATCTGGGAGGAGGATGGAGCTTATACGAGAGATAACCTCCGGTATACCTGGAAAACATAGAGCTGGAGGCCAATCTGCACGTAGATTCGAGAGACTTAGAGAGATGGAGCTTAACGAATTCTTTCGAAGAGTAGCTAAATATGCTGATGAATTATTCCTAGGTAGAGATGATATAAAGGGTATATTGGTAGCTGGACCGGGACCGACTAAATACGAATTCCTTGATAAGGATTACCTCAACTATATGATAAAGAAGAAGGTAGTAGGTGTTATAGATACAGCTTATACCGGTGAGGAAGGTCTTCGAGAAGTTGCAAGTAAATCTATCGATATACTCAGAGGTGTAAGGCATATGGAGGAGAAAAGGATACTACAAAGATTCTTTAGGGAGGTTACGTTAAGCGATGGACTCGCAGCATACGGAGAGGAGGAAGTTAGATCCCTTCTAACACGTGGATTAATAGATACTCTAATCATATCAGAGAATATCGATAAGGTTAGAGCTACCGTAGAGTGTAGTGTATGTGGTTATACAGATAGACGTACGATAAATGAAGCTGATAGATTCGCTTTCGAAGCGGAGATTTCTAGATCGAAATGTCCATCCTGTGGTAATCAGACACTGAGGATTAAAGAGTGGAAGAGTCTTACAGACGAATTCATAGAATTAGCCGAACAGTATAAGGTTAACGTAGAGCTGATATCCACGGAAACTGAGGAGGGAGAGATGCTGCTCAAAGGCTTTGGAGGTATAGCTGCTATACTAAGATACAAGGCTTAGATTCTAAAGATTCAATCTAAATCTAGGATTAACTCTCCTACGTAGTCTTTCGATAAACCTTCCCTTAACCCTTATGAAATCCACAGTTTTACTCGACCCTTTCACCTTTACGCTCGACCCCTCTGGAAGCTTAATGGATGCTACCCCATCCACCGATACGTACAGATCTCCTCTAATAACCCTGATCTCCACAGTTGCATCCCAAGGAGCAACGTAAGGCTTAAAGCTTGGAGTTAAAGGCGAGACAGGTGTCAATATATATGCTTCAACCCTAGGATCTAGTATGCATCCTCCGCAACTTAGTGAATACCCTGTAGAACCTAATGGTGTAGCTACGAGCACTGCATCAACCCTATCTAAAGCTATAACCTCCCCTTCAACCCTAACTTCTAAATCTACTGTCTTCAATACATCAGTAGCTCCAACCCTAACCTCGTTTAAAGCATAAGGTAGATTAACGTTATTCTCCAATAGCTTATACGATTCTATCCTATACTCATCCTTGAGTAGCATATCTATAGCTTCTAAAGCTTCATGTAGATCACAATCAGCTAAAAACCCGACTAACCCTGCTCTGATAGCGAAAACAGGTTTAGATAACCCTGTAGCATGTACAGCTCTGAGTATAGTACCATCCCCTCCGATCGCTATGAGTAGATCGAAAGTCGATTTTGAATTCCATCTAGCACCTCCCAGCTTCTCATATAGTCTATCCTCTAGTAGTACATTCACACCGCTACTTTCAAACCTCTCTTTAATCTTAGATGATACTAGTAATACCTCATCTAGATCTACACGTGAGAATAATGCTACAGTCCCTATCCTAAGCACGGTTCATCATCGAATTCTAAAGAATTCCCCAGAGAAGATATTAATTTTATAGAGATCCGATTATGCTCCTCCAATCAACATTCTCTCTTACCAATTTATACGCTAGATCAACCCTCTTCCTATCACCAGGTCTGATTCTACCTACAAGCTCTCCTACAAGCTCGACCGTAGTATAGGTATCGTATGGTACTAGTATTACAGGTATACCCCTCTCCTCCGCCTTAGCTAAAACCCTTACATCAGGATATAAATTGCCTGTCAATATTAGTACAGATGTATCCGTCTCCAGAGCTGCAAGAGCTACATCAGCTCTATCACCGCCTGTAATGACAGCCTTATTAATAGCTCTCCTAAAGAATGATAATGCAGATTCGAGTGTCATAGCGCCTATCATTATCTCTTCGACGATACCATCCAACTTATCCTCACATGCAAGTATCTCCCCACCTATACGCTCATATATCTCGGCTACCGTAGGCGCTACCAACTCCGTCTTCCTAGGTATAACTCCTAAAACGTTTAACCCATATGATCTAAGTATCTGCGGTACTATACTTCTAGCTCTCTCTATAACATGTCTCCGAACATAGTTTAATACAACACCTATAGTCTTCAATCCTTCAAGCTTCATATGCTCATACATCTGTATTATAGAGCCTACATCTACATCTGACTCGAATAGAGATACTACTAGAGCCTTACACCCAATTTTCTCAGCTAAGAATCTGTAGGTTAATCCTGTAAGATAGTTGAGACCTATATTCCTAGGAGCTTCGATTAGCATAATATCCTTTCCTTCTGAAGCTCTACGATATACTTCAGCTATCTTAGAGCATACATCGTGAAGCTTACCCTTAGCTATATCTTCTAGAATTCTATCGCCAGCTACATAGGGGGTTACATCGGTTAAACTATCCTCTAAGCCTAATATATCCTTTAGGAGTATGGAGTCTTCATCCACGTACTCGCCTTCAAGTATACTTGTCCATAAGCCTATAGGCTTCATGTAGCCTACCCTATACCCTTCCTCTTTAAAGGTAAGCGCTAATCCTACGCAGAGTGCGGTTTTCCCAGAGTAATCCTTCGGAGAGACTACATAGAGCCCTTTACAGGTGGGCATACTCGTATCCTCCCTATACAGATAGACTAATCTTAGCATCTACGGCTATACAACCTTTTCCCTTCTCATATACGAATATGGGATTCAAATCTATATCAGCTATTTCTCTAAATTCTGCAGAAAGCCATGCAACCCTAACTATAATATCGGCTAGAGATTCTATATCAGCTGCCGGCATCCCCCTCACCCCCCTTAGAAGCGTATAGGCTTTAGTCTCCTTGATCATCTCTAAAGCATCATCCATGGATAGCGGGGCTACTCTGAAGCTTACATCCCTTAAGAAATCAACATAGATCCCTCCTAAACCAAACATTAATAGTGGACCAAACTGTGGATCTCTATGCATACCTACGATAATCTCTATACCCCTAGTAGCCATCTTCGACACTTCAACACCGTATATATTCGCTCTAGGCATGTATCTCCTAGCATTCGATATAACATCATCAAATGCGTCTACAACCTCTTTAGGTGAGTTAACGTTAAGCCTTACACCACCTATATCGGTTTTATGAAGTATCTCAGGTGATGCTACCTTGATAGCTACAGGGTACCCTATCATCTCAGCAGCTTCTACAGCTTCCTCAGGTGTCCTGGCTAGACGGCATGGTACTGTAGGTATGTTGTATGCGGATAGAATCTGGAAGGCTTCATATGATAGAGTAGTAGTCCTCCTTTCTAACTTAAACCTCGATATCAATGTCTCTACGAAATCCCTATCTACATCCTTCAATTCCTTAAGCCCGGTTACGGTCGGCAACTTCTCTACTAGACGCTTATAATTGAAGAGTATACCTAAAGCTGAAGCAGCATCCTCTGGGAAATCGAAATCTATCACACCAGATTTACGAAGTATAGCTTTAGCTTCACCCATCTCTTCTCCACCTATAAATACCGCAACTATAATCTTCTCCGGGTATTTTGTTTTGAGTTCAGCTAAAACTTGAGCAGTTTCTCTAGGCTGGCTCATAGCTTGAGGTGTAAGTATAACGAAGAATGTATCGACGTCGCTCTTAGCTAATAACGTCTCTAAAGCTATCCTATACCTTTCAGCATCAGCATCGCCTAGTATATCTATAGGATTATGTAGCGATGCTGCAGATGGAAGTTTACTCCTCAACTCCCTAACAAGTTCTACAGATATGCTTTTAAGCTCTACACCATAGCGTTCACATGCATCTGTAGCGATTATACCTGGGCCACCAGCGTTGGTAACGATTATCGTCCCATAGTTTCTAGGTAGTGGCTGTGATGCGAATATACGTGCAGCATGGAATAACTCCTCTAAGCTTCTAGCTCTCACGACACCGCATTGTTTGAAAGCAGCTTCGTATGCAGAATCGCTTCCAGCTATAGAACCAGTATGTAGTGATGCAGCAGCAGCTCCATGCCGAGATACGCCAGCCTTAACAACTACTACTGGTTTGATAGGCGAGACACTACTTACTATCTTCCTAAACTTAGCTCCATCTGATACGCTCTCTAGATATGCGAGGATAACGCTGGTATTAGGATCGTTTTTCAAACTCTCTATGATATCTGATTCATCTATATCAGCTCTATTTCCGAGGGTTATGAACCGGCTAAACCCTATATCGATCGATCTAGACCAGTTTAGTATGCTAGTAGCTAGAGCACCGCTCTGCGATATGAATGCTATACGCCCCTTTAGAGGCTGTGTAGCTGCGAAGCTCGCGTTTAATGGTGTATACATATCTATGAAGCCTAGACAGTTGGGTCCTAGAAGCCTCATACCATACCGTCTGCATAATGTTTGAAGTTTAACTTCTCTAACTAAGCCTTCAGGGCCTATCTCCTTAAACCCAGCAGATATAACGACGATATACTTAACCCCCCTCCTCCCGCATTCTTCAGCTACATCTAAAACTGCTTGAGCAGGAATCGATATGATAGCTAAATCTACATCTGATGGTATATCCGTTATCCGTGGATAACATTTGAGACCTAGAATCTCTGTAGCATTAGGATTCACAGGGTATATTTCACCAGTGAATCCTGATGAAAGTATATTCGATAGTATAGCGTATCCAACCTTACCTGGTGTACGAGAAGCGCCTACAACTGCTATCGATGATGGGTTAAATAGCTTCTCTAACGTCATCGTATCTCCCCCTGATTTTCCTTACGCTAATTAGGCTTAACTACCGCTTAATGAATATTGCCACTATATGCTGATAATACTCTATAGATGATGAAAGCCAATAGATTTCGTAGCTATACTACGTTATTACCGGCATCTAGCATCTAAGCTGGTATACTTTCAGCTACATGCAACGCTGCTATAAGTGCTCGCCAAACATTATCTGAGAATACTGCGAGAATTAAATCGCCATCTCTTAAATTAAATCTTTCTCTAAGTATATGTGCATACTGTTCCCCCTCCCTGCATATATCATCTACTACTCCAGGTATCTCTAGACGTCCATCTACACATCTTATAGCTACAAGAGCTTTAGCTCCAGCTCCAATAGCTCTATCCCTTTCCTCTAACCCTAGCCTTATACTTTTAGCTTTTCCACGTATATGCACGATTACTGAAGGCATATTCAAACCTAAAAAACCAGGCTCCATTACGAATATGCCTTCTATACACCTCTTATCGAGTAACTTAGATAACTCTTCAACCCCTCTCTCCGTTAATTTAACCCCTCTACTTGTAGATTCGATCATCTTAGATAGCTCCATACGTCGTAGAATACCTCTAACAGTACCTTCAGGTAGATCAAGGATACGTGATAACGTTATCCTCCCCATAGATCCAAGTTTATATACGATAAGTAAAACTGCCTCCTCGACTAGGTTAAGCATTACTAAATCCTTTAGCCTCCTTCTAACAGTCAACCCTTATCTAATATTACCGTAGATGCTCATACTATCATAAAGCTTATCTCAAATTAGATTAGCCTTCCAATATTTCTTCTCCACCAGTAAATACTCTAGTTAGAGCTGCAGATAGTAGAGGTAGTCCTTCACCTGTTTTAGCAGATACAGGTATAAGCTCTGAGAATATATCTATACCCCTCAATCCGTCTACTATACTCCTCGCTATTATAAGACTCTCATCTCTAACAGAACCTTCTACATCAGCTTCTAGCATATCAAAATCTTCAAACCATCCTAGTATCCTCTCCCTAGTATCCTCATCCAATAGATCTACCTTACTGAGAACGTATACTTGAGGCTCTAGTATCCGAGTATAGACTGCAACCGATAGGTATAGGGTTGATACGAAGTTTAAAGGATTAGCAGAGAATGGGGCATCTACAAGGTAAACTATAACTTTAGGATCCCTAGAAATCTCTCTAACTATAAACGGGCCGCTAGCACGGAAAGCAAATAACTCTAGCTGCCCAGGTGTATCGATAATTACATATTCTGCGCCGATATCCTCTATCTCCTCCCTAATATCCTCTATATAGTTTGCTACAAGATCTGAAGCCATTACGAGTGCACCGTTAGGACCTAACCCATACTCCTCCTGTATATCCTCTACAGACACGTAGGTTCTTACATCTACATCCGGATTATATGGTGTATTCAATACACCTGGATCTAGATTTACTATACATACATCCTGCTCCTTCTCGAGTAGATACTCTGCTAACGCTGCGGTTAACATACTCTTACCAGATCCAGCTGAACCAACCATGAATGCTAGGAACATCCCTCTACCCGTAAATCTTAAGAATTCTTCTAATTTAGGTTTATACGCAGTGTTATGAAGCTAGATGAGATAAAGAGTCTTCTAGATAAAGTTGGCGAGGAGTATATAGAGGATCTTAAAGATTTCCTTAGACAACCCAGTATATCAGCTAGAGGTGAGGGAGTAGACGCCTGCGCTTCTATGCTTAGAGAGTTCATGGAGAAAGCTGGGTTTAGAGTTGAAGTATGGAGGATGAAAGATGCTAACCCGGTAGTCTATGGAGAGTTGTACTCCAGCTCCTCTAAGACGATACTACTATACGGGCATTATGATGTACAACCACCAGAACCTTTAGAGGAGTGGTCTTCGCCACCGTTTGAAGCTGTAGAGAGTAATGGTAAAATAACAGCTAGAGGGGCTGCTGATAGTAAATCTAACGTTATGGCTATAGTTAAAGCTGTAGAATCCTATTCCAAACTGGGGTTAGCCCCTTCTGTAAATATTAAAGTATTATTCGAAGGAGAGGAGGAAATCGGTAGCCCCAATTTATCTAGATATGTAGAAGCGTATAAGGATAGACTTAAAGCAGATGCCGCTATATGCTTCGATGGAGGGTTAGATCCTAAAGGTAGACCTGAACTATGGCTGGGACTTAAAGGTATGCTCTACGTAGAGCTTAGATGTAGGACTGCTCGTGTAGATGCGCATTCATCTCTCGCACCATTGATAGAGAATGCAGCGTGGAGGCTTATACAAGCTTTAAATACTCTGAGATCCCCTGATGGATCTATCCTTATAGATGGATGGTACGACGATGTACGTGTACCTACTGAAGATGATCTCAAACTCTTGGAGGAAGTTGACTACGAAACACTACTCGCTGGCTTGAAATCTCATTTCAACCTGGATAAGTTCCTATGCGGGGTCGAAAGGGTTGAAGCTGTTAAAAAACTTCTATTCCAACCTACATGTAATATAGCAGGCATAAACGCTGGTTATACAGGTCCAGGTGTGAAAACAGTTCTTCCAAGGGATGCCTATGTTAAGATAGATTTCAGACTTGTATACGATCAGAATCCATATAAACTCTTAGAAAATCTTAAGAAACATCTGAAGGCTAAGGGATTCGAGGATATAGAAGTTAAGGCTCTAAACTTTCTAGAACCGTCTAAAACCCCTCCATCAGCTCCGATAGTTAGAGCAGTATCTATAGCTGCATCTGAAGTCTACCAATCCAAACCTCAGATATACCCAAATTCACCTGGATCCGGTCCAGATTACCTCTTCACTAAGCGATTAGGCTTAAACTCTGTATGGACTGGATGTGCGCCACCGTTATCCAACGCTCATGCGCCTAATGAATATACGACAAGGGATGCCTTCCTAAAGGGGATACTATTCGTATCATCTATAATGGAGAATTATGGTTGTATAGAATACTGATACCGATAGGAGGTATTCGAGTAAACTATGCCGTATACGCCTTGCGATTTTGAAGCTTTCATATTCGATCTAATCGGTACACTAGTATATGTAGAGCCTGTGGAGCATTTGCAAGAAAAGCGTATGCTAGATTCCCTCATACGTTCAGGCTTCCGTCTGGATGAGAACTTTATAGAAATATATCGTAGAGTTTCCATTAAGTATTCTAGGATAAGGCATAGTCTACTAGTAGAGGTCCCGAATACTGTATGGATAGCTGAATCGTTAAGAGAAATCGGGTATAATGTGGATCCATCGGATAAGTGTGTAGAGGAAGCTGTGAGAGAATACTTCGAGCCATATATAGAGTTTGCTAAACCATTTAAATGTGTATATGATGTGCTAGGTATGCTTAGAAGTCTCGGGTTTAAGATAGCATTGATATCGAATTTCACGTGGGGGGATGCTGTTAGATCGATACTATCTAGGCTTATGCTAGACAACTTCTTCGATTATATAGCTATCTCATATTATATTGGCTACCGGAAGCCTCATCCAGCTATATTCATGAAAGTCCTATCGGAAATAGGAGTTGATGCATCTAAATGCATCTTCGTAGGTGATAACCCATACACGGATATCTATGGTGCTTCATCAATCGGTATGAAGACTATACTAGTTTTAAACCCATCTGAAAAATACGATGAAGCATGTTATGAAGAATACATGTACGCTAGAGATCCAGACTATATACTCGAAGATATCTGTTGTATTCCCTCAGAGATAATAGGTTTAGAAACGGAAAATCTTTAAGTTAAACAGGTAGCCTGTTTTATGTTTAAACCTTGATAAGTAACAGTTATGGTAAGCTGAGAGCTGCATCGGTGATACTAATATCCGTTATAATAGTTACTATAGTTAAGGCTATAGCTGCATTATTGACTGGAAGCTTGATATTGAAGACCGAAACTTTCGATTCTATTCTTGATATACTGAATATTGTGATGGTATATTTTGCTTTAAGAATATCTATGGCTCCACCAGATGTGGATCATCATTATGGACATGGTAAAACTGAAAGTCTAGTAGCATTTATAGAGGCGTTATTCATAGTAATAATAGTAGTAGTTATACTCTATGAAGCAGTACAGCGTGTGATAAATCCTATATTGATCGTTAACCATGTTATAGGCATATCCCTAATAACCCTCACAACCCTCATAGATCTAGCACTATTCATATATTCTAGAAGAACTTCCATACGGTATTTAAGTCCAGCTCTAGAAGCCTGTTCTATAAATATGCTTGGTGATATATCTAGATCCATACCTGAATTAGCTTGTCTAGTCTTCATAGCTTTTAGTAACCTCTACCTAGTCGATGTAGCAGTTTCTATCGTTCTATCGATAATACTAGCTAGGGAAGCATATAGGCTTCTATTAAAATCATCAGGTATACTACTAGATAGAGCTCCAACAGGTGTAGCTGAGAAGATATCTTCCATAGTATCTGGTATAGAAGCTGTAGAGGATGTTAAGCATGTTAGGGTAAGGAGTCTAGGGAATAGACTCCAGGTAGATGTATCGTTATCTTTAAGAAACGATTATAGTATAGCCGAAGCTCATGGTATCGCAGATCATATAGAAGATAAGATTAAGAGCGTATACACCGATGCAGATGTAACGATCCATATAGAGCCGCCTAGAAAGGCAGATATAGAGACGATCATTAGAAATATAGTATCTAAAGATCAAAATGTCAAGAATGTACATAGCATACGTATATATACATCTAGAGGCCGAGTAGCACTCATATTCCATGTAGAATTAGATCCATCGATATCGCTGAATGAAGCACATAGAATATCTGAAGAGATAGAAGGTAATCTGAGACAGGCTATACCAAACCTAGGGTTCATAAGTATACATATGGAAACAAGTCTTGAAAGAACAGAAGCAACACTTAGAGAGGTAAGAGATGAGAAGATAGCGAAAACTATAGAGGAAGCTAGAATGATCGTTCAGGGGGTTGAAGAGATTCATGAAGCAGTAATAATAGAATCGAAGGGTATGAAACTACTAACCCTCCACTTAGAACTCAAACCAGATACACCGCTCAAAGAGGCTCATCGAATAGCATCTAGCATAGAAGCGTATCTAAAAGAAAAGCTTGGAGTAGATGAAGTCGATATACACCTAGAACCGAGGAAATCCTTAAATCAGAAAGTAGAAGCTGAAAATATTAGTGGTATGGACCCGTAGCGCAGCCAGGACAGCGCATCGGCCCTCTAAGCCGGTGGTCGCGGGTTCAAATCCCGCCGGGTCCGCTGAATATACTCCTCCATACTTTTATGAAAACGGGCTTCATATTTAGTTAAAGACAACCCCCATCCCAAATTCGTAAAGTATTTTTAAGCATATATCCCCTCTTAATATTCAACTCTTCCAAAACCTGGAAGCAGCCGATTCTCATCACCCTTTTAGCTCTTTCAAGTAAAGCACATTCAGACTGCGCCCTAACAGAGGGTGGAAGTAGCTAAGCTATTCAGTAAAAATTTTGAGTGAGGATGATGGATGAACGGGAAGTGGCAGGGTGAGGTTGACTTTATTCGATGAGTAGGGGATAGGTCACTTAGAATGATAGGCTCTACCTTATTATGAAAACTTTATCTTGGTAGAGTTTTGTCAGCGTTATACTATATGATATATGCTGCTTAGTTTCTTACCTAGCTGAATTACAGAGTAAGATATTAATAGATGAAATAGTGTCATCATTATTAGATTTATTTCGTGAGATGAAGTCATTCATCGATATGTTGGGTAATGTTGTAGCTGGGTGTAGTAGGATAGCTATTTTAGGTGTGGGTAACGAGCTTATGGGTGATGATGGGGTTGGGATTATAGCTGCTAGAAGATTATCGGCTATAATTAATAAACCGTGTATACTTGTATTAGAGTGTGGTGTAGCCCCAGAAGCGTTTACATCGATCGTCCTACGTTTTCAACCTGATCTCATATTGATCTTGGATGCTGTAGATTTCGGTGGATCTCCAGGCTCTGTATCTCTACTCGATATTTCATCTCTTGATCGAGCCTCTATATCGACGCATAAACCTTCCTTGACTATCATGGCTAAGTACTTGGAGATGAATGGTTTAAAAGCTCGTATACTAGTTTTAGCTATTCAACCTCAATTTATAGGATTCAATGTAGGTTTGTCGGATAAGGTGGAGGAATCTGTTAATTTCGTCTTACGATACCTCGTAGAGATCCTTGATTCGATATAAGATATATAGATTATGGCCTTAGAATAAGATTATACTAAGTTTAGAATCCTAGATCTTCACCTACTAGTATCAGGTAATAGTGTTCTGTCATCGACGGCTTCATATCCAATATTAGGGTAGCTCTACAACCTCTACTAGTGCCTTGGCATTCTGTACAGTATCCTAGTTTAGCACATGGTGTATCCAGCTTTAATCTTCTAGCATTCATAGGCATGGCAACATTCTTAACCCTCCATAAACCGTAATCTAGATCTGGAACCAGCTTATTGAAGCCTACTATAGCTATAACCGTTTTAGGTCCAAAGGCTGATGCTGCTACACGATTACCTACACCATCTACTAATATAAATCTACCATCTAATGTTAAAGCATTAACGCTTGTAAGAAATACATCAGCGTTAATTTCTTCAAGTCTAACTCTCCTACTCTCATCCCCGCTCAATCCCTCTATCCAGTGATGGGTAACTCTATATCCTTTATCAGATAGAGCCTCTAATAATCCAATCTCTCTTATCGTCACAGATCCACCCACCCCTATAGTAACCGTATTAGAAGGTATGAGTCTAAGTGCTAGATCCTTAGCTTCAATCTTAGATTCTACATAGAATGCTTCAAACCCTCTCTTTCTTAAAGAATCTACAACTCTATAAGCTGTAACTTCACGATACCATTTACGAATATCCTGAAACATACTCATACCATTAGGTTAAGGTTCCGAATAATATATAACGATTATCTTTACCGTTTATCTTGAAACTATCTCGATCACTTCATAGGTCAACCTTCCATCAGCAATTTATAGATTATGTTGTATCTGCTGTAATCGATTACTGTACTGTTATCTAAGTACGGCTTTAGTCGCGGAAGTTATCCATCTCCAGTTGAATAATATATGTACTACTACTATTCCTACGCAAGCAAGCGAAGAATACATATGGATATCTCGCCATAAACCTCTACCTAGTCTAAGTACGACATTTCTAGATCCTTCCGTAGCATTGTTAACGTATCTACCATGTTGAAGTCCTTCACGAAACCTACCTTCTTCGCTAAGCCATAGTATAATACCAGATACGAGGCTTATGATCCCCGTAACGACCATTAAGACAAATACAATGTACATCATCAATAACTTCTTAACTACTCTCCTATTCATAGAAATCACCATATATCTTCACGGAAATGTAGCTCTTCATATAGTATATTACTTTCACCTGATGGCTTAAAGATTTATCTAGGATTCATCCATGTTAGTTAGCTACTATAGTTAAACTAGGGAAGCCTAGTAGCTTCGATTATACCGATTGAAGAGGAAGATTTAGAAGGGTTACTCGATAAGCTACTATATTCAACTGAATAGATAAAAGGCTGATTGATGACAATTGATTATCTTATATCTAAAGCTGAGGCAGGGATAGAAAGATCTTCGTACGCTTTAAATGATGGAATAAAAGCAGATGTCTATGAGGGCCCTTTCAACGTAATGCGATTAAGGTATCTATCCGTTACCTACAGATGGGATAGTGTAATAACGCTAGGTTGCTAAGCGTAGCACTAACTTACGTTATGTATAATGATCCCCGCTAAGATCGTGGATAAAATCATAACATAAAACCTTTATATCGTAAACTCGAAGCTATCTATTTATACCTCCTATTCTGTTGTAACCAATATGCTTAATGTTATGACAGGGTATTTACTAAGGCTCTACACGAGCGGGTGAAACCTTCTGGAGATGATTGTTTACCTGTATCGTAGCGATCTTAGATTAGACCTAGCGTAGCTGGCTGAGTGATGGATATGTTTGTAGAGCCATCTTTCCAGCTTTTGCTATAGTCTTCTTAGCTGGGAAGATGGTTTTGATATAGACTGAGGCAGTAAAAATTATGACTGAAAGAGGGGTAGATAGGGTGCTTCCCATTAATATAATAATTATTTCTAGAAAGTATCCATAGAATCGGGGAATATTCAAGCGATATTGTTGAAGCAGTCTTAAACTTGAACGTAAACCAAATAATCACAGCCTAAGGGTAAAACTTATGACCCCCTCTATTACCTAACTTGGGATAACATCCTTTCATAGAGAAATGGATGTCAATGAATCTGTTCGCTATCAGGTTTACTGCAAGTCTTATAGCTGGTTCAGCTACTGGTGCTGGGGCTCTACCAGTAATGTTTTTAAAGAATATTTCAGATAATCTGCTCGATATCCTTCTAGGATTCGCTGCCGGTATCATGCTAGCTGCGACAGCTTTCAGCCTCCTTGTACCAGCAATCGAATTAGGCGGGCCAATAGTATCAGCCATAAGCCTCGGTATCGGGGCGTTTATAATCCACTTAATAGATCGGTTCACTCCACATTTCCATCCTGTTGCAGGAGCTGAGGGTCCTTTATCAAAGCTGCCGCGCATCTGGTTGTTGATGATAGCTATAACGATCCATAACCTCCCTGAGGGGTTGGCAGTTGGGGTGAGCTTCGGCTCCGGTGATATAGCATCCAGGTTAGTAATCGCTACAGCTATATGGTTGCAGAATATGCCTGAAGGCTTAGCTGTTGCATTACCACTACTAAGAGAGAAGTATAGGGCTTCTAAAGCTACAGGATACGCATCTCTAACAGGGCTTGTTGAACCGCTAGGAGGATTGCTTGGGTTAGTATCAGTTTCAATCTCGCAATATCTTTTACCATGGTGTTTAGCATTCGTAGCTGGAGCGATGTTATTCGTGGTTGCAGATGAGATGATGCCTGAAAGTCATAGGAAGGGGTTTGGTAGAGAAGCGGCATTCGGGTTGGTGGCTGGCTTTATAGTAATGATGCTCCTAGCCTCCATATTCAAGTAGGCTAAGGATAAATCTATATGGTATTCTGGTTCTCGAAGATTTATTTTTTCTTATATAGAACTTAGATTAGATAAGCTATTGTTTACAGTAAGTTTAGTAGTGAATATAAGAAGATAATCCTACAATAAGATGCTTTTATATGTGCGTTAGAGTCGCTATATAGAAATGCTGAATCTAAGATTTCTAATTAGAAATACTTCAACTATTCAAATAAGGTATAATTATGCTTAATATATTAATTTTCTAATATAGAATGCTTATTATAGAAATTATAATAAACGTATCTTAGACGTATTATACGTTCTTTCTCTATTCTTTTAATAAGATTCATTAGGATCAATGATTTTCTTATGAGCTCATCTATAGATACTGTATAGTGCATAGGACATAGTTTATCTATAGTGAAATCTACATCTTGTATATAGATAACCGGATATACTCTACATCCTAACGGTCTATACCTGTATATCCTACATCTCCTACTATCTTTATCATGGAAGTAGCAGTAGCCATTTATATTCCTAAGGTATGGTATGCCATCACGTATCACTAAGAATCCCCTCGGATTGTATCCTAGCTTAACTATCCTTCTGATATCGTTATTCGAAAGCTCCATCTTTGTATCCTTACAGCATAGACCGCAACGTAAGCACCTCATCTAGCAAGTAGAGTTTAGATATGCTCGAGACTTTTATCTCTTCACTAATTCTATGAATACTACAGTCTGAATGTTAATATCTCATAGATTATCTGTACTCAGGATATGGTTATGTTCGAAGGGCCTAGAGCTGCTAGGATCCAGGAGCTTCCTGAAGTAATTAAGCTTGTAAGCTGGATTTTCGGCTTTGATAGATACGGTATATCTATCGATAAGGTCTTCCCTCAAGTATTCTCTGAGAATAATTTAGAAAACCTAAGGGTTATAGTACGTGATGGTAGAGTAGTTTCTCACCTAGGGATATGGGAGGGGCTGTTATACTTCTACGGAATACAGTTTAAAGTCGGTCTTATAGGATGTGTATGTACACATCCGGATTATAGGATGAGGGGCTATGCTTCTATACTAGTTGATGATGCTCTATCTAAGCTTCGTAGAGATGGTATTGATCTAGCTATGATTTCTGGTGCTAGGACATTATATAGTAGAGCTGGATGTGTGGAATCAGGTATAATCTACGATTACCATATATCGGTCGAAGCAGCTAGGCTTTTAGCTGAGCATATGGATAGGATGAAAATTGAAAAGTATACTGAAGATAGGATTTTAGATCTTATCGATGTATATCAGAGAGAGCCTGTGAGGTTTAGGAGGAGCTATGAAGAGTTTAAGCTTCTCGTAGATAGGATATATACGGCTGGTATCGAAGCTAGAGGGTACGTATCAATACTTTTATCTTACAGGATGGGTAGGCCTGTTGCATATATAGTTCTACTACATAGATGGCCTGGATGGCATAGCGATTTATTAGCTGTGATAGAGTATGCTGGATCTAGAAGCGCTATCCTCGGTATGCTATATGATGCTTTAAGGATGTTTGAAGCTAATTGTATAAGACTACCAGTTCCTTATGGCGACTGGGATCTTGTAACCCTTCTAGAATCTTATGGATTAAAACCTATATCATCTTATGCTCCTGCAAGCTTTGCTATACTCGATCCGATAAAATTCATCGATAAAATTAGACCATATATAGAGGAGAGGATAGGTGTAGAGGGGTTTAAAATTTCATCGTACGATAAATATATCGAGCTATACGCTTCAGGTAAATCTATGAGGATCGAAGATCCTAGGGTCCTCACCGCTCTCATATTAGGTAGGCCTAGCGTTGTACATAACACACGTGATGATATTAGGATAAATATGGAGGCTATTCCAGAAGTCTTTAAAAGGGTAATGCCTCTACCTTCAATCAGTTATGGACTCAACTATATATGATGTTGAATTCTAGCTTCTCAGCATCATATCTATGATCTCCGATACCCTTCTCACCCTAGATGTATCTGCTGAGGGTGGTAGTTCATCAGATACCCCTAGTATCAACCTGCCTCTAAACATGGATATTATTCTCTTCACGAACTCTTCAAATTTATCTAGGCTTACCGCTTCTGGTATGAAGTATATGTATGGTATACCATCGAGTATAATAATCTCATCTCCAAGATACTTCTCGATATCTTCCAAAGTCATATCTCCTACAGGCTTTACCGTTAAAGCTTCTACGCCATCTAAACCTGACCCTCTTAGAAGTGGTAGTAGCTGTTTAGCATACCCATCTACGTGTATATGTACATACTTGCCTCGTCGATGTAGATATTCAACCCTCTCCTGATAGTATGGTAGACAGTATTTCTCGAATATCCTAGGAGGAGTCATCCTTACATCTATGTTCTCACCTAGGTTAAGTATCTTGATAGGAGTACTAGCTATTACATCGTAGAATATTTGATCGGATGAACGGATAACTTCCATGAACCCCTCTACATCGCTCCTATACCTAGATAGGAATCGTACTGTTCTTTCAAAACCCATATACTCTAGTATGAGTCTCTGATAGGGTGATCTAGGGAAGAAATATGAGACTATGCCTTGACCTCTGATATTCTTCTCCATCCTGTGGTAGGTTTCGATATCGAATAAAACCCTCGTATTCTCGAGGATATACTCTAAAGGTTTAAAATCGTCTAAGCTCTTAACCGGGTATTCTATAATTCTAGATGTCAACCCATATTCATCCCTTAAAGATATCTGCTTCAATACACCTCTAGGTGTACTGAATAATGTTATAATAATCCTGTCATTCACAATCCTCTCGATATGCACATCCCCAGTATACGATACTCTGACAAAGCTATCTGTAAAATATCCGGAGTAGCATCTCCAGCTAGCGCCCCACTCTATACATACATCGATTAAACTCATACCTCGATACTTATCTGGTAGAACGCCTCTAGCAAGGTTATAGTAGTACCAGAATTCATGCCTTATATTCCATGGAACTCCGCTATCCCTCCTCTCGAATATAGCTAATATATCTTCATACGGGGTAGAATACATAGCTTTAAAACATAATAGAGAACACACTAACTAATTATACTATCTCCTTCTCTAGTAGTTACGATTCAGAGATGCTATGTTTGAAAGGTTATTCGGCGTAAAGATTTAACGGTCGTAGAATGTTTTAATTAGGAAGCTAATCGGTATTTAATTAGTGGATATAAATATGCTCGATGATAGTGAGTATCTTAGATGGATATCTACTGCTAAGAAGACTCTAGAATCTGCTTGCGGTGATATGGATAGGGGGGATTATAACTGGGCTTGTTTTAAAGCTCAGCAAGCTGCTGAGTTTGCTGTTAAAGCATTACTATATGGTATCGGTTCACCAGCTTACGGTCATAGTGTATCGAAGCTGTTAGTGAATGTTGGATCTCTAGGTATTTCGATTCCAAATGATGTTATAGAGTATGCTAAGACGTTGGATAAGTACTATGTACCTACTAGGTATCCTAATGCGTGGGCTGAAGGTATGCCTTATGAATACTATACTAAGCTAGATGCTACTAACGCTATCGGTTATTCTAGTCGTGTCATCTCGTGGGTTGAGGACATATGGAGGTATTTGAAGAGAGGAGGAGGTTGAGGGAAGGGGTTATAAGGATAGCTAAGAATTGGGCTGATAGCTTAAAGTTTAGAGCTACCGTGATCCTGATAGGATCCTATGCTAGAGGCGATTTTAATCTATGGAGCGATGTAGATATACTACTTATATCAGAGTTTACCGGTAATCCTTTAGAAAGGCTTAAAGCTATAGATTACCCACCAGGCTTCGAGGTAATACCTTTAACGATCAACGAGCTTACTAGGCTAATTCGTAGGAGAGATCCGTTAGCTGTGGAAGCATCTAAGATAGGGATATATTTGAGGGATGATCTAGATGTTAGAAGAATACTAGAATGCTTAGTATCCATAAGGTAAATTCAAACTTTCAATCATAAGGGGTTAGATATAGTGAATAGTGAAGAATAGCCTTGATAGAGGGTTAGTTGATCGCTATCTATATATATCAAGATTCTACGATGGATATATGTATACCATAGTTACCATATAAAGTATTATCTAGCGAGGATAGGCTTTTAACATCGGATTACATGCACTATCTTAGATCGAGTATAGAAGATGCTATAGGCGGTGTAACTGTATTCGTGAATGGTCCTCTAGGAGGTATGCTAACACCTGATGTCGAAGCTAGAAGCTTTTATGAAGCTGAACGTATCAGGGTTAAACTAGTTAGGTATGCTTTAGAATGTTTAAGGTACGGATAGATAATCGAGGATGCTAGGATCGATATAGCTTATAGAGAGTTAACCATACCCTTAGAGAATCCTATACCCCTCGAGGCTATGAGAAGGGGTCTTGTAAGACGTTCGATCGTGAATGGAGTGGTGGTAACGGAAGTTTGTATCGCTAGAATTGGTGTGGAGGTGAGAAGCGTGATGGATTGTAGATGTAAGGTCATAACTTATCTCGGAAACGATGAGATCGGCTATATAATACCTGAAGATAACTGGACTCCAGGTAAGTATGAGGAGAGTATAGGTTTAGGCCCATTTACAGCTTCGATAATGCAGATGGAGATAGAGAAGAGTATGAGGATATGATATTAGAGGATGGATAGGCTATCCTTAGCTATCCGTATATGTACGTATACTGCTACTATTTATCTTACTTTCAATTTTCAACATTACCGATACTGCTATACCGAAGACTAGGGTTACTAGTCCTGAGATTAGTATTAAGGTTTTAACCCATGGAGTATACTCTGGTTTAATAACCTTAGCAAATAGTATGTCACCTATAGGCGTTAGAGTTGCTGTAATGTAGACCAAAATTAGTATAAGAGCTACTATTAGTGAAGAGTATATCGTTCTAGATCCACTACCTATCTTTGTAAACTCTACCCTCCTAAGCATACTCGAATTTAGGTTAGATATGATCGGGTTTAAAGCTCCAGCTATCACCGGTGTTAACGTTACTACGAATGGTAGCATGGTCGTAACCCAGAATAGCGTTAAACCTATGATTACGGATAGCTTAGCTTCTATAGTCCATGATAACCATAATGGGGTTACTGTAGAATAGTATAATAGTACTCCTGAAGCTGCGATAATATTACCTATGAATAGTGATATTAGGCTTGAAGCTATGAATGCAGCTAGGGATCTATATCTATATGATAGAAAGCTTAGAAGGTAGAACGCTATGAAATTACCTGGTACACCTGATACTAGGCTTAGTACAGGGTTACTTAGACCGAATAGAGATAGTATGAAGCTACCTATGAATGTACCTATAGCTGCACCCATACCTGCAACCATAGGGGTTGAGATTAGAGCGAATAATGCAGGTACGATTACACCTGGTCTGAAATGGCCTATTCCCCAGGGTGTAGGTATAGGTGATGTAACAGCTATAGCTGCTGCGTATAGGGAAGCAGATATAGCGATTAAAGCCATTCTTTCTACACTTGTCTTGCTCTTAAACCTATCCATGACGTATATGAATATTGTAAGGGATTGTAAAATAAATTTTACAATATACCGATAATGACTGATATATAGTGATATATAGATTAGACTTCAATTGAAAGGAAATCCTCTGCTACGATTATATCGCCACTAAATACTGATTCAGCTTCGCTTACGATAGTATCCTCATATTCCTCGACAGATATATGGAATAATATTAGTTTTCCAACCGAGGCTTTGCTTGCAATCATACCGGCTTCCATACTGGTTGAATGCCCTGTCTTGATAGCGATATCCGCGTATAGTATAGGGAATGATGCTTCGTGTATAAGTACATCTGCTCTATATGCTAGATCTACCAAGCTTTTACAGGGTCTAGTATCTCCGCTATAACATATACTTTTACCCTCTACATCTAATCTATAAGCTATCGTATGTATACTATGCTCAACTCTACGTGTAGATAAATCTTCAAGCTTCTCTCCTCCATCAAGCTCTATATAGGATATAGGATATTCTATGAAGCTGGTAGGTGTTCCTAGGAGTTCTAGAAGTCTATCTACGATTGATTTCAAACCTTTAGGCCCAATGAGGGTAAGACTTCTACTCCGTCCGTCAAGCTGCATAGCCCATAGGATCGGTATCAAGTCTGCTATATGATCCGCATGCATATGCGATACGAGTATCCTATCTATGGATAGTAGATCTTTATCTATGAATCGTAGATTCCTTATAGATCCTGGGCCGCAATCGATCAACGTATCTTCATCGATCAATATAGATGAGCAGCATCTTCTTTTAGTAACCTTAGATCCGCCAGATCCTATGAATGTTATACGCATATCCTACCATCTATATTTCGAAGTTGTAACTAATAAGGGTAGAAGGGTATCGTTTACCTACACCTATATGGATAGAATCCTAGCGATCTTCCTATCCACATCTTCTGCTTCAGGCTTTACATAACCTACCTCGAATATATGCCAAACCTCCTTATGCTCAGCCACTTCTGATGGATCTATATACCTTAGAGGACTTAGAGTTTCAAGTTCAAGCATATCGGCATTAGTATACACCTCAGCGTTACATCCGTAATCTGGGTACTCACCCTCTTCATACTTAAAACTCTTTACGAAGACATAACCCTCAACCCAGTATGCTATCCATGTAGGATTCGCTTTTACACCGATTTTAAACGGTTTCTCTATGGTAGGATCCTGCTTAACGAACACGTATCTATCAGATAGTATTAGTCTACTATCTGTTAAATGTGTATAAGGCCAGAGGGATATCCTCCTATCTGGTAAGAGCCCTTCCTTATCAACCCTACACGGCTCTATAGGTAGTATCGCAAACCCCCCCTTCCTCATAACGGATAGAGCCCAGCAGCTCAGTTTTATAGGCCATCTACCTATATTCTCTATGATATGGGTAACCTCTACTTTTCCATTAGCCTTTCTTAAACGTATGCTTTTTCTAACAGAATTCTCAGGTTCAGGATTACCATATATTCCAATTTCACCATCTGTAGATTCCACCTTCACAGGTTTATCATCGAGCGAGTAAGATCTGGGTAGAGCTTCAGGAGATACCCATAGTCTATGTCCTCCGTAGATCTTCCAAAAACCTTCAGGAGTCTCCCTACCGATACCTGGTAGCACTCCGAATAGGTTAAAACCAGGCTTACCCCTAAGACCTAGGTAAAGTATCCTAGGGCCTATCTCTGTAGCTATACCTAGGATTATATCGTCGAATGATGCAAATACTACTTTAAACCCTTCAACCATGCCTTCTGCTAGACTCATGTCTATAAGTATTTATCTTAAACACACATATAGAGTTAATTAAGCCTTCAAGAATTGAGTAAAACTTATAGGCGTCTCGATTCGAGATTTATCGATATCCCTAAATGGATACACATGGTCTGGCATCTACCCTAGCTATCTATATAACCCCCCAGTTAATGTAGATCCGCGTATATAGTAGTGAATATGGGCTATCAATTCGTTATACGAATGTTGTATAGTTTTATACAATAAGTTTTTGAATATCGCTGTATGATTATATGGAACTTAAGAGGGTGAAGATGGATAGAGAGATAAGCTTAGTCTTAATCTTGTAGGGATAACTTTAAAATGAACGGTTATTCCTTGGAAAGTTTTGTATTCTATGGTTTTATACATCGATATATCTCTGCTACCACAATTACTGATAGTAGCAGTAGGATTACTCCTATGAAAGCTGAATTCAACATCGCTTGTAAAGAATCTATCTGGTTTGATTGGTGGCTTCTTTCATTATCTAGTATTGCCACCTCTACTGATGCCACTTCTACATTCGATACGAATATCTGTACTAAGTATCCTCCAGGATCTAAAGGCTCTGTAATTAGGCTACATATTTTCTCCGTTAATACCGGTAGTGCCATACCTGCCCATTCATATACGTAGAAGTCGAAGCGTACATAACCGTTTAATGCCTTATATCTAGGTTCTATCTTAAAGCCTGAGTGTTTAAGAATGAATTTCACGGTAGCATTTATATATTTATCATAGGTGGAAACCTTATATTCACGTATCTCCTCCATTTTAGGCTTATATAGCATCCATCCTTCTGATTTAGATGCAAGCCTTATATAAAGATCGTCAAGCATATTCTCTAATCTCAGTATGCCTTCCAGTTTGAATTTTGAATAATCGAGAGAAGGCTTCATCCAGGTATACGTTGAGATGGATAGAGTTGGGATTAATTACCTTCTTTAAAACTTCGAAGCTAATATCTGATCCTAGAGGTGGTATTGTTTCAATATTTACATCGTAGCAGCAGCCTTTAGTATGAGTTGCGTTAAGTGCAAGCCTGGATGAACCTATAGGATATATGAGTAGATGTGTACTGTTACCTAGATCTATTAGTCTATGCGTATATCTTACCTCCATGTTATGCTCCCCTCTACTGATGGTCGATTCTAAAATATCGAACGAGACTTCCATAAGTTTACAAGTATATGCTTCGGTAACTCTGTTGAAAAACATCTGTCCACTATCTATATAGATGGATCTATCCCATGAATTATTAGGTATAGGGAATCTTAATGTTAGAGTATTATCTGATCCAATTAGCTCACCTAATTCGTATAATCTAGTAACGTAAGTTATGTGAGATTTGCCTTCAACCCATATAGTTATATGGATATCTTCGCTCAGTAGCGGAGCTATCGGGGATGGTACAGGGTTAGCGTATAGTATATACGTACATATGGATGATAGTGATAGAATCAGCGATACAATCATTAGTATAGATTTGCCCCATCGATAACGTATGTTTATGATATAGCATCTCATAGATTATTAGAGATCCAAGAAGAGTTTAAATGTATCTGAAGCATAATCGGTTCCCTAAGCGTAAAATAAGTATGGTGATTGATGGTGGAAAAGTTAACTAGAGCTGGTGTATTATCGTAGGTGTAAGAGAGGGATGTATCTATGGGTTGTATAAGTCCGATTCGACATGTTGGTGAAGTATGTTATCCATGGCTTCTAAGTGTATGGGTTAAAACACCTATACTCAGAGATTCGGAGGTAATGTTATCCTCTGCATGTCTACCTCTTGTAGATCCGATGGTTTTCGATGAGTTATCTAAGGGTAAGATTATACTTCTAGTCTGTCCTGAAAAGGAGGGGGCTACGTATTATGGGAAAATAGCTAGCATATTTAGATCTTCTAAGCCTAGGAAGCTTGTCGTAGTTACTGTCGATGGAAGTCCACATTGCTTTACGTTACATGCTAGCGTTAACGAAGCAGAGTATATACTTGGCGAGAGGATGGATAGGGAGCATTACGTCCTATCAGGTGGAAAGCTTAAGAAGATAAATCCCGATGCTGTAAGGGTTGCTAGATACCTGAGTTTAGTAGATGAACTGCTATCTAAGGATCCATCGGTTTTCGATGAGTTATCTAAATTTAGCGAGGAATACAGGATGGCGAGGAGGCTGTATAAGAAAGAATAGTCTTGCCATAAAGGTGGGGTATATGTCTAGATGGAGTGGTTTAAAGAGTAGGCTTAAAGGCGGATTCTTCCTATCATCTATGGGTGGCATAACCGATGGAGCTTTCTGTGCTAGTAGAGGTAAAGGATGTATTATGGTTCAGTTAGGTGCATATCTAGCCGAACCTCCCGCCTATGGCCTCAGTATACATAGACTACCAGTGTTACCCTCGGATAGGGCGGCATGCATAGACTTCTTTAGAAACGAGTGCTCTAAGGTTAGAAGCTTACTAGGCGATATATATGTATGCTTGAATCTAGCTACACCTAAGCTTGAATGGGGGTTAGAGGCTGCAGAATACTTCTACGAAGCTGGAGGAGATATAGTCGAGCTAAACTTTCACGGTACATACGAGCCATATTACAGGATTGGTAAACTTAGAGCTATGGTCCTACCAGAGAATAGAAGCGAGCTATTTAGATGGCTTGATGCATTCGCCAATATTGATAAACCTGTTATAGCTAAGTTCAGAGCTAGGGTTATACCTGATTATAGCCCTATAATGGATTATATAGAGAATCTAGACCTAGTTGGAGTACACTTCAATATAAGAGGTGTAAACGGTAAGCCAGATTATAGCTTCCTAGAGGAGTTGAAGAGAAAATATCCAAGTGAATTCATACTCGTAAGCGGATATATATGGAGCGTAGAAGCGGCTAGAAAAACATTCCAACTCGGAGCAGATATGATCGGGATAGCAGAGCCTACAAGAGAGGATTCGAGCTTCATAGAGAAGATCGTATCGGAGATGAAATAGGAGAAATCTTAAATTTATCGATAAAATAGCTTACAATATAATCTGTATGCTTTTAAAACGTAGCAGATATACTAATATTCCATTAATAATTTAGAGTTGGTATCGTCCGTTAATTCTCCCAGTTTTTATGAAAGTTAGTATATTTCCGATAGGGGTATCAGGTAGTGGTGTCGCTGTAGGCTCCAGTATAAATCCACCTCTAAGAGCTGCATTTCTTATACCTAGTTAAAACGTTATTCAGTTTTATCATAGCATCCATAGCAGTGCATTAGGTCTGGTTTCCGCTAATGACCTACCTAGGCTTCTGGGACGCAGCAAAAACCATAGCTATAATGAGCGATATCGATCTCATCTATCTCTCTTTTCTATACTTATAGTTATTATGTCTCTTTATATTCTTTGACAACTTTTATAACCTATATGTTGCTCTTTTATACTATACTATATTAGAAGATGACGCATGAATTGTAATATAACTTAGAATGTTATTAGAAATAGGTAGAGTTTCAAAAATTACTTTTTTATATATACCGAAAGATTTAAATATTCAAGTAACAAGGTTATCCATGGGATGGAAGAAGCTCGAGTACGTCCCATCATCTACCTTGCTGGTGCGCTCCTAACAGCTATCATAGTAGTCTTAATGGAGTTCGTAGCGTTGTTTACAGTAGGAGGAACCCTTTGGGGGTTGACAGGTGATTCATGGATAAACGCTTGGCCAGCTAATATGAGTTTCGTATTGTTTTGGCCTCTCGTTATCTCTGTCCTCGGGACTCTACTATCTAGGGTTGGTGTATCGAAGCATGAGCTTGTAATCATATTATCTATGATATGGGTTTCATGGCTTATACCAAGTCAACACGGTATATTAGAGATATTTACTATGATGGGTACTGCTCGTCAGATTCCAGCCTTCCACCGATGGAATCTAGAGTATCTTAAACCTGCTCATTGGCAGTGGGGCCCCGATCCGTTCAACGATAAGCTATGGGAGTCTTGGATGTATGGTGGACCAGTACCATGGGCTGAGTGGATGCCTGCACTACTATTCCATACAGCTAGATTAATACCATACTATCTTATGTTCGCATTCTTCGCAACACTATGGAGGAGGCAGTGGATAGATATAGAAGCACTGCCATTCCCACATGCTACTGCAGCTGCTAAGCTTATAGATATGGCTTATGAGAAGGTTGATGGAGGAACAAGACTATTCCAAAACGTATGGCTATGGCTAGGATTACTAATAGGATTCCTAGCAATATACCCATACTGGGCATGGACACTACCAGGACTAGGACTAACAGTATCTATGATGTATCCTGGTAGTTTAGGTATAGATCTAACGCCGTATGTAATAGTTCCATGTGCTCCTATGAGCTTTAATTTCGAAGCTTTCTGGATTGGAGCAGCATTCCTAGTTCCTGTAAAGACGCTATTCAGCTACATAGTCACTTCAGTAGTGTTCTTCTGGGTTTGGTGGCCTATGATGTCTTGGCTAGGATACTGGGAGCCTCAGAGTGCTGGTACATCTGGCCTAGGCTATCAGCATTCGAATATGTTTCGCGGTTGGATGGGTCCTAATATGCAAAGATGGGTTCTCACATGGGGTGCGGTATCTTTCATAAGCTTTGGTGCAGCGTATGCTATAATATTCGCGCCTATCTTCATATCTTTTAGAGGAGAACTCGTGAATAGTGTAAAGGCTCTTCTAGGAAGAGCACCATCTGAGATCGAGGCGAGGGAGCCTTTAAGATATCGTTGGCAGTTACTAGCTTTAATATTCTTCATGACCATCTCTGTTGCTTTATGGTGGTATGCGAGTTTAGGGAATCTACCAGTTGTATGGGGGTTTATAAATTATATCATGTATGCTTTATGGCTTATGTGTAGAGCTAGAGTTGCAGGTGAGTATGGATTAGTCTTGGATTTCATGAACGATAATTATTGGGCTCATAACTGGACTTATACGTTTAGGCAGTGGTTTGTCGCAGATCCTATGTCACCATTCTTCATAAGGAATGTACAATCTAGGTATCTTGTATTGAGAAGCGATTATCCATGGTACTTTACTGTTATAAGAGCAGCACCTGCCGCTACTCTTCTAGAGTCTTACAAGATAGCATCTCTTGAAGGTTTGCATTCTAAGCATATACTGATCGCGACGGTGATAGCTATAATCGTAGGTATTACCGTGGCCGCATTCGCATTCTTACCTCTTTGGTGTAGTTTCGGAGCGTTAAATCTATCAGCGTTCAACTATACCGGAGCTCCTCATAACTACTATCAGAGAGCACCCACGTATGCATGTATAACAGAGGTAGGGGAGTATTGGAGAGGCTCTCTAGGTGGCGGCGGACCTAGAGCCTCACAGTGGATACTATTCTCTATAGGTGCAGCGATAGTATCTATAGTCTATGCTCTACATGCGAAGTATCCATGGTTTCCTCTCAACCCTGGAGGTGTAGCTTTAGGTTTCGGTATGCTTATACCTAATGTACTAGTACCGTCCATGGTAGCGTATGTTGCTAAAATAGTTGTTATGAGGATTGGTGGAGCTAAGCTATACGAGGATGTAGCTATGCCATTCGCTATAGGTATGGCTGCAGCAACAGGACCAGCAGTAATACTAGGATTCATATATCAGGTATCAACAACGTTATCGATAATGTAGCATAAAACTTAACCTTCATTTTTATTTGTTTGATTAAGATTTATATAAACGATTATTCTACAGGTTTTAGAGGGATGATTTATGGTAGTATTCGATTACTCAAAGTATTCTAGGATTGCTGAGAGGAATCGTGAGAGGATAGAAGCTGTCTATAGGTTTGAGGAGCCTGATAGAGTTCCTGTGGTTATAGGTGTCGGCGGCCCCTATTATGCTTGGCTTTTCGGCTATACTTTGATGGAGTACTATTCTAGTTTCAGAGTTATGGTTGATGTTCAGATTATGGGTTTGAAATGGCGGTTCGAATGGCTTCAGGATGATGTAGCTGGTGTAGGTGTTCATCTAGATATAGGTTCGATAGCTGAAGGTATTGTTTTCGGTTGTAGTATAGCTATGCCTGATGAGAGTTATCCTTGGAGGAGTCCATGGATAATCCCATGTGTAAGGGATCTCGAGGATATCGATAAACTCGAGGTACCTGATCCTTATGATCATCCAGGTATTCAAGCATATTATAGTAGGCTTGAGGAGTTTGAAAGATTTGTTAGGAGTGAGTATGGTGATATACCTGTAGGTAAGGGTGGATTACAGATTCATCCACCAGTATCGGCAGCTGGATCTCTACTAGGCCCTCAGAGACTCTATACATGGCTGTATAGGTATCCTGATGAAATGCATAAACTTCTAAGGAAACTTGAGGAGACGTATAACGTATTACAGAGGTATCGTTATGAGAGGATCGGTGGGGATATGGATTCTATAAGTCTTTCAGACGATCATTCAGGTTATCTAAGTCGTAGGATGTATGAGAAGTTTACTCTACCATACAACCTAAGGTTGTATGAGAGGTATGGTAGAAGGCATAGAGGATTACATATGGACTCCCATATGGATCATATAACAGATATAATAACCGATATCTATAAGGTGGATTCCGTAGATGTAGGTGTAGAGAATGATCTCGGTATACTAGCTGAAGCTTTTAAAGGTAGGGTGGTATTCAATGGTAATGCAAACTGGAGGGTTCTAGTTAATGGTGATATCGAAGCGATTAAGAAGGAGGTTGAGAGATGCATATATACGGCAGCTCCGGTTGGAGGATATATATTCGATAATGGTGGAGAGACCTATGCAGGTATACCTCCCGAAAACCTTAGGTGTGAGGTAGAATATGCGAAGAAGATAGGAGTTTATCCTATAAGAGCTTATCGGTAGATACTCGAAAACTTCAACTCAATCTTCTAAGCTTCACGTTCTCGATTATATATCTTACATCATATGATCCAAATAGGGTTAAAGCATTTACCTTACCTTTAGCTTTAATAGGATTCTCTTTTAGAACCCCGACGCCGTAGCCTTCTTCGAAGAATTCTTTAAGAGATTCAGTAGATACCTCTACGTTATTCACCCGCCTCCTATACCTCTCCTTTGGGAAGATTGGGTGTATCGTCTCTACGATATCTTTAATCAATGTTTTAGGACTTATAATCGATATAACCCTTCTCTCACCGAGGTTTATATCGAAGCATCTATAAGCTGGGTAGATCATCCGATTACTGCTGCTGACGAATATGTATACGTATGTATCGTAGATAGGTAGTAAACCTCTAGGCATACCTGATCCCATCCTTTCAGGAATATACTTTATACCTTTAACTATCGTTAGCTCTGGTGGATCTATCTCCATCCATCTACTCTTCAAAGGGTTTGATCTAATAATATCAACCTCCCATCCATGGATGCACCCCTCACCTATACCTATCTTAACCTGATCTCCATCGACCGTCAGCCTTACTATCGTACTCCTACGAAACATACCCCAAGATGAATCTAGTAGACCGTTTACTATAACCTTCATAACGGGATCCGGTATTATACGATGGGACAATTATCTAGTCTCCACCTAGAGGTATGGGAATGTAACCGCAGCCGAGTATACAGCTCTATACGTAGATTCTAGATCTGATATACCTAGGAATATAGATCTACGGAACCCTCCGTTAATATTCTGAAGCTTAGCTATGAATCTTAGAGTTTCGATCGGGTATCTAGGCTTCTCGCCTAAAGCTTCCAGGATTTTCAACCCGAAGTATGTATCCTCTAGGTTTATAGGCTTAGCTCCAGGTTCATACCCAAACCCTCCATAGGGTGATTCGCATCTTCTAACCCATAACAGAGTATCTGCGAGAGTATCAATCCTATAGCCTGCTATCCTAAGGATATCTAGGGCATACGATGTAGATGCTATCCTAGAAAGTTTAACGCTACCAAAACTCCCATCGCTATTTTTAAACTTTAAAACACCATCTATAAGATTATCTCGATCAACCCCTATCCCAAGCATACTAGATAACTCTACAGCTAGGTGTAGATACTCTAACTCGGATGTTATCTCGACGTATACTTCAGATAGCTCCCCCAAGCTGGAGATAATATCCTTAACCTCATCTATTAAACGATATGTAGATCTCGGTAGATTAGAGCCTAGGATAGATAGAGATTTAACGACATAGTACGCTATCTTAATAGAATCGAAACCTCCATCGCTATGCTGGAGATTCTTCAGGAAGCTTATAGTCTTATCGATATTCCTAGGCTTAACTCCTAAGATCCTAAGTGTTTCTATAGCGTAGAATGTATCTTCAGCACTAGAATCTGTACCTCTACAGAATGTATAGCCTCCATCATCATTCTGACGTTCGAGTATATAGCCTAGTATAGCATCTATATCGATAAAGCTTCTAGCCAGATCCAACGAGATCGATAATACCCTCAAACAGACTACACCTCTAACCGCCGTGTATAGAGAGTAGGAGCCATCAGCCTAGGAGCGGTAGCCTAGGCGGTTAAAGGCGGGCCCCATCGCCCAGTGGAGAGGGTTAGCAGCCCCTATATTTAAGTTTTTCGAGATTATGATCAGGATTTACGGTAGATTGAATCCTATATCTCATAGCTTATCGTAATGGCGGTAGCTTGATGCTATGTTATAAGCTTAGATCTCTATGCGGTCATGATAACTCTTATATCGGTATACTATCGAATGAAAGCTTCAGGTAGGTTGATCCATGACGAATCTGGATGAAGGTATACCTCACCTCCGTAGATTTGATGGAGCAAAGCAGCTGATGGTCGATGGGAAGCCGTTTATAATCCTTGGTGGAGAGGTGCATAATTCATCCTCATCTAGCTTAGAGTATATGGAGCCGGTATGGCCCCGTCTAGTATCCCTCGGATTGAATACAGTTCTACTACCGGTTACATGGGAGCTTATAGAACCTGAGGAGGGGTGGTTCGATTTCCACCTTGTAGATGGGCTTATAGATAGGGCTCGTAGGTATGGTTTAAAGGTTATCTTCCTATGGTTTGGTACATGGAAGAACGCAATCTCATCTTACACCCCTGAATGGGTGAAAACCGATTTTAGAAGATTTCCACGTGCTCAAGACTCTATGGGTAGGGGTTTAGATTCTATCACATGCTTCAGTAGGAATGCTCTAGAAGCTGATTCACGTGCGTTTAAAACGTTAATGAGACATATACGCGAGGTTGATGGTGGGAAACATACCGTTATAATGGTGCAGGTAGAGAATGAGGTAGGCATCCTAGGATCATCTAGAGACTATAATCCGTTAGCTGAGGAATACTTCAACCAACCTGTACCAGAGGAGTTGATAGAGTATCTTAGAGCTAACGAAGAGAAGCTTAACCCATACCTGAGATGTATATGGAAGAGGGAGGGGGGAAGGACTTCAGGTGTATGGAGGGAAGTATTCGGTTCAGGTGCTGACGAAGTTTTCATGGCTTGGTATTTCGCACGCTACGTAGATAGCGTAGCCGCGGCGGGTAAATCTGAGTATCCTATACCTATGTATGTGAATGCATGGCTCGGACCTAGCGCTTACATGTATGAGGATGGTAGACCTGGAGATTACCCAAGCGGCGGTCCTATATCACGTATGCTAGAGGTTTGGCGTGTAGCAGCTCCAAATATAGATTTGATAGCACCGGATATCTATAGGGAGGATTTCAGCTCTGTATGCGATGAGTATGCTAGACTCGATAATCCTCTACTTATACCCGAGACTGTGAGGGATGAGAGAAGTGCATCGTATGTATTCCATGCTCTAGGCCGGTATAATGGTATAGGTTTTTCACCATTCGGTATAGATGATATAGCCGAGCCTGAGAAGCACCCCTTAGCAGATAGCTATAGGTTACTCTTAGGTATGATACCGTTGATAGCTAGGTATCAGGGTACTGGTAGGATAATCGGGTTCGTAGATGATGGATCCTACGGTTATACTCATACATTATCTATATGGAGGATTAGAGTACGTGTAAGAGGTTTTATATATAGGCTTGGAGACTACCAGCTGCAGATAAGCTTCGCGAAGGAGTTAGTGGAGAAGGCTAGGATGGTATGGCCTGGACTCCCATACGAAGCTAGAACGCCACCCGCAGGTTTGATAATAGCTATCGATGACGATACATATATAGCTGTAGGTGTTAACTTCCTACTAAGATTCCTCCCCCTAGATGGTTTCTCATCTAACGTAGAGATTCTATGGGTTGATGAAGGTGTATTTAGGGATGGGAAGTGGGTTAGGGATAGGAGGCTTAACGGTGATGAAACAGGGCATGGATCATGGGTATACTTCGAAGATAAGCCTAAGATTCGTATGATAAAGGTTCATAGGTATACCTAGCATGGGGGTATCGAGTTTATGCCTAGACTATACATCTCTAGTACTAGGGATTACTTCCTTACGGATGGAGAGAGATTCTTCTACTTAGCAGATACATGCTGGAGTGCTTTCACAAACCCGAGCTACGATGAGTGGAGGTATTATCTAGAGTATAGGTTTATGCAAGGCTTCAATGCTATACAGATCAACATCCTACCGCAATGGGATAGAAGCTATTCTGAGAACTATATGGATCCATTTCAGCCTACACCCGGTGGGGGATGGGATTTCGATAAGAGGAATGAGGCATACTTCGATAGAGCTGAGAAGATGATAGAGATAGCTGTGGATATGGGTTTCATACCTGCTCTCGTAGTCTTATGGTGTAACTATGTTAGGGGTACCTGGGGTTCTAGGATAGATCCGAGTAGGATTATACCGGTGGAGAAGGTCGAGGATTACGTATGTTATATAGCTGAGAGGTTTGGTAAATATAATCCTATATTCATCGTGAGTGGTGATACGAATTTCGAAACAGAGGAATCTATAGAGTATTATACGAGGGCTATGGATGTGGTTAAGAGGGAGGCTCCAAACTCTCTAACAACTATGCATCTATCCGGGGGTTTATACGATATACCTGATAGAATATTGAAATCGCCTAACTACGATTTCTACATGTATCAGTCTGGTCATAGAAGGGATAGGCAGCATCTAGCTTACGAGCTTGCTCAGAGATTCTATAATATACCTGTAAAGAAGCCTATAGTTAACGGGGAGCCATGCTATGAGGGTATAGGATCTATAAGGATGTACGATAGATATGGTAGGTTTACCTATATAGATGTGAGGAGAGCTATATGGCAGAGCATTCTATCAGGGGCTAAAGCAGGTATAGCATACGGGGCACATGGTGTATGGCTGTGGTATAAGGGTGGGGTGTATAGGTATAGCGATGTATACGGTCAGCCATATCATTGGATCGTAGCGTTGAAATTTCCAGGAGCCTTCGACGCTGCCTTCGCTAGATGGGTATTCGAAAGATACGATCTATTCGATATAGAACCTGCGAACGATAGATTGGTAAATAGGACTGATGAAATAAGGGTTTCGATAGGTAGGGGTAAGATAGTAGTCTATACACCGTATAATTGTAGCGTAGGGTTGAGGATAGATGGGGCAGCTTATAGATGGGAGGGTATAGAACTTGAAGGTAGGAGGATATTTAAACCTAGGGTTGAGGTTAAAGGGGATGAGGCTATCATTAAGATGACGGATTTCAATAGTGATATACTTGTTATAGGATATGAGCGTTGATATATCCATAGCTAGGTTGGTAGGGTATGAATATATTCGCGTATCTATGTAGGGAAGCTGAGAGGATAACAGAGGATTCTCTATCAGATCTTAAATATGCAAACTGGTGGATAGAGAGTAGGGATTCTAGGCGTAGGATCTTCGCAGAGATGCTAGGCTTAGATAGATATCTAGATAACGTGGATCGTGATCCACCGTATGCTAGGGTTACAGGTATACTAGATCGCTTAGATTATAGAGTGGAGAAGATATACTTCGAAAGCCTACCTAAACTATATGTTGCTGGGAACCTATATATACCGAAGAGGTGTAATCCTCCATATCCAGCTATCCTATACCTATGTGGCCATTCTCTAGATCAACTATACCATTACCAAGCTCATGCTCGTAGATTCGCTCAGCTAGGATTCGTAACTCTGCTACTGGAAACTGTACAGAAGGGTGAGATTCCGGGTATACATCATGGAGTGTACCATTACGGATTCTTCTACTGGTATAGCTTAGGCTATACCCCAGCCGGGGTTGAGGTATGGAATGCTATAAGAGCTGTAGATCTACTACAATCGAAGGATTATATCGATCCGTATCGTATAGGTGTAACAGGTATCTCTGGTGGTGGAGCTATAAGCTGGTTTACATCAGCTATCGATGATAGGATTAAAGCGGCTGCACCTGTCTGCGGTACTGCTACTATAGCATCTCATATAGTTAAACGTACATTAGAAGGTCATTGCGATTGTATGTTCTGGATAAACAGCTATAGATGGGATCTAACAGATATAGGAGCTTTGATAGCTCCTAGACCGCTTCTAATAGCTTCAGGTAGGAGGGATTGGATATTCGATATAGAATCTGTTAGGTTGATCTATAGTAAGCTTAAGAAGTTATATACCCTACTCGGATCACCTGATAATATACTACTCGTAGAAACACCTGGTGGTCACGCATACCATGAGATATCTAGACGTATGATATTTAGATGGTTTATTAAACATCTTAAAGGATTAGATATACCTATGGATGAGGTTGAGGATGTAGATGAGAGATCAGAGATTCAGGAATCCTACAGTAGTCTAAAGGTATTCGAGAAGAGTTTCCCAAGAGATGAGAGGGTCTACACAGTCTATGAATGGTTTATCAGAGGATTCGAATCTCCTAGGATCGAGGATATAGATGATCTACGTAGGTATAGGGAGAGGCTTAGAGATATTCTACTAGAGAAATCCTTCGGATCCTTCCCGAAGGATCCATGCGATCTAAAGGTTGAGATCGAGCTTATACAGGAGGATAGGCAGCGGATAGGCTATAGGATCGGGTATACATCTGAGGAGCCTTGGAGGATGCATATCCATGTTGTTAGACCTATCGAATCTAGAGAATCTATACCGCTTCTAGTATTCCTAGCTATGAATTCTAGGAATCTATACTTCGGTGATAAGCTATTGGATGGGTTAAACCCTCTATGGGCTAGAGCTATCGTAGAGGTTAGAGGGGTGGGTGAGACATCCTGGGCTCAAGATCTACAATGGTTTATTAGGAGAGCAGCTATGCTTACAGGTAGAACTATAGCTAGTATGAGGATATACGATGCTATTAGATCTATAGAAGCTCTGCTATCTATATTCGATTGGATAGATAGGGGTAGGATAGCTGTTATGGGTAGCGGAGAGATGGCTGTAATAGCCTTATACACAGCTCTGCTTAGGGATGATGTATCAGCGGTTATACTACACGATCCCCCTTCGACGCATCTAGCTCGATCAAACCCTGATGGAAGCGGCTTATCGATAGAGATACTAAACGTATTAAGGTATACGGATCTACCGTATATAGCTGGATCTCTATGGCCTAAACACCTAGTATTCCTAGGACCTAGGCCTAAGGAGTACAGCTGGGCTGAGGAGGTTTATGCTAAGATAGGGCCGCCGGGTATGGTAACGCATATCAAAAACCTATCGCAATGGAGCTGGGAAGCTTAGCGGATACTAGGTAGCTATATAATGGTTAGGAGGTTTTTCTAATACCCTATATTGAAACCACCTCCTATACTATAGATGGTATCGTAGAGATTCTCCAAATCTTTCTAATCCATGCTTAGCGAAACCCTACCAAGACTATACTCTTCCATGCAAAAAGATTATCTACTACTTACCCTATCAATAGTATAGAGTCTATAATAGAGTAGTTATCGATGGATTCACGTATCGTTTAACATCGATTATGGAGGGATCTTATATGGCATCTACACCCAGCTTCGTTATATGGTTAGTAACCTCACGTTGTAATATACATTGTAGCTACTGCTATACTAGTGATCTAAGAGGGGAGTTCGATCATGAAGAAGCTATCAAGACTGCTGAAGGATTAGTAGAGTTAGCATCTAGATCTGTAGGGATAACTGGTGGTGAACCTCTACTATGGCCTCCACTAAGGGATGTTTTGAAAATACTAAGGGATGGGGGGCTTGAGGTTTCTATTCAATCTAATATGAAGCTATTCGATGTAGGTTATGCAAAGCTATTCAGCGATCTAGGTATATTCCTATTTACGAGTCTTGATGGCGCTGATAAACTAGTACATGAAGCTTATAGAGGTATCGGAAGCTGGGATGCTGTAGTTAGAGGGTTGAAGATAGCCTACGATATGGGTTTAGAATTTGCTACCGTAACAACTATCAGCGATGTTAATGTAGATAAGCTTCCATCGATACTGGAATTCTCCTGTAATCTAGGTTCTAGGTATGCTGCGTTCATACCTATAATCCCTGTAGGACGAGCGAGTAGAGTATATTCGCTACTACCAGATCCAGGTAGGCTATTCTCAGCTCTAACATCCCTACGTGATAAAGCATACTCTCTAGGCTTCCATACCTCGATATGGTGTACGCCATTCGCTATGAGGATAGGTTCAGGTAGATACTTCCGTATAGGTGCATGTACGATAGCATCATCTATGGATATCCTACCAGATGGATCTATCCCTATATGCGATACATTAAGGATAGGGGTATCTGATGTTAGTATAGGTGTTGTTAAAGCGTGGAGTGAGTATATATCGCATCCGCTAGTTAAGAAGATCTCTAAGAGGATACCTGATCGATGTAGAGATTGTAGTATATCTAGCCGCTGCCGCGGTGGATGCATTGCTAGAGCATACGCTACGACAGGTCTACTCGACGAGGTGGATCCTCTATGCCCACGCATAGCTATCGACAATCTCCGATACGTTTAGTAGAGGTATACGTAGGTTTAGACTCCTAGAGGGGGGAAAGTCTTTTATCTCGATACTCTAAGTTATATTGATCGGTCGGAGTGTCATGTCTACTAAGAGTATTAGGAAGCTTCAAGGAGTTGTCGAAGCTATCGATCGTACTGGTGAGAAGATTAGGGATGAGGAGGGGTTGGAGTGGGAGAAGGTTATCTATACTGTTAGGATTACAGGTTTTAGTAAGAGAACTCCTGATGAAAAGCTACCTGAACATCTTAGGGGTATGCGTGTTAAGCTTGTAAGGTATGCATGCTTCGATTGGCATTTCAAACTAGGTGTTAGAAAGACGCTTGAACCAGATGAGACTGAAGCTGTTTTAAACGGTATTAAGACTGAGACTGTATACTGGTAGCATCGTATGGCTATAATCTAGCTGGTATAAGATCATCTATCGGAGGTATACTCGATGAGTAAGGAGTATTTTGAAGAGCTACTACATAGGAGTTTAAAGAAGTCTATAAGAGAAGCTCTCCTAGATCCTAGAGCTAGGAGTGATGCTATCTCCTCTATGAGTAGAGAGGTTAAACGTCTTAGTATAGATCCTAAGCGTATAGAGGAGCTTATAGATGATCTATCCTCATCTATACTCTTCTCCCTCGCCACCGATATCGTAGTTTATGCGATAATGAATGTATACGGTGAGGAAGCTATGATTAGGAAGACTCTAGCAGATGCGGTCTCCAACGCTCTAGCAGGTAGAGCTCTCGAAAGATTCTTGAAGGAGTGTAATATCGGTTATGCTATAAGTAAGTTCGGTGAGAATGAGGTTGAAGCTATAGCTCAGAAGGTTACTATGGATAGGTTAGCTGGGGATGAGGAGTTTCTATCGCTTACAGAAGAGTTTAAGAAGATGATCCTAGAAGCTCTATCTAAGGTATAGGTGGCGTAGTATGTGGATATCTAAACTCAAACCTGGACCTGAAGGTAGGCTTCCTAAGGAAGTCTATATACTTGTAGAGGTTCCTAGAGGATCTAAGAATAAGTATGAGATAGATAAGGAGACTGGATTACTAGTCTTAGATAGAGTTCTATTCACATCTATGGCATACCCATGCGATTACGGCTTCATACCTGGAACCCTATGCGAGGATGGGGATCCGTTGGATTGCCTATTGATAACATCACAGCCTCTAAACCCAGGTGTATTGGTTAAAGCTAGACCTGTAGCCTTAATGCTTATGAAGGATGAGAAGGGTAGGGATGAGAAGCTTATAGCCGTACCGACTGAGGATGTGGATCCAAGGTTATCAAGTATAAGATGTCTTAAAGATATACCTGAAGCAATAATTAGAGAGATAGAGCATTTCTTCGAACATTATAAGGAGCTTGAACCTGGTAAATGGGTTAAGGTAGAGGGTTGGCTAGATGTGGATAAAGCAGAGGAAGCTGTAGAGAAAGCTGTAGAGATGTATAGGAGGCATGTAGAAGGGAGTTAGGTTTAATCAAGCTCCATACGTGAAACCCTTATAGAGGAGAGTTAGCTCTACTCTCTTATGATTCCTGTAAGCCGGGGTTGCGGAGTCTGGACTAACGCGCAGGCCTTGAGAGCCTGTGGGGCGTATGCCCCTCGTGGGTTCAAATCCCACCCCCGGCGTATATACGATTCCATATATGGATATGGTTGAGGTGTTAGTATAACCCCTACCCTATTTATCCATGCTATCCGGTATTGTTTCCACCATGATGTATCCATAGATATGCTAGGGTTTATCGATGTATGATCGTTGAGAGGTTACCTAGATTATCCAGGGTTTAGGGTTGAATATATGGTGCTTAATATCTCTTAGGTTATGGGTTAACTTCTGTATCTGTGGATCATAGTGTTTAAATCCTTCCTGTACACTATCCATTTTGCTCGATGGCTATTAGAGTGTATAATTCGCTTAGTAGGGTTAAGGAGGATTTCAAACCGCTGCATGAGGGATGGGTTGGCATATATGTATGTGGACCTACAGTCTACGATTGGACTCATCTAGGTCATGCTAGAACATACGTAGCCTTCGATGCTATAATCAGGTGGCTGGAGTATAGGGGTTATAGAGTATTCTATGTACAGAATATAACGGATGTAGGTCATCTAACAGAAGCTGGGGAGGATAAGGTTGTAGGTAGAGCTTTGAGAGAGAGGGTGGAGCCTATGGCTCTAGTAGAATTCTATATGCGTGAATACTTCAGGGATATGGATGCTCTAGGTGTTAGGAGACCGGATATATCGCCTAGAGCTACAGGTCATATAATCGATATGATAGAAGCTATAAAACAGCTTATAGAGAAGGGCTACGCATACGAGGTTGATGGAAACGTATTCTTCGATGTATCTAAATTCACAGACTACGGTAAGCTATCCAGGGTTAGAATCGAGGAGATGATAGCTGGAGCTAGAATCGATGTGCATCCTGGGAAGAGGGATCCAAGAGACTTCGCTCTATGGAAGAAGGCTAGCATAGACTACCCGCTTAAATGGGTTAGCCCATGGGGATACGGTTTCCCAGGATGGCATATAGAATGCACCGTTATGGCTATGAAATACCTGGGAGAACAGATAGATATACATGGTGGAGCAGTAGATCTCATATTCCCCCATCACGAAAATGAAATAGCTCAAGCAGAAGCGTTAACAGGTAGAAAACCATTCGTAAAATACTGGATGCATACAGGATTACTAACCGTGAACGGTGAGAAGATGGCTAAAAGTCTAGGAAACTATATCAGAGTTAGAGATATACTCGAAAAGTATAGTCCAGCAGCGGTTAGGCTATTCATACTATCAGCACACTATAGAAGTACGCTAGATTATCGCGAAGAGAAGCTGAACGAAGCCGAATCCAATATGAAGAGGCTTATGAATAGCCTTGCTAGAATAGAGGAGGCTAAGATAGAGAAGGCTTCAGATAAACCAGCATCATCAGAAGAGAGGCAGATACTAAGCGAACTATATAGGTTATCGAACAGCTTCGATGAATCTATGGATGACGATTTCAATACAGCTGAAGCATTAAGCTTCCTATTCGAGATATCTAGAACAATCAACAAGCTAGTAGACCTACCTAGCATCAATAAACCTATACTAAACGAAGCTGAATCCATACTTAAGAGTAAGCTTAGAATACTAGGCTTACCAGATACCCCTCCAAGAAGAGAGGCTTCGAGTAAACTAGTAGAAGCTCTAATCGATATAATAATCGATATCAGGAATGAAGCTAGGAGGAGGAAGGATTACGCTACGGCAGATGAGATAAGAAGGAGATTAGCGTTAATAGGCGTGAAGCTCGAAGATCTACCAGGTAAAACTATATGGCGTATAGAAGGGGGATACTGAAACCCTACACACGGATCATATCATAGTTATATCTACGAAGATATATTAGATGATATATGTGAGCAGAATGAATATAAGAGTAGGTTCGAAGGAGATATTCATAGATAAAGTATCGTTGGAAACCCTCCTATCGAAGAGGTTATCGAAGCCTACTAAGATTATCGGATATGAGAAGCTAGGTGAAGGCTTCCATGCAGTAGCTTATAGGATTAGGTTGAATATAGACGGTGTGGAGAGGAGCCTCGTCCTCAGAATTATGCGTGGAGATACAGGCTGGGGTCACGATTACGTATCAGATAGAGCTGCATCACTACTACTACAACACAACCTGTATAAGAGCTCACCCCTACCATCACAGATATCCTCTATAGACGTCCTATGCCTCCTACCAGATGGTAGCGTAGAATCGATAGGTGATGCAGTAGAATTCATACACGTTATGGATGAAGTTACAGAGGATTATGGTAGACCATACGTATACGATCTATTCGATATAGCTTCGAGAAACACTATAACAGATAGAGATATACGTAGGTGTAGGATACTAGCATCACATCTATCCATACTCCATAGGGTTAAGATCGAAAACCGCAACCTATACCTGAGACATATAAGAGATCTAGTAGGCCATGGAGAGATGTTTATGGGGGTAGTAGATTCATACCCAGATCTAGCTAAGCTAGGATGGATAGATGAAGATAGACTCATAAAGTTAGAGAAGAAGATGATCGAATGGAGGTATAAGCTTAGACGATACACGCATAGAGCATCCAGGATACACGGTGACTTCCACCCCTTCGGAAACATAAGGTTTAGAAGCGATGATCAACCAGTAATCCTAGAATACTCGCGTGAAGAATATGGTGAACCAGCAGACGATCTCTCAGCTCTAACTATAAACTACCTATTCATATCGATATGGAAGCATGGATCATATACACAGCCATTCAGAATACTATTCGAAGAACTATTCGAAGCATACATACGTGAAACAGGGGATACAGAAATACTGAGAGTTATACAACCATTCTACTGCTTTAGAGGACTAGTAGTCGTACACCCCCTATACTACCCGGAGATGGAGGATTGGAAGAGGAAAGCTATACTAAACTTCATAGAGAATACACTATCGATAGAAGAGTTCAATCCTAGAGAAGTCGATGAATACCTTAGAGATAAAGGATAGGCTAACCCTACCTATAGCATAGCCGTTACCAGACCTCCAGCATCAATCCATACTCTAACAGATATCGCCATACTCTACGATCTTCCGATCCTCATAGGATGCTATAAACCTCCTATAGAATTCATGCTGGATACAGGAGAGAAGACCCATAACCCTCTCATAGTTAAGGTATGATGGCTCATAAAGCCTCTTCAATATCCTAGTTATAAGATAGTTCAACTGTCCATCCCACTCCTGGCTCGGCGTACCCGCCAATACATCTACCACCTCATCTACGATCCTATCCAGAGGAGGCCTTCTCTCAGGCTTTATATACGGCATAAGATCACCATAAGCTTACTATATACTAAAACCCCTATATCACTTTGATCGTAAAATCCATATTGGAAGATACGGTAGGTTTAAGATAGCTAGCATCCCATATATACTATGGTGGTATCGTTGGGTGAGGGATGGGCTGTATGGATTACAGGTCTACCATCAAGTGGTAAATCAACTATAGCTAGGATGCTATCAGATAGGCTGCGTAGAATCGGTATCAATACACAGATACTCGAATCAGATGAGCTTAGAAGAATCTTAACACCCAATCCAAAATACACAGAGGAGGAGAGGGATAACTTCTATAGAGCTATAACGTACATAGGATGGCTCCTAGTTAGAAACGGTGTTAACGTAATCTTCGATGCTACAGCTAATAAGAGGAGGTATAGGGATGAAGCTAGGAGGATGATAGGTAGATTCATGGAGGTATACCTAGAATGCCCGCTAGAGGTATGTATAGCTAGGGATAGGAAGGGGTTATACAGGATGGCTCTAGAAGGAAGTATAGAAACCCTACCAGGAGTACAGGTCCCATACGAGGAACCCTTAAACCCAGATCTAAAGCTTAATACAGCTGTAAACGATCCAGAATCATGTGTAGAAGCTATAATAGAAGCTATGCGTAGTAGAGGCTTCATACAACTCTAGAGGGTTGATCCAGCCCAGCCGAGCATCCTAGCAGCATCGATAAACCTATCAGTCTTACAGAGAATCTCCCTCGATCCAACCCTCTCGACGCCGTACACACCCTTCATCCTATCCGCATAGTTAGGATGCATATACTCAACCAAAACTCTTACAGGCTCGCTGAACCTGAATACGCTATAAGCCCCCCTATCCCTAGCTAGATTCTCCACAGCCCTCCTAGCAGCCTCTCTTATAAGCTCAGAAGTCCTCCCAGATGGTAGACAATACGCTGATGTACGAGCTAAACCATACTTAACCACAACAGCCTCCACCCCGCCTAGAAACCTCCTAGCTTCAGCTACAGCTTCGCTACAACCAGTCACCAATACGACCGGTACACCTAGAGATCCAGCTATAGCTGAATCTACAGATATCTCCCCAACTTCGACACCGTTTACAGAAACCCTATATATCGATCTAGACGAGAATGTATGGGAAAGTACGGCTTTAGGATTACCAGCCATAGCATGGTAGGCTACCAGGAATACGCAATCAAAGCCTCTATCGAGTAGGGATAATCTAAGCCTAGACTCGTGATCGGTACGTATATAGACCGCTTTAGGATGCATCAGATCCGGTACTATATTCCAAGCTCCTCCACCACCATGGAGATCATCCACGTAGACTTCATCAGCTCCACCCTGAATAGCACCCTCCACCGCCGCGTTCACATCGCTAGTAAGCATCCTACGAGCCTCCTGATACTCTAACCCTGTATACCCATCCCAACCAGCCTGTTCTGGTCTAACTATACAAGTCGCCCCCTCCATATCTGTCATAATGTATACCCTCAACTACCACACCCCCCGATTAAAGGATCTAGAAGCAGGTATAGCCTAATTAAGACTATCTACAGTATGGATGTTATATAGCCTATACCCCTAGTCCTACCCTCACGGAATACGAAATTATCCCCGATCCTTACGAATCTAGGCCTATACTTAAACCTAAGCTTAACATAGGCGGTATCACCAGTTCTTAAAGGCTCCCTCTCCATATCGACGAACTCCACAGCCTCCCTTATCGTATGGAGGTGTATAGTCGCATTATACCCTCTCCTTATAGTCGTAGGATGATGTAGAACCGTTATCCTAGATTCGAACATCCATACAGGCTTAACATTCACCCCCTCACCAGCTAGAGTCATACCCTTCTCCACCTCATCATAATCGACGTTAGCTATAGCTAGACATACATCCTGCCCAGCATATGCTTCATCGACAGGCATCCGACATACATGTATAGATTTAACCCTAACAAGTCTAAGCGATCCATCGCTAAACGGGCCTAACTGAAGTATATCACCAATCTTAACCATACCTTGAACCGTAAGCCCACTCACAACTAGACCCACACCCTTAACATCGAATTTATCATCGATATACATGAGGAACGGCATCCTCACATACTCATCCCATCTTAGACGTGGAGGTATTATATCGAGGAAGAATCTGAGGAGATCTAACCCCTCACCAGTAGTATTCGATACCTTGAATATAGGCGTCACCCTCTCGCTAGTCACAGTTCTCGCAGCTACTACAGCATCATCCCTACTCTTAACGATGAAGGGTATACGGTTCACACCAGGCATCTTGATAAGCCTACATATATCCGATACAGTCTCATCGACTTTAGATCTATCTACAAGATCTATCTTAGTAACGACGATCACTACAGGTAGCTTCAAAGCTATAGCTACACCTAGATGCTCCTTAGCCATACCTACTATACCAGCGTTAGCAGCTACCGTTAGGATAGCGTAGTCAGGTTTACGCCCCAGGACACCTTTAAGAGTTGTTCTAAGATACCTTTCATGACCAGCTAGATCTACAAAACAGAGGATTTTAGCACTCTTCATGAAGATCTGAGCTTCATCTAGAGGTGATAAGAGCTCATAGTTAACTGGCTTACCATTATCATCGAAACCAAGTAGATGAGTGGATATCGATGAAGTCCTACCACTCTTAACCTCGTGAAGGAAGCGGGCTACCCTCCTCATAGCAGAGCCGTTCCCATCATCCAATACACCCGTCGTCAATACACCTATCAAACTAGATTTACCCGAATCGACATTCCCGAGTAGCGGTATAGTTACGAATACCGGATACCTATCATCCCTACTATATCTTACATGGATTTCTGCGATAAACCCTCTACGACCCCTCTCGATTCTCAGAATCTTAAGTTTAGCTCCTATAATACTAGCAGCCCTCCTAAGATTATCTATACTCTCATACAACTGCTCCTCAGGTAGACCTATAATCTCTCCATCATCCGCTACACCTATTTCATAGAAAGCCTCCCCTCCACCCTCATCCAGCCTATACTTCATCTGCGAAGCTAGCTTCTCAAGTTCCCTCCCACCTATACCGGTAACCCTAAGCTTATACTCTACGTTACCATCATCACGCTCAGCTGGTAAGCTATCTACAGCCATATACTCAACCCTTCTACCTACACCCATACTGAAGATGTATACTCGTAGTAATTAAACATTGAGAGGATAATATTCACTTCCAAAGATGAGCATGCATATCCAATACTCTCAGAGCATTCCTATACGCTAGCTTTTCGAGAGAAGATTCGGATAAACCCTTCTCGAGAAGCCTATCCCATAATACCGTGATCCTAGATATATTCTCTAAACCTTCTGGAGGCTTAGAGTATATCAAGCCGAAGTAGTCTGTACCTAGAGCTAGTATATCATCGCTATAATGCTCGTAGACGTAGATTACATGATCTACGAATCGATCGATCGATGGCTTATCTGCTATAGTAGATGGGATGAACGTAAACCCTACGATACCACCATTAGACTCCAACTTCTCTAAAACCTTATCAGATAGATTTCTCGGATGAGGTTTAACCCTAGCTACATTCGCATGACTAACTATAACCGGTAGCTTCGATACCTCTATAGCTTCTATACATGTACGCTCACTCGCATGGGATAGATCGATCAACATACCTAGACGATTAGCCTCCTCTACAACCTCCTCACCAAAACCTGTAAGCCCATAATCCCTCCTACTCATACACGAAGCAGCAGCTCTACAATCATAGTTCCATGTAAGCTGTATACTCCTAACACCCAGCTTATAGAATAGCTCTAAATCATCGGTATCATCTAAAGCCTCCGTCCCCTCGATCGATATCAAGAATCCTATACTATCGGTATGGAGAATCCTATCTATATCCCCCCGCTCCTCTACTAGCATTATCCTATCATAAGAGCTAGCCATCCTCCTATACACCTTAATCTGCTCTAGAACATTCAATTTAACAGCTCTACCAGTATTCACGCATACAGTCTCTATACCACCATACCCACTCCAAATCTTAGAAGCTAGCTTAGGGTTGAACGTAGGCATAAGCGGGAATATAGATGCGAATACTAGCTTTACATTCCCACTAAGATACTTAGGTATATCTGCATCCCTACCTTCGATATCCATATCGAAGGGTAGAGGCTTAGATACACCGTTACCGCCAGTAACATAGTGGTAGGCTATATCCTCGTGTAGATCTACTACAGGTATACGTCTAACCATGCCTATGATACGATCGATACGATAGAGATTTAAGCGTTAATAACCTCATTTAGATATGGTATGGTAGAGTTAGGCGCATCTAAGGTTAGGATAACCCCTCCTATAGGTGTACCTATGGATGGATATCTATCTAGGAGGATGCCCTCCATAGGTATACACGATCATATATACGCGAGGAGTATAGTTCTAGGTGATGGAGAAAACTTCGTAGCTCTATCATCACTAGAACTACTATACGTAACTAGAAGTATAGCAGCCTTAGTAGAGGAGACCGTGGAAAGCGAGATAGGTATACCTAGAGATTCTATAATCCTATCAGCCGTCCACAACCATTCAGGACCATCAGTAATAGGATTCCACTCAGTAGAGAGATACAGGTTCCTAGATGAGTATCTAGAACTCCTACCAGGTCTGATATCCTCATCTATAATCGAAGCATACAATCGTAGACGTAGAGTAAAGATCGGCTACGGCGTAGGTAGATTCGATAAATGGATTATAAATAGGAGGAAGCCTGGATCAGGCCCGGTAGATGATGAACTAATAGTATTCAAAGCCGAGGATGAATATGGACGTGTAGTTGCATCGATAGTAAACTTCACATGCCACGCCGTCGTTCTAGGATCGAATAACCTACTGATTACAGGAGAATATCCAGGATACCTATCTAGGACTGTAGAATCTCTAGAAGGCGGTATCTGCCTATTCCTAAACGGAGCCTTCGGTGATATAAATCCATACACTCCTGGTACGAATATAGAGAGGATCTACGATAGAAGTATGGGATGCTTCGATGATGCTATACGTATGGGTAAAGCTATAGGATGTGAAGCTGTGAAGATTATGGAGCTGGCGGATTTGGTAGATGAAGCTAAATTCTCGGTAGCTTCGACAATGATCCAGCTTAAACTTAGACCTATACCGACTCCAGGTGGATCTAGGGATATCGATAGGCTTACACTCCATATACGTCAGCTGATCGATAGATCATTCCCGCATGGGGTAGCTGATGTATCTATTCGAGGTTTCAGGATAGGGGATCTAGGCATAGTAGCATTACCAGGTGAATTATTCGTAGAATTAGGCTTATCGATTAAGAAGATGTCCCCATTCCGCTATACGATGATAGCCGGATGCTCTACGAGTGAGCTTGGATACATACCTACGGTTAACGCATACGATGAAGGAGGCTACGAAGTATCCATACCTGTATGCCTAGTAGAGAGGGGGAGCGGGGAGAAGCTTGTAGAAGCATCAGTAGACTTCCTTAGAAAACTCTATTCATCCTAGATATCTTCAGCGAATATATCGCAGTGTAGGCTTCCGATAGGTAGAACCTTGAACGGCTCTGCATAATCTACACCTATCCTCTTACCCATAAGCTTCATATACGCTTTAATAACTTCTAGAAACCTATCTATACTCTCACCTGGAAACTGGCTTCTATGAGCTGAGATCGCTTTAAACTTAACCTCTACATACCTAGTTACATCGATAAACGTATTAGGCTTTCTACTCCAGTAGAAGGCTATGAATCTCACACGATGAGGGGTTAAACCATCTCTAAGATCCTGCGGGTTCACGTGTACAAGACTAGAGAACATGGATGCTTCAGCTGCAAGTATACCAGTAGCTGTATGATCTGGATGAGCCTCGTATGGAAGCCATGGATCAACTGTTATCACCATATCAGGTTTAAACCTTCTTATTATCGATATAAGTCTACTCCTAGCTTCAGAGCAGACTCTAAACTCGCTATCACGATAATCTAGCCAGATAAGCTTATCTACGCCTAGTATTCTAGCAGCCTCCTCCTGCTCCCCCCTCCTAACTTCCGCTAGCTTCTCAGGGTAGAGCGTAGGATCGGAGGTACCCATACATCCATCCGTCATAGTTACATAGGATACCTCAACCCCGTTATCCCTCATCCATGCTATAGTACCACCAGCAGCTATATCCGTATCATCAGGGTGGGGTTGAATACATAGAACACGTTTAACCTCTCTGAATACATCTCCTATCGATCTACGTCTAACTTCAACTATAGCATCGTATGCTTCATCCCAAGATAGCTTCTCCAATACCTCGTAGGGTATAAGAGACATATAGGATCCAAAATTATACTTAACCGTAGACGATATTAAGCATAGTATACACACTATACGGAGATCGTTATGATACCTTTACACTAGCTAGCTCATCTATATTCTCTCTAACCTTCTCTATAGCTGCTATTATATCATCCATATCCTCTCTAGATCCTAGCAGCACGTATTGTGGTAGCCATAACCCTTCTAGATAGCATGCCCTCTCGACAGCTGGTAGATTTAGATTAGAGTAGTCTACAGGTTTACCATAGTATGGGCATGAGAGTGGACATCTATCGAAGTATCTTAGATACTCCTCCCTATACAACGGTTTGGAATAACCGATACTTAGAGGTATCCCCTCAGCTTGCAGAGCTTTAGCGAATACATTCTTCGATACACCGTCGAAAGCTTCTGGATCATATCTAAATATATATAGGTGGTAAGCATTCCTTGTTATACGATCATCCTTCTTCAAAGGTTTCAATCCATCAATCTTGGATAGCTTAGAATCTAAATAGTATGCATTATCCATACGCCTCCTAGTATGCTCATCAAGTCTCTCCAACTGGATTAGAAGTATAGCTGCTTGAAACTCCGTCATACGATAGTTCCATCCAGGCATGTAATGCTCATAATGTTCTCCATATGGGAGCCTACCACAGTTATGTAGAGACCACGCCTTAATATACAAGTCTTCATCGTTAGTTACTATCATACCCCCCTCCCCGCTGGTAATGTTCTTACTAGATTGGAAGCTGAACGCACCCATATCACCTATAGCCCCAACCCTACGCCCCCTCCACTCAGACCCCCATGCCTGGCATGCATCCTCGACGATATACAGATCATACCTCTTAGCTATCGATGTAATAGAATCCATATCAGCCGGCCTCCCACCTATATGAACTGGTATTATAGCCTTAGTCCTCTCAGATATCACAGATTCTATACTCCTAGGATCGATCGTATAGGTTTCCGGATCTATATCTGCAAATACAGGTATAGCGTTAACGTGAAGGATAGCCATAACGGTAGCCATAAACGTGTAGGGTGTAACTACAACTTCATCACCACATCCTACACCTAGAGCTCTAAGAGATATCTCTAAAGCAGCCGTCCCGCTTGTTACAGCTACGCCATACTTTGCATGCTGGTATGCAGCGAACTTCTCCTCGAACTCCTTCTTGAACCTCCCCCCTATCCCCCATAAACCGCTTTCGAGAACATTCGTTAAAGCTTTAAGCTCCCTATCATCGTAGATAGGCCATCTAGGGAACGGCTTCTCCCTTACAGGTCTCCCTCCGTTTAAAGCAAGCTTAGCCATCATAAACACCTTTCAGATAAGCATCTAATATATACGTCTTCCTAGTAAGTATTCGCTTTCTAAACATCTAGCGTCGACTACAGTATTCAAGAATATAATTGTATTACCATATTCTATACTCCGATAGTATAAAGTATATATCCTCCCTCTAATATATAATCGAAATAGGATATTATATATTTCGAGGTGATGGGATTGTCTATGAGTAAAGTTCAGCAGCAGAGGTTCAGGATATCCCCATCTGGTAGGGGTGCTATATTCAGAATGAAGAGATGGTTCTACGCTACATTCTACAGTAATATCTCAGATAAGGAGGTTAAGGAATCTAATAGGAAGGCGTGGCTAGATATATCTAGGAGGCTGATCGAGGAGATAAATAAAAGGAATGCTGCAGATAAGCCTACTAGAATAGTCCTGGAGTATGAAGCAGATCCTAAGGGGTTATTCAAACCTATATCTGCTACAGTAGAAGTCTTAGAACTTAAGCCAGTCGAAACATTCAAAACATACTTTCTCGAAGAAACTAAGTTGAAGGAGGTAGAGCAATTAAAAACTATGCTGTCAGAACTCCTCAAGAAGGCTAGGGAGTTAGGTGTAAGTATAGAAGAACTTGCTAAATCCTAAAGATACGGTAAAAGATCTCAGTCTTAGAAACCTTAATGGGTAGCGTAAGATTAGGTTAGGATAGATGCCATACTAATATACAGCCCTACTAAGCCATTCTAATGTTTTATCTATAACCTCCTTTGTATGTTCTCTCTTCGAGAATGTATGATCGCCGCCGCTTACTATGTATAGCTCATTCCTATCATCTAGATCCTTAACTAAATCGAAACATCTCTTAACCTCATCTAGAGGTATAACTTGATCCTTATCACCATGCACTATAAGGATCGGGGCTCTGATATCTTTCATAACATCCGATGGAACTATATAATCTACAGTTTCGAAAAACCTCTTCTTCAAATACCAGCCTGACGATACTTCTACTGCACCACCTAGATCCAATATATCCATATACTCCCTAGGCATCCAGGATAACATCCTCCCCCTCAACGGGCCTAGAGCAGGAGAGTATAATACTACAAACCCTATCCTCCTATCCATAGATGCTAAGATCGCAGCAACTCTACCACCCATACTCAAACCTAAAACCCCAACTCTAGATTTATCCACATACCTCTGCCTCATAAGTAGCGTTAAAGCTCTCCTAGCATCACTTACTTCTCCAGGGATGGTCATATCCTCAAACTCTCCATCACTATCGCCTGAACCTCTGAAATCGAATCGGAGAACTATAAACCCGGAATCACATAGTCTCCTAGCTACATGGATGAAAAGTCTATGCGCCTCAACTTTATTACCCGTAAATCCGTGGAACATAACTATCCCAGGCGCCCTCCCCCCTCTGGAAGCTAGTCCATCAGGTATATGGAGTATACCTACTAAACACTGTCCTTCATTTCTAAATATAACTGGTCTAATCAAGCTTCGACACCGATTACACTAGATTGCATCGATAGGGTACTTAAACCTAGATCTAGTAGATAGGGTAAGCTCCACTATCGAACCGGGAGGCCATGCATTAGAGATGGTCTTGAACAATCTATGCATACAACATATAGACCATATAGGAGCGGATTAGATTGAAGATCAAAATATTTTAGGTAGATCTGATGAATATTCGAAGAAAGAGGTATTTGAAAGCTGAAGAGAGTTTAAGCGAGTATAGGCGTATCGCTCGAAGAAGGATTATTACAGCAGCTATATTCACGATACTAGCAGTCATCCTAGCCTACCATCTCTCTATCCTTAGCGTTCGCAGCGATCCATCAAAGTATACGGGCGGAGTAAACATCCCGAAAGCTATCATTATCGATGGGATCGGTCTTACGAAACCCAACCTATCCTTCCTAAGGGTAGTATATGAAACGCTATCTCAAGCAGGCTTCGATGTCGAAATCTATATCGGAAGACAAGTTACTATGAAGCTTCTCGATAACATGAAAGGCTATAAACTAATAGTATTGAGGGTACATAGCGCAGTCGATGCTGTATATGGAGATCTATACCTTTTCAGCGCTGAAGCTTACAACCCAGAACAGTATATCTACGAGCAGCTCTACGGCGAGTATAGAGAAGCCTATACATTCGATATGAGTGAGGGACCATATTTCGCGATACGTGCTGACCTACTCGGAGATTATGATGGGCTTAAGGATACAGTCATAATATTGATGGGGTGTAACGGTACGAGCTCTGATAACAGTATAAGGAGATTCTTCGATAGAGGTGTGAAAGCGATCATAGCTTGGGATGGCTACGTAAGCCTAGAATACACAGATAAAGTTACATCGACACTACTCAGATTAGTCTATACTGAGAAGCTAAGTTATAGCGAAGCTGTCCAAAAAATCATGAATGATATGGGGCCAGATCCTATATGGAGGTCGAAGCTAGTATACCTAACCAACCCTGAGATATAGAGTAGAAGAAAAAATTCGTGATATATTACTGGATGGAGTTTATCTAAGCCTACCCAATTCTAAGCTTCTTCAACACTATTATACTAACCATAACGATAGCTACTACAGTTGCTACCATAGTTAGGAGTATCTGTAATGGAGTTTGAATAACTATTATCCCACCGACAGGTGGCGGTATGTACTTAGTGTTAGTAAACGTTACGTAGATAGTTTCACCTGCATCCAAGTCTACGATAGCCGTACCCGTAGCTAGATCATATGATGAACCACCATCAGGATCGCTTATATCTATACTAGTTAAGCTCCATCCATCGACAGGCAACTCCGTTACAACGTAGTTACCAGGGATTAGAGGTTGACTGACGTTCTCCTGACCGTTACTTAAGAAGAAGTTAGTACTATAGCTAGTGGTAAATTCGAAGCTCTGATCACCACTAACAGTTAATTTACGAACGATTATATATCCACGTACACGTGTATTAACGAATCTGATAATGTATGTTCCGCCACTCTCCATACTCTGAGTCCATGTATTCGTAGAATTCATATGAATCCAGCCAGGAATATCGTGTTCCATTATAGCTACGACACCAGGGCCCTGTCCATCGAAGATTATCATACCGTCAGAATCAAGAGAGAAGCTTTGTCCTGAAGGATATGTATCGTTGAATAGGGTAATAGTCCAGTCTATCGGAATCCAATCATCTGTAGTATCAGGATTACCATCTTCATCCTCATACTTCCAGACGATAATAGTCGCCTTCTTAAAATTACCAAAGTTTTTATCAGTGCCGTCGAACTCAACGGTTACTGTAAACTCGTAGTAGCCATCAGGTGGATAAGTACATATCCAGCCATCTTCGAGAACTTCGCAGACTCTATAAGTTCCGGCTGCTAGATCTGTAAATTCGTAATAGCCATCTTCATCTGTAAGGACTGATGTCTGGTATACCCATGAGGAATCGATAAGCTTGTAGAGCGTTATATTCCAGTTTTGGAGAGGTGGCTCAGCTACATCCCATTCACCATCTCCATCGATATCGTTCCATTTATAACCGCTAATACTAGCAACCGTAATCGTAACGTTTACCTGGCTCATACACGTATTATCATCCGTATCCAATTCACCTTCAACCGGTATTGCACGAGCTTCTATATAGTATATTGCAGGTGGGATACCTGTAGTATCCCATATGAAGTATTCGATCTTCTCGGAACCTGGATCTAGACTAACACTTCTCTCTCCCAACTCCATCGGTATCTCTGCAGTCTCGTTATAATAGTAGCATTTCAAAGTAAAGCTCTCATACTCAGTACCTTCATTTCTTATAGTAACCTCTATAGTTACGCTCTCACCTTGAACAACCCTTGTCGGGTATGGGATCTGGCTTACTGCTGCTATATCGTGAACGATTATCTCTACGTATTCGGTAGAGGTACAGTTATTGTTATCCTCATTATACTCTGTTATCTCTCTACTACTATCGGCGAAAGCTTTTATGAAGTAGACTCCAGGATCAACACCAGATGTATCCCAGATAAATCTTACCGTCCTCTCCTCTCCAGGTTCTAGATCCAGTACCCTCACTAAGCTTATGGGTTGTATAGGCGTATCATTGTAGTAGCATACTACATCGAACGTCTCATTATAGTAATCACCGAGATTTTTAACAACTACATCTACACCTATAAGCTCCCCCTTTATAACGACGTATTTCAAGGGTGTTTGACTAATAGCAGCTACATCACGTATAACAGCGGTAACAGTTATATCTCGATCACCGGTATCCGAAACACCCTCCCCTTCGGCAACGAGTTTATCTCCATAGTTTAGTACATGGATACCGCTCTCACTAGGTTTAAATCGTATAGTGAACGTTAAATTTGCCGATTGCCCTACACCTAAATCGCCTACATACCAGACTATAGTTGTACTATTCCATGATGTTATCTCTCCTAAGCTTGGCGTTTCTACACTAGAAATTTCCCCTTCATTGATGGTATCAGTAACATTAACATTCTCTATAGGACTTCCTCCAGTATTAGCTACTGTAATGAGTATTTCGTAGGTAGTCTCTTTACCCACTACCGCTGGTGATGGTCCATAAACTACACGGCTTAAAACCTTATCTACATCCAATACCCCTGGCGGCGCTACTATCGCTACGTATTCGGTAGAGGTACAGTTATTGTTATCCTCATTATACTCTGTTATCTCTCTACTACTATCGGCGAAAGCTTTTATGAAGTAGACTCCAGGATCAACACCAGATGTATCCCAGATAAATCTTACCGTCCTCTCCTCTCCAGGTTCTAGATCCACTACTCTTATTGGTGATCCTATCTGTATATCATCGTAGTAGCATACTACATTGAAGCTTTCCGTGAAGTCTCCAAGATTTTTAACAACTACCTCTACCTCCACTGCCTCTCCCTGTGTTACGATCGTCGCGTTCACAGATTGACGTAACGCAGATATATCATGAACCTTAACAGTTACTGTAGCTTCGGCTGTACACCAATTATTCCCTTCATCCATCTCTAAGATTTCCCCAGATGAATCTGCAAAAGCTCTTATTTCATAGGTTCCCGGCTCGACGATGGATGTATTCCAGAGGAATATTAACGTTTTATTACTCCCTATCGGAAGATTCTCTACGCGTTCAATTCCTATGATTGTAGGATAGAAGTAGCATGTTACATCGAAGCTTTCGCTCTGCATACCTCGATTACTAACGATGATTGTTATATTCACGATATCTCCCTGTACCACTTCTGTTGCGTTTACAGATTGACTTAGTGCAATTACATCACGTATAATGATGAGCGTCTCCTCATCCCTAGTATCGGTTGTGGGGGCTTGGTTGAGATTAGGGTTTTCTTGATCTGTAGCAAAGAATAATCCATACGAGGATGGGTTTCCGAGGCTATTCCAACTTACATACATGTCTATGTAGTTACCGATTATCCTCCATCCTCCAATAGTTGGATCTGTTATCTTATAGTCGTTATAGTTTGCTGGAGGCCAAGGTTCGTATTCATCAAAATCACCATTACCATCTTGATCGAATAATAGGTATAATTCCCCTACCTCATCATCGTCTGTATCTTCGACGAAGAGTAGATACTCAGCATCTATAACATTCCCTCCACTTACATAGAGGTTTCCATCAAAATCTATGAACCACTTATAGCGAGCCCCCTTTTTCTGCGGCCAATCCTTACCAGGCTGATCATAACATTCAAGCCTTAGATACAGGTAACTACTATCAAAATTATAGTATGCGTATTTCACATCTCGCCAATCATCCTGTGCTCCATCCTCATTCTTATCCCAATCTATTTGGATCCATATCGTAGGCCACGGAGATTGTGATGCATAAATTCCTAGAACCGAAGAAGTTAACACTAGTAGAGATAGTATAATCGTAAAGACGAGATACGCTAATCCTATACATTGTTTTTTCATCCCCAACCCTCCAACACTCTAAAAATATAACCTTCACATATAAATATTTTATTAAAGGTAATATTAGAAAAGGAGCTTATATAAATTAAGAAGATTACTATTAAAATATTTATTTAAAGTTAATAAAATTATAATTTTAGTAAAAGCATACATACATCATATTGAAGATCGACATATCTAAACTAATCGTATAGCCACATAGATCGTTATGAAGAGTATACTAGTCTACATAGGTTTATGGATCGAAACTCTTCATGAATATTAAAACCTTATATATCCATCTCTATAAACGATCGCTAGCCTCATGCTTTCCAGTAGAAATATAGATTAGATCGAAGTTATGCGAAGAGTTAAGAAGAGTTATTTGTCCATCCTTTAATGATTGATAAAGTTTCGCAGTCATGTCTTCCCCATGTGTTTGTGATATTTAGCCTGGGCATCTTTGTATGAATTACGTCTACCCTCTTTGGCTTAATTATGCTGATTATTGTTTTAAGGTTGAGAATAGGGAGATTGTAAGCGTACAGGTTATCGAGAATCCGCCATCATATAGGCATGGCTCCGAATCCATAGTTGCAAAACACCTAGCGGATTTTAACGTGAATTTTGTGTTAGCAGCGGAGATAGGACCCGGCACCTTAGAGTTGCTTAACTATCATGGTATAAAAATTATCATAGTGGAGCCTGGTATGAGAGTTGCAGAAGCAATAAGAGAAAACATGTCAAAGTTTGGATAAAGGCTAATAAAAACCTCTATTGAATGAATATTCTTGAAGATCACGTGGTGAATGCATTGTTTAAGTTTGGAAGAAGACAGGAAATTTTTGAGGTTGGAGGGGTGAAGGTAGGTGGGCAGCCTGGGGAGCTGCCTACAGTTTTGGTTGGGAGCATTTTTCATGAAGGGCACAAAATAGTTATAGATCGCTCTTTAGGCATATTTGACAGATCTGAGGCCGAGAACTTGATAAATATTCAGGAGGAGATGTCTGATAAAACCGGTATTCCATGCATGCTTGATGTTGTTGGAGAGAACCCTCAAGCCATCATAAAATATATTGAGTTTGTAGCGGATGTTACCGATAGTCCCTTCCTAATAAACGGACCTAATGCATCCACCAGAATTAAGGCGGCAAATTACGTGAAGGATGCCGGCCTCCAAGATAGAGCAGTTTACAACTCGATAAATTATACGTTAAGCGATGAAGAGATTACAGCGATTAGAGAGACAGAATTAAAGACAGCTATCATCCAAGCATTTAACCCTAAAAATCCTTATCCCAATGGAATGATCCAAATCCTCGAAGGAGTTCCTGGAAAAGAAGGGTTAATTGCTAGAGCTTTAAAAGCTGGTATAGAAAAACCCCTATTATTTATGCCGGTCCTTGATGTTCCAAGTATAGGTTTTGCTGTCCACGGGGTTTACTTGGCCAAAGAGAAGTTCGGTCTACCAGCTGGAACTGCGCCGATAGGCGTTGTGGGGAAATGGAGCAAGAGCAGGGGTTTAGGGAAAGATGCGAAGATAGCGTGTAGAGGTGGAGCGTTGGCTTTAACTCAGCTTAGGGGTGCAAACTTCATTATTTACGGCTCAATTGCAAAAGCAAAGTATGTCTTCCCCGCTTGTGCAATGATTGATGCAATAATAGCCTACTATGCGAGAAGTCTAGGAATAAGACCTCTAACTAAAAATCATCCGCTGTATAAGATGTTTAGATTTTGATCTCAACTAAAGATTAGTGCTACGTTTGAACAATCTCTCAAAGGTTTCATGATATGGACTTTATTACATAGTACTCTTTTCAATAATATTCAAGTCTTATTAACCCGCCCTCCTGCAAGAGCTTTTCTATGATCTGCTAGTCTGCTCCGGCTTTTTCTAAGAGTAGTATCTTGGTATTATTAGAATAGTGCGGGGGGTGGGATTTGAACCCACGAAGGGCTACCCCACAGGATAACCCATCGTCTCAGCCCTTTTATCGTAGGCTTCTACGATCTTAAGTCCTGCGCCTTTGTCCCGCTCGGCCACCCCCGCATCTATTAGTTATTAGTGATTTTGAAGGTTTAAGGTTTTCTATAGTTTGTCGGTGATCGAAAGGTTTATATAGTTGTATTGAGGGATTTCTCTTGCTTTAAGAGTTGAAATGACCTACATTCTAGGGATCGACTCTGGGGGTGGAGAATCTATATGGAGGCTGGGTTGGAGGAGAAACTCGAGGAGGAGGTAAATAGCTGTCCTAGTTGTGGATCTAAGAAGCTTATCTATGATTATGAGAGAGGCGAGGTTTTCTGTGGTATTTGCGGTACTGTTATTCAGAGTAAGCTAATGGATCAGGGGCCTGAATGGCGTGCATTCACACAGGAGGAGAAGGAGGAGAGGAGTCGTACAGGTATTCCGTTAAGCTTCTCTATCCATGATAAAGGTCTTTCGACAACTATAACTAATATAAGTAAGGATGCCTTTGGTAGGAGTCTATCTGTGGAAGCTAGGCTTCAGATGCTTAGACTTAGACATTGGCAGATACGTTCCAGAGTACACTCATCTATAGATAGGAATTTAAGTCAAGCTATGGCTGAATTGGATAGGTTATCAGATAGGCTTGGTCTACCATCTCCTGTGAAGGAGAAAGCTGCTATAATATACAGGAAGGCTTTAGAATCTGGTTTGGTTAGGGGTAGATCGATAGCTGCTATCGCAGCTGCATCACTCTATGCTGCATGTAGAGCTTCTAATATACCTAGAACCCTTAAGGAGCTAGCTGATGCTAGTATAGTTAAGAAGAAGGATATAGCTAGATGCTATAGACTCCTTATAAAGGAGCTTAACCTTAAGATGCCTGTAGCAGATCCTGTTAAGTATGTAGCTAAGATAGCTTCTAGGCTTGGTTTAAGCGAGAAGATTCAGAGGAAGGCGATAGAGATACTAAGGAAATGCCAGGAGCTTAAGGCATGTGCAGGTAAAGACCCGGTAGGTTTAGCAGCTGCAGCACTGTACATGGCTTGCGTAGATGAGGGAGAGAAGATCACGCAGAAGGATGTAGCTGAAGCTGCAGGGGTTACCGAGGTAACTATAAGGAATAGGTATAACGGGTTAAGAAGGGCTTTAGGTATCCCTCTCACCGGTATTCCTCAAAAACTATAGACGTACTCGTATCGACTACAGCAGGCATTCTCCTAATTCTAGCAGTAATCTCATCCAACTGTTGCCCTCCACCTACATTCTTGAGATGTAGTATGTAATCCCATAGACCTGTTACTTCGTATGTTGTCCAAGTCATCTCTAACTCCAAGAGATATTCTCTAAGCATTCTCAGGAAGCTCTCTTCATCTATCGAAGGCTTAGTTTTAATGAATATAATCGCATCAAAATACTCCTCATAGGTTTTCATAGATATACCAGTCTTCTCCTCTATTATACGCCATACTTCACCCATCTTTAACGAGCGTTTTAGATGCATAGACCTCCGCCTTATCTCCTCCACTATCTCCATCTTCTTATCCTCAGATACATCGAAGCCTCTCAGTATGTAGTTCACTAGTTCCTTAGACTGCATAGCTCCAAACTCATACTCTCTCTCTAACCCATATTTACTCCAATCTATAGTCTCGTAGGCGTCCGGAGCTCTTAGAACAGTCTTTTGATGAGTCCCGGCTTTATGTATCCTTGCAAACCTACCGATTATAGGATGCTGCGGATGTATAGGTATACCTGTTACAGCTGATACATACCTATATAGCTTAGGTATCATCTTGAAGTTCACACCTGTATCAACACCGTACAATGTTTCCAGATTCTCTACGAGAGTAGCCATATCGGCTATTCCGCATCTCTCACCAAGCCCCATTACAGCTACGTTAACATACCGTGCACCAGCTTTCAGAGCTGCTATACTATTAGCTACTGCAAGACCCCTATCGTTATGACAGTGTACATCGACTGGTATGGATATAGACTCTACGAGTTTAGAGATAATATCGTAGAAACTCCACGGATCAGTCTGACCCTTAGTATCAGGTATCTTAACGACATCGGCACCAGCCTCCTCCGCAGTCTTAGCTACTTCTATTATCCTCTCTATAGGCATACTAGTAGCATCTTCAAGTGTATACTCAACCCTATCGAAGCCGACTATATCCTTAGCATACCTTATAACATCCCTTATCCTATTCAACGCTGCTTCATAGCTTAACCCATCAAACTTATAGAGGAGGTGTTTATCAGATGCAGCCATGAAGACTGTTATACATCTAGTTCCACATTTCCAAGCTATATCCACATCCCCTCTTAACGTCCTACAATGGCTAGCGAGTAGAGCTTTATACCCTCTTTCATCGAAATACTTCACCACAGCTTCAACACCCTCTGTATACTCTGGGCTATAAGGTGCCCCTATCTCCAACACCGATCTAGAACCTAGCGTTAAGTATATCATCTCAGCTATCCTACACTTCTCCTCCGGTGTAAAGTAGACCGTAGGCGTCTGCTCACCTTCTCTAAGAGTCGAATCGAGTATCCCATCAAGTCTTATAACCGTCATACACCCTCCTCTAAAGGATATCGTCAAAGATAAAAAAGTTTCGTAGGAATCTCCAGATCTACTTCTGCAATGTTCGCAATATTATGACGGTATTAGTCCTCTTCACGCTTTCAATTCTACGGATCTCGTCAATACATTTATTCAACTCCTGAATAGAATCTACATGTAATAGTATAACAGCATCGTACTCCCCAGTAACCTCATAAACAGCCCTAACACCCTTAAGATTTAATGCTTCGCTAGCTACCTCACCTGTAAGCCTAGATGGATCTACCGATACAAATACAAACGCCTCTATACCAGTCTCTATACCAGTCTCTATAGTAAACTTTCTTATTACACCACTATCGATGAGAGCTTTAACCCTCCTCCTAACCGAAGCCTCCGATATACCAAGCTCGTTAGCTATAGTTGTAAAGCTCACCCTAGAATTCTCCCTTAAAATCTCTAGTATTCTCCTATCGATCTCATCAAGTACTTCGATCGGCATACATCCTAAAAGATAGCCGTTTAGATCCGATAAACTTTTTAAGATTAACCTAGAGCTAGATTAACTCTAGCCTTAAGCAAAAACTATATGGGCCGGTGGTCTAGCCTGGTAAGATGCCACCCTTACGAGGTGGAGATCCCCGGTTCAAATCCGGGCCGGCCCACCATCTTCAGGCTTGACTCTTTTCATCCAGTTTATCGAGGTAGTTAGGTATACTAAGTATGGCTATTCGATGCTACTACTAGAAGAAGATTATTTTATGAATAGTTTAAGTTTATTCTAGAGTAGTTTGTTATAATTAAGGCGATTATAGCCCCTTATCCTTAAACTCTAGCAAGCCGCTTTTTAACGAGCAGGTGGCTAGCTATCTACCCAACTTGGATGCCTAACCCTCATATTCCAATATAGTAACATCACTAATTATATTGTTCACGAGTTCTTTCTAAGTATTCAATAATCCTACCGCTTTATATCTTCGACGAATCTTCACTATACTTTGTTGGATACACTCTGATCTCTAAGTTAAATAGAGATACGTAACGATTCGTTTCCTTCATCTCTACCTAGCATTCCCTCTGATCAACTTATTGAAGATTCTTTGGAGTTAATCCTACCTTCCATATCTGAAAGCTTACACCACATATACGTCTATCCACTGTTGGATCGCATTTCCCATACTTCACCGATCTACCCATATAGTAAATCGAAAAATTTATATATGTATACGGAACAAAATCACTGGCATGAAAGTAATTAGAAAGAAATATAAAACTATTCTTCTTTTTTCAATGGTAATCTTTCTGTCCTTTCTTAATGCTATAGCGGCTTTCGACTCTCAGAATTTAGAGACAGGCAGTTATTACATAGGGAAAACCTATACTGGGAGCTACCTAAGGGTTGGGGTCAATAACTACGGTGCTTTAGGTATCTATGATTCTGATTTAGGTGAAGATGTCGGTTTTCAATACCCGATAGGCTATGATTATGAGTCTCTTACTGTAGGATGGTGGGGTGACGGCTGGTCAGTCTTCTATGGCAGTAATAGTGCCGGTTTCAGCCCCACAGATGATGCTTGGGGGACGATCGAGGGGCTACTCCGACAGTAACATGGATAACGACACCATACGGCTACCTCCATATAATCAAGATATCCACAAACGATAACACCCTACTACTGGAGTTTAGAGTGGAAATCTTCAGTGATAAGAAGTATATTAAAATCGAAACTTATATAACGAATACAGGTACAGAGATTATAGCAGACCTTGAATATAAGAGGATTGTAGACTTGGATATCTGGTACCCGCTCATCGGAGACTACGATAATTATTGGGGTATGGACGATATAAGGATGCCGAACTTAAACTTAGCCGTTGCCTTTGTGAAAACAACTATCGCACCAGGCACAGTTTACATAGGCTTCGCATCGCTAGAACCACCAACAGACTACGATTTGGATTGGGATGATTATATGAGCAGGGGTATTGCACTGCCTGAGAAATTCTCCATAAGAAGCGATGGAGCAGCGCCATACTTAGGCGATTACTGTGTAGTCTACGATTGGTTCTTAGGAACGTTAAGACCTGGTGAAACTAAGGCAATTCATATGGTATATGCTGCAGGAGATACTTTAGGAGAGCTTGAAAATAATGTTGAAGAAGCGTTAAGCCAATATAGATTACCAGTTGGAGGTGTAGTATTACCTACTGAAGCCTTTACCCTAACCACTCTGCATCTGTTAGATATTTTGCTTATAGCGGTTGCTATAGCTATCATAGCAACATCGATAGTATTATCTATGAAAAACGGCTGAAGACATTATGCTAAAGTGATACTGGTGCTTACTAAAATGAGGGTAATCTTTACGAGCTACAAGTTTTATCGTAAATTTTTGTATTATTTATACTCTTTCATATCAAACATAAGAGATAGAACTCTTCTGAGGCTTCATCGTATCTACAGTATTTCATCTTGGAACTACTGGAGGTGATACTCAGTCGTATATAGTTTACATCCAAGTTTATCAAAGTCTATACCCATCCTTTTAAGAGAAGCCTATCTATATGCGAGAGATGAGCTAAATATCTGCTTGTAATATGGATGGTGCAGCTTTTAGATCAATAGGTACATGTAACTTAATTCAAAACATGTTCCAAGAAAATTCGAATATGTTTGATTTAAGTATAGGTTTAGATTAATTTCGACGTGAATTCGGTTCAATCTATACCTGTGATCGTCACAACTATACTATACGTTAAGGGTATACATCGTAGTACAATTTAGAGTAACCTTCAGTAGTATATTCAATTCTATCTATCTTGATACATCCTATCTCAGATAATCTACGTACATGAGTACCGGTGCATGGTATGCTATTGCATCCATCTATAACGACGATTCTATACCTATTCAACCCCATTGGGAGCCTATATAGATTCGGAGCGTCAGGATATCGCTGTTGAAGTTCATAGTGATCTATGTAGGTAAAGTAGACGTTTCTATCGCTCTCGATTATCTTACTAGCTTCATACTCTATTCTAGCGATATCCTCTAAGCTTATACGGGTATCGTATACCGTGTAGCATGGATCACCCATCCATAGATCTATAGTTCGGATACTTCTATCTAGGATTCTTGAAATACAATAGTCTAATAGATGTCCTGCTGTATGTCTACGCATAATCTTGTATCGTTTAATCCAATCTATCTTTCCATAGACAGTCACACCCTCTCTAGGTATATCTCCATAAAGTATCGATCCTATGTGAACTACCACTCCGTTATTTATGAAGGCTTTAGTAACATGTATACTTCCGTTCATATACTCTATGAATCCTTCATCATTTGGTTGCCCACCCATTCTTGGATGGAATAGTGTCTTATCGAGACAGATATACGCTCTATGTTTCTCTCTGAAACTCTTCAGAACAGTAGCTTCAAACTTTGTCGAGTAGGAATCTTCTAGGAATACTAGCTCAGTAGGGGTTGAACCTGATGTGAATCTAGCTATATCCAACTTCTATCACTTCTAAGTATTTCTAAAAGCTTATCTAGCGTAACCAATACCTGACTTCTAGCTTTCATATCCCTTAATACTATTAAGCCATCCCTATACTCTTCACCTATTATCGCTACATATCTGAATCTTACTTTATCTGCGTAGGATAATGAATCTCTCAGCCTACGTAGGTTAACCTCTACTACTACTGGTATATCCATAAGTCTAAGGTTATTAGCGATCAATAAGGCATCGCAGCTATACTGGTCTGAAACAGGTACGACTAATAGTAGCTTCTCATTCTGCATCTCTGGTAGGATACCTAGCTTCTCCATCACAGATACTATCCTATCTATCCCAGGTGAGAATCCTACAGCTGGGGTAGGCTCCCCTCCATAGAATTCTATAAGCTTATCGTATCGTCCGCCACCGGCTAAAGCTATATCAACCCCGTCGACGAATACCTCGAATATCATTCCAGTATAATACTCTAAACCTCTACCAAAGCCTAAATCTAGGTATATCCTAGTATCGCCATTCACCTTTAACGCTAGCTTCACTATAGATTCGAGTTTTTCGAGCGATCGGAGAGCTTCATCATAATTCATCAATAGGCTTCTAGCTTTACTTATCACAGAATCTATATCGAAACCTTTAAGCTTGATGAGTTCTGAAACCGTATCTACAAGAGTATTAGAAGCCTTTAGATCTGCAAGGTATCCTATTAATTCATCGTATCGCTTCTTATCAGCTAGGAATAGGATATGGTTCTGTACATCCTCATCGAAACCATAGTATGCGAGGAGGGATCTAATTACACCTACATGATTCATCTTCAAGTAGAAGCTAGGTATGTTAAGCATACGGAATAGATGTATAGCTATACTGAGGATTTCAACATCTGCTTCGATAGTGGATGCACCTATAAGCTCGAATCCTCCTTGATAGAAGCGTCTATACCTACCGAATTGGGGTTCATCATATCTATAGAAATCCCATATATAGCCAAGTCTTATAGGCTTAGGATACGTTTTAAGTTTAGTAACCACTAGTCTAGCTATAGGTGAAGTACCCTCAGGTCTAAGCGCGTACCTCCTACCCTTCAGATCCTCAACTATATACATGGAGCGTCTAGTCTCCTCCCCAACCTTAGCTGCTAGTAACTCATAGCTTTCCAAAGTCGGTGTCTCCACCTCCTCATATCCATAGAGTTTGAATAATTTTCTCACACACTCCTCGACGTAGCGTCTTTTAGCTAGATCCTCTGGTAGGAAATCCTTCATACCTCTAGGAGGGTTTATTTTCATAACTCCTCCTCAACCTCCCTATCGGCTTTAAACCTTGAAGGTATAAGGTTTAAACTATAGTATACTATATCCCCCCTTCTATCTATTATAGCAAGTATAAGCTCCTTTCCAAGTCTCCTAGTCTCTGATGCTATACTCTCAAGTTCACTAAGCTTATAGCTTCTACCCTCAGGTAGCGCAAAGACTAAGTACTTCGCAGCCTCCCTTCCGTATCCCCCCTTCCTATAGACTCTGAAATCGCATCCTAGTCCAACCCCATCCTTAACTACGTAGCCTCTACTCCTAAGATCCCTATAGACTAAGTACTTAACCCATACATCTGGATCATAGGATAAAAACCTTGATAACAGTTGGTCTATAGTTAAATTTGAGCCATTCTCATCTACGACCTCCACCCTCCCCTCGGATGCTAGGTATAGAGCCTCCACAGGTGATAGTATTAATCGACCATCTTCAAGTCTACCATATCCTCTATCCATGAGGGAGCCTATAGCTCCCTGATCCCCCTCTACTATCGTCTCAACCCCTCTAAGCCTAGCCTTAACCATACCGTTCAGCTTCCCCATACTAACGCTAACTATAAATGATTATTATCTCAGCGGTATATTAGATCTCCTATGATGGCTGTGAAGGCATTCATATTCAAGGATAATGCTCTACATATCTTAGATCAAAATCTTCTACCCGGTAGGGTTGAGTATGTGGAGTGTAGATCTGCTGAAGAGGTGGCGGATTGTATAAAGAGTATGAAGGTTAGGGGTGCTCCAGCTATAGGTGTCGTTGCAGCATATGGTTTAGCTCTATCGATAATCAATACTTGTATAAGGGATGTAGAGGGGCTTAGATTAGAACTCGAAAAAGCCTATGAGCTTCTGAGGAGTACGAGACCTACAGCGTACAATCTATTCTGGGCTCTAGATAGGGTTAGGAAACGTATACTCGAAGCTAGTAGTGTAGAAGAAGCTAGGAGGATTGCTCTAGATGAAGCTAAGAGTATAGAGGAGGAGGATATCGAAGCTAATAGACGTATAGGATTGTATGGGGAGAAACTTATTAGGGATGGAGATAGAATACTGACGCACTGTAATGCTGGTGCCCTAGCAACAGCAGGTTGGGGTACGGCTCTAGGTGTGATTAGGAGTGCTATAGCCGCTGGTAAGAGGGTTAGAGTCTATGCTACAGAGACTAGACCTAAACTACAGGGAGCTAGACTTACGGTTTTCGAACTTGTAAGTGAAGGTGTACCTGTAACACTTATCACAGATGGTATGGTCGGTTTTGTTATGGCGAAGGGCTTTATCGATAAGGTTGTAGTAGGGGCTGATCGTATAGCTTTAAACGGTGATACAGCGAATAAGATAGGAACATATACTATAGCTGTGTTAGCTAGGAGGCATGGTATACCATTCTATGTAGCTGCGCCTACATCTACTATCGATCCGAATATTAGATGTGGGGAGGAGATTCCGATAGAGTATAGGAGTCCAAGAGAAGTCTTAGAGATAGGTTGTTTAAGAATTGCTCCTGAAGGTGTCGAGGTATTAAACCCAGCTTTCGACGTTACCCCAGGAGAACTTATAACAGGTATAATAACGGAGAGGGGTATCGTAACACCTCCATACGAGGAGAATATCCCTAGCATCCTAGGCCTCTAAACTTAGATATAGGTACACGTCTACCTCTCATAGCTTTGAGAAGCTTCCTAGCATCTTCATACCTCTTCAACAGCTCTTTCACATCACTCTCCTTTACACCAGCCCCCCTAGCTATCCTTCTAATCCTCGAGAGGTTTATTACTCTTGGATCCTCTAACTCCTCCTTCCTCATAGATTGGAGTATAGCCCTCCATTTATCCAGATTCTTCTCGATCTCCTCTAACTCCTCCTCTGGTATACGATATGCCAATCCCGGTATGAGGGATAGAACCTTACTTATTGGTCCAAGTTTTCTTGAAGCTTCTATCTGCTCATAGAAATCCTTCAACGTGAACTTCCCGTATAGGATTGCCGAAGCTCTTCGTCTAGATACCTCCACTTCAGCTTCTCTAGCCTTCTCTATCAATCCTCTTATATCTCCGAGACCTAGAAGTCTAGCAGTGAATCTAGCTGGATCGAACTCCTCTAGCTCGCTCACCTTCTCTCCTAAGCCTATGAATGATATCGGTGCGCCAGTCGCAGCTACTGCTGAAAGAGCTCCACCCCCTCTACTAGATCCATCAAGCTTGGTCACTACTACGAAGCCTACATCGCAAACCTTCTTGAAAGCTTCAGCTTGAACTGCCGCTTGCTGCCCTATAGTTCCATCTAGGATTAAACCTACGAAGTCTGGTTTAATCTTCTCGTATAGAAGTCTCGCCTCCTCCATAAGCGATTTCTCATCCTTATGTCTACCAGCTGTATCTATTATGATTAGATCCACCTTCCTACGGCTTAGCTCTCGTATACCATCCTCGACTATCTTTATAGGATCCTTAGATTCTAGATCTCCATAGAATTGAGCACCTACATCTCTAGCTAGCTGCATAAGTTGCTGGTAAGCTCCAGCTCTATATGTATCTGCACATATTAAACCAACCTTAAACCCCCTCTGTATGTAGAATCTAGCAAGTTTAGCGGCAGTCGTAGTCTTTCCAGATCCCTGGATACCTACAAGCATCATTGTGGTTAAGCAACCGGGTTTAGGCATAGGTATAAACGTCTTCTCTCCGCCTAGTAGCTTCACTATCTCCTCGTAGACTATCTTAACTATATGCTCTCTACGTGTAAAACCTACTGGTACCTCTTCGTTTAAAGCTCTATTTTCAACTCTTTTAACAATATCTAGAGCTAGCTTTAGGTTCACGTCTGCTTTAAGGAATGCTCTAGTAAGATCGTTACATAATTCTTTGATACCCTCCCTATCTACAGATGAGCGGCTAGTAATCTTCCTTAATGCTTCGAATAGATTTTTTCCTAAGTCTACTATAGACATCGATTCAACGTTATAATGATCAGCTTCAGTCTAAGATAAGGATTAACACTAAAACTGTTCGCTTAATCATTATGGATTGAGGGATAATGCATATCAATATATGTATATGGATGCATAATATATATGCTAAAGGATAAATATATGAATTCGTATATAGATTTTTACGCTATGCTTTTAACATCTATAGATCTAGGTACTACTGGTGTTAGAATCGAGGTTTTCGATGAGTATGGTTTTCTCAAAGCATACGGATCTGCCAAGATCGATAAACAGGATACCGTAGATTGGGTTAACGCTTTGAAGGAAGCTATGCCAGATATACGAGAATCTGATGAGGAGAAGATCGTCGTCGTCGATAGCACTTCTGGAAGCTTCGTAGTAGTCGATCGATATGGTACACCCCTATTCCCCCCATCTATGTACTACGAGAAGGCTGTAGAGGAGTATGAAGAGATTAAATCCATGCCTTCCGTCTTGGAGATAGGAAGGAAGGGGTCTGCTATCTCAGCTACATCACCGTTACCAAGGATCCTGAAGCTTATGAAGATGAAGCCTGATATCTTCCGTAAGGCTAGATGGATCCTACCACCTACTACATGGCTAACTTATAGGTTAATAATACCTGAAGGATCTCTATGGGAGGATCTAGAAGTCGATCATACTAATGCTTTAAAATTCGGTGAGGATATAACGGTTGATCCTCCATGCTGGTTTAAGCCTCTATTCGATGAAGTCGGTGTCGATCTAACATTGATGCCTAGGATAGTTGGATGCGGAGATTACGCTGGTATAGCTAGGAGTAGGCTTGCTGATGAACTTGGGTTATACGGTGCTAAGATATTCCACGGTATAACTGATGGAAATGCTTCAGCTCTAGCTTCTGGATGCATATCCCCAGGAGATTTCTCGATAGGTTGTGGATCAACTACTGTCCCTAAGTATGTCGCTAGGGAGATAAAGCTTCATCCAGCACTCTACTACCATAAACATCCTATAGCGGGATATCTAGCTGGAGCAGCTCCGGTGACAGGAGGGTTCATAGATTGGTTCATCAGTAGGGTTTTAGGTTTAGATATAGGTGAAGCTTATCGTTTAGCTGAATTATCTGATGCAGGATCTGAATACCTATTCTTCCCGCAGGGTGATAGAAGCCCATTCGATGATCCTAGGCTAGCAGCGTCGATATTAGGCTTATGGCCTACATCGGAAGCTAGAGAAACTGTAGTAGGTAGGATAGTTAGATCTATGCTTGTATCGGTAGCCTTCCTTGAATACTTCTACATGCATCTCATTGAGAAGCTGTTCGAATCCAGGATCGATGAAGTACGTATAACAGGCGGCGGTAGTAGGAGTAGGTTTTGGAATATTATAAGAGCATCTATCTATGAGAGGAGAGTAAAGGTTATGGAGGAGAGGGTATGCGTAGGTGCTCTAATACCGGTAGTGCTTAAAGCAGGGGTGTGTAAAGGTCCTGAGGAAGCTATTCAACGCTTCCTTAAGATCGTAGATGTAGTGGATCCCGACTCTAAGCTTACGAGTATATACAGGGCGAGGAGGGATAGATTCTACGAGTTATGGGTTAAGCTGAAGGATGTATACGATCATATCTAGCTTGAAACTCTACGTATACAAACCATACGTCTAGAGACTGCTTCTATGAAATACTTCACCCAATCTGGGATACGAGCTTCCTTATCAAAACCTATTACTATACTACGTTCACCTACCTCTATATATCTAGTCTTTAACATGATACTTTCCAGAAGCTCTCTTATATCAGATTCGCTTATCTCTGGTATTTTATCTAAGCTACCGCATGGCCCATAGGGGCAGATAATACATGCTTCGCCATGAGCTTCTACGTTAGCTGAACATGCGGATGGATATACTGTAGCTCCAACCTCTCTAGCTATCCTAACTATCCTATCCTTCGTATCTCTACTTACAGTGATTTGGATACCACCCCTAAGTCTACTACGATTAAACTCTATATCTACGCCTACTACTCTAAGTTTATCCATTATACTACTCGTCACCCTCAGCGATCCTACGATAACACCTCTAGCTCCATGATCTAGAGCTGTCGATATAATATCGTAAGCCTCTTTATCGGAGATACCTGGTATAGCTGGTCTGAGAAAGAGGACTGTATGCAAACCCTCGGATGAAAAGTTACTTATAGATTCTAGTCTTAGCTTCGGATTAGGTGCGAGAGGTTCAAGATCGATGTATCGATCGATAGATACTATGGTTACGAGGATGCTTAACCCGTTATCTAATCTCCTTATAGCTGAAGCAAACTCTCTAGTTATATATTCCTTAGTAGATATCTGGCATGACAGCTTAATCGTCTTAGCTATACATTCTATATACTCGAGTGTCTTCCCTCTTATAGTTTTAAGTAGAGGCTCTGTTACTGAGCCGAAGGCTGCTAGAGAACCTACAGGTCCTGGAGCTATGTATGGATTCGATGCTAATGCTAAAGCAATCTCTAACCCAGTCAATGGATATGGTTTGAATTCTCTGAACCCCATATCAGCTACATAACAATATACGCATCGATATAGGCATCCCGTAGCTGGATGTACTGTTATACCGCATGGTCTAGGCTTCCTTCTAGCATGATAATCTCTTAGAGCTCTAGCTCCTCTATCCTCTAGAAGATCTTTTAAATACTTTTGAACATCTACTTTCCATGTAAACCTTTCCAGTAGTATACCCATATGCATATGGTTATAGGTTAAGTGGATAGATTAAACCTTTAATCCATAGAGATCTAAGTTTAATCGGTCGTGTAGAAAACATATAGAAGAGTAAGCTCCACCTCCATTGAACATGGATAGGAGGATATGATAGCTACGGATATAGCGGTCGGTATACTGGTATCTGTAGCGGTGATATCCATATTCATCTTAGGTTTTCACCGCTTTAGAAAGCATGATAGAAATACTGGTGTAGGTATAGAAGGATGTAATCCAACCGAGGGTGGAGTTGGTAGGGTTATCGATGCTGATGAATCCCCATCCATAGAATTCAAAGCTGATAAACCCTCTATCCAAGCTACTAATATAACTGGAGTCGATTTGATCAGGGATACTCCAGCTCAGATTGATGTTAAGCAATCTTCAGATAATAGTCTTGAAGTACTTGAGGAGCCTACCCCAACTAGGTATGTTAGAAAGGGTAAAAGAGAGGGTTTAAGGATGATTCGTGGGATAGGTGAGAAAAGGGAGGAGAAGCTTTTGAGTATCGGTATACATTCGATCGAAGATTTAGCTAAAGCCGATCCTAAGGAGCTTGCTGTTAAGCTTAAAGTATCTGAGAAGCTTACATCCACATGGATCGAGGAAGCTAGATCGATCGTATCTAGGAAGAGGTAGATATATAGACAGCCTATCTACTGAAACCGTTATAAACCTGGGTAGCTGAGTATATTATCTGGGAATGGGTAAGCCTGTTATAACCGTAGTCGGGAGTATACATGTAGATTATACTGTTAAGCTTCCGAGATTACCATCTATAGGTGAAACCGTTATAGGATTAGATTTTAAGAAATCTCCAGGTGGTAAGGGTGCTAATCAAGCTGTAGCAGCTGCTAGGCTTGGTGCTGAAACCTATATGGTAGGTAGGGTTGGAGCGGATGAGGATGGTAGAATCCTCATAGATAACCTGCGTAGGAATGGTGTACATACAGATTATGTAAGAATAGATCCTACCAGCTATACTGGTATAGCGCTTATAATGGTAGATGCATATGGTAGGAATATGATAGCCGTAGCTTCAGGTACAGATGCTAGAGTCTCTAAGGAGGATATAGATTCAGCGATCGATCGTATCCGTGAATCCGATATGATTCTAACACAGCTCGAGATACCTATCGAAACAACCATCTACGCATTGGAGAAGGCATACGAAGCTGGTGTAACAACTATACTGAATCCAGCTCCATGTAGGGAGCTACCCAGCGACGTATACCGTAAGATATCAATTTTAACCCCTAATAGAGTAGAGCTATCTATGCTTGCTAATATGCCTACAGCGAGTTTAAGCGATGTAGAGAAAGCTGCTAGAAGTATACTAGATCTAGGTGTAGAAGCCGTCGTAGTAACTTTAGGCGAGGAAGGGGCTTTGATAGTTGACCGCTACTCATCAACTCATGTCGGAGCTATAAAAGTTGAAGCGGTAGATACTACTGGAGCTGGAGATGCCTTCAATGCTGCTTTAGCTGTAGCATTAGCTGAAGGGAAATCTCTAAAGGATGCCGTCTTTATAGCGAACGCAGCAGCTGCGTTGAAGATTACGAGGATGGGTGCTCAGGAAGGTTTACCTAGACGTAATGAGCTAGAGGAGTTTCTATCAAAGGTGAAATCGTCAGATAGGGTTTGACCCTCCCTCCTTTTTTGCTTTCCTATATTTTCGAAGCTTCTCTTTGATATCTGCTCAGGCCTTATCCTCAATACTATCTCAACCCTACAGCCTGGTGGAGGTGAGATTTTCGCTTCTATATTCTCACCTATAGCTACTAATGCATAGATACCTGCAACCTCAGCTTTACATTTATGGACTAAGCTTATCAAAGCTTTTTGAGTCTCCCCTGTCCTTATGATATCATCGACTATTAGTATGCTTTCCCTCCTCTTTATAGCATTCTTAGGTATATACAGCGGTACAACCATACCGGTATCCTTAAGGATATAGCTCTCCTCCACAAACTCTGAGACACCAACCTCCTTACTTTTCTTAGCTATAATGAGGTCTACATCCATAGCTTGCGCTACAGCTGTAGCGATCGGGATACCATCGACGGCTGCTGTTAAAACCTTATTTATACGTACGCCAGCAAACCTTGAAAGGGCATCCTGAGCTACTAGCTGTAGTATCGTCGAATTCCCTATTATACCTGTATTATCAAAGTATCCCTCCTCATCGAATACTACTCTACGCCAAAGCTCGCTTTCAAGGCCGACTATAGGGTTTAGAGTACTCCAAATCTTTATAGCTCTATCAGTACTTGGAAGAACATGCCCCTTAACATATCGGCTTAGAACAGTTATCTGAAGGTTAACCATCTTGGATAGATCTCTATACGTAAACCTCTTCTTAGCTAGTCTTAAAAGATCCACGGTCATTAACCTAAATTTAAGATCTTGAATATGACTCATCTTAGCCATATAGCCACCCTCTATCTAAACGATGTACAGATAGATTTTAATCGATTACTATTGTTAAATTTTACGCTTCATGGCATAGCTTCTTTAAATATATGTGTAAAACAATCCTGATTCTCATCTTCAACTATATAGAGCCTATAGTATCTATCGTTTTTAAACATATTAACGTTATAAACGGTATCCCTACCTACCTTGAGTATAGATCGGTAGCTATGCGTAAATCTATAGTTTATACCGTAAGATATATAGCCTCCCACATAAGCCATATTATAACCAGTCTCTAGGATCGTCGAGAAGGCTGGTGAGAATTGTATGCCTATCTGGATAGCTAGAGATTATGTAAGATGTAGTGGTTGTAGGAAGTGTGAGATCGTATGTAGTTTAAAACATGAAGGACGTATATGGCCTGAAGCTTCTAGGATAAGGATATTCATGTATGTTCCTGGGTTAGAGGTTCCCCATTTATGTACTCAGTGTGTAGATTATCCATGCGTTAACTCATGCCCATTTAAAGCTCTTTCCATAGATGAGAATACAGGTGCAGTTCGCGTAGATAAGGAGAAGTGTACTGGATGCGGTAAATGTATAGAAGCCTGTCCTGGAGCAGTCCCCTTCATACATCCGAGGGATGGTTATGCTGTCATATGCGATCTATGTGGCGGTGATCCGGAGTGTGTTAAGGTATGTGAAGAGGTGGGCTATAACGCTCTAATACTAGTTAAACTCGAAAAGCCCCGCTTAGATTTCGATATATTGAAGAAGGGTTATGCTCGTAAACCTATCGATGTTACGAAGGATCTATCCATACTCCTATACGGTGAGGAGGTAGTTTAGACATGGTTTACGGATATAATGGTAGACTGCTAGAAGTAGATCTTTCAACCAGCTCTGTTAAGGAGGTAGAGCTTAACGAGGATACACTTAGGATGTATATAGGTGGAAGAGGGTTAGCTACTAAGATATTATGGGATAGGTTTGGTAGACGGTGGGATTCGATAGATCCGCTTGGGGAGGAGAACCTTCTCCTACTATTGACAGGCCCGCTTACAGGTTACTATCCAGGAGCTAGGATTTGCGTCTCCGGTAAATCTCCGCAAAGTAACGGAGTGATAGGCTCTACAGTATCTAGCGAGTTTCCTGTAGAATTGAGGTGTGCTGGTTATGATGGTATAGTCGTAACTGGGAGAGCGGAGAAGCCGGTCTATATATCTATATTCAACGATGAAGTCGATATAAGAGATGCATCAGTTATATGGGGTAAGAGGGGTAGGGAGACTCTAGCATACCTGGTGAAGGATTGGGTAGATAGGTATGGGTGGAGGCCTGGTAGAGGATTACTCAAGGAGCCTGGTGTACTATATATAGGTCCAGCTGGTGAGAAGATGGTTAGAACAGCCGTCGTTATGTCAAAATGGACTCATGCAGCTGGTTATGGAGGCTATGGAGCTGTTATGGGTTCTAAAAACCTTAAAGCCATCGTAGCTAAGGGTACTAATCCTCTACCTGAGGTTAAGGATATAGCTGAGACGGAGAGGTTGATAAGAGAGGTGTGGAAAACGCATCTAGGCTTTAATAACTTGAGGTATAGGGGTACATCAGCTGGCTTCCTCTCAGTCGCTGCTGCTACTAGTAGCGAGCCTGTGAGGAATTGGCAGGAGGAGTGGCATGATAGAATAGAGGCTTCGACCGCATACTATGAAGCTAGGCTATGGGTTAAGCGTTTCTGGGGGGACTTCGGTTGTGCGATAACATGTCTTAAGATAGCTTGTATAAGATCTGGGAGGTTTAGAGGATGCATAACCGATAACCCGGATTACGAGATGCAGGCTTACCTAGGCTCTAATCTCGGTATATTCGATCCAGATTCAGTTGTATACATATGCTCGCAAGCTGATGAATTAGGGCTATGCGGCATCCAGACTGGTAACGTACTGGGGTTCGCAGCTGAACTCTACGAGAAGGGTATCCTCGATGAGAGTGATATAGGATTCCCACTTAGATGGGGTGATACTGAAGCTTTCGCTAAGCTTATGCATATGATAGCTTACAGGGATGGTATAGGAGATATACTAGCTGAAGGTACGTATAGAGCTGCGAAGATTATAAGCAGTAAGAAGGGGGTTGATGCTTTAAGATACGCTGTTCAGGTTAAGGGGGTGGCTGTAGGTGCTCATGGTATTAGGAGTGGGTTAGACTATACTATGGAGACATCCTACGCATGTTCGACGCAAGCAGGTGATCATACATCTGTAGCGAATATACCGTTGAGATCCGGTAGGGTAGATCTAAGAGAGTCTGGCGCATTATTCGCAGATTCAGCCGTACTATGTGCGTTCAACAGCTTCTCTGTAGAAGGTGAGCTTGTCTTCCGCCTCCTAGATAGTGTTACAGGCTTCGGTATAACTATGGATGATTGGTATAATGTATACGTGCCTAGGATACTATCTATACAGAGAGCTCTACTATTAATAGGTGGACCGGATGCATATTGGGAGCCTATAAAGGATGATGATAATCCACCTAGATTCTATGAACCTCTACCATCAGGCTTTAAAGCTAAAGCCGTCGTGGATAGGGGAAAATTCGAAAATCTACGGAGGGAATACTTCGAATCCCTTGGATGGGATGAAAGGGGTATACCTAGATTAGATACGCTAGTTAAACTCGGGTTGATGGATGTAGCCGATGAGCTTAAAAGAAGAGGCCTTCTAGGATAGGGCATCTATAGCTAGAGTATCAATTATTATGTATAACGCTACAGCTATGAATATCAAAGCTGAGATATGTCGAATCCCAGCCACGGATATATACTTGGATACTAGTGATGCAGATGCGAAGGCTACCCCCATCAGAGTTATAGAAGCAAGAATCAATCCTAGCATAAGCTCGTAAATCGATTGCAACCCGAAGTATGTAGCTAAACCTAGTGTCGCTAGATTCGTCTTATCCCCAAGCTCTAGCGATCCTATAAGGATTGTCGATGAGATTAAGCTATACCTCCCCCCTACGATGGATGTTATAGCCTTCTCCCCCCTCTTTATTAGTAGTATTCCAAAGATTAGGAAGGCTATAGCTGAGATCATCTTTATCACCGTGTATGGTAGTATAGATGATAAGAAACCTCCTAAACCTATCGCTACGATATTCGCTAGGAAAAACCCGATGGTACAGCCTGTGAATATCCGTAGCCTACTACCATCGCTGCATAGGGATAGAGCTAGAGCTGCAAACTGTGTTTTATCCCCCATCTCTGCTAGTATGAGTGTAGCTAGAGTGGATACTATAGCTGCTGGATTCACAGTATCTCCTCCGATCTAGGGTTCTCCATGACTTTTAGCTAACTGTATGGTATAAATTTTATCTTAACCTACACCCCTGAATCTCATGATGGATTACTAGGGTGGAGCGTCATGACGGATAGTGTAACACCTATAACTAGATTCGAGAGGGTAGGCGTGCATAGCCATATTAAAGGCTTAGGTCTAGATGAGAAGCTTAAAGCGTTACCTGTAGCCGATGGTATGGTTGGGCAGGTGGCTGCTAGGGAGGCTGCAGGTATAATCGTTCAGATGATTAGGAAAGGGAAGATGGCTGGTAGAGCTATACTGCTTGCAGGGCCGCCTGGTACTGGAAAGACTGCTATAGCTATAGGCATAGCTAGGGAGCTTGGTAGGGATGTCCCATTCATAACGCTCCACGCCTCAGAGATATACTCTAGTGAATTGAAGAAGACAGAGGTTTTAATGAGAGCTGTTAGGAAGGCTATAGGTGTTAGACTTAGAGAGAAGAGGAAGGTCTATGAGGGTGAGTTAACGCATTTCGAGCTTAAAACCGCTAGGCACCCATACAACCCGTATCAGGAGGTAGCTGAATCAGCTAGGATTACTCTAACTACGACTAGTGAATCTAGATCCTTCACGGTAAGCGGGAATCTAGCTTCTAATATGCTTGCACAAGGTATAAGGGTAGGCGACGTTATACAGATAGATGCTGAAACAGGTAGAGTTATAAGACTGGGTAGATCTGAGAATGCAGCTGAACGTTACGAGATAGCTGATTATACGGAGAAGCCTATACCTAGGCCTAGAGGTCCTGTTGAGAAAGAGAAGGAGTTTGTATACCTAGTCACCCTCCACGATCTAGATATGATGGAGAGTAGGGGTAGGGGCGGATTCTTCACTCTGCTATTCGGTGGGGTAGCTGGTGGAGAAATAGATTCTGAAACTAGGAGGAGGGTAGATGAGTATGTTAAGGAGAGGGTCGAAGAGGGTACGGCTGAGATTATACCTGGAGTACTATTCATAGACGATGTATCTATGCTCGATATAGAAGCCTTCAGCTTCCTAAGTACAGTACTAGAATCTGAGCTCGCCCCGATTATAGTTTTTGCTACCAATAGAGGTATAACTAGGGTGAGAGGGACGGATCTAGAGGCTCCCCATGGTATGCCTCTAGACCTCCTAGATAGGCTTCTCATAATAAATACTGAGATGTATAGTAGGGATGAGATAAGAGAGATCTTGAAGATTAGAGCTAGGGAGGAGGGGGTGTCTCTAAGCGATGATGCATTAGAATACCTTGTAGATGTAGGTGCTAGTAAATCTTTGAGGTATGCTGTACAGCTGTTAACACCTGCATATGAAAAGGCTAGGATAGAGGGGAGGGATAAAGTTTCTAGAGAGGATGTTGAGAATGTGGTGAATCTATTCTCGGATGTAGCTAGATCTATCGAGTATGTTAAACGCTATGAAGAGTATATGATGCGGTAGGATGACTGGGATACGGATTTACGTAAAACCTTAAGTGTATCATCTGAGATATATCTACATCGAGTTGCCGTGGTCTAGGCGTTTCTATATAGCTACCGATGATGAGATTAAACACGGTTTAACAACCGACATATATTTCGAGAGAACCAGGATTATACTTGATAAGTATGGTTTAACCGATAGGATAGTCTCTATGGAGGTAACATGCGGTAAACTACCTAGGGGGTGGCCTTGGGCTATTCTTTGCGGTGTAGAAGAGGTATTAAAGCTTCTAGAAGGTTACCCGGTAGATGTTTACGGTTTGAGAGAGGGGACGCTATTCACATCAAACGATATTAAAGGTATAAGAGTTCCGGTCATGAGGGTTGAAGGACCTTACGGAAGATTCTGCTTCCTAGAGACGCCTCTACTCGGATTACTATGCCAGGCTACAGGTGTAGCTACTATGGCTGCGAGGATTAGGAAGAAGGCTGGGGATCGTCTAGTTATAGGCTTCGGTATAAGGAGGATGCATCCAGCTCTAGCTCCTATGATAGATAGAGCTAGCTATATCGGTGGTGTGGATGGTGTATCTAGTATAATAGGAGCTGAAGCTGCTGGTATTAAGCCTATGGGTACTATGCCTCATGCATTGATAATAATCTTTGAGGATCAGGTTAAAGCGTGGAAGGCGTTCGATGAAGTCCTACCACAGGATATTCCTAGGATAGCTCTCGTAGATACATTCTATGATGAGAAGGTGGAAGCTATTATGGCAGCTGAAGCTCTAGGTAGTAGGTTAACAGGTGTTAGATTGGATACCCCGAGTTCGCGTAAAGGTAGTTTCGCAGAGATAGTGAGAGAAGTTAGATGGGAGCTTAACATTAGAGGGTATAGGAATGTGAAGATAGTAGTATCTGGAGGTATAGATGATGAGAATATAGATGAACTCATCGAAGCTGGAGCTGATGGGTTTGGTGTAGGAACATCCATAAGTAATGCTCCTACAGTGGATTTCGCTATGGATATAGTGGAGGTTGAAGGTAAGCCTATCGCTAAGAGGGGGAAATTCTCTGGTAGAAAGGATGTATGGCGGTGTCCAGAATGCTTGAAAATCGATGTCGAACCTATAGGCTCTAGTAGACCTATATGCCTATCATGCGGTATGGAGATGGAGAATATACTAGAACCTCTACTGATAGATGGTAGGATAGTAGCCGATCTACCACCCCCATCTGATATAAGAAGCTATGTTCTTAAACAGCTATCCAAGATAACTATGGTCTAAGTCTGTTTTAGCTGGATTTATACGATCTAAAATTCCTATATATTATAACCGCAGCTATATGACTACACATCCTTCTCCTACCAAACCCTGGGCAGCTACAGGTAAGCCTACCATTTGGATCTATCTGTACGATATATGTCCCATGATCGCCTATAACGTTGAATCGTCCACCGTCTAGCTCCTCAATTTTCCCATCCTTCACGAGTCTAAACGCCTTCTCAACCATTAGATCTAGGGGCATGCTCTCCCCTATATTTTACTAGGAATCAACTAGTTAAAATATACCTATCGCATCCACGATATACTTGGAACATCGACCTTCCTATCTCCCTGCTTAGATTCCATATCTCCAACCTTACACACGACTATATAGTCTTCTGTACTATCATCTATGTAGATTGGTGTTAGATTTGTAGAAGACTCCATAATCCTCAATACATCCTTTAAGTTAAACATCTTCTTAAGGAATGTAGTAGCGAGTATTCCATCATCCTTAACTAACCTTGCCAGCTTAGATATGGTTAGTCTCGGATCCGGTTGATTCTGGAGGAGTGTAACTGCTAGTACTATATCGAATGATCCATCTTTGAAAGGCGGATAATCTGCATCACCTACTATAAACTCTACGTTACTTATATGCTTATGCATATCCTTCGCTATATCGAGCATACCTCTACAAATATCTAAACCTATATAGAGATCTGCTATCTTCGATAATTTTTCTACGTAGAATCCTGGGCCGCATCCAGCATCTAGTATTACTTTAAACCTTAGATTCCTTATACTATCGATTATCCTATCATATTTAGCGATCTGTTTTCCTCGATAAAGTTCTAGATAGCAGTACCTAGAGGAATCGTAGAGTTTCTTAATCCTAGCTTTAACCCTCCATGCACCTCTAAGTATATTCATTGTTAATCCTCCAGATCTAAATCGAATTCCTCTAATCTTAGAGGTTTAGGTCTACTACTAGATTCTATGAAACGTCTAACATCTTCTAGTTTAGGTAAACCCTCAACCGCACCTACTCTCATACACTTCATAGCGGCTACAGCGTTAGCTAGCAGTACTACTTCATCTATAGCTAAACCCTTAATGATCCCGTATATGATAGCGGCATTCCATGCATCACCAGCGCCGACCGTATCCACAGCTTCTATTTTGAAGGATTCTAGACTAGAAATAGCGCCATCCATATAGAGTATGGATCCTTTAGCCCCCATCTTAATACCTAGAATCCTCCATCCATACTTACTGCATAGATCTAGAATTCCACGTATACTATCGATACCTAGTAGGATTCTAAGCTCCCTGTACGTAGATAAGACTATATCTGCTATACGAAATAACTCGCTATAGACTTCGTAGGCTTCAGTTATATTAGGCCATACATCGATCCTGAATGTTGGATCTAGAGATATAGCTAACCCGATATTCTTAGCCTCCCTTACAAGCTTCTGATACTCATCTCTAGCAGGTTTCTGAGAGAATGCGAAGCCGGATATATGGAGTAGGCGTGCTCCTCTTAGATAATCTATATCCTCACTACTTAGATAATACTCTGTATCTGAGCTCAGGCTCCACGGCTTCCTATAGAATATATAGTCTACCTCACCCCTACGCTGCTTCGATACTATGGAGATAGTCGTTCGTAGATTAAGTCTACGGATACGGCTTACATCGATCATATTAGTTTTCAGAGTCTCTAATAGGAAGTCGCCTAGTTGATCGTTACCGATACAAGTTATCACACCTACTTTAAGTCCAAGCCTACTACATGCTATAGCTGTATTCATCGGTGCTCCTCCGAAGCATGCTTTATATACGCTTTCACCTAGCGGTATTAGATCGACTATACATTCTCCTACGCATACAACATCCATACCCATCCCTAGCAATACAGGACACCTAGAGATACTCTTGAATCTAAGTTAGACTAAGCCAGTTCTAGCTAGATAAGGCCTCTATGATAAGTCTACAGAATTCAGGTAGATCATCCGGGACTCTAGCAGTTATTATATTCCCATCCCTAACAGCCGGCTCATCTACGAATATAGCTCCAGCGTTTATAAGATCATCTCTAACAGCTGCATAGGATGTCACTCTTCTACCCTTAACTAATCCAGCTGATATTAGAACTTGAGGTCCATGGCATATAGCTGCTATAATCTTACCCGATTCGTATGCTCGTCTAATGAGGTTTAGGACTGTAGGCATTATCCTTAAGCTATCTGGTGAGAATCCTCCTGGTATTACGTATGCATCAAAATCTTCAGGTTTGATAGAATCTAATTCTCGTATAGCATATCTAACACCTTCTCCAAAGACTTCTAGAGGTATGGGGGTACCATACCTCCCGGTTACAGGCTTATCTCTAACCGAAGGCCTAGGATGCAACCCTCTTTTCACCGGTACTATAACTATTTCAGCACCCTCCTCACTGAGTCTTAGGAACGGGTATAGCAGCTCCACATCCTCGAATTCGTTAGCTACGATTATAGCGATTTTACGATCCATAAGTCTTGAACCTGGACCTACACGTTTAACATAGGTAGGCATAACCCATCTAAGATTCTAGTTATCTACCGTAACGCCATATATACTTTAACATTACTTAAACCATTCAAACCTAACTCTCAGAGTTTTAGGTATCTTAGATCTTAATACGCCATTAGAATATAATCCGCAACCTAGTACATCGCTACCGAATTTCACTACTACGAACCCCTCCTCTACATCGTAGTATCTAGCGATACTCCCCCCGCTCATGAATGTCACCGCCTCCTCTTCACTCTCCAATTCTACTACATTCTTGGTAGCGTATTTTCCGAATACTTGTAGGAATATGGTGGTAGGTTTCAAAGTCTTCTTTATGGATAGATGTAGTGCTCTAATACCGGCTATGCTAACGTTCGGTATCAACTCTAGTATCGATGGATGCCCGCTATATATCCATATACTATTCTTCCCTCTCACAAGGAATGTGTAATTTTCGAAGACGCTTCTAGGTATACCATACCTCTCCTCTAGATAATCTAGTATTCGTCTAACCTCCTCGCTACTACATATCCTATACCTTTCTAAGTTTGGCAACAAACATACCTCCAGAATTCTCGAAGTGTGGGTATATACGTATAGCTTTACTAACATCTGGATCGTATGATCTCCTTCTCCCTCTTTCATCCACCCATTCAGTAACGCCTTCTACATATTTCAAAGGTATATCTACCTCCTCTATCTCAAACCCTATCTTCAGAGCATACTCTACGACTTCCTCGCATTCCTCTGGTGCGAATGTACATACCGAATAGACTAGTATACCATCATGCTTGAGTAGATGGTATGCTCTCTCGATCATACTTTTCTGTAATCTAGAGAAACTTCTCGGTAACCTATAGGATAGATCTAGGGGTAGGGATGGATCCTTCCTTATGGTAGCTTCAGAACTGCATGGAGCATCTAGTAGTATCCTATCAAACATTATATCTGAGTAGAAGCGTCTAGCATCGCATATAGTCACTATGGTATTAGTTACACCGAGCCTATCTAGGTTAGACTTTAACGCTTTAACTCTTTCACGACTTACATCGTTAGCTACGATCGTACCTTTACACTTCATCATCTGAGCTATTTGAGTCGTCTTGCTTCCAGGTGCTGCAGCCATATCGAGTATAAGCTCCCACGGCTTAGGATCCAATACTATAGGTGGTATGCCAGATACTATCTCTTGTGCATAATAGTAGCCTAGGGCATGCTCTAACGTCGCCCCTATCCCCCTCTCCTCATCTATACAATCCACTTCGAAAAACCATGGGTGAAGCTTAGACTTCCTTAGTATGAAGCCCTTACTCTCCATCCTCTGAGCTAGCTTTTCAGGTGTTATCTTAAGTGTATTAACTCTTATAGAGTATGGTAGCGGCTTAAGGATGTATGATATAAACTCGTCGTAATCCGGTATTATACTCCTATATCGCTCATAGTATTTAAACACTTTCTGAGGGATACTCAAACCCTTTCTAAGAATCGTAGAATTCTGTGGACGGTGAAATAAACGTTATATGTAGATTTACATGAAATCAGAAAGTCTCATTCTGCCTTTACCGTTATCAGATCTAGCTTCATGGAGTAGGGAGGATATCTCCTCGCTTAGAAGCTTAACTCTCTCCTTTATATACGGATCCACTGGATACCTCTTCGATATATCTTCTGCAAGTCTAAGATACTTCTCTACAGAGCTCGGGTGTACAGTTAGTGTAAGCTCCCCTCCACATCTAATACAGACTCCTTTTAACGGTATACGTCTATACTTAGAGTTACATCTCTTACACCTAAATTGTTGAGATACGAAAGCTTTTATGTTACCAGCCAGATCCTTAACTAGATGTGTCTCCAATACCTTCTCTACTACTATTCTAGCTTCTACAGCTTCTATCCTCTCAACCATATCTATCTGTGCTTTAACCTTATCATACATTGTTCTGAGACGCTTATATCTAGATGATTTAGGTCCACAGGTTATATGGGAGGTTTCATGCGTATACCTGAAGCCTTCGAATTGCATCTTAGAATTCAATCTATGAGATACTACTTCTACATACTTTAACGCCTCCTTAGGATCAGCCATCTTCGATGCTAGATCATAGAATTCGAGTGGATACTTCTCAGCTATATCTAGGTTATGGACTGCTGAATCGACTTCGGTAGGATCTATCCTATATGTTAGGAATAGTGGAGCATCCATAAGCCCCCCCATCTTTGATGGCAAGTAATGTCTAGAAAAGTTTAGTAGACAATCTAGTAGTAGCATGATGGAATCTTCATCCCCATCGCAATCTCTCCTCTTAGCTGCATGCCAGTATGGGTGAGCGAAGCATACGCTAGCTTCTGTAAACCCTATAATCCTACCTAGAACACCTACAGATGTATGGGGTGCTAGACCTACTACTAGATGGCCTACAAGATCTCTATAGCTTCTTAGTCTATAATATGGTTCTAAACCGTATATCTTCTCTAATTCCTCATCTACAAACTTCGCAACCTTCTCGAGGTAGTAGGCTCCATCGAATCCTATTATTATATCGTGTATCTTCAATTCGCATAACTGATCCTCGTTTATAAGAGGCTTTCCATATATATCGACGGTATATCCAAGTCTTCTGAGATCTTCTACAGATACGTTTATCTCGACTGGTTTGAAATGCGTTAGAGGGGCGTTAGTCGAGTCGAATCTTATAGTCCCATCCTTAAATATCGTTACGTTATACCTAGCTCTGATTATACCCTTCTCTAGGATTTCAGGTATTCTATCTTCGCTTAAGAGACTTCTAACACCCTTCAATATCTTCAACGATGTATATCCTATCCTGGTCTTAGCTTCATCTAGAATCTCTCTTAGGGGTACTATCTGTAGGCTCCATCCCATAGTCTGGCTACCGCATACATCGCATATACGCTTCTCAGTATACTCACGTCTACACTTAGGGCATCTATATGTTATCCTAGTCGGTGCCTTACACCTTGTGCAAACCGTCGTGAAGGATAGTCTACCACATACGGTACACCTTCTATCTACAACCTCTACAGATATACTCTTCTTAGTAGAGGCTTCTATGATATCCCTCTTTGATCCACCGTATAAGCCTACGGGGAATAATACATGTACGGGCGGCTTCATTTCTCTAGGCTTCGCTTTCTCAGGTCTACCCATACGAGCTCCTATGAATGATACAGCTTTACTCCTCATAGGTATACCTAGAATCTTCGATAATACTGATAAACCATCCCTCATCTCTAGATCCACCTCTACATCTGATCCTAGTTGTAGTGTAGTTACGAGAGCTTCTGCATCACCCCCCTCTATTATTATCCTCCCTTCTCTAATCTTGTGTGGTATCCAAACCCTTTCTAGGATAGCTTTGAATTGAGAATTATATGGAGCCTCTATCCTATCCGATCTGATATAACCACTCTGCAGCCATAATCTTAGAGCATATAGCTCGGAAGATGATATTCTATCCCAGCTGTAGACGTAGCGTGGATGCAGTGGTATACCGTATACTTTAGATATCTTCAAAGCCTCTTGAACAGTAGGGTACTCGCTTAGTGGATTCGCTAGTATTCTATTAATCCTCTCAGCTGGTATACCTATATCTAGGAAGCCTAGCTCCGCTATCCTAGCTCTAAGATCTTCAGCCCACTCCTCCTCCGTAAAGTTAGCTGGGAGTAGTGTATGCTTATTCTCTAGGAATTCATAGAAGCTTAGGAGTATATCGCCGAGGAATAGTATCCTATCTACATTTCTAAGTATATCTTCGCTAGGCGGCTTATCTAGTCTAACTACATCGCCGTTCTTAAGCTTAACTATAGGTGGTTCTATCGAATCTACGACTGCTACTATACCACCCTTACCAGGTCTCTCAAGCTTTATCTGTGTACCTACGGCTAGAAACTCGTCGAGTATGTATAGGGTGGATGGGTGTAGTCCTACAGCAGCTAGCCCAGTATTACGGCTCCTCCCATACCTAACTCTAAACCCACCGTAGGCTGATGGGCTGGAGAATACCGGCCGTCCAGCTATAACCTCATCTAGGAATATGAGTGATTTATCCCCTCCCTCAGCCTCCCAGAGGTTTTCAAGCCAATCCCATCCATCGATACCAAGCTCCTTAACGACTCTAGCTATCTTCCTATGTCTACCTATCAATCCATCGTTAACCACTATCAATGCTCCACCTCTAACCCTATTCGTCTCTATCCTAGGTAGATCCCTATAGTATGATACCTCGACTGGATCCGTTTCTACACCTGTAACTTCTACGGGCAGATTCTCTATAGCTCTTCTAAGAACCTCATCTGGTACTCTATACTGGAATGGACGTACCTCCCTCTCGTAGAGGCGTACCTCCTCTATGAATCTATTAACCTCCTCCTCTGTCGGTTTATATGCTTCTAAACCAAGCTTCCTACGTATATGATCCGCTACGACTACTATCAGCCCTTGCTCAGTACCACCGGCTGGACGTATAGGTCCAGCGAAGTATACTGATAGATAGCTTGTCCCATCGAAGTTACGTTTTATAGATACCTTCGTTATACCTTGTACAGGTGCTACCGTTACAGCTTCTGTAAGTATAGCTAACGCTGTTCTTAATGCTTTTTCAGCAGCCTCCTCAGGTTTGAATGATCCTAGAATACCGGATACTATATCCTCAGCAGCTTTGAAAGCTAGAGCTTCCCTACTCATCGTATTCTTCAATCTACGTATATAGCTAGCTATACCCGGGGGGCCTACGAGTAGTTCAACCCTCTCCGCCATATCCTCAGCTAGTTTAACCTCAACCTCTAGGGATGGATCCATCCCTCTACTCCTAGCGATACTAGCTATCGAGAAAGCCTTTCTAAGCTCCCCCTCAAGCTTAGAGAAGTACTCTGAGTATAGCTCACTGTATTCTACGATATCTCTCAGCCCCCCTAGCAGCTGCTTCAGTGAAGCTGTATATCAGCTTCTCAATATCTTCAACTTGTTCCACAGCTGTACCCGTGACTACTATATTAGCTCCAGCTGCGGCTGTAGCTTCTATCTGTTCAGAAGTTCTAAGTCCGCCGCCTACTATTAATGGTATATCTATCATGCTACGTACAATCCTCACAGCTTCTGGTGGTATAGGTCTTCTAACACCTGAACCAGCTTCTAGATAGATAAACCTCATTCCTAGGAGTTGTGCTGCTAACGCGTATGCAGCAGCTATCTCAGGCTTCTCGTATGGTATCGGTCTAGCGCAGCCTATAAACCCAGCTGCTCCCCCCTCACCCATTATTATGTACCCCATAGGTATAGCTTCTAAACCGTACATCTTAACGATAGGTGCTGCTAAAGCTTGAGCTCCAGTTATAAAGTATGGGTTATCTGAGTTGAGTAGTGACATAAACCATATAGCATCTGCTAGCCTAGTAAGAGCTGCGATGTTATTAGGGAATATTATAGTAGGTATCGATAGACGAGGCTTCATCTCCTTCAGTAATTCATCGAGCATGTATTGTGATACGAGTGTAGAGCTCCCTATCATTATAGCTGAAGTACCGGCTTTCTCAGCTCTACAAGCTATATCTGTAAGCTTCTCTACGGATCCACGTTCAGGATCGATTAAGGTTATGTGAATAGCTCCCTTAGACTCTATCCTCTCCCTCAGATATTCCTCGACTTTACCCAATTCGAAGCCTCCCAGCTTACCGTATCCTCTATCTATAGATAAACCTTAAGCTATGTTAATAATTAATTAAGATTAGAGTTGTCTGTATGTCGTCTAGATCCTGGTTCTGATTTGATCATTAGAAGTCTATAAGATCAGACCTGGTTAATACACCTTTATATAGGAATGATACTTGTCTTAGGGTTAGTATCTGATCGAAATCGTTGAGGGCAGCTATACAATCTATCGGTACATATGGTTTATACCCCCTTAAAGCTGAGCTACCGATCGTATGGAGTACGCATATATTTGATACTACACCCGTTATAACGAGATGTTTAACCCCTAGTAGTTTTAGTAGGGTATCTAAGCCTGTGCCATAGTATGCATCATAGGTCTCCTTCCTCACTATGAAGGATGCAGGTGTAGGTTTAAGCTCATCTATTATCTCTGAACCCCATGTATTCATAACAGCGTGTTTAGGCCATATATGGAATTCAGGTGAATCTGGCGGATGCCAATCCTGAGTGTAGATTAAGCGTACCCCTCTAGATACTGCTTTATCTATAAGCCTCCTAGTAGGCTCTATTATCCTACGCGCTTCATTACCCATGTATAACGCTCCTCTAGGATGGAGGAAATCGTTCTGTAGATCTACTAGTATTAAAGCTGTAGAATATGCATCGAGCTTAACCGGTACTGGTTCAGGTATTTCTGGTATGTGTAGAGTTGGGGTTGACAATCCATGAGTACACCCTTTATACCGATGCTATAGCTAACCTATACTATATGGGTTTGATTACCCTTATTCTCAAGCATCTTACGTCTCTCAGCTTCCTCCTTCTCATACCATAGCCATGTTATATACCTATCATACTCTAGGAGCTGGAATCCTATACGCATAAGGTTCAATACCACATCTTTAAGCATATCTATATCCATTTTATCCATGACATAGAAGTTTGTAAACCATTCATCGAAGCCTTTCAAACTTTGCCTATACGTAGCGAGGAGTTGTCTACCAAGTTGTACCAACTCTGCTTTAGACATATGTTTAATCCTATCTTCGAGATTCTTCCTCTCCTTTAACAGGTAGTCTATATACTGGTAGAAGGACATATTTACACCACCTCTACTTTGATAGGTCCTAGAACTTAAGGCTTACCCTCCATAGAGAGGGCTAACTTTAAAAACGGTGTATACCTTGAAGTTAGTATAGGTTCTACTCTGAAAGGTGTATGGGTATGGGTAGGAGGCGTAGGAGGAAGGTTATAAAGCGGGTGGTAAGGGTTCTACCTAAGGTTTTCCCATGCGTTCTTTGTGGTCGTAGATCCGTCTCAGTGAATATAGATAAGAGTAGGGGTATAGCTATCGTCGTATGTAGTTCATGTGGTGCTAGAGGTGAGGTTGAGGTTAAACCGTATATGTCTATAGTCGATGCGTATGGTGCATGGACCGATATGGTGTATTCTGGAAAGCTGAATCTAGGAGAGGTAGGTGGGAGTTGAAGGTATCGATCATAGGTGTAGGTACTCTAGGATCATGTATAGCATATGAGCTAGCTGTAAGAGGTATAGTGGATGAGCTTGTATTACTGGATATAGCTTCGGATGTAGCGGTAGGTCACGCTTACGATATACTTCAAGCTATAGCTATACATGGTAAGCCTAAGGTTAGAGTTGGCGATTATAGCGATATAGCTGGATCAGATGTGGTAGTTATAGCTGCAGGTAAGCCTAGGACGAGGGATACGGTATCTAGGATGCAGCTAGCTGAGGATAATGCTAGGATATTAGCTGGGGTTGCTCGTAAACTCCTCGATCATAGAGTAGAATCTATCTTTATCACTCTAACAAACCCTGTGGATGTTATGAATTATCTAATCTACCGTATCCTAGGTCTACCTAGGGGTTGCTTTATAGGTTGTGGATGTCAGCTCGATTCTGCTAGGTTTAGATTGATACTCTCAGAGGAGCTTTCTATACCATTGGATAGGATAGAGGGATACGTTATAGGAGAGCATGGAGAGCATCAGGTACCTATATTCAGTATGGTTAAGGTTGATGGTAAACCATTTATGGTATCAGTTGATTATAGAGCTAGGATAGAGTCTAGGCTTCTCAATTTTGCTCTGGAAGTTATACGGAGGAAGGGTGCGACCGTGTACGGCCCCGCCTACCATACTGCTGAATTAGTGGAATCTATACTATTGGATCAGAAGAGGCTGTTCTGCTGCTCTTCTATCATAGATATTGATGGACTGGGTGAGGTTAGTGTAGGAGTACCTGTTATAATCGGTAGATGTGGGGTTGAATACATCTTGAAATGGGATCTATCATACGATGAGTATACCAGGTTCATCGATGCTGCGAAAACGTTATATGATTACGAGCATAGGATATTCGAGGTTATAGCAGAGGAATACTAATATACAGGATATTTAGAATTTCCTGAATTCTAGGAGAGAATATGACTACAGTATACGATGTACGCCCTATAGATCTACTGGAGAGGTTAGCGGAGATACTGAAGGGTGTAGAAGAGTTAACGCCGCCGCAGTGGTATCTGCAAGTTAAGACTGGTGTAGCTAAGGAGAAGGCTCCGGAGAGAAGTGATTGGTGGTATATAAGAGCTGCATCTATCTTGAGGAAGATCTATATGAATGGGCCTATAGGTATAGAGAGGTTAGCGTGCATGTATTCTGATAGACGGAGGAGGGGTAGGGCTCCGGCTCACTCTAGGAAGGCTAGTAGGAAGATTATAAGGACTATACTTCAACAGCTTGAGAAGGCTGGTCTAGTCGAGAAGTATGGGAATAAGGGTAGGATACTAACATCTAGAGGTAGATCGCTTCTAGATAAGGTTGCCCACGAGGTTTTGAAGAAGAAGCCTCTACCCGAGATCGGGAGGTATTACGGGAGTTGAGCTACGAGGAGTATGATGCTGAATTCGAGGAGCTTAAACGTAGGAGGCTATTAGAGCTTCAGAAGGCTGCTGAAGAGGAGAGGCTTAAAGCTGAGCGTGAGAGGAGTATACAGATAGCTCTAGCTCAGATACTTACACCTGAAGCTAGGCAGAGGCTAGCTAATCTCAGGATGGTTAAACCTGAGTTTGTCCGCCAGTTAGAGCTTGAGCTTATAAAAGCTGCTCAATCTGGGCGTATACCTACACCTATCACAGATGATGTATTAAAGAAAATACTACTTAAGCTTGTATCGACCGAGAAGCGTGAGACACGCATATGGAGGCTATAGATATGGCTAGATACAAGCCTGCCGCTAAGAAGAGGCGTCTCATAGCTGAGAGGAGGAGGAGTAGGGCTGTCCCCCTATGGGTTGTAGCGAAAACTTTAGGTAGGTTTAGGTTTACACCTACTAGGAGGCATTGGAGGAGGGTTAAAATAGGCGCATAGTCTAGGTGGTCGGGTATGAGTGATAGCTCTACCGAGGAGAGGATATATACGATCCCTCTTAGAGATGCGTGGAGAGCTCCATGGACTGATAGAGCTCCGACAGCTATTAAGATAGTGAGGGAGTTTATCAAGCGCCATCTTAAAGTGAACGTAGAGGAGGAGCGTGTAAGGATATCTAACGAATTGAATAGATTGATATGGAGTAGGGGGAGGGAGAAGCCTCCTCGTAGAGTGAAGGTTAGGGTTGTGAAGGAGGAGAATATATATACGGTATACCCTGTAGAGGGGGTGTAGATTCTTCTGCCGGTATCCCACTACAGCTTCTATGGTAGATCCTGTATAGGTATATACTTTAGGGTAACAGATAGGTTTGTTATATGTCCAGAATCCACTATGGATGAGGATGTTAAACTACTCCTAGAGACTTTTAAAGTCGATACGGTTGTTAAAACTACAGTCTATAAGTCAGATCTTCTAGGTATATTTACGGTTGCTAACTCTAGAGGCATCCTTCTCTCACCATTGGTAGGTGATGATGAGTTTGAGAGGATAAAGGCTTCTATACCTGGTGATATAAGGGTTGATGTTCTACCTACTAAGTGGACTGCTATAGGTAACTTTCTTCTTGTAAACGATTTGGGATGCATTTCTGGTCTAAGATTATCTAGGGAGCAGGTTAGGGTGATATCGGATACGCTAGATATAGAGGTTGAAACTGGTAGTATAGAGAATCTACCCTATACAGGTAGTCTAGCTGTTGCAACTAATAGAGGGGTTCTAGTCGATCCGATGATATTATCTGAGGAGGAGGATCTCATTAGGAATCTGTTAAAGGTTCCTGTCTATAAGGGTACGGTGAATTATGGAAGCCGCCTTATTAAGATAGGTGTAGTAGCGAATAGCTATGGGCTTCTAGTAAGCGATAATACTAGGGGTTCGGAGCTAGCTCGTGTAACAGAAGCTTTTCGTATAGAGGAGTAAAGCTAATTTAGAGGGTTTATTCAAGGTTAGATAGAATGGTATGGGTGAGGTTAAGAGGTTTAGGATAACCTGCTCCTATAGGATCGGTATATTCAAGACTAGGTTTAGTAAAGAGGTTAGAGCTTTAAAGCTTGAAGATGCTTTAGAGAAGCTTTACTCTGAAGTTGGCAGCCACCATAGGGTTAAGAGACGTAATATAAGGGTGGAGAGGGTGGATGTAGATGGGGATGGATAGTCGTAGTAGGATAGAGAAGGAGTTGGAGCAGCTAGTAGCAGAGATATCGATACTAGAGCAGACTGCGGAGAGTATTAGGCAGAGGTTGAGTTTAGCTGAAGCATCTTATAGCGAGCATAGGCAGACATGCGATACACTTAATGCTCTTAAGAATGAGAAGCCTAATATAGAGGCTTTGGTGTCGATAGGTTCTGGATCGTATATCAAGTGTACTATAATCGATGTGGAGAATGTCTTGTTAAATATGGGTGGTAACGTGTATGTAGAGAAGAAGGTTGATGATGCTATTAAGATAATAGAGGAGAGGGCTAACAATATATTGAAGTTTAGAGATAACCTACAGCAGCAGTTAGTTAACGTTATCGCGAAGCTGGAGGAAGCTAGGAGGAGGCTTGCAGAGTTAAGTAGGTCTATGGAGGGCGGGAGGACTGCTTGAAGCTATTAGGAAAGCTCTAGATAGATTTAGGAGTGTAATAGTAGAGGTAGAGCTTAAACCTGAGGATATACATGGATATCTAGATGAGCTAAAATACTCGCTTATAGAAGCGGATGTAGCTCTAGATGTAGCCGAAGCTCTATGCAGCTCTATCGAGAATAGGATTACAGGTGTAAGGATTAGTAGATTCTCTGATAGGAGAGGTATGGTGGAATCTGTATTGAGGGAATCGATTCTCGATATTCTTAAATCGGTGAAGCCTGATAAAAGGTTCGATGAAGTTGTAGAGGAATCTATTAAACCGTATATAGTGTTATTTCTAGGTGTTAATGGTGTAGGTAAGACTCTAACTATAGCTAAGATTGGGTGGAGGCTTAGGGGTAGGGGGTTTAGAGTTGTATTAGCTTGTAGCGATACGTTTAGAGCTGGGGCGATCGAGCAGCTTGAGATACTATCTAGGATGGTGGGTGTAGATCTAGTTAAGCAGGTTTATGGAAGCGATCCTGCAGCCGTAGCCTTTGATGCTGTACAATATGCTAGAGCGAGGAAGATGGATGTCGTCCTCATAGATACTGCTGGTAGGATGCAGACTAAGCGTAATCTCCTCGATGAGATGCGGAAGATTGTAAGAGTTGTAAACCCTGATATGAGTGTATTCGTAGGTGACGCCCTCACAGGTAATAGTATAGTGGATCAGGCGAGGGAGTTCGATAGCTATGTAGGTGTGGATGGAGCTGTGATAACAAAGGTGGATGCAGATGTTAAGGGTGGAGCTATACTTAACGTAGCATATACGCTTAAGAAGCCTATATACTTTCTAGGTGTAGGTTCAAGTCTAGATGATCTAGTGGAGTATGATCCTGAGTATGTAGCTTCTATGCTGGGTTTATGATTTCAAAGTACTCTCTTCCTAGCGAATAATAGGTAGCCTGTATGCGCTATCATAGTAGTTTCAGGTCTTGTCTCCCCCTTCTTCACCTTATAGCTTCTAGTGAGTATCTCCAATATATTTGTGACTAGGAATCCTCTATGCGTCTCTATAGATTCTACGAGTTTTTCAACCTGGTTTATAGTTGGACTAAAGCTGACTAGGAATCCTCCTGATCTGAGAGACTTATATATCGAATCTAAAGCTAGCCATGGTGATGGTACGTCGAGTATAGCTGCATCTACATCTTCTTCATCCACTCCCTTATATACATCTCCGAGTTTAAGCTCTACATACTCTATGAGACCTGTACGTTCTAGATTCCTTCTAGCAGTCTCTATGAACCTAGGGTTTATATCATATCCGTAGATCCTACCTGTAGGTTTTACATGGTATGCTAGGAAGCTTGTTAATGCTCCTGATCCTACACCAGATTCTATAATCCTACAGCCTGGACCTATATCTGCGTAGACTATTATGAAACCTATATCCTTTGGGTATAGTATCTGTGTAGGTCTCTCATACTTCTCTACATGATCCCATAGTGAGGGTCTGAATACATGGAATTCGACCCCTATACTACTCCTAACGACTATACCTTCTGGTCTACCTATAATCTGGTTTAACTCTATGAAGCCCTTATGTGTATGAAAACGTTTACCCTCCTCTAGTTTAACGATATACTTCCTCCTTCTATCTAGGTATAGTAGGGCGTACTCCCCCGCGCAGAATATTCTCCCCATACTGTTAGAGCCATATACATGTAGGAGTTAAAAGGTTTATTTGGATGTATATTACCTGATTTAGGAATGTATAAAAATTGTGGTTTTTATATCTTATTATGTTTAATGTTAACTATACTATATCTTCGAATCTTATTCTTCTACTCAATTTACCTTTAACTCTAATCGACGGTTTAGGTATAGCTTCCTTCTCTATCTCTTCTAGACTTAGGCTACTCCCACTTTTTATAGTTAACCCGCAGCTCCCATCGTTAAGCATCTTCCGTTTCTCGCAGAATGCGTAGTTACATTTATATCCTATACATGGGTCTCCGGATATGGTACACCATGCTATGCCACTACGTTGTTTAAATGCTTTTTGACGGCATCTGAAGAATTCGCATCTAGTATCGCATAGCCTACCTTTAGGCAAGGCTTAACCCCAGGTATTCGATGATCTAATTCGATATCTACTAGGATTTAAACTTTGCAGTTGTTGAAGATTAGGCTTAGCCTCTATGCTTGGAGAAACCTTATTAGTATATAGCCTACAGTTGTAGGGTGGGGTTGAACGGCGATACTGAGGTTAGGTATGTGAGGCAGAGTGAGGTTGTAGGTAAGAAGGTTATCGAGCAGCGTGGATATATAGTAGGCGAGGTTAAGGATATATCGTTTAGATTACTGGATGATCGTGTAGAGCTAGCTCTAACCATAAGGTATGGAGATACTGAGAGGGATATACCTTGGAGCCAGGTTAAATCTATAGGTGATGTGGTATTGTTGAAGGTTGATTATGAGCCGCCAGCTAAAGCTAAACCTGAGGTTACCGCTCCCCCACTCATAGCTAAACCGCAACCGGCTCCTATAACCCCTAAGATCTGCCCTAACTGCGGCTACCCGAACGATCCTAAGAATAGGTTTTGTATAAAGTGTGGTACTAAGCTTCCAGAGTAGTGGAGGTCTATGCTATGTCTGCGAAGATTATACTAGTGGTATGCGATGGATTAGGGGATAGACCTATAAAGGATATAGGTTTCAGAACACCTTTAGAAGCTTCGAGGAAGCCTTCTATGGATTTCATAGCTGCTAACGGTGTATGCGGTATTATGGATCCTATAGCTCCAGGTGTTAGACCTGGAAGTGCACCAGCTCATCTAGCTATATTCGGTTATAATCCATATGAATATTATAAGGGTAGAGGGGTGTTCGAAGCTCTAGGTATAGGTATAGATGTTAAACCTGGGGATCTTACGTTTAGGGTGAATCTTGCTACCGTAGATGATAATCTGATGGTTATAGATAGGAGGGCTGGGAGGATTGGGGGTGATGATTCGCGTATACTGTTCCAGCTGTTAGATGAGGAGTTGAGGATACCTGGTGTTGAGCTACGTTTCTATCCAGGTGTCGAGCATAGAGGTGTGCTTGTAATTCGCGGTGAGGGTTTATCTTGGTTAGTATCGGATACCGATCCTGAGAGGGATGGCGCTCCTATACTAGTATGTAAACCTCTAGATGGGAGTGTAGAAGCTAAACGAACGGCTGAGCTTGTAAACCGTATATCTATGGATGCATACCGGATACTCTCTAAAGCTGAGGTGAATAGGAGGAGGTTTTCTGAGGGGAAGCTTCAAGCTAACGCTCTCCTCATCAGGGGTGCTAGCTTCTATGAGCCTATACCTAGGGTTACCGAGAGATATGGCTTAAAGGCTTGCTGTATTGCTGGAGGCCCGCTCTATAAGGGTGTAGCTAGGTATGTAGGTATGGATGTAATCGATGTGAAGGGTGCTACAGGTACTTATGAGAGTGATTTTAAAGCTAAAGTCGATGCCTGTGTTAAGGCTTTGGAAAGCTATGATCTAATATACCTCCACTTTAAAGCTACAGATCTAGCTGGTGAGGATGGGAATTATAGGAGGAAGATAGAGTTAATAGAGCGTATAGATGATGCTCTCTACATGATTATAGATAAGGTAGAGGATTATGTTATAGCGTTAACAGCAGATCATTCTACACCTTGTAGTATAAGGACTCATTCAGCAGATCCTGTACCTATAGCTATAGCTGGTCCTGATGTACGTGTGGATGATATAGGTAGGTTTGAAGAGAGGGTGTGTAGTAAAGGTGGTCTCGGTAGGATTAGAGGTCTAGATCTTATGCCGATCCTACTAGATATAGTGAATCTAACGCATAAGTATGGAGCCTAGATTCAGCTAGTAGATGCTCGTATCCCTCTAGGAAGCTTCATGATAGTATCTATATGATCCCTCCACCTCAATTGCTCCCTAAATCTTCTATGCGGTTTGAATATCGTAGCGATATCTTTTAGAGGATCTCCTAATAATCCTATTCTATCCGGGTTTATCTCACCATAACCCCATAGCGATAGGATGTATAGGTAGCCTATATCGTATACATCGAACCCCATAGCGTATGCTACTATCGAATCTAGCGATATAGGGTTTGTAGAAGCGAAGTATACACCCCACTTTTTAGGTCTACCGTTTACAGGCCCATCCCCCTCCATAGCTTCAAATCCATCTACTACTGCTAAATGAGGTGTAACGTATGTAGCGATCTTAGCGATGTTATAGTTTATCTGCCAGTAGCCTTGATGTATAAGGTGGCGGCTCTCCCTCTTGATAGAGCCTACGACTATATTCTTTATAGTTAAAGTTACTACGACTACATCGTGTGTTTTAGGTCTTACAGCGGAGACTCTGAAATCTGCATCCATTACGAGTTTAGATATAGGTATGGTGAACGATCTCCCCATACTATCTACCACCTCTACCTCATCGAATCCGTATTCATCTAAATCGCATAACTCTACACCATAGGTATCCTTCAACATCTCATACCCGAATCTCTTGATAGCTTCTCTAAAACTACCTATAGTAGGTGTTTCAGCTACTAAAACCTCCTTCGCGTTCGTTAAGCTTAGTAGAAGCTTCACTATCTCTTCGACACATTCTACAGGTGTTGCTGATAGATAGCTATATGCGCTTACGAAGTTAGGTTTAATCAATATTCTAGGTCTACCATATAGGCTAGCTAGGATATCATCCTCTATCAAACCTAAAGCCTTCGCTAACCCTCTCCTCCTATCTTCAAGATCTTTAACTACGGCTACTCTACTCATACGTATACACCAATAGGGGGTCTCGGCTAATATCTATATCCTTCTAACACTGCATTTGATCTTCTTCAGTATTGTTTCAGCATCATTCGCATCCTTAACTTTAAGAGTGTATAGATACCTCTTGGTTCTAAGCTTTAATTTAACAGATCCATCCCTATGGTTAGTCTTAACTAAACAGTATTCAGCTTTCTCAGATAACTTAACAAACTCCTCTACGTCTGATACCTCTCTAGGCATATCCTCCTTCACTCTGGAATAGAGCTTAGATATAAATATAAAATATACTTCGAACCCTGGGATAGTTTAGCCTACAAATTATCAAGCAAAGCCTTTATATAGAGATTCTAGACTCCCTCCTACGGAGAGGAGGCTCTATGCCTATAAGAGACCCTGTTAAACGAGAGATAGCTATGAGGAAGAGGCTATACGTAAAGATCTGTAGGGAGTGTGGTGTTAGGAATAGTCCTAACGCTGAGAAGTGTAGGAACTGTAAATCCTATAATCTTAGATGGAAGCATAGGGAGCCAGCTATTAAGAGATAGGATCTCCTAGATCATAATCATGGGTCGAGATGTTTATCAAACTCTGATTAACTGAGTGAAAGTATTTAAAGTGAAGAGTTGGTCTATATTATCGATGCGGGCCGGTGGTCCAGCCTGGTTAAGACGCCGCGTTCACACCGCGGAGATCCCCGGTTCGAATCCGGGCCGGCCCATAGGCTAGTTATACTCTACACCTCCTCTAAATATGTCTTTATGGAAAAAGGTTATCTTCGCTCTATACGATATTTAAGTTGCTAGCAGCTGTGTCTCCTGAGAGTATCGAATTAGTAGGGTTTAGTTGGCATCGTATATCATGCTCCATACCTGAGGATTGGGTTATAAAGGTTGAGGGGGGTAATTCTAAGCGTGGCTATCTTAGGTTTGATGATTATAAGCCTAGGTTAGAGGTTAGATGGGAGGGGTTTAAGAAGAGTAAGACACCCGATCCTAGGAGGATTCTTAAGGATCTGGAATCTAAGGGTAGGAAGGAGGATCCGGATTTCAAAGTAGCTAGTAGAGGTGAGGGTAGGATTAATGGGCATTTAGCATCGTATATCTACTACCGCGGTGGTAGGGAGGGTTTCATATACGTGTTTAACTGTGATAGAAGTATGCGTAGCTTTATATTGAGATTCCACTTCGATAGAGAGGAGTATGATAGGGTTAAGGCTATCTCTGAGAGAGTTTTATCAAACTTTGATTGCCACCCCGGGGATAGCACCCTATCTTGGAGGATCTTCGATATAGAGTTGAAGATACCTGTAGATTTCGAACTCGTAGATAGGAGATTCTATCCTGCCGATATATACCTGCTATTCGAATCTAGGTATGGCTATATAGGGTTTGAGAGGGTTGGGTTAGCTAGTAGGGTTTTGAAGAAGGAGAAGCTGGAGGATTGGGTTAGGGAGAAGTATCGTAGATTTCTAGGTAAGACTTTAAAAGGTCTTATATGGAGGAAGCCTATGCAGGTGGATGTATTCGGTCATGAAGGATACCTCTACCCTCTCTCATTTAGAAGGGGTTTATTAAAGAAGCCTATGGATGGTTATACCTATGTATGGATCTGCGATATGATGGATAGATTGTACGCATTCTCTATCCTTAAGGAGAAGGGTTTAGGAGAGGCTATCGAAAAGGTTATGAATGAAGTCTTCGAGAATTTAAGATGTCATTGAAGGTGGTTAAGCTATGTCTCCGAATATCTTCGCTAAGCTTTTCAGGAGGAGGCGCAGGGAGAGTAGAGAAGCTCCTACAAGAGAGGATTTTATGAAGCTGATACCTGTACGTAACCCTATAGTAGAGTGGGGTGAGTATGCGGATGGGGGTGTGTATATAGTTGTTAGGAAGGGTGGGGGTGTTAAGAAGGAGAAGAGGTTAAACCTAGATGATATAGGTTCATTCATATGGTTGAATATGGATGGGAGGAATAGTGTGGAGGATATATTATCTAGGATATGTTCTAAATATAAGCTAGCTAAGGTGGAAGCTGAAACACCCCTCCTCCTATTTCTAAGGAGGCTAGCTGAGAGGAAGCTTATAGCCTTCCTACCTAGAGAAGCTATATCTATAGGTGAGAAGAGGCGTGGAAGAAGGTCTAGTAGCGAGGGCTAAACGTTGGATTTGCGGTAGGGGTGTATGGAGTTTTAAAGTACTATTCAAGCCGTATGACGTGTATGATGAGGTATTCGAAGACCCAGATTATCTATGGGTACTCCTCCTATTCGTACTAACTGGTTTATCTGCTGGTTTATCGTATGTACTACTCCAAGCTACGAAGATCATATACTATGATGTAGAGGTTGGTGAAAGCTTCACCTTCGTAGATATCTACGGCTGGCCTATGACTACGCTGATGAACTTCATATCCAATACTGTGAGCCTCGGTATAAACTTCCTGATCACAGCCGTTATTCTATACTTATCATCATGGCTTCTAGGTGGTGAGAGAAGCTTCCCTGGAACTATACTATGTGTAGGCTTCTCGTTTACAGCATACATAATATCATCTCTACTCCAGGTCATCCTCCTACCCTTTGTACCTGATGTAACTTATAGGATAACATCTAGGATAGAGGTTCTAACACTACTATCATCTATACAAGCTGTGAAGCATCAGATAGCTGTATGGAATAGTTTAGATAGGTTGAACGTTATAGCTGATGAGGTATGGAGAAATTCCATCATAGTTCAGGCATCGAATATACTATTCTACGCCTTCCCCATATGGGTTATAACGGTTTCAGGTATAGGTGTCGGTAAGCTTGCAGAACTCGATAGAGGACGTACACTCATAATGCAGGGTATAACAGTACTCGCTTGGATGCTAATATATGTAACGATACCTAGGATTATCGGCTAGGATAGCACTCATCATGATGATATCGATAATACTATAAGATCTGTTTCAGCCGAGGATGTTGTATTCTCTCCCTTAAACTTATATGTGAAGGATAACTTCATATAGACTCTAACCTGTACTCCAGTTTCTATATCGTACCATCTAACTACGCTTCCACGAATACAGGTATTATCTATAGTAGCGTTAGCTACTATACACTCCCATACCCTATTAGAAGCGTTTACACGATCCGTACGCGTTATCCTATATTGGATCCCCTCTATCTCTACTACATCTCCTACATTCGGTGGAGGATAGATCCATAGGAAGAATCTACTTGGATCCACATCCTCCCCATTTATAGATAGGATCCTACCTGTATCTACCGATACACTGAATACTCTCGATATAGATGTTCTTAAACTAGTCGATTCGATAGTAGATTCTAGGATAATGTTATTTGCATCGATACTCCTTACATACCACTTCACAGTGGCTTCCAATACCCCCTCGCCGATACCTAATCTTCCATAATATACTATAGTAGCACCTGGTTTAAGCCATAGCGGATATGCTATCTCCTCAGATCTACCGAAGCTAGTAAGTATGATGAGAGATATAGACATTAATATGATCGTAAAGACTATACCCCTACTCTTCAACCCTATCCTGATACCTCCTACTCATTTAGAATAAAAGGTTTAATAGTGTGGAGTATAGATAGAAAGCCCTGTGAGGAAGTATAGGACGCTAAGCTTAGCTACGATAACTATAGTCGTAGTTTATTCTCTCATACTTTTATCGCTTCTGAAACAGTTAAACGTATTTGATAATCCTATAAGCTATCCTATACTATTCGTAGCTATTCTGATTAACATTCTATCTCTAGCTATACCCTTCGTTATAGTGTCTATAGCTTTGTATGGAGTAGTAGGTTTCAGATGGATGGTGCTTGTATACCTAATAACCCTACCATCGATATGTTTACCGGTATTCAAATTAACTATGGATTATTCTCTATCCCTAGATATAGAGTATAGCTATGTATTATCTAAAGCTGGCTTAAACATCCTATCCATCAGGTTTATAGATGGGGTACTCATGCTTACAGCTCTCCTAGTTGCTTCTATAGTAGTGCTCAGCGATCCAAGGATACATGTAGGTATGGGTAGGGATGGTAGGAGGCATATCTATACTAGAAGTAAACTTCTTCCTATCATATGGATATTCACAGGTAGTAGGGATAGTTTAGTAGGTGTTTCATACGATCACAGATTCATTCTTAAACCCTCGATGATAGGTGTGGATGAGGTTGAATTCAATGATAAAATACGTCTAATACCTTACGGTGCTCTATGGATGGTGGTGAAGTTTATAGCTGCTTTCATAATCGTAATAAGATTTGGTATCGAATTAGCAGTCAAGCTAGACCTTATAATATACTCTATAAATAGGTATGGCTTAAACCTCTATGGAGCAATATCTAGGATAATATCGATCCTATCTGAGAGGATAGCCCCCACATATGTGACACCAGTAGATTATCCTATAAGCGAAGCGTTGAATCTAGAAATCTATAACATACTCTATACCCTCACTTACATATTAGTAGCTATATGGGTTATAAGATTAATTCTAGCATCTATAGGCGATATAGCGTCTATAATGATATCTAGGCATCTAGGTCTACCATCTTCATCATCGGTGATCAGAGTTCTCGCTAACATACTATTCATACTATCATCGTCGCTAGTAGTAGTCTTCTTGAAAGCTCCGATGAGTGTTTTCGATGCTTCTACACCATACCATACATTAACGATACTCCTAGCTTCTACGATACTCCTATGTCTGGCTATAATTTTCAAACTATCGGTTTACAGTAAGCGTATCTACTATACAGTTTATAGGATACACCGTAGGTTGATTCATGAATACGATTTACGCACTATAATATCCATAGCTATGGTTATCGTATGTATAGTATCACCGAGTATATATGCTAAGTTAGCTATCGAAACTCAGATGCAAGGTAAAGCCTACGAATATCTCTGGATCCCATCATACCTCCCTACTATAAGATTTACAAAATGGGCTTATGCTGTAGATAATATCGAAATAGTCGGTGTAAATTCTATATCGATAAACGATACTCGTATACTTGAGAGAACTAGGATATTCACAGCTGAAGCAGCTAGACTCAATCTTAGGCCGTACGTAGGTGTTAACTGGATGTCTATAGATGAGGCTATCATAGATATAGTATACTTGAACGGGAAGGAGTATTGGGTAGCAGTACTAACACCCATTAGACCCCCATACGCTGGGGATGTAGATGTATGGAGAGCTAACCATCTCATACTAACACATTCAGAAAAGATCCTAGCTCTAGACTCTACTTCTGCAGAGATAGTAGATGTTAAAGATCTACTAAACTTAACGATACATCCTACGTTATACTATGGCGAGGGAGGATTATGGAAGGAGGTTGATGAAGTATATATAGGCGTCTCAGGCTTCCAAGAAATACATCTACCAGGGTATACCGGGCCACCTGGATATGATGGTCCACCAGATTACATATATAGAGGATTGTGGCGTTTTTGGAAATTCTTCTGGGAGTTTAGATGGGATTTCGCTCAAGGCATCTACGGAGATGTAAAAGCTCTGGTAGATAGAGATTGTAGGAAGAGAATATCTAAACTGCTATTACCCAATCTATATACGACTGATAGTGGATATGTAGTATTCGGTGAGGATGGTAACGTATACCTACTATATTGGTTATGGGTTTCATGGCCTCCTCCCCACGATTACCTAGATTGGCCATCCCACGAGTATAAGGGTATACAGAGGCTGATAGGTTTCGTACTAGTCGACCTTCATAGCGGGGTTATGGATGGCTATCTCCTCGAAGAATATAGAAGCGACTATATAACAGAGTATTATAGAGCGAAGTATAACATATGGTCCAAGCCTATACCGGAGTGGATTAAGAAACAATTAAAGTATCCTGAAGAGCTACTAGAATCGCAGATAGATTGCTACAACTGGTATTTCCAAGAAGATTTCTCTAAATGGCAGAGTAACCAATTCTACGATTTCACTAGAACTCAAACCGGAGCATTATTCGAAGATGTAAGATACATAACCATACGCTTTAAGGGTGAGGAGACATGGTGTGCTGTAAGACTTGTAGAATGGTATAGGAGTCCATCAAGGAATCTAGCAGGTATGTATATAGCTCCATCAGGACATATGCTTGGAAACATATATTTCCTAAGTCTTGAGGATAGGACTGTTATAGGTCCATGGACAGCTCTATCTGTTGTAAGTAATAGCCCAGATGTTAAGAGGGAGCTTACACTCCATCCAAACTGGAGGTATAGTAATATACTATTATACGTAATAGAACGTAACCTCGTATATATCATTCCATTCTATGGTGAGGAGCGGGATCTAGTATTACCAGCTATGGTTGTAGCGGTAGATGCTGAGAAGCAGGAGATCGGCTCCTACGTTATATCTAATCCGAAGAATCCCGGTGAGGTACGTATAGCAGGATTGAAGGCTTTAGAGAATATGGGGCACGGCAGATATACTCTCGGAAGAGAGGAGAAGATAGCCGAGCTAAAGAAGATCCTAAGAGATCTAGGATTAACGATAATCGAAGCTGAAGCCTTATACCCTCATGTAAAGGTTAGAGTAGAGAATGTAAAGTGTAGCGGATCTGAAGATCTAGCATATATAAGACAGGTTATACAAGCTCTAATCTTAGAACTCGATTATCAAGGTAAACGTGTATATATCTGGTTCGACGGTAACTGGGTTAATATAGGTTTTATGATAAAATTCTCAGAAATAATCGAGCTATACTATATATCGATAGAAGTATAATCTAGATAGAATACTTATTTTCAGGCTTTATGTATAGACCGTTAAAATTAGCAGTGGTGGAGGATAGGGATCATATACATCGAAACCTGAGAATACTATTCGTAAAATCTATACTATCATCCCTAGTGGATGGTATGGTTGCCCCATTCATAACAGTATATCCTATACTACTAGGCGCTAACCCGAGTGATATGGGTCTAATAAGATCTACGACGAATTTTACACAATCCATCCTTCAAACCTTCTGGGGTAGGCTTAGTGATAGCATAGGTAGGAGGGTACCGATAATATTCTTTGGTAGTATAATCATAGCTTTAACATGGATACTAATAGCATATACCGATAGCGTAGGTGTATACCTAGTCTTGATAGTAATACAGACTTTAGCTGCATCAGCTGTTGCACCAGTATGGACAGCACTTATAGGTGATAATACTACATCGATCGATAGAGCTAGAGTCGTAGCACATATAAGGCTTTGGAGTCTTGCAGGATCGATAATAGCCGCGGCATTATCTGGATGGATATCGTCGACGATCACTGCATCCGGAAAAGACGTTTATAAGATACCTCTCCTAACCGCAGGCTCCATAGGTATAGTATCAAGCTTGATAATTCTATATGTTAAGGAAGATAGGAGAACCAGGGTGAAGATTAAGAAGCCTATACTCAATCTATACGATTTAAAATCTCTTAAGAAAGATGGAGTTTTCTACGAATTCTGTAAAGTGAATGCTATAGCATCGTTCGCGTTATCGATAGCCTGGCCTATATTCCCTATAACATTACAGAGTATACTAAAGCTTCCGCCTGCTATGCTAACTATCCTCAGTATATCCCAGGGTCTATCCTCGCTTCTGATTCAGAGGTATGTGGATAGGGTTATAAACAGATATAGCTGTGAACGAGTAATCACACTCTATCGCTCGGCGCTCATAATCGTTCCTACATCATACCTATTCGCAGAGATTACAGGTCAGCTATCGATACTTATAGCTAATAACATAGTTTTAGGCTTAATATCTGCTCTAGGTGAAACAGCATATACTACATACCTATTAGGAATAGTAAACGAATTTGAACGTGGAGAAAGGATAGCGATCTACAATGTATTCGTAGGTATAACGACAACCGTAGGTTCATTCATAGGCGGTTATATCGCTAACATCATAGAAGGATATATAGGATTGATATGGGCTACTAGAATCGTATATATCATATCGATAGTAGGTAGGATAGCTACAGCTCTAATGGTCTGGAGGACTATAGGTCGTAGAGGAGTATAGTATACTATCCTAATAGGCCTCAGGATATCGAATTTTTAAATCTCTCCGCTTCATTGTATATCTATAAGGATGTGGTTCAATTGAAGATACTAGTAGCATTCGATGGCTCTCCTACAAGTTTGAAAGCATACAAAATGATTCTAGAACTTATCAAGAAACTTAGCGAACCATCTGAAATTCATTTACTCTACGTTACAGATACCCCTATGATAAAACCGTTTAGGATTCACCACGATATAACTGTAGGTGTAGGTACTCCTGCTACTATAAGTTTCATACCGCATGAATCTATAGGTAGGGAAGAGCTTAGAAGAATACACGAGATTATGGAAGATGCCCTAGCTGAAGCAGAAGCTTACGGAGTATCCGTAGATTTCGTAGTTAAGAAGGGGAAGCCTGAAGAAGAGATACTTAGAGAAGCTGAGAAGGGTTATGATCTACTCGTAATAGGCGGTAGGGATAAACCTGTATCAATACCAGGTTTAGGTCATATAGCTGAAGCTATAGTAAGAAAAGCAAAGTGTCCGGTTCTCGTAGTTAGGTAGGTGCACCATTCAAAATGATCTAAGCCCGATCTTGAAGCATAATTCTTATATTCGAAAGCTCACGGATAGAAAATGCCTAGAATATGATATCTAGAGAGGATATAAATAGTATACTCGAAAGATACGATACTAGAAATATATGTATAGGTGTTCTCGGAAGTCATTCAGCCTTAGAAGTATGTCGTGGAGCTAAGGATGAAGGGTTTAAGACCATAGTAGTATGTGAGAAAGGCCGGGAGAAAACCTATACAAAGTACTTCAGATCAAGGAAAATCTACGAGTATAATGTCGGTATAGTAGACGATTTCATAGTTCTCGATAAATTTAGAGAAATAGTATCACGTAATGTACAGGAAGAATTAATACGTAGAAATACAGTATTTATACCTCATAGATCTTTATGCGTTTATGTAGGCTATAAAGCGTTGGAAGATGAATTCTACATACCCGTATTCGGTAATAGATTTCTACTTAAGATCGAGGAAAGAGATGTAGAGCGTGGGCAATACTATCTACTCGAGAAAGCAGGCATACCCACACCTAAGATATTTAAGGATCCATCCGATATAGATAGGTTGGTCATAGTTAAAGCATCCGAAGCATTCAGAAGTTTTGAAAGAGCCTTCTTCCTAGCGTCATCTCCTAAGGATTATGAAGAAAAAGCTTCAAGACTATTGAAGAGCGGGTTGGTAACAGAAGCTAGCCTCCATAGAGCTAGGATAGAAGAGTTCGTAGTAGGAGCATACTTCAACTTCAACTTCTTCTACTCTCCTCTAACAGATGAGGTTGAACTTATAGGTGTAGATATGCGTAGACAGAGTAATCTCGATGGCATAATAAGAATACCTGCACCTGAGCAATTAGAGGTGCTCAAGTATGTTGAAGTTAAGAATATAGAAGTTGGTCATATCGCTTGTACAGTTAGAGAATCCCTGCTAGAAAGAGCTTTTGAATTAGCCGAAAAGTTTGTAGATATAGCGAGAAGAGAATATCCTCCAGGGATTATAGGTCCGTTTGCTCTTCAAAGCGTAGTTACACCAGGCCCTCCGAGAGAGGATATAGTAGTCTATGATGTAAGCGTTAGAGTACCTGGATCACCTGGAGTGAAATATACGCCGTATACTGAGGATTTATGGGGTTTCTCTATGAGTGTAGGAAGAAGGATAGCTCTAGAGATTAAGGAAGCTATAAAACAAGATAGATTAGGTGAAGTAGTTACATGATATCCATGGCGGATATATCTACCATACTATCTAGGTATGATGAGAACGATATTAAGATAGCAACGGTATGTAGCCACTCAGCTCTTCAGATATTCCATGGAGCTAGGATGGAAGGCTTCGCTACTATAGGTATAAGTACAGCTAGGAACCGTCCATACTATGAGAGTTTCCCTATTGCTAAACCGGACATATTTATAGAGATCGACGATTACAAGGATATCCTGAACAAGGATATCCAGGAGAAGCTTATGAAGGAGAATGCTATAATCATACCACACGGCTCTTTCGTAGAGTATATCGGAGCTGATAATATACTCGAATACCTATTAGTACCGATGTTTGGTAATAGGTTAACCTTGCTATGGGAGGGTGATCGTAGAAGACAGAGGAGATGGTTTGATGAAGCTGGTATACCTACACCTAAAGTATACGATTCGCCGTTCGAAGTCGATCGTAGAGTTATAGTTAAATTACATGGAGCTAAAGGTGGATCAAGATACTTTACAGCTTCTAATAGATACGATCTCGAATCAAAGCTTCAAAAATTAGGGTATAGAGAAGGATACGTTATCGAAGAATATATAGCTGGAGTTAGATATTATCCACACTTTTTCCTAAGCCCATTAGGAAGACCTAACATACCTGGAATAGGTTATGGAAGTTTAGAACTTCTAGGTATAGATCGTAGATTAGAGGTTATAGATGAGGTATACAGAGGTTGGCCCGACGTTATCGAAGACTACCTAGATTTCACTGTTACAGGTAATCAACCTGTAGTATTAAGAGAGAAGCTCCTAATCGATCTACTAGAGATAGCTGTAAGGCTGGTTTCAACTTCGAGAAAGCTATTCCATCCGGGGCTCGTAGGCCCATTCTGTATAGAAACCATATACAACCCGAAGAGAGGGTTTATAGTATTCGAAGTATCTGCTCGAATAGTGGCGGGAACAAACCTCTATACATCAGGATCACCGTACTCAGTATTCTATTATAACGAACCAATGTCGACTGGAAGAAGGATAGCTAGGGAAATAAAAAAAGCTATTAAAGAAGATAAACTAGAAACCATAATATACTAATCACCTAGAATTCACATCATTCGAATAAACCTAAATCCTCCCTCAATTCCTCGCCATAAATACCTGGTGAAATGCAGAGTAGCTAAGCTTAATCTAAAATGCACAGTTCAGAAATGACTCATCAATCAGCTTCTAAAATGTTGAAGAATCTCGTGGGCGAGCCCCTATCGATACTCCAGTATACGATGCGTAGAAGTAGCTATAAGCCTGTGCCGAAGATACTTCAGAAGCCCCTCATCCGGAGGCTAGAACTACTGGACAATATCTACGAAGCACTAATTCTCGATCAGCTAGAGGGAATATAGAGATAGCCTAAGATGAATCGAAGATGAACCATTACATCCACCGATGAATTAGAGAAGATAGAAGCCGTATATATCGATGCATATATCTCACCTCCTCCATCTAGACCAGCAATTTCACCACTCTTTCCATCGAAATCAAGAGAAATAAATCCTAACGAGATTTCCGACGAATTCAGAGGAGGATAAGAGTAGTAAAGCTCAAGGATTAAATATTGGATCTATTATGTATCGATACTTAGTCCGAGGTTCGGAAACGATATATCAAGCATGCTTAAGTCGGTTTTCTTCAACCTCGCCGTCTCTGATAGGGTTAGAGAAGTCCTTAAGATGGGGCTCCTCAGATTCAGATTCCATAAACAAGTTTCTCAAATAATTTATGGAAGAGTTAATCCAGATGGAGATAGGTACACTCTCAAAGCTTAAATCTGAGAATAGCATGGAATACTCACGAACTCGGAGCGGGGGTAGCCAAGCCTGGTCTAAGGCGCAGGGCTCAGAACCCTGTGGGGTAGCCCTTCGTGGGTTCAAATCCCACCCCCCGCACCAAAAGTATTTGAAAACTGATAGCGCTGCCTTACATCTCCCATTAGGTAACAACTACTATCTGCTTTTCAGGTATACTTGTTACATCTCCAATAGCATACACTCCTAAGTAATCCATATTCATGCATGGTCCGCGTCTATCTCTACCAGGTCTTCTCTTCAAAATCGATTATCTCAGAGTTTAACACAGAGAATCTATCTCTATAAGCATACCTCCAGCCGGTAATAGCGCTACTTGCCCCTCTTTTTCTATTCTTACAATATTAACTGTTCTCTCTGATTATCTATATAACTATCATATTTATCCAAACCTCAACATTATCTGATGCTAAAGCTTCTTCAATGTTATCTCTGCTGGCATCGTAAATTGTCTTTTAGATAATATACCTTCCTCCTCCCACTATTTTTGAAAGCGTATCCTTTGAGTAAAATATTGTATCATTTTCAAATATGGGAGGATAATTATCACCTGATAATGAGATACTATTATGGATTAATCTTTAAGACTGATAATCGATATGTTTCGTAGAGGGGTAACCGTTATTATCTATGTGGTGTTCTGTGATGGATGGTATTGTTTATGGATGTATGTTCATTGTTCATTTTTGTTCAAAGAAGATTTAAATAGTTCTTTGTATCACATCTTCAGCTGTTATGAATGGTGATGTGTATGGGTGATCTAGTTTGGTGTTCTAAGAAAGCTTAGACGTAGGGATTATGAACCTGTGAGCTTTAAGAAGCTTCCACGGATGCAACCGTCAGATATCTTCTTTAAGCTTTACGAGGACTACGATTATGTATTCCTCTTTGAGTCCATTGATGGTGATAGGGGTAAATTCTCCTTCATAGGCTTTGAACCAGAGTTAACGTTAACTATTAAGGATGGGGTTGCACGTATTGCTGGAGATTGTCTAAAGGTTGGTGATCCAATGTACGTTATTAAGTCTTTGATTGATTCATATCAGCCCTGTAATGGATACTTTAGATATATCGGTGGAGCGGTTGGATATATCTCTTATGATGCCGTACGTTACTGGGAGAATTTGCCGAATATTTCTATAGATGATCTAGGTTTTCCAGATATCGAGATGGGCGTGTACGATGATGGCATAATTGTCGATCATATGACTGGTGAAGCATTCTACTTCTATAGAGGTAATGATCGGTATAGTGAAATTGTAAAAAGACTTAATAGAGAAGTAGATACAGTTAGCTTATCGTTTTCAACGCCTAGACTAAATATCGAGAGAGATCAGTATAACAGGCTTATCGATAAAGCTAAGGAGTATATTTCCTCAGGAGACGTATTTCAAGTCGTCTTATCTAAAAGATATAGTTCAAACTTTAAGGGTGATTTCCAAAGATTCTATCTAAATTTAAGAATGATAAATCCCTCACCATACATGTATTTTCTCAAAATGGGAAATCGCTTCATAATAGGCTCAAGCCCGGAAACTCTCGTTAGAGTAGAAGATCGTTTAATCGAATCCTACCCTATAGCTGGAACAAGACCCATAACTGGTGATCCAGAAGTAGATCGTATCTTAGAGAATGAACTGCTTAAAGATCCAAAGGAGGTGTCTGAGCACATAATGCTTTTAGATCTTGCTAGAAATGATCTAAGTAAAGTTTCAATATTTGGTAGCGTAAAAGTTGCAGAATTTATGAAAATTTATAGATACAGTCATGTACAGCATATGGTTTCTAAGGTTATTGGGAAACTTAGAGAAGATTGTGATCGCTTCGACGTATTTAAAGCAATCTTTCCAGCTGGTACAGTATCTGGTGCACCAAAGGTTAGAGCTATGGAGGTTATTGAGGAGCTTGAATATACTCGCAGGGGGCCCTACGCTGGTGCTGTAGGATACTTCTCGTATAATGGTAATATGGACTTTGCGATAACTATACGCACTTTATTCGCTAAGGATAACAGGTTGCATATACAGGTCGGCAGCGGTATAGTTGCTGACTCCACGGCTGAGGGAGAATGGTTTGAAACAGAGTTTAAAGCTAAAGCCCTAATGAAGGCTCTGGAGATGTCTGATCATTAGTTAGAAGGGGGTTTAGATGAAGGTTCTTATAATAGACAATTATGATTCATTCGTATATATTCTAGCCCATTATGTTGGCGAGCTAGGCTACGAACCATTAGTGCGGAGAATTAACAAGATAACTTTGAAGGAGGTAATGGGGCTTAACCCAGATAGGATAATTATTTCTTCTGGACCAGAAAAACCGACTGATAGAAGGTATTTTGGAGTATGTCCAGAGATTCTGTTGAACTTGAGTATTAAGGTGCCAACTTTAGGTATAGGTATGGGTCATCAAGGAATAGTATGTGTCTTCGGCGGAAGGACTATTCCGGCTAAGAGGATTATGCATGGGAAAGTAAGTCTAATACTGCATGATGGAAGAGGGATTTTCAAAAATGTGGAAAACCCATTTAGGGCTGCAAGATACAACTCACTTGTCTGCGATGAATCTTCCTTGCCACCATGTTTCGAGATTACCGCGAGATCCATTGAGGATGGCGAGATTATGGGAGTTAGGCACAGGGCCTATCCGATAGAAGGGATACAGTTCCATCCAGAATCCATACTGACTAACGAGGGTAGGAAGATTATTGGAAATTTTCTAAAATGGGTGAAGGAGCTATGATAGTTGACGCTTTAAAGAAGGTTGTTGAAGGTCAGAATCTAACATATCAAGAAGCATGTGAAGTAGTGAGGGATATAATGAGCGGTAATGCCACACCAGCTCAGATAGCAGCTATCCTAACTGCTTTGAGGATGAAAGGTGAAACTGTGGAGGAGATAACAGCCTTTGCTTCAGTTATGAGGGAATTCTGCAATGCTATCAGGCCAAGCATTAAGGGGCGGATAATAGATACATGTGGAACAGGTGGAGATAAGATAAGGACTTTCAATGTAAGTACTTTAGCAGCATTCGTCGCTGCTGGTGCCGGGGTACCTGTAGCTAAGCATGGAAATAGATCCGTGACTAGTAAGATGGGAAGCGCTGACCTTCTAGAGCGCCTTGGATTAAACCTGAATGTCGAGCCAGAGATTGTTGAAAGGGCTATAGAGGATCTAGGTATAGGTTTCATATTCGCGCCAAAATTCCATCCTGCGATGAAGTATGCTGCTGGACCTCGTAGGGAGATCGGTATAAGAACAATCTTCAATATCCTCGGGCCTCTAACAAATCCGGCTGGGGTTAAAGCGCAGCTCCTAGGTGTCTTCGATAAAGCTTGGCTTAAACCTATTGTGCTTGTGTTGAAGAAGCTTGGCTCTGAGGAGGTTATGGTGGTTCATGGAGTTGATGGGCTTGATGAGATATCGATTATTGGTAGAACATCCATAGCTTGGCTAAAGTATGATAGTGTAGAGTTTCTTGAAGTCACTCCTAAAGACTTTGGTATGAAGCCTGCTGAATTGCTTGACATAGTTGTATATAACCCTGAAGAGTATGTCGAGGACTCGTTTAGACTACTATACTGTAGCCCTGACATCGATGATCCGAAGCTCAGGATGGTCCTCATAAATTCATCAGCAGCACTGATCATTGGAGGTAAGGCTGATGACTTTAAACATGGTGTAGATCTTGCGTTTGAGTCTATCGAGAGCGGGTCTGCGTATAAGAAGCTTAGAGAGTTGATTAAGAGATATGGCGGTGACTTCTCGAGACTTGAGGAGCTTGAGAAGAAGTATGGGTGACTTCCTCGATCTTCTAGCAGAAGCAGCCGTAGAGAATATAGAAAGCGGATATTATAATGTCAGCTCCGTAACCAAGCTTATCCAACGTCCTAGAAAAAGTCTGAAGGAAGCTATACTAAGTTGTAGGAGGGCTGCTATAATATCGGAGATTAAGTTTTCATCTCCATCATCCGGGTTTTTGAGAACTGATAGAGATGTTGAGGGTATAGCTAGGGATATGGTTGAAGCGGGGGTTGTAGGAATATCTATCTTAACTGAGCCGAGATATTTCTCGGGTTCGCTTGAAACCTTAGCTAAGGTCAGTTCACTAGTTAATGTTCCCATACTCATGAAGGATATAATCCTAAGCAGATGCCAGATAGATGCTGCATACATTTTAGGCGCTGACGCAGTTCTCCTAATAATGGGGCTCTTTAAACGGGGATACTGCGAGATAGATATTGAAAGTATGATAAACTTTTCCCATGAACTAAAGCTTGAAGTTCTACTCGAAGTTCATGATATAGAAGAATTTAGGTCAGCTTTATCGACAGACGCAGATATGATTGGAATAAATAATAGGGATCTTAGATCATTTAAAGTCGACATAAATACGACAAAAAATGTTCTAGAGAAGTTTAGTAGAGTTGAGATAGGAAATAGGCCGATCATTAGTGAGAGTGGTATAAGATCGCCGGATGATGTACGCTTTTTGAAGAGATGTGGTGTAGATGCTTTCCTAGTTGGTACAGCCATTATGTCTGCTGTAGATATCAGAGAATTCGTTGCTAGTTTGGTGAATGCCTATGAGGAAAGTTAGAGTTGAGATACATGAGATAACTAAGCTGGAGGATGTAGGCATCTCGGTTAAGGCTGGGATAGACTTATTCAGTTTCGTTATCTTCAAGTTCCTGAAAGCTGTCTTACTATTTGTCATAGGGGTTATGGTCACAGCTTTCAAAAGCCTTGAACAAATTCTCGAAATTCGCAGGGAATTATTCGAAGATATGGATGAGATCTTTAGAAGAGTACATGTTATAGAAGCTATAGAGGCTGATCCATATACTACTTTGAAAGGTGATACTCTATGTTTCATAGATAGCTTGTCGATGAGTGATCTATATGTAGAGGGGTTGGAGGTATGTTGCATCCTAAGTTGGTTATAATGGCTGACGGTCTAAGGCTTGAGAATGTCGGAAGCACGATATTTGCGGTCGAACTATCTACACTCATTACCTCTAATAGCGTTAAGCTTTATCTCAGAACTAGATATGAAAGTATTCCCTCATTATTAGAGTTAAGAGAGGGTTGAGGAAATGCCTAAGCTAAGCGAGTATCCGATAGATGGGAAGTATGGTAGATTTGGAGGTAGATATGTTCCCGAAACCCTCATAGCGGCTCTCATGGAGCTTGAAGAAGCATATTTATTAGCAAAGGAGGATAAGAGATTTCAGAGGCAATTAAGATATTATCTTTCAGAGTTCGCTGGAAGACCAACACCACTATACTATGCGAAGAACCTAACCAAGAAGCTTGGTGGGGCTAAGATTTACCTAAAACGTGAGGACTTAGCTCATGGTGGTGCACACAAAATAAATAATACTATTGGGCAAACCCTCTTAGCTAAGAGGATGGGTAAAAAGAGGGTGATAGCTGAAACAGGTGCAGGCCAGCATGGTGTTGCTACGGCTATGGCCTGTGCTGCTTTAGGTTTAAGGGCAGAGATATACATGGGTTCTGAGGATATGAAGCGGCAAAGATTGAACGTTTTTAGGATGGAGCTTCTCGGCGCTAAGGTTCATCCAGTTGAATTAGGTTCAAAGACCCTTAAAGATGCGATTAATGAAGCCCTTAGAGATTGGGTTACTAATGTTCAGACAACATACTATCTCATAGGTTCTGTTGTCGGGCCACATCCCTACCCAATGATCGTCCGAGATTTTCAGAGCATTATAGGGCGTGAGATTAGGAAGCAGATCCTAGAGAAGGAGGGTAGGCTACCGGATGTATTAATCGCCTGTGTTGGCGGTGGCAGCAATGCTATAGGCGCGTTTTACCCATTCTTAGACGATCCAGATGTTGAGATGTACGGTGTTGAAGCCGCAGGCGAGGGTATAGAGACTGGAAGGCATGCAGCCTCTCTCTGCGCTGGCTCAGAAGGTATCTTCCATGGTATGAGAACGTATATCTTGCAGGATGATGATGGACAAATAATGACAACACATAGTATATCAGCTGGTCTAGACTATCCCGGTGTTGGTCCTGAACATGCGTTCCTAAAGGAAATAGGGCGTGCTAAGTATGTGGCTGTAACAGATATGGATGCTGTAAACGCCTTCCTTGAGTTATCGAGGAGTGAGGGTATAATACCAGCTTTAGAGCCTTCGCATGCACTGGCTTACGCTATGAAGATTGCACCAAATATGAGTAGAGATGATATAATAGTTGTCACGTTATCTGGGAGAGGAGATAAGGATGTTGAAGTTATTGCAAAATGTCTAGGTGTTAGGATATGAGGCTTATAGAAGAAAAATTTAGGAATTTGAAGAAGCGTAGTGAAGGCGCGTTAATAGGATTTATCATATGTGGGGATCCAACATTAAGCTATACATTAGCGATAGTCCATGCACTAATCGAAGGTGGAATCGATATGCTCGAGCTTGGCATACCGTTTTCAGATCCGATAGTTGATGGACCAGTTATCCAACGTGCTACTTTAAGAGCATTAAAAGCTGGTGTAAGGCCATCTAAGGTTCTAGATTTAGCTAGAAGAATTCATATAATGCATCCAAATATACCGATCATTATATTAACATATTATAACATAATATTCAGGATGGGATTAGAAAATTTCTTTAATAATGTTAGAGAGAATAAAATCGATGGTGTAATCGTCCCAGATATGCCTATCGAGGAGTCCTCGGAGTATAGAGCCGTAGCTGATAGATACGATGTAGCTACCATATTCCTCGCTGCACCATCTACATCGGATGAACGTCTAGAGAAGATAATCGAATACTCTTCAGGTTTCACCTATCTAGTTTCAGTATTCGGCGTTACAGGTGCTAGAGAAAGGCTTAGGAAAGAGAGTATCAATTTTATAAGAAGAGCCTCCTCGATATCCAACGGAAGAATACCCATAGCCGTAGGTTTTGGGATATCTAAGCCATCCCATATTAGAGCCATCATCGATAACGGAGCTGATGGTGCGATAGTTGGAAGTAAAATAATTCAAATTATAGAAGGTAATATTAATAACGATATAGAAATGCTGTCAAAGCTTAAAAAATACGTTAGGATCCTCAAGAAATCAACAATTAATGATAAATAAAAAATTATAACAATGTAAAAATTATAATTACTTATAGTTAAAACGTATAGATAGTAAGTTAGAATATATTTGGAATAATCATCATCAAAGTACAATAAATTTATTATTTTTTGTATTTTTGGATCTTAAACATAAATTCTATTGGTTCTCGTCCTTTTGCTACTATTTTTTCTGGAATTTTTACCTCATATTTTTCATCTTTTAGACAAAGATAAACTTTCTCGAGAGTGTGAAGTCTCATGTTTACGCAGATAGCTTCTTCGTAGGCTGGTATGAATGTCGCATCATTTCTACCCTTCTTCAATCTATGCAATATTCCTATTTCAGTAGCTACGATAAATTTATTCGCTCTAGACGTTAGTGTTCTTGCATACATCTTAGATGTGCTACCGATGAAATCCGCAACTTCCCAAACTTCAGGATCACACTCAGGATGCGCCATAACCTCGGCATCTGGATAAATCTGTTTTAAACGTAAAACCTCTCTCTTACTGAATAATTTATGTACTGGACAGAAGCCATATTGTGGTATCGGTATTATCTTCTTACTAGATTTCATCTGTACATATCTTGCCAAGTTTATATCAGGTCCGAATAGGACTACTTCAGAATCTATTTGATCTACTACTTCAGTTGCGTTAGCCGATGTACATATCGCGTCAGAGTAGGCTTTAGCTTCGGCTAGACTATTTATGTATAGAACGATTTTCGCTTTAGGATACTTACGCCTATACAGCTTCATTAGATCTGCTGGTAGCATTGAAGCCATTGGGCATAAAGCATTGATATCCGGTATGAGAACCTTCTTATCTGGGTTTAGGATCACAGCTGTTTCAGCCATGAAGTTTACACCGCAGAAAACTATCGTTCTGGCATCTGTCTGCATCGCATATAGGGATAATTCTAAGCTATCTCCGACAAAATCCGCGATATCTTGAACTTCTGGACGTTGATAGTTATGAGCTAGTATAATTGCCCTCTTTTCACGCTTTAACTTTTGAATCTTATCTATCAGACTAGATTGGAGACTCATTGTTTCATCCCAAAATCTCTGAAGTAAGTATCTATCGTTCTTAAATTCTTATCGCCAACGTATTGACAAAGGATTACTAGTAGAGCATTCATCGATATAGAGTATGGGCTACAATTCTTTCTCATCAAAAATAAAGTCTACACATTAGTCTACCCCTGTACGTATCTAAGGTAGAGGCTAGCTTAACTAGCAATCTCAACTAATCTTCAACTTGCTTGTAACATTCTACTAGTCAGTTGATGTAAATTATAGCCAGCTGATCATCTGCAATAAACATTGGTTGTTTAAAGCAATAGTTATTAATTATCGTTGATAAAATTCAGAGTAATAAAGTATTATCTGATAGAAATGTAGCTAACATTATTTTAAAGTTTACACATCCACTTCTATTACATAAACTATATATGATATTGTAGATTCACTGATAGTGATAGTTAAAAATTTATTAAGGCCTTCTTTGGATTGAAGAGAGTATTCAGTCGTAGACCCTAGGAGTGGGTGAGAAGATGCTTATTGAACATGAGATTTTAAGATTTAATCAAACTAAAATGGATTTTGAAGTTTTAAAAGATGTTATAGCTGTCGAAGCTATCATAAATTTATACATTAACAATAATCTCTGTGTCACATTCCATTGCCTTCCTTTGCAGATTAAAGAACTTATAATAGGCTATCTATTAACAAATGGTATTATAGATGATATTAGAGATATTTTAGAAATTAGGTTTTCTGAAAAGAATGCATATGTTAAATTATCCGAAGAAAAATTTTTCAATTTCTTTAAAAAACCAACATTAATATCTATATTTTATAGTAGTGAAAGCATTCCGTCACATATATTAGAGGTTATACAAAAAATAAGGTTTAATAAAATTATATTTAGCATTGAAACAATTCTTAAAGCAGTTGATATACTAAATTCTAAATCATCTATTTTTAAAGTTTCGGGTGGGACTCACGCAGCTACCTTGATAGATGAAGAATGTAGAGTAGTGGCATTTGCCGAAGATATAGGTAGACATAACGCTATCGATAAAGCTATCGGTGAAGCTGCGATGAAGAATTTAGATTTTAGTAAACTACTACTTGCATCTACTGGCAGACTTTCTTCAGAAATAGTTATAAAAGCTGTTCAGATGAAAATACCTATTCTAGTCTCGTTATCAGCTCCTACAAGTATGGGTGTAAAGATAGCTGAAACCTTCGGTTTAACTCTTATAGGATTTGCTAGGGAAGGGCGCGTCAACATATACTCCTCACCGGATAGAATAGAAGAGTGGAATCGGCGTCATACAGGATCTATTATATAACTTCAACCTGTTTACAAAGCTTGTCAGAGTTGGTAGCTATAATATAGATATTTCGAAAACGTTATTTTGCGAGAACTGTAACTCGTAATTCTAGTTTTCCTCTATGTCTTTAGATTACGCCTTCAACTTAACTTTTATAATCATAACCTATACCAATCCTCAAAATTTATGCAGCCTCTATATCTAACCTCAGGTACGATATACAGCTTACATTATTTTAAAATGCATTACTTCATGTATTCTGTTAGTAAGGATTTATGGTCTAAACTAGAGTAAGATGTTACTTTTCGTCATGCTTTAGTAGAGGGTTGGCGGGCCCGACGGGATTCGAACCCGTGACCACCGGGTTAAAAGCCCGGCACTCTATCCTGGCTGAGCTACGGGCCCCTTACTAGCCTCTACTAGATCTAAGCTTATCTTTAAGGTTTTCCCCTTTTCAACCCATAAGGTTAGACTTCGATTATAGATTTAGGTTTCCATTCACCTTTAGCCACCTGTGGTCTATATCCTCTAAGTTCTTCTGGGTTAAATGCGATTCGCCTGCCTCTCTCAGCTGACAGGTATGCAGCCATCATTAATTGAACTATCAGTAAACCATCCATCCAATCTTCTCTAGGCTCCTTTCCCTTCAGGAAGCATTCAACCATATGTCTATCTTCATCCTGATACCCATAGGTTACGGCTTCGTTAGGTATAATAGGCATAAGTCCCTGTTCAGCTGCCTGCTTTTCTACAAACTCTTCAGTCGGAGGTATCTTCACATTTCTACTAAAGAATACATTCAACTCTTGTTGTAGGCTATTTATCGTTATAGAATACTCTGGCCCTAAAACTTCGAATGTAAGCCTTAGGCCTGGACCTACGAAGCTCCATGAAGTCCTAGCCTCTGCTAACACTATTACTCCATCATCATCTTCGTACACTACGGTAGTTAGAGCGTAATCTTCTGCAGGAATCTTCTTATAATCTACGTTATACCTCTCCTTTAGCATGGATGTATATGGATCCCTACTCCATTTAAGAGAAGCTATAATTGACTGAACCACTACAGGTTTTAGGGAATTCTTCGGTTTCTCAGGATCTAGTAGTAGGTAGCGATTAGCTTCAAGACTGTGACATGTCATATCTAGAAGTACACCTCCACCCGAAAGAGTAGGATCCCAGAACCATGCTGAATGCGGCCCTCCATGTTCCTCCGCAGCTCTGGATAGATAGGGTCTGCCAGTATATCTAGCTCCATACTTCCATACAGCCTCCTTACCTCTCACTACTGCAGGTGCAAAAACCTGGTTTTCAAGATAGCCATGTAGAAGACCCGCTTTATCTATTAAACGCACCATTTCTTCAGCTTCATCTACATTCCTAGCTAAAGGTTTCTCGCAGCATACGCCAACCAGATCGGTTCTACCTTGAGAAGCCTCCTCGGCTATGATCTTAACAACCTCGAGTCTAGCGAAATTAGGATTAAGTATCCATACGGCGTTTACAGTTCGATCTGAAAGCATCTTTCTTAAATCTGTATAAACCTTAGGCTTGCCTATGCCAAGCTCTTCTATATAGCTAGCTAGCCTTTTAGCACTCCCCTCCCTGATGTTATATACAGCCGTTACTTCAGCCTCTCTAATACCTGTAAGAGCCATTGCATGGAATCTGGCTACGAAGCCTGAACCTATGAATCCTATACCAAGCCTATTCAAATACGACACTCACCCCGAGATATAGTGTTTATGTGTTATGTTTAAAAATATTGAAGTGAAACCCTTATCTATCCTAATATCATAGACCAAATATAGTATGAAGCCTACTGTACTGGTATTCACGCATTCAGCTGGTTTTAGACACTCGTATATTTCGACTGCTGTAGAGGTCCTAACAAAGCTTGGTGAACGTACAGGTCTATTTGATGTGTATGCTACAGAGGATTGTAGAGAGTTATCTGAAGATAAACTTAGAGAATTCAGTTGCTTTGTATTCTTAACGACGGGTGAACCCCCTATCGAAGAATCTTCAAAGAAGACCATTATAGAGCTTATAAAAGGTGGCAGAGGGTTTGTAGGTGTTCATAATGCTGCGGATACATTCTATAATTTCAAAGAGTATGGTGAGATGCTTGGAGGATATTTCCACTCTCATCCATGGACGCAAGAGGTTTATGTGATAGTCGAAGATAACATCCACCCATCGACTAAGCATCTACCTTCTAGGTTTAAAGTAGTGGAGGAAATATACACGTTCAAAGATTGGGATCCTAGTCGTACGCATACACTTATACGTCTTGATAATTCATCTGTAGATCTGAGTAAGGGTACAAGAAGTGATCATTATTATGCTTTAGCATGGTGTCATGGCTATGGTTCCGGGCGGATATTCTACACCGGGTTCGGACATTTCACGAAGCTTTGGCGTGAAAAATGGTTTCAGAAACATCTTTTAGGCGGTATTCTTTGGAGTTTACGTCTAGAAGATCAGTTAGAATAGTCTACGATTATCTATTTTGCTCCTACTCATGATGACATTTCTAGTTCCGCTATGTTAGGCTTAAATAGATTGACGTATTAGACCAATAGTTAGGATATGAAGCCTCTACATACTCTAGCAAATTTAGATGAGATTAAATTACTATTGAAATACGAAGTTTTAGAAAGATTCGAGGAAGGGTTTACGGTAGATGTTGAGGATTACATAAACCGGATATCTGCCGTTACCTCGATCGATATGCTTATGGATATATACTCAGAACTTGGATCATGCAAGCCTAGAAATACGTATAGCTATATAGAGCCATCAGACTGGTCTAGTATACAAGGTGAGAGACAGGGTTTCTTCGAGGAGTATCCTGTACCAATGAATTCTATACGTGATAAGATTCTAGGCGGATGGCTTGGTAGATGTGCTGGTTGTATGTTAGGTAAGCCAATCGAGGGATGGACATATAATCAGATCAAGCATGCTCTATCCAGGATAGGAGAATATCCGTTAAGGGAACCATATATTCCGTTTGAAGCTTTTAACGAAGTTGATGAAAAGAAGCGTCGTAATGTTTTAAAGTTAACTAGAGGAAGCATCGTTATGGTCGAAAGGGATGATGATATCGATTATACAATAATGAATCTCTTAATCTATGAAAGGTATGGATCCAATTTTGATTCAATCGATATAGGTGAGATGTGGCTCCTCCATCTACCATACAAGTCCATATATACTGCTGAAAGGATTGCTTATAGAAACCTAGTTATAGGATTAAAGCCTCCAAACACTGCTACATACCTTAATCCCTATCGTGAATGGATAGGTGCCCAGATAAGAGCGGATTTCTGGGGATACATATCCCCAGGAAGGCCTGAACAAGCTCTAAACTATGCTTTCAAAGATTCTATCCTATCACATACTAAGAACGGTATATATGGCGAGTTATACGTGGCATCCCTAATATCCCTGGCGTTTTACCATGTATCACCGTTCGATTTAATACTTGATGGTTTAAAGAGTATCCCATCTAGGAGTAGGTTATTTGAAGCCTTAAACTTCGTCTTAGATCTGTATCGTAAAGGATTATCATGGTTTGAAGCTATAGAGCAAATACTTACAAGATACAGTAGTTACCATCCCGTCCATACCATAAATAACGCTGCTATAGTTACATCATCGCTTCTATGGGGTGAAGGAGATTTCACTAAAACATTATATTATGCTCTACTATCTGGTTTAGATACTGATTGTAATTGTGCTACCGTAGGATCTATACTAGGTGTTATGCTAGGTAGAAGGGGTATTCCAGAATGTTGGGTTAGACCATTAAACGATAGGGTAGCATCTGCTGTTTCTGGTATAGGTATTACAAGTATATCAGAGTTGGCAGAGAGAACTTTGAAGCTTATCAAGGATTATAGTGGTCAGCATTCGGCAAACTCTTCATAGGAGCTCTCAGATGTCCCCAAATCCTTCATCATCAAAATAAAGTAACATAAACATACATGTATAGTATATTAAGTTTACTATGGCTTCACTTAGTCTTCAGCTTTAAATTTATAGCCCCAATACTCTAGTGCTATCCTTAATTCTTCATGAGTCTTGCTATATTCTTCTAACGTTATTCCATTCATATAGGCTTCTATAGCTTGCATCATAGCTGTAGCTCCGGCTCTGCTACCCATAGGATGTCCATGTATGCCTCCGCCAGCATTGACTTGTATATCTGGTGAGCCTAAGGCTTCAAGATTATCTGGAACTATTGCGGGATGTATACCACCTGAAGCAACTGGTAGTATAGTCTTAAGATGGAACCAGGGTGATCTTAACATATCGTTTATCCTTCTTATAGCTCTTATCCCTCTCCATTCATCTAATATATCTGATGGTCCTCTAGGCTTCTCCATCTTACCGACAGCCGTACCTGTATGTAACTGATCACCGCCAGCTAACCTCACAAGTTTAGCTATAACCATCATATGTATTCCATGTTTAGGATTACGAGTCATAGCTGCATGTAGAGCTCTATGTACATGTATAGGTACCTTTATAGATGGATCCTCTGCTAGAGCTCTCAAAGCAGCATAACCTGTACAGAGTACATCAACCATTACGCAATTTCCGCCATGTTCTAAAACTGTCTCTGCATGCTTAAATAAGCGATTATAGTCTGACGTTATGTCGCACGCGTATAGCACATTTCTTCCTGTCTCAGATTTAACTTTATCTAGGGCATTCATAACATGTGTAATCCTATCTTCTACCGTATTAAACTTCTGACTCGTTAATGTTTCGTCATCTTTGATGAAATCTACTCCTCCCATAGCAGCTTCATATGCAACTTTAGCAAAATCTTTAGCAGTAAGTCCGACCTTAGGCTTTATAATAGTCCCCAAATGTGGTCTAGGCTTCCTATCAGTACCAACTAGTCTACGGACCCCTTCTATACCGAATTTAGGTCCTCTGAAAACTTCTGCATACTCCCTTGGTAGCTCTAGATCTAGGAGTCTGATATTATCTACAGCGCTAATCCCAAATAGGTTACCGGCTATTATGCTTAACATATGAGATATCCCTGCATCCAGATCGAAGAGATCTAATGGGTATGCTACCTTCACTATACCTCCACCTCCTACTTCTATGGTCTCAAAGACTTTAGCTGCATATCGTAGAACATAATCCTGCATAGTGCCCACTCTGGTCCATGTACCTATGCTCTCTTCAGCCGCTACGTAGATGCCTGCATCTTTAAGACTCATCCCTGTTCTAGGTTCTATATAGTATGTACATATCACATTCTCATCGGGATCTACTGCGTCTGGTGACGTTGTGAAGACTTTAACCCAGAAATCCTCTTGGTACCATTCTAAATTTGTCATCATGTCTTCTAGAAAATTATTTGCTTTATGGGTGGTTAATAAATATTCTAGGATGCATTACAATTGAGTAACGTTTATAAGCAAGTATACACTGCTACTAGTTTAGTCTCTGGTACTAGTGATGGAGGTTCAGTTCTCTTGAAAAATAGATCCAAACTTAAGTTCAATATATTCGATCATTTCCTTGTACCTAGACACGAGTTACTCAGTTATATAGATGCTGAGAATGTTCTTAAAAAGTATGGTGTAAAACCTTACCAACTGCCTTTAATAAGAGTTTCAGACCCTGCAGTTATAGCAATAGGTGGTAGACCAGGTGATATAATTAGGGTTAGACGTAAAAGCCCTACAGCAGGGGTTGCCATAGCCTATAGATACGTAACGGAGGGCTGATCATGTCGGCAGATAAACACTCTGAGGATGTATGGCTTTCTTCAGAGGATCTATGGTTCTTAATGAAAGCTTTCTTTCAATCTCGGAAACTTGCAGGTCAGCATCTCGACTCTTATAATGAATTTATTGAACGTGATTTAAATTCCATAGTCGAAAGTATAGGAGGGATCTCGGTTTATGTTAGAGGAATGAGCATACAGTTAAAATTCGGTAAGATTCATATAGGTAGGCCAAAGGTATTTGAAGTCGATGGGTCAGAAACCGAAGTTACACCCATGGATTGTAGACTTCGAAACCTTACTTACGCCGCCCCTCTATACCTTGAAGTAACTCCAATAATAGATGGTCGAGAAGGCAAGATGGAGTTGATATACATAGGAGATCTACCGATTATGCTTAAATCCAGAATATGTCCTCTAAGCCAGATGACCGAAGATGAGCTTATATCTATAGGTGAGGATCCCGAGGATCCAGGAGGGTACTTCATAATAAATGGTTCAGAAAGAATTATAGTCGGTATAGAAGATTTAGCACCTAATCGCATATTAGTAGACTACGACGATAACACAAAGATATATCGAGCAAAAGTGTTCTCCACCATAATAGGCTACAGAACCAAAGTTGAAGTTAAGATGAAAAAGGATGGAACAATAACAGTTTCCATGCCGAGTGTTCCTGTAGAACTGCCTTTCATTGTAGTTATGAAAGCTCTTGGTATAGAGAAAGATAGAGAGATAGCAGAACTTGTATCTTTAGATCCCAATATATATCAGTGGCTTGAACCATCTTTTGATAAAGTGTCAGGCATAGATACACAGGATGATGCCTTAATATATATAGGAAATCGTGTGGCGTTCGCGCAATCTCCTGAGAGACGTAAAAATAGAGCCTTAATGATACTAGATAGAAACTTCCTCCTACACCTAGGTAGAACCCCCGATTCAAGGAGAGTTAAAGCAATATTCCTTGCAGAAATGGTTAGAAGAATCATAGAATTACGTCTAGGTTTAAGAAAGCAGGATGATAAAGATCATTATGCTAATAAACGTATAAGACTTGCAGGTCAACTTCTAGGAGATCTATTCAGAACAGTATTCAGGGATTTAGTTAAGGATATGAGCTATCAACTCGAGAAGCTCTACAGAAAACTAGAGAAAGGTAGAATTATACCTTTAAGATCGATCGTTAGACCTAGCATATTGACTGAACGTATTCAGCATGCTCTAGCTACAGGGAACTGGGGACGTGGGAGAGTTGGTGTAACTCAGCTTTTAGATAGGACAAATTCTATATCAACGTTAAGTCATCTTAGAAGGCTTCAATCGCCACTAAGTCGTACCCAGCCAAATTTCGAAGCTAGAGATCTACATTCTACTCATTGGGGCCGTCTTTGTCCTAACGAAACACCTGAAGGATCCAACTGTGGTTTAGTTAAGAACCTAGCTTTAATGGCAAATATATCCGTTTCAGCTGATGTGGAAGAGGTTAAACAAATTCTAGTTAAGCTCGGATGTATACCGTTCGATGAAGCAGACCGTACCATTAAACTTAATGCTCCCCGTGTGTATATAGATGGTGTTCCATTTGGTTTCACATATAATCCTAAAGAACTAATTAGAGAACTTAAAAAACTTAGAAGAGCTGGAAAGTTAAGTCCAGAGGTCAATGTAGCATATTTTGAAGATGTTAAAGAACTGTACATAAATTGTGATTCAGGAAGATGTAGACGGCCACTTATAGTCGTAGAGAACGGGTATCCTCTACTTACTAGAGAACATATAGAAGCTTTACGGAAGGGTCTAATCACATGGGATGATTTAATCTATACGGGTGTGATAGAATATATAGATGCGGAAGAGGAGGAAAATTGTCTAGTAGCTTTAAGTTACAAGGATATCTCCGAAGAGACGACTCATTTAGAAATAGCTCCATACACGATTTTCGGTGTATGTGCTTCGCTAATACCTTATGCCGAGCATAACCATTCTCCAAGAAATAGTTATGAAGCAGCTATGGCTAAGCAAGCCCTAGGAGTTTATGCCACAAACTATTACTTTAGGGTAGATAGTCGCGGGCATCTACTACACTATCCACAGATACCTATAGTTCAAACTAAACCCATGGAAATTATGGGCTATCATAAGAGGCCTACTGGACAGAATGTCGTAGTAGCGATTATATCGTACTCTGGATATAATATGGAGGACGCTATAATCTTTAATAAATCGTCTATAGATAGGGGTCTGATGAGATCTACATTCTTCAAGACATATGAAGCTGAATGCTACCAGTATATGGGTGGGGAAACTGATAGGTTCGAGGTCCCATCACCAGAGACGAAAGGCTATAAAGGTGAAAGCTATTACATGAAGCTTGAACCTGATGGTCTAACCTACCCTGAGTGTGAACTTTCAACTGGTGATGTTCTTGTAGGTAAAACAAGTCCTCCGAGATTTATGGAGGAATATCGTGAATTAGGCGTCTATGGTCTATCTCGTCGAGATACGTCTCTTTCGCTTAAATCTAGAGGATCCGCTATAGTCGATACAGTAATATTAACTGCGGATGCCCAGGGTAATAGAATAGCCAAAGTTAAAGTTAGAGAGCCTAGAATTCCTGAACTTGGAGATAAATTTGCTTCTAGGCATGGACAGAAAGGTGTGATAGGTGTAGTGTTTAGACAGGAGGATATGCCGTTCACAGAGGATGGTATAGTCCCAGATATCATAATAAACCCGCATGCCATACCTTCTAGGATGACCGTAGGACAACTTATGGAATCTGTAGCCGGTAAGATAGGAGCTATAACTGGCAGATTCGTAGATGGGACGGCTTTCATAAATGATTCTGCAGATAAACTTGATGAAATTCTTAGAAAGCTCGGCTTTAGGTATGGCGGTAGAGAGATAATGTATGATGGGACTACTGGATACAAGTTTGAAGCCGATATATTCATAGGTGTCGTATACTATCAGAAGCTTCATCATATGGTTGCCGATAAGATACATGCAAGGGCCAGAGGGCAGGTGCAAATGCTTACGCGTCAACCTACTGAAGGAAGGGCTAGAGGTGGTGGCTTAAGGTTTGGTGAGATGGAGAGAGATTGCTTGATAGCTCACGGTGCTGCAGCATTACTTAAGGACAGATTGTTAGAGGAATCCGATGCTACAACTATATATGTGTGCAAGAATTGCGGTTTCCTAGGATATTATGATAATAGACGTAGAGAGTATAAGTGTCATATTTGTGGAGATCAGGCTAAGATAGTCCCTATAACCGTAGCTTATGCATTCAAACTTCTACTTCAAGAGCTTATGAGTTTGTGCATAGCTCCTAGGCTTTTGGTAGAGGAGGTGTCGTAGAAGGATGAGTATGGAGGAAATTGTTAGGTGTAGAATCGCAGGTATAAAGTTCGGTATACTATCACCCACCGATATACAAAAGCTTTCCGTCGTAGAGGTGACTACATCAGATACATATGATGAAGATGGTATGCCAATCGCTTCAGGCTTAATGGATGGTAGGATGGGTGTCCTCGAACCTGGACAGCTATGTAAAACTTGTTTCAACCTTGCTTCTAGATGCCCAGGACACTTTGGCTCTATAAAACTGGCAACTCCCGTTATTCATGTAGCTTTCGTGAAACATGTTCACGAACTTCTATCTGTAACTTGTAGGAATTGTGGTCGTCTACTATTACCAGAGGAGGAGATAGCTAGATATGATAAGCTATTGAAGCGTATACTGAGAGAGAGAAAGGAGTATCCTGAGGCTTTAAGAAGGATCATCGTGAAAAAGGCTAGTAAGGTATATGAGTGTCCGCATTGTAAGTCTCCTCAAGTTAAGATAGAGTTTGTTAAGCCAGTGTCTTTCTATGAGGTTACCGAAAGAGGAAGGATATCACTCGATCCTACAACTATACGGAGTAGATTGGAGAGAATACCTGATGACGATTTAAGACTCCTAGGATTTGATCCAGAAGTTGCGCGTCCTGAATGGATGATCATACAGATATTACCAGTTCCTCCTCTCGTAGTTCGTCCATCTATAACATTAGAATCCGGTATACGCTCTGAGGATGATCTTACGCATAAACTAGTTGATATAGTAAGGATAAACGAAAGGATAAAAGAGTGTATAGAGAGCGGGGCTCCTACAGCTATAAGGGAGGAGCTCGCAGATCTCTTACAGTACCATGTGACAACATATTTTGATAATGAAACCCCAGGTATACCTCCTGCTAGACATAGATCTGGCAGACCACTTAGAACTCTAGCTCAAAGATTAAAGGGTAAAGAAGGCAGATTTAGGCTGAATCTCTCTGGTAAGCGTGTAGATTTTTCGGCCAGGACGGTTATCTCACCAGATCCAAACCTAGAAATCGATGAAGTCGGTGTACCTTTAGAGATAGCTATGAAGCTTACTGTACCAGAAAAGGTTACTGCTTGGAATATAGAGGAGATGAAGGAGCTTGTTAAACGTGGGCCATTTAATCATCCTGGTGCTGTCTACGTTATAAGACCTGATGGAAGACGTATAAGACTTGAATTCTCTGATAGGGAGCGTATTGCTGAAGAACTCGATGTAGGCTACATAGTCGAGAGACATCTGAGAGATGGAGATATAGTTCTGTTCAATAGGCAACCATCACTCCATAGAATGTCTATAATGGCTCATAGAGTGAAAGTCCTACCGTACCGTACATTTAGATTGCATTTAGCCGTATGCACGCCTTACAACGCAGATTTTGATGGAGATGAGATGAATCTTCACGTTCCTCAATCTGAGGAAGCCCAAGCTGAAGCTAGAATTCTAGCTCAAGTCCAGACACAGATAATATCCCCTAGATACGGTGCCCCCATAATAGGGGCTACGAGGGATTACCTTACAGCAGGATATCTGTTAACTCGTAGGGAAACTTTACTTACTAAAGATGAGGTTGGGAAGCTCCTAGCTGCTATAGAATATACGGGCGATTTACCGCCGCCTATAGTTAAAGAGCCAGAACCATTATGGAGTGGTAAACAAATATTTAGTCTACTTTTACCTAAAGATTTTAACTATATTGGCAAATCATCCGTATGTAAACATAAACACGCATCCCCAGATGAAGAATGTCCTGATGATGGTATAATAGTCGTTAAAAATGGTGTACTAATAAAGGGGGTTATCGATAAGGGTGCTATAGGTGTAGAGAAACCAGATACGCTACTACATGTTTACGTAAAGAAGTATGGTGGTGAAGCAGGGAGAATATTCATAACTAAGCTGTGTAAGCTCCTGAATACGTTCATTTCGATGAGAGGTTTTTCATATAGTTTAGATGAGCTTATACTGCGTGGAGAAAGCGAAGAACAGATACGTAGAGTATTGGATGAAGCTAATCGCAGGATTATCGAAATAATAAGACAAGCTGAGGAAGGTAAGTTGCTTAAGCTTCCAGGTAAAAGCATGGAAGAGAGTCTAGAAATAATGATAATGGATGAACTAGCTAAGGCTAGGGAGAAATGTGATGAAATAGCTGAATCATCATTCACCATGGAGAATAGAGGTGTTATAATGAGTAGAGTTGGTGCTAGGGGCTCAGCACTTAACATAGGGCATATGTCTGCTTGTCTTGGGCAGCAATCTGTGAGAGGACGTAGGGTTCCTAGAGGATTAAGGGATCGTGCGTTGCCGCACTTCAAACCTAGAGATCCAAACCCAGAAGCGGGAGGCTTCGTTAAATCCTCGTTCCTTAAAGGATTAACTCCTACAGAATTCTTCTTCCATGCAATGGGTGGTAGAGAAGGGTTAGTAGATACAGCCGTAAGAACACAGCAGAGCGGTTATTTACAGAGGAGGCTTATACACGCGTTAGAACTTGTTAGAGTGGAATATGATGGGACCGTACGCGATATATTAGGTGCTATAGTTCAATTTAAATATGGTGAGGATGGTGTCGATCCATCTAAAAGTGATCATGGTAAACCTGTGAATATAACTAGATTATGCAATGAGCTTACACTCAAGGGCATAGGTTTAGGGGAGCCTTCTGCTTCGGAATTCGAGATAGAGCAGCTTATATCTAAGTTCGAGAAAATTTTACCTAAATCCATACTAGATGATATTCGAGATGTATCCATTAAAATTAAAGCATCTAAAACACTCGTAGCTAGAATACTAGAAGAAGCTTATAGAGCATATGAAGATGCACAGGTAGAACCCGGAGAGGCTGTAGGGATAATTGCAGCGCAGTCTATAGGTGAACCTGGCACGCAGATGACTCTTAGAACCTTTCACTGGGCTGGTGTTAAGGAAAGGGATGTAACACTAGGTCTACCTAGATTGATAGAGATTGTGGATGCTCGTAGAACACCGTCTACACCTATCATGACTATAAGGTTAATCGAAGCCTATCGTTACGACCGTGAGAAAGCAGTTAAGATAGCTCAGGAGCTTGTTTATACAACATTTAAGGATATAGTATCGAAATATCTGCTGGACATAGATACTGGTAGTATAGAATTTATACTTAACGTGGATGAGATGAATGCTCGCGGTATATCATACGATTTACTATCAGATAAACTTCAGATGAAAGAAGTGGAATTATCGGTAGTACCTGAACGTGGTGTTGTGATAGCTAGATATAGAGATGGCAGGATAGCTGACGAGCAATCTCTAAGAATACTGGTATCAAAGATACTATCTATTCACGTGAAGGGCGTGAAAGGTATAGCGAGGATTCAGGTAGCTGAGGATAGAGGTGAATGGATTCTACTAGCAGATGGATCTAACCTTGCAGATGTCGTCGAAGTTCATGGAGTTGATCCGTCGAGGACGGAGACTAATAATTTCTTCGAAATTTGTGATGTATTGGGAATAGAAGCGGCTAGAGCTGTTATCATAAATGAGATGATGAATGTATTCCAAGGAATAGGTGGCGGTTTAGATATAGATGTGAGACATGTTATGCTTGTTGCAGATATGATGACTAGAACTGGAAAAATCACGCAGATAGGGCGCCATGGAGTAGCTGGGCAGAAGCCTAGTCCGTTAGCTAAAGCTGCATTTGAGATAACGGTACCAAGTATAGTGGAATCAGCTGTTAGAGGAGCTCTAGATGAGCTCAAAGGTGTAACTGAAAATATAATAGTAGGACAGGTAACTCCAATAGGTACAGGGTTTGTAGATATTTATATGGAGCCTGTGGGAATATCATCTAATGAAAGCTAGGAGGTCGGTGAGCTATCTCCACGGTTGAGATATCTAGGTCGATACTTAACGCAGTAAGAACAGGCAGGGTATATATAGGTAGTAAATCAACGCTTAAATCCGTTATGTTCAGGAGGGTCAGGCTAGTTATTTTAGCTGAGAATACCCCTAAAGATCTAGCCGATAGCATATCATACTATTGTAAACTTGCAGGAATACCCATATACATTTATAAGGGGTCGAGTATAGAACTTGGTAGAGTGTGTGGTAAACCATTCCCGGTATCCGCCTTAGGTATAAGGGATCCAGGGGATAGTAACATACTCGAACTTGTAAGTATGGAACTTGGGTGATAGATTATGCCTGAGATAAGGTTGACCAAGGATGAGATGCAGTATATAACTCTACTCGAGACTATAGCTCAAATTGAATGCCAAGATTGTATAATAGATAGTGAAAGAGGTAGAGTGATATTCATAGTTAAGGAAGGAGATATCGGAAAAGCTGTAGGTAGAAATGGTATTAATGTCAAACGATTATCGCAAATTCTAGGAAAGTCTATAGAGATAGTGGAGTATAGCGATAATCCTATAAAGCTCTTAATGAATGCTTTTATGCCAGCTAAGGTTAAGGAGATTCGTATAGTTGAAAGACCAAGCAAAGGTAAGATCGCTATAGCTATAGTCGAATCGAAGAGTAAAAGCATAGCTATAGGTAAGAACGGAAAGAATATAGATAGGGTTAGAAAGATAGCTAAACGCTACCTCGATATAGATAATGTTGTTATAAGAGAAGCGTAAACATTAACCGTAGGTAAGTTTTTAAGTAAGCGGTTTACGTCCTTTTCTAGGTAAGATAGCTGTTAGGGTTAAGCCATGCCAGGCGAATTTGCAGCTAGGAATCTTAAGAAGAAGAGAAAGAAATTCAGGTGGAGCCTTAGAGAGTATAAGCGTAAGATGCTAGGGTTGGATATTAAAGCCAACCCTCTAGAAGGCGCTCCGATGGCTAGAGGTATAGTTCTTGAGAAAGTTGGTATCGAATCTAAACAACCTAATAGCGCGATAAGGAAATGTGTACGTGTACAGCTTATAAAGAATGGTAAAGTTGTAACAGCCTTTCTCCCGGGCGATGGTGCTTTGAATGTAGTAGATGAGCATGACGAGGTTATAATAGAGAGTATAGGTGGTACTAGAGGTAGATCTATGGGTGATATTCCTGGTGTAAGGTTTAAAGTTACGACGGTTAATGGTGTTCCGCTTAAATTACTAGTTCAAGGTAAAGTTCAAAAGCCTATGAGGTAATCGAGTATGAGCAACATAGACTTCCTGTATAAAGGTATTAAGCTCTTCGGTAAGTGGGAATATACAGGTATAGAGGTAAGGGACCCAAGCTTAAAGAGATACATCTGTCTTGAGCCTGTTATCATACCGTATACAGGCGGTAGGCACGAACATAGAAAGTTTGGTAAAGCAGATGTGCCTATAGTCGAGAGACTTGTAAACCAGCTTATGAGACCTGGCAAGAATGCAGGTAAGAAGATTAAGGCTATAAGGATAGTTAAAAATGCATTTGATTTAATATACCTAAGAACTGGTAGAAACCCCATAGAGGTTCTTGTAAGAGCCCTAGAGAATGCTGCTCCATGCGAAGATGTAACTAAAGTTGTATATGGTGGTATAGTATACTTTAAAGCAGTCGATATATCGCCTATGCGTAGATTAGATCTTGCATTAAGGTGGATAGTGGAAGGTGCTAGGAGAGCTGCTTGGAAGAATCCTAAGACTATAGATGAATGTCTCGCTGATGAGCTTATATTAGCAGCTGAAGGTAGCACTAGATCATATGCTATACAAAGAAGGGACGAGTTGGAGAGAATCGCAGCAGCTTCTAGGTAGGTTTTGAATAGTCTTTACTTTACGATACTTCTACTACGACTTCATTTAAGGTAGAGTTTATAAATAGGCTCCTCTAAGGATATTCAAGAGCAGAGATGAGCTCTAGTAAACCCCATCTCAACTTAGTGGTATGCGGGCATGTTGATCATGGTAAAAGTACTATGATGGGCCACCTATTATACCTAATAGGGGCTGTAGATGAGAAGACTATAAGGGAATATGAGGAGCAAGCTAAAGCTCTAGGTAAAGAGACCTTTAAGTTTGCATGGGTTCTAGATAGACTCAAGGAAGAGAGAGAAAGAGGTTTAACCATAGATTTATGTTATATGAAGTTTGAGACTAGTAAGTACTTCTTCACTTTGATAGATGCCCCTGGTCACAGAGACTTCATAAAGAATATGATAACGGGTGCTAGTCAAGCTGATTGTGCTATACTAGTAGTCTCTGCTAAGCAAGGTGAATATGAAGCTGGTATAGGTCCGCAGGGGCAGACTAGGGAGCATGCATTCCTACTAAAGACTCTCGGTGTAAACCAGCTTCTAGTAGTTATCAATAAGATGGATGATCCATCTGTAAACTGGAGTCAGGCGAGATTCAATGAAGTTAAATCAGGTATAGAACGTCTTCTAAGGCTTGTCGGATACGATGTATCCAAGATACCCATAATACCTGTATCTGCTTGGACTGGCGACAACCTTGTTAAACGTAGCGACAAGATGCCATGGTATAAGGGTCCAACATTATTTGAGGCGTTAGACTACTTTGAAGTTCCGCCAAAACCTATCGATAAGCCTTTAAGGATACCTGTACAGGATGTCTATAGCATATCCGGTGTAGGTACAGTCCCTGTCGGTAGGGTTGAAACAGGAGTACTTAAGGAGGGTGATAGGGTTATATTTGCTCCATCAGGTAAGATAGGTGAGGTGAGATCCATAGAGACACATCATGTAAGGATAAAGGAAGCCTTACCTGGTGATAACATAGGATTCAACGTTAGGGGGTTAAGCCGTACAGATATCCGTAGGGGTGATGTAGCTGGTCCTTTAGATAATCCACCAACAGTTGTAAGTGAATTCATAGGTCAAATAGTCGTCGTGTATCATCCGACTGCTATAGCTGCAGGCTATACACCGGTGTTGCACATACATACTGCTACTGTACCTGTGAAATTTGTGGAGCTTATAGCTAAGATTAACCCAAGAACTGGTGAAGTTATAGAAGATCATCCATCATTCCTTAGAACCGGTGATATTGCTTTAGTAAGGCTTCAGCCGCTTAAACCTGTGGTAGCAGAGCTATACTCAGAATTTCCGCAGTTAGGCAGATTTGCTATAAGAGATATGGGCATGACTATAGCTGCAGGTATAGTGAAAGAAATAACACAGAAGGTCCCCCTCGAGGTCAAGAAGTAGTCCATTTTTTATTTCAGTGAAAAGTTAAAATATTCGCTTAATTCCTTTCTCACTTGGTTAGAAGGCTATGTCACAAGTAGCTTCGATTAAATTGGTATCGACTAATTTAGAAAAACTGGAGGAGGTCTGTAGAGAGATAAAGGAGGTAGCTGAGAAAACAGGTGTGCCTATATCAGGTCCTATACCTCTACCTACTAAGCGTATAAAGATAGTAACTAGGAAAACTCCATGTGGTGAAGGTAGTCATACGTTTGATAGATGGACTTTAAAGATACATAAACGCTTAATAAAGGTGCCTGCCAACGATAGTTTTATGAGAAGGTTCATGAGGATAAGAATACCAGAAGAAGTCCACATAGAGGTGAAGCTTACTCCTCGATGAACGATTATATTAATTACATAGAAACATTCGACTCATCTAATGCTTTTAAGTATACTCAGAACATAATCGTTAGATTGGATCTGAATTTATCGAGAGGTAAGCTTTGTGCTCAAGTAGCACATGCAGCTGTCGAGGCTTCGGAAAATGCTAGAGTCCATAAACCTATATGGTGGGAAGGATGGATGAAGGAGGGGCAAAGGAAGATAGTACTTTACGTAAATACGTTGGAAGAGCTTTTAAGATTGAAATGTGAAGCTGAGAAATTGAATCTGCCAATAGCTTTGATAAAGGATAAAGGGTTAACGGAGCTTCCACCTGAAACAGTAACATGTCTAGCTATAGGGCCCGCTCCGATAGAACTTGTAGATAAAATAACAGGAAAGCTTAAGCTTTTAAAATAAGGGTATCGAATACCCCCTTTAGTATTGGATAGAAACTCTATTAGCAATAACCGTGCTCCTCCTATGGACTGCGTATCTACAAGAAGATGCATCGAATATACAGGCCTCCTAACCGTTTCATTAAGCTTAATAATCGTAGGTTTGGTACCTTTTATACCATTAGCTATAGTTCTACTGATGGATTGATATGAACCTATATCACTAGTAGCACATGTATAATACTACAATTATATGGATATGGAAAACTTGGCGTAACTATGGCATCATCCTTAACAGCTATATAAATTCCTAATTTACTAATAATCTTCGCTTACCTGATTTTGAAGAGGAGAACAACTTATACGTTAATGCTAGGTATGGCATTTATAATCCTTTGCTCTATTCTAGTACCGCTTTTAACGACATATGGAAGAGATGCTAAGGAATAATATTCAGCGGATTTGGCTACACTATCAGGAAATATGGACTAAGCATATGAAATACCTCCACCATAGGGATATTTCAACAATCACTCTATGTCTTCTACTTTCAGCTTCAAAATGCCTTTATACGTATCTGTTTAATCTCTGTAGAAGTCTGGTATGGGTATTGCCCTTAGACATATGTTCTTATTCTACACTTTAACTTAAACTGATGGCTCAGTAATGGTATGTCTCCAACAGACGAAGCCATTATTTGTGATAATATTAGTGAAAAATTATTTAACAAAACTTGAAATGGTAATTATTACACTCTCCAGTGTAATACTAATGTTGTATACTTAAAATCTATTTATCCTTGCTAAGTTTTTCATATACTGCTAGTAGCAGTATGGGTAGTATTATCGTAGCCTCTCCATCGACTACTACATGATCTGCCTCAGGCTTCAATTTACCCCAGCTTATCGCCTCTCTAGGTCTAGCTCCTGAAAGGCTACCATCATATTCGACCGCAGTTGTTACATATATGGCTTTATCTAGCCCGCCTCTAAATTGGCTATACCATATCACTGTATGTTTGCTTATTCCTCCGCCTACTATTAATGCAGCCAGTTTCTCAGCTTCGTATATCTGATCTAGAAGACTACCCATATCGCTCCAGAAATCCAGATCAAACTTCCCTCTTCTAGAATATAGGAATAATTGGAATCCAAAGCATGAATCTAGAACTCCAAGCGAATATAACGGAATCCTACGTAGGTATAACGCTTTAAGTATGGAATTTTCATCATCTATTCTCTTACCTAACTCCCAACACAATTCTCGTACACTCCATCTACATTTAATCTTACTTAACTCATCTAATATCTGTGTTATCTTAGATTCTATAAGTAAACCATAATTCTCCATAGGGATCAGAACATTTCCTAACCTATGTATATTGAGTCTATTCAGAAGGATATCGTCTAGATCGAAGGATCCATGATAGTAATTGCCATAAGCCTTAGCTATATCATGATCTATGGTCCCGCCTGTCGTAACAATACCATCAACGTGACCTCTGCTTATGAAATCAGCTATAACGCCCCTAAGACCTGTAGCTACTATGCAAGCTGGAAATGAAAATAATAGAGTATAGCTATCATCGCTTAATACTTCCGAAAGTATTCTTACAGCTTCAGCTAGATTCTTTGCTGTGAAACCGCCACTATGTTGCATGCATTCTATGAGTTCGCTAATGGGCATATACTCCTTTAAGCGGTAGTCTTTAACGCTTCTACTTAATAGCGTATCTCGCATACTCATTACTCTTAGAGAATAGCTTTATAACCCTTAGATCTATAAGCATTTATGGGTTAAGCGGTATGGATGATGCTAAATTTAAGATTAAGGTTGAGCAAGTTAACAAAGCGTTAAAGATTCCCAAGGAGCTTATCAGCGAGTTGGAGGGGACTAGTAAAACCATGGTGAATAGGATGAAAAAAGAAGCTGTAGATTGCCCAGTATTGAAGCAGAAAGTTTCATTCATACAATGCTTTCTATGTTCAAACTTTCTCAGAAGAGTTAGAGGTATCGTGTACTGTAGAGGTGAGTCTATAGGGGATGATGAACAAATTGGGTAGTAAATCCAGGCCTGTCATTCTAACAGCCATAAATCTGATTCTACTAGCATTCATACTCTATTTTTTATGGCTCTACTTCCTCCCTCGCTTTAAATATTCCGGTATGTATATGGAGATAACAGTTGCGGTTACGATGATATCTATAGCTTTCGGTATAGCTATAGGTATATCCATATATATGGCTTGGAGAGCTTATCGAAAGTCGACTAAAGGGGCTATCGGTGAAGGAGAGATAAGTTTATAAGTCATATTTATGCGTTATCTTTGCATCACAAGTAGGTAGCTGTAAGGGAGAGTATATGCATCATATGCATATAGAGGTGATGGATAGTAATGTCTCTAAATACCCTCGTAGTTAAATTTGGTGGTAAAAGTCTAGCTACACCTGATCGTATAAAGCTAGCAGCATCCAAGGTAGCTGATGCTGTTAAAAAGGGGTATAGGTTAGCGGTGATAGTTTCAGCGATAGGTGATACTACAGATAGATTGCTAGAGCTTTTAGAATCCATATGTGGAAACTGCTGCGATCCTAGAATGAAAGATGAAATCTTATCTATGGGTGAAAGACTTAGCGCTAGAATATTTGTTGCATCACTTAACTCTATAGGTTTAAAAGCTAGACTTTTCGATCCATATGATGACGACTGGCCGATAGTAACCGATGAAAACTTCGGTAACGCATATCCCCTAGATGAGACGATAGATAGGATAAATCTCCATGTTAAACCTTTGCTTGATTCAGGTATCATACCTGTTATACCAGGGTTCATAGGTAGATCTAAAAGCGGGTTTATAACAACTCTTGGAAGGGGTGGAAGTGATACAACCGCTTTTCTCATAGCTAAAGGGATCTCTGCGAATCAAGTTATACTGATAACAGATGTAGATGGTATAATGACGGCAGATCCTAAGATAGTCTCGAATCCTAAACGTATAGATACGATAACAGTGAACGACCTATCTGTATTAGCAGATGTAGGAGCTAAGTTTATTCATAAAAAAGCTTTAGCGTATAAGGATCCATCGATAGATGTTAAAGTATTAAGCTTTAAATCTGAAAGTTTAGAAAGTGAAGGTACTATAATAAAGGGGGGCATAGATAAGGAGTTAAATATAATGCAAGTATACGATAAGCCCGTAGGTTATGTAGCTATTTTATGCGAGGATCTACCCTCCCATATAGATATACTATGCGAAGCCCTATCAATAATAAGTTCTACGGGATATATACTAGGTTTATCCTGTGATAATCGATCGATGATAGTGTACATGCCTGAGGATCACTGTATTCAGGCAGCCGATAAGGTTCATGGATTGATAGATAAGTATGATGGTAGGATTAAAGCTGTAGCCGTACGTAGAGGGCTATCTATGCTAGCTGTTAAAGGCTTTGGTCTTGAAGAATCACCCGGGATCATAACAGGTATATCTCGTCCTTTAAGCGAGAAAAGTATAAATATACATGGTATATACACGGTTTCGTCTACCATATTTGTATTGGTTGACTGGAAGGTTAGAGAGATGGCTCTTTCCATGCTAAAGGAAGCCTTTAGCTGTAAGAGGTGAATGTGAAAGATGTATAGTGTAGCTGTAATAGGAGCCACAGGTGTGGTAGGTCAGCAGTTTCTGGTAGCTCTAGATCGTCATCCATGGTTTAAGGTTGACTGTCTTGCTGCATCACCCAGATCTGCTGGTAAACCATACATAGAAGCTTTGAGAGGACCTGAAGGTGAGGTTAGATGGTTTTGTGATGAGCCTATACCGGAATCGTTTATCGATATGGAGGTTAAAGATTCCTCTACCATAGACCCATCAGATTTTGATATAATATTTACGGCTGTAGAGTCGGATGTAGCTCTGAAGATAGAGCCGGTATACGCTAAGGAGACAGCTGTCGTAAGCACCGCGTCGGCATTCAGATATGAAGAAGATGTACCTATACTAGTACCAGGTATTAATGATAACCACGTGAAACTTATAGAATTGCAGAAGAAACGTAGAGGGTGGAATGGTTTCATAACACCTATACCTAACTGTACGACTACAGGGTTAGTTGTAACCTTGAAACCCCTTCTAGATGAATTCGGCTTAGATAAAGTTATAATGACCTCGATGCAAGCTTTATCTGGTGCTGGTAGATCACCTGGCGTATTAGCGCTAGATATAATAGATAACATTATACCTTACATAAGAGGTGAAGAGTGGAAAGTTGAAGTGGAAAGTAGAAAAATACTGGGCTCGCTAATTAACGATAAGATAAAGCCAGCTGATTTTAAGATTAGCTGCACATGTACGCGTGTATTCGTCAAGGATGGGCATACAGAAGTGGTTTATGCATCGTTAAGACGGAAAGCATCCATAGAAGAGGTTAAAGAGGTATTTACTAGATTTGGTGAATCTGTTTTCAGGAATAAAGATTTACCATCTGCTCCTGAACGTTTTATAATATGTTTTGATGACCCCTTCCGCCCACAGCCTAGATTAGATAGGGATTTATATGGGGGTATGGCTGTAGCAGTAGGACGTATAAGAGAGGACCCAGCTTTAGAGAATGGTGTAAAATATGTATTACTTTCGCATAATACTCGTTTAGGTGCTGCTAAAGGAGCCATCCTTGTAGCTGAACTTCTCGTTAGGGAGGGAGTAGTATGAGGATTCATATGGGTAAGGATAGGAGGTTGAATAGAATATTCAGAAATGATGGTAAGACTGTTATAGTCCCTATGGATCATAGTGTAACTACAGGTCCTGTAGAAGGATTGACGGACATACAGTATACTATAGATAGATTGAAGAATGGTTATGTAGATGCTATCGTTATCCATAAGGGTATAGCCAAGTATGTGGATAATGGCAAGTTAGCGTTGATAATACATCTATCTGGTAGTACGGTGAGAAGCCCCGATCCGAATTGGAAAGTTCAGGTATCCTCTATCGAAGAGGCTATACTACTGGGTGCTGATGCTGTATCTATTCATATAAATCTTGGAGCCGAAAAGGAGCATTATATGCTTAGGAAACTTGGGAGGGTATCTGATCTATGTGATAGGTGGCAGATGCCATTATTAGCTATGATGTATCCTAGAGGTCCTAAAATTGCTTCGGAATATGATGTAGAGGTGGTAGCCCATGCAGCAAGACTCGGGGCAGAGCTGGGTGCAGATGTGGTTAAGACGGTTTATACCGGTGATATGAAGAGTTTCAAGAAGGTTGTTGAAGCATGCCCGGTGCCGGTAGTCTTAGCGGGTGGGCCTAAATCTCCCGATGTTAAATCATTTCTCAAGATGGTAAACGAAGCCATGGAGGCGGGAGCTAGAGGTGTATCCATAGGTAGAAATGTATTTCAATCAAAACCTCCTGATGCTATGGCTTACGCCCTATATAGTATAGTTCATGAAGGAGTCGACTTTGAGGAAGCATATAGACGATATATGGAAATAGCTGGTAGGTGAACTGATAAGTGAAGGAACTTTGGATCCTACTTCCTTCGAATACTAGGATCGAGGATGTAGAGGGTATACTCGCTAAGCTCGGTGAGTTATGTGATGGCGTGATAATAGAATCTAAGTTAGCTATACCTTACAGCCAGGATGGTAGGGGCCTATCTACTAACTCAGGTATATCTCTAGTCCATAGTTTAGAGGATCTAGTTGAAGGTATCTCCGAAGGTAAGAGAATAGCCTACGTATTAGAGCTAGATGCTAATATAGATTTAGAAAATCTATCAAGGACTATCGAGAAAGGATTAAAGCTATTAGAGTTTGTATTAGTTAGGTGTAGAGGTTGGTATGTAATACCTTTAGAAAATATAATTGCGATGCTTAAAGGAAAGGTAAAGATATTAGCCGAAGCATCCAATCTGGATGAAGCTATATTACTATCCAACGTATTAGAATTGGGTGTTGATGGATTGGTCTTGAAGGACCTGGATTATCCATCTATAGTAGCGTTAAAGTCTACGCTTAAGGGTATTGAACATTTAGAGCTTAGGAGGGCTAAGATATCCTCGATTAAATCATTAGGTTTAGGTGCAAGAGTATGTATAGATACCTGTGAGCTTATGAATCCGGGTGAGGGTATGCTTGTAGGTTGTCAATCCAACTTCCTCTTTCTAGTCGAAGCAGAAGTGTGGAAGAATCCATATGTACAACCAAGACCTTTTAGGGTTAACGCTGGACCTGTAGGTCTCTATATATACGTACCGGGTGGTAAGACAAGATATCTTTCAGAACTATCAGCAGGTAGTGATGTTCTGATTGTCGATCGTGATGGTAAGTGTAGACCTGTAAACGTATGTAGGGTTAAGATAGAATGGAGACCTCTAATACTAGTCGAAGCTGTATATGCAGATTATGTAGGTAAGGTTATACTTCAAAATGCTGAGACTATAAGGCTTATAACTCCAGATGGATCTAAATCGGTAGCTGAACTGCAACCTGGATGCGAGGTTCTCGTATACGTAAAACCTGGTGCACGCCATCTTGGTATACTAGTTGATTCTATGCGTGTTATAGAGAGGTGATGAATCATAGTTTGAAACCTAAGATATGTGTACCTATACCTTGTAGGGGTGTAGATGAAGCTCGTTATTTAATCGATGAGGCTTGTAAAGTTGAAGCAGATCTTATGGAATTAAGGTTAGATTATCTTGATGACATAGGTAAGTTTAAGGATGTTATCAACTATGCTGTGAATAGTGGTATACCTGTCATAGCTACTGTCAGAGCCAGATCTCATGGAGGATTCTGGAAATGGGGTGAGAAGTCTAGGATATCTGTATTGGAGGAAGCTGTATACTCTAGTGTAGATTATGTAGATATAGAACGCGATGTTATGGATATAGAGAAGATCGTAGAAAGATTTAAGAGCACAGGAGTTCAGGTTATCGTTTCATATCATGATTTCGATAAGACGCCCGGCTTATATAGTCTTACGTCATTATTCGAATCCATAAGAGGTACTGGATGCGATATATGCAAGATAGCTACTTTCGCTAGAAGTTGGGAAGATAGTTTGCTTCTCTTAACGTTTACCATGAATGTCTCTAAAAAAGGTAGAATCGTCTGCGTTTCTATGGGGCGTTACGGCTTACCTGCACGTATATTAGCTCCACTTTACGGATCAGAGTATACTTATGCATCGCTGAGCTACGAGTATCAAACGGCTCCAGATCAAATACCTATTGATAAACTTAAACAAATATACGTAGCGATAGGGCTATGAGGCTTTCAGGTCGCACCAGTTTATACGGAGTTATAGGTTATCCTATAGAGCATAGCTTAAGTCCTATAATACATAACGCTGCTATAGATGCTTTAGGGATAAATGCTGTTTACGTAGCGTTCCATATAAAGCCTAGTATGCTTAAGGAGGCTGTCCATGGTATGAAAGCACTTGGAATTAAAGGATTTAACGTAACGATGCCCTTTAAAAATGAAATAATCTCTTATCTTGATAAGCTCGACGAAGAAGCTGCGTTGGTAGAGTCTGTGAATACTGTCGTAGAAACTGATGGGGCATTTGTAGGATATACCACAGATGGTATTGGAGCATTTGAAACCTTAAGATCTATCGTAAACAATTTCGATGGGCTCCATATAGTTGTGATAGGAGCTGGTGGAGCTGCTAGAGCTCTAGTATACCGTCTCTCTATGATTCCATGTAGGATAACAATACTTAACAGGACTGTGGAAAAGGCTAAGACTGTTGCTGGTAAATTTTCTTCGCTAACTTCTAATGCTAAAATTACGTATGGCAGTTTATCTGATTCTGATCAAAGGATGATCATACCTAAAGCGGATATAATAGTCAACGCCACTCCTGTAGGTATGACTATACCTGGGTACCCTATTTCTCCATCGCTTATAGATCGTAGTCATGTAGTCTTCGATATGATTTACTGGCCTACCGAAACACAGCTTCTAAGAGAAGCTAGACTTAGAGGGGCGATCACGATTAATGGCTTACCTATGCTAGTGTATCAAGCTGCATACTCGTTCAAGTTATGGTTCGGTATATTTCCACCGCTAGATCTTATGTTCAAAGTAGCAGAGGAGGAGCTTCTAAGGCATGGGTAAAGGCAGAGCAACGACTTTTGCCGCCATATCTATTGTTAACGCTTTAGCTACAGGTCTAGGTGCGGCTTTAAGTATAGATTTACGTCTCGAAGCATGTGTGGAGATAGAATCCGGTGATGGAATTAGCATTGAATTCGAAGGTTTCCAACCGAAAGATACAAAGTTGGTGGAAACGTGTCTTTCAGAGGTAGCTAGCTATGTAGGATTAAGGAATGGATATAAAGCTAAGGTTAAGATAAGATCCGGCATACCTATAGCTAGGGGATTAAAAAGTAGTAGCGCAGCTTCGAATGCTGTCGTGCTTGCAGCTATTGAAGCTCTGGGGTTACGTTTCGCCAACTTTAACGATAAACTAAGAACTGCTCTAGACTTGGCTGTTAATGCATCTATTAAAGCAGGGGTTACGATTACAGGAGCTTTCGATGATGCATCAGCATCTATGCTTGGGGGATTAACCATTACCGATAACCTTACTCGTGATATCATACATAGATCTAAAATTAGGGGTAGGTTGAAGGTAGTATTACATATACCTGAAAGCGAATGCTATACAGCTGAGGTAGATGTAGCACGTTTTAAACGGTTCGAGAATATTTTTAGATCGGCTTGGCGTCTCTCTATAGCTGGATACTGGATGGATGCTATGAATCTTAATGGTCTAGCTGTCTCTCTAGCTTTAGGTTATGATATAGATCCACTGCTAGGTGCTTTAAATGTTGGAGCGTTAGCTGCTTCTCCATCTGGAAAAGGGCCTGCGTTAGCTGCAATTGTGAAAGATGATGATGTAGATAGAGTAGTCGACGTATGGTCTAACCTAGATGGGGAAGTTAGGATTGTCGATATAAACAATAGTTATGTATCCAGTTGTAGAGAGGAGTAGAGTGTATTATGAAGGTTTTATTTGAACCAACCGAGAGATTAGAGGGCTCTATACGTAGCCAGCCGTCGAAATCCTATACGATCAGATATCTTATAGCATCACTACTTTCTAACGGTGATACGATTATAGAGAATCCATCGATATGCGATGATACAATCGTAACAGTTAAGGCATGTAAAAACTTCGGAGCTAGGGTATCGTCAAATGAATACCTATTTAAGATAGCATCTTCAGGTCATCTAGAAACACCTAGTGATATCATAGATTGCGGCGGATCTGCTACAGCTATACGTCTTCTATCCTCTATAGCACCGTTAGCATCAGGGATAACGGTGTTAACAGGTGATGAATCCTTAAGGATGAGACCGATGGCTCCTCTATTAGATGCATTGAGAAGACTTGGTGTAGAGATATACTCTACACGTATGAATGGTCTTCCACCTATAGTCGTATTCGGTGGAGGTATACCTGGTGGATCCACCTGGATTGACGGTAGTATAAGTTCTCAATATGTATCTGGGCTTCTCTTTGCTTTACCTAAAGCGAGGAAAGATTCCTTACTAGAAGTTGTGGGAGAACTCGAATCTAAGGGTTATGTAGATATGACGCTAAACATATTAAGGGATTTTGGAATCAGAATCGATCGTGATGGGTATAGCTATTTCAGAGTTGAAGCTGGACAGGAATATATTACACCTACGATATGTAAAGTTCCAGGCGATTATTCCTCTTCATCTTTTATGATAGTAGCGTGTTCCATTATTCCATCCAAGGTTAGAATATATGGTTTAACTAAGTATGATATACAACCAGATAGATGCATAGTAGATATAGTGGAAGGTTTAGGTGTGAATATTCATTTTGGAGATGATTATGTAGAGGTAGAGGGTAACCGCCCTCTAAATGGATTCGACATAGATATTAGGGATTCGCCTGATCTGGCTCCTCCACTTGCAGCTCTAGCATGTTTTTGTAAGGGTATCTCAAGGATTAAGGGTTGTAGAAGGTTAAGGTTTAAGGAGTCAGATAGATTGAAAGCTATCGTATCAGAACTTATCCGTATAGGTGTTAGAGTCGAAGTAGATGATGATTCGATAATCATCTATGGATCTGGAAGTGTAGATGGAGGATACGCATATTCTTGGAGAGATCATAGAATCGCTATGGCCTTAGCTGTGATAGGTTTAGGTAGTCGTAGAGGAGTTATAGTCGATAACTTTGAATCAGTATCTAAATCTTACCCTAAGTTTTTAGCAGATCTTGAAGCTATAGGAGGAAGGTTCAAGATTGTCGGCTAATAGCTTCGGTAGACGGCTTACACTTACATGCTTCGGTGAGAGTCATGGTATACTGATAGGAGCTGTAATAGACGGTTGTCCGGCTGGATTGAAACTTAGTGAAGATGATATACAAAGGGAGCTTGATAAACGTAAACCTGGTTCCACACCATACTCTACTAGTAGAACTGAGCAGGATATAGCTAAGATCGTCTCTGGCGTTCTGGATGGTTATACAACTGGGGCGCCTATATGCGTAATCGTGAGTAATAGAGATGTAGATTCTAGGCCATACGAGGTTTTTAGAGTTAAACCCAGACCTGGTCATGCGGATTATCCAGCTTACGTAAGATACGGGGGCTTCAACGACTATAGAGGCGGTGGTAGATTCTCAGGTAGAATTACCATATCGTTTGTAATAGCTGGAGCTATAGCTAAAAAGCTTCTCAGAATAATAGGTATAGAAGTTTATGGTCATGTATGCCAGATAGGATGTGTATGTTCTGATAGACTTCCGACCATAGATGAATTACGTAAGGTGTATGAAAACCCTGTTAGATGCGCTATACCTGAATTAATACCAAGTATGGAAGATGTGTTGAAGCACTCGATAGAGGAAGGTGATAGCATAGGTAGTATGGTTGAAGTCTTCGCTTTCAATGTACCTCCGGGTTTAGGCGATCCCATATTTCATGGACTTGATGTAGATATAGCCTCCATGATGTTCGCTATACCAGGTGTTAGAGCTTTAAGTATCGGTCTAGGATTTGAAGCAGCTTCTATGAAGGGGACAGAGTTCATAGACCCTTACGTTATATCGGATGGTAAAGTTTATCTAAAGAGCAATAAATGTGGAGGTGTTCTCGGAGGATTATCTACCGGTAGCCCTATACATGTCCGTGTATCTTTTAAACCCCCATCTACCATAAGGAAGAGGGTTGAAACAATCAACCTTAAAACTATGACAAATGATTATTTAGAAGCATGGGGTAAATATGATCCATGTATAGGTATAAGAGCTCTTCCAGTTGTAGAAGCATGCTTAGCCTTCGTAATAGCAGATCACTGCGTGAATCAAGGATTGATACCGACGGTGATAAAGGATGAATATAGATGAGCTACGTAGAGAAATAGATAAGATAGATAAACGTATAGTAGAGCTTCTAGCTAGAAGGTCTTCTATAGCAAAAGTCATAGGTGAAATTAAGCGTAGAGAGGGGTTACCTGTCATTGACTTAATTAGGGAATGGGAAGTTCTCTCTAATGTTAGGTTAGAATCTTTAAAACTTGGTTTAAACCCTGATACTGTTTTGTCGATATATCGTAGGATTATAGATTTGTGTCGTGCATCTCAAAATGCTCCAAAGGTAGCATTTCTAGGACCTAGAGGTAGCTTCAGCGAGGAGGCTGCTAGAAGATTCTTCCCGTTAGAGGAGTCTATCGAATTTAAAGAATACCCATCTATAAGGGATGTATTTAGAGCAGTCGAAGAAGGGGAGGTAGATTATGGTGTAGTCCCTATCGAGAACTCTATAGAAGGGGGTGTAAACGAGACTTTAGATCTACTATTTGAAACTAAGCTTAAGATATGCGGCGAGCTCGAGCATAGGATACGACTCAACCTTATAGGTAAACCAGGAATTAAGATAGAAGATGTTAAGATACTTGTAAGTCATCCCCAAGCTATAAATCAGTGTAGGAATTTCATAGAAAGAGCTCTTAAAGGTGTGGAGATACGTGAAGCTACGAGTACAAGTCGAGCCGTTAAGATGGCGTTAGAAAGTGAGTACATGGCTGCTATAGGTTCAGAACTTGCAGCTAGATTGTATGGAGGTGAGATAATAGCTAAAGGTATAGAAGATTATCGAGATAATTACACGAGATTCTTTCTCTTAGGGTGGGAAGATTCTCCTAGGATGGATGGGTGTAAAACTTCAATAATATTCTCTACGCATCATAAACCTGGTGCTTTATATAAAGCTCTAAGTGTGTTCGCGGAGAGAGGTATAAATTTGACTAAGATAGAGTCCCGCCCGATTAAGGGTAGACCTTGGGAATATATGTTTTACGTAGATTTCGAAGGTCATAGAGATGATGATGCTTGTAAGGAAGCTATAGAAGATTTAAGGGGGAGAGCGTTATTCGTGAAAATTCTAGGTTCATACAGGAAGGTAACTTAACTGTAGCTGTAGTAGGTTCAGGCGGGATGGGGCGTCTCCTATCCCGGCTACTTAAACCATATGTATCCAGGATTATCTTAGTTAGTAGAGATTTAGATAGAGCTAAGCTTGTAGCTAGACGTATAGGTGTCGATTGGGGTGGGTACGACTCTACAGCGTATGCAGATATATGCATAGTTACTGTTCCGTCTATGTTTGTTGTAGATACGATATCTAAGCTATCCAGCTGGTTGAAGATTGGGTCTATAATTTCAGATATATCTTCTGTGAAAACTTATGTCGTACCAGAAGTCTCTAAGATTCTACCGAAGGGTATAGAGTATGTAAGCCTTCATCCTCTATTTGGTCCATCGGTTAGGAAGATATCGAAGCTTAAGATCGTAGTTATACCTGCTAGATGCTCTAATGAATCCCTTAGCAAATTTGTATCGTTATTAAAGGATACTGGGTTAGAGGTTATACTCTCAACTGTAGATGAGCATGACAAAATGATGTCTATCATACAGTGTATACACCATCTATCCTATATGGCTTTTGCTCTAACGCTGGTAGAATATGCCAAACCAGATGATATAGAGAAATACTCTACAGCGTCACTGAAATATACTTTGAGGATGCTCAGAAGGTTTGGAAGGATATTTGATGTTATAAGGGAGATACAGGAATTAAACCCATATTATGGTGAATGTAGGGTTAGCTTCATAGAGTATGCTAGACGTCTAAGTCTAATGGATGGTAAGACTTGGAGTATACTTAAAGAAGCTTTAGATAAGCTTTCAACTATAAAAACTTGAGATTGAGAGGAAAAGTTTACCTCTACTCTTCTAGGCCTGATAGTTTACGTAGTCTTCTTCCTATAATTTCTATAGGATGGTTCTCTATCTTCGATAGAAGAGCTTTAAGGTTTGGCATACCTGCCTTATACTCTTTAATCCACTCCTCAGCATATCTTCCACTTTTCACGTATTCAATAGCTTTACGCATATTCTCCTTGACATGTTGATCTATGATCCTAGGTCCAACTGTTAAACCACCATGCTTAGCTGTATCTGATACGCTTCTAAGCATCTTCGTAAACCCTCCTTCATATATCAGATCGACTATAAGTTTAGCTTCGTTACACGCTTCAAAATACGCTAACTCTTCTGGATACCCTGCTTCGACTAGTGCTTCAAAACCATTTTTTATAAGCTCTAATATACCTCCCACTAGGACTGTCTGCTCCCCTATAAGGTCGCTTTCAGTTTCATCTTTAAAAGTCGTCTCTATGACGCCAGCTCTAGTGCACCCTAAAGCTTTAGCCATAGCTAGAGCTTTATCCAAAGCAAACCCAGTATAATCTTGGTGTACCGCCACTAGTGCAGGTACACCGAATCCTTTAAGATATAGTTCGCGGACTTTAGGTCCAGGAGCTTTAGGTGCAACCATAATCACATCCACACATCCTGGTGGAATTATCTGCTTGAAGTGTATATTAAATCCGTGAGCAAATCCTAGGGTCTTACCAGGTTTAAGCTTAGCTTCTATATACTTACTATATACTTCAGGCTGAACCATATCTGGTATAAGTATATGTATCACATCTGCTTTTTCGCATGCCTCATCTATTGGATATACATCAAACCCATCGCTAGAAGCTAATTTCCAGGATTCTCCTCCAAATCTAACGCCAACTATAACGTTTAATCCGCTATCCCTAAAGTTTAGTGCTTGTGCTCTTCCTTGGCTCCCATAGCCTATAACAGCTATTAACTCATCTTTAAGCGGTTCTAGCGATACATCCTCATCTCGATATATCTTTAGCATAGAATCATCATCTCAGCTAAGTCTTCTCTCTAGGAATATTTGATACGCTCTAACCAATACGGATTTAGCTGTAGCTAAAACCTCTCTCGGATCCTGTCCTTCCTCTGGTCTAACTTCGAAACTTATGGCTCCTTTATACTCTATATCGTATAGGATTTCTAGTAGCCTAGCTACATCTCTTTCGTCGTTTATAGCTCCAGGTCTATAGAAGCCTGGATGTGTATCAAGAAGCTTTCCATCGATACTTTTAGCACATCCTATATGGATATGTCCTATTAGATCTCGATACTTACTCAACATTTCAGGTTTTTCATCGAGAAGTGGGCCATGACTTAAATCCCATAATAGAGCTACGTTATTATATCTAGCTTTAACCTTCTCTAAAATCTCGGATGCATCAGCCAAGCTTCCTATTAACCTCTTTCTATCCCATTTTGTATCGAAACTCTCCAGTAGTATCGTTACACCATACTTTGATGCATGGGAAGCAAGCTCTACTAGAGTATTAACTAAAGCCTTCTTCGCTTTCTCAACTAGATTACTATCGGGGAATGGTCCCGAGCATAAGGCTAGATATCTTATCCCCCTCTCACCGGCTATTCTAATCTTATTCTTCAAGACTTCGATAGCTTTAATTCTCTCAGATTCATCTAGCGAAGATGGGTTAACCCCCTTAGCAAGAATATCTGGTTGAACACCTATTGAGAAATCGACTCTATATCTATACTTCTCCAGTATCTCCCAATCTTCATCGCTTACGTCGTAGAGTTCTATAAGGTCGAAAAACCTATCATCCAGTATAGACTTTAACTTCTCAGCCACACCTGTATTAGTCCTTTGAAGCTCTGGATATACCATAAATCCAACTATACCGATCTTCCATGGAAACTTTGAAACTAACTCTACATCCTTAGCATAGATCGATGTATAGAACATATACCGCACCCTCCGCTCGAATATATCATCGCCTATAAGATAAAGATATTTTATGTATTTGAGCAGTTATTTCAGGCTCTTTTCACCCCTAGCTAGAGCGGTTATACCTGTCCTTGCTATTTCCTTCACCCCGTATTGCTTCATAAGCTCTATAAACGCGTTTATCTTATTCGATCCTCCGGTAACCTCTATTATCATGCTATCCGGAGCTACATCTATTATCCTACCACGGAATATCTGAGTATAGATTAGTATATCGCTTCTCGCTCTGGAATCGGCTACATGGACTTTGATCAAGAGTAACTCCCTAATCACGCTTTCAGATGGATTAAGTCTAGATATTTTAACTACTTCGATTATTTTCTGCAACTGTTTAATAACCTGCTCTATCGTTGCTTCATCACCTGTTACGGTCATCGTAATCCTAGCTAGACTAGGATTCTCAGTAGAGCCTACAGATATGCTGGATATGTTGAATCCTCTACGCCTTATGAGGTTAGTTATCTTAAATAGGACCCCGGGTTTATGCTCTACTATCGCCGCTATTATATGCTCATTCGTTTCGTTCATGATACTCTTCCCCTCCACATCATATCTCTCAATGATCCTCCAGGAGGTATCATAGGTAGTACATCCTCCTCTGGATCTATAGGTACATCTATCACCGTTGTTACGTCATTCTTCAAAGCTTTAGCGAAAGCTTCCCTAAAGTCATCTATATTTTCGACTTTTACACCCTCTGCACCGTATGCTTCAGCTAGCTTAACGAAATCAGGTATCCTACCTAGATGCACTTGGCTATATCTCCTGTGATAGAATAATCTCTGCCATTGCGCTACCATACCTAATACACCGTTATTTAATATCACGACGGTTACAGGTATATCCTCAACTATCGATGTAGCTAAATCCTGCTCAGTCATAAGGAAGCTTCCGTCGCCAGCTAAATCTACGACAGGTATATCTGGTCTAGCTATCTTTGCTCCTAAGGATGCCGGGAATCCGAACCCCATAGTCCCTAGGCCTCCAGACGTTATATATCCACCAGGCATGAGTACTTGGAAGTGTAGGTATGCCCACATCTGATTTTGTCCAACTTCAGTGACGAGTATCGATTCACGCGGCATCAGCTTGCGCATTTCACGTATGATTCCTGGAGCCGATAATCTTCCACCTTCACACTCAAGGTAGATCCTAGCCGATTCCTTAACCTCATTTACACGCTTAATCCATCCAGTTTTATTTAAGTTAGATTTAGCTACGAAGTTTATTATCTCATCGTACAATGCTTTAAGAGCCCTCCTAGCGTCAGCTACTATAGGTATGTGAGCTCGAATATTCTTGTTGATCTCGGCTGAATCTATATCTATATGTATTATCTTAGCTTCAGGACAGAAGCTATCGAACCTTCCTGTAGTTCTATCAGAGAATCTAACGCCTATAGCTAGTATAACATCTGCTTCGCATATAATCTTATTCGCTACCCCTCCATGCATCCCTACCCCACCTACACATAGTGGATGATCTTCTGGTACGACGCCTTTACCCATAAGCGTCGTACCTATAGGTGCTTGTAGTAGTTCTGCTAAAGCTACAAGCTCCATATAAGCTCCGGATAATCTTACACCTCCCCCAGCTAGAATGAATGGTTTTTCAGCCTCTACTAGTAGCTTAGCTGCCTTCTTAATCTGCAATGGGTGAGGCTCAAGCTTAGGGTTATATCCTAGGAGTTTCACATCTTCAGGAAACTCTATATCTGCCTCCATTTGTTGAACATCCCTGGGTAGATCTATAAGTACAGGTCCAGGTCTACCTGTTGAAGCTATGTAGAAGGCTTCCTTAACAATTCTAGGTATTTCCTTAGCATCTCTAGGTTGGAAGCAATGCTTCGTTATCGGCGTCATTATACCAACTATATCCGCTTCCTGAAATGCATCTCTACCTATCATGATTGTGGGAACCTGCCCTGTGATAGCTACGATAGGAGATGAATCCATGTATGCTGTAGCTACTCCTGTCGTCAGATTGGTTGCACCTGGACCTGAAGTAGCCATGCAGACGCCTACCCTGCCACTAGCTCTAGCATACCCGTCAGCCATGTGAGCTGCACACTGCTCATGCCTAACAAGTATATGTCTTAATTCTGTCTCGTCGTAGAGTGCATCGTAGACTGGTAGTATAGCTCCTCCAGGTAGACCGAATACTACTCTCACTCCCTCCTTCTTCAAAGATTCTATTAGAGCTTTAGCACCAGTCATCCTAACCATCATTAGAACCTCCGAGTAAGAGGTTAACCCCCTCCAATAGAGCTTCTATACTAGCTAGAACGATATCTTCACGAGCACTATGCGATGTAACAGTTCTATCACCTTTACTGAGTACGACTGATACCTCGACTATAGCGTCTGTTCCACCGCTTATAGCTTTAACATCATATTTATCCAATTTTATAGGTTCTAGAAGGTTTAAAGCAGCTTTAGCTGCATTCATAGCAGCGTCTACGGGTCCTACACCTACGGCTGCGGCTTGCACAATCTTATCCTTAAACCTAAGCTTCACCGATGCTGTGGGTGTAATCTTATCGCCTGTAACTACTACTAATTCCTCTAATGCTACAAACCTAGCTCTAGGTATGCCCATAACGTTCTCAGCTATAACTCTTAGATCAACATCTGTAATCTTTCTACCCTTATCACCCATAGCCTTAACTCTACGGAATATTTCCTCAACCTGCTCTGTAGTCGGGTTTAATCCCATATCTTTCAGTATAGCTTCTACCCCATGTCTACCTGCATGTTTACCTGCTACTAGTCTTCTACGTCTACCTACCAGTTCTGGCGGTATAGGTTCGTAGGTCAATGGATTTCTAAGTATGCCGTGTGTATGTATCCCAGATTCATGTGTGAATGCATTATCTCCTACTATAGCTTTATTCGGTTGAACGTAGACGCCGGTAATCCTAGATACAAGCTGTGATACTTCATATATCTTAGCTAGGTTCAGTTTTACATCGTATCCGTATAGTATTTTTAATGCTACCGCTACTTCTTCTAATGCAGCATTTCCAGCTCTCTCACCTAGACCGTTAACAGTTACATGAACCTGTCTAGCACCAGCTTCTACAGCAGCTATACTATTAGCAACAGCTAAACCAAAATCATCATGACAATGTGCACTTATAATTTTCCCTGAGAATTTGTTAGCGATATTCGCGAATAGTTTATACGCCTTATTAGGCGTTAGTATACCGACTGTATCGCATATACACAATCTATCAGCTCCAACCTCGATACCCCTTCTAAAGAATTCTTCTAAGAATGCTATATCGCTTCTACTACCATCCTCAGCCGATAACTCGACTGTTAAACCATAGCTTTTAGCGTATTCAACACACTTTTCAACCATAGATAAGATTTCTTCCCTATATTTACCGAGCTTATACTTGATATGAAGATCGGATGAAGGTATTACTAGATGGATACTTCTACATCCACTCTTAGCTACGCATTCTATATCTGCGAAAACACCTCTACTCATACCGCATACTTCAGCTTTCAACCCTTGATTAGCTATCATCTTAGCCGCTAAAAATTCACCTTCAGATGCAGCCGGAAAACCGACTTCTATGACATCTATGTTAAGTTCGTCTAGAGCTAATGCTATTTTAAGCTTCTCCTCCGGTTTTAACGAAATGCCAGGGGTCTGTTCACCATCCCTAAGTGTGGTATCTAGAAATCTTAAAGTATTCCTAGGCGCCTCCGATAAAATAACACCCCACGATAAACAATCCCCCCAACGGGGAACAAGATAACTTCATAATCCTGGATAAAAATGTTTCGCCTGTATATAGGTAGCAGTCTCTTATAATCTTAGACTTTCAACCTAGTTATACATCCTTAATCGAATCTATGGTTTAGGGAAAACACTTAAATCCCTATTCAGATATGGAAAGATGTATTCAGGTGTAGACGTTATGAGCATGGTATCTATAGAGGATTTCAGTAGGCTCGACTTAAGAATTGGCTATGTTATCGATGCTGAGAGAATTCCTGGAAGAAGTAAGGTAGTAAAACTTAAGGTGGATGTAGGTGGAGGAGAGATCCGTACGATCGTAGCTGGTGGAGGAGAGTACTATACCCCTGAATGGTTTAAGGGTAGGCTTCTCGTTGTACTAGTGAATCTAGAACCTAAAAAGATAGCTGGTGTTGAATCTAAAGGTATGGCTTTAGCCGCTATGACTGATGGTAAGCCTATATGGCTTACAACATTTGAACCAGTTCCACCAGGATCAAAGATACTATAGGTAATCCTTCAACCATTTTTCTTTAGAGCCTTCCACCCAGACTTCACGTATCTAACCCTTACAACTGGATCATCAAACATCCTTCTTACGTTTAAATTCATTGTTTTGAAATAACTGTAATGGTATCTCACATATATGGTTTTCCCAGTTTCAATCCTTCTTAAAACTATTATACATTCCACGATAGGGTCATCCCAACCATCATCTACTTACATATCCCTAATTTTATTCTTAGTGGTAGGTTACCGGTAATATCCTACGGAAACAATCCTATAACCTTTAAGATATTATGTATAGTCGGTATGGTATCGGAAAGCAGATAATACATTACCATTATAATCTAGTGCTGTTACCTAACATAGTTTTCTCTATAGAGAAAGTTTAATTTACGATACTTAGGGCATCTATCCTTAAGAGGTGTTGCTATACTTTGAGTCTTGAAGATGTTGTTCGTGATGCACCTCTAGTAGATGTACATACACATATAGATTTTAGAAGACCTATAGCTTCAGATCCATCGCAAATACTCTTATACCACTATATAGCTACTGAACTTAGATCTGTAGGTGTACCTGTTGAAGAAGTTAAAGCAAAGAGTAGGGATCCTGTAGGAGATCTTATCGAATACTTCAAGCTTATACGAAATACTTCTACGTACTGGTGTCTTAAACAGATACTATCAGATCTATACGACTTAGACTATGATCTAGATACATATAACTGGCCTAAGCTTAGAGAAGCGATAATATCAAAATCCTCAGATCCAAATTGGATTTATAGAGTTTGGGAGAAAGCTAAGATAGATAAGATATTCTTAACGATAAATCCGTTAACGGAGACTAAACCAGAATTCGATAGAAAGATGTATGTAGCTTCTCTTAGACTTGATCCGCTAGTCGGAGGTTTATCTAAGGAATCAATAGATCAACTCGAGAAGGTATCTGGAGGATCGGCATCTACTCTAGGTGAATTCGAGGATCTACTTGCAGATAGATTTAAAGTATTCGATAGATCAGCTGCTACAGCTGCTATATCCTTCCAAAGTTTTGAAACCTATGAGCTAACCCATAGAGCTCTGGCTAATGAAGCATATACCAAACTCTACGTAGGTAAACCATTATCAGGTGCAGAAAGGATTCATTTAAGATCGGTAGCCCTATCCATAATATTGGATCTATGTTATGAGTATAAACTTCCGATACAAATAATGATCGGAGTTGTGAGGGATATACCTGGATCTTCACCTCCAGATCTAGCTATATGTTTCAAGCAAAGGGGTCTCATATCGCTATGTAGATTCTTCGATCAGTATAAGAATGTAGATTTCCACCTTATATCCGCTTATAGATTCCAATCCCACGAGCTTACGGTAATAGCTAAAAACTATCCTAACGTCTATTTAACAGGCTACTGGTGGTACTGTTTCTTCCCTGAAAGCATAATACAGCATATACTTGAACGCTTACAACTTATACCCATGGGTAAAATCTGCGGCTTCTTTAGCGATGCATACGTATTGGAATGGATCTATGGTAAAGCTGCTCTTACACGTAAGATGATAGCAGAGGCCCTAGACTGCATGGTGAAGAGAGGCTTCTATACGAAAGATCTAGCTGAAGAAGTAGCTAGATCCCTACTTTCAGGTAATGCTAAGCGTTTATTCAAGCTATAAAATATTTCTAAATCCTTAGACTTCTATATATTCACCTATGGATAGTACCCTAACCCTATAGCCTCTAGCCTCAGCTTTCTTTCTAAACTCCTCCGGATCAGCTCTTATCTCTGGAAATGTATTGAAGTGCATGGGTATCGTAAGTTTAGGTTTAATTCTCTCTAATGCTTCGATAGCTTCATCTATATCCATAGTATAAGTCCCACCTATAGGTACTAAAGCTAGATCCACATCTACGCTTAACGGCTTTATAGCATCTAGATAGGTATCGCCTAGATGGAGAAGAATGACGCCGCTATACTCTACGAGATATGCTACAGGATACCTACTCTGAGGATGGCTAGCGTTTAAAGCTGTAACCTTTACATCATCTAGGTTTAAGGCTTCGCCAACCCTAATTATTCTTACACCTGGATAACTAACTGATGGCGGCCCGACTACAATCTTTGGTTTAATTCTAGAGAGGAAATCTGTATCTGCATGATCAAAGTGCTCATGTGTAAGAAGTACTATTTCAGGCTTCCCTTCATACCTTGGAGCAAGCCTATTACCTTTAAAATACGGGTCTATTAATACTATCTTTCCATTAGATAGCTCAAAGCATGCATGACTAAGCCATCTAATACGCATAGCCTAGACACCTCAATTATATGGTTGCATAATCTACGTTAAATATTTATCTCGAGCCAGCTTTATAAGATATAATCCCAGTAGGGGGGCCGTAGTCCAGCTAGGTTAGGATACGCGGCTTGGGCCCGCGTGGTCGCCGGTTCAAATCCGGCCGGCCCCACTCCAATAGAGAAATCTCTACAGATTCTTTTGCAGATCGATAGCTTTAAGTAAATCTTAAACAGCTGTCAGTTAAGCACTCGAAGCTGAATAAAATGGGTCTTAAACCGTATTCCTAAAGCCTCTTTACGAAGGATGAAAAACGTTGTACAACTATTATCAGCTTATCTAATATTAATATCACAGATAGATCAATACGTTAATCTGTATAGAGGATAGTGTACTATGACCTTCATAGTCGAATTGATAGATGTTTGGAAGTCTTATAACGGTATTCAAGCACTTAGAGGTTTAAATCTTGAGGTTAGAAAAGGTGAGATCTTCGGGCTTATAGGTCCTAATGGTGCTGGCAAGACGACGACGCTTAAGATAATAGTAGGTCTCTTGAAGATGGATAGAGGTCTCGTGAAAGTTAACGGTGTAGATATATATGAGAAGCCATATGAGTATAAGAAGCTTATAGGGTATGTACCTGAATCTGTTTCTCTACCAGATTATCTAACCGTTGAGGAGTTTCTCATATACTCGGGGAAGATTAGGGGTGTTTCAACTAAGCATATCAGGGAGAGGATCGATCACCTTACTAATCTATTCGAACTCGAAGATAAGAGGAGGTCGTTAATCGTCTCCCTTTCTAAAGGTATGCGTCAAAAGGTTGCTATAGCATCAGCTCTTATACATGACCCGGATCTACTGATTCTTGATGAACCGTTCATAGGTATCGATCCTATGGGGCAGCATTTATTGAAGGAGCTATTTAGCGAGAGAGTTAAGGATGGTAAAACTGTTTTCATATCAACTCATATGCTCGATACAGCTGAGAGGCTTTGCGATAGGGTTGCTATAATCTATAAAGGGCAGAATGTAGCTTCTGGTGATCTAAAGATTCTCAAACAATTATCAAGAACAGGTGAGAATGCGACTTTAGAAGAAGTATTCCTCAAATTGATAGAAGAAGCGGAAGTGAAGTCTACCAGAGATGAGATGTTGAAGAGGGGGAGGCTATGAGGATCCATGTTATTCTAAACCTGTACATCTTCAAAGTTAAGATGCTACTCGGTACTCTTAAAGCATCGAAGGCTAGTATAGCTCTCTTAATCTTCTATACGTTTGGTCTCCTTCCAGGCTTATTCGGTCTATCCCTCACTTTATCCAATGCTGTTAGAGAGACTGTGGATATAAACCCATGCATAGAGCAATTATCTTCAATAGCTAGTCTACTCATGGTCTTCGCAATCTCCCTAGCATTAAGAGGCTACACTGTATTCGAATACGAACAAAATATCATCCTTACCTCTCCTATAAAACCTAGAGAATACTTGATAGCAGATACATTCTCTAATCTTACATCCCTATCCATCTTCGCTAATCCACTCGTTATCTTCTACTTGATGATAGTATATCTACTTAAACTCTCTATATCCTCTGCGCTACTCATACTACTATCTGTCCTCCTCTTTACCTTCACACTTCTCTTTCTTAAAGTCTCCTTCTCCATAGTGAAATCTCTGTATAGGGGTGTACTAACCAATATATTTATACTAGCTACCATATTCCTCCTTCTATTTCCATCAGCTGGACTTATATCCGATCTACCTATAGGTTACACTTTATTACCCTATCCTTCAACATTCTTAGCGAAGATAATTGTAGGCTTAGTATACGGTTTGGATAATCTAATAATCGATCTTACTGGTTTATCGTTTTACTTCCTACTATCACTACTATTCTTTCTATCAGCATCTATGAAAAACTTCTTCCCATCAGTTTCTAGTATCCCATTTATATCCCCCTTCGATACATCTATGAGGATGCAGAACCTGCAAATGGAGCGTAGTATTAGAGTATTTTCTAGAATGGGCGTTATTTCGATACTGAATCCTGAATCAAGATCTATACTAGTCTTCCTGATGAAGAAGGAGTTTATAAGAGTGTTAAGGGAGGGAAGCCTATTCACTATCATACTCCTCTACCTACTAGCATCACTCATAGCTACTTCTATAAGTGGTAGCCTATCCCAGAATCAGCAGATCCTCCCATACTCCCTAACATTCATAGTAGGGGTATATTCGCTAACCATCCCGTTAATGCTGGTTAGTAATTGGAGAGCCTCAGATTCTGGTAACCTTTGGATACAGTTGACTTCGGGTATGGATATATACGTAATGGTTAAAGCTCTCCTATACACCTTCATATCGCTCTCCTCGACTATACCGGTTGTTGTAGTAGCGGTTTTATCTATGATATACAAGGTTAACCCGATAGCACCACTGATCCTAACCATCTCAACATCGATGATAGGATGCTCCGTAAACCTATATGTTATGATAGGTCTCATTAAATTGAAGGGTATCGGCGCCCCTTCACTACTAATCGGACTAGTCTCTATGCTACTATCAATACTACTCCTAACACCAGTATATATTCTAGTAATGCTAGAGTTAAATCTAGGTTTCGGAGACGCTAAGAGCTGGTTATCGATAGTTGTGGTAGTAGCATACTCTATCTTGATAACTAAGATCCTCTCGAAGGAGATCGGGAAAAACATCTATAACATCGAGTTATAGATCGATCTTATCTTCAGCCTCGAAGTCGCAATGAATATTCATCGAGATCTAGAGTTAGATATCATGCATTCTAAGATTTGATGGATCTATCCTAACTCAACGTTTATATGATACTTTCAGAGAGGAATCTCTGAATCAAGGTTGAAAGCTATCGAAGTATCGAATTTAGTTAAGGTTTATAGTGGAGGTATACCTGCTATAGATGGTCTTACATTCTCTGTAGAAGCTGGTGAAATCTACGGGTTGATAGGGCCGAATGGTGCTGGTAAAACTACTACTCTTAGAATAATAGCTACGCTTATTAAGCCTACATCCGGCTCGGTTAGAGTTCTAGGCTTCGATGTAGTAGAGCATGCTGAGAGTGTTAGAGGTTTGATAAGCTATCTACCTGAAGAAGCTGGTGTATACGGTAATCTTACAGGCTATGAATATCTTAGATTTGTAGCAGAGGTGTATGCTAAGAGTGAGGATGAAGCTAGATCGATGATCGAGGAAGCTCTCGATATATCTGGTTTAGGCTCTAGGATTAGGGATAGAGTTAAAAGCTATAGTAAGGGTATGCAGCGTAGACTTCAAGTTGCTAGAACATTGATGGTTAAACCTAGAGTAGCTATCCTAGATGAGCCTACGAGTGGTTTAGATGTATATCATGCGCATTATATAAGGGGATGTATACGTAGGTATGTAGATGAGTATGGGTTAACAGTGCTTATATCGAGTCATAATATGCTTGAGATAGAGTATCTATGCGATCGTATCCTACTCATACATAAGGGTAGAGGTATAGATGAAGGGCCGCCTAGATTATTGAAGGAGAAGTACTCATCCAGTAATATGGAGGAGGTTTTCCTTAAAGCGGTGGGTTTAGCATGAACCCTCTGAAAGCTCTGGTAGTTAAAGAGTTTAAGGATCTATTAAGAGACCCCCAGATACTTCTAGGTATACTACTAGCCCCAATCCTTATGCTAGGTATAATGGGTAGTATACTATCGACAGCGTTTACATCGGTTAGAGAAGCTGTAGCTGGTAGGATATCTCTAGCAGTATTAGATCTAGATGGAGGTGTTTACGCATCGTATCTAATCGATATGTTGAGATCTATGAATGCCTCGATCTATACCGTAAAATCTAGGAGTATAAGTGAAGCTATACTCGAAGCTTCATCTAGAGATTTGAACATCCTCCTCATAATACCTGAAGGATTTAGCAGTAATATAACTATAGGTGTGAAAGCTAGGCTTCAAGTATACTCTGTTATCGAAGGCTTCTCCCTCCTATCGACGATACCGTCATCAGCTATCCAAGCATACATCGCTACCTATAGAGATATACTAGTATACAGTTTATTGGGGAGGGTAGCACCGGATATAGATCCAAGCTTCATATTAAACCCTGTAAGCTTAGATGAATATACGGTTATACAGGGATCCACCGTGAAGGCTCCCCCATCGATTATATTCCAGAGATTATTCAGTCAGAGTCTTATGCTACCATTCTCTATGTTCATGGTGGTGATAGTAGCTATGCAGATAGCTGCTACTAGTATGGCTAAAGAGAAGGAGGGGAAGACTTTAGAAATCCTGTTAACACTACCTATTAAACGTGTACATATACTTATGGGTAAGCTCGCAGGCTCTATACTCATAGCTATAATAGGTTCAGTTTCCTATCTATCCGGGTTCACCATATATATGAGCTCCTTCTCTCTCATACCTCAGGAGGGTTTAGCAGGGTTAGGTATACCGGTAGAATATGTTAAGATCGTGGAGATACCGGTTCAAGGATATATAGTTATGGGTATCCTACTAATCCTATCACTCATAGCTCTTCTCTCGATAGCTATAGGTTTATCAGCTCTAGCAGATGATGTTAGAAGTGCTCAAAGCCTACTAGGTATAGTATTCATACCTTTGATAATACCGTTCTTATTCACGATATTTACAGATGTAAATTCCCTACCGATAGCTCTAAGAATACTAGTGTATGCTATACCCTTATCATATCCCATCCTATCAGTAAACTCCATCCTCTCCGGAGATTACCTCACCCCGATCCTAGGTATAATCTACCTAGCCATTTTCACCTTATCCACCCTATACGTATCTGCATGGTTCTTCGAAAGCGAGAAGATACTTACAGCTAAGATTAGATTTATGAAGAAACCTAGAGTTACTGAATAATGTATGAAGGGTTAGATTTATCGGAGAGTATCGAAGCTAGGTATGACCTCAGCTATCGTAAACCCGAGTTTCGAAGATATTATCGAGCTATTCAGGAAGAGTCTAGCTGAGGGTATGGTTTTAATCCTAGTAGGGGAGTGTAGTGTAGAGTATAGGGGTAGAGGAGTTGCAAGCCTAGAATCTGGATCGCGTATAATCATAGCTAAACCAGATGGTACACTTCTTATACATGCTGCAACTAGTGTAGAACCTGTAAACTGGCAGCCTCCAGGATCGAAGCTGGAGGTGTATATAGATGATGAGAATCTAGTACTATCATCTACTAGGAGATCTCCGTATGAGAGAGTGGTAGCACGCTTTACATCAGTATCGCTGGTAGCAGTATCTAGACTTGAAGGTAAACCTAGGTTTAGAGTAGAGATAGGGGAGGAAGCGATACGTGAAGCTATATTAGCAGAACCTGGGTTGATAGAGGATGGGTTTAAACCTGTATCTATAGAGAAGCCTGTAGAATCAGGCTTCGTAGATCTATACGGTCTAGATAGGTATGGAAGACTCGTAGTAGTAGAGCTTAAGAGAGTGAAGGCGGATCTAGAAGCTGTAGAACAGCTTAAAGCATATATAGAATCTCTTAGAGATAGGTATGGATCTATGAGGGGTATACTCGCAGCCCCATCGATAACGTATAAAGCGTATATGAGGTTGAAGGAGCTTGGATTAGAGTATAGGAGGATAGATATAGCTAGATGCATAGAGATACTAGCATCTAGGAAGGGTCAGCAGAGGAGGCTAGGAGAATACTATAGCTGTTAGATAGTATTAATGTTAGATTCTATAGGATAAGCTTGATGAGTATGTATCGTAAAGGTTAAATCGTAGGAGGGGGGTAGGATATCGGTAGAGGAGAGGGGCCCGTAGCGCAGTCAGGATAGCGCGGCAGCCTCCTAAGCTGTCGGTCGTGGGTTCGAATCCCACCGGGCCCGTCTAGATTATCGATCTACTATACTCGAGGACCCCCTCGGGTTTTTCCATAGTTTCCGTTATGGTCCCCCTCCATATCCTATCCATAGATCTCTCTATCTCAGTTAGATTTGAATATCGTAGTAACTGTTTTCTCTATACCTGGTTCTAGGATTGCTGTTAGTGTACGCATGAAGTTGTTAACTTGGTTACCGATAGTGAATATTACGTAGCCTGTATCTCTAGCTTCCTGTATGATCTGTTCTATACTCTTAGTAGAATCTGGTAGGATTCTAGATACTTCCCTAACCCTTCCTTTAACCCTCCTGTACACGTAGTCTGCTCCGAATCCTACCAGGTATATCCTCCCCACCCTATCTAGATCTATGTTATCGAAGAATTCGGTAAAGCTGATAGTTCTACTAGGTCTATCAGATCTAAAGTATGCTACCAGCATGAAACCTCTACTCGGATACCTATCCATCATATATTTCAAAACTATAGAAGTGCTATCGATATCGTTAAGCTTAGCTCCTGGAAACCATGATACACCTATACTAGATTCTCTAAGAGTGAAATGCTTCAATATAGATTCCAAAGCCTCCCCCTCCTCATACGGCTTCATAGAATCCAAACCCAACCTATCCATAATCCTACTAGCTATGAAAACCAGCTCTACACCTGGAAGCCCCCTCACAGCTTCAGGTACCTCCACTACATCGAATAAAGCACCCACACCCCTAGCATACCTTTCAAGAATACTATTAAGCTCCACCCTCTGCTCCCCACACACAACGATAGATGCTCTACTAAACCCCCTACCCAAACTCCTAGCTACAGATCTAAGATCCCAGCCTAAGCTATCCCCATGATCCCTCCTAACATTAGTTACAACGATAATATGAGGCTTAACCAGAAGCTCGTTAACAACCCTTATAGTATAGGGGGTTATAGCCTGATTCTCGACTATCATAGCATCAAACGGGAAATACTTATAGAACTCACAGATATTCTCATCGAGAGATATAGGGAACCCCTCCATCCTAGGAATAGGATAGAAGACACCATCCTTTATCGAGAACGGGTTCTCCCCAGTAACCTTCCCATAAGTAGTAAACCCCCTACTCCTAAACAACCTCTCCAACAACACAACTAAGCTAGACTTACCTCTAACACCGTTAACAGCTATCCTCACTCTAACACTATCCAAGAGACGCGTATAGTTAAACCTCATCCAGATAGATCTCAGCATACCGATCACAGATTCAATAATAGATAACCTAAGCCTAGTAGAGTAAGATACTTAGCTAGAGTTAACATAAAGGTTCTAGAAAACCTCCTCTCATAGTGGATATTATAAGCTACGATCCCGGGAACTATAGATATAACGAAGAAACGTTCGAAACCTAGAAGAAACATCGATGGAATAGTCACTACTATACAGAAAGCTACGACAGCTAGGAAAAGCCTCCTACCATAAAGCAGGAACCCCCTATACATAATCTCAGCAGCTATATAGCAGACGGATACGATAAACCAGAGGAGAAGACCAAACGATGGATATAGAAGAGTATACACAGCTATCAGAGGAATCGTAACAATACCACCAGATCTATCACCCTCCACACTGTAAATCACCCACTCTAATATGAGGCCGACGATAACTAGGAGAGCGTAAACAACCTCTATACTCATCGAAACCACAACTTCTAAGATGCTAATTCACTAAAATTTAAACATTACTGTAAGCAGATCTAAACCAAAAGATAAATCATACACTTCTATAGAAGCATAACTAATCCAGCAATAATAGAATCTGCTACGATCCTATAGATAGACTACAACCACCAGCAGCTAGAGGAAATAAAAGTATTCTATCCCCATCGCTAAGCTTCAAATCGAGATCCCAGACAATCCTACCGTTAACAGCTATCCTAACCTCCCCTCTAATAAACGCATCTAGTAGAGATCTAGCTATATCCACCTCAAGCCATGAGGATAACCTCTTCAAAAACAGATCCCTAAGATCATCCCCCTCACAGACTTCAACCCATAGCCACCCCCTCCCGATCTTCCTAGCTAGATAACCTATAAACTCTACGAAAACCTTCATAACATCCACCGAGGGGTTAAAGAAATAGGATGATAAACGTATAGCTAAACCTATAACCTCCCAATCTTCTCAAGCTCATCAGCAACATATCCGAGGCCAAGCTCCTCAAGCCTCACCCTAGTAGGTATACCAGTCCTAGAATCCCAACCCCTAGCCGAGTAGTAGTCATCTAAAAGCCTATCCAACTCGAATACCTGACCCCTAGCAGGCTGCCTCGGAAACGGAGTCTTCAGAAACCTCTCAGGCAGCCAATCATCCCTCCTAGAGAATCCATCCCTAACGTTAAAAGCCCTCTCGATATTATACACCCTCTCACCTATAATCCATAGATAACCAGGATTCCTAAACTCCTCTACACCAGTAGCAGCATAGAGGATGGAGCCTATCCACCCCATAGTCCTATCAACACTACCATAACCAACAGTCTGGACAAGCTCTGCGAAAGCACACCAGCCAGCTGCTTCATAAGCTGCAACCTGATCCTGCACAATCTTAGCTAGCAAACCCTTCCCCTCTGTAGATAGGGGATCAACCCTCTCCGGTCTACCTAGAATCTCATACTTATTCCACCCGATCATATGGCTCCCACCTATATTAGATGTAGCATAACTTAACCCATGAGCTTTAGCAGCTCTAGGATCATAGGCGGGGAGCTCTAGACCCTTACTATGCATAGCATACCTCTCAGCACCCCTACCTATAATCTCAGCAGCTCTAGCAACACCCTCAGCAAGTATATCACCAAAACCCTCCCTAAGAGCTATCTTCCTAACAAGCTCAACAACAACATCGCCATCACCCCATCTAAGCCTCAAACCATCAGTCTCCCTCTCAGTTATTATACCCTTCTCATAAAGCTCCATAGCGAACGCTACTATAGCACCAGCAGATATAGTATCAAGCCCATACCTATCGCATAGCATATTAGCATAAGCTATAGCTTCTAGATTCGTAACACCACAAGTCGATCCGAAACTCCAGTGAGTCTCATACTCTGGGAAATCCCATACCAAACCTGCATAAGGACCCATAGTCAACTTCCACTTCTTACCACAAGCGATCATACATGCGAAACAGCCGTAATGCTTAACTATATACCTCTCAAGTACCTCAGGCCTCCAAACCTCAACATTCTCCAACTCCACATTCTTAAAGTTATACGTCGGATTATGACCTAGAGTATAGAACTCGTATACAACAGAGTTCGTACCAAGCCTATGGAATGCATCGAATAACGGGCTCCTCCTATAAACATCCACCTGCTCCTCGACAAGCTCCTTGAATAAATCTGGATCGAATAGCTCAGGCCTCCCACTACCCTTTACGACTATAGCTTTAAGATTCTTAGAACCCCATACAGCTCCACCACCACCCCTACCAGGAGTCCTATAATCCTCAGTTACAAGGCAGGCAATCCTAACAAGCCTCTCACCAGCAGGTCCTATAACAAGCATCCTAGCATTCCTATCAGTCTCCTCTCTAAGAATCTCAGCAGCGCCATCCACGGTAGCCCCCCATACATGATCAGCATCCCTAAACTCGACATCATCATCACATATCCATACATACACAGGCTTCTCAGCCCTACCCTCTATTATTATAGCATCATAACCCGCAAACTTAACTTCAGCAGCGAAGAATCCTCCACCAGTAGATCTAAAATATCCATCAGTCAGAGGGGATTTAAACATAGCGAATAACCTATGAAAACTCTGAGCAGAAGTACCTGTAAGCGGGCTGAAGGATAAAACCATCTTATTCTCAGGGCATAGAGGATCGATACCAGGCTTAACCTCATCCCACAATATCTTAGCTCCAAAACCCCTAGCACCTATGAAATCCCTAGCCAGATCGTATCCAGTTTCAGATTTAACAGCAACCCTACGAGTTAAATCTAATCTGAGAATCCTACCAGCATAACCGTAAAGCCTCCTAGACATAGAAACACCTCTACCAATATACTCCAATACATAATTTATATATTTTACGGTATACCATAGATAACGATTATCAAACAAGGTTTCAGATGACTCCCAACATCCTCACCATATCAGAAGATACTATACAACACTCATCATCAACCCTAGAATATAGAAACCCAGTCATAGAGATAAACATTTAGATCAAACAATTAAGGCTGATCACTTAAGATCATGAACCATGTATAAGATGGATAATATAGTAGATCCACAGCCCAGGCTAGGTATGATAGATAATCCAGCACTAGAATAATCTAGATAAACTCTAAATTTCAAAATAATTAACAAAGTTACAATAATCAAGAATAAACCAAAATATGTGAAATCTAACAATCCTAGTTTTATGTAAAATATAGCTAAAGTATAGCGATGGATTCATCCAAGCTTCAGAAATTACGATGCTAACCCTACCATCAAGGATTGGATCGAAGCACACGTTAATCAAGACCATAGATATTGAGGATAGATATTCAACGAATAATCGATGATAGAAGCTACTTGAGAATAGAGAAACTATCTCCTAATTCGAGAATAATAGTGTATAACCACCATAAACCTAGATATTGGAGAGCAACAACTTTATTACAGTTAGAAATCACTATGTATAGGGTTAAGGGATGTCTGGTATAGAAGCAGGTTTAGCGATGATATTGATGGATCGTCTTCGAAATCGTATACTAGAACTTTCAACTCCTAGAGCTGATCGTATATTCATCCGTATAGATCGGGAAGATCTTAGAGAAGCGGTGAAGCTCCTAGTAGACGAGGGGTTTACACATCTATCAGCTATAACAGCGCTTAAAGTAGGGGATAGTATAGAAATCCTCTACCATTTAAGCAGGAATAACATCATGGTAACCCTACGTATCACACTACCTCAAAACGATCATACCATACCTACGATAACTGATATCATCCCAGGAGCCATGCTACATGAGCAGGAAGTTCACGATCTATTCGGAGTAGAGTTTAACGGGCATCCAGACTTGAAGCCGCTTATCCTACCTGACGATTGGTCTAAGGATACTCATCCGATGTGGAGAAGGAGATGAAAGGGGTCGTAATCTGTATAAGAATAGCTTAAAAGCTTAAATTCCTAGATACATTTCCTTAATTTGCTGGTTTAGCTAGAGTGGGAGACGATGTTATCTCCATCAAGCACGGCTATACTTGCTATGCTTATACCATCTACAGTAGCTCTACTATCGTATATCATTGCTAGATTGTTGAAGACTGGTGTAAGCATAGCTAAAGCCGTCTGTATCCTAGCATCCTATCTCTCCCTCCTCCTCATCTCCACACTGATCCCTGTCGTTCGCTATGATATAATCAGAGTAAGCCTCATCCCTATCCACCTACCGATCGGCGTTATAAACATAGGTTTATACATAGATTGCCTATCCCTCATCCCAGCTCTCATATCCTCACTATTCACAGCACTAGCTCTCACCTACAACATACACTATCTCTCACCATACAATAGAGCATATAAGGTTGGCTGGGAGTTTAATAGGTCATACCCCTTTATCCTCATATTCAATAGCGCTATGCTTGCTATGCTTTTCTCAGATAATCTCCTAACCCTCCTAATATTCTGGGAGTTGATCAGCTTATGCTCATATATACTTATATCCTTTTGGAGTGAAAGCGACCTCTCCATATCTGCTGCTATGAAGGCTTTGATAATGACGCATATAGGCGGCTTAACGCTATTAGTAGCATCGATCATCATCCACTCGGTTACCGGGACGCTGGAAATTCAAGTAGTTGGTCAAAGGATAGCTGTGAACGATCCGATAACTCATATTATCCTCCTACTCCTCATAATCACAGCATTACCTAAGATGGTGTTATTCCCACTCCACACATGGCTACCGGATGCGACTATCGCACCTACATCAACCATACTTGTCTTCCATGAGGGTGGAAGCCTAGCTGGCATATATATCATCATTCGCTTCTTCTCAAACATACTCCACACCCATACATCATCCACCATCACATCCCTGATCCACCCGATATTCGGGAGCATAAATTTATGGGGCTTCATCACATCGCTTATCGGTTCACTCACACTGGTTATCGGAGTCTTAAACGCTCTTATCGAAAGCGATTTAAAGAGAATAGTTGCCTACACCACCATATCCGGGCTAGGCTATATAGCTATAGCCGTAGGCCTAGCTACCCCCCTAGGCATTGTCGCAGCCCTATTCCTAATGATATCGCATGCATTCACATCTGGTCTACTCTTCCTCTGTGCAGGTGCGGTAGTTTACGCAACAGGAAGATATAATATAAACGATATCGAGGGGCTCTATCAACTAATGCCTATAACAACACTATACTGTCTGATAGGCGTTCTATCGATGTCGACGATACCCTTATTCAGCGATTTTGCAGGAAAATACCTGGTTTTCAACGCTATAATCGAAGCTAAAGCTTCATTCTTCATAATCATAGCTTTTCTAGGCTGCATCCTTAATGCTGCAGCTGCGGTAAGGATGTTCTACTCAGTTTTCATACGTAGAACTGCTAAACCCCCTCTCAGGTTAACTATTAGAAACCCTACTATTCTAATGATCCTCCCGATGACAATCCTCTCTACAGCTATAATGGTATTCGGTATCGCTCCAGCAGCTCTACTAGACCTACTCGTTATACCAGCTGTAAAACAGCTGCTCGGAGATCTCTCGATCAATATGACTCTGCAACAGGGGGTTATCGAGACTACACTCGGCTTCTGGAACCCGACTACCACATCAATATCCATAGCGATCCTCCTCGCACTATCCATTTCGATAATACTCTACTCTAGGAAAGCAGCACTAGCTCATAGAGCGGCGATTAGCGAAGAAGCTGTTAAACCATTCATTTGCGGAGAAGATTCGGGTATCCTAGATAATCCTCAAGCTCACCATTTCTACCATGTTCTAGCTGAGGTTTTAAGAACCGGTAGCCTACGCAGTATACTAGATATCGATAGAGCATACTATTCACTCTCAACGATATTCTTCAAATTAACAGAGAGGATGCGATGCTTTGATATACGGCAGAACTATTTCTACGCTATTCTATCCTTCACTCTAGGAGCGTTAATCATAACGGTGTTAGCGGTTTTGGTGGGATAGATCATGGAAGCCCCATCCCTTCTAACTCTAGTTATCGCAGCGTTCATCACAGCTTTAGGATGCTTTACTGATATTACACGCAGAACGATAATGCTTCTCTCCATCCAAGCTATAGCTATAGGCTCAGCTACGCTCGCCCGTTGTCTAATCGATCTAGTAATAGGATTGAATATCGAAGCTCTAATACACTTCTTCGCTGCTTTTGCAGAGTGGTTTTCAGCAGCGGTTGTAGCACCTTTAATCCTCTACTGGGGGGTTACGAAGACTGAGAATATAGCTGATAAACCTTTAATCGAAGCTAGGAAGCTAGCTACGCTAATCATATCGATATCTATACTCTATATCCTATGGATTCTTCAATCTCAGATGCTGCGAGAAGGGAGAATTATAACCCTATCCTTCTGTATACTTATGTTCTCCTTCTCAACCCTCCTCATGATCACTAGGCGTGATGCATTTAAAATCCTCGCTGGGCTAAACATGGCTGAAAACTCCCTTTTCCCATTACTAGCAGAAATACCGATAACGCTTGTCCCATTCATCCTTACACTAATGATATTCGTAACGGCTATGGGGACATATGTGATTATCGAAGCTTATCGAGATCACGGTACGATACTAGTCGACAGATGGAGGTGGCTGAAAGAATAATGTACTCCCTACTTCCACTCCTAACATTAATAGTACCCCTCTTCACCGGTATCCTATGCCTCTTCACATGCCTATTCAAATTCCTAGAGGAGTTTTCGAGAAAGACTGCTAAAATGCTGCTATTAATCAGTGCTGTTCTAAGCTTAGCTACACCATTAGCGATGATCCCGTACTGTGTTATAGGTGAAGTTCTAGAGACTACAGGGCTTGGTCTAAGAGCAGATTCTTCAAATATCGCTGCACTAGTGAGTACAGCTATACTATTCCTCCTAGTCTCGATCTACAATATGAGTGCTGAGAAGGGTGGCCGACTCAAGCCTGGAGTATACAACTTCTTCCTTCTACTATTCCTATGCTGCATGTTTGGATTACTGCTATCCTACGACCTATTCGGTATATTCCTATTCGTAGAGATGGTTATCGGTGTATCGATAATACTCGTCGCTCATAATCCAATCAAGGATTCGACAGAAGCAGCCTTCAAGTATCTAATCATAACAGCTATAAGCGCGTTATTTGTCTTGATCGGTGTTTTAACAATATACGTCTTAACTGGTGAATCGAATATCCTACATCTACTCGGTAATATAGAGAAGAGGATGATACTAGCTGAAAACCCACCTCTACTAATGTTTATAGTAGCCTGTTTCATAGTAGGGCTAGGTGCAGATATCGGGCTCGCCCCATTCCACGGCTGGCTACCAGATACCCTCCCAGCATCTACGATAATAATTAACGGTTTCACAGCTATAGAGCCGATCCCCCTAATCCTAGCACTCTACAGGCTAGTCGCTCCACTCTACGAAATCTACCCGTCTAGTATTATAGTAGCTTTAATGCTCGGAACAGGATTGGTATCTATAATCTTCGGAGCTCTTATGGCATACTCTCAGAGAGACTTTTTCAGAATGTTCGCCTATTGTAGCATAGATGAGTATGGGCACTCCCTCTTCGCCCTAAGCCTACTCTCACCTTCAGATTCACAGATCTTTATAATCGGGCAATTCTACCTGATAAATAGCACACTAGCAAAAACCGGGTTAATACTGAGTCTAGGTTCAGTCTACTTTAATACTGGAGGCTCGAATATGGATTTCCTCGGCGGTCTTCTTGAAAAAATGAATAAAACAGCGTTAAGCTATATAGTATGCGCCCTATCTATAATAGGCATCCCACCGATGAGCGGATTCTATGCGAAGCTACTCCTTATAAACGCATCCTACAAATTCTTCTACGATTACGGAAACTCGATCATAGCATCTCTAATCATAGCTCTACTAATCTGTATAGCGGTAATATCATGCGTAATCCTAATCCGCTCATTCCACAAAATCTTCCTAGGCAAGAGTCGAGTAAACATCGATGTTAAAGGTGATGTACCGATATTAATGTGGCTACCCACGATCCTCCTAGCTATGGCAACTATAATTATAGGAGTACACCCAGACCTCCTCATAAGGTTTATAGGCTATACCAGATTCGGCTAGGCTTCCATACCTCTATGGAAACCCCACTCCTTAGACTTGATATCAAGTCCTAAATCGATCGTAAGCCGCTCGATTAACTGCTGTAGCGCATACCCGCTGCTACTAACAAGTTTTATCAACTGGTATATGGACGTGTATACGAGATTCTGCTCCTCACCGCTAGCCTCTGCAACCATATCCTCCCTATGAGTAACCTCCCCCATTACATAGATGTATACCTTCGCATCCAAATACTCCCCCTCATATATCTTTAATGCAGAAAACTTTTTCTCAGACTCCTCTAGCATAGCAGGGATCTTAGCTCCCTCATCAAGGATCCTCTTATAATCCGCTGGGATTATATGCCTATTTTCTAGGATAACCTGCTCCTTCTCCCCAACCTTTCTAAACCTATACTTTTCGATAAGATACTCTTCAAGCGATCGATACTCTGTATGCCTAAATACAACCCCCCTCAATAATAGAGTAACAATCTCATGCTGCCGCAAGATATGCTCCAACCTCAATTAGCTAATCTGTATTAGGAAGTGGAAAACTAATAAACTTTACCCAACTTACTTAAGGATAAGCCCGTTTTTATTACCTGTTATAATCTCAAACTGCGTGCTCAGCTTAATAGCTTCCTTCGGGCATATCTCAGCACATTGACCGCAGAGAATGCATCTAGATATATTAAAGGCTACCTTCATATCCTCGGTCGAAGCTATTACACCGCTAGGACAGACTCTTACACAAAGTAGGCATCCTATACATGCATCCCTATCATAAGTTAACCTACCCCTAAACCGCTCTGAAACAGGCACCATCCTCCCAGGTTTAGTAAGATACTCTACCGTAACGGGTTTACGGAAAAGCGATCTTAGAGCATCACGAAGCATCTTCCCAAACTTCAACCCGATCACCTATAAGCCGATCACGGATAGGATGATGGATAAGATCGATAATGCTAACGGAAGCATCCAGTAGAATTTAAAAGCCTGCCCAATCTTCAATCTAGCGAAGATTGTACGTGGTACGGTTATCGTAGCAAACATTATGAGTAGAGATACTGCTAGACATATAGATAAGGATATACCTAGGTTTATTAGAGCCTCCTCCCCCAATAGCGAGGGAATATATAGGAAGACAACCGATACGAGTAGTGTTAGAGTAAAGTTTGATACTGCTTTAGCTATCTTAGCTAACGCTAGGTAGGGGCCTCCATATTCGATTAGAAAGCCGTATATGATCTCTGTTTTCGCCTCTGGTATATCGAATGGAACAACTGATGCAGCAGCTGGTATACAGAGTAGAAGAGTCGCAGCTGCGGAAGCCATGCTTAAGCTGGATACGGCTAACGGTAGACGTGTACTGATTTGAAACTTTATTACCCTATCGATAGTTAAGACTGCTGGTGGACCGAACGCTACCGATATTATAGCGATGAACATAGGGATCTCGTAAGCTATCATCATACTCATCTTCCTAGAGAAGCCTATCGCAGCATACGGGTTACCTGAAGCTAAGCCTCCAACCATCAAGGCTATGGATGACATTGCAAGCAGGTACATGACTAGTATAAGATCGCCGATCATACCTAATCCAGAAAGAGTATTGGATAAGAGTATAGATGCTCCTAGTATTGAAGCAGCTGCAGCGATCATGGGCATTATCTCGAATACCCTTGTCGAAGCGGTTACAGGAATAATCCTCTCCTTATTGAATAGTTTAATTAAATCGTAGAAGGGTTGGATAATCGGTGGGCCGATCCTCTTTTGCATTCTAGCATGGATCTTCCTATCTATACCCTCAAATAGTAGGCTTACTACCAGAACTAATGGGAAGGATGTGATGAACGCTACTGCCGCATCCACCTTCTTCTCACCCTATGCCTTAGGCTATCCACATCGATAACATTAGATTCACCCCTCTCCTGGTCGATGACTATTAATCGATTCGTACATGAAAGGCATGGATCTATAGAAGCCACTATAACAGGTACATCTGCGATCTCGCATCCAATAAGCATAGGCTTTAAACCTATTAGATTAGAGAATGTAGGTGTACGCACCTTTAATCTTTTCAAACCACCACTCCCATCAGTTTTAACGAAGTACAGGAGCTCCCCTCTAGGAGCTTCGACTAGGGATATAGCTTCACCCTCAGGGATCCCCCTCATAAGCCTAAAGACGTTTTCCTTTGGACGTATAGGTCCATCTGGAAGTCTATCTAGGATAGCCCTGATTATATTTATCGATTCGAAAATCTCTAGAATACGAACTTCAGTCCTAGCGTAAACATCGCAACCTCTCTCCACGACTACTGAGAAATCTCTCTTCAGCTCATCGTAAGCAGCGTATGGGTGATCCCTCCGTACATCGATATCCACCCCGGATCCTCTAGCCGTAGGTCCGACTACACATAGCTTCACAGCATCATCGTAGCTTAAAACTCCTAAACCACAGACTCTTTTCTCAACAGTCCCATCCATAAAGACGTTGTGAATGTATTTGACAGACTTCTCCACCTCCCTCATATAAGCATCTATCTCCTCCACCATCCTAGGTGTTAAATCCCATCTAACCCCACCTATAGTATTCATAGCATGGTGAATACGGTTACCCGTAATCTTCTCGAATAGATCGAGAATCTTCTCCCTAACATGCCATGTGAACATGAAAAGCGTATCAAACCCGATTTCGTAAGCTATAACACCGAGCAGTAGGAGATGACTATGGATTCTTTCCATCTCGAAGATCAAGGTCCTAAGATACAGAGCCCGCTTAGATGGTGTTATACCGCCGATCTCCTCCAATGCCTGGATAAAGCATGTTGTATGACTATGGGAGCAGATCCCGCATATACGCTCGATTAAATAAAGTGTTTGAATTAGGTTTCGCCCCTCAGCGAGAAGCTCTATACCTCTATGGACATGGCCTAAAGCCATATCAACATCGACAACCTCCTCTCCTCTAACAGAAACCCTTAGTAAAACAGGTTCTTTAAGAGCTGGATGGATCGGCCCGAACGGGATACGTAGCCTAGTATACTCCACCTCAACCTCTCTCTCTACGTCACGTTCAGCAGTCATCCATAGATCACCTAAACTTACTCTTCACAGCTGTAACAACACCTTTAACTATCGCTTCAGGTCTAGGTGGGCATCCTATAACATATACATCAACCGGTATTATTCTATCAACCGGCCCCTCAACCATCTCGCTACCTAGAAACGGGCTTCCCGAGGAAGCGCATGTACCTACAGCAACGACAACCTTAGGCTCAGGGATCTGCTCATAAACCCTAATCAAACGGGGTAGCATCTGACGAGTAACCGGCCCAGTAACTAGTAGTACATCAGCATGACGTGGTGAACCGACGAGTAGGCAGCCAAAACGTTCAAGATCATAACGAGGAGCAAAGGCGGCAACTATCTCGATATCACAACCATTACACGATCCAGTATTAAGATGGAATATCCAGGGAGATTTTACACGACCCTTCGAGATAACCCTAAACATCATAGACTTACAGGATAACCTAAACATGCATATAACCATTTTCTCCTCCAGACACCATTTGGTGTAGATTTATAGCTTATTTAGAAAAGTCCGCATCATATCATGGCATAGCTTCCTTAGTATCGCTTCGACTTAAGCTTTAAGAAGCCTATCATGCTAGTAGGGTTGGTTTAGCAGAAGGTGTTTTAAGATAGCGGAGACCTCTGTAAACGACCGTGAATAGCTACGCCATACGATATGACTCCATTTTGGAAGCACTACATGGGCTTAGATAGCTAATGAGTGGTTAACATTCATTTCATATCCGTCTACAGTCATATTAAGAGTACTATGAATGTATTCGAGAAATCTAGGTGAAGGCTTAAAGAGTCGAGTAAGGTTAAATATAGCGTATGGTATCGCTAGCGTTTGGGCCTATATCTTCAAGACGCTTAGGAAGAAGTCTCGGAATAAATAATGTTCCATACAAGGTATGTACGTATTCATGTATTTACTGTCAGCTAGGTGAAACAACGAATAAGATTATTAGAAGACGGAGATTCTATAAGCCAGAAGATATTCTGACCGAGGTCGAAAAGAGGGTTAAGGATATACATCTAAAAGACGAGCATATCGATTACTTAACCTTTGTCCCAGATGGTGAGCCAACCCTAGACGCTAATTTAGGTAGGGAGATCTCACTTTTAAAAAGGATAGGTATCCCCATCGCGGTTTTAACAAACGCTTCTCTACTCTGGAATAAAGATGTGAGAAAGAGCCTCTTAGAAGCGGATCTTGTATCATTAAAAGTAGACGCGGTTAGCAAGGAGTTATGGAGATTGGTGAATAAGCCTCATGAAAGCCTCCAGATAAATAGGATTCTAGAAGGTGTAAGAAGATTTACTGAAGAATTTAATGGAGTAGTAATAAGCGAGACGATGATAATCGACGGGGTAGAGTATAACGGAGAGTTTGAACGTATAGGGAGATTTCTAGAAGGATTAGATAATCTAAGCGTAGCATACATCAGTGTACCGGTTAGACCTCCATCTGAAAAATGGGTTAAGCCTGCTAGAAGAGAGATTCTAAATGAAGCTTTTCAAATATTCTCTAGAATTCTTGGAGGTAGTAGGGTGAAATTCTTGGTGGAGCATGAGGGAAACGACTTTGCCTTTACTGGTAGGATAGAGGATGAGATACTTGGAATAGCAGCAGTCCACCCGATACGTAAGGAAGCTATGATAAAACTCTTAGAGAAAGCTAAAGCAGATTGGCAGATAGTAGAAAAGCTTCTACAGGAAGGCAGACTGGTAAAGCTTGAATATAACGGAAACGAATATTACAGAGCTAAGCCAATCTAAAATTAGCCAATCCTCATTATATGCTTGATATTGGAGGGATAAGGGTGTAGCTAACAAAATCCTAGAGATAAAATACTATGATTGATCAAATAGTTGCTAAAGGATCATAGAGGAAGCCATGGGTTGATGAAGCCTAGAGAAGCAGTTAAGGCATGGTAGAAATTATCCGGCTCTTACTACTCACCGATGCGAATTAGGCTAGCATTATTCTCCTGTATCGCTTAGATCGCGATCAATAATCTTGTTTACGTAGCTATATATCTTCCCCTTTTACGATGGCCTTGAATTTTTTAGCAATATCTTCGATTGCTTCTCTAAGCTTGACAGAGTTTCTGATCGTAGCATCTCTGATGTTTACGCATATCAGGGGCTTAGCTCCGCAGAGTTTTTCAACAATCTTCTCAATCTTATCGACCCTTATGCTTTGAATACTAGTGGTAACGATCATCAATCTCGCTACAGTATATTTTCTCAGAAATTCTTGTACTGGTGGCGAAAGCATGCCGATCCATATAGGTGATGCAACGATAACAGCGCTGTAATCGTTCAGTTTCGGTTCGCTGTGTTCGAATCTTATATCCGTCCCTCTCTTAACAAGGGTATCATATATAAGTCTAGGATTTAAGTGCAAAGGCTTAGAGTATTCTCTTACGGGAATGACCTTGTAGACATCAACCATAAAGCCTTCGTTCTTTAGATATAACCCCAGCTCATCGACGATACGCTCAGTATACCCAGTCCTAGAATAGTATACTATAGCTATCCTCATAGCTACCATACCCCCACGAGAACACGTAACATGTAACACATTTCTCAAACTAAATATTTCAATCTCCTAGCGTTTAGCATTAACGTTCTGATAATCTCTTAAGATAATAGGACCGTTAACAGGGGTTTTAAGTAAGCCTGCGTTAAATCGCGTGCTACGAGGGAGAACCAGCTGCTTAATAGTTTCATCCGCCGGATAAAAGGTTTACTAATACCGGAGGAAAACACCACATATCCTATGAATGATCTCAGGGGATAATATGCGTAAACGACATAAATGGCTGGAGGATAAAGACAGTAAAGACAGTATAGATATTTCAATATTGTTTGAAGGGATGGATAAAGAGACTAGCTTGAAAATAGCTTCTATTGCGTTTTTAACACATAGTCTCATGGAGATTTTAGGTACGTTAATCACGCCCCCATCAAACGACCCCCAATAGGATTTGTAGAGAAAAATGTTTTGGGCTACTATAAGCGCTATTTATGATGTATCAAAGCTGATTACGGACTACGAAACCTGAATGAGGAGGAAGTGGGGGTATAGCCTTCAGCACGGCGTTGAGCATAAAGACGATGACTCTAGCTCCATCATTTTATCCATTTGGCATAATGGACTCAATACTAGCGATCATAGCCTTAGCCACAATATTCTACGCCTAGCTTGGAGGTGAAGAACTGAACAACCCCCGATCCAACCCCAATCATCGCCGCATCTCCATGCACGCCAGCTCCACAGGAGATTTTAGGTTGCTTTTCAAAAATACGCCGGGGGCGGGATTTGAACCCGCGCGGCGCGGATGCGCCACAGGCTCTCCAGGCCTGCACCCTACCAGGCTAGGTGACCCCGGCTTCATGCTTGGTTAAAGAGGTTTAGAGGGATAAAAGTTTTAGGGAGGTATCCCTAGAGTTTCTTAGGGTTTATGCCAGCTTATATTCTGGAGGTTATCGGTGTAACTAAGGTTTATAGGCTTTCCGAGTCTGTGGAGACTTGGGCTTTGAGAGGTGTAGATCTCTATGTTGGTGATGGGGAGTATCTAGCTATTATGGGGCCGTCTGGTCATGGTAAATCTACTCTCCTCCACATAATGGGTCTTCTAGATAGGCCTTCATCTGGTAGGGTTTTAATCGATGGTGTGGATACGAGTATGCTATCGGATAAGGAGCTAGCTTATCTTAGGAATGTTAAGATAGGCTTCGTATTCCAGCAGTTTAACCTTATTAACCGCATGACTGTCTTAGAGAATATAGAGCTTCCACTTATAGCTAGGGGTGTGCCTAGGGATTTGCGTAGGAAGCTTGCTATCGAAGCATTGCTTAGGGTTGAGGGTGAGGAGGGGTGGCTTTCTAAGAGGCCTAACCAGCTTTCGGGTGGGCAGCAGCAGAGGGTTGCTATAGCTAGAGCTATAGTTCATAATCCGCGTATGATACTAGCTGATGAACCTACAGGTTCCCTAGATTCTAGGACTGAAGCTGAGGTTCTCAGATTGCTTAGGAAGCTTAACGAGGAGGGTAGAACTATAGTTATAGTTACCCATGATGAGAATGTAGCTAGCGAAGCTAGGAGGATAATATATATAAGGGATGGGGTGATAGTGGGTGAGAAGGATTGAATACGGTATATAGATACCTATTGATACTGCTACTTATACTATCCCCTATCCAGAATGTTTGGGTTAGGATAGCAGCATACGATACAGCTTTAACCATAGTGGACTCGTATTGGGGTACGACTGGTAGACCTGTTAAAGCATATCCAGGTACGCAATCCAATACGCTTACGATAGTTCTAAGGAACGAGCTATACTCGAATAATATAACAGCTGCTACAGGTAGGTTGAAGCTTCCATCAGGGTTTACAAGTATATATGGCGGTGATGAAGCCGTATCTTCTTGGAGCGGTATAGCTAAACCTGGGGAGACCTTCATCTTAACGTATCAGGTGGATATATCTAGTAGTGTAGCTCCAGGAGTATACTACGCAAACCTTACCGTTGAGTATACGCTCCAGGATGGGTATAGGGGTGTGGAAGCGGATCTCAACGTAACACTTCACGTAGATCCTATACCTAAGGTTAACCTAGCTTTAGCCGGATGCTTTTGGGGTGAAGCTGGTAGGATAGATCTAGCGGTACCAGGATCTAGGGATCTAAGTCTTACGATACAGGTAGCGAACCTAGATATCTACGATCTAACAGGCGTAACGGCGACGCTTATACTTCCACCAGGATTGTATGGTAAGTATAAGGAGGGAAGCTTGAAATGTATAGTAGGAGCGATACCTGTTAGCGGGTTTGCTACAGCTGTATTCAGAGGTATATATGTATCGAGTAGCTTAGCCGAGATCTACGGGTTACAAGATTCTATCGTAATGCCTATGGCTAAGCTTATACTAGAGTATACGATGAATCTTGAAGGTAAGCTTGTAAGAGATTCATGTAGTTTAAACGTAGCTATACCGATCTACACGTATAAGCCTAGCTTCCTAACACTATCAGGATTGTACTGGAGCTATAGGGGTGAACCTATATTACCGATACCTGGAGCTGAGGATATAGATTTAACGATAACCCTGGTTAACCTTGGAGAGTATACTATATCGGCTTCAGCTATACGTGTAGATGTGCCTATCGGCTTCATCGTCAAAGCTGTGAGACCTGGAGCACTACAGCCTATAGCTTCAGGCGGATCATCATCTATAACCGTAGCATTCGATATATCTGGGGATCTTAAACCAGGATCCTATATCGTAAAGCTATCGATCGATTACATACTAGAGACTGGTGGCGGAGGCGCTCCATCAACATACGCTTTCGATATACCTGTAAAACTTTACGATCCATCTGTATTAGATACGATACTAGATGTGGTATCGATCTACTGGGGTTCTCCAGGAAACCCTGTAGATGCTATACCTGGAGCACAGAATATACCTTTAACAGTAGAGATAGTTAATAGAGGAAGCCGTACAGCTGAAGGTTTAACCGTAGAGTATATTCTTCCATACGGATTCAGCTATTCTCAAAGTTCTAAAACTACGAGTAGAGTAAGCATATTGAATCCTGGATCCACATCGACAGCTACCATAGAGATCGATGTAGATCCAGATTTGAAACCAGGTGTATACACGATATCGTTGAGAACTGAGTATACCATATCATATGCCGGCTCTTCTCTACATAGGGTGAAATTATTCTATCTTAACGTTACGATAACTAAGCCTCCAGCAGGCTATGGGTATCTAGAGCTTTCATCTGTAAGTTGGGGAGAGAATCTTCCAGTCTATCCTGGAGATGAAAATGTAACTCTAACCCTAACCTTCGTGAATAGATCCCCCTATAGTATATCAGGTATACATCTTAAAGTCATACTACCAGATGGATTCAGGTTGAAGGATCCTCAGAACATATATATGTCTGGATCGTTAGCTAGATATAGCTCTAGAAGTTTAGATCTACGTGTATCCATCGATAGAGGTTTAAAACCCGGTATCTATAAAGGTAGAGTTGTATGTGAATACATACTGGAGAGTGGAAGCTATGGTGTTAAGCTTAGTGAAACCCATGAGTTCAATATAACGGTTAACACTCTGTATGGGGGTATAGAATTCGTTCAAAGCTTCTGGTATGGTGTAAGCGCTGGTCCAGGTGATATAGGTGTACAGCTTATAGTTATACTACGTAACGTCGCCGTACCCTCTATGAGCGGGTTAGTAGGTTACGTGAAGATGCCTGAAGGATTCTCTTTATCGACTACTAGTGAATGTGAGGGATACGTAACGCCAGTCGTATTCACAAGACCTATATCGATTCAAAGTATAGCTATGGGTATCATACCTCCAACAATACCTTTAGAGATCCAGCCTGCCGCTACCGTAAACCTCGGAGACTACGTATACTTCGTGATCCCGCTCTCGATTTCTCAAAAGGTTTCTCCAGGTGTATATAGATTCGATTTAACGTTAAGCTTCCTAGATCAATGGAATACGATACAAGAGGTATGTATCGAATGTAGGATGTATATCCTAGGATCCGTGAAGCTTATAGAAGTAGAACCGGTATCCACCGATATCATAGTAGGTGGTTATAAGAAATTCTCTGTTAAAGTTATAAATACTGGTTCATCACCAGCATATGATGTATACTTCATCCTCCTCAATATGCCTCCAGGAGTAGCTTTAGAGAAGCAGGTCTTCTATATACCAGTTATCAGAGCCGGGGATCATATAATCGTAGAGACAGGCGTCTACGGCAATCCTAATACACCGTATAGAGGTACCCTTACAGCATTAGCTATGATAGCTTTCAAAGATAGCTACGGATATAATAGAAGGTATAACATAACGTTTCCTGTAAACGTTAGAGGGGAGATAGAGTTTAAACTTCTCGAACTTACAGTTATACCATCTCCAGCATATAGGGGTGCTAGCTTAACGATCTCAGGTATATTATTGAATATAGGTAGGGAGACTGCTAAGCATGTAACGGTGCATCTACTAGATCATCCGGGCTTCAAGCTTAAGACAGAGTCGCATCAGTATCTAGGTAGTATAGATCCCGATACCCAGGTACCGTTCTCAGTCGAAGCAGAGGTAGAAGCAGATATAGGTGTATATACGCTGAAGATAGCGTTAGAGTATACAGATGATTATGGTAGATCCTATAGTAGCGAATATAGTGTAGGTATCGAAGTTGGTGAGCAGCCTAAACCTCAACAGCAGCCTATAGGTGAGACTATATACAGGCTTCTACCTATAATCATCGCATCGGTATTCATGCTTGTAGCAGGCTACTTCATAATAAGGTATGTTAAGCATACTAGGATAGTGAAGAGTTGATGATAGGTAATGTAGATATATCGCTGCTAACCCATCTTATCTAGGAGCTACTGGGATGGGATCCTAGGTTTGAGGATCGAGGATATACTAAGCCTATCTATAAGCGTACTACGTGAACGTAGAGTTAGAGCTGCCCTCACCATTTTAGGCGTTATGATAGGCCCTACAGCTTTAGTATCGATAGTGAGTGCTACGAGAGGCTATATGAACGTTATATCAGAGCAGTTAACATCTCTAGGACAGAATACGATCGTAGTATTTCCTGGTAAGGACTACGAGTTATCTCAGACGGATATAGATAGGCTTAGGAGGATACCTGGTGTAGCCTATATCACACCATTCTATCAGAGTATAGGAGAGTTCAGGAAGCTCGACGGTGAGACTGTCAGGGTTCAACTATACGCTATAGATCTAACCGTCTTGATGAAAGCTATAGGCGGGTTAGAAGTTGAAGAGGGATCTATACCACCATCTAAAGCTTATACTTCATGCCTAATAGGATCTGAACTAGCTACATCGAGTAGAAGTGGTGTTAAACTCTACAGTGTAGGTTCAGCTCTAACCGTTAGGATACCTGTGATCGAAGGTGAAGCTATAAGGCTTAAGATATCTAGCTTTAGGGTTGCGGGTATACTGAAACCGTATGGTACTATAATGATAGTTAACCCAGATCGATCTATATTCCTACCTCTAGATGCAGGCCCATCTATGCTAGGTCAGAAGAAGTATACAGGTATATTTCTAGTAGCAGGTAGCCCAGATAGGGTTGAGTACATAGTGAGTAGGATTAGGGATCTGTACGGAGACTATCTAGATGTTATATCTATTAAGCAGATAGCTAAGACGGTGGATAACATAATGAGGATACTCGATGTACTATTATTCTCTACTTCATCGATAAGCTTCGCGGTAGCGGTTACAGGCGTTATGGCTACTATGTTCACATCTGTTATGGAGAGGACTAGGGAGATAGGTGTTATGAAAGCTGTAGGCTTCACAAATAGACAGGTTATGCTTCTAATACTCTCTGAGAGTCTCATAATAGGCTTCATAGGAGGCTTAGCAGGTGTGGTAGCAGGTATGATATGCGCTCATATACTGACTAATAGATCTCTAACTATAATCGAAGGTGTAGCGTTCACAGCCTCACCCGTGATATCGATCGATCTAATCCTATCCGCTATACTATTATCCCTTTCTGTCGGAGCTATAGGTGGTCTACTACCCGCTCTTAGAGCTGCTAAACTCCAGCCTGTAGAAGCTCTACGCTACGAGTAGATTACCATACCCTAGGATAGGTACCAGGCTGCATGAGAACCCTCTCAGTTTTAACAGCTATCCCCTTCTCCTTCTCTAGAAGCTTCTCCGCAGATAGCTGAGCTAAACCTAAAGCTACACCCTCACCTTTAACCGTTAGTATAGCTACAAGACTCCCCTCTCTTATATCCCCTGTGAATGCTACTATACCAGGTACCGCTAGATCTGCCCCATTACATATAGCTTCGACAGCCGTATCCTTAACGATAACTTGAGGTAGTATAGTTAGAGCATCCTCCATAGGTCTAACAATCCTTCTAAGCATAGATTCATCCCCAGACTCCTTCCAGCTCATGTAAGCATCGAATATATCATCTACACGTACACATTCATCCTCTGTGAATGTAGAAACACGTGTACGTCTAAGCTCCTTCATATGAGCACCGCAGCCGAGTATCTCGCCTATATCATAGCATAGCTTTCTTATATACGTCCCAGCCTCGCAGCCTACACGAAACAGTACATCACGTCCATCGATCTCTAGAAGCTCCAGATAGTATATACGCCTAGTTCTAAGCCTCCTCTTAACAGATGATCTAACAGGAGGCTTCTGATATATCTCTCCCTGGAACATATCGAAGCATGATTTAATCTTATCCCTAGATACATCTCCATGAAGCCTCATGACGCCTACATACTCCTTACCACCGCTAAGTAGAACTCTAACTATCTTAACAGCATTATTCAGAGTTATAGGTAGAACACCTGTAACAGCTGGATATCCCCAGTCTAGATCCCTTATAGATCTAGACTTCTAGGGTTCCGCCATGACCAGCTTTCTTAGCTTCAACTATCCTCCTGATAAGCGCTGTTACATCATGACTGGTAGGGCCTGATGGTTTATCGAGTAGTATCACTCCATACTCTAGTAGTTTATCGATAGGTCTTCTATCAGGTCTACACCCATACCTTCCATCGGTATACGGTGTCTCCCTATATATGAACTCCCTCTTAACGCTCCATGGAGGTGTAGAAGTTAAGACCTACACCCCCTAGATAGGCTTCAATAAAGGTTTAACTGGTTTATAGAACTCTTCAGGTAGACCAGATCTACTCCAAGCTTCAGCTACAGCTTCATCGCTTGCCCCCTTCTCTATCTCTAGCTTATACTGTGTAGGTTCTAAGTGTTTAACGTTAACTCTACGCCTCCTAACACCAGTTATATTCTTAGGACCTGTTATCAATACGAAGTTATCGTCTATTATATCTACTATCACGCATTTAAGACCAGCCTCCCTACCCCTCGTCTTAACGCATACTCTACCCACCTCTATCATCGGAATCACCTTCTAAAAGGCTAGGGATTCACTCAGCCTACTCTTAAGTATTTCCCCTTAAACCTTTACACTTGATATACTCTTCTACACATACTTTTAGTATTCTGAAAGTTGATTCGACGGTTAGTAAGCTAGTATCTAGAACTATATGGTATAGGGATAGATCGAATGGATCTACACCGTAAAATATCTTAAACCTTACTCTATCCCTCTCCTCCCTCTCTAAGGTGATCTTCGCCGCCTCTTCTAAACTACATCCTTCACGTTTAGCTATACGTCTAAACCTAGCTTCATCCGAAGCCTTCAAGAATATCTTAACGTCGGCTAGGTTACCAGCCATAACACCGGATAGATCACCCTCTAGTACTACATCACCCTTCTCAGCTTCACGTTTAGTTCTCTCATCTATCATATAGTCTATCGTAGGATCGGATAACAACTGTGAGCTAAGCATATGTATAGCTACACCCTTCTCTCTAGCTATATCCCTGAACAGCTGACCAGCTGATACATATCTCAAGTTAAACTCTCTAGCTAGTAGCTTAGCCTGTGTAGATCTACCGGATCCATGGAGACCACTAACCGTTATAACGACCAAATCCTCCTATACCCCCCTTCTAACAGCATCCCTTATACCTCTCTCCAAACATCTATGGCATACATATCCTCCGTAAGGTCTCTCAGGTCTACGCGATGACTTAGTATCGGCTTCATAATCTACGCCGTGCAGAAACCTACCGCATATAGCGCATCTAGGTTTACCCATATCCTGCACCATATCCATCGAGAATCCTATAGGATAAACTTAAATCTTTTAGGTGGAGCTACGAGTCTGCCCTGGAGCTTCAAACCCGAATAGCTTGAATAGCATCCTACCGATCGTGAGGCTGCAAACCATATACCATATATAGAATGGGAGGATTAATGGCTCCCTATGAGAGTAGAGTATGGTTAAAGCTGCTGGTCTACCCTGGAATGCTGATGAAAGTATACTGAATACTAGGAAGAATACAGCCATAGATATAGCCATCATCTTAAGATTCTGTATCGATACCTTAGACCCCATATGCTCCACCATAGTCTTCTTCTTCTTAACCTTAGATAGGATTTTAGGATCACCCGTACGCCTAGCTTCATCTAGGAGCGATCTATACTCTGATAGTATAATCATATACTCTCTTTGAAGTTTGATATCTATGAAGATCCTTGATAAGCCTATAGATGCGAGTATTATAAGTGAAGCTGATACTACTGTGAATATACATGCAACCCTCAAATCATATGTGAACTGGCTTAGAAACCCTACTATAGCATTCCATATAGAGTATAGGATATCCATCCTATCTACCCCCTATCATACGCTCCAGCCCAGGATACATCTCGAATAGACGTTCGCGTAGTAGTATCTGGTAGTAGTTGTATATTATACCTATCGTTAAGAGTATACCTATACCAGAACCGAATACGTTTATCAAATCGGCTAAACCTGCGATTAAACCTATGAGAAATCCTCCGAACAATCCTACTACAGGTATATACTTATTGAGGATAGAGTATACGGTTTTCTCAGTCATCCTGTATCCAGGTATCTGAACACCTGCATCGACAAGTTGGCGAGCTACATCTGAGGGGCCGATACCCCCTATCGTAAGCCATGTCCAGCTGAAGATTATACAGAAGAAAGCCATTAAAGTTATGTATATGATAGCTCTCACCGGATCCTCTAGGATACCAACTATACTTCTAGGAGGTGTCAGATAGTACGCTAGCGATGGACCTATAGGTCTAATACCGGCTTCATCCGTAGTGAACATACCGATCCAGTTAAGCCAGGGGTTACTGTTATCTCTATTCATATTAGACCATAGTATCTGAGCGCCTACGTATAGATTACTGAATAAAGCTGAAGTAAATATGACTGGTATACTAGAAAGGTATAGGAGTTGTATAGGGTATCGCCCTCTATAACCTCTGTATCTAGCGAAGGATATAGGTATATCCACCCTTATACCTTGAAGATATAGTAGCACTAGGAGTAGTATCATAGTCGAGATTAACCCAGTCATATCTGGGTATCCATGTTCTCTGAAGAATGCTGCGGATGGATTCCCAGAAATTATATTCTGTATAAATGATGGTATAGCCCCGTATAAGGATCCATCAGGTGCTGGTATAGGAGCGAAGGCTTGCCATAGAATCTCCTGTATAACACCTCCAGCTATGAATAAGCTTATACCGCTACCAAAACCCCAGCCCTTCTGCACCATTTCATCTAGAAGTATCACTATTAGGGTTGCAGCTAGAAGCTGCATGAATACGATCATACTCTCGAATAGGGTTAGGTAGCCCCATACACCTGTAGATAGAAATAGAGTTATCTGAAATAGAGCTAGTATTATAGATAGGAATTTGCTAGCGACTGTAAACAATGCTCTATCCTCAGGCTTACTTAGATCGGCTTCTATCAATCCGCCACCTACAAGTATCTGTAGCACTAATCCTGCTGTAACGATAGGACCTATACCTAGCTCCATAAGCGTTCCTCTACGTGAAGCGAAGATTACACGATATGCGAAGTATATATCCGCGCCTCTAGTTACATGGTAGAGAGGTATTTCGCTCATAACGAGGTATACTATAAGAGCGAAGGCTGTCCATAGTATCCTCTCGCTGAATGATGGCTTCCGTACCGGAGCTTGAACCTCTGGTAGGATCGACTTCACAGGTTTGAATAGTGAGAGGAACCGTCCAGCCATAACCTAATAGACACCTAAACTACTCTGCTCTACTCAATATAACTATACTACCACCTATAGATTTAATCTTCTCTACAGCATTCCTAGAAGCTTTCCTAACAACTATATTGAAAGGTTTACTAATGGAGCCTCCCCCTAGTAGCTTAGTATAGCCTATAGATTCAAGATCTATAGTCCCATTCTCGCTTACCCCGAGTTTAGCAGCTAGATCCTCGAGCTCGCCGACATTTATGCATACGTCTTCGACGCTATACGGGGGTTTAAACCCTCTTTTACCGAAGTGATCTGGTGCATACTTAACTATCCACGACCACTTATGCTTATGTCCACCAGCCATACCGTATCCTCCACGTGAACCCTTACCCCTATGCTGACCGCTAACACCCCATCCATGCGTTCTAGACCCCCTCATCCACCTAGACTTCCTATACCTTCTAGCCATAACTATCCCACTATCCTCTAGACCTGTAGGTAGGATATCTAAAAAGATTTCTCCAAACTTGAACTAAAACCCTACCCTATACTCTCAGTTTCAGATAGATACGAAGTAATCTAGACCATATGCTCGATAAGCTTCCGTATATCTCTACCCCAGTATCCTAGGGAGCCTTCAGGATAGTGTCTCCTAGTATTCTTATAGTATCCCCCTGAAGGTGGATGTAGCCTAAATACGGGTTTTACTATCTTAAGATCCTTAAAGCTTACCTTCCCATAGTATATGGCCTCAGCTAACCCATCTATCCCATCGAACCCTAACTTTCTACAAACATCATCGGTTAAAGGTTTACCCCCGGTTATAGAGCCTCTCTCCTTTAATAATAGTTTAAGCGTATCTAGATCTATCTCTCCGTATGCAACCCAATCCTTAACCTTCTCGATCATACCTAGATATGCATCTGTCTTAGGTAGGATTACGCAGTGGTTAAGCTTCTTAAGTCTAAGCCTTCTAAGAGTCTCCTCTACATCCATCCTAACGTTAACGGTACCCCGAATCCTTATAACAGCGATCATAGTCTATACGGATCACCTCACCCAATCTTCCGGTGTAATTATACGATAGGTATTCGCTAAAGCGTTGAATGTAGCATATATAAGGGATTGAGTAGTTCTTGTAGACCCCCTACTCCTAGTCCAACAATCCCTCACCCCTGCTAATCTTAGTAGTATCTTAGATGTATCGTTAGCTACTAAGCCTAAACCCCTAGGTCCTGGTAGTATCTCAAACCTAACACTACCACATTTACCTATAACTCTGAATGGAACTGAGTGTGGTTGATCACAGCTACACTCCCATGAGCCACATCCACGTCTTACAGGCGTTATGTTAAGCTTAGCTTCCTTCAAAGCTTTATCGACTGCTAACCGCCATTGAGCAGCTTTACTAGATCCTACGCCTATATATCCGTCTCCGTTACCTACAGCTACTATCACTTTAAAACGTGATTTCTCACCTGCATCAGTCTGCTTCTGAACTATCGATGTATATATGATCTCATACTGGATATCTGGTAGCAGTGTATCGACTATCTCAGGCTCCATTATCTTGTATCCTCTAGCAAATACCTCATCTAGACTTGTTATCAACCCCTTCTTAACGATCTCCCCTAACTGTGTTTTAGGAGTCCAGCTACTCGTATCTAAAGCCATAGTTCTACACCTCCCTGTACTCCTCTACTATAGCTTTATATGTTTCATCGAAATGTCTAGGTAAATCTTTAGGATCTAAACCTCTAGCTAGATATAAACTAAATCTTCTACGATAGGCTTCCGGGTTGACCTTCTCTAGTAGAGCTGCATAGCTAGCTATATGTTCCCCCCTAATCCTAGATTCGCTTGGAAATATACCTTCGCCATGAGGTATATCCATACCTGCATCCAACGCACCCTTAAGTACAGCTGAACATCTGAAACCTTTACCAAACCTTTTAACATCCAGTACAGCTTTCTCCACGCCAGCTTTCAAAGATCTATAACCTGCTACTAAGCCGGATAGGTATGCTGCAGGTATATTTATACATGAAGCCTTCCACCCATACCTAGTAACTAGCTCTCTAGAATAGAACGACGCTATAGTATGATCACCACCTATCCTAGCTTCTATCAGCTGGACTAGTATATACCTATTCGAGAGTCTAACGGTAAACCTAGGTAGACCGGATAATATAAGCTTTCTCCTACGCCTATAATCGGTTAAACCAAGCCTCATACGTTTAAGCGGGAGAGCTATAACTTTCCCATTCATATAGGCAGCCTCCTAGCCAACCCATGACTATATATGTAGCTTCTAAGCTCTCTTACAGAGCGGAAAACACCGCCTTTGGCTAGGCGGTATAGCTCCCTATACGTAGACCTAGTTATCATACGTTTCTCCCTCAGGATCTTCAACTCCCTTCTTAGAGCTCTTATACGTGCAACCCACATCTGCCCCTCATCAATCCTCGATTTAAAGCTACCTTTAACGCTCCCAGGCCCCCTCCTCCGCTTCCCAACCCTAGCTCTACTAGTACCCTTGATAGGTCTAATCCTTATGACCCCATCCTTTACTAGAGCTTTTAAATCGCCTCTAGTTATAGCCGACTGTACATCCTCCACCCTCTCAGGATCTATCCATACCCTATGATAGCCTACACCAAGCATGGATGCAACTATACGACGCTGGGTATCCACCTTCATTTAACTCCAACCTCCACTACGACACCCGGGTTTAGAACCTTCAAACCAAGCTTCCTAGCTTTATCGAGTATAGCCCTCCTCTTCCTCATACCTACGGTGTGAGCTATACGTACCGCATCCCTCTCAGGATCTAAACCCTCTAGATCCTCCTCCCTATATACTAGGACCTCCCTGAAGCCTGAAGGATGGAGTCCCCTAACGATTCTAGGCGAACCATAGCCTATCGATACGATCCTAGGCCAGCCTCTCATACGACGCCTCATCTTACTAGATACGCCTCTAGGCTTCCTCCAATTCTCATCGACACGTGCATACCTCCAACTCTCCTGTCTAACAAACTTCACAGATCTCTCCATCCTAAGCTTTAGTAGACGTCTCCCTCTATCAGAGAGTTTAGGCTTAGGCTTCGGCTGCTGTGTCTCCCCGCTCACTACATACCAACCTCCTTAGAGTATACGTATATACCGTCTAGAAATACCCTCGGATCCCTCCTCCTAACCTTAGTTGCCTGCTCTATATTAGCAGCTGTTTGTGCTACAGCATCTATATCCAATCCTTTAATAATCAAATCCTCCTTCTCGACTATCACCTTAACATTACCTACGATCTTAGCTACTCTAGGAGTTCGCTCACCTATGAAATTCTCTATATACACAGCCCCATCCTTAACCTTCACGGATATAGGGAAGTGCGAGTATACTATTTTAAGGCGATACGTAAACCCCTTAGTTACACCAGTAATCATATTCTCTATATGTGCTTGTAGTGTACCTAGAATAGCTTTGATAGAACGTTTAACTTTACCATAGGCTTCGATGAACACCGTATCACCCTCCCTCCTTATCGTTACATTCCTATGCGGTATGTGAGAGAAATCCTTAGTTATCATACCTAGAGGACCCTTAACAGTTACCTTAAACCCATCTACCTCTATATCTGCACCTGCTGGGATCTTAACGATCCTCGTTTCGGCAAACTGTGTAGCCATCATACCCGATACCCCCCATCAGTATACGAAAGCTAGCAGCTTACCACCTATACCTAGAGATAAAGCCTCCTTATGCGTCATCACACCTTTAGATGTAGTAAGTATAAGTATACCTATATCGCGTGAAGGTAGATATTTACGAGCAAAATCGAGGATTTCATCTTTACGAGCTGAGAATCTGGGTCTTATAGCTTTACACTTATTTATACGTCCGAGTAGCTGTACTCTAAACTTACCGTTATACCCATCGTCTATATATTCGAATTCGCCAATATACCCATATTTCTGCATTATCCGTAAGATTTCACCTATAAGTTTAGACGCAGGTGCTATTATACACTCCTTCTTCCTCCTCCTTTCAGAGTTGTCTATTATAGCCATAGCATTCGATAATGGATCAACCATAACCATATCCTATCGACCTAGTCGAACTTTTTAAAACCTAGAAGCGGGGCTACCTCTCTGAAGCACCTCCTACAATACATGAGGTTATATGCTTGGATTATAGCCTCATGACTACCACAACGTCTACACCTACGACTACCCTTACCAAACTTCCTCTCCTTAGGAGGTCTATGTTTAGCCATATCCTTAAGCCCCTATCTTAACTCTCTAAAGCATCATAAGCTATCTTCCTAAAAAGTATTTCCCTTGAATGTATATATTGTAGATCTCGTTTCGAAAGTTTATAGATAACTCGGTGGTATATCTCTATCGGCTACCTATACATTATCGACGCATCTCCCAGAACCTAGCCTACCCTTATATGCTATAAGTTAAGTATCCATTTTTCTCAAAAATTTATTACTTAAACCAGGGTATTAAGGAATCTGTTACGGTAACCAGATTATATAACCTCTACACCGAATGCCTCCTTCATGAATCTTATAGCTTCCTCCTTTGTTATCCTATGCTCCTTTCCTATATTATCTACGTTATATCCAGGTCTCCCTATATGAACGCATACATCCATACCGATCGTACCCAGCTCAGGATTATATTTCGTACCAGGTATATCTAGATGCTCTCTTATACCGAAGCTAAAGTTCCCGTATTTATCGAAGCTTGAAGCTTTAATCCTATTCCCTACAGCGGCTAAAGCCTTCTTTAAGAATTCTACAGCTTTAGAACCCCTAAGGGTAACCATACAGGATATAGGTTCTCCACGGTATATACCGAAATCCTTTATCGTACGTTTAGCCTTCCTGATGCATGGTTTAGCACCTGTCAGTTCCTCCAATATCTTCATAGCCTTCTCTAACGGAGCACCTGATTCACCTACGCATGAATGAACAACTACCTTTATTATCTTAGGTCTCCTCATAGGATTATCATATGGGCTACTCATGTTTAACAACCTCTAATGTAGGTTTAGGTAGAGAGATAAGCGGCTTATCGATGCCTATAGGGAATACATAGTCTAGTATGCTTTCGAATCTTTCTCCCCCCTCATTCTCTAGTATAGCTCTAGGATCTGATGTAAGGCTGCCAGGTATCCTTTCTACTAGATAACCTACACGACCCATATTACTACCCCTAACGACTAGGCATATAGCCCCCTCCTTCAAGGGTATATGGGATAGCATAGTATTATTCGGTATGGAGATCTGGATCGAATCGTGTGTATGGTATACATCCTCTACTGGATGCATGGGATCTGATAGCCTCACTAATAGATTCCTACCATCATGTAGGTTTAACTGAAGCCTTCCATTCTTAAGCATAGTCTTACCTATAATCTTACATAGCTTAAACCGTGCTTCCACCCCATCTATACGGTGGAGAGTTAATCTGCCGCTTCTATTAGGTAGGATACGATAGTGTTCGCCAGTTTTAGGTATAGATAGGACATCCATGATGCCTACAGGAAAGCCTGGGTCAACCCTAGCTAAACCATCAACTAACACCATCCTATTATTTAGTATAAACCGTACTTCACGCATATTATTCGCATAACCTAGTATATCCCTTAAGATGATAGCGAGCGGTATACTATAATCCGCCGGATGGGGGCCTGGAGACGTTTTAACAGCCCATATAGCGGTTTTCCTAGGTATAGGCCATATTGGTGGAGCTGCAAGCCTCTTTAGATGCCTAGAACCACCCATCTTCCCCATTATACTATCCTCCCACCACCATCTTAATCTTGGAAGCTCTCTCGAGAGCCTCTACCCTACGCTTATCATCTAAGTTTAACTTAACTATCATAACTTTAGACGGATGGATAGGTACATGTACAGTTTCGCCACTAGCCTTCTGCCTAACGACACCGTCTACGTATATCCTCCTCTTACCATAATCTACCCTAACGACTGTCCCGGTTACGCCCTTATAATCACCTCTGAGAACCTTAACCGTATCCCCCTTATGCACTGGGAAAGATCTAACATTATACTTCTCCCTTAGTTCATCAGATAGAGGAGCCGACATCATTCTACGTATACGGTGGATCGGAGCTTCGAAGAAGCGTCTTCTCTGAGTTTTCCGTTTAGATCCAGGGATATTTTTAACCATATTATACCACCATGGAGGCTATGGAAGCTATCTGAGGCCACCTATCAGCTGCTTCTAGAGCTATAGGTCCTCTAACCTCGCTACCTTTAACATCGCCTTCAGGTGTTAAGAGTACTACAGCGTTATCTTCGAAACATATCCATGTACCATCTGCTCTACGATAAGGTTGCTTCTGTCTAACTACGGCTGCATAGAAAACCTGTCCTTTAAGCTCTGTAGTACCTTTCTTAACAGATACTACAACCATATCCCCAACCGAAGCTGCTGGAAGCCTCCTAATCCTACCCTTATAGCCTATAACACCTATTAGCTTAACCTCTTTAGCACCACTGTTATCCGCACAAACTAGGTATGCTCCTATAGGGAGTGCTCTAGGTATATGCGGTTTATGCACTTCTACAGCCTTAGCAGATACGGCTCTAGATTTACCAGCACCTCTAGTAGCTCTACTAGACATTAGAGCCCTCCTCCTTCTTCTCTATAACTACAAAAGATACAGTCTTGCTTATAGGTCTACACTCAGCTATTTTAACTCTATCACCAACCTTAGCGTTTATACATGGAGGGTTATGAGAATGTATCCTACTTCTACGCCTCTCATAACGCATATACTTAGGAACGTAATGTAGGTACTCTACCTCTACTACAACCATCTTGTTAGCTCTAGCTTTTATAACAACCCCCTCTAGGACTCTACCTCTAACTCTAAGCGAACCGTGGAAGGGGCAGTCTCTATCATCGCATACAATCTGTTGAGCTGTACCCACGCCACATCTACCTCGTAAGCCTATCTTCAGGTCTACCTACTATCACCCATCCATCCACCTCTACTATAACACCTGAGGGTAGTTTAAACTTGAATTTACAACATGATTTAGGCACCTTACGCACCCTACCATCCGACCCCTCTATGAAAAGCATATTCTTAGTTTCATCTACAACTATACCAGATATACCTTTAAGATAGGGGTTGGATGATGATGAAACCTTAACCTCCAATCCTATAAGCTCATGTCTAACTATATTGTACGGGGTTATAGGGTTCATCTCCCCCTCACCCTCATCTGCTCCTCCCTCTCTACGGTGAGTATGCGAGCTATAGCTCTCCTAAGCTCCCTTATACGGCCGGGGTTCTCTACAGCTCCACCTGATTTAACCATAGCCATCATCTTAGCTAACTCGTTACGAAGTTCTAGTAATTTCTGCTTCCTCTCAGTACTACTCATGGATCTGATATCCTTGATTCTCAGAATAGCCAAAGCTAATTCAACCCTCCTCAACCTTCTCTTCTTTAATACTCTCCTCTTTGAGTTTAAGCTCTATCTTATCTGGAAACTCAGCTTCTGGAGGTATGATCGATACCTTTATACCATAGATACCAGGCTTCAATAAGACGGATACCGAAGCAGTTTTAACATTCTTCATAGCGGGATCTCCTGATTTAGGTAGGTATCCAGCACGGAATGCCTCCGTCCTAGCTCTCTCAGATGTAAGTTTACCAGAAATCTTTATCTCAACGCCTAGAGCACCCGCGCTCATTATACGGTTTAAAGCCCAGTATGCTGCTCTACGGAATTTTATCCCCCTCTCCATAGCGGCGGCTATCTGACAAGCCATTATGTATGGATCTAGTTCTGGTTTAGGTACATCAGCGACGGCTATCTGTACATTCTCTAAACCAAACTTTTCTTCAAGCATCTTAGATAACATCATTATATTCTGGCCTCCTCTACCTATCACCATGCCAGGCCTCATAACGTATAGCGTTACCCGTGTACCTAGTGGTGTTGTTAGTATACTTACTCCTCCAAACCCAGCATCCTTTAGATAATCCTTTAGAAATTCCTCTATCGAAGCCTTCTTTATATCCTCATCTATAATCTTCCTAACGCTATTAACTCTATAGTACATGCGGTACTCTATCCTGAGAGAGTATATCGTTCATATAAACGTTTACCCTCAGCTATAATAGCATAGTATCTACACTAATCTATCCTCCAGTATGATGATGCTATCCCTCTCACAGCTTCTATAATCGATAAAGCTCTACTCTTAAGGTATGGTGGTGGATAGACCTCCTCTCTAGGTAGATCAAACTCTATACCCTCCATTAAAGCTATAACAGATGCAACGGCTATCCTTAGACATTCAAGGTTATAGCCTCCTTCAAGACAGAATACAATCCTCCCAGAGCATATACGAGATATATCTATAACCTCCCTATACACCTCCCTGAACCCTTCTAGGGTTAATCCTAGATCTGTTATAGGATCATCATGATATGGATCGAATCCTGCTGAAACTAGTAGAATCTCAGGTTTATACTCCATGGCGATAGGCTTAACTATCCTTCGTATAGCCTCTATATACACCTCTTTATCAGAGTAAGCTGGTAGCGGTATATTCAAAGTATATCCCTCGCCATCGCCTACACCCACCTCGTTGATAGATCCTGTACCTGGGAATATGGCATCCTGATGTATACTTATATAGAATACTTTAGGTGAATCGTAGAATGCGTGCTGGGTACCATTTCCATGATGTGCATCTAGATCTAATACCATAATCCTATCAACCCCCCTAAACCTGATAAGGTATGCTGCTGCTATCGCTATATTGTTGAATATGCAGAAGCCGTATGGGTAATCGTATTCTGCATGATGGCCCGGCGGTCTTACGAGACAGAAGGATCTGGGGTATATGTTGTCCATAGATAGTTTAACAGCGTCTATAGCTGCACCTACAGCGTAGCATGCAGCTTCGAAGCTTTTCCCACTACATACAACTCCACCACCCCATGTCCCGATTATACCTCCACCTTTCCTACAGAAATCCTCTACATACCGTACATAGTTCGGATCATGTATGAGGCTTATCTCCTCTATGGATGCTCTACTAGGTTTCAGTATTTTAAATCTTGAATCTTCGAGTATACTATTCTCTCGGAGACCTCTGATTATAGATTTAAGTCTATCCGGTGATTCTGGATGCCCATACCCTGTATCATGCTCTAGGAATACGGGATCGTAGAATATAGCTGTCGTCATACTATTAACAAAGGTTGTATTTAGGTTTATTAGCTATTTCCATCAATATAATGATGGTGGGTTGATGTTTTATGCCGATCCACCCTATAGAGTATCGGTATGGTAGTAGCGATATGCGTAGAATATTCGATAGGGAGACATGGCTCGAGTATATGCTTAGAGTAGAAGCAGCGTTAGCAGAGGCACATGCAGCTGTAGGTAATATTCCTAGAGAAGCTGCTGAAGCTATAGTAGGTAAAGCCTCCACCAAGTTCGTGAAGCTTGAGAGGGTGAATGAGCTTGAAGCTTTAACTAAGCATGAAGTCGTAGCAGTTGTTAAGGCTTTAGCTGAAGCTGTTGGGGAGCCGTATGGTGGATACGTGCATCTAGGAGCTACGTCTAACGATATAACAGATACTGTCTTAGCACTACAGATAAGGGAAGCATTAGGTATAGTCGAGAAGGATTTAGTTAAGCTAGCTAAACTAGTCGCTGAGATGGCTCTCAGGTATAGGGATACAGTATGTCTAGGTAGGACTCATGGTGTAGCTGCGGTACCTATAACTTTCGGTTTTAAGCTTGCAGTATGGGCTTCAGAGCTTAAGAGACATATCGAGAGATTGAACGAGGTTAAGAATAGGGTTTGTGTAGGTAAGCTTACCGGTGCTGTAGGAACTATGGCAGGCTTCGGGGATAGAGCCTTCGAGATACAGGATTACGCTATGAAGATACTGGGTTTAAAACCTGCTGAGATAACGACGCAGATAGTTCCTAGAGACCTACTAGCTGAGCTTATACTGTTTTTATCGCTTGTATCGTCGACTCTAGATAAGATGGCTAACGAGATAAGAAACTTGCATAGAAGTGAGATAAAGGAGGTTGAGGAGGCTTTCGAGGAAGCTACTCAAGTCGGTTCTAGTACTATGCCGCATAAGAGGAATCCTATAGGATCTGAGAAGGTATGTGGTTTAGCTAAGATTTTGAGAGGCTTCGCTGTAGCAGCTCTCGAGAATGTTGTTCAGGAGCATGAGAGGGATTTGACGAATAGCTCATGCGAGAGAGTTATGATACCTGAGGTATTCCTACTACTCGATGAGCAGCTTAAGACTATGCATCGAGTCTTATCAACTCTTAAAGTCTATCCTGAGAATATGAGGAGGAATATAGATGCTACGATGGGGCTTATATTCTCTGAAGCTGTTATGATAGCTCTAGCTAGGAAGGGCTACGATAGACAAAAGGCTCATGAGTTATTGAGGGTTAGCTGTATCGAAGCTATGAGGAAGGGAACCCATCTAAAGGAGGTTTTAAGGAATACAGAAGTATCCAGGTATCTATCGGATAGGGAGTTGGATGAGTTATTCAAGCCTGAGAACTATCTAGGTAAAGCAGTGGAGATAACTGAACGTATAGCCTTCTCTACGTTGAAATTCCTAGAGAATCTATCTAGCTAGATCTTCAGCGATATCTATATAGAATGTAGCCGGGTTGAAGCCTGAAGCATTACGTGTATTAACCGCGTAATCGAATCTAGAATTAGCTTCATGCCATTTAATCTTGCATGATTCGAGTATCTCGTGTAGGATACCCTCCATCCTCATATAGATTTCTGAGGATTTGTATCTAGAGAAGGCTTCTTCAAGAATATTCTTCCATACCCTATACCTACGCTGCCTATTCTCCTCCACGATTCTCCTAACCTGCTGGAATAGTATACTACACTCTGTTACATACTCGTATACTATACTATAGTCTATACCTTTAGCATCCGGCATAGCATCCAACGCTACTATACCCCACCTACATCCGTTTAAGATTATATCACCAGCTCTCTCTGCCTCGTTTACAAGCCTATCATTCTCGTTGAGCTTAAGCCCTAGGGGTATACCACCTAGATGAGTATTAGTCCTAAATTCTTCAGGTGAGGGTGATATACGTGCTATACCGCATAGAACCTTTATACAGCTATCAGGTCTGAGACCGACTAGTATACGTAGATCGAACCCAGGCTTCTCTATATATTCTTGAGCGAAGAATCCGGTAGGATTTACAGATGAAGGTCGAGCTTCTCTTAGGATACCTATAAGCTCATCTCTACATTCTACCTTAACTACACCTCTACCCCAGCTACCCATGGTAGGTTTAACTACTAGTGGGTAACCTAGTTTTTCAATCTCATCTGCTATACCTTCTATCTCATCTTCTTGGAAGCCATCACTACTCGTGAAGGGTATATACACCCATCTAGGTGTATCCACACCGTTTTTAAACCATAGCTTTATAGTCTCTACCTTATCCGCACATAGATACTCTACTTTGAACGGATTTACTACAGGTATACCCCTCCCCTCTATTATCCTACCCGCTTCTAGCGCTCTACTCTTACTCTCGCATCTGTTGAATACTACTGGTAGATCTACAAGCTTAGATTCTGGTAGATACGATTCTACAGGGGTTTTGACGAATAGGTACCTTAACTGGAAGCCCCTCCTCTCAGCTTCTAGGATTATCTCTTCTTCATCTGAAGTTAGCTTATCGTATACTAGACCTATAGTATTCATAGCCTATGGCTTCCTTTAGAGATTCATTAACCTTCAGATACCTGTATTAAACGTTTCCCTACGATAATATGATATCGATCCTTCAGCTGGAGCAGAATATTTATGTACAGATTATATTGTATAGAGGTGTAATGGTGTTGTGGAGATTGATATCTGCATGTATCCTCATAAGAAGTGCAGCGGGTAGATATATGGATGTAGTGGAATCTCTAAGCAAGATACCTGGGGTTAAAAGCGTATTCCCGGTACTTGGACGGTGGGATGTTGTAGTAGATGTAGAGGCTTCAGATATAGAAGAGCTTACACGTATTGTGAGGAGGATAGGTCGGCTTGGCTCAGTCGTATATACCGAGACGCTAGTTGAGATGAAGGGGTGTGAATCCCATGGTTAGAGCTTGTATACTAATGAAGGTTATACCTATAAGACTGACGAAGGTGCTTGAGACTCTAAGAGGGATGAGTGGTGTAGCTAAATGCTATCCTGTATACGGTAGGTTCGATATCGTATGCTTCGTAGAGGCTGAAAGTAACGAGGATGTAGCTAGGATTTCAGCTGAGATAAACCGTATAGATGGTGTGAGGAGTACGGAGACACTTGTCGAAGCCTAGATGTATCCTCTATACTTTAAATCATCCACATTTATCCATCCCTTATGTAGAGCTGTAGCTACGAGTACACCGTAGATACCTATATCCCTTAACCTATCTATCTCCTCTATAGACCTTAATCCTCCACCTACATACAGCCTATCTACTAGAGGTACTAGTCTACGTACAGTATCTATATCGATACCTAAGCCTGATCCAACCTTAGAGAGCTCTAATACTATAGCTGAGCTGAGCCCGTATTTAATCAGCATAGCTATATACTCCTCTACACTTAACCTTCTTATAGACTGTATAGGTGATAGTATCTGTCCATTCATCAAGTCTACGCTTACGATCAGCCTATCGCTATAGGATTCTAGAAGGCTAAGTAACTCGCTTATAGATTCGAATGTCTCAGATCCTACGACTATATAATCTATATCTAGGCTTAGTAGATCTATACACTCGTTATACGATCTAACACCGCTATCCAGCATCATATGTTTAACCGTAGACTTCATCTTCTCGTATAGATCTAGAGATCTCATCCTATAGAGTATAGCATCTAGATCTGCTACGTATACTAGGCTGAACCCTATCTTAGAGAAGGTGGATGCAACCTCTATCGGATCTGTAGATCTACATAGGATACTTTCCAGAGGCTTATACCTGCTACGCTCCCCTCTAACTGCGTGAACGGCTAACCCATTCATAATATCGATTACAGGTACTACTATCAAACCCTAAGGTTAGAGTAGCTTCTATGAAACCCGTATAAACGTTTAACTTAACATTATAGGTTAACGGTTGTATATAGTTTAGGGTTGAGGATTCTCCTATTCGAAGCTCTCACAGCAGGTTTGATAGATGGTACACCTTCGATCCTAGTAGAAGGTTTATCTATGCTTAGGAGACTAGCCGTAGATCTATGTAAACTTAGCTGGGTAGATCTCTACGTCGCTATCGATAGGAGGTTTATAGCGGATATCCCTAGATCCATCATCCCTGCTCGTATAGTCATGCTCGATGATCCGTGTATAGATGATCTAATCCACTGTATAGGCAGGATGGATTTCGATAAGGTTTATGTTATCGCACCCGAGACTAATGGCCTACTATACTCGATCATCCGTAGGATAATCGATGAGTATGGCTACTCGATCGTAACGATAGGGGATATCGATAGGTTAGGTAGGATTATCGATAAGCTAAGCCTCCACCGTATGCTTTCAGAGATAGGTTTAAAGACTCCTAGATCGATCGATCTAAGCTCAGCTTCTCTAGATGATCTAGATAGTCTAGGCTATCCCTTCATAATTAAACCTAGATTGGATGCTGGATGTGGTGGTCTATACATAGTTTCGAATCGTATGGATGCTGAGAGGCTTGTTAAGATCGCAAACTATAGAGGCTATATCGCTCAGGAGTATGTTAAAGGTCTACCCTCAAGTTTATCGTTTATATCTGATGGTAGGTATGCTAGGCTTCTATCGATTAACCGTCAGTTCGTAGATCTATCTAGTGGGGGCCCATCGTATCTCGGAGGATATGTACCGTTATCGCTGGCATCTATCGATATCGATAAGCTTACCGATAAACTAAATACCCTTCTACACGGGTTGAAGGGGTACATAGGTATCGATACGATCATATCTAACGGCGGCGTATACGTAATCGAGGTTAACCCTAGGTTGACAGTCTCATATATAGGTTTGAGTAGATGCTGTCGTGTTAATCCTGCAGAAGCTATAGCAGAAGCCGCCTTCCACGATAGGCTTCGGGTTACCGATGGGTTTAGAGGATTCTCCGTATTCCTTAAGGTTAGATGTGTTCCGCTAAATATAAACCCGTATCTAGATGATAGAGTAGAAGCATATATACATGGGTATAGCTTGATCTCAGGTTTTGGATATAGTTTAAGAGATGCTTGGATAGATCTCATAAATGCTAGGAGGAGGTTGGATGACCGTAGTTGTAGGATTGGATGTAGGAGGAGCTAATACTAAGATCTCCGTTCTTGAAGTTCGTAACGGAGTAGCTATACGCTTAGCTACTGGGATACGTTATCTACCGCTTTGGAGGAGGCTAGCAGAGCTACCATATGTATTGAACTCTCTCGTAGACTATGTCCTAGGTGGTCTAGGTAGATCTCCAGATGTAGTGGCTTTAACTATGACGGGTGAGTTAGCAGATGTATTCGAATCTAAGGATGAGGGTGTTGAAACCATATCCCGTATGGTATCTGAGGTTTTTGGTAGATCGGATATCAGAGTTCTAGATTGTAGAGGTAGGCTTGTCGGTTTAGATTATGCTTTGAAACATCCATATGATGTAGCTGCTTCAAACTGGTATGCATCCGGATGGTTTGTATCTCAGTTCTTCGATACATGTATACTAGTCGATGTAGGTAGTACTACGACGAGTATCATACCTATAGTGATGGGGGATGTTAAAGCTGAGGGATTCACGGATCTGGATAAGCTTAGGTTATACGAGCTTGTGTATACTGGTGCTTTAAGGACTAATCTAGCTTCGATAGCTTCGAAGATACGCTTCAAGGATGGATGGGTTGGTGTGAGTAGTGAGTACTTCGCGCAGACTGGGGATCTATATATACTTCTAGGATTTATAGAGGCTGGAGATTATATATGCGATACACCTGATGGTAGAGGTGTTTCTAAAGAGGAGGCTGCTAATCGTATAGCTAGGATTGTATGCGCTGATAGGAGGCTGCTATCTATGGATGATATAATATCCATAGCTAGGTTCCTATATAGTAGACAGGTTGAATCTATCGCTTCGAGTTTAAGGAGGAAGGCTGAGAGGATGAGGGAGCTCTACGGTATAGATAGCATTGCATGTGTAGCTACAGGTTTAGGTGAGGATTTCCTAGCTGCTGAAGCTGCTCGTAGAGCAGGGTTGACACCTGTATTTAGGCTTAGTAGGATTACGAGGCGTGATGTAGCTTTAATGACACCTGCTGTAGGTTTAGCTTTCCTAGCTGCTTCTATAGTGGAGGGGAGGAGGGTTTATTGGAATCCAGCTCTATAGACTGCATCGTTAAACTAGGTGGTAGCCTCCTAAGCTATCCTGGTAAGCTTATCGAGCTATGCATAACCTTATCTAATATCAGATCTAGATCGTTCACGATAGTTCCGGGTGGGGGATTATTCGCAGATTCCGTTAGGTATGTGGATAGGTTATTCAGTCTACCTAGCAGTGTATCGCATTTGATGGCTGTAAGATCTATGGATATATATGGCCTACTCCTAGCATACCTAATACCTAACGGTAGGGTAGCTTCGAATATGGAGGAAGCGTATAAGCTTTGGATGGATAGCTATACGCCTATATTAGAGGTATCTAGGCTAGAGGAGGTACGTAGCCTACCTGAAGGATGGGATGTTACATCTGATTCTATAGCTTTAAAGATAGCTCAGGAATGGCTTGTAGATGAGCTTATACTAGTAAAGGACGTGGATGGATTGTATACAGCCGATCCTAAGAGTAATCCTGAAGCTAAACTTATACCGGTTGTGAAGGCTTCGGAGCTGGAGGGTTTAGGGGAAACTTGTCTAGATAGATTCTTCCCTAGACTCTTAAAGCTTAAACCTATTAGATGCTTGATCGTTAACGGTTTAAACCCTGCTAATATCGTGTATGCTTTAGAAGGGAAAAACGTCAGGGGGACTCTGATAGTGGTTTGAATATGCTATCGCTGTATCTATATGCATGCATCAGCCATCTCTCTCAGTACAGCGTATGGATCCTTAGCTTTAACGACACCGCTAGCTAGTAGTACACCCCTAGTCCCAAGCTGTAATGCTACCTTAACATCCTCCCCCCTAGATATGCCTGCTCCGCATAGTACAGTAACCTTCGGGTTTACAGCTTCTACGAGTCTTAGAGCATCTGTAACAGCTTCAGGTTTAGCTTTACTAACAGGTATCCCTGTTCCTATAAGCTCCGGCGGCTCGTATGCTATTATATCTGGGTTTAACGCTGCTGCAGCTGCGCTTACCTCAGGGGTATTCGTACATACCAGGCTTACTAGGCCTAGACTCCGACATCTTTTAACGCATACATCTATATCTGCTAGCTGCAGCCTCCTTTCAGAATGGTTTATCAAGCTTCCTATAGCACCAGCTTCCTTGATGGATTCTGCTAGAACATGTCCTGTATAGGCTCCAGGCTCTATAGGATCTATATGTTGAGCGAATACTGGTATCGAAACCTCCGATGCTACACGATATAGATCTGAGAATTGCGGTGCGACAACTATACATACACCAGTCTCCTCGGATACCTTTTCAGCTATCTTAGCTAAAGCTACTGCTTTAGCTCCTGTAGCTTCTCTATAGGTTTTGAAGTTCACGGCTATCATGGGGAATCTTATACGACTCATCGCTAGATAAGCATCGTATATAGGATACTAAAAAACGTATACTTCATAATCCTGGGATCCTCCTAAGCTTTAAAACCTGATCTACATACCTATCGCAGTATGTTAGAGAAACTTGGTATTCAACCCTATCCCTTCTAATAACCCTCTCCAACATCCCTTCTACGTAAACCTCCTCATCCCTCCAAGCTTGAAGCCTAAACTCGTCTATATAGGATACTATCTTAGAGGTATCTAAAGCCTCTCTAGGACCGGATACGAGCTTCGTAACCTCGACTCCGTATACAGCTGGTGTAAAGTATACACTACTATCGTCCACTATTACCGATTCAAGTTTAACCCATCCAACCTTATCTATCGATACTATCTCCGTATACTCATCCCGGTATTCATCGTAGCTTTTAACTGGTTCAAACTCTACTTTAACCCATCTATCTCCATCCCAATATTTACCGTATATCATCTTCCTCCTCTCATGGAATATATACTCCTTCAAACTATAGTTTCTGAATATCCATCTAGGCTTCTCAACTGGGAAATCGTATTCATTCCTTAGACGGCTATCCTCCATACTGTATAGCTCAGATAAACATTCCTTAAGCTTAACTATGCACCTGGATCCATAGATTACTAGATCTATATCTGATAGATTAGGGTTATGGAATCCGTGTAGTATCGATCCGAAGACACCTATATCCGATACACTGAGATTCGCAGTTTCGCATAGTATATCCACTATCTCCACGGTATCGTTAAGAAGTTTATCTCTCGATGATGCTTCCATAATCCTGGTTAGTCCATCTTGAGGCTTCCTTATAGCTGATATTAATTCTAGAGGAACACCGACTAGGTATGTTCTGAGAGGCTTAACGTATATACGGTATGATGGATAATTCTTTTCTACGAATTTTAAACCTTCATCACCATAGAATTTGAAGTACGCTACTTCTGGATAGCCTCTCGGTGCTCTAGGATTTGATGATTTGAATATCGTTTTGGGTGCGTATTCGGGTTCGCATACATAACCATCTGGTGGATGGAGATATCCTAGAACCCTGAATAGTATACCTTCCACACCGACTATGTAATCCCTATCTCTAAGCCTCATACGAGTCGAAATTGCTCTCTAACTATACTTATCTCTAACTATACTTATGTATTCATCATCGCTTAAACCTGAGCCTACGATAACCCTAGTCCTATATGGTCTACCATCTGGTAGATACTCTCTTTCGAGTAGGCCTGAAACCTCTATAACCATACCCTCCTCCAGTATATCCCTATAGGCTCCTATCATCGATACTAGAAACCACGGTGTATCCTCCTTAGATACACGTGAATCCTCGTCTAGAGGTGTGTACCCCTGTATTATGTAGATAGCTGGACGGAATACAGATTCGAACGCATTCCTAACTATAGCTCTAAACTTTACATGCTTAACAGATTTACGTATAACAGACCCGTAGATATCGTGAACCTCCCAAGGTTTACGTATAGCATTCAATACCACCCTATATCCTCTGAATACGCATCTATTCCTCCTCCTATAATCCAATGGATCTTCATATAGGATCCTAAGATAGCCCTTCGCCTCTAATTCTCCGATAGTCTGTTTAACGAGACGATAATTCTGCCATCCATAGACTGCTATATCTATATCCGGGTTCTCAGACTCCATAGCTAGGAGGAGGGATCCGTGGAGACCGAAATTCTCTAAACCGATACCAGATACTCTAGATACCAATTCTATGAAATCCACGGCGGCTCTATATATGGGTTGTAGGGAGCTTATACCTAGAACTCTACGTAGCCCCTCATCTGGATAGTATACCTCCTCTATAAGATCCTTGGGTACAGCTATAAGCTTCCTATTATTCACAGGGCAGTCGTATACATAGCTTGGATAGTATTTCTCGAAGAACTCTATTATACGACGATAATTCTCAGCCGTATAGAGTTTAGCAGGTCTAACATACCTCCTACCCTTAAACCCCCACTCATAGCTTAGATACTCTATGTTAAGCTTACTGGAATACTCCTTCGGGATATACTTGAGGAAAGCTATGATCCTATCTGGTGGATGTTCATAGCCGAATGTATAGAATATGAATCCATCCCTACTATAGATAACATCGCCATCGAGTATACGTCTAGACATAGATCTGAAACCTAATTGATAGGATAATAAAGCCAGAGATAAACGTTAAGATACCCTATTAGCTACTATAGATTAGAGTAGATAGAGATGGATAGATACGATGCTAAATCATACCTAGTTACGACTAGAAACGTTAAGAAAGGTCTTAGAACTAGGAGCCGTATAATAGAACTCCTAAGGATAGGTATATCTGATGCAAATACTATATCTGAAGCCATAGGTAGATCATACTCAGCGACACTAAAACAGCTTAGGAAGATGGAGAGGGATGGTATAGTAGTAAGGGTATCGCGTAGACCATCTACATGGAGGATTACAGGTAAGGGTCAGCAGGAGCTAGCTCCATAAACCAGTTACGATAGAGTAGATAAACTCGAATTCATGATGATCGTAGAATAGAAGGGATGCCGTTTATCGGGCGGTAGGAGTTTCCTCCATGGCTTACAATCAACCTTCGGCTCCGGTTACGGAGCCTACGGTTAATTGCAAGCATCCCCTTCCTCTGAATACTCCTAGGCGGGGGACCTAGGGGTATTCAGATTTACATCTCTATAGGTTTCTATAGGGATGTAACGGTGGATAATACAACGGTAAACAGTCTCCCAGGAGGGGGTCCCCCCCGGTAGACCCCCTTCCTCCGGGGGGAGGAGGCTGTTTACCGTTGTATTATCCACCGTTACATCCCTATAGAAACCTATAGAGATGTAACGGGGTACCGCCCGTCGACCGGCGATTTTTATCTAAGGTGGTGAGAGGATTTAAGTCTGTTGGAAATGTTTTTAGTGTATCGGGTATAGAAAACTGTAGTTGTATCATGGGATCCTATATAGTTGTATTGAAGAGGTAAAAAGAAGATGGATTCGATATATTAACACAAAAATGTATATAGCTACTTAGCCTCTTTGAATCTAGATGCTAGTCTCTGTAGAGTCTCCTTTATACCCGTGTACTCTAGTTCCTCTGGTCCTAGTATAGCTGGTGCTATAGGCCCGTTTCTTCTTATTAATTCTGCCATCTGGAGTGCTATCCTTCTTGAATGGTCGAATGCTACATCATCGAATAGATCTGCTGGTCCTATTAGCTTACCTTCAGCTAGCTGGAATCCTAACGCTACGACTCTAGGCGGCCCATCGAAGAATGAGCATCTACTATCCTTCAAGCCTACAGGCATTAATGGACCGTAGTGTGACCCCCTCATCCACCCTGCTACGAAGTGTGGTGTGAAGAATGGGGCTAAGGCTTCACCGACTGCTGGTAGGCCATGCTGGCATCTAACTATACATACAGGATCATCCTTACCTACATACCTACCTGCTATGAGGCTTAGCCTAGTTACGCTAGCTACTGCTGCTAGAAGCCCGTCAGCTCTGTAAACCCTCTCTACGATATATCTTCCTGTAGTACCTATTAGAGCTAGTAGATCGTATGCTTCTTCAGGAGTCTTCAAATCTATGGTCTTGCCTTCGACCACATCCATAACCCTGAATACGAAGCCTTGATGCATGGATGGATCTATAACTAGACCAGCTGTATTCCATGGATCTGCGAACATCCTGTATAGAGGTAGATTCCAGGCTCCGGGCTCCGTCTTATCTGCGGCAAAGACTATTATAGGTTCACTCCTCCTCTCCTCTATCTCCATCTCGGCTACGCCTGGACCCATACCTTTAACATTACCAGAGAATGCTTCGCTTAGTAGATCTTGACCAGCTGCATACAGCTTTCTAGGACGTGAAACCTTCTCTGTCACCTCCTTGAATACATTCCAAGCTAAGCCGTGTATCTCAGGGCTGGATTCTCCTCTAGTATGAGTCATAACGAGTTCTAGGTCATCTCCAGCGTTGAATACGTAGTAGTCTATGAGTAGGCCTTCATCCTTAGCTTTCTGTAGCATCTTCTTTGCGAGATCTATCTGCTCCTGGTATACTATGTGGTGTCCTGCTAGGGATCCTACATCTGCTTTTATAACGGATATAGTTACCTTCATCTATCCCACCGCCATAGGATGCTCAAGATGTACTTACATATTAAGGTTTAGCTTGTAGGGTTAGATATCGAGGTTCTCATAATCCTTGTAGAGCTATCTCCATAAACATGAGGAACTCCTCTATTCTTGAAGCTGGTATCCTTGCTGCAGCTGATTGAGGATGCCCCCCACCGTATCCTCCTAGAGCTGTGGATAATCTACGTGTTAGATCGTTTAGATCTATTCTTGGATTCCTACTTCTTAAACTCATATGAGCTGTACCACCGCTTATAGTTATAGCTATAGCTACATCAGCTCTGGTATATGCTAGAGCATAGTTTGCAGCTTTACCTCCGAAGCCTCTTATAGGTATCTTAGTTACGATAGCTATCCTACCTCTTACGTTAACGTTTTCCTCTACATACTTATACACCTTGTACTCGTCGCTCAGGGTTTTAAGACAGCTGGATACTAGCTCCGGTATACTACTAGGTGGATTACCTTGAGCTAGCCTATCTATTAGCTCGTATATGAATTTCTCATCTCTCCTAGATATCAGCCCCTCGGTTATGAAGCCTGCTTCTAGGTATATGAGCCGTCTATCCCATAGGCTTAATACATCCCTAACTAGCTGGGATTCATCGCACATATCGCCTATAGCTCCGTAGGCCATAAGGATTCTGGATATCCTATCATCGGATCTACCTATAGCTTCGTATACAAGCTGGGAGGCTGATACACCCGACCTGTATATGTACTTGAATTGATCTATGCCGGGTGGGGGGAATCCTGCGGGTGGTGGATGATGATCTATATAGTATATGAAGCATCTAGAGGATATGTTTCTGATCAGATCTATAAGCTCGTTCATGTAGCCTGTATCGACAGCTATATCGCATATAACTATGGTCGACGGGTTTATAGAAGCTAGCGATTTCAGTATTCTACATAGACTTGTAGGTGTAGATATACGTATAGTATCCACTCTCATACTTCTCTTCAGTATAGCTGCTGAGCATACGCCGTCACAGTATTCGGGTCTCTCAGAGAGACTCTCCGTGTGTAACGGCTACTATAGGTTCTCTAAACATCTATGCTACCTCCACACCCCTATAGCTAAACTTAAAGTCTTCCTAGATACTTGTAAGTTTTGTGAAATCTAGGTTTAAACTAGTAGCATTCGATCTGGATGGAACTTTAACTAGGATTACAAGTGTATGGGAGTATCTGCATACTAGGTTTGGTACTATCGGGAAGGCTAGGGTTAACGCTGACCTATTCTTCAGGGGGTGTATAAGCTACGAGGAGTGGGCTAGGCTAGATACAAGCTTATGGCGTGGTATACCTGCGAAGGATGTTATGGAGGCTTTATCTGAGATAGAGTATGTGGATGGAGCTGAATACGTTATGGATGCTTTGAGAAGTGCTGGTGTTAGAACGCTGATTATAAGTGCGGGTTTACAGGAGCTTGCAGATATAGCTGCGCGTAGGTTAGGTGTAGATTACGCTATAGCTAATAGGCTGGTAGTCGTGGATGGTATACTTACTGGTGGTATAGAGGTTAGGGTTGGTATAGGTGATAAGGGTAGGATACTGAGATCGTTCATGGAGTTTCTATGTATCGATAGAGGTGCTGTAGCAGCTGTAGGTGATGATATAAGCGATATCTCTCTATTCGAGGAGGCAGGGTTTAGGATAGCCTTCAATCCTAAGGTAGAAGCTGTGAGGAAGGTAGCTGATGTAGTAGTGGAATCTGCTGATCTTAGATCGATACTACCATACCTTATGGAGTTCTAGATCCTAAGTTCATCACCTCTTCTAAAGGTGTAAACTCTGGTTAGATCGGATAGGAGGTATCTAAACGTATCTGGATGCTCTGTATGGATAGCGGCTACGGCTTTAGGTCTAATCCTCTCTACTATCCTACGTATATCGAGTGGGTATGCGTGTCCAGATGAGTGTATATGGTACATCGATACCCCGAATATACATAGCCAGTTGGATAGCCTGTTGAACGCTAGCTCCCTCTCCTCCTCGAAGGGTTCTGAACAGCTTAGCAGATATATGCTCCCAGGTGGAGGTTTAATCCTCCTAACCTCTCTCTCACTATATAAGCATGTAATCAGCATATACTTGTCAGGGTTGCGTGTACAGCTATCCCCTACATCCTCTAACGGTTCTACATCCTCTCCTATCCTCGGAACTTTAAGTAGCTTATCACCTGATAGATCTGTGATAGTATCTATTATCCTATCGCTACATACGACTCTCCTACCCACCCTATAGGCTACCTCTATCATAGTGTTTAACCTATCCAGATCTGCTGGAGCTATATCTACTACAACAAGCCCTCTACACTCCTCTACTATACTCGAAGCTTTAGCGTATACATCGCTTTCACTCATAGGCTCTACGAGTCTACCTATATTCGTTCCTTCGCATATGAGTAGCGATACCCTATCCTCTAAATCTTCGAATAGATCTACCCTAGGCTTAAACCTACCGTGAAGTCTGAAATCCCCTGTATATACTATCAAACCTGATGGGGTGTATATATGGAAGCCGTATGCTCCAGGTATGCTATGATCCACGCTTATAGGTTTAACCTCTATATCCCCGATTCTTATAGTGGATCCTGTTCTGAATGTATCGAATCTAAGATGAGATGTACGGTATAGTATCGTTTTCCTCCTAACTCGTTTAGACCAGCCTTCTATAATCCTGTAGGTGCACTCCCCTAATAGTATACGTGTATCTTCAGGTAGTATCGTTATTAGACGCCAGTGATCGGTATGAGCATGGGATAGAATGCATGCATCTATAGAGCTTAGTATACGGTTATCAGGAGCTAAGCCTACACGAATAACTTCATCTATACTCTCAGGTTCTGAGAATATGAATTCGAAATAGCTGGACCATATACGATAGTTTAAACCGAAATCTAGGAGTAGCGTTGCGCTATCATCCTCTAATACTATCTGATTCCCACCTATACACCCATCTACTCCACCATAGAATCTGATATTAGCCATAGGCTAGCCTCTACCAGCTGCTGCTACTATCTTTATAACATCCCTATCCCTCAGGATATAGTCTTTAGGTAATCTAATCTTAGTTCTAGCATCTATCGCGTAGAGCATGGTATTAGCTAGATCGCTATGTATCTCCATAGCTAGATCGTATACCGTAGCTCCCTGAGGCATGAGGAATGCATCTGGGAGGATATTACCCTTACTATCTGTAAGCTTATTCTCATCCTCAACCGGGTAGACTACATTCATACGTAGGAGTTTGAATACGGCTACATCTATAGCATACTGTACACCAGTCATAGAGATCTTCTCGAAAACCCTTTCAGTTACATATTTTAAAGCAGCTTTCTGCCTCTCAGATAGCTGATCGTAGGATAAAACCTTGAATATCTCATCTCCAGGTAGATACTCCACCAGCCCATCTGACTCCGCTCTTCTTAATGCAAGCTCAGCTTCAGCTGAGCATGGTATAACAGGGGTCGGCTTGAATACTTCGATTAGCCTCTCATAGTTCTCCTCAGCTCCCTTTATATCTATCTTATTAGCTACTATCACCGTAGGCTTAGATACCTTTCTAAGATTTGCAGCGAATAGCTTCAATTCATCCTGGCTCCACTTCTCGAATGGTTTATCGTTTAACTCTGATAGTTTTAGAGCCTCCTCTATATGAGCTCTAGTTATCTTGAGACCTGATAGGAGCTGGGTTAAAGCTGGTATAAGCCTAGCTGTACGGCTTTCAAGCATCTTAATAATCCTAGCTCTACTACCCTCCAGTATCTTGTAGAGCCACATATTAAGCTCCTCCTCTATATCTAGGACATCCTGTACTGGATCACCTATTCCTGGAGCTACGAGTTCTCCAGCCTGGTTTATACTACCGGATGCATCTACTACATGTAGTAGTACATCTGCCTGCGATGCTACTGTTAGAAACTGGTTGCCCAGCCCCTTACCCATCCATGCTCCCTTGATGAGGCCTGGTAGATCTATAAGCTCTACAGGTATGAATCTGAAGCCTCTTATACATATAGAGTTTCTAGGATTATCCTTAATGTTGAATTCTGAGCATACGCAGAAGCTTCTAGCATATCCTATACCTATGTTAGGCTTCTTAGTTGTGAAGGGGTAGGTGCCTACCTCAGCTCTTAGTAGAGTTGCAGCATTGAAGAATGTTGTTTTACCGGTATTCGTCTTACCTATTATACCGATCTTAACTGTTGGCATAACTAGAATAGTAACGGCGTATGTGATCTAGATAAGGATTCCGCATCCTATAGATAGTAAGAGTTAATACTTAGCGTATATCATGGCAAATCTAGCTTGACATCTAGATCCCCGCATATAGAGTATATACGTAGATGTATAGAGGCTAGAGATGAATCAGATCGTATAATACCTGTATGGCTTCCTATGATACCCTTCATAGTTGTACTCATATCTACATGGATATCCTCTATAGTTATAGGTATACGATTCCTCGTTACACCTATACCTCCTAGACCTGGTTTGGTAAGGCTGCCTATCCTAGTGTATACGATAGTCTTCATCGTAGCGATAGCTATGCGTCTATTCAACATATATATCGTCTATAGGCTTGTGGATAGGAGGAATAGGCATTTTAGAAGGGTTTTAAGATTATTCGATTCTGTAAGGGATTACATAGTAGCGGTGAGCGTCGAGAGGGGTGTGTATGTAAGGGATAGGCTTCAACTATTGGAGAGGGATCTTAGGGATGCGGGTTACGAGTGGAGGGAGAGGGATGCATTCATATGGGCTATCCTACAGGTAATTCCTATAGTAGGCTCTTTAATCCTGATCTACGTATACCACTTCCTCAATAAGGATTTCCTATCCCATACCAGGATGGAGAGGTATATTCTAAGCAGTTTTTCATCGATAGCTGTAGAAGTGAATCCTAAAGCTAAGCCTATAGGATTTAGCCCAGACTACCTCTTCCCAGATAGGAGTACAGTTGTATACTTGATAGCTACGATATTTAGCCTAGGCTTCTTCATAATATACTGGGTTTATACTCTCGCGAAGGATCCTAACGAGCATTTCAGAGAGCATAGAGTAGTGGAGGATAGATTACTAGAGGAGTTATCTAGGATCTAGTAGCTTGGCAGATTCTACGTACGAGAGCGTAGGGTTTATGCCTATACTTGTTAAGGATGCTCCATGTTAAGCTGGTAGGCTGTACACCGATTCTAGATGATGTATCCCATATATCTCTACCTAGACCGTAACCCATAGCTTTATCAGCTATTCTACAAACTTCTAAAACCTCTTCTAAGCTACCGTATGATCCGGATACAGCTATAGGTGTAGGTCTAGCCTTCCACCTTAACGATGCTCCTATTATGAAGCCTAGTGTGGATAGGTTTACTATACCATCTATCGATGGTCTCGAAGATATGTGTATGGAACGCCAGCTGAAGGTATGATCGCTATCAACCACGACTACCGTTATATCAGATCCGCATCTATCAGCTATCCTCATCCTAATCCTCGAAGCTATCTCGCATGCTCTACATCTAGGTAGAGGGATCGATGCATAGCTGTATGGTAGATTATTCACATCCAACCCCCCCTCAGAGAAATGCTTTAAAGCAGCTACCGGTCCGATGTAGCGTATCGCAGCTTCCTTATGACGCGCTCCATCGATATACGGGTACATCCTAAGTTTATTAAGCGTAGTATACCTTAAACCGCATAGGATGCCTAGCAAGTATCCCCAGAATATCGGTACCCATACCTTAGCTAGAATCTTAGCTGATAGACTAGGCTCGATCTTAGATTCATCTATAAGGTAGCCTAGAGCTGTAGCTATAGCCTTCTCCGAGATTACAAGATAGTCTCCGCTTCTAGCATAACGGCTAACCCTGGATGCTATCTCAGTTTCGAAATCGTATCCAGGCATCCAGTAGCAGCTTTCGAATACCTTAACCTTAAACTTCATCTAAACCTAGTATAGATATCGAGAAAAGTTAATGAATCTGAAGCTCTATGGATTAGAATAGATCTTAGAGGCGGTCTTCGATGAAGGCTAGGATCCTAAATTACAGGATCGGGCCTAAGAAGCAATACTCAAACCAGCTACTAGTTAAGCCAGAGTTTATAGAATCGGATAGAGAGGCTTCTAGACTAATAGGTAGGAGGCTAGTATTAGAAGCAAAGCTAGGTAGGAGAATTAGTAAATTCTATGGGAGGATAGTAGCTGTACATGGGAGGAAGGGTGTGGTAGTGGCTAGGATGAATAGGGGGATACCAGGAACACTGATAGGATCCATAGCTGAAATCGTGTAAACCAACCAAAACCCTTAAAACCCTCCTAGAGAGATAATACAATGGGAGGGTAGCCCGGTGGTGCAGCGGCCAAGCATGGCGAGAGGCGGGTGAGGGCCAGCCCCCTCCCATAAGGCTCTGGATCCCTATAGGGAGGAGAACCCCGCCGACGGGAGTTCGAATCTCCCCCGGGCTACCATTCTTCAACCACTATTCTTTATGAATTCTGTAGGTAGTGTAAGGATGCGGGGGATATCCGTATAGAAACGTTTATTATATAGCCTAGGATTGCATTAAGGTATGGATACTCTTAGGCGGTGTACTATGAATGATAGATATACGTAGAATTCTATGCATTCTGAGCCTTCTGTTAATATTCCTCGGCGTATGGATTAGTTGGGAAGCGGTCGTTAAGCCGCTCAAGAGTATTACCCCTACCGCATGGAGTAAAGATTTTCCATCCCCATTCTACTTCTGGAGTGCGCCGATATGGGTTTGGCACGATTTATACATATTCATCGTATTAATCGGGGCATCCATACTTGCTTACTATGCTCTAAAACCTATGGAATAGTTTACTTGTCATGAAGGGTGTATCTTTAATGCAGGTAGAGCTATTTAGAGAACTCTATGAAGGTTGTTTTAAAGTTCATGAAGATATTATAAGAGATATTAGCATATGGTATTAAAATAAAGTTTATATCTTGATTGAAATATTTATGAAACTAATATGAAGATGTATAGTAATCAATCTTTTTAAATCTATTTTATGTACTATATTTATTTATGTTTTTGAATATTAAATATCAATTTACTATTCATTATTATCTATGCTATATTCGTTAAGCCTTATATCAAGATTCACTATGAGATATGGTTTAAAGACAGAAAGATATATAGGTTAGAGTTAACAAACTATTCCCCCAGGCTATGATGGAGAAAACTGAGGTAGTTATACGTCCTAGAGCTTTTATCGTTGGTATAATCTCTGTAATCGTGGTGACGGTATTCATAGGTTTCGTAGCTTTATTCACACCTGGCGGGGGGCTTTGGGGTTTATCGAGTGAGGCATGGACTAACGCATGGGTTGGAAGGGTATCGTTCATATTCTTCCTACCTTTGATAGTATCCTTGATAGGATCTATAGCTGCTAGAAGCGGTGGAGGTTTGAGTAAGCCTGAGTTAACTATAGTTATGGTTATGATATGGGCTTCATGGATGCTACCTACATACTACGGTGTTCTTCCAGCGATAACTATGCTAGGTACTGCTAGGCAGATACCTGCATTCCACCGTTGGAATCTAGAGTATGCTAAGGATTTCAACTGGATGTGGGGTCCCGATCCTCTTAACGATAAGCTTTGGGCGTCTTGGATGTATGGTGGGCCTGTACCGTGGGCTGAGTGGATGCCAGCTCTACTACTCCATATCGCTAGACTTATACCATACTATCTTATGTTCATATTCCTAGCGACGTTATTCCGTAGGCAATGGCTTGATATAGAAGCTCTACCCTTCCCTCAGGCTACTGCTACCGTTAGGCTGATAGATATGGCTTATGAGAGGGTTAACGGTGGTAGTAGGCTTCTAAGGAATGTATGGTTGTGGCTCGGTATGCTTGTAGGCTTCATAGCTATATTCCCGTATTGGGGTTGGACTATACCTGGGCTTGGGTTAACTAAGCCTAGATGGTATTGTAACCTAGGTGTAGATCTAACACCGCTCGTACTCATACCGAATGCTCTACTAAACTTCAACTTCGAAGCATTCCTAATAGGATTCGCACTCCTAGTACCTATTAAGACTCTCTTCAGCTTCATAGTATCTGCGATATTAGTCTACTGGATCTGGTGGCCTATGATGTGCTACCTAGGCTTATGGGAATCCCATTCAGCAGGAGCTTTCGGCGGTCCTGAAGGATTATTCGATACTATGTGGTATACATGGACTGGTCCTATGATGCAGTCTTGGACCTATAGATGGGGTTCACCTTCATGGCTAGGTATAGGTATGGGCTTCGGTTTGATATTCTTCCCGATTCTAGTAATCTTCAGACATGAGCTAGCTAATACCTTTAAAGCTCTAGTTCGTAAAGCTCCACCTGAAGTTGAAGCTAAGGAGCCTGCGAGATATACGACTATACTCCTAGCATATATAGCATGCCTACTAATATACGTAGCTACATGGTGGTATTCGAGCGGGGGTAATCTACCAGTAATATTCGGTATAATATGGTGTATTCTCCTAGGCCTATTCCTTATGGGTAAAGCTAAGATAGCGGGTGAGTATGGTATAGTTATGAATCATATAGAGGATGGTCCATGGGCTCATATATGGGATGTATCTATGAGGGAGTGGTGGATTGCTGATCCTCTATCACCATTCTTCATCAGAGATCTTAAAGCTAGATTCCTAGTATTGAGAAGCGATTATCCATGGTTCTATACTTTTATAGGATTCACACCTCAAGCTACAACCTTGGAGGCGTATAGGATTGGTATGCTTGAAGGTGTACATTCACGTTATATACTGTTAGCGGTGATAGTAGCTACCGTGGTAGGTGTTGTAACATCGCTATTCACACTTCTACCTATGTGGTGTAGCTTCGGAGCTCTACGTCTATCAGCGTTCAACTATACGGGTGCGCCTAACAATTATCAGCAGAGAGGACCTACATACGGAGCTATAACTGAGATAGGGAACTACTGGAGGTTTGTAACACCCCCGGTAGCCTCCCAGTGGATACAGTTTGCAGTAGGCTTCGCTATAGTATCGATAATATACGCACTACATACTAGGTACCCGTGGTTCCCGATAAACCCTGCAGGGGTAGCTATGGGCTTCGGCTGGCTTCCATCTGTAGCGTTAGTTCCGTCTATAGTAGCATACGTAGCTAAGATGATAGTATTAAGGATAGGTGGTACAAAGCTGTATGAGGATAGGGTTATGCCCTTCGCTATAGGTTTAGCTTCACCGACAGGTATAGCCGTACTATTAGGAGTAGCTGCAAACCTAGCAGCTACGCTAGCCGCTTAACCTATGGATAATATTTTAGAATCTATCTAATACACCTCATTCTTTTTCTTCAATCCCATATCTATGGTATGCTAACTGATCTAGCTGTAGCCTAGTAGGGATAGGATTTTAGATTTGAGTTTAAGCTCTAGATCTCTAGCTATATCCCTCCCCTCTTCGAATATATCTTCCCTCTCAGCTAGATCTCGTCTCCAATCGTAGTATCTAGGTGGGGGAGGTATATAGCTCCATCCAGCTCTATAGAGTTCTGGTTTAGATTTTATCATAAATTGCTCAACCGATCCTAAGCCCCACTGGTATTCAGCTCTAGGTGTAGGCCAGATGTATAGCGTATATTCACTACTCCTTATGCCTTAGTGAACGCTTATAGTGGCCGCTTATAGCGATGGATCTGATCGATTCGGCCTCCCCCTCTATTAAAGGTTTAAGGCTTAAGCCTTGAATATCGGGTTTAACACTCCATGGGCTTACCCTCTCCAAATCTATATCTAGGAAATCTAGTATAGTAGGTAGGATAACAGCTTTATCGATACCTATATCGGACATATAGCTTCATAAGATCGCTTAGATTAGAGAATATAGTACACCTTTTAAATATTTATACCAGGATCAAGCACCTCCAAGATATGTATGGATATCTATGATCATAATCGATCTTCGTATACAGGATCGATTCGGCTTCCGATACACCTAACCGGCTATACTCTTTCAAGTCATCTAGATCGATCTTTAATCTTACATCGTATACGGAGGGAGGCGTATATCTACTTGTATAGCCAGCATGCGGTTTTTACGTTGCCTACATCGAACATAGGTGGCTTCTTTTCTTCGCAGATATCCTCTCTATATGGGCATATATCCGCATACTTACATCCAGGCATTATGAACTCCTTCACCTCCATACCGGGTGGCTTAACCTTCCTCGTAAGCCAATCATCCCTTCTACTAGGTTCTGGCAAAGCTTCTATCAGAGCCTTAGTATACGGGTGGTGACATTTAATTAGAACTTCATCTGCTGGCCCCATCTCTACGATTACACCCCTGTACATTATAGCTATTTCATCGCTTATGTAGTACGCTGTAGCTAGATCGTGCGTTATGTATATGAACGATATCTCCTCGGCTTCCTTAAACTCTTTGAACATGTTAAGTATGTTCATCCTCATAGAGGCATCTATCATCGATACAGGTTCATCTGCGACTATAAGCTTCGGTTCAGGTATAAGCGCTCTAGCTATAGATATTCTTTGAAGCTGTCCACCTGAGAATTCGCTCGGATACTTACCTTTAATCTCATCGAATGATAAACCAACCCTCTTGAGGCAGGCATCCACTATATCCTGAGTTTTCCCGGCATCCTTTAGGTCAAGCAGATTTCTAGCCGTCTCATACAGGTATCTATCAACCTTCTTTAAAGGATTGAAGGTATCGTAGGGATCCTGGAATATTGCTTGGACCTCTCTGTAGAACCACCTCCTTTCCTTAGATTTCAACGCGTAGATATTCTTCCCTTTGTATATAACGGCGCCCTCGCTAGGTTCGAGTATACCTAGTATCATCCTAGCTAACGTAGATTTACCACATCCAGATTCACCAGCTATCGTGAATATCTTAGGCTTATACTCCATATCGAACGATACGTTATCCACAGCAGGAAACTTCACTCTACCTAGGAATCCATAGCCGAAGAACCTGCTTAGTTTAACCACTCTAAGCATATACTGCTCGCTCATCTAGGCTCCCCCACAGCTTCAGAGTAGAGCCAGCATGCCGTATAATGGCCTTCTTTAATCTCGCGTAGAGAAGGCTCAGCTCTACTACATATAAGCATCGCGTAGGGGCATCTAGGATGGAACCTACACCCATCTGGCGGTTTTTTAAGATCTGGTGGAGAACCGCTAAGTCCAACCCTCTTACTCTTATCTCCGAGTCTCGGTAGAGATTCTATGAGAGCTTTCGTATATGGATGTAGAGGTTTCCAGAAGATATCCGCCGTCCTTCCTATCTCGACGATTTTACCTGCGTACATTATAGCCATCCTATGGGTGAGGACGCCGTGTACACCCATATCATGCGAGACTATCACGAGGGTATTCTTCAATGCTTCCTGTTTCTCCCTGAGTAGCGTTAAAGCTACCTTCTGGTTTATAACATCTAGAGCTGATGAAGGTTCATCTGCAAGTATGAGAGAAGGCTCGAGGAGTATCGCTAAAGCTATCACAACCCTTTGTCTCATACCTCCGCTAAGCTGATGGGGGAAAGCTGATAGAGCATCTACCGGTAAGCCTACCTCCTCTAGGTATTTTCTAGCCTCTTGGTATGCCTCACCCTTCTTCATCCCAACATGTATCCTTAGTATCTCTGCGAAGTGGTCCCTAATTCTCATAGTCGGATTTAATACGTTCATAGAACTCTGCGGTATATACGACATATGCTTCCACCAGACGCGCTTCTCAAGCAGCCCCCTATCCATCCTCGTCGTATCAAACTCTTCACCCTTCGCCCCATAGATTCTAGCAGAGCCACCCCTTAAGACTAGGGAGGGCTCATAGTAGCCATAAACAGCTTTTATCAACGTAGATTTACCACATCCAGATTCACCAGCTATACCGAATACCTCATTCCTATAGAGTGTAAACGATACACCGCTGACCGCATCTACGTATACTCCCACCTCCTCAGACGATCCTATCGTCTGAAGCTTATATCCAGCCTTAAGGCCTTCTACTATCAATGAAGGCTCCACAATTTATCGCCTCGCTATCGGATGCATGAACTCCGTCATTCCTATAGAGACTAGATAGAATGATATAAATACGAGGACTAGGGTCGCTACCGGAGCGGCTAGCCACCACCATATACCGCGGAAGAGTGCGTAACCCCAATTTAAAGCCCAGTATATCATAACCCCGAGTGTATTATCATCTAGGATTGATAGACCTAAGATTGCTAAGCCTGACTCGGTGCCTATCGAGAATAGTATGGTGTTCGTGAAGTTTATCAGATGCCATCCGAGTACGTAGGGCATGAGCTCCTGCACTATCACTCTAAATGTACCCATACCTGAAAGTTTAGCTGTATGTATGAATGTTCTCTCCCTAAGACTCAGCACCATGGATCTTACCTGCCTTGAAGGCCAAGGCCATGAAACTATGGATATCAGCATACCTAGAGTCGGTATGGTGAGGTATCGTTTAAGTACTGTGGTAACAACCATTAGTAGTGGAAGACCTGGGATTATTATGAATGTATCCGTTATAAACATAAGGATCCTATCGATAACCCCCCCTCTTATCCCTGCTATGAAGCCTAGGAATAACCCTATATGGGAGGCTATCATAGCTGTCACGAATGCTATGGTTAAGGAGTTTCTTATAGAGGCGCATAGCTCCCATAGAATATCTCTACCCATAGACGAAGTGCCGAGTGGATATTCGTATGATGGCGGTCTATCCCTAGGAACTATATACCAGCTCCTAGTATTCGTAGGTGAGAATGGTGATACGGCGAATCCCAGGATTACGAGTATCGATAGAATCGTAAAACCTATTCTGAACTTCAGATTCCCCATATATAGTGTAATTAGAAGTTTTCCCATCCTCCTTAGAGATTCTGTTACGGTACCCATTAGCTAGTCACCTATACCTAACCCTCGGATCTATCAGGGGGTAGAGCAGATCTAGTAGATATGTTCCGGTAGCCGTACCTATTATGGATAGGAATAGTACAGCCATAAGAGTGTATACATCCCCTGAGAATATTGCCCTATAAGCTATCTGCCCTACACCTGGATAGGTGAATACTATCTCTGTTAGTAAAGCCCCCCCGAATATTCCTCCTAAAGATAGAGCTAGCACCGTGGTCTGCGGGAGTAGTATATTTCTCAAGATATACCTCTTCAGTATGTGTGATCTTGGCAAACCCCTAGCCTCTGCATACCTAGTATAATCCTCAGCTAGCGTCTGCATAGTTAGAGTCCTGGAGCTAAGGAATGACCATCCCAACGCTCCTGGAAGTATCAGTGATGCCGCAGGTAGGATTGAGTGCCATAGTATATTCAAGATAACTTCTAGGTTAAGCTTTTCTGGGATTATGCTTATCCCCCCTCCCAACGGGAATATACGTAGAAGGTATGCGAATAGGAATATGAGAATTAAAGCCATTATATAGTATGGGATGGGGTAAAGCGTTATAGCTACACTCTCTAAGACTTTAGCGAACCTTCTATCCCTGAAGTAACCTGCTATAACTCCGAGGAGGTTACCTGTAACCCATACTGTAAGTGTAGAGGTTAGAAGTAAGCCTACAGTCCATGGAAGCCTGTTGAAAACTATCTCGCTTGCAGGTGTAGGATAAGCTATAATCGACGGCCCGAAATCGAAAGTGAATACCCGCCTGATGAATATGAGATAGCTCTCCACAGGTGAGCCTCCCATACCGAGTATCTCGTAGAGATTCCTACGTAGAAGCTCTATAGATGCAGGATCGTATACCGCTGTCACGCTAATTATATTGAAGAGTATATTCTCAACAGCATCCACAGGCATAGCCTTAACCACGATATACGTCAAGGTCACTCCTGTAAAGATCGTAGCTAGGTATGCTGCAGTCCTAGTAGCGATATATTTTAGCAGCTGCTTCAATCCTTTAACCATACTAGGTTTTTCCCTATTCGGCATCACTATTAACCGTAAACCAAAAAATATATAAGCTTTACCTGCCTAACCCTACAAGTGGGAAGACTATGAAGAGATCGTTAACCTATATGAGTTTAGCCTACGTTCTAGCCTTCTCTATAGTACTGGTTTCAGCGTTCATGTTCGCTCCAGCTATCCTCGTCAACGCACAGCTACCCCTACCACCGGGCGTCCCCCGTGGAGATGTGCTTGTAGCCGAGAACCATTGGGGTACATACATAGATATAGAAAACTTCAACTTCAAGATACCGGGTGTACCCTCTACCGGAGGTAAATACTTCCAGCAGCTTGTCGGTGCCTACCTATGGTACGTTAACACGACGAACGCAGAATGGATAAACTGGCTTGCAACAGGCTACGAATACTCGGCGGACTTCAAATCGGTGAGATTCTATCTTAGGAAGGGAGCCTACTGGAATGATGGAACCCCGTTCACGGCGCACGACGTGGTCTATACGATAAAGACGGCTTTAGCTACTAAGGAGTGGGCTACGAATGCTTTCGCGGTAACGTGGATAGAAGATGCGATAGCAGAAGACGACTATACTGTTCTCATAAAGCTGAAGAAGCCCTACCCGAGATTCCACTACGCTTTCACAGTGATAATATACGGTACTGGTTGGTGGATATGTCCTAAGCATGTATGGGAGAAGCAGGATCCTGTCAAGTTCAAGTTCTACCCACCCCTCAGTATAGGGCCGTACAACCTTGTCAGTGTAGATCCAGCTGGCAACTGGCTACTCTACGAGAGGGAGGAGAATTGGTGGGCTACAAAGCTATTCGGCTATAAGCCATCGCCTAAGTGGGTTCTCGTAATCCACCATGGACCGGATGAGAAGAAGGCTATGGCTATGATAAGACATGAGCTCGACTGTCTGAGGACACTGTTACCTGAAGCCGTGGATATGGTTATAAGGAATAATCCGTACGTAATAGGGTGGAGGCGTGAATGGCCTCTAGCATGGCCTTTCGATGCATGCGTTAAAGGTATAGCATTCCAGCTTAACACATATCCATATAATATAACAGAGGTCAGGACAGCTTTAGTCCACGCTATAAACTTCAAGAAGATCTACGAGGCGTTCAAAGGGCCAGATGGATCCCTACCGACAACATCCGTACTACCGATAGTCAGGTATATACATGCAGATAAAGACTACTACCAGCCACTCAAAGATGAGCTTATCAAGCTAGGTATGGACCCAGAGACGTTATGGTGGAGGTACGACCCTGCTTATTCAGAGAGTCTCCTTAAAAAAGTTGGTTTCACCAAGGGGGCTGATGGAAAGTGGAGGCTACCCACCGGTGAGCCGTGGGTTATACACATAACGACTACCTCAGGCTTCGAGATGGAATCTCAGAGGATAGGATTCCTAGTAGCCGACGAATGGAGGAAGTTTGGTATAGAAGTAGTCGTAGAGCCGTGCGAGTCTGGTGTATTTTCGGCTAGAGGTACTAAAGGCGAATACGAGGTTGGGACCTTCTGGCCGGGCTGCTCGCTTTTAAGGGATCTAGTTCCGCATATCCAATGGTGGCATAGTAAATACTTCACACCAGTATCTCCAGGCACTTACTGGGCTGCATACCAGTTCCCGAAGAAGGCTGAGCTAGACGCTATAATAGATGAGATGGAGGCTACGCCTCCATGGGAGATTGAGAAGCTGATCGAGCTTGGTAGGAAGGCTCTACTGATATGGGCTGAGGTTAAACCTTGGGCAGGCTTCTTCCCGACGCCATTCTGGACCCTACAGGATACCTACGTCTGGGAGGGTTGGCCTAGCTACCCTGAGAACTATTATATGGATCCTGTGAACTGGTGGGCTCAGCAGATGTTCGTAGTGTTAAGGCTCTACCCGACTGGTAGGGTTCCATACAGGGATGCCCTGCCTAGACCTGGAGCACCTACACCTGTAGCCGTAACTTATACGAGTGTATGGGTTACAGAGGATATAGGATCATTCCTAGGTGCTGATGGGAGAAGCTACGGACCGTATAAGAGAGGCGCATACATAACTATACCTACCCCGGATGCTGAGAGGCTGGTAGCAGCTGGTGTAGCTAGCTACGAGCCTCCAGCCCTCGCAGGATTAGTGGAGATAGGTGAAACCGTAACAGCTATAAAAGCAGATGTAACGAGCCTTAAAGATAGTGTAGCCCAGCTTAGATCAGCGGTCGAAGCGCTTAAAGGGTTAACGGCTATATCAGATAGGGTGGACGCCCTATCGAGAGAAGTATCAGCTCTAGCCGGACAGTTTTCGACGCTAACTATGACTGTAGCTGCGGAGGCAGTGGTCATAGTGATCTTAGCTGCAGGGCTTATACTAGCGTTAAGAAGAAGGTCATAACAACGTTTCATTAATCCTATCTCCTTATTTTTTCATTATTAAATTAATTTTAAGAAATACTATCTACAGGAGGATCAATGAGTTTAGCCGCTCCATAAGGTGATCATAGAACCCCACCAAGTGGGGTTCTCTAAAGGTTAACTATGAGATGGAGCTGCGAAAGGGTGGAGAAGATTTGATCTGAAATTCGAGATGAATATCGTATCATCCACTAGCATATCCACCTCCTCTATCAAATATCCATAGACTCAATCCATGCCTTCTCCATAGATGTGTAGAAGGGTATGCATGAGACTGGAAAGTCGATATACCTAGGGTATGGTAGATTAGATGCTCTAGTTAGATCGATTGAAGCATGGTATCCTAGTCGTTTTGGAAAGGATAGCATAGTGTTTATCGATATGAAGGATAAAAGTTTCATACTTACAGCTCTGTCTGATGGATAGTTTCAAAATAGATATTTGTGATAGACGGCAGAAAGTATAGTTGGCTACCACTAGCATTTCTATACTTATCTATTTTCGAACAATACTTTTCTAGGAATAGTTTAGCATAGCTTCTATCCATACTAAGAGCGTTATTATCCTGATGTAGTAGATATATCTGCGTAAACGTTATCGAATTTATCTAGTATCCTTTCGATTAATCCTCCAGGCTTCACCATACCCCTAGGATAGGCTTCGCATCCCGGCTTGCTCGATATATGCCTCCACCATCCAGGTCCATGCATCATGAATACCGTCACGCTATACTTAGAAGCTATATCTATAAATACTGATTCTATCCCATAGTTATGCTGATTATCGATAGGTATACCATACTCCTCGCATAACTTGTATAATCTTAGAGAGTATTTATGGTTTATCAGAAGCTTAACCTTATACTCGCCGAAGCCTATAGCACCCTTCAAATCTTTATACCAGGATCTAACGTCTCCAAGATGTGTATGGATATCTATGATCATAGACTAGATAGATTATGCTCTTAATATATTTAATAGTTAACTTGCTAACTACCTGGACTATTTATGATGAGTTTATAAAGGGTTTATACTATAATTCAGATTTCATGTTTAGCTTAGATGATGTGTAGATTATCTTGATTGCTATAAATATTATAGATGTATGTTGATCTTAATATCTTTATCATATTTTTACTAAACATTATTATAAACTAATTCTAGATATCTATATTCTATTCATCATTCTATATTGTTTAAAGTTATGTTAGCTATTAGATTACATAGTAAAGTTTATATATTGAAATAGTATAACTATATCTAGCTGTATGGAGAAGCTTAGCTAATAGGTGTATATTTATGGCTATAGAAAGAGTTTTTACAGGGATACCTGGTTTTGATGAAATACTTAACGGAGGTATACCTAGACGTAATGTAGTATTGCTATCTGGTGGACCTGGTACTGGTAAATCTATCTTCGGATACCAATACCTATATAATGGGTTGGTTAGGGGGCAGCCCGGCGTTTTCGTAGCTTTAGAAGAGCATCCTGTTCAAGTTAGGCTTTCTATGGCGCAGTTCGGGTGGGATGTAGCTCCATACGAGGAGAAGGGTAGATTCGCTCTAGTAGATGCTTTCACAGCTGGTATAGGTGAAGCTGCTAGAAGAGAGAAGTATGTAGTTAAAGCTCCTGATGATTTCCAGATGCTTATAGATACGATTAGAGCAGCTGTTAAGGAGGTTGAAGCTGAGAGGGTTGTGATAGATTCTGTTACTACGCTATACATAACTAAACCTATGCTAGCTAGGAGTGTAGTCCTACAGCTTAAGAAGGTTCTATCAGGTCTAGGATGCACATCTATACTAATATCTCAGGTTAGCGTAACCGAACGTGGATTTGGAGGGCCTGGTGTAGAACATGCAGCTGATGGCATAGTTAGATTAGATCTGGATGAGGTTGGTGGGGAGCTTAAACGTAGTATTATAGTATGGAAGATGCGTGGGACATCCCACTCTATGAGGAGACATCCATTCGATATAACAGATAGGGGGATAATTATTAAACCTAAGGAGGTTATAACAGTATATAGGAGGGAGTAGGCTATGAGCGAAGTCCCCCTCTCACCTCTGGGTAGGGAGCAGATACATAAACTTGAATCTGCTCTACTAATAGGGAGTATACTTAGACCAGATGTCTTAGAGAGGCTTAGGAATCCTGAGGAGAGGTTAACATGGGTTGATAGTTTAGCAGTAGCTGCTGCAGCTTTAGCTAGGGAGAGGGCTAAGATGACTATATCCCAGATAGCGGAAGAGCTTGGAAGAACTGAGGCAACTATAAGAAGTCATCTTCAAGGTAGGACTAAAGCTGGCGAGATAGTTAGAGAGACGTATGAGAGGATAGCTAGAGAGGGTTTAACAATACCACAGATAGTATCCTCCGATGATCTATCTAAGCTAAAAACAGAGTTGGAGCGGGAGAGAAGATATAGGGAGAAACTTGAATCGGTATTAGAGGATGTAAGGAGTGGTATGGCTAGAATAGTATCAGAACTCCTACCTAAACTAGTAGAGTATAATGAGGAGATAACTAGAAGTGTAAACTGTATAATAGAGAAGATTAGTGAAGTGAAAAAGAGCTAGCTATACAATATAAGCTCTCAGAAGATACTAGAGAATTTAGGGTTCCGTATACTCTATAGTTTAAACCCTCCACCTCCCTATTCTAAAAACTTAAATTACGATCTTTCCAATCATAGGTTGTAAAGGTTATGTCGAGCGTATTAGATGTAGATGCTGAGGATTGGGAGAAGGAGGTTCTGCAATCTAGCGTATTGACGATCGTAGATTTCTGGCATGAGAATTGTCCATGGTGTATCATGCTGAATCCTATTTTCGAAGAAATCGCTGAGGAGTATAGGGGTAGAGTTAAATTTGTAAGATTTAACGTTCTTAAGAATCGTAGAAATAGGGATGTAGCAGTAAGAAACGGGGTTATGGGTACGCCTACCATAGCATTCTACTGTAATGGTAGATATCTAGGCTCTATAGTAGGCTTCACTTCTAAAAATCGTTTAAAACATATCATCGAAGATTTCATATTACGCCATAGGGAGTGTGTTGAGCAAAGTACAAAGTTTGAGTAATAATTTCACCTATGGTATTATCAAGCTAGAAATCTCTAGTTATATACTCGATATTTAGCGAAAATATATAAGCTGAATAGATCAGTAGAATTCTCCATACAATGTTCAAAGATATGAGGATACGAGTTTACCCACCTCTAGATCCTACAGAGATTTCTTGATAATGATACTGTAAGCCTAGACTTAGTAAGATTATCAGGGATTACGTATATATAATGGTGCGGGGGGTGGGATTTGAACCCACGAAGGGCTACCCCACGGGAGCCTCAGTCCCGCGCCTTAGACCTAGCTTGGCTACCCCCGCTATCTCTAGTTTTATCTTTAGATAGCCTAGGTTTAAGTGTTTTCCTTCGATATCTCCTTTAAAACCTCTTCTACTAGCTTATCTATCTCCTCCTCTATCTTTGATGATAGTCTTAATCCCGGATCTACCGTATATGGTTCTAAACCTATGATAACTATATCTTTAGGCTTCTCTGATGCTAAGGTTAACGCTAGCTTTACTATCGTAGCCGTATCCATTCTATGGAGCGTTATCGATCTAGATGGCTTTATAGAATCTGGTTTGATTCTATGTATAGTTCCAGGTGGCGCCCCGATCCTTATAGCATCGATTACTACGAGTTTATCACATCCTTCTACTTCGCTCACTAGCTTACAGGGGTTTCTATCAGCTTCTATCAACTCTACTTCTGATGGTAGGTTTAACGATCTAAGCTTCTCTAAAGCTTTTAGAGCTAGAGCATCATCTGAAGATGATATACTTCCTAGAGCTATAATCTTAACTTTCAAAACCGGTTTGGATAAAGTGTATCCTGGTTTATAAATACTATTCGCTATAGGTTATCGGGATGTAACATTGATATAAAGCTATATCGTAAAAATCTAATTGTGAATATTATGCCAGATGGGGAGGTTTCTATAGTAGAGGTTAAGGATGTAGGTGAGGAGCCTATAGTTATAGCAGGGCTACCAGATGTAGGTTTAGTAGGTTTGATAGCTGTATTCCATCTAGCTTCTAAAACTGATATGGAGGAGGTAGGCTTCGTAGAATCAGATCTACTACCACCTATCGTAGTATTGTATGGAGGTATACCTAAACCCCCGTTTAGAATATTACGTTCAGGTAATCTTGTAGTATTTGTATCCGAGACCGCTATCCCTGCTTCAGCTATACCTAAGATATCTAGAGCTATAGTAGAGTGGGCTTCTAAGAAGAGGGCTAAGCTTCTAGTAACCCTAGGTGGTATACCCGTTGAAGAAAGGTATAAGCTTGAGAAGCCTAAGGTATATGCTACAGCATCTAGTAGGGAAGTCGTAGAGAATCTTAAAGCTAGAGGTGTAGAGATACTGGATAGGGGGTATCTAGTCGGACCGTATGCATTGATGATGAGACTTGCACCCCTCTACGGTTTAACAGCTATAGGCCTCCTAGCTCAAAGCTTCTTCAACTATCCAGATCCAGATGCAGCTGCATCAGTCTTAGAGGAGCTTGGTAAACTTATAGGCTTAGATATAGATATAGTAGAGCTTAGAGAGAAGGGTGAAGAGATAAGGCTAGCAGCTAGAGATCTTATGAAGAGAACTGAAGCTGAGCTTGTTAAGATGAGGAAGAGTCAAGAATACGATATACCTCCACTACATGTATAGGGGGGATAGCGTATGATTAGGCGTAGAAGGCTATCAGATATACTGGAGGAGTATATCGATAGGTTAGAGGAGATCCTAGAGGGTTACGTATACGATGTTGAGGAGAGGAATCTATGGCATCCATCCTCAGAGGCTATAGAACCTCTAGCTAACGTACATGTAGAACCTAGAGAGGTTGTTATAACGGTAGATATACCATGTGCTGATAGTGAATCTACCCACGTAAGATTCATAGATGAGAATACTGTAGAGATAGAAGCTAACCTTCAGCATACACTAGATTTTAGCTATCTGAGAGTTATGCATAGGAGTGGTAGATTCAAGAAGTACCATATACGTATAGATTTACCCGTATCTGTCGATCCTAGTAGAGCTACGATAACATGCTACAGGAATATACTAGAATTGAGGGTACCTAGGAAGTAGGTTTAGAACCCCAATCTAGGAAGTGTTGCCAACCTCTAGCTTCAACCCTTCTTCCAGAAGTAAAGTATACACCAGCCCCCTCAGATACACGACCTATAACTGTAAAACTAGATTTAAGACTGGATAATTTATCTTCTACAAGCTTCAACCCATCAGGTTTAACAGTGAATAGTAGCTCATACTCCTCTCCTCCACCATATAATACTAGATCTATAGGATCCACGCTATATCTTCCTACAGCTTCTAATACTTCTCTAGGTATAGGTATATGATCGATTATAATCGATACATTATTAACCTCTGAGAGAGTATTCAACGATATAGCTAGGCCATCACTTATATCCATACAGCTTGATACTACACCAGTAGATGCTAGAGCTAACCCCTCCTTCAAGCGAGCTATAGGTCTATAAGCCCTATCTAGAACTATCCGTCTCAAATCGCTGTCTATACACCATTCATCGAATAATACTCTGTATGCTAGCGATGTATATCCGATCTCACCTGTAATACATACTAGATCACCAGGTTTAGCACCTCTCCTACCCATAATCCTATCCCTATGAGTTAAACCTAGGATTGCTAAAGCTATGAATAACTCTCTAGATGAACTTAGATCACCACCTACGATATAGCATCCATAGGTAGATGATGAATCCCTCAACCCGGCCATCAATTCCTCGAAAACTTCTAGACTATAAATTCCAGGTATACCTATAGCTGATAGTAGTGCATACGGTTTAGCACCTTTAGCTGCTATATCCGATATATTAGCAGTAACAGCTTTCCAAGCTAGATCCCTATAGCTCTGACCTGGAAGTCTATCTGTAGATTCGACTACGACATCCGTATGCATAACGAGATATAGATCCTCACATATAGGTTTAGCAGCAGCATCATCTACGCCTAGCCCTAGGATCTCATCCGGATCCTGTTCTAGGATTGATGATGCTATCTCTATAAGCTTTCTCTCACCTAGATCTGATAGCTTCATAGCTATGTACCATACTCGAAGCTCGATAGATACTCTATCTGCTCCTCAGTAAGCCTATCTATCCTAACACCTAGAGTCTCGAGTTTAAGACTAGCTACAGTCCTATCGATCTCTATAGGTACATCGTATACACCAGGTTTAAGTTTACCCCTATTCTCGATGAGATATTCTACACATAGAGCTTGATTCGAGAAGGACATATCCATAACCTCACTCGGATGACCCTCAGCAGCTACAAGGTTTACAAGTCTACCCTCAGCTAACAGGTATATCCTCCTCCCATCCCTAAGCCTATATTCATCAACATACGGTCTAACTCTACGCTTAGATATAGACATAATCTCCAGATCCCTAACAGAGACTTCTACATCGAAATGTCCAGCATTACATAGTATAGCTCCATCCCTCATAACATCGATATGCTCGGCTCTCACCACATCCCTATTACCCGTAGCGGTTATGAATATATCGCCTATACGAGCTGCTTCAATCATAGGCATAACCCTAAACCCATCCATAACAGCCTTCAAAGCCTTTATCGGATCGACCTCTGTCACTATGACATGAGCACCCATACCCCTAGCCCTCCATGCAATACCCCTACCGCAATGTCCATAACCAGCTACTACGACATTCTTACCAGCTAGCAATATATTAGTAGCCCTCAATATACCATCCAATGTACTCTGACCTGTACCATAGACGTTATCGAAATCCCATTTAGTTTCAGCGTTATTAACAGCTATAATAGGGATCTTAAGCTCCCCCTTTCTCTCCATAGATTTAAGCCTATAGACACCAGTCGTAGTCTCTTCGTTTCCACCCATACAGGCGTCTATAAGTTTGGAATACCTCCTATGTAGTGTAACTATCAAATCTGCTCCATCATCGAGTAATATATTGGGGCTATGATTCAACACATTCTCTATAGACCTATAGTACTCATCTACACTCTGCCCTCTCCATGCATATACATGTATACCATCCAAAGCTAGAGCTGCAGCTACATCATCCTGGCAGCTGAGAGGATTAGATGAGCATAGAGCTACTTCAGCTCCACCAATCTTCAAAGTCCTAACTAGTACGGCAGTCTCCTTAGTAACATGTAGGCATGCACCCACTACCACCCCTTTCAAAGGCTTCTCCTCAGAGAACCTCCTCCTCAACATCATCAATACTGGCATACGAGATTCAGCCCACTCTATCTGAAGCCTACCCTGATCTGCTAACCCTACATCTCTAACTTCAAACATATCAAACTCCACCTAAGGATAGCAGAATCTTCGTCTATCTTAAAGTCTACTATATCGAGATAACTTGTATAACACCCATAATACTACCTATACCTAACTATACCTAAAGATAGTCTAATGGTATATAGAAGCCATGCCACCGATATTACTATGGTAGCGTATAGTTTCTCTCGATATACCTTATGAATTCCCTTAAAGCTAGGATCGATCCATATGCGATTTTCTCCCCTTCATATTCTACCATCCTCTTAACATCATCTATACCTACGAATTTTCCACCAGAGATTTCTTCACTATTTATCTTGATAGGACCGTTATAACGGCATAGATAGAGCGCTGATATTTCACATTCTATTCTAGAGAATGATTTAAATTTCCCGATAAACTCTACCTCAGTATCTATACCAAGCTCCTCCATAAGCTCTCTCCTAGCTGCTTCTTCATAACTTTCACCATACTTCACATGCCCTGATACAGAGCAAGCGTAGAGTCCAGGATAGAGATCCTTACTCATAGAACGCCTCTGTATGAAGATTTCACCCCTATCATTCAATACTACCACATAGACAGATCTATGAATCAGTCTCTTCCTATGACATTCACTCCTATAAGCCCAGCCTAAAACATTATCATCCTCATCTACGATATAGAAACGCTCCTCCAAACACATCAAGACACCCCGCTTCAAAATCTGGCTAGAGAATATACTTAACCCCTTATACTTATAGCTATCTAGCAATCTCTAGAAACATGCATAATATCGGTCGATTAACAGATATTATCAAGCTATGTAGGAGTATAGTTGGATAGTATTAGAGAGACTTATACCACTATGTGATAAGGCTTCGATAAACTTATAGCTGTCGGTGAACAGGTTTATCGATGCGGATGATGAGTTCAGCCTTAGCTGATCTATGAAGATGGATCAACCGTCTGACGCATACAGTTACGAACCCCCAGTCCTCCTACTAATCGTAGATATAAGCTTGGATATCAACCCCCTAAACCATGGATCTATAAGGTATAGTATAGCGAAATATACGGCTATACCGGATAGTATAGCTGGGGTAATCCCTATTAGTAGTGGCATTATTTCTAAATAGAATACTCTAGGTTGGAGTGCGTATACTGGTATAGTCATAGATATAGAAGCTAAGATATACTTAATTATAGAAGGCCATGGAGCTTTAATCCGCCCAATACCTTTGAGAAGCCTTCTATACGCATAAACCACCGTGAATACTGCCGATACCGTAACAGATATTATCCATATCCAGGTTGTAGAGAGTAACGGGTTAACTTTAGATACTGGTAGATTTCTCTGATAGTATAGAAGACAAGTTAGTACTCCTACATACATTAATGATGATATCATATGCATATTCGCGATTTTGAATAACCTACTTCTAGCATAATCTTTAAATCCTGCATACTCATCGAGATCAACTTTCTCTAAACCCGAAGCAGTTGTTACAGCTATATTTGACGCTATAGAGATTAACTGTAGTATAGCGTATATCGCTAATGGTGCGGATGCTATAGCATACTCAGATCTGAGAATGGAAAGTATATGTGGTGCTAATAGTATTATACCCAGAGATGAGGGGATCGATAGCATATACACAAGCCTCATAGCCTCCTCTACATCCCCTAACCGCCCCTCAGCTAGAAGTTTAGGATAGAGAGCTGTAGATATAGCTAAGCTTAGAGATATAGGTGAACCTACGGTTCTTACAGCTGACACGAAAGCTAAGCTATCAGTTACTCCAGTCATACCGACTATTATTATAGCATCTAGAGATGATATGATAGATGGTATAGATCCGTAGATAGGTATCCATATACCTTTGAGTATACGTTTAACCATCCTGGTATTTATAGATCCAGTTATAAACCATCTAAGTGATACGTATAGTAGTATAGCCTTAGATACATAACCTATAGATACAGCTAGTATCACACCCGCTAACCCTAATCTCATTATAGCTACGAGTATGTATGCAGAGAGAAGTTTGAACGAATCGAAAACCACGTATGCAAACGCTAGTATATCAGGTTTCAAACCTGAAGCAATCCAATTAAACGGTGAAGATAAACTGACAACTACCAGTTTCACAGATATTAGGATTAATAGCAAGTATCCTATATCTACCTGTCTAAAGATTAGAGGAGAAGATGCCATGAATAATATGGGTATAGATATTGATAGAATTAGGCTCATCAGTATAGATGTAAACCCTGTACGCTCGCCTCTAGCGGTAAATCGTGTAACCCAGTATCCGATGAAACTAAGTGGAAGTAGCCAATATCCTGCGACTACTGATATATAGTTCCATAAACCGAATTCTTCGACTGTAAGTCTCCTAGTAGCTATTATGGTAAATAGTAGTCCTACTACTAGACTATATACCCTAGATACGAAGAGGAGTAGGCTAGCATATCTAAGTCTAATTCTAGGTTTACCTTCTCTTTCCTCCAATAGCTAGCACCCTCTAACCTGAAGGCAATATCTTCTTATCATACCCTTCATAGTACCATGCATTCCTAAGTCTACTCCATATACGTTTCACAGAATCTATCTCTTCAACTATCCTGGGATCCCTAAGCTCAGTCTTTCTAAGTCTATTAGATTCGAGTATGAATCTAAGCATAGGTGAATCAACAGATTCTAAAAGTATCATGGTATTAGGTATCAGGCAATGTCCACCTATGAAATCTGGATAGTATACTGGTCTATCCCCCAGAACTTCGTGTACTTCAGCTATGAATTCAGCTATACCAGTTACATCGCCTCCAAGCTTCACGGCTATCCTATGCATCTCTTGCCATAAAGCTATTAAAGCTGCTCTGTATATAGTCTCGAATAGTTTAGCTAGCTCTAACGTCTCGGGTCTCTCGCAGCATCTAACCCTAAAGCCTAAATCTTCAAGGTGCTTCACACCCTCATCTAAAGCTTCGGGTTTAACTGCTGAAATCCATTTAACCCAGAATTTTAGATGCTCCTCTAGATGTGGATGCCTACCTCTAACAGGTGAGTATGCTACTAGAGTATCTAGCTTACTCTGAAGTAGCCTCGTAGTCCCAGGTGCAACAGTCGAATGTATTATTAAGAGTCTAGGCTTAAGCCTATTAGCGTAAACCGATACAGATTCTATAAACGATTGTCTCTCAGTATACGGGAAGGCTATATGTAGATAGTCTATAGGTGTAGGTATATCTTCGATTCTATCTATACTCTTACTCTTATCCGTATCGTAGCCGTATACGTTGAAATTAGTATTAGACTTAGTTATCATATTGTATAGAGCTCGACCAACCTCACCTAAACCTACTATCAGTATGTTGCTACACATAACGTATCCTTAATCATAAGAGATCGTTAATTAATATACTAAAATCTAACTTTCAGGAAGTGATTTATAGGAGGTGTATGAGGGGTTATAGGTGCTAAGGGATTAAAGATAGCTGTAGCAGGTAAGGGTGGTGTAGGTAAAACTCTGATAGCAGGGTCTCTAGCTAGACTGTTAGCTAGAGATGGATACAGGGTCTTAGCTATAGATGCTGATCCAGCTATGAACCTGCATAGACAGCTTGGAGTAGATTCTAAACTAATCGAGAATACGAGACCTATACTAGAAAACTCTAGTCTTATAGATAGAACCAATATAGGCTTAGGGCTCCTTCTACTAACACCTAAAATCGATGATATAATAGAGAGGTATGGTGTAGAGGGGAGGGATAAGGTTACATTAGTTAGACTTGGAACCATAAGGTATGGTGGATCAGGATGCATGTGCCCTGCTAATGCTCTACTCAGAGCTCTCCTATCATATATACTTCTATCTAGGGATGAAGTAGTAGTAATCGATCTAGAGGCAGGCTTAGAGCCCCTGGGTCGCGGTACTATAGAAGCTGTCGATATACTACTTTCGATAGCTGAACCTACACTTCAATCTATAGATACATGTAGAATGATAGCTAAACTAGCCTCGGATCTAGGGTTGAAGAAGGTATATCATATCTTGAATAAGGCTACTGAGGATTCCGATACCTACTACCTAGAGCATCATCTAGGATCAAAGTTTATGGCAGTCATACCCTTCGATAGATCTATCCCTGAATCCGAGAAGATTGGCGTACCACTACTAGATTATGCGCCAGATTCTAAAGCCGCTAAAACCCTAGTAAGCCTTAAAGATATGATCCTAAAACTCTACACATAGAGTGGTATAGACTATGTCTAGATATGTTAGAGCACATGTATTCGTATCTGGTAGGGTTCAAGGAGTCTTCTTCAGAGCTAATGCTAGGAGGGAGGCTTTAAAACTCGGCGTTAAGGGATGGATTAGAAACCTACCTGATGGTAGAGTCGAAGCTATCATAGAAGGTGAAGAAGATAAGGTTAAGATGATGGTGGAATGGTGTAGGAGAGGGCCACCTGGAGCTATAGTATCTCGAATAGAGATCTATTGGGAGCCGTACAGAGGGGAGTATACATCCTTCGATATAATACGATAAGATTATACCAGCAACTATTCGATGCTACTGAAATAGCGGATTCCACATCTATGAGAAAGATTTAAGGGATGAATAATCATTAAGAAGCCTCGGTGTATAGGGGTGAAATCCTGGTTTAGACCAAGAATCCCCCTAAACGGGTTTTGGAAGTTTAGGATAGATAAAGATCGTATAGGTGATGAAAGCGGGTGGTTTAATGGATTCGATTCTCCTGATCTAATATATGTCCCATCATCTTGGAATGAGCAGAATCCAGATTGGGATCAGTTTACTGGTTTAGCATGGTATCAGAAGGATTTCTACATAGGTAGAGAGTTTGATGGGAAGATACCTTGGATAATATTCGAGGGAGCTGGTTATAGAACCAAAGTTTGGATGAATGGATCCCTATTAGGCGAGCATGAAGGATCCTTTACTATGTTTAAGTATATGGTAGGTGAACTAAAGCTGGAGGGCTTTAATAGGGTAGTCGTTAGGATTGATAATTCACCGTCGATTCAAAATCTACCCCCATCTCTGAGTCTTAATGTATCCGCTTTTGATTTCTTCCATTATGGAGGTATACATAGACCTGTATACCTGGAGTTTACTAATAGATGTTATATCGATGATATAACAGTATCCGCTGATAGCGATGGGTATTTAAAAGCTTCGATAGATATCGTCTCAGATAGATCCATAGATCTAAAAATCATATTAGCTAGCAAGGATCTATCTACGATAGTATGTGAGGATAAGGTAGCTGGTTTAGGTAGCGGTAGATTTATCTACGAGAAAAGCCTCAGTAACATCAAGCTTTGGAGTCCAGATGAACCTAACCTATATACGCTAATAGTGGAAATACATTCTAGTAGAGGTATCGAAGATTCAGTATACGAACGTATAGGTTTCAGAAGTATCTATGTTAAAGATGGTAGGATATACATCAATGATAAACCTATATTTCTAAAAGGCTTTGGCAGACATGAGGATTTCCCAGTATTCGGTAAAAATCTACCTGGGCCTGTTCTAGTGAGAGATTTCTATCTTATGAAGAGGATGGGTGCAAACTCCTTCAGAACTTCGCATTACCCATATTCTAGTGATCACCTCGATATGGCTGATGAATTCGGCTTCCTAGTCATATTGGAGCCCCCTCTCTGCTACTCTGCTATCGACCGTATACTTAGTAGGAATGATGTAGTGAAGTTATTCAGTAGTGATGAGTATCTAGCTAAAGTTAAGAAATTTGTATCCGAGATGATTAGAGAGCATAAAAATAGGCCGTCAGTAGTGATGTATAGTATCATGAACGAGCCTCCAAGCGATATACCTGAAGTCGCTGATTTTATAGGCAAATTATCTAGATATTTCAAAGAGATAGATCCATCCAGACCCGTCACTTTCGCATCTCACAGAACTATTAGAGATCTAGCTTTAGATCATGTGGACGTCGTATCACTGAACTTCTATCGTGGATGGTATTCTCATTGGGGTGATATAGATATGGGGGTCAATACCATGCTAGCTGAGCTAGATGAGATTCACAGTAGATATCCGAGTAAACCGGTAGTTATAACAGAGTTTGGAGCGGATTCGTTTATAGGTGTGCATAGTGATCCGCCGCAAATGTGGTCTGAGGAATATCAAGCTGAATTTATCAGAAAGTATATCGAAGGTTTATCTACTAGGAGTTATGTGGTAGGTCTTCACATATGGGTTTTCGCAGATTTCAGAGCACCGCAGAATCCTATGAGGATTATACTGAATAGGAAGGGTATATTCACTAGGGATAGACAGCCTAAAATAGCCGCATCTATAGTCTCATCTCTATTCAAAAGATTGTATGTAGAGAAGCGAGAGGCTTAGATCGAGTATAAGCTAGAGTGGTAAAGTTTATAGGGTTAATGATAGATCCCCTTCCTACACGTTAGGAGGTGTATACCGATGCCTATCGAGAAGGGATCGTTTATACTAGTCGATTACACCGTTACCGTGAAGGAGACTGGTGAACCTGTAGAGACCACGATGGAGGAGGAGGCGAAGCAGCTAGGCATATATAGGGCAGGTGAGGTTTATGAGCCAAGACTAATAATAGTAGGGGAAGGTTGGGTTCTTAAAGGTGTTGAAGAAGTATTACCTAATCTTAAACAGGATGAACCCGTAGTTGTAGAAGTACCTCCAGATAGGGGTGTTGGATCTAGGGATCCATCAAAGGTTCGCTTGATACCTTTGAGAAGGTTTCCCAAAGATTCAAGACCTAAAGTCGGCGATAGGGTGGAGGTCGATGGACGTATAGGGATAGTGAGAGCTGTAGGAGCTGGGAGGGTTCAGGTAGATTTCAACCATCCGCTTGCAGGTAAGACTCTAGTATATAAGATCATCTTAAGGAAAGCGTTGGAGACTGTTGAGGAGAAAATCGCAGCCCTTCTAAAGCGTAGATTTCCAGGTATAGATGTGGGTAAGACTATCATCAGAGTAACTGAACGTAGGGTCGAGGTAGAGCTTCCGAGTGATATACGACTTACTGAAGGTATTCAACTAGCTAAGAGAGGGTTTACTATGGATGTAGCAAGATATATTGGAAATATAGATGAGGTCGTATTCATAGAGAGGTATAGGACGGAGAGTAGAGAGGGGGAATCTGCAAGCTAGATAGGTTTTAGTACAACTCTAGATTTAAATTCGTAAAATCTACAGGGAATCTTATCTCCGTATACTTCTACGACCCTGTATTTAGCATTATCCTCTAATCCCTCTGCATGACATAGATCGAAAGCAGGACACGTTTTATCATAGCATTTCTCTAATCTAAACGTTATGATAGCATCTCTTATCGCTTGTCTAGCAGGTATTGCAGTCTCTATAGGCACTTCTTCTAGCTCTACTAATACTACTTCACCGTGAAGTTTGCATGGGAACTTTCTATTACTCCTTACGGATACCACTCTATACAATCTACCTGGTTTAAGTTTCTCGAAGCATACATTACGATACATGCATTCGTTACATATAGTAGGTATACCTATAAATCGAAACGTATATCCTACATTAGCTTCGATTATACTACAGAGTGAGAGGATACCCATACCATTTATATGGCTCATTATGTCAACCTATAAATATTCGGTTTGATTAAGCTAAGGCTATAATTATATACGTTGTTAAACCTAGTATAAGAGTTAGAACTAGGCTATAGCCTATCAATTTACGCATAATCACGCCTTCAACATCCTTCAATCCTACAGTAGATAAGCCTATAGCTATACTCTGTAACGATACCATCTTACCCAGTACTCCTCCAGCTGCGTTAAGGCTAGTAGTTATGTATGGCGTTATACCGGATATTTCCGCAGCCATTCTCTGTAAGTTACCAAATAGAGCGTTAGATCCTGTCTCAGATCCGCTTACGAACGTACCTATCCATCCTATAAAGCCTGAAAGAAGAGGGTAGAATAACCCTGTATAGGATAACGTATACCCTAAAGTTAGAGATAGCCCTGTATAATTCATGAGGAAGGCTAAACCTAGAATACCCATTATAGCTACTACAGCATGCATCATCCTCCTCCAAGTATATACGTATAGCCTGAATACATCTGAGGGCTTTAACTTATAGATACAGGCAACGATTATAGCTGAAATAAAGATTAATGATCCATGAGCTAAAGGTTGAACCTCGTATACAGCAGAAACTATGCTATCGTAAAGCGGTATATAGATAGACCTATGTATACTCGGTACAGGGATACTAAATGAGAATAGCCTATATAATCTTGTAAAGTTTGAGAAACCCATAGCAACAGATACTATGATCCATGGCATCCACCCATCCAAACCTACATACCCAATCCTGCATCTGAATCTAACTTTAACATAGAGTATAGTTGTTAGTATAGATGCTATAGGTGCTAGTATACCTGAAAGACGCGGATCCATGTATATCGTTACTATATATATGAATATAGCTAGCGTTATCCCTGATAACAACCCAGCTTCATATATACGTCTATCCCCGTCGTGATTGGATGCGATGTTAATTATCAGAATCGGCGTCGCTACGGATATTAGAGCAAGGTATAGTGATAAGTACATGCATATAGGTTTTAAATCTAGATTCGATACAGTACTCAACGTCTCTACGGGTACACCTAAACTAGCGAAAGGTACGGTTACGGTATTAGCTATAAGTGATATACAGACAGCTTCTATAGGTTTAAACCCTAAGCTTACTAAGAGTGTAGTAGATATAGCTATAGGGAATCCGTATCCATCAACACCTTCTATAAGTCCTCCAAGTAGAAATGCTATGAATATAGCATAAAGACCCATATTTATCGGTAGACTATTTCTCATCCATTCTATAAGCCTATCTATACATCCGCACTCCCTAGCTACATTGTATAGAAATATAGCGTTTACTACAATCCATGATATAGGCCAGAAACCGAAGGATAAACCGTATAGGTAACTCGATAGAATTATGGATATAGGGGCTCTATATATTATGAGAGAGATAGCGAAACATGTAGTCGATGATAGAATTACAGCCCTCCAGCTTGGAGCTCTAAATATGCATAGTATAACTATAAGCGATAGTATAGGTGTAAGTGCGGCTAGGCATGAGAGGGGAAGAAACCCTATTGGATCTAGTGGTTGAACCCATAAACTCATGACGAGTATAGTCTAACCCAAACATACTGACTTATAAAGGATCTCTAGACCTTTCCGATATATCCATCCCTATACATTAACCTCGTCGGCGTAGCTACTATATCTACACTAACATCGTGTTCTTCTACAGGTATCCTTTCCACAAACTGTAGATCATGGATAGTAGTAGCTACAGGTATATATCCATAGAGAGATCTAGCTAGTGTTATCTCTCTATCCCCGTACCCACCCCCCTTCCCTAATCTATTGAATTCTCTATCTACTGCTACACAACCTGTTATTATGAGATCTGGCTTCGGAGGTTTATCCACTATTAAACCTAGTTTGAAAGCGCCTTTTATCGTCGATGCGTAGTTTTCAACTCCTCTAGCCCTTGATGGATCTATTATTATGAAGCCACTTCTAAGCCTAGGTGTAGCCATAACTATGGTTTTACCATGCTTCAAGGCGTACTCTCTCACAGGCTTCTGAGCATAATCTGGATTAGCTAATATGGTACTGCTCCTCCTCCACTCATCCGTATACGTTAGCCTACACGCCGCCCGTTCAGCTCCTTCAAAATTAGGTATACGACCATAGCATGGTAGAGGATACCTAGCTATACCCCTCTCCTCCAATAATCTCCAGATAGTTCTCCTAATCCTCTCCTTCTCTTCAGCTATACTCAATAGCTATACCCTCCTTATAACTGCTACAAAGAAACCATTACATAAATCTCTATGAGGATACAACCTTCTAGCATAATTTAAACCTCTAAGCCCATCAGATCCCAGCATAAGCTTAGGTTTAGATAGATAGAACTCCGGGTTCAATCTAAGAAACCTCTCTATTACTAATTCATTCTCCTCTAACGTCAAGCTGCACGTAGAATATACTATACGCCCCCCACTCTTCACATATCTAGATGCAGATTCTAGTAGTTCATACTGAAGGCTAGCAAACTTGGTGATACCCTTATAGGTTAACCTCCATTTAAAGGATGGATCCCTGTGCAGTATACCTGTACCTGAACATGGTGGATCGAGTAAGACTGCATCGAACTCTATATTTGCTAACGGTAGATACCTTCCATCAGCTACGATTATACCAGCATTCTCTATAGAAGATTTCTCCATCAAGCTTTTCATAAGAAGAATCCTCTTAATCGATACATCTATAGATATTATATCTACTTCTCCACTGGCTAACTGAACCAGGTAGCTTGTCTTAATACCAGGAGCTGCGCATAGATCGAGTATACGTTCACCCGGTTTAGGATCGAGAAGGACTACAGAATAGCAGCTTGAAAGATCTTGTACCTGTATTAATCCATCTCTATAAGCCTTAGATAATGGTATAGGCTTCTCATAATCCTCTAGGACGTATACATATGGTATCTTATCAACCGGCTTTAGCTTAAACCCCTCATCCTCTAACATCTTTAGACATTCATTAAGACCTATCTTAAATGTATTTATCCTAATGTAAATTTTTGGTTCACTCTGCAATCCTTCTAGAATTTCTAAAGCTAAACTTCTACCCAGGGTTCTCTCCAAATACTCTACGATCCACTTAGGCTGCCGATACGTTAAAGCTATTCTATCTAACTCACTAAACTTTGCTTGATCAAAGCTTAAGGATGTTAACCGACCCAGATACGGTTCTATAGGTTGGAGGATCTTCCAGCTATATATTGAACGAAAAGCCGACGTATAGTCGGCTAAACTATATCTAGACGGATTTTGGTTAACCTTGAACTCATACACTATTACCCTAAGGATGTTCTTAACTATGGATGGTAGCATACTATAGCGTTCTTTACCCAGCATGAATTCGGCTATAGCATCTACTAAGTTTAAGTTCTTGATAGATTCGTAAGCTATCCTGTAAGCCATACGTAAAGCTCTAATATCCGATACGCCATGCTTCTCAGATGCTTTATAGAATGCCGATTTGACACTAGTCTTCGTAGACCAGACTATCTCTAGAGTTTCTATAGCTAATTTTAGGGCATCAGCTAACAAGAATTCAATTAAGCATCCTCTCATATGATATTATAAGGTTTACTCCAACAGATTTTACTCTATAAGATAGGATCGAATTATTCAACATGTAGGTATACCCATCAATCCGTCTACCCTAATAGTTAAGGAAAGTTTATCTTTACGTTTAGAATCCTTAAAATACTGTATCATCCTTGCAGCGTCTAGGTGTTATCCTCCATCTATCTAGGAATCATAATATCGTAGTGAAACTTGAAAATATACCGAAGATTGGCGATTACGTATTCGATCGGAATCTTAAGAAGATAGGCGTCGTCAAGGATATAATTGGACCTACATTCTCTCCGTTCGCTCTCGTTAAGTGTGAATCTACCCAGGCACAGCTCGAAAGTGGGGTTGTACTCTATTATTCTGCTCCACGTAGATCTAGGGGGTAGGTAGAGTTTATGTCGGATAAAGATGAAAATTCAGAGATTAGATGCCCACATTGTAATTCACGCAACTTCATATACGATTATGATAGAGCCGAGATAGTTTGTAGCGTATGTGGCTCTGTTATCGATGATAAACTTATGGATCCTGGTCCTGAGTGGCGTGCATTCGATGATGAGCAGAGGGAGAGACGGACACGTGTGGGTGCACCTATAACCTACGCTATACATGATAAAGGATTATCGACTATCGTGGATATTAAACCGAGGAGTGGTCTTCCTATAAGTAAGATAAATCAGTTCATGAATCTTAGGAGGTTACAGAATCGTAGCCGCTTATCAACCGCTAGGGATAGGAATCTAGCTCTAGCACTTAGGACGATAATGGAGATAGTCTCTGCGTTAAACCTACCTAAGTCTGTTCTAGAAACAGCATCGGTAGTATATCGTAAGGCTTTAGAGAATAATAAGGTTAAGGGTAGATCTATAAAGAGTATGGCTGCGGCAGCCGTATACCTTGCATGTCACCTATGCAAGCATGCAAGGACCTTAGATGAATTATCGAAGATATCTATGATGGATAAGAAGGAGATAGGTAGAAGCTATCGTTCACTTATAAAGGATCTAACCATAACCGTCACACCCATACCACCGCACAGCTATGTTAAACATATAGCTAAACCTCTACAGCTTCCAGCTTCAGCTGAGCTTATAGCATATAGGATAGTAGAGGTTGCTAGATCCCTCAGGATAACTAATGGAAAAAACCCGACAGGTATAGCTGCAGCAGCTTTATACATGGCTTCCATTATAAGTGGATATAAGAAGACTCAAAGGGAAATAGCTGAAGCTGCTAATGTTACAGAGGTGACTGTGAGAAATAGGTATGCTAACCTAGCTAGGGATATCCAAGTCGATATATACGTGTAAGCTTCCGCTGTTACTATCTAAGCCAGTATTCAGGTAGCCATCGTGCTTCAGCTTTTATAAGATCTGAAAGTATTTTCTCTGCTTTCCCTATATCATCCACGTATCCATCTATAACCATAGCTTGTACAGCTAGATTTTTATCACCTGTTAACGCTGCATCTATAGTTAATTCATACTGAATAATCCTAGGTACGGTTAATCCGATTATAGATTTAGGTAACGTACCTACATATACTGGATGAATACCAGCTGAATCTATGTATGCTGGAACCTCTACTATACTCCATGATGGTAGTCCTCCTACACATCCATTGTTAACGACATTTATACCAGGATAAAATATAGGTTCATCAAAAACTATGGACTCTATTATCTTAACGACTCCTATACCCTCCTCCTCTAACCCTCTAATCTTCATAAGCTCATCTATAGACCTAATACCTGAAGCGATAGATCTAAGAAGATCTTCATACGGTTTTCTAGCTTTATAATCGTATATTGTTCCATCTGGAAACATTCTAAAGCCGTATCTAGCTATAGCTTCAGGCTTCATGAATATATGAGGCAAAAATTCAGCTACATGCCTACCAGGCCCAGCTATCAGCCCATAAATCCTATATATATCGAATATCAGCTTATACTCCTCAGCTAAACCAGGATTCGTCTTTAGTATCTCCTCCAGTTTAGGATAACCTGCTTCACCTTTAACCGTGAAATCTAGGATCCAATAGAAGTGGTTTATACCACCTACATATAGCCTAATATCTTTAGGCTCTACGCGAAATATGCGTGCAATACTGTTCACTACACCAAATATACCTGTACAAAGTCCATAAACCCTCACTTTACACTCTCTAGCAACAGCTCTCGTAAGAACTGTTAATGGATTTGAATAATTGAATAGATATGCACTAGGAGATAGATCAGATAGATCGTTAGCTATATCGATCAATACTGGTACATGTCTTATTCCCCTCATAATTCCTCCAGGTCCAACTGTATCTCCTATCATCTGTTCAACACCGTACCTCCTAGGTATTTCTACATCTAGATGAGTAGCTTCAACGCCACCTACACCTATCGTAACTATAGCGAAATCAGCCCCCTCTAAAGCCCCCCTTCTATCCGTATACTCCTCTACACGTATATTCGAGGTTTTCCCCATAGCTTCGATAATCTTCGATGAAACGTTGAACATGATATCTAATATATCCTTGTTTATATCAACTAAAGCTATGGTTAGCTTACACTCATCAGCTAGCTTACTACTAGCTAAAGCCTTAACTAATGATGGAGTAAAGGTTAAGCTACCAGCGCCTATGATAGATACCTTAACCTCTTTCATCACTTCTCCGGTGAATCACTAGACTAGCTAATAATCGATATTTAACTACAATTAAATATTTATATGAAATTAAATATCACTAACTATACTGTGAGCTAGGTTATGGGTGAGATAAGGGTAGGTATAGCAGGAGTGGGTAATGCTGCTTCATTCTTAGTGCAAAGCATATACTATTATAGAAATCGTATTGATTATGGAGCCCATATACCAGGCATAATATTCCCGGTTATCGGAGGCTATAAGGTGAGTGATATAAGATTTGTATCAGCGTTTGATGTGAGTAAGCGTAAGATTGGGTTAGATCTTAGTGAAGCTATATTCGAGAAACCTAATGTTACACCTAGATTCGTAGATGTACCTAAGCTTTCCGTAAAGGTTTGTAGAGGGCCTATACTTGATGGAGTAGCTGAACATATGCGCGACATTTTCGATGTATATACTAGCGGGCGTGACCCATCTTTAGATGACATAGTAGGAATCCTGGAAGATACTAATACCGAGGTATTGATTAACCTTCTCCCAGTCGGAAGTAGGTGTGCATCCCTATTCTATGCAGAGGCATGCGTTAAAGCTGGTGTAGCTTTTGTGAACGCTATACCTGTATTCATAGCTAGTGATCCTATATGGAATGAGAAATTCAGTCTAGCTGGTATACCGCTTCTAGGCGACGATGTCAAGGGCCAGGTAGGGGCAACTATACTCCATCGTTTAATCATTCATCTACTCCATATGAGGGGTGTAAGAGTGGAGGAGACATATCAGTTGAATATAGGTGGTAACACTGATTTTATGAACATGCTTGCGGAGAATAGACTATATGATAAACGTGTAAGTAAGACTAAGGCGGTAACTAGTATACTGCCATACGGGGATAGGCTTGAATCTGAAGGTAGGGTTAGAATAGGACCTAGCGATTATATACCTTTTCTTGGTAATACTAAGGTATGCTACATATATGTTAAGGGTAGGGGCTACGCTGATTTTCCTATCGAAATCGAAGTGAAACTTAAAGTCGATGATAAATCTATGATA